>JAAXVL010000004.1 GCA_013335535.1 Azonexaceae bacterium
ACGTCACCGACTCGGCCGGCCACCTGCTGCCGGACGGCGTCAAGGAACGCCTCGGTGCCGTACGTGCCGCCCTCAAGCCCGAAACCGAACTCGGCTTCCACGGCCACCACAACCTGGCCATGGGCGTTGCCAACTCCATCGCCGCCATCGAAGTCGGCGCCAACCGTATCGACGCAGCCGCGGCTGGCCTCGGCGCCGGGGCCGGCAATACGCCGATGGAAGTGCTCATCGCCGTGTGCAGCCTGATGGGCATCGAGACCGGTGTCGATGTCGCCAAGATCACCGACGTCGCCGAAGACCTCGTCGTCCCGATGATGGACTTCCCGATCCGCATCGACCGCGACGCACTGACGCTCGGTTATGCCGGCGTCTATGGCTCCTTCCTGCTCTTCGCCAAGCGCGCCTCCGTCAAGTACGGCGTCCCGGCGCGCGACATCCTGGTCGAACTGGGTAGGCGTGGCATGGTCGGCGGTCAGGAAGACATGATCGAGGATACCGCCATGACCATGGCGCGGGAGCGCGGTATCGCTGTCTGACGACGCGGGCAGGGCGCTGCGGCGCCCTGCCCGATTGTTGCCGAGTATTGATCGTCGACCGCAGTGGTCGCACTGGAGTCCTTTATGGATACTGAAATCTTCGCCCTGCTGGCCCAGGATGGTGTCACCAACGGTGCCGTCTATGCCCTGCTGGCACTAGCGCTGGTCCTGGTCTTTGCCGTCACCCGGATCATCTTCATTCCCCAGGGCGAATTCCTCGCCTGGGGAGCGCTTACCATGGCGGCCCTGGAGGCCGGCCAGTATCCCGGCACGGTCTGGTTGCTGCTAGGCGCCGGCGTGCTGACCCTGGCCGCCGACATCATCGACAGTCAGCCCGGCCGTCGCCAGTTCGGCAAGTCGCTGATCCGGAACATCGCCTACCCGGTGGCCGTCGCCGGCCTGCTCTGGTTCCTGCCTTTGGCCGAACTGCCGCACCTGGTCAAGGCCGTACTGGCGCTGGCCATCGTCGTGCCGATGGGGCCGATGCTTTACCGCATTGCCTTCCAGCCCGTCGCCGAAGCGCCGGTGCTGATCCTGCTCATCATCTCGGTCGCCCTGCACCTGCTGATGGTCGGCCTCGGTCTGCTCATCTTCGGGCCGGAAGGGTCGCGCACCACGCCGTTCAGCGATGCCCAGATCGAAGTCGGCTCGCTGATGATCGGCGGTCACACGCTGGTCGTGCTGCTCGTTTCCCTGGCGCTGATCGTCGGTCTCTACCTGTATTTCGACCGCACCCTGGCCGGCAAGGCACTGCGCGCCACTGCCATCAACCGTAACGGTGCCCGCCTGATGGGCATCTCGCCGGCTTTGGCAGGTCGCCAGACCTTCTTCTTCGCCGCCCTGATCGGTACGCTGTCCGGCCTGCTCGTCGCCCCGCTGACCACGATTTACTACGACAGCGGCTTCCTGATCGGCCTCAAGGGCTTCGTCGCCGCCATCATCGGCGGTCTGGCCAGCTATCCGCTCGCCGCGGCAGGGGCCATCATCGTCGGCCTGCTTGAGTCCTTCTCCTCCTTCTGGGCCAGTTCCTTCAAGGATGTGCTGGTCTTCACGCTGATCATCCCCGTCCTGATCTGGCTTTCCTGGAAAACCCATCACGTCGAGGAAGAGGAAACAGCCCATGTCGTGACGACGGCGCGGCGCGACGGCTGGATCAGCCCGCGCCTGGTGCTGGCCGTCTTCCTCGGCGCCCTGCTGCTGGCGCCGCTGGTCCTGCCGGAGTTCTATGTCACGCTGCTCAACTACGTCGGCCTCTCGGCCCTGGTCGCCCTCGGCCTCGTCCTGCTGACCGGTGTCGGCGGCCTGACTTCCTTCGGGCAGGCAGCTTTCGTCGGCCTCGGCGCCTACACCACGGCCTGGCTTACGACCTCCAGCGAACTGCCTTCGTGGATCGGCTTTGCCGGCGGTTCGCCGTGGGCGGCGCTGGTCGTCGGCCTGCTGCTGACGGCGGCGGTCGCGGTGATCATCGGCTCCTTCACGCTCAAGCTCTCCGGCCACTACCTGCCACTCGGCACCATGGCCTGGGGCATCAGCCTGTTCTTCCTGTTCGGCAACATGGAATTCCTCGGCGGGCATGCCGGCCTCTCCAACTTGCCGACGGTCAACATCTTCGGCTTCGAGTTGCTCGATAACCGCTATTACTACTACCTGGTCTGGGCCTTCGTGCTGGCCGCCCTGTTCACCACCCGGAACCTGCTCGATTCCCGCGAAGGCCGTGCCATCCGGGCATTGAAGGGGGGCATGGTGATGGCCGAAGCAATGGGCGTCGATACCTCGCGCGCCCGCATGGTGATCTTCGTCATTGCCGCCTTGCATGCCTGTGCCGCCGGCTGGCTCTATGCCCACCTGCAGCGCTTCGTGAACCCGACGCCGTTTGGCCTGCACATCGGCATCGAGTACCTGTTCATGGCCGTCGTTGGCGGCGCCGGGCAGGTCTGGGGCGCCCTGGTCGGCGCCGGCGTGATCACCGTGCTCAAGCAGTGGCTGGGTGACATCTTGCCCAAGCTGTTCGGCTCGGCCGGCAATTACGAAACCATCGTCTTCGGCCTGATGATGGTCATCCTCCTGCACCGGGCCCGTGAAGGCTTGTGGCCCCTGCTGGCCCGCCTGGTGCCGGTGCGCGTCGAAGCCAAGGTGGTCGATGCTTCGGCCGAACCCCTGGCAAGGAAGGTACAGCCGCCGCAGGGCGAGGTTATCCTCGAAGCCAAGGCGGTGACACGCAAATTCGGTGGCCTGGTCGCCAACAACAACATGAGCCTGCATGTCGAGGCCGGCGAAATCCTGGCGCTGATCGGCCCGAACGGCGCCGGCAAGAGCACGATGTTCAACCAGCTCTCCGGTGTCGATACGCCGACTTCCGGCGAGGTACTGTTCCGCGGCAAACCGGTGGCTGGCCACAGCTCGCGGGAAATCGCGGCGCTGGGCATGAGCCGGACCTTCCAGCATGTTCGCTTGCTACCCAACATGAGCGTCCTCGAAAACGTCGCCATCGGCGCCCACATGCGTGGCAGCAAGAGCGTCCTGCCGGCCGCCTGGCGTCTTGATCGTGCTGAAGAGGCCCGCATCCTGCGCGAAGCTGCGATCCAGGTCGAGCGCGTCGGTCTCGGCGAGTACATGCATGTCGAAGCCGGCAGCCTGGCACTTGGCCAGCAACGCATCCTCGAAATCGCCCGTGCCTTGGCTTCCGACCCCTGCCTGCTGCTCCTCGACGAGCCGGCCGCCGGCCTGCGCCTGAAGGAAAAGCAGGCGCTGTCGGACCTGTTGCGGCGCCTGAAGTCGGAAGGCATGGCCGTGCTTATCGTCGAACACGACATGGACTTCGTCATGAGCCTTGTCGACCGCGTCGTCGTCATGGAATTCGGCGAGAAGATCGCCGAGGGACTGCCGGAGGAAATCCAGAATGACCCGGCAGTGCTTGAGGCCTATCTTGGCGGAGTGGCGGCATGAGCGGGAAGCGGACGAAATGCAAGGAGGCGACAGCATGAGCGGAAAAGTATTGGTTGTGAAAGACCTCTCGGTCGCCTATGGCAAGGTCGAGGCGGTCAGCAAGATCAGCCTGGAAGTCGGCGAAGGCAAGATCGTCACGGTCATCGGCCCGAACGGCGCCGGCAAGACGACGACGCTGTCGGCCATCATGGGCCTGCTGCCATCCACGGGGCAGGTCGCCTTCGACGGTAGCATCGAGCAGGTGCCGGAGGTCGAGCGCATGGTCGTGCGCGGCATGAACCTGGTGCCGGAAAAGCGCGAGTTGTTCGGCACCATGACCATCGAGGACAACCTGCTGCTTGGCGCTTTCCAGCGCAACCGGCACGGCCATCGCGACCATCTGCAGACGATGGAGGAGGTCTATGCGCTCTTCCCGCGTCTCAAGGAACGCCGCTTGCAGCAGGCCGGCACGATGTCGGGCGGCGAACGCCAGATGCTGGCCGTCGGCCGGGCGCTGATGGCCAAGCCCAAGCTGCTCATGCTCGATGAGCCCAGCCTCGGCCTGGCGCCGCTGATCGTCCGCGAGATCTTCCGCATCATCTCGGAACTGCGCCGGCGCGGCGTTTCCATCCTGCTCGTCGAACAGAATGCCCGGGCTGCGCTACAGGTGGCCGACTATGCCTACGTGCTGGAGAATGGGGCGGTCAAGATGCAGGGCGAGGCCGAGATGCTGCGCAACGATCCGCGCGTCATCGAGAGCTACCTCGGCCTGGCCAGCAAGCATCAGGAAATGCTGGCGACCTGAAAGAACATTGGAGAACAGATATGGAAGCACTACACATCATCGGCGAGGAGCATCAGTCGCTGGCCGCCATCCTGCATGCCATCCGCTTCATGCTCAAGGAAATCGCGGCTGGCAAGCTCGAAGCCGACCTCAAGCTCTTTCAGGCCATGGTGCATTACCTCGACGCCTACGCCGAGAAACGTCATCACCCGAAGGAAGACCTGCTGTTCCGTCGTCTGCCGCAGCGCGCAGCGGAAGGTGCCGAGGCGCTGGCCAAACTGGGCTTGCAGCATGCCGCCGCACCGCAGCGCATGGCAGCGCTGGAGCTGGGGCTGGCTAACTACGTTGCCGACAATAGCCGATTTGACGATTTCGCCAGGGCTTTCGACGCCTACGCCGAGTTCTACCGTGAGCACATGATGCTGGAGGAAGATGTCGTCCTGCCGCTGCTACGCAGCCATCTGACAGCCGACGACTGGACCGAACTGGATGCCGCCTTCCGCGCTGAAATGTCTGCCAAGTCGGGCAAGGACGGCAAGGAAGAAGATTTCTCGGCGCTCTTCTCGCGTCTGGTCGATTGCGCGCCGGCGCCGATCGGCTTCGGCCCACGGCCTTTCGCCAACTGACATCAAACAATTATTCAAGAAAGGAAACACCTCATGAGCACAGCACCCCTGACCGAAGCCGCGACCAGCAAGTTCGCCCGCATCAAGGAAGGCGACCTCGACCTGCAACTGCACTACAACGACTGCGGCAGCGGTGCGGAGACGGTCGTCATGCTGCACGGCTCCGGTCCCGGCGCCAGCGGCTGGGCCAATTTCAATCGCAACGTCGAACCACTAGTCGCTGCCGGCTATCGCGTCATCCTGATGGACTGCCCGGGCTGGAGCAAGAGCGATCCCATCGTCTGCACCGGTTCGCGTTCGGACCTCAATGCCCGCGCCCTGAAAGGGCTGCTCAACGCGATCGGCCTCGACAAGGTACACATCATCGGCAACTCGATGGGCGGCCACAGCGCCGTCGCCTTCGCCTTGGCCAATCCGGCCCGCGTCGGCAAGCTGATCCTGATGGGCGGCGGCACCGGCGGTCCGAGCCAGTTCGTGCCGATGCCGACCGAAGGCATCAAGCTGATCCAGGCCCTGTATCGCGAGCCGAGCATCGAGAACCTGAAGCGGATGATGGCCGTCTTCGTCTTCGATTCCAGCAGCCTGACCGACGAACTCTACCAGGCGCGTCTTGACAACATGCTGGCCCGCCGCGACCACCTGGAGAACTTCGTCAAGAGCGCTGCCGCCAATCCCAAGCAGTTCACCGACTACGGCCACCGTCTCGGCGAAATTGCCGCGCCGGCCCTGATCATCTGGGGCCGCGACGACCGATTCGTGCCGATGGACGTCGGCCTGCGCCTGGTCTGGGGCATGCAGAATGCTGAACTGCATATCTTCAACCGCTGCGGCCACTGGGCGCAGTGGGAGCATGCCGACAAGTTCAACCGCATGGTGCTGGATTTCCTGACACACTGAGCCGCGCAGCTTCCTCAGCGTACTTCGGCCGCCGCGTGCGGCCATTTTTTTCTAATTCGCGGCAATAAACCATATTGCTATCGCAGAGGAGAAGGCTGTCCAATGATGGCTAAGGCTAACTGCTAGTGTAGGTAGCCCGACTGGTTTCAAAGGTGGACCAGCCATTCAGACGGTCGTGCTTACGACGTATCGAATTTCCGCTCCTGGCCGAATGATCTCTGCCCGATGACGTTTTCATTGTCACTATGCCGGCTTGGTGAGGTGTCCGATATTTGTCGGCCAGCATTGGTGATAATTCATCGTCAACTCACGTGATATTCCGCAAATTAGCCAACTGAGCATCGATCAATTGTCCGAGTTGTTCGATGGCGGCTTCCTGGCGGGTGTCTTCCGGATGTCCGAAATTGAGCCGAAGAAAATGGCCGTATTCGCGTTTGGCCGAGAAGATGGGGCCGGGCGCGGTGCTGATGCCGTGGGCCAAGGCCTGCTCGTGGACGGCCAACGCGTCGCAACCGGTGGGCAGTTCAAGCCACAGGAAGTAGCCGCCTTGAGGGCGCGAGACCCGCGTGCCGGCGGGGAAGTGGCGCGCCACCCATTCGATCAGGCGGGCTTCCTGCGCGGCGAGTTTGCCGCGCAACTGGCGCAGGTGCTTGTCGTAGCCGCCCTGCTTGAGATAGATCGCCAGCGCGGCCTGGATGGGGGCGCTGGTGGCCAGGCTGGTCGTCAGTTTTTGCCTGCGGATCAGCTCGACATGACGCCCGGCCGCCACCCAGCCGATGCGGTAGCCCGGCGCCAGGCATTTGGCAAACGACGAGATGTGCATGACCAGCCCGTCGCGGTCGAGCGCCTTGCTGCACAGCGGGGGCGTCGGGCTGAAATGGAGTTCGGCGTAGACGTCGTCCTCGATCAGCGGCACCTGATGCGTACGCAACAGTTCGATCAGCACCTTTTTGCGCTCGTCCGACATCAGACTGCCGGTAGGGTTGGAGAAGTTGAGCATGGCCACGCAGGCCTTGACCGGGTGCTGCGCCAGAGCCTCGGCGAGTGCTTCCAGGTTGAGGCCGTCGCGCGGATGGCTGGGAATCTCGACGACCTTGAGGCCGAGGCGTTCGGCTGCCTGCAGCACCGCGTAGAAGGTCGGTGATTCGACGGCGATCAGGTCGCCGGGCTGGGTGACGGCCTGCAGGCAGAGGTTGAGGCCTTCCATGGCGCCGGCCGTGATGATGATCTCGTCGGGCGAGACGGTGGCGCCGTGGCTCTGGTAGCGCAGGGCGAGCAGGCGGCGTAGTTCGGCATTGCCGGGCGGCAGGTCGGCCAGCGTGTCCTGCGGGCTGAACTGGCGGGCGGCACTGGCCAGCGAGCGGCCGAGCCGGTCGAGCGGGAAGAGTTCTGGTGCCGGAAAGCTGGAACCGAGCGGGACGACCGAACTATCCTTGATGCTGTCCAGCGTGCGGAAGATGAAATCGCTGACGGCCAGCCCGGTCGATCCGCTGCCCGGCTGGCTCATGGCCGGTTCGGAGAGTTTCTGGCCAAGGCGGGCGCGGACGAAATAGCCGGATTTGGGCCGAACCTCGATCAGCCCACGGCTTTCCAGCAGCTGATAGGCGGTGCTGACCGTGATGGGGCTGATCGTGTGCGTCTGGCAGGCCTGGCGGATCGAGGGCAGACGGTCGCCGGGGCGGAGCAGCCCGTCGGCGATGAGTTTTTCCGTGGTCGCGGCGAGTTCCTGATAACGGCTCATGCCGGGGATGGTATCAGTCTTCGAGCGGGCGATAGCTCCAGCGCGGGATGACGAGCAGGGCGAGCACCGAGACGATGGCACCCAGCACCAGCAGGTAGAGGACGAAAGGCTTGTCGGCAAGGCGCTCCCGGTAAAGCTGCAGGACGACACCGATGCCGATGCCGTTGGCGCCCGTGGCGAGGATGGCGGCTGCGATGTCGTGAAAGCGGCGCACCTTGTTGACGCCATGCGCCCAGCGCGGGTCGGTGTTGTAGCTGGGCAGGCGTTCGTGCGCTTCATCCAGCTTTTCCAGCGCCGACAGGAAGGAGCGCAGGTTGGTGATGGCGCGCTCGGCCTTGTAGTTCAGGAAAGCCAGGCAGAGGCTGGTGACCGGAAAGCCGAAGACGAGCCACTCGACTGGTAGCTGTTTTCCATTGGCTCCCGGATGCAATGCCAATAGGCCGGCAAGCAGGGTAGCGGTCAGCGTCACGAACAGCGCCAGGGCTTGCTGGCGCTGGACGATACGGGCATTGACTTCCTGGTAGGCGGCGATGAAGCGGTAATTGGCGTCGACGAAGGTTTTGCCGGACATGGGGTTCCTTGATGTAAAAAAGCCGTGGTTCCGGTTGGCCCGGTGCCACGGCTGTTGGCGTGAATCCCTGGAAAATCAGGTCAGGATGTCGGCCCAGATATTGTTGGCCCAGGCCCGGGTGAACAGACCTTCTTCAACCGATGGCGCAGTGGACACGCCGCCCGAGCCGGGAACGACGATCGGTATTTTCTTTTCCGGGTCGTAGCGGTGCACCGAGTCGACATGAATGGCGCGCCGGTTGTCGACCAGCGAGTAGCAGGTGTTGGCCATCAGGGTCGGTTGCGGTGTGCGGCCGGAGAGGATTTCGACGATCGCGGCGGCCGCCGCCTTGCCGTGCTGGTTGGCCATGTGGCCGGATTTCGGCATGAGCGGCGCCGACAGCGTGGCGTCGCCGAGAACGTGAATGTTCTGGATGGCGGTCGACTCCATCGTGATCCAGTCGATATTGACCCAGCGGTTGTTGGTATTGACCAGGCCGGCATCGTGCGCGATCTTGCCGGCGTGCTGCGGCGGCACGAGGTTGATGACGTCGCCGCGTTCCTTGTCGCCGATTTCGTTGGTCACAATCTTCGTCGCGGCATCGATCTCGGTGACGTTCCAGTTCGGCCGGTATTCGATGATGCCGGCGTAGTCATCGTCCCAGACGCCCTTGAACAGCTTGCCCTTGGAAATGATCTGGTCGTTGGCGTCGAGCACGATGATCTTCGACTTCGGCTTCTGCGTCTTGAAATAGTGGGCGATCTGGCTGACGCGTTCGTACGGTCCGGGTGGGCAGCGGTAGGGCGCCTTCGGGATGGTCTGGACATAGACGCCGCCATCCGGCAGGTCGATCAGTTGCTGGCGCAGGGCCACGGTTTGCGGGCCGGCCTTCCAGGCGTGCAGGATATTCTTCTGGGCGGCCTCGTCGTAACCGGCGATGGCGCCGAACAGGAAATCGACACCCGGCGAAACGATCAGGCGGTCGTAGGAAAACTCGCCGGCAATATCTGTTGAAATTCGGCGTTTTTCCGGGTTCACCGTGGTAACGGTGGCATGAACGATCTTGATGCCCCAGTTCTTCTTCAGGCCTTCGTACGAATGCACGATGGACGAAAACTCGCGGTTGCCGGACAGTACTTCGTTCGAAGTCGGGCAGGAAATGAATTCCATGTTGCGCTCGATGAGCACGACCTCGATGGCGCCCTCGCTCCATTTGCGCAGGTATTTTGCCGCGGTTGCGCCGCCGAAACCGCCGCCAATGACGACGATGCGGCCGATGGTCTTGGTCTTTTTCGGTGCAGCGAGTGCGCCAGTCGGCAACAGGCCGGCGCCGGCCAGTGTGGCCGAAGCGCTGAGTCCTTGCAGAAGGCGGCGACGGTTGTCGTTGAATCGGGTCATGTCGCGCTCCTCTTAACGTTGACGGGCAAAGTAGTCAGCGAGGATGGCCAATTCCTCGTCGGTGTAACCCTTGGCCAGCTGGGTCATGATCGTCGCCTGCTTGGTGCCGGCCTTGAAGGCTTTCAGGGCTTCCTCGAGATAGGCCCGGTCGCGCCCGGCGATGGTCGGAATGGCTGAAACAGCCTTGCCTTCGGTGCCGTGGCAGTTGAAGCAGTTGGCTGCGAAATAGGGGCGGGCAGGGGCGGCCGTGTCGGCCGCGATGCCGGCCAGCGGCAACAGCAATAAGCCGAGTAACGGCAGGACTGTTTTCATGACGACTCCTGGATCGGGCGCAGACTGGGTGTTCGGCGCGCAGATGGCTGTGTGGCCAAGGTTTTGACGGTTCGCAATGTGCGTGAAGGGCGTCCCAAAACCAACGAATTTTTTCGCATAAGCAAAGACGGCAAAGGGATATGGAATGCTCGCACCCGCTGTCCCATGGCATATCGATATGCAAATTTTGTCGTTCCGCGATGCTTTTCGGCGCCCTAAGCTTGCCGGCAAATTACTCTCCAATCCCTTTTCCATGGCCGATACCCCGTGTGACTGTTCACCGCAAAATCTGCCCGAATGCGCTGGCACCGGGCAGTCCGTTTCTCCTGCCGGGGTGACGGCCACGCAGTTGCCGACCTTGCAGCGCAACGCGCTGCGCAAAATTTTCGATCGCCATGAATTCACTCCGGAAGAGGTGGCTGCGCTTGGTTACCGGCGGCTGCAACAGGCGGAAGGGATCGGCAACAAGGGGCTGGCGGCCATCACCGAATGGCTCGGGCTGCATGGTTTTGAACTCAGACCGCCCGAACAGTCGGCCAATCCCCGGCAGGCGCTACCGAAGCGAATGCGCCGGAATATCGAGTCGGCGGTTCGGCTCTTACGTACCCATGGTTATGTCGTGCAACAGGCTCTCGAGAATGCCCAGGAGGGCAAGGGGAGCGTTTGATACTCTGCTCTGCGCGGCCCATTTCTGAATGGTCGCTTATTCAATAATTGCATTAGCTTTTTAGAATTAAGTATTTCTTCTTATATGTTGGCTTCAATACACTGGGTCATCGATGCTGCATTGCAGCAGGCACAGACAACGTATTGGAGGTCGCAACATGAGTATCGCCGTTCGCAACATTCGCAAGAGCTTCGGGGCATTCCACGCGCTTGACGATGTTTCCATCGATATTCCGTCCGGGGAACTGGTCGCCTTGCTCGGCCCCTCCGGATGCGGAAAAACCACGCTGCTGCGGATCATTGCCGGTCTGGAATACGCCGATCAGGGGCAAATCCTCCTCGAAGGCGACGATGCCTCGGATCGCCATGTCCGCGAGCGCGAAGTCGGCTTCGTTTTCCAGCATTACGCCCTGTTCCGCCACATGACCGTGTTCGACAACGTGGCTTTCGGCCTGCGCGTGAAGCCGCGCCGCTTCCGCCCGAACGAAGCGGAAATCCGCAAGCGCGTGACGCGCCTGCTTGATCTCGTCCAACTCGGCTGGCTGGCCGATCGCTTTCCTTCCCAGCTTTCCGGCGGCCAGCGCCAGCGGATTGCGCTGGCCCGTGCGCTGGCCGTCGAGCCGAAAGTCTTGTTGCTCGATGAGCCGTTCGGCGCGCTCGACGCCAAGGTGCGCAAGGAATTGCGCCGCTGGCTGCGCCAGTTGCACGACGAAATTCATGTCACCAGCGTGTTCGTGACGCACGACCAGGAAGAGGCGCTCGAAGTGTCCGATCGTGTCGTCCTGATGAACAAGGGCAAGGTCGAACAGATCGGGGCGCCGGACGAGGTCTACGATCATCCTGCGACGCCCTTCGTTGCCAGCTTCCTTGGCTCGGTCAATCTTTTTCACGGGCGTGTCGAGGACGGTCATCTGCATGTCGGCGACCATGCGCTCGTGGTCGGTAGTGAGCACGATGCGACCGATTCGGCTATCGGCTTCGTTCGCCCACACGAATTCGATCTCCTGCCGGCCAATGCGCCAGGGAAGGGCTTGCCAGCAAAGATCCTGCGCGTCATCGCCATCGGTCCAATGGCCCAGGTCGAGCTCACCCGCGAAAACGGCGAGTTGCTCGAAGTATCGGTCCTGCGCGACACGCTGGCCGCGCTCGGCTTGCGTGAGGGCGACGCCGTTTCGGTCAGGCCACGACACATCCGCGTTTTTCAAAGCGGCGAAAAATTAGCAGCCTGAGTGCTGTCACAGGGAGAGAGCCATGAATTTCCAACAACTCAGAATCGTCCGCGAAACGGTGCGTCAGGATTTCAATCTGACTGAGGTCGCCAATGCCTTGTATACCTCGCAGCCCGGGGTCAGCAAACACATCAAGGACCTTGAGGACGAACTCGGTATCGAGGTCTTCATCCGCCGTGGCAAGCGCCTGCTCGGCCTGACGGAGCCGGGCAAGGAACTCGTCAGCGTGGTCGAACGCATCCTGCTCGATACCCAGAACCTGCGCCGGATTGCCGACCAGTTTGCCAGCCGCGAAACCGGACATTTCGTCGTTGCCACCACCCATACCCAGGCCCGCTACGCGCTGCCCAAAATCATCAAGTGGTTCAAGGCGGACTATCCGAAGGTGCACCTGACCCTGTTGCAGGGCAGCCCACGCGAAATCGCGGAACTGGTCGAATCAGGGCAGGCCGACGTCGGTATCGCCACGGAGTCGCTGGACGTCATGCCCGAGCTGGCATCGTTCCCTTTCTACTCCTGGCATCACGCGGTCATCGTGCCCGAAGGTCACCCCTTGCTTTCGCTGGAGAACGTGACGCTCGAGGCGCTGGGCGAATATCCGATCATTACCTACCACGAAGGTTTCACCGGTCGCGCGCATGTCGACAAAGGCTTCGCCGACGCCGGCATCGTTCCGGATATCGTTCTCTCGGCCATCGACGCCGACGTGATCAAGACCTACGTCGCGCTTGGCTTGGGTGTCGGGATTGTCGCTTCGGTCGCCTACGACGAGGAGCAGGATCGCAATCTCAAACTGATCCCGGTCCCCGATCTCTTTCCCGCCAACACGACGCGCATCGCAGTCCGGCGTGGCACTTACCTGCGCAGCTATGTGCACGCGTTCATCGAAAAGGTTTCGCCGGACATTGGCGAAGAGGCGATCAAGGCGATTCAGAAGCCGCTCAACGGCGGGGATTGATTTTAGCTGGCGTTGCGCGGAGTGCACCGCGTCGGTGTGCGAGGTGCCAGGTTCCGGCGAGTTCCACCAATGCAGGTCTGCCAAACAATCAAGGCGTGTTTGGCGACCTGCATTCGCTTTTGTGCGAACGATATTTGCTGCCGGAATTTTGACCGGCGATGGATAATGTCCGACGTGGCCAAGGCAGGGCAATAGCCCCTGCGCCTGCTTTTTCGCCGTATTTGGAGCACTCCCTGGGCCGGATTTCGGTTGGCGAAATCCGGTAATTGCTTCATGCTTTTCAGTCAATCCGAAAACAGCGCGAGTTGATGTGCAGGGTGGGAAGCCTGGCCCTTTTGACATCGGACCTTGTGCAAAGGTGATTCATGAACAGACTGATTAGTGAACTGACTCGGCTCTATTTTCTTCCTGACCAGGAGTGGCTCAGTTGGCAGCCAGACGAAAACGGCGAGCGGGTCTATATGGGCGAGGGGAAACTGACGCCGGAGATCCTCGCCGAGCGCCTGATGACCGGAAGCAATCTCGGGCTCTCCCTCGTTAGTTCGCAAGGAATGCTCCGCACCCTGGTCATCTGTATTGACAGAGGTTGTTACTGGGAGCAATTGGCCGCGCTCTATCAGGCGGTTCAAGAGGATTTGGACCTGCCGGCGCCTGCCATCTCTGTTTCTGTTGAAGATGGTTATCAACTCTGGTTTTCACTGGCCGAGCCTGTGCCATCTCAGCAGGCGCAGTTTTTTTTGAATGCGCTCCGTCTCAAATATCTTGTCGATATTCCCCTGTCGAGGCTGAAGTTTCGACCAGCGATTGAAGCATGTGCAAACGCTGAGTCGCTGAGTGTCCTGCCGCTGATGCAGACGCTGACCGAACCGGCCGAGCGCTGGTCAGCATTCATCGACCCGACCATGGGCAGCATGTTCGTTGATGAGTCATGGTTGGAAATGGCGCCAAATCTGGATAAGCAGGCGGCCATGCTGGCTGGTGTCGAAAGTATCAAGTCCACGGATTTCCAGCGGGTATTGACCCTCCTTCAGGAGGAAGCGGCGCTTTCCGCTTCCTTGGTTGAAAGCAGCCGTTCCGGAAGGGAAAGCGGGCCGCAAGGCGTGGCGACCGATCCCCCGCTGTTGTCATCTGGTGTGCGCGGCAATTTCTCCGACCCAAAGAGCTTCCTGATGGCGGTCATGAACGATCCGCAAACCTGCACTTGCGACAGGATCGAGGCTGCCAAGGCGCTCTTGCCATACTTTGCAAATCTCAAGGTCTAGGCAATGTCGGGCGATCCATCACAATACACCTCGACGGATCTGGTTCAGCGCGTCGCCAGCTTTATCAAAGCCAGGTTCGCAGCGGAAAGTTCCGGACACGACTGGCACCATATCCGTCGCGTATGGCAGCTGGCGAGAGAAATTGCCCGGCGCGAGGGAGCAAACCAGGAGGTCGTTGAGCTGGGCGCGTTGGTGCATGATATCGCCGACTGGAAGTTCCATGACGGCGACGATACTGTAGGCCCCCGCGAGGCAGGGCGCCTGTTAGCCGATGAGGGCGCATCCCCGGGCGTTATCGAGCAGGTCGTCGCAATCGTTGCGAGCATCTCCTACAAAGGGGCGGGGGTGAAGACGGAAATGGCCAGTCTTGAGGGCAAGTGTGTGCAGGATGCCGATCGACTGGATGCCATCGGAGCCATCGGCATCGCCCGCTGTTTTGCCTATGGCGGACACACCAATCGCCTGATGTACGATCCCGACGTTCCGCCTGTCCTGCATGCGACGGCAGCAGCCTACAAGGCCGCGAAAGGGAGCAGCCTGAATCACTTTTACGAGAAACTGTTCTTGCTGAAAGAGCGCATGAACACGGCGACAGGCAAGGAACTGGCGGAGGAGCGTCACCGCTACATGGAGGAGTTTGTCGATCGATTCCTCGAAGAATGGGGCGCGGGTGCCAAATTCGGTTAATGGTCCAAATGCGCTCACTATAATTGGCGCCCAATACGTGACAGAACAGAGAGCAACATGCGCATCAATTTGAAGGTTCCCTTCGCAGAGAAGGAACAAGCCAAGAAGCTGGGAGCACGCTGGGATGCCGCCCGGAAGATCTGGTACATCGAGCAGCAGGCTGATATGGCGCCTTTTGCCAGATGGTCACCGGTGGTGCATGAGGCTATTGGTGGTGACGAAGCGCCGCAGCAGAAAAAGGTCTCGGCGCCCAGGCAACAGGGGAGCGGCAAAGTTCATGTCGGTGCCGATTTCGTCGAGCTGCCGAAGGTCTGCGATTGCCTGCCGTGGAACTCATGCGAAAAATGTGAGTCGATGCTTTTGAAGAGAATCAGTTAAGTAGCTTCTGCGGAAACTGCCTGATGCCAGGTGCAATGCACTGCATTGACCATGCCTGATCTGTGTGGTGGCTACAAACTGATACAAAGCGTTGCAATGCACATGAACTCGCAGCGCCTTGTTGGTGTGAAGATGGATATTCGTCGATGACGCTGATCGAGCAGGCAGTGCGTCATCGAGCGTTCCCATCAAGGCTGCTGAAGCCCGATACATCCGGGTTTCGCAATTGATTAACGATGAACCGGGAGGCTGATCAACATTTTCTGGTTTTATTCGCGAGGCAAACTTTAGTAGGATTATTGACGCAAAACCACACGGGAGATTTGGCCGAATGAAAGTGAAGTCTTCAATCGAACGCGGTGCAGAGTATCTTTGCACCAAACTAGGTGATGTTGTAACAGCCATTGAGCAGGTCGCAGTAGTCAAAGGTTTGGCCATGTGGGAAGTCGAGCGAAAGATAGGTGCCGGGATTAGAAAGCGGCTGATCGTTTCGGAGCGCTCTTTGGTGCCGCAGCAGCTTTCAACTGCGGGAAATCCGGCCTAGGAAGGTTTTGAGAAAAGTCCGCAAATAGGCTGGACTTTCCAAATCAGAGGAGTATTCTGAAATTGAGTTCTGGGCAGTAGGAAGTTTCACCAGAACGGAGTTTTTGTTAAATGACTGGAGGTTCTATGGTTGATAGTCCGCCGCAGTTTGACGAGAAGTCTGAGTAGCATCCCAACGGCAAAATGCCGAATACCAAGGCCGTGAGAGCCTCGGTCAAAGATCTAAGAAGCCCATGTCTAAAACGCATGGGCTTCATGCTTTATGGCTGCCGGATTTATCGGTTGCCGCAGGCGCTCAAACTTGTTCCCTGATCCAGTCGCGCTGCGCTTCGCGGCGGCGTTTTTCAGTGAGTTTTTCGATGATGCGCGGACAGGCCTCGGCGAAGGGCATCATGCCGAAGGGCAGTATTTCGTCGCAGCGCAGGATGTGCAGGCCCATCGGCGATTCGAGGACTTCGGATATTTCGCCAACCGCCAGTTCAAAAGCAGCTGGCTCCAACTCCGGGAAAAGCTGCTGGCGCTTGACGGTGCCGAGCCTGCCACCATCCATTGCCGTGGGGCATTGCGAATGGCGTAGAGCTGACTGACTGAAAATTTCGACGTTTTTTCCGGTTGACCGTAGATCTTCCAGCGTTTTCGCGGCGATGGCCTTTTCTATCGGATTCGAAAAGGTAATCAGGATGTGGCGAAGCAGGCGCGCTTCCGGGCGATCGAAGGCTTCCGGGTGCAGGCGGTAGTAGATCTCCGCATCGATTTCGGTAGCCGGGGCAACGGCTGAGGCGACCTTTTCAAGGACTGCTTCGATACGCAGGTCGCGCTCGACGGCTTCGGCCAGCTTGTCGGCATCCAGACCAATCCGTTCGAGATCGGCGGTCATGTCGTCCGGACTGGCGTAGCGCTGGCAGATTTCGTCGAGCCGGGTGGCGATAGTCGGTGCCGGAACAACGACCCTGGCCGCGGCATCGCTGCTCAGAATGCGTTGCTCGAGGCGAGCCTGTTTGCCGGCAATTTCACCGAGACGTGAAAGCTCGTCTTCACTCAGTGTTTCAGGTGCCTTTTTGAACAGTTCGTGGGCGAGTTTCAGTTCAAGATAGCCGTTCAGCATTCGTTTACTCCCCGGTTTTATGCGGTTCGAGGATGGCTTCGGGAATCTGCAGAACACGGCCCGGCAGGCTGTCGAAGTGAATGTGATAGGTCACGCCGTTTGCTGCATCGCGGATCACCTTGATGACTTCGCCGACGGCGCCCAGTTCAACCAGCACCGTGCCGCCAACCGAAAGTTGCTTGGCAGCGCGGACCTTTTCGCGGAACTCGAAGCGTGATGGCGTCCATTCATCGTCGCCGCCAATCAGCTCTTCTTCACGGCAACCGACGATCTTGCCTTCTTCGAGGAAGTTCACCGAGTAGATGATCTGGTCCTGAAGGAAGGTGCCGACATCGACGACGTAGCCGATGCTGCCCCGGCGCACGAGAAAGTCGCCCGGGTCGAGGCCGGGATAGGTGCCGTCGTTGCGGACGTTACGGGTGAGGCGCACGGCCTCACCGTACTCCCATTTGGCGTTCATCATTGGCGGAATACCTTGTCGAGGGAGACGAAGGAGCTCATGCCGCCATCCGGCTTGGAAACGTTCTGGAAGACGGCGAAAACCTTTTCGGTCAGCGAATCCGAAGTCACGAAGTCCTGGTAGGCGCGTTCCAGCCACAGGCGGTAGATCCCGCGCTGCATCTCTTCTTCCGGCGGCAGGTTCGGAGCCTGCTTCGTCAGATAATCGTGGAAGCGCTGCAGGATGTGCAGGCGATTCACATGCACGACAGCCGGGTCGTAGGGGACTGCGAAATAGTCGAGAAAGTCTTCGGCAGAAACCAGGTCTTCCATGGCTTCGGCAAGGGTCAGGGTATCGTCCATGATGGTTTCCTCAGGCAGCAACTAGGGTTAGTGAAGGTTCTTCGGCCGAGGCCGGGTTTTCGCTCTGGAACTCGTCGACCACTTCGAGCAACTTGGCGGCGCCCAGGTGGTCACGGCTATCCAGCGCGGCGAGTTTGGTCAGGCGGTCACGCGATTCGGCGATGCGGCCGAGGCGGAGCAGGACGACGCTTTCGGCCTTGAGCGCGAGCAGATAGAAACGGAGCAGGCCGAAGGAGGTGGTCGCTGCCGAGCCGAGCTGGGCTTCATTGATCAGGCGCCAGTCGTTCGGAATGCCGAGGTGGCGGGCCGAGATGCGCTTGGCGTGGTCGGCGACGATCAGTACGTCGTCGAGTCGATGCTGATAGAAGTAATAGCGATACAGGCTGACCAGTACGGTCAGGTGCTCGGGGGCGAGCAGATGGGCGCGCAGCAGGGCGAGTTCGGCCGTCGGGTCGCCGTAATCCTGAGCGGCCTGGGCGATCAGACGTTCGGCCTCGGCGGGCAGTTCGTCCTCGAAATACAGCTTGCAGTCGGAGAAGTCGAGCAGGTCCATGGGTTCAGTTCACCAGGTGCATGGACTCGTGCTCGCAGCACAAGTCGCCGGCCGAACAGGTATTGCATTGGCCGCTGTGGTCGGCTGGCGCCGGTTCATGGCGAACTTCCGCCAGTTCCTTTTCGAGAATCTCGATGCGCTCGATCAGGCAGGCAATCGATTTGGCGACCGGATCGGGCATCAGGTTGTGATCGAGGCTGATGCCATTGGCGGGGCGTGCCGTACCGACCCGGGTGTCGACGATCCGGCCGGGAACCCCGACGACGGTCCGGTCGGCCGGCACGTCCTTGACGACAACCGAGTTGGCACCGACGCGAACACGTTCGCCGATGCTGATCGGGCCGAGAATCTTGGCGCCGGCGCCGACGACAACACCGTCGGCCAGCGTCGGGTGGCGCTTGCCCTTGTTCCACGAGGTGCCGCCCAGCGTGACGCCGTGGTAGAGCGTGACATCGTTGCCGACTTCAGCCGTTTCGCCGATCACGACGCAGGCGCCGTGGTCGATGAAGAAGCGGCGGCCGATGGTGGCGCCGGGATGGATGTCGACATTGGTCAGCGTCCGCCCGACGAAAGACAGGAGGCGTGCCGGGAAACGCCAGCCGGCGCTCCACAGGCGGTGCGACAGGCGGTGGGTGAGGATGGCATGGACGCCCGGATAGGTGGTCAGTACTTCGAGTGTCGAGCGGGCGGCCGGGTCGCGCTGGAAAACGCAGTCGAGGTCTTCCCGGAGGGTTGCCCACAGGCCGGGGGCTGCCAGTGCAGTTGCTGTCATGGTCATCGCTTCAGACATGGAGTTGGCTCCGGACGGAGGTCAGAAGTTCGCGCAGATCGGTGGTTTCCGGTGCGTGCTTGTGTTCGGCGACAAAGTTGCGGACACGCGGCAACATGGCCTGCGCTTCGCGCTCGCCGAGTTCGATACCGAGGCCGGCAAAAACCACTTGCACAGCGCGCGAGCCGGAATGCTTGCCGAGCACGATGCGGTGCGACTGGCCGACTTCCTGCGGGTCGTAACCCTGGTAGTTGTCCGGGTGCTTGAGCAGGCCATCGACGTGGATGCCGGCTTCGTGCGTGAAGGCGCCGGCGCCGACGATGCTTTTTTGCCACGGTACCGCGCGCCCCGAGGCGCTGGCAACCTGGCTGGAAAGGGCGGGAAAGCCTTTGAGGCTGACGCCGGTTTCCATGCCGTAGAGCTTGCTCAGGCCGAGCACGACTTCTTCGAGCGGGGCGTTGCCGGCGCGTTCGCCGAGGCCGTTGACCGTGGTGTTGACGTGCGTCGCCCCGGCCTTGCAGGCAGCCAGCGTGTTGGCAGTGGCCAGGCCCATGTCGTCGTGGGCGTGCATTTCGATTTCGAGGCCGGTGTTGCGACGCAGGGTGCTGATCTTGTCGAAGGTGCCGAAGGGCTCAAGAACGCCCAGTGTGTCGGCGAAACGCAGGCGGCGGGCGCCGGCGCGTTCGGCCGTTTCGGCCAGGGCGCACAGGAAGTTCATGTCGGCGCGCGAAGCATCCTCGCAACCGAGGCCGACTTCGAGGCCGAGTGACAGTGCGGCCCCGATGAACTTGGGCAGTTCGCGCAGCAACCAGGCGCGGTCCTGCTTGAGCTTGTAGGAGAGGTGCTGGTCGGAGGCCGGCACCGAAATGTCGATCAGGTGGGCGCCGAGGTCGGCGCAGGCCGCGATATCGGCCGGGTGCATGCGGCTCCACACCATCAACCGGGGGGCGAGCTTGAGGTCGGCGACGGCGCGGATCGAGTCGCGTTCCTCGTCGCCCATGGCTGGGATGCCGACTTCCAGTTCCGGCACGCCGATGGCGGCGAGCTGGCGGGCGATGTCCAGTTTTTCGGCCAGCGAGAACGCCACGCCAGCCGACTGTTCGCCGTCGCGCAGGGTGGTGTCGTTGATGGTGACGAAAGCTGGGTGGGTCATGGCAATCTCCTCGGCTTCTTTTCAGCAAGGATGGTGCCAATTTGCAAGTCATTGAAAATAGATTGAAATTTTAATTCGCTGCTGATGATGTTGGGCTGTTGTCGCGAACGCGACAAATTGTTTCGTCGCGCCATTCCGGCAATTTCGGTGATAGGCTAGGCCTTACCGGGCAAGCAGATTGCCCCAACCGCGCGAGTGCCTTTTCGGCCTGCATGGCTCTTCTCCAGAAGCGTTGTGTCTTTCGATCAGAACATTTTCCTGATTCAACAACGCAGCATTTGATGGGAAGAATCTGCCATGACCGGGCGAGACAACGAACTTTGGCAACAGTCCTGGCGCGACGACGAGATCGCCTTTCACCAACTCGCAGTGAATCCGCTTCTTGTGAAATTTTGGCCAAATTTCCGGTTGACCGTGGAAGACCGGGTTTTTGTGCCACTTTGCGGCAAGAGTCTCGATCTGCTCTGGCTCGCCGGGCAAGGCCACCAGGTCATCGGCGTTGAATTGAGTTCGCTGGCTGTGGGCGCTTTTTTCCACGAAAACAAGTTGCAGCCGACGCGCCGGAAAGTCGGCAAGTTCACCCTCTGGGAACACGGCCGAATCGGGATTCTGTGCGGCGATTTCTTCGAATTGACGGCGGCCGATCTGGGCGACATTTCCGTCGTTTTTGACCGTGCCTCGCTGACAGCTTTGCCAGACGACATTCGCGGCGATTACGTCGCCCAACTCCGGCGCATTCTGCCTGCCCGTTATCGCATGCTGCTGCTGACCACCGAGGAGCCGGAAGAGGGTGAAACGCAAGGGCAGCCGTTCGCCGTGGCCGACGAAATTGCCAGCCTGTACGCCAGCGCGTTCGACGTCGAGCTCCGCCATGTCGAAAGTTTCTTCGAGCCTGACCCAGATCCGGCAATCAGCCAGCCGGTGCGTGTCGAGCAGAAGGTCTATGTTCTGACGCCAAAACACGATGTCTCTCCCGGATGAGCGAATTCGGTTCGACCATCAACCTGAGCCTCATTGCAGATCAGCTGGAACGCGTTGGCTACATCGTCCTGCGCGCGCCGTTATTGGAAAGACTATCGGCCCAGTTGCTGCTGCGTTGCCAGGATGACGATCCTGAGCGCTTTCATGCTGCCCGGGTTGGCCGCGGTCAGGCTGAGAGGCGCATCGACGCCATTCGTGGCGACGTCATCTGCTGGCTCGATGGCCAGGACTGCGTCGATCAAGCCTATCTGGCGTGGATGGAAGAATTGCGCGTCGGACTCAACGCGGCACTTTTCCTTGGCCTGTTCGATTACGAGTGCCACTACGCTATTTACGGCTCAGGCGCCGGCTATGCCCGGCATTTGGACGTGCTGGCCGGGACGCGAAATCGTGTGCTGTCGACGGTCTATTACCTGAATGAAGCCTGGCAGGCTGCCGACGGCGGCGAACTGCTCCTCTTCGCCCCAACCGGGGATGCCGTTATCGCTACGGTGAAGCCGCAATTCGGCACGATGATCATCTTCCTGAGCGAATCGTTTCCGCATCAGGTGCTGGCCGCCCACCAGTCACGGCGCAGCATCGCCGGCTGGTTTCGGGTCAGGGAAATTGGCTGATGGCCAGGGCTGGCCTGCCTTCAAACTGAGTACGGACGGTGTAGCCAGCCGCGCACGATATCAACGTCGCGTTGCGGCAGGTAGGCGAAGCCGGCCAGGGCGTCTTCGACGACGGTCTGCGCTACCCAGTGGGGAACCGCCTTGGTGCTCAGCATGTGGAAATACCAGGCGAGCGGGTAGCCCATTTCACGGTCAAAGCGGGTCAGCGCTTCCTGCAGGCTCAGGCCACTGGTGCCGGCGCTGGCTTCGAATTCGGGCGGCTCACCGGCCAGCGTGGCAATCGGCTGGGCGCGGAAGACCGGCTGGTGGTAACGGTCGAGATGTTCGCGGGTGGCGATGACCCAGTGGTTGTAGAAAGTTGTGGCGTTGCCGGCGCTGCTCTTGCTCCAGTCGTCGACCATGCGGTGAATCGAGGCCGGTTCCGGCTTTTGCGCCAGCATGCGCTTGAGGAAATTGCCGACATGCTGGATGCGGCGGAAAGCGTAAAAGGGTAGCCCGACCGGGATCGGGGCATCATTGCCGCCGCGCGGGTCAACCAGTTCCTCGAGCGTGCTTGGCTCGTTGACGAATAGCTGATGGACGCGCATTTCCTGCAGGTCTTCGATTTCAAGCTGCAGGAAGTCGTCACTGCCTTCGCCGGCCGAGGCGACGAGGTAGTGGGTCTGGCCAACCAGGCGGGTGGCGTAGAGTTGCTGACCGGCAAAGTCGTCGATCAGTCGGGCGATATCGCCGTCGCGCTCGTCGATGGCGTCTTCGACCCAGCTTTCGAGGCTGTCGCTGACCCGCTGGCCGGTAGCATCGATGATGCCGCCGAGACGGTACCAGCCGCCGCGCCCCAGCGCATGGCGGAATTTCCATTCGGGCAGGGCGTTGCCCAGGGCTTTGACCAGCGCGGCCGGGCCGGCGCTGACCGGCGTCTTGGCACAGGTTTCGACAATCGCTGGCGACAGCGATTTGCAATATTCGGTCCATCCCTGGTCTTGTTTCATGACTTTCCCTTGTGGTCAGGCAGCTTCCGATTCGGCGAGCCGGGCTTGCGCCGCTTCGCGCACTTCAATTTCCGGGTCGGCGGTCAGCGGCTGTAAAAATTCGATGGGGGCGTTGCCGACGGCCGCCAGGCGCACCCACCATTCGCTGTCCTGCAGCATGGCAGCGGCCAGGCCGGGCAGGGCGCGCTCGGCAACAATGGCGCGCACTTCCGGTTCATCGTCGTCGGCCAGCAGGTGCAGGGCAAAGGGCGGCAGGCGGGAGGCGACGACCTTGCGGACTTCGCGTTCCGGATCCTTGGTTAGTTTGGCCAACTGGCCATGCGGCAGGCGGCGGGCGACGGTGGCGCGGATCAGGTAGTCCGGGTCGTTGATCAGGCGGATGAGTAGCGCCTCGGGCAGACGGGCGGCGACCGAGAGGCGGACTTCGCGGTCGTGGTCGCCGGCCATGTCGATCAACTCTTCAGCCGGCAAACGCATGGCGACGACACGGCGGACCACTTCGTCAGGGTCTGATTTCAGCGGAAAAATCCGGTCGACCGTGGCATAGCGGGTGGCAATGGCCCGCCGCTCCCAGAATATGTCGGTGAGGTACTCGGGTGCGAGTTCCGGGTTGTTGCGCAGGAAGCGGTCGATCTGCCGGCCGCTGTGGGCGCGGATACAGGCATCGCCCGGCGTGCATTTGCGGCCGTTCAGATAGTCCGGAAAAAAGCGGCAGCCCGAGCACAGGCCGAGTTTTCCGTAGCCTGCGTCGGCGGCGGTCTTTTCACTCGTCATCGACCTTGGCGGCAATCAGGATGCCGGTAGCCAATTCCGCCGTGTTGGTCAGTTCCAGGCAATGGCCGGTGGCGCCGGAGATGTAGAAAAGGTCGTAGCCTTCGATGCTGAAAGCCGGGCGATAACGCGGTGAAACGTCGTCTTCGCTGCATTCGGTAAAGTGCAGTTCAGGAAAGCGCTGGCGCAGCGCGGCGGCCCTGCCATCGAGCAAGACGGCTTCGCCGACCCGGACAAGCTGGGTGGGGGTGATCATGCTGACTCCTCCGACTCGATTTCCTCTTCGAAGCGGGCCAGCGAGGCTGCCGGCACGCCCATGATCTGGGCCAGCCAGGGTGGCGGGCTGGCCAGGCGGGCCTGCAGTTCGACCAGCACTTCGCGGGCCTTGCCGCCTTCCGGCTTCTTGACCGGATGGACGCCGGCACGAACGACCTTGGCCGCAGCCGGGCCGCCAATCGATTGCACATAGACGATCTGGCAGTCGTTGATCAGCGCCGAGCGGGCAGCATTCTTGTCTTCGGCGGTGTCAGCCTCGACCGTCGTGCGGATGTCGATGAGCCGGATGGCGTCGGAGCTGACCTGATAGACCAGGAAGCGTTCGCATGAGCCGAAATGGCCATCGAGCGTTTCGCCGCGATTGGCCGCAATGGCTACGCGCAGCGAACCGGGCATGTCGCCGTCGGTGTAGGCGTCGACCGCCGGAAAGTCGCTGTTCTCGACACCCTGGCCCCAGAGCAGGCGGACGGCTTCCTTGAGCGCTTCGCCTTCGACGCCGACATGGCAGCCCTGTTCGGCAAAGTCGCCGGCCAGGATGACGCGCAGGTCTTCAACCGTCAGCGTACCGAGCTTGGCTTCGGTGAGCGGGGCTTCCAGTTTCTCGATCAGCGCGCCAACCAGGGCACGAACATCGAGACCGTTCAGGGCGCGGGCTGCGAGCGCAATGCGCAGGGCTGCTTCGCGAGAGGCAATTGGCGTGTTCGACATGGTGTGCTCCACAGAGGGTCTTCAGTGGAACACCGGTGCAGGTTTTGCTGCACCGGCGTTCGGCTCAAGATTCTTTGGCTCAGGCCGGGCCGATGCAGCCCGACGGGCAGACATCGACACACAGCGGTGAATCGTTGTGGCCGTCACATTCCGTACAGGTCGCAGCATCGATCTTGAAGAAGATCTTGCCGGAACTGATGGACTTGGTCGGGCAGACAGGCTTGCAGTCGCCGCAGGCGGTGCACATGTCGGGGTCGATTTTCATTGCCATGATGCTCTCCTTAAATTCCGCTTTCGCTGGTCGCTGTGGTCAAACCAGCGGCTGGCTGGGCGGGCAGGTTTCAACGGGCTTAATCTTCGGCAGCGCCGAGGCGCTTTGCTCTCAGCGAAACAGGCAAGCGGGGCGGTTTGGCGATCGGATCGATGTAGTACGTTCCACCGTTGTCCAGTTTCAGTTCGCCGCCCCATTTTTCTGCGGTGTCGAATTCGATGGATTCGATGGATGCTTCCAGGTCGCGCTTCGGAAGGTAGAACACCAGCCCACCGCTGCTGCCTTGCTGGATCATGATGTTGGCCATTTCGGCTCCCTAATGATGTTGTCGCCAAGCTTCGCGCCCATGCCCCACTACCGTTGCCGGTAGCGGGGCATGGCGAAAACCGGTTAGCGAACCAGGTCGAAGTTGTAGTCGGTGGTGCCCATGCCGATCGTTTCCTTGTCGAGTTGCTCAAGGACAGCGTTGGTCAGCTGGGTAACTACAGACATCATGCCTTCGTAGCCCATGGTCGTGGCGCGGTGCATGTGGTGACGGTCGAAGATCGGGAAGCCGAGGCGGATCAACGGCACTTCAAACTCTTCACCCTTGTGGCGGGTGTCGCGCTGGATGTACTTGCCGTAGGAGTTGCCGATCAGGAAGTCCGGCTTGTCCGTGAAGCACAGGCTGCGCATGTGCCACAGATCGTTGCCGGCGTAGACCTTGCCATTGACGCCGAACGGGCTGGAGGCGAGCAGCTTTTCCATGCTCTTGGCCCAACGCTTGTTGCCGTTGTGAGCCAGGATGTGGGTCGGTTCGGCACCCACTTCGAGCAGGATCTTGACGACGCCCATGACGAAGTCCGGATCACCGTAGAGGGCGAACTTCTTGCCGTGCAGCCAGGCGTGGCTGTCGGAGACCAAGTCCATGCAGCGGCCGCGTTCCAGTTCCAGCGAGGCCGGGATCGGCTTGCCGGTGACTTCGGAGACCTTCATCAGGAACTCGTCGGTCCATTCGACGCCCATCGGGATGTTGAGCTTCGGGATGTCATGGTTCCAGGTGTTTTCGACGAACTTCTTCGTCTTTTCCAGCTGGCCCGGCTGCAGCAGAACGGTGGTGATGGCGTTCGGCGCATCCTTGACCTGGTCCATCGTCGTGCCGCCCGAGTACATGCGGAATTCGCCGTCGGCCGGGGTGTCGAAGACTTCGGAAGGATCGGACAGCATCGTGTAATCGACGTCCATTTCACCGAGCATGCGCTTGATGACACGGTAGTTGCCGAGGTAGGTCTCGAAGCCCGGCACGATGTTGATCTTGCCGTTCGAACCGACCTTCTTGCCTTCCATGTTGTTCAGCGTGAAGTAGCGGAGGATGCCTTCTTCCATGTTGTCCCAGCCGGTCGTGTGCGAACCGACGAAAGACGGGGTGTGGGCGTAAGGAACCGGGTATTCCTGGGGAATGTTGCCGGCCTTCTTGGTGTTGTTGATGAAGGCATTCAAGTCGTCACCGATGACTTCCGCCATGCAGGTCGTGGAGACCGCGATCATGTCCGGCTTGTAGATGGCCTTGGCGTTTTCCAGACCGTCGATCATGTTCTTCTGACCACCGAACACGGCAGCATCTTCGGTCATCGAGTCGGAGACGCAGGAGCACGGTTCCTTGAAGTGACGGTTGAAGTAGGTGCGGAAGTAGGCGACGCAGCCTTGCGAACCATGCACGTAGGGCAGTGTCTTGTGGAAGCCGGAGGCGGCGAGGACAGCGCCCAGCGGCTGGCAGGCCTTGGCGGGGTCAACCGTCAGGGCTTCGCGTTTGAAGTTGAGGTCCTGGTATTCCTTGGTGGTCGACCACATGAAGGTTTCCCAGACCTTTTCGGGGCCATGGCCTTCTTCGAAGAGTTCGCGCTTTTCAGCGAGGTTCTTCTTGTAGTCGTCGTCGCGGAACAGCGGGTAACAGGGCTTGATGTTGTCTGCGGTTTGCATTGCTATCTCCTTGCCCGGACCGCTCATCTGCGGCGCCAGGCGAAAGGTTGATGATCAGGGTTTCCGGTTACGGGGCGGGTGAAGGACGCAAAGTCCGCAATCACCTGCCGCCGCAACCTTTTCCCAATTCCTGAAACTTAGGCAGCCTTCTTGACTTCTTCAGCAGCAACCTTCTTCCAAGGCGGAACAAGGTTCTTGAAGGTCGGGTTGGACAGGGCGATGTCCATGTCACGGGCGAAGATCGCGAAACCGTCGTAACCGTGGTACGGACCCGAGTAGTCCCAGGAGTGCATCTGGCGCAGCGGAATGCCCATCTTCTGGAAGATGTACTTTTCCTTGATGCCGGAGCCGACCATGTCGGGCTTCAGGCGCTTGACGAACTCTTCCAGCTCGAAACCGGTGACGTCGTCGTAGAGCAGGGTGGCATCACCCATTTCCTTGATCGTGCGGTCGTAGTCGTCGTTGTGGCCGAATTCGTAGCCGGTGCCGATGACTTCCATGCCGAGGTCTTCGTAGGCGCCGATAACGTGACGCGGACGCAGGCCGCCGACGTAGAGCATGACCTTCTTGCCCTCGAGACGCGGTTTGTACTTGGCGATGATCTCGTCCATCATCGGCTTGTAGCGGGCGATGACGGCTTCGGTCTTTTCCTTGACGGAATCGTCGAAGAAGGCAGCGATCTTGCGCAGGGATTCGATGATCTTGGTCGGGCCGAAGAAGTTGTATTCCAGGTAAGGAATGCCGTACTTCTCTTCCATGTGACGGGAGATGTAGTTCATCGAACGGTAGCAGTGCAGCAGGTTCAGCTTGACCTTCGGTGTGTTCATCATTTCGGCAATGGTGCCGTCGCCGGACCACTGAGCTACGACACGCAGGCCCATCTCTTCGAGCAGGATACGGGTGGCCCAGGCATCGCCGCCGATGTTGTAGTCACCGATGATGGCGACATCGTAAGGGGTCGATTCGAAGGCGGCGCCGTCGCGCTTGTCGAGCACCCAGTCACGGATCGCGTCATTGGCGATGTGGTGGCCGAGGGACTGCGAAACACCGCGGAAGCCTTCGCAACGAACCGGGACAACCGGCTTGTCGATGGCGGCGGCAGCCTTCTTGGAAACGGACTCGATGTCGTCGCCGATCAGGCCGATCGGGCATTCGGACTGGACCGAGATACCCTTGTGCAGCGGGAAGAGTTGTTCGACTTCTTCGATCAGCTTGGCGAGCTTCTTGTCGCCGCCGAAGACGATGTCCTTCTCCTGGAAGTCGGAGGTGAAGTTCATCGTGCCGAAGGTGTCGATGCCGGTGGTGCCGACATAGTAGTTACGGCGACCGGCGCGGGAGTACTGACCGCAGCCGACAGGGCCGTGCGAGATGTGGATCATGTCCTTGATCGGACCCCAGACCACGCCCTTGGAACCGGCGTAGGCACAACCACGAATGGTCATGACACCGGGCAGGGACTTGCGGTTGGAAGTGATGCACTTCTTGGATTGTTCAACGGTTTGATCATTGGACGCGAGATGCTTGGCGCGGTCCTTCTGGGCTTTTTCCGGATAAACCTCAAGCACCTCGGCAATGAGGGCTTCGGTTTCTTCGCGAGACAGAGTCGTCATGTTTTCCTCCTGACGTCGCCACCAATCTGTGGCCGACGTGCTGGTTGAAAGTGGCGAGGGGTAAGGCCCCCGCCGTAGCTTGCGGGGTCTTGCTTAGGCAGCCAGTTCGGCAGCGGACTTGCCGACGATGGACTCGTCTTCAACTTCCATGATGCCGAATTCCATCAGCAGTTCTTCCAGCTCTTCCATCTCGATCGGAGTCGGGATGACGAAGTTGGTGTTGTTGACGATCTTGGAAGCCAGTTGGCGATACTCGTCAGACTGCTTGTGCTTCGGATCGTATTCGACCATGGTCATGCGGCGAATTTCAGCGTGCTGAACAGCGTTGTCACGCGGTACGAAGTGGATCATGGTGGTGCCCAGGCGGGAAGCCAGGGCCATGATCAGTTCGTCTTCACGGTCGGTGTTGCGGCTGTTGCAGATCAGGCCGGCCAGACGGACAGAGCCGGAGTTCGCATACTTCACGATACCCTTGGCGATGTTGTTGGCAGCGTACATGGCCATCATTTCGCCGGAGCAAACGATGTAGATTTCCTGAGCCTTGTTTTCGCGAATCGGCATGGCGAAGCCACCGCAGACCACGTCACCCAGCACGTCGTAGAACACGAAGTCGAGGTCTTCGTCGTAAGCGCCTTCTTCTTCAAGGAAGTTGATGGCGGTGATAACGCCGCGGCCGGCACAGCCGACGCCGGGTTCCGGGCCACCGGATTCAACGCACTTGATGCCGCCGAAACCGACGGAGAGGACGTCTTCCAGTTCCAGATCTTCCACCGAACCGGCTTCAGCAGCCAGGTGCATCACGGTGGTCTGAGCCTTGCTATGCAGGATCAGGCGGGTTGAGTCGGCTTTCGGATCGCAGCCAACAATCATTACTTTCTTGCCGGATTCAGCGAGTGCAGCCACCAGATTCTGAGTGGTGGTGGACTTGCCGATGCCGCCTTTGCCGTAGATGGCGCATTGACGCAGTTTAGCCATGGTGTAATCTCCTTAGTCTGTCAGTCGATTTGCGAAGGAATCTTTGAGAGTCGCACCTCACCTTCTGCACGTAGCGTGCCAGGTCGACTGGCAGGCTGTAATTGATTGATTATTAAATGAAAAAACAAAATGAGGCGGTGATTGTCGGGGCGGATACATCCGACAATATCCCTACGCTTTGTAGGGGTGACGACAATGCGTCGAGCGCAAGCGAGACAAAACCGAACTCAGGAGACGACAGTCTCCTATCTGACTCATTGCGCGGTAGCCCCGAACTTCAGGCTGGTGAAATGCATAAGGCAACGCTGCCCCGCGAGGCTCGTCTGCCGATCAATCGCTGCAATCTGCCGGCGGTGGTGCTCGGTGGCCTGACCTACCAGCAATACCCCAGCCCCCTGTTGATCGACGGTGTTGCCGAACTGCACAGCGACCTCTTCCGTCGCCTCGTTGCTGCACCGCCGGAAGCGCGGGCTGATGTTTTTCGTGATTACCTGACCATCCATTTCCAGCTCGAGTGGCCGGAGGAGATGGGATTCACCGGCCACAAGAAAAGTCGGGCCAAGGCCAATTACATTCGAATGATCCGTGGCTGGAGCTTCGATTCGGACAGCCGCGAGGGCGCCGTACTCAAGGGCTGGGTCGAGTCCCGCTTCGGCTTGATGCCGCGCTACCACGGGCAGCCGCTGCGCGATCCGGCCGGTGAGGGCTATCGGCGCTACCAGGAAATGCGCTCGCATGGCCTGTACGGCACCAGTGCGCTCGAAGCTCAGCTCGATCTGCTGTACACCTTCTGCCAGTTCGAATTGGCCCAGCGTCATCAGGGCGCCCGGCACGTCACGCTCTATCGCGGCGTCAATCGCCTGGCCGACCACGAGGTGCTCAAGAAGGGCGCTGGCGGGCAGCACGTCGTCCTCCTCAACAACCTCAATTCATTTACCTGCAGCCGCGAACGCGCCTGCGAATTCGGCGACTACATCCTGGAAGTCAATATTCCGCTGACCAAGATCTTCTTCCAGTGCGGCTTGCTACCCGGCGTGCTGCAGGGCGAGGACGAGTTCCTGGTGATTGGCGGCGTCGTCGATGTGACGTTGTCGACAATCTGACGCCTTGCCGCTTGTCGCGAGGCACTGACTGCCTCCTCCCGATTTCATTTTTGGCCATTTTTTCCGGTTGACCGTGGAAATTGCCCGGCCGGGCATGTGAACCGATTCGCCCGCGGGGCAGGCCGGTCATGGCCTGCCGCCTTGTCGTTTGTTCGGTGTTGGCCGGCTCAAAAGCACCCCATCTAAACCAAAGTCTAATAGAGACCTTCTTTCAATCCTTGTAACTTTAGCCACATGCGGAATCTCGATATTTTTCAATTTACCGCGTGGCCCTGGCGACAGAGATCGCTTTGATTCGGGAAGTGCGGGATCCCCAATCCTGCAAAAAAGAAGGAGACATAGATGGCTGTATTAAACAGAATGGACTGGTATGACCTGGCCAGAACCACGAACTGGACACCGACGTATGTGACGGAAGACGAGCTGTTTCCGCCGCTCATGTCAGGCAATTTCGGTCTGCCGCAAAACGCCTGGGAAAAATACGACGAGCCCTACAAACAGACCTATCCGGAATACGTGAAGGTCCAGCGCGACAAGGATGCCGGTGCCTACTCGGTCAAGGCCGCGCTGGAACGCAGCCGCATTTTCGAAAATGCCGATCCGGGCTGGAAGTCGGTCATGAAGGCCCACTACGGCGCCATCGCCCGCGGCGAATATGCTGCCGCCAGCGCAGAGGCCCGCATGATGCGCTTCTCCAAGGCGCCGGGCATGCGCAACATGTCCACGCTGGGTTGTCTGGACGAAGTTCGCCACGGCCAGATGCAGCTGTATTTCCCGCACGAGCATGTGTCGAAGGACCGCCAGATGGACTGGGCCTTCAAGGCCTACGACACCAACGAGTGGGGCATGATCGCTGCCCGTCACTTCTTCGACGACATCATGATGACGCGTGACGCCATCAGTGTTTCGATCATGCTGACCTTCAGCTTCGAAACCGGCTTCACCAACATGCAGTTCCTCGGCCTCGCCGCCGACGCTGCCGAAGCGGGCGACCACACCTTCGCCAACCTGATCTCGAGCATCCAGACCGACGAGTCCCGCCACGCCCAGATCGGCGGCCCGGCCCTCAAGGTGCTCATCGAAAACGGCCAGAAGGCGGAAGCGCAAAAGCGCGTCGACATCGCCGTGTGGGGCGCCTGGAAGCTGTTCTCGGTGCTGACCGGTCCGATCATGGACTATTACACGCCGCTCGAGCACCGCAAGCAGTCGTTCAAGGAATTCATGGAGGAGTGGATCGTCGCCCAGTTCGAGCGCGCCCTGACCGACATGGGCCTCGATCTGCCCTGGTACTGGGACATCTTCCTCAAGGACATCGCCGAAACCCACCACGGCATGCACATGGGCTCCTACTTCTGGCGTCCGACCGTATGGTGGAACCCGGCTGCCGGCGTTACCCCGGATGAGCGCGCGTGGCTGGAAGAGAAGTACCCCGGCTGGAACGACACCTGGGGTCAGTGCTGGGACGTCATCATCGACAACGTCGTCGACGGCAACATGGCCATGGCCTATCCGGAAACCCTGCCCTACGTCTGCAACATGTGCCAGCTGCCGATCCTCGGCACGCCGGGCAAGAAGTGGAACGTCAAGGACTACCCGCTCGAGTACAACGGCCGCCTCTACCACTTCGGTTCCGAAGTCGACCGCTGGTGCTTCGAGCAGGAGCCGGAACGCTACGCCGGTCACCTCTCCATCGTCGACCGCTTCCTGGCCGGCATGATCCAGCCGATGGATCTCGGTGGTGCGCTGGCCTACATGAACCTGGCACCGGGCGAGTGCGGCGACGACGCCCACAACTATGCCTGGGCCGAGGTTTATCGCGCCCTGCGGGCAACCAAGAAGGCGAGCTGAGCGCAGGCCATGCAAGCCGGCGCCTGCGGGCGCCGGTTCCAAAGAACATAGGAGATTCAAGAAATGGCGTTGTTTCCAATTACTTCCAACTTCGAAGGCGATTTCGTCCTGCAACTGGTCGCGGTCGACACCGAGAACACCATGGACGAGGTCGCAGCAGCGGCTGCGCATCATTCCGTCGGCCGTCGCGTCCGCGCCCGTCCCGGGCAGATTCTGCGGGTCCGCCGCCAGGGCTCGGAAGAGTGCTTTCCGCGCTCCATGAAGCTCGGCGAAGCCGGTCTGAAGCCGACCGAAACCGTCGAAATCATCTGGGAGGCACCGAAGCACTGAGTGCTTGCGGACAAGCCATCCGAATCAGGAATTATCAGGAGTCAGGAATGGGTTTCAAAAAGGTATGCACGCTCGACGACCTCTGGGAAGGGGAAATGGAGTCGTTCGAGGTCGATGGCCAGGAAATTCTGCTGGTCTGTGCCGAGGGCGGTGAAATCAAGGCCTTCCAGGGCATTTGTCCGCACCAGGACATTCCCCTTGTCGAAGGCACTTTCGACGGCAAAAAGCTGATTTGCAAGGCTCATCTGTGGCAGTTCGACGCTAGCAACGGCAAGGGTATCAACCCCGACGACTGTGCCCTGGCCGAGTACCCGGTGAGGCTGGACGGGGACGACGTGCTGGTTGAAACCGTGGGCGTCGAACCGCTGTTCGCCCACTCCTGACGCCTTTCACCAATCAATACTGGAAAAGTCATATGGGCATTTTGAACTGGCTGGCGAAATTGCTGGGGGGCGGACAACTCGAGCCGCAACTGGCGTGTCCTTCCGGGCAGGCAAGCGCCGTTGGCACGCCTGAATTGAAAGAAAACGAGGAGAAAAAAATGAGCACAACGAGTTCCGCGCAGGCGTTCCACAACAATCTGGTCGGGCCGGTCATGCGTGCTGGCGATCTGGCGATGGCCGTCATCGAAGCGGCCAAGCTCGACAACCCCGGCAAGGAAGTCTTCGTCGAGGACAAGCGGGCCTATATCCGCATCCACACCGAACACGAGATGGTCCTGCACCGCCAGACGATCGAGGAAGAACTGGGTCGCCCGTTCAAGATGAACGACCTGGAAGTCGACCTGAGCTCCTTTGCCGGTCAGATCGAAAGCGGTGACAACTCCATCCGCTTCTATTTCACGAAAAAGATGTAAGCACTGCCCGAGCCAAGCAAGCAACGGTCAGAACATAACCAGAATTCAGGAGACAAACATGTCGGAAACCCAAGTACTCAAGCCGCTCAAGACCTGGAGCCATCTCGCCGCCCGCCGCCGCAAGCCAAGCGAATACGAAATCGTCAGCGCCAACCTGCACTACAACGACAAGCGCCCCGACTCACCCTACGAGTTGTCGCCCACGATGTTCATGAACGAGTGGTACAAGAAGAACACCTTCGGTACCGCCCTCAAGCATGCCGACTGGAACGCCTTCCGCGATCCGGAAGAAGTGGTCTACCGCACCTACAACATGATGCAGGACGGTCAGGAAACCTACGTCTTCAGCCTCTTCGACCAGTTCAACCAGCGCGAGCACGACACCGCCCTCGATCCGCGCTGGGCTGGCACACTGGCCCGCTTCTACACGCCGTCCCGCTACCTGTTCCATACGATCCAGATGGCCTCGGCCTACGTCGGTCAGGTCTCGCCGGCCAGCACCATCACCAACTGCCACTACTTCCAGATGGCCGACAGCTTCCGCTGGCTCAGCCACACCGCCTATCGCACCAAGGAGCTCTCGCTCGCTTTCGCCGACAAGGGTTTTGCCAGCGACGAGCGCATCTACTGGGAAACCGATCCGGTCTGGCAGGGCTTCCGCGAACTCATGGAAAAAACGCTGACCGTCTGGGACTGGGGTGAGGCCATCATCGTCCTCAATCTGATCGCCAAGCCTGCCATCGACGAAGCCGTGCTGCGCAAGCTCGGTGAATCGGCCCGCCACAACGGCGACACGCTCCTTGGCTTGCTCACCGATGCCCAACTTATCGATGCCGCGCGCCATCGCCGCTGGCTGGCGACCTTCATCAAGATGGCCCTCGAAACACCGGGCAACCTTGAGCTGATCCAGGGCTGGATCGCCAAATGGGAGCCGCTGGCTGACAAGGCCATCGACGCCTACTGCGCCCACCTGCCCGACGTGGCCGGCGGTGCCGGAGCAGCCAAGGCGGCGACGCGCGACTTCCGTCATTCCCTCGGCCTGTAATCGTCAAGCAACCTGAGTTTGGCTTGTGCCAGCAGGCAAGGGCCAAACTCGACCTTCACATTCGTGCATCCATGACCAATCCAATTATCCGGAATGAAAAAGACGGTTCCGTCTGTGAGCAGGAGGAGGGCGACACCATCCTGCGCGCCGCCTTGCGTGCCGGGCTGGGGCTTTCATACGAGTGCAATTCGGGCGGCTGTGGTGCCTGCAAGTTCGAGCTCGTCGAAGGCGAAGTCGAGACACTGTGGGCCGAAGCGCCGGGGCTCAGCGAGCGTGATCGCAAACGCGGTCGGCACCTGGCCTGCCAGTGCCGGGCGCGTGGTTCCGTCAGCATCAAGGCAGCGACGGCGCCCGAATATCAGCCCAGAATTCTGCCCAAACGCCAACGCGCCCACCTGATCGGGACGCGCGACATCACCCACGACATCCGCGAATTCCGCTTTCGTTCCGAGGACGATGCCGAGTTCCTGCCCGGCCAGTTCGCCATGCTCGACCTGCCCGGCATTACCGCCTCGCGGGCCTATTCCCTGTCAAACACCGCCAATGAAAAGCGCGAGTGGCATTTTCAGATTCGCCGTGTCCTGCATGGCCACGGCACCCACACTCTTTTCGAGAAGCTGGCCGAGGGCGACGAGATTGGCCTCGATGGCCCCTACGGCGTGGCCTACCTGCGCACCGAATCGCCGCGTGACATCGTCTGCGTGGCGGGTGGTTCCGGCCTGGCGCCGATGATTTCGCTGACACGTGGGGCGGTCGAGGCCGGGCTGCTGGCCGACAGGAAGCTGTATTTCTTCTACGGCGCACGAACGCCGCGCGATGTCTGCGGCGAGGAGATGCTGCGTGCCCTCGACGGCTTCGGCGACCGGATCGTCTATGTCCCGGTGGTTTCGCTGCCCGGCGACAACGGCGACTGGCGTGGCGAAACCGGCTTCGTGCATGACACCGTGGCGCGTGCCCTGCCGGCCGAGCTGGCGGGCTACGAGTTCTACTTCGCCGGCCCGCCACCGATGACGCAAGCCCTGCAGGAACTGCTCATGGTCGGCCATCGGGTGCCCTTCGAGCAGATTCATTTCGACCGCTTCTTTTGAGGCGCGCTTCAACCCGGTGACACCGGGAGTTTCAACTGTTTCGCATTCCAACAACAGAGGAGATGACGGGGATGACTACAAGAAAATTCGTTGTATCGGCGCTGGTTTCGGCGCTGGCTGGTGGAACTCAGATGGCACAGGCGACCGATGTCTTTCGACTGGAAGGTTTCGGCGCCATCTCGCGCGGCATGGGTGGCACAGCGGTCGCCCATGACGTCGGCCCGGCCGGCATGATGACCAATCCGGCCACGCTATCGCTGATGCCGGACGGCGACCAGGCCATGATCGGCCTGGATCTGGTGACGACGGACATCACCGTCAAGAACAAGACAACTGGCGAAAGTGTTTCCTCAGAGACTCACTCGAATAACCGGGGCCCGTATGTCGCGCCTGAAGCGTCGTTCACCAAGCGGATCGGTGCGTGGTCCTTCGGTGTCGGTGCCTTTGCCCAGGGTGGGCTGGGGACCGAATACGGGAATGGCAGTTTCCTGTCGGCGGGCCAGGACGGTAATCCCACGGGGCTTGCCAATTCGAGCCGCTTGCTGGTTCTCAACATTCCATTTGCCGCCAGCTTTCAGGTAACCGACAAACTGATTGTCGGCGGGAGTGTCGACGCGATGTGGCAGGGGCTCAATCTGGATTTGCTGCTGACCACCAATCAGGTTGGGACGCTGTTAGGGGCAGGACGGGTCGCTCCGGCCACACCAGGCACGATTGCTGGAATTTTGGGGCAGCTTGCTTTTAATGGCACTTTGCAGGGCGCCCACTTCAGTCTGACCAAAGACCAGTTTCTGGGCAGCGGTGTTGATTCCTGGGGCTACGGCGGCAAGCTGGGCATGCTCTACAAGGCAAGCCTGGATACGACGCTGGGTGCTTCGTACACCTTCAAGAGCCAGATGAACGACATGGAAGGGCAAGCGAGGCTGACGGCCATCGACGATGGAGGCAACATCGCGCTGGACGGAAAAATCAAGATCAAGGATTTCCAGATGCCCGCCCATCTTGATCTGGGTATCAGCCAGCGCCTGGGTTCGCAATGGACTGTTGCCGCCGATGTGTCGCGGGTGTTCTGGAATGACGTGATGAAGGACATCAAGGTGAGTTTTGTCCATGATGGCCCTCTGGGTGATCTCAATATCCTCTTGCCGCAGGACTACAAGGATCAGACCATCCTTTCCCTCGGGGCAGCCTATGAATTGAATGACCAGCTGACTCTGCGTGGTGGTTTCCGCTTCGCCACCCAGGCCCTGCGTTCCTCGACCTTGTTCGCGGTCATACCCGCAACCCCAAGAAAACATTTGTCGGCGGGTTTGACCTATGCCTTCTCGAAACAGGCAAAGCTTGATTTTGCTTACTCCCACGCGTTCAAGGAGACCATGGACAACCCGGGTGTGGCAGCCGGCTCTTCGAACGCCAACGATCCGATTCAAGTGACGCACGCCCAAAACAATGCGACCCTGAATTTCCGCTACAGCTTCTAAGGTTCACCCATCCTCCGATGGTTTTTGGCGAGTTTTTACTCGCCTTTTTTGCTTTCTGTTCAGTATGGAAATGACTGTCACGAGCGGCTCAAGGCGGCAATTTCCAACTGAAACTGCGATGGAAATACCTCGCCGACTTTTTTGCTCGTATAGTCGAGAAATGCTCAGGCACAACACTTCGTGCCGGCCGTGAAAGCGGATTTTGGAGAGTGGATGAGAACTGAATTTTTAGCGCAGGAGCAGAACGTGCACGCTTCCGTCAAAGGCGTGATGCTCGCTGCAGATGACAGCACCGAGGTGCGCCGGCAGAAGCTGGCGCGCATCATTCTCGACGCCATGTACCAGTTTCTGGGGTTGCTTGATGTTGATGGCACCGTGCTTGAGATCAATAAGGCGGCTCTGGAGGGGGCTGGTGTCTGCCTTGACGATGTGGTCGGGAAGCCCTTCTGGGAGGCACGTTGGTGGGCTGTTTCCGAAGATTCGAGCAAGCGCGTGCGGGAGATGGTCGAGTTGGCCAAGCGCGGCGAATTCGTACGATGCGATGTCGAAGTCTATGGCGATCTCCATGGCGAAAAAACGATCTTTGTCGATTTTTCGCTGACCCCGATTTACGACGACGAGGGGTGTGTTGCTTTCCTGCTGCCCGAGGGCAGGAATATCACCGAAAAGATCGCCATCGAGGCCGAGTTGACGCGCAAGAATGGCGAATTGCAGCTGGCGCTCGAGAAGCTGCGCGAAATCGACGGTTTCAAGACGAAGTTCTTTGCCAACGTCAGCCACGAACTGCGCACCCCGCTGGCACTGATTCTCGGCCCGGTCGATCAGCTCCTCAAGGAGGCCACGCAGCTCGGTGAGCGGGAGCGCTTCCGGCTGACGACCATCAAGCGCAATGCCCAGTCCCTGCTGCATCAGGTGAACGATCTGCTCGATCTGGCGCGCATCGATGCCCAGCAAATGCCGCTGGCCTACGTTTGCGCCAATGTCAGCGCCATGCTCAGGGATGTCGCGGCCAGTTTTGCCGCGGCGGCCGAAGAGCGCTCGATTACCTTGCTCATTGAAGGGGCGGATGAGCTGTATGCCGACGTCGATCGGGCCAAATTGGCTCGCGTCCTCGCCAATTTGCTCTCCAACGCCTTCAAGTTCACGCCGGTCGGTGGCCGTATTTGCTGTTCGATCACGCGCGTGGCGAATCGGCGGTTCTTGCTGAGCGTGCAGGACAACGGGCCGGGCGTACCGCCGCAAATGAAGGAGCAGATTTTTTCCCGCTTTGCCCAGGGGCAGGATGGCCTTTCGGGGAGTGGCAGTGGCCTCGGTCTCAACATCGTCAAGGAATTTGTCGAACTGCACTTTGGCACGGTGGTGGCGCTTGATGCGCCGGGCGGCGGGGCGATCTTCCAGGTCGAAATGCCAATGCGTGCCCCGAAAGGCGTTTTTGTTAGAGAGAGCAGCGAAGAGTCTGGCCTCGGTGCTTTCCAGTCGGTCGATTTTGGCGATCCGCAGAGTCAGCCGGCCCGCGACGACAAGCCGGGTGTTTGCCGGATTCTCGTCGTCGAGGACAATCCCGACCTGCGCCATTTTCTCTATGACGTCCTGATCGACGACTACAACGTCACGTTGGCCGAAAACGGCGCGATCGCGCTGTCGTTGGCGTTGGAAAACCCGCCGGATCTGGTGATTACCGATCTGATGATGCCGTATTTCGATGGCGAGCAGTTCGTCCGCGCGCTCCGAGCCAGTGACCGTTTTCCGAACATCCCCGTGCTCGTCCTGTCGGCCCGCGCCGACGATGCGCTGCGCGAGACATTGCTCGAAGAACTGGTCCAGGATTACCTGACCAAGCCGTTTTCGCCGCAGGAATTGCGGGCCCGCGTCCGCAATCTGGTCATGGTCAAGCGCACCGTCGACATTCTGCAGAAGGAACTCAATTCGCAAGCTTCCGACGTTTGCGAACTGACCGCCGGCCTCGTCGCCAGCCGGAAATCATTGCAGGATGGCTTCGTGGCCTTGCAGATATCGGAGCGACGCTGGCAGGGGCTGTACAAGAACACGGCAGTCGGGATCGCCCTGGCTGACAGGGAAGGGCGGATTTTGACCGCCAATCCGGCCCTGCAACGCATGCTCGGTTACAACGAAGCCGACATCGTTGGCGTCTCTTTTATCGATATCTCCGAAGAGTCGCAGCGGGCGATGACCAAGCAAAACGTGCATGGCCTGTTCGATGGCGTGATCGACAACTATCACGTGCAGAAACGCTATGAGAATAGAAAGGGTGGCTTCCTCTGGGCCAACGTCAGCGCCTCGCTGATTCCTGCTGTGGATCGGGAGGGGCCGCGCCTGGCGGTCATCGTTGAAGACGTCACCTCGCGCAAGCAGGCCGAGAGCGCCCTTGCCGTCACCCAGGCTGAGCTGGCCAGGGTGTCGCGATTCACGACCATGGGCGAACTGGTCGCCTCCATTGCACACGAAGTCAATCAACCGCTTTCAGCGATTGCCACCAATAGCCAGGCCGCATTGCGCTGGCTGGCGCGCGAAACGCCCGACCTCGACGAGGTCGTCGCCGCCTTGAAACGGGTTAATCGTGATGCCAGCCTGGCCGGGGAGGTTATTACCCGCATCCGGCATTTTCTCCGCATGGGGGGCATCAAGCGTGAGGTGCTTGATGTCCAGGGCATGCTCGACGACTTGCTGCAGATGCTGCAAACCATGTTGCTCGAGTCTGGCATGCAGGTGGATGTCTTGATAGCGCCCGATTTGCCGGTCGTGCACGCCGATCTGGTCCAGTTGCAGCAGGTCATGCTCAACCTCGTCGTCAATGCCGTCGATGCCATGCGCGATCAGCCAGCAGCCGAGCGAGTACTGAGCATTTCAGTGACGGCCCATCCGCAGGAAGGGGCGCTATTCAAATTCAGCGACACGGGACCGGGCATTCGCGCCGAGATGAAAGAGAAGATTTTCGATGCCCTGTTCTCGACCAAGCGCGACGGTCTGGGCATGGGCCTGGCGATCAGCCGCTCGATCATCGAGAACCACGGGGGGCGGCTACGCCTGGAACCGGCCGGCACCGGCGCCAACTTCGTCTTCAATATTCCGATCAGCCAATGACCGCAAGCCTGACTTCGCAAATCCCCATCGTCTATGTCGTCGATGACGATGCCTCCGTTCGTGAATCCCTGAGCAGCCTGATCCGCTCGGCAGGAATGGCCGTCGAGGTCTTTGCCTCGCCCTTCGATTTTCTGGCCAAGGAAAAGCTCAAGGATTTTTCCTGTCTTGTCCTCGATGTCCGCATGCCGGGCCTCGACGGACTGGCGCTGCAGGAAAGAATCGCCGAACTGGGCGTCGAGATACCGATCATCTTCATCACCGGCCACGGCGATGTTCCGCTGGCCGTTAGGGCCATGAAGGCCGGCGCCATCGATTTCCTCAACAAGCCGTTCAACGACACCGATCTGTTGCAGGCCATCGCCGCCGCCCTGTCGCGGGTTAGCGCCGCAGTCAATGAACGCACCGAACTGGCTGATCTATGCCAGCGTTTCGACGCCCTGACCCCGCGCGAAAAACAGATCATGTTCGCGGTGGCGCTGGGCAAGCAGAACAAGGCCATCGCCTACGATTTGGCGGTGACGGAAAGCACCGTCAAAGTGCACAAGCACAACGTGATGAGCAAAATGAATCTGCGCTCAGTTGCCGAACTGACGCTGGCGATTCAGCAGCTCAAAAGCGTCGGCAAGAAAGCCCCGACAAGCTGAAAAATCCCGGAAAAACGGCCAAGACGGAATTTCGATTTTGGCCGTTTTTTCCGGTTGACCGTGGAAGCTCGCTCAAGGACGCTCTGCAGTGGCGTATTCTGCTTCCAGCAAAAGTGCTAATAGGTTTCGCATAGTGAATTGTTGGTGCCGAATGGATTGCCATCGGAATAAATGGCACTAATTTCCAATTCGTTTGTCACAAAAAAGTTAGCCTGAATAATCTTTCTCGCCCCACGGCGAGAAAACTGCTGCTCGCAACTCGATGGATCGCTGCTCTTGCTTGAAAGAGCCTTGTCGTGAACGTTGTAGGGGGAATGCGTCATGTTGAGAATCATCGTCATCATGTTGCTGTTTCTGGTGGGCCACGCCTTTGGCATTGAGCAGCCCATCGGCCATGTAAAAAGCGTTAGCGGCGAGGCAACAATCACGAGCGGCGAGAAAAAAATCAAGGCCGAGGTTGGTTCACCGATCTACCAGGGAAGCATTCTGCAAACCGGGAAAAATAGCGCGATGGGTGTTACTTTCAAGGATGAGACGGTCATGTCCTTCGGTGCCGATACCGTTTTCTCCGTCGATGAATATTTGTATTCACCAGCGCAGGGGAATCTGAAATTCAGCAGCAAACTGGCCAAGGGCAGCCTCAACTATGTCTCCGGGGTGATTGAAAAGCTGAAGCCCGACGCCGTGACGGTGCGGACCAAATCCGGAATCATCGGGGTCCGCGGTACCCAATTTCTCCTCAGGGTTGAAGAATGAACCCGCAAGTGTCGGGCTCCCCGTTGTGGCGTGGCGGTTCGCGCTCGCTGTGTACCTTCATTTTGCTGTCGATGCTGTTGGGGGGATGTGCAACGAAATCATATGTCGTACTGCTACCCAGCCCCGACGGCTCGGTTGGCGAGGTCGTGATCAAGGGAGAAAAAGGTGAACAGGTGCTTAACCAGGCCGGTCAGGCTGGGTCGCTGGACGGGCGCGCGCTCAAGATAGAAGAGAGGCAGATCAAGGAGGACTTCGGCGCTACCATCGCTGCCTTGCCCAAGATACCCGTACGTTATCTGCTCTATTTCTCAGCAGGAACCACACTGACGCCCCAGTCGGAATCCTTGATCCCCAAGATAATCAGCGAGGCAAAGACAAGACCGGCCGTCGATATTTCGGTCATTGGCCATACCGACACCGTTTTTACCGACCCCTACAACATGCAGTTGGCGTTGAAGCGAGCCGGCAGGGTATCCGAGCTGCTCACGGAGAAAGGGCTCAAGGCCAATTCGATGGTCATCGAATCCCACGGTAAAAGAAACCTGCTCATTCCGACGCCGGACAATACCTGGGAACCACGAAACCGTCGTGTCGAGGTGTCAGTCCGCTAGGCCTCTCAGGGTACTGGCACGCCGGGTAGTTAGGTAAGCTTGGGTGATTCGCGGCGCACGGAACCTGTCGTGCGTGTTCATCTGGGAGGGGGCCATGTGAAAATTGTCCATGTTCCAAGCCGATTTCTGAAGAACAACAAGGCACTCAAACGGCTGGGCGTCCTGCTGCCCATTATCTCGGTCGTCTTCGGTCTCGCGTTGCTGATTGTGGATCCGCTTCCCATGCAAACACTACGCAATAACGTGTTTGATCAATATCAGCGCTGGTACCCCCGCCCCTACGACGTTGTTCCCGTGCGCATAGTGGACATCGACGAGGAAACCTTGACCCGTCTAGGGCAATGGCCCTGGCCGAGGACGCGCCTGGCCGAACTCGTCGGCCGCCTGAAAGATGCCGGGGTGGCCGCTATCGGCTTCGACGTGTTGCTTGCCGAGGCCGATAGAACCTCGCCCAAGGCGATGGCGCAACTGTGGAAACTGCACGGCGCGGCACGCAAGTCGCTTGAGCGGCTGCCGGACCACGATCTGGTGCTGGCCAAAAGCTTCGAGCTTGCCAATGTGAGCCTGGGCTTCGTCCTGCAGAGAGGGGAGGGGGCGAGTGGAGAGGGCGACGAGGCATCCGGCTTGGCACATCGACCGTTCCGCTACATCAGTTCTGGGCAGAATCCGATCAGTCATCTGCACGCCTTTGATGCGGTGATCACGGCCAGACCGGAGTTCGAGGCAGCCGCCCTTGGCAACGGTGCCCTGAATTTTGTTCCCGACAGCGATGGCATTGTCCGTCGCGTTCCGCTGGTCTTTAGCCTGAGCGGCAAGCCGGTACCCAGCATCGCGGCTGAATCGCTCCGTGTGGCCCAAGGAGAGCAGAACTACTTTCTCAAGGCGATGCAGCAGGGCTACGGACTTTCGGAGGTGCGGATCGGTGCCTACAAGATTCCAACGACTGCCGAGGGTGACGTCTGGGTGCATTACACGAGACCTGTTGCCAATCGTTACCTGCCTGCCTGGAGAGTCCTTTCCGGCGACATTCCCGATGCGTTGCTGGCTGGCCATATTGTCTTCATCGGCAGCTCGGCCCAAGGCTTGATGGATCTTCGGTTTACGCCCCTCGGCGGTGTCATGCCCGGGGTGGAGGCACACGCCCAGGTGGTCGAGCAGATTTTGTCCGGCCATATCCTCTCGCGTCCGGACTGGGCCAAGGCAGCGGAGGTCATTGCCATCATCCTCGGCGGGCTGGCCATTTCGTTCCTCTCCATTCGTGCCCGGGCCATGCTGGCAGCCAGCGTCGCCGCGGCCTTTCTCTCGGTAACGCTGGCCGGTGGCTGGGTCGCCTTTCGTGAGTATTCCTTGCTGATCAATACGGTGACGCCGTCCCTGATTTTTGCCCTGGCCTTTGTTCTGGGTAGTCTGATCCATCACTTTATCAGCGAGCGTGAACAGCGATGGATCAAGGACATGTTTTCCCGCTACGTCTCGCCAAACCGTGTCGACTATCTGGTCAAGCACCCGGAAGCAATGAGCCTGGGTGGCGGGCGTCAGGAGTGCAGCTTCGTATTCACCGATCTGGCCAATTTCACCTGTCTCATGGAAAGCATCGATCCTGGAAAAGCTGCAGACATGTTGAACCGCTATCTGGACCAGATGATCGCCATCGCCTTCCAATACGAAGGCACACTTGACCGAATAGTCGGCGATTCCGTGGCGATCATGTTTTCCGCCCCGGTGCTGCAACCGGATCACCGGGCCAGGGCGCTGGCCTGCGCACTCGAGATGGATGCCTTCGCCACGGCATATGCGCAAAAACTCAATGCCGAAGGCGTCAAATTCGGTATCACGCGGATCGGCATTCATTCGGGCGAGGTGATCGTCGGAAACTTTGGCGGTTCGACCATGTTCGATTACCGGGCTCTTGGCGACCCGGTCAATACCGCGTCACGGCTGGAGAGCGTGAATAAGCAACTCGGTACGAACATGTGCATGTCGGCAGCAACCCTGGCTGGCTGTGCCGATGCGGCCGTTCGACCGGTGGGCCGCCTTGTCCTGAAAGGCAAGACAGAAGCGATCGAAGTATTCGAACCTCTGGTTGCCGAGCGTGAAAAAGGCTATGCGCCACGGGCGCGTTATCTCGCTGCCTACCATCAGTTGTCGGTGGCCGGTGGCGACGAGTCGGCGAAACTCCTGTTTGCCGAGTTGGCGCTGCGCTACCCGGATGATCCCCTGGTCAAGCTGTACAGCGGCCGACTCGAGCGCGAGGAGGGCGGGAACCTGATTTTGATGGCGGAGAAATGAATCCGGATGGGTGAATTGAAAGTCCTTTTTGGTTCACGGCAGCAGCTTTTCGGAGCTTGAGCGTCAAGTGCTCATGAATACCGGAAAGAGCGTTTCCGAACCGGTTGTTGTGAGTTATCCGAATGAGATGGCGGGTGGAGTTCGATCATCGGTATTGGTGCACTTTTCAGACATAGTGAGGCAGTAAATGGCCAGCGTTCCAATTTCAGTGCTTGTTGTAGCTGCGTTGTTGGCGGTAGTCGTGGCAACCGAGCCGATTGCCCGCCGAGTGAACCTGCCGCTCTCGATAACCCTGGTGATCGTGGGCGCCTTTCTCGGCTTCATCATCGATATCGGGAATGCCGTATCGATCACGGCGATGACCATTTCCAGCGAGGCGTTCCTGTATCTGTTTTTGCCTATTTTGCTGTTTGAGACGGCCATCGACATCGATGTTCGGCGCCTGCTGGCCGATATTGCGCCGATCATGCTTCTCGCCGTTGTCGCCGTTCTGGCATCGACTGTCGTGGTGGGCGTCGCGCTGGCCTGGACTTCGACGTACGGATTGGTCGCCTGCCTCTTGCTGGCCGCCATCATTTCGACCACCGACCCGGTTGCGGTGGTGGCGCTGTTCAAGGATTTGAGCGTTCCGCATCGGCTGAGCCTCCTCGTCGAAGGGGAAAGCCTTTTCAATGACGCCGCGGCCATCGCACTTTTTTCGGTTCTGATGACAATGCTGACCAGCGGTTCGGGCGATTGGAGCGACGCCGTCTGGGCTTTTCTGCGCGGCTTTTCCGGCGGCTTGCTTGTCGGATTCGTACTCGCCATTCTTGCCACACACCTGCTCACACATCTGCCGGGCAAACGAACGGCCGAAGTGACCGTCACGGTTACGGTCGCCTACCTCGCCTTCGTCATCGGCGAGCTTGCCTTTCATGTTTCCGGCGTCGTTGCCGTTGTTTCGGCAGCGCTGGTTTTCTCCTACGACGGGCGGACCCGTGTGTCGCCCGAAACCTGGTCCTTCCTCGTGCGGATCTGGAAACAGCTGGGCTATTGGGCGAGTTCGCTGATTTTCCTGCTTGCCGCCCTGCGCATTCCCGATCTGCTCTCCGGGGCCGGTCTGGCCGATATCCTGATGCTCGGCGTACTAGTGCTGAGCGCCCTGGCAGCGCGCGGTCTTGTGTTGTTTGGGCTGATGCCGCTGATGAGTGTCGTGGGCTTGGCGCAAAAGGTCGAGAGCGGGTTGCGTCTGGTGATTCTATGGGGCGGCTTGCGCGGTGCCATCTCGCTGGCGCTGGCCATGGCCGTGCTCGAACACCCGGCCGTTCCGCCCGAAATCAAGCGTCTGGTCTCGACCCTGGTCACCGCGTTTGTGCTGTTCACCTTGTTCGTCAACGGGTTGACGCTTCGGCCACTGATCCGGGCGCTCAATATCGATCGCCTGTCGTCGGTTGATCGCATCCTGCGTGGCCGGGCAATTGCCCACAGTCTGGGCACGGTCAAGCACCGTCTCGATGCTGCTGCCGATCAGTATCGTATCGATACCATCGTCCGCCAGAATTTGGCCGACGATTACACCCAGCGCCTGCAGGATGCAGAGATGTCGTTTGATCTGGATACCGCGCTCTCCGACAAGCAGCGCTTGCGCGTCGCTTTGGTGGCGACGGCCCGACGCGAGCAGGTGCTGCATTTGCAGCATTATCGGGAACGCATCGTCTCGGGCCGGATTGTCCGTAACCTCGTCGCCCAGGCCTACCATCTGGAAGACGGGGCGCGATCCGATGGCCGCCAAGGCTACGAAATCGCCTCCCGGCGCGAACTGGCCTTTCCCCTGGAGTTCCGCCTGGCCATCGAAGTGCATCGGTGGCTGGGCTGGCAGCGCTGGCTGGCTGGCGCTTTGGCTGACCGGCTCGAAACCTTGCTGGTTGGGCGGGCCACTGTCCACACGCTCTTGCACTTCGCCGAAGAACGTATTCCGGAAATGCTCGGGTCCGAAGCTGCCAAGTTGCTGATCGAGGTTCTGACCAAAAGACAGGAGGCAATCGAAGACACGCTGGCAGCCTTGCGGCTTCAGTACGCCGATTTTGCCGAAAAGATGCAGGTTCGTTATCTGGAGCGTGCTGCGCTGCGAATCGAGCATGCCGAATACCTGCGCCTGTTCAACGAAGCGGTGATCAGCCGGGAGATTCTGCGTGGTCTGCTCGGTGATCTCTCGGCCCGCTGGCGCAGTGCAAACCGGCGTCCATCGCTGGACCTCCAGTTGAGTGCCATGGCCCTGCTGGGGCAGGTTCCCTTGTTTCAGAACCTGGAGACATCAATGTTGGAATCGATTGCCGCCGTTCTCAAACCGCGCTTTGCACTGCCTGGCGAAAAGGTCATCCGCAAGGGCGAAAAGGGTCAGGAAATGTTCTTTGTCGCATCGGGCGCGCTGGAGGTGGCGGTGCCCGGACAGACGCTCAGGCTGGGCTCAGGAGATTATTTTGGTGAATTGGCCCTGCTTAACCAGTCGCCGCGCACCGCCGATGTAACCGCACTCGGCTTTTGCGAGCTGCTGGTGATGACCGCCGACGACTTCGCCAGCCTTCTCGACCGCCATTCGGAACTCAATTCGCACGTTGCCGAGACGGCAAAGGTCCGCCTGGCGCGAGGCTGATTGGTGTCACGCACCAGGGCTTGCCGGCTGGGCAAGCCCGCCGATTTTAATTTTGGCCGATTTTTCCGGTTGACCGTGGCAAGTGGTGGCGGCGCCTTAGCGCGAGACCGGGTCGCTGACGACACCGCTGGCCGCCAGGCACTCGATTTCCTCAGCGGAAAGACCCAGTGCAGTCAGGCATTCGCGCGAGTGTTCGCCGAGCAGCGGGGGCGGGTTCTGGATGGCGCCCGGAGTGCGCGACAGGCGGGGGGCGGGGGTTGGTTGCAGGACGCCAGCGACCTCGGCGAAGGCTTCACGGGCGATGTTGTGCGGGTGGGCTGGAGCGTCGCTCATGCTGAGCACCGGCCAGACGCAATCGTCGGTGTCGTCGAACAGGGCTGTCCAGTGGTCGCGTGGCTGCCCTTTGAAAATGGCGGTCAGGCGATCCTTCATGGCCGGCCAGGTCGTCGTGTCGTATTGCTTGCCGCTGAAGTCCGGGTCGCCGACGAGGCCGAGGCGTTCGACGAAGGTCTTGTAGAACTGCGGTTCGAGCGGGCAGACGCTGATCCATTCGCCGTCGGCGCATTGATAGACGTCGTAGAACGGGGCGCTCGAGTCGATGGCGCACTCGCCTTTCCATTCGCCCAGCGCTTCTAGGTTGAACAGCCCGTGGGCGAGGACGGCGGCGCCTTCGCACATGGCGGCGTCGATGACCTGGCCCTTGCCTGAACGTTGCGTTTCGATCAGGGCACAGGCGATGCCCCAGGCCAGCATGAGGCCGCCGCCGCCCATATCGCCGACCAGCGTCGGCGGCGCCCACGGTGCGCCACCGTGGCGACGGCCGGTGTCGAGCACGCCGGCGATGGCCGCGTAGTTGGCGTCGTGGCCGGCGCGCGGGGCGAGGGGGCCGGTCTGGCCCCAGCCGGTCATGCGGCCGTAGATGAGGCGCGGGTTGCGGGCCAGACATTCGTCCGGCCCGAAGCCGAGGCGCTCCATGACGCCGGGGCGGAAGCCTTCGATGAGTACATCGGCGCCTTCGATCAGCTTGAAGACGAGCGCCTTGGCTTCCGGATGCTTGAGGTCGATGCACAGCGATTTCTTGCCTCGATTGGCCACCGCCTTGCGTCCGCCGCCGAACAGCTGCGAGGCGAAGGTGCCGCCGGCGCGTTCGAGCAGCGTGACTTCGGCGCCCATGTCGGCGAGCAGCATGCCGCAGAACGGTCCGGGGCCGATGCCGGCGAATTCGACGACCTTGATGCCGGCCAGCGGGCCGCGGGATGGGTTTTGAGTGTTGGTTGGCATGGTGTTGGCGAGAAAAGGATTCAGGTGGGGGCAGAACATATCACCCAATGGGCATGAGCTGGGCATGGTCCGCAGTGTAGGGCGTGTGCCGAAAAACACTGTCGCAAACATGACAATCCTTTCCCGCCGCGCCCGGAAACACCGGCCAGATCACGAAGTGCCATCAGGCGTGGAATTTGCTGAATAGGGCTACACCCCCTTTCAGAGCATACAAAAATGACCCCAGAACTGCGCGAAAAACTGCTGGCCGGCCTCAAGGATGGCAGCATCGTTCCCTACCTCGGCCCTGGTGTTTTGGCTGACGTCAAAAATGCGGCGACCGGCGCACCGATTCCGGCCGACAGCGATTCGCTGATCTACGCCATGAACGACGGCAAGCCGATGGCGCCCAAGCTCATGTACGAATTCCCGCGCGCCGCCATGAACGTCGAGCTCAAGCGCGGCCGCAGCGCCGTTACCAAGTTCCTCAACCGCACCTACGGCGAAACCGCCTGGACGCGTGGTGCCGTGCATGACTGGCTCAAGGGCATCGCTCCGCACTACGTCATCGACATCAACCGCGACACGCAGTTGCAGGACTCCTACGCCGATGTCCCGCACAACCTGATCGTCGGCATCGCCCGTCTCGGCGGCACTGATTTTCGCTACAAACTGTATTTCTGGGATGGCGTCGCCTACCAGAAGACCGAAGTCATCAACCCGGCCCTGCCCATCCTCTACAAGCCAATGGGCACGCCGAAGCCGGAAGCCAACTACATCGCTTCCGACGCCGATTACGTTGATTTCATCACCGAACTCATGGGCGGCTTCTCCATCCCGCCGGAGGTCAAGGAACTGCGCAAGGGCAAGCAATACCTGTTCATGGGCCTGCGCATGAACCGCGACACCGAGCGCATGGTGCTCTCCGACGTCATCTACGCCGCCGCCGAACCGGCAGGCTGGGCGCTGATCGCCAACCCGACCGACAAGGAACGTCGCTTCTGCAAAAAGCAGAAACTCGAAGTGATCGAAGCCGACGTCTTCGACCTGATCGGCGCCGCGATTGCGGCCTGAGAGGCAGCCTAATTCATTCAATCCACCAAGGAAGCAACATGTCGCTTGATCGCTACGAACCCCTTTTCTTCAACGCCAATTTCAAGGAAGCCGCCACCTCCGGCGGCCTCGTCGCCTATCGCGGCGAGCTCGTCCTCAAGGAAGGCGAAGTGGCCGACGCCAACGGTCGCCGCAAGCCGCCGACGGAAGTCCTCAAGCAGGCCGTCCTGCTCGGCGATGCCGGTGGCCTCAAGCTGATTTCCGGCTCGCTCGACGAACTGCAGCAATACCCGTTCGTCGTTGAAAAGTTTGGCGCTGAATTCAATGCTGGAACGATTGCCGTCTTCTTCACGGTCAATATTCCCAAGGGTTTCGTGACGACCACCAACGGCGCAACCGTCGCCTTCATCCCGCTCGTTCAGGGCATGGTGTGGACCGAGTTGAGCGACCTCGTTGCGCTCGACAAGGGTGACTTCAAGGGCCTGAGCGCTGCCGACAAGGTTGTCACGGTCTACGACGCACTCAAGAGCTTCAAGTTCAAGCTCGCCGAGAACACCGTCGACGAAGCCCTGAAGACGACCAACAACGCCAAGCGCGAGACGCACGGGGCGATCTGATGGCCTGGGACGAGTCCCGTCACGCGCTGGGTGTCCCCGAAATGGACGACACCCATCGCGAATTCGTCGAGCTTGCCTACGCCTTGCTCGTTGCGTCCGACGAGGACTTTCCGGCGCTCTTCGTTCGCCTGCACGAGCACACCCGCCAGCATTTCGAGCACGAAGGCAAGCTCATGAAGGCCTGCCGTTTTCCCGCCATTGGCGAGCACAACAGCGAGCACCTGCGCGTGCTCGGTGAGCTGGCCCACTTCGCTCGCGGCGTGGCGGCCGGCCGGCTGGGGACGGCGCGTGAATACGTGCGCAACCTGCCAACCTGGTTCGCCGGTCACCTGGCGACGATGGATTCGGCCCTGGCGGGGTGTTTGAAGAAGGCGTGATGGCGGCAGATCGCGTCGCGCCCAAGTTTGCGGTCTGCCCGAGTGCCGAACTGGCCGACGGCGAGCACCGCAAACTGACCCTGACCTTCGAAGGGCGGGAGGAGGAATGCCTGCTCCTACGCTTCGACGGGCAGGTCTACGCCTACATCAACCTCTGCGTGCACATGCCGCGCCGGCTAGATGGCGAGGAACCGCAGGTTTTCGACCATACCGGGCGCTACCTGCGCTGCTCGATGCACGGCATCGTCTATACGCCGCAAACCGGCGCCTCGGTCAGCGCCATGTGCGAAGGCGAGCGCCTGCGGGCGGTCGATAGCTACGAGGATGGCGGGGAGGTTGGGATTGCTGACTTCCGGGTGAGCGCCGTTGTTGCAGCCGTCAATTAAGCGCGTCGCTCCTGCGCAAACAACCGTGGTCTGTCCCCTGTTGTTCGCTGTGCCGCCTTATTGGATAACGCCCCTCACCACATGGTCATCCGGCGCAGAATAGCCGATAGGATTTGCGCGAAAAACCACGAAGTCGATTTGGAAGATCAACTCCACGGCTAGCTGCGCGTTCCAGCGCAGCCAAAGACGATTCGATCAGAAGAGCTTTTTGTGGATCGCCTTCTTCTCTGTCCGCAGCGAGAGACATTGCTACTCGAAATGCGCCGATGTTTTCGTAAACGTAGACCACGTCTTCAATCAAATCGCTATCAAGCAAGCCAAGCTTTGAAACGCTATTTTCAAATACGTGATCAGTGATCTTGTCGACCTTTAGTAGCTTGATATTCTGATTGGCCTTTAATGCAGCCAGAATTTGACTCAAAGCATTGCGTAGAAGCTCAACTCCTTCGCTCCGCGAAGAAAGTTCGCCCGCCAAAGCTCGGGCCAGAGATTTGCCATCACGGAAACGACGGTAATCCTCTGCCAAAAAGTTGGCTATGAAGCCAATAACAAGGGTTCCCGACAACGCAATTAAGGCAGCGGCCAGAGGGTCACTCATGGGTTTTCTCGCACGTGTTACGACGCTGTAAAAAACTATTCATGCCTCCATCGTGCCTCGAACCATATGGAATAACAAGACGCATATTTGTTTTCTAAGCGATAGCAAACAGCGGCTATTGAGCCTTCTCTAGACGGGCACCTTCCGGCCGATGTTTGTCCAATGACATTTGGATTGTCACTGTACTGAGCCGGTCAGGCCCCAGCTATTCTCTGACCATCGTCCATGAGAAACGATGGCCAGTTCGGGTGATATTTCGCGTTCAAGCTTCCGCCGTCAGCTTTTCCAGCAGCAGCGGTTTGACCTGGGCCAGCCAGGTGGTGATGCGTTCGTCGGTGAACATGCCTTGCGTTCGCTGGTCGATGAGCAGGCCGATGAAACGGCCGTCGACTTCGGCGGCGGAGTGGTCGTAGGTGTAGCCGTCGGTTGGCCAGTCGCCGACGATTTCGGCGCCCCAGCCCTTGAACTTCTCGACCAGCGCGAACAGCGAGCTGCAGAAGCGGTCGGCGTAGCGTTCCTGGGCGCCTAGGCCGAAGAAGGCGATGCGTTTGCCGCTGAAGTCCACATCGGCCGGCAGCAGGGCGAGGAACTCCTCCCAGTTCGGCTCGAAGCAGCCGGACGAGGCGCCCTTGCCGGGGATTTCGCCGATGCCGTAGCTCGGCGTGCCGAGGATCAGCGCGTCGTATTTGAGCATGTCGTCCGGGGTGATGCGATTGACGTTGACCGGCTTGTCGCAGATGTCGTCGCCGAGTTGTTTCTGCATTTTCTTGGCGATGAGGCGGGTGGTGCCGGTTTCGGTGCCAAAAAACATTCCGATTTTATTCATGGTCGTTCCTGATTGAGGTTGGAGGTTTGTGCGGCGCGGACTTGGCACGCCCGTTGCGAAGATGGGTGAAAGCAGGCTGCCGTCGTCGGTTTTGCGACAGGGCAGCAGACCCAACCCCAACGGAGTTCGCCATGAGTGCCACCACCATTGATTGCAAGGGACAGATCGTCAGCATGGGCGACAAGGTCCGCGTTCTCGAAGTCAGCGTCGATCCCGATCTCGATGAGGACGATCTGGAGATGTTTCGCGACATGGTCGGCGCCATCTGCGCCATCGAGCGCATCGATGCGGAAGGCGCGGCCTGGGTGGCGCTGTGGTGGAACGGCGACGAAGGCACCGTCCTGACCCAGGTTGGGCTGGCGCCGCGGCAGATGGAGCGGGTGGCGGCGTGAGCCGCCGTTATCCCGCTCATTCGTCGCTGGTTCACTCTTCAATCTCAGCCGCGCTGTAGTTCTTCAGCCGCTTCTCGGCCGATACGCCGAGCACCTTGAGCAGCCAGGGCGGCGGCGATTCGACCATGGCCACCTGGAAGGGCTGGAGGATGTCGAGCGCCGGGCCACCATCGGGAATCTTGATCGGGTAGATGTCGGCGCGGATGACCTTGGCGGCAGCCGGGCCGCCGATGGACACGACGTAGCAGACGTGACAATCGCCGATCAGCCTGGCGCGCCACAGGTTCTTGTCCTCGGAAAACTCGGCGTCCATGGTGTCGCGGATATCGACCAGGCGGATTTCGGTCGGCGACACCTGATAGACCAGGAAACGCAGGCAGGAGCCGAAGTGGCCGGAGAGCAGGTCGCCCTTGTCGGAGGCGATGGCGACGCGCACCGAGCCGGGCATGTCGCCGTCTTCATAGGCCTCGATCTTGGGCAGCGAATCGTCGCCCTGCGTTTCGCCCCACAGGATGCGCACGGCCAGTTTCATGGCCTCGAGGCCGATGCCGATATCCTCGCCGTCCTCTTCGCCGTCGGCGCTGGCAAAGCCGGTCTTGAGCATGGTCACCGTCGTCTGGCGCAGCTTTTCCTCGTCGATGTCCTCGCCAAGGCGGCGTTGCAGCAATTCAATCAGCGCCGGCAGGCTGGCATTGGGCATGGCCCGCGAGGCCAGCGCAATGCGCAGCGCGGCTTCGCGGGTAATCGGAGGCGTGGCTTTTTCCATCATGTTCTCCTCTGTTGGTCGGTTGGGGTAACAACTCCCTTGCAGAGATGGTGCCAGCCGGCCAATATCGGCTAACTGCCTGATTTCACGCGGGCATGGGGCTTGCTGAAGTCCACCCAACGCCAAGGAAAACCCATCATCGTGTCGGATACCTCACAAGAAGTCGTACGCGCCTACCACGCGCGGACCAAGCATCGCTTCGAAGCCTATGCCGAAGGCCCTGGCCAACTCGACTGGGATGCCCAGCCGGCAGCCTTCCGCCACTATCCGGGCGCGCCCGTCCTTGAATTGCCGCTTTCTGGTGACAAATTCGAGCGTTGCTACGGTCAACTGGAAAAAAAGCCCAAAAATGAAATCGCGCCGGATCTCGACAGCCTCGGCGCATTGCTCGAACTATCGTTCGGGCTGTCGGCGTGGAAGACCTGGGGGCCGAGTCGCTGGGCTTTGCGCTGCAATCCTTCATCGGGCAACCTGCACCCGGTCGAAGCCTGGGTGCTGAGCGCCGGGCTGCCCGGTGTCGGCGCCGGCCTGCAGCACTACGACCCGGAAGAGCACGCCCTCGAAGGTCGTGCCCTGACGGCGCCAGTGGCCGGCGAGGCATGGCTGGCCATCGGCCTGAGCAGCGTCATGTGGCGCGAAGCCTGGAAATACGGCGAACGCGCCTTCCGCTACTGCCAGCTCGACATCGGCCACGCCGTCGGCGCCCTGGCCTACGCCGCCGCACTGCTCGGCTGGGAAGTCGTGCCGCTTGGCGCCACGGCCGCAGCGCTGAAGCATTGCCTCGGGCTGGATCGGCCGGACGATTTCCCGCCCTCGCGCTACGCCTTCACGGAAACCGAAGAACCGGAAATCCTGCTCGCTATCCGCGCGCCCGGCCTGAATACGCCGCCGTCGGCCGAAGCGCTCGCTGCCTGGCTCGATAGCGCCAACTGGCAAGGCAAACCGACGCGCATCGACCCGTCGCCCGATTACCGCTGGCCAGCTATCGATCAGGTCGCCGCGGCTAGCCGCGAGGCGCTCAGCGCGCCAGAATCCTTTGGTTTCGCGCCGCAACCGCCCCTCGTACCGCACCCGACGACAACCGGCGCCGCCCAAATCATCCGCCAGCGCCGCAGCGGCCAGCGTTTTGATCCGCACTACGCGCTGCTCAAACCGGCCTTCTACCGCATGCTCGACGCCGTGCTGCCCCGGCCGCAATTGCCGTGGCTGGCCCAGGCCACGCCGCCGCGCATCCACCTGCTGCTCTTCGTCCTGCGCGTTCACGGGCTGCCCAGCGGTCTTTACCTGTTGCCGCGCACGCCGGCTGCCTTCACCGAATTGCCCGCCGCGCTGCTGCCCGCCGACGAGCGCTTCGCCGCCCGCCGTCCGGTGGCAGAGTTCGACCCCGAATGCCCACCACACCTCGGCCTCATCCAGCTCGCCGAAATGGGCCTGCAGGAAATGCAGCGCCTGGCCCGCTCGCTGTCCTGCCATCAGGACATCGCCTCGACCAGCGCCTTCTCGCTCGGCATGCTCGGCGAGTTTGCGGACGCGACGACCACCGGCCACGGCTACCGCGAACTGCTGCGCGAAGCCGGGCTGGTCGGCCAGGTGCTCTATCTCGAAGCCGAAGCCGCCGAAGTGCGCGGCACCGGCATCGGCTGCTTCTTCGACGACCCGGTGCATCAGCTCGTCGGCCTCTCCGGCCCGCGCTACCAGAGCGTCTATCACTTCACGGTCGGTACGCCGGTCACCGACGACCGCATCGAAACCGGCCCGCCTTATCCCCAACGACAACAGGAATAAACATGACTCCCCAGCTTGCTGCCTTTCTCGCCGAACACGGCTTTCAATCCAACGACATCAACGCCCCGCAAGCCGACGGCCGCTTCACGCCGCTCATGCGCGCCGCCAAGCTTGGCCGGCTCGATATCGTCGATGAACTGCTGGCCCTCGGCGTCGATCTCAATGCGCTCAACGCCGACGGCTGCAACGCCCTGTGGCTGGCCTGCTACAACGGCAGCCACGAACTGATCGAACGCCTGATCGCCGCCGGCGTGAACATCGACCAGCAGAACGGCAACGGCGCCAGCGCGCTGATGTATGTCTCGTCAAACAGCAAGTCCGACCTCGTCAAACTGCTGCTGGAAAAAGGCGCCAAGCCGGACTTGAAGAATTTCGACGATTCGACGGCGCTTGATCTGGCGGCTTCGCTGGAATGCTTGAAGCTGTTGCGCGCGCCTAGCCTATTGCGGCTTGGTCGGTGACCGTTTGCCGAACAGGTCGTCGGCATCGTCAACGATCAGAATGGTGTTGTTAGACGGCGATGCGGGCAGAACCCTGTCCAGATTCTTCTCGGCTTCCACCCGGTATTTCGACGGCTTAACGGTATTTTGAGTGGCTGCTATTTTGCCGACCGGGGCGCGGGTTTTGGCTTTTGTCATCTTGGATATTTCAAAATTGGCTGAATTTTCCGGTTGACCGTGGCAATGGCTGAAAAGGCGGTCAGTGCCGGGAAACCTGCAGAAATTCCATCAGCTGTCGCGATGGCAGGGGGCGGCTGAAGAAATAGCCCTGCATTTCGTTGCAGCCGAGTTGCCTGAGAATGGCCACCTGCAGCTCGGTTTCGACACCTTCGACGATGACGTGGAGATCGAAGTTTTTGGCAATCCCGACGATGGCCTGAATGATGGCGAAGGAGTCGTGCGAGGTTCGCAGGTCGCGCACAAACGACTGGTCGATCTTGATCCGGCTGACCGAAAAGCGGCGCAGGTAGCTCAGCGATGAATAGCGGGTGCCGAAGTCGTCGATCGAAATATGGACGCCGGTGCTGCGCAGGTGTTTGACCCGGGCGACGATGTTTTCGGCGTCCTTCATGAGCAGGCTCTCGGTGATTTCGATCTCGAGTGATTCGGGCGGAATGCGGAATTCGTCGAGCGGGATGCGAATCCGGTCAAGAAGGTCGATGCGGTCGAACTCACGGGCCGACAGATTCACGCCCAGTCGAAGTTCGTGGAAACCCTGCGCTTTCAAGTGGGCCAATTGCGCGCAGGCTTCGCGTAAAACCCAGTCGCTGATGTTGATGATCAGCCCGGTTTCTTCGGCTATCGGGATGAAAATGTCCGGGCTGATCATGCCGGCGCTCGGATGGTGCCAGCGAATCAGTGCTTCAACGCCAACCACCTTGCCGGTGGCGGCATTGATTTGTGGCTGGAAGTGCAATTCGAACTGGTCGCCTTCCTTGACCGCCTTGCGCAAGTCGTTTTCCAGTGACAGGCGATCGAGATGGGCTGTATGCATGTCGGGCTGGAAATCCAGCGCACCGTTTTTCCCCTGCGCCTTGACCTGATACATCGCCATGTCGGCACAGCGAATCAGGTCTTCGGCATTGGTGCTGTTGTCAGGGTACATGGCAATGCCGATGCTGGTCGTCGCCAGGAACTGGGTTTCACCGAGCAGGAAGGGCTTGCGCAGTTCGGCCAGAATTTTTTCGGCGACGATCCGGGCATCTTCCGTGTTGTTGATGTTCGGCAGCAAGGCCGTGAATTCGTCGCCACCTTGCCGGGCCAGGGTGTCCCCCGTACGCAAACAACTGCGCACGCGTGCCGCAAATTTGCGCAGCAGTTGATCACCGACCTGGTGGCCATAGGTGTCGTTGACCAACTTGAATCGATCGATGTCGAGGAACATCACGGCGAGTTTTTCCTTGCGCCGCATGGCTTGCGTGATGGCCATCTCGAGCCGGTCCACGAACAGGATGCGGTTGGGCAGCTTGGTCAGCAGGTCGTGAAAGGCCTGGAAGGTAATGGTTTCTTCGGCCTTCTTGCGTTCCGAAATGTCGCGCGCCACGCCCGAGGTGCCGAGGAAGGTTTCCGAAGCGCCGCCCGTGCCCGTTTCGTAGACCCCTTGCGAACTGAGGATGGCGGTCATGACCGGACCGCTGCCGGTGCGCGGCATGGCGGGCTTGGGCTTGAAGCGGACTTCCAGGTTGCTCGTCGCACGTTCGCCGACTCGCCGTTCGTTGAAGGCGTACTGGACATGCTCGTGGTCGCGCGGGTCGACGACCTTGGTGTAGTTCTGGCCGATCAGTTCTTCCGGGGAATAGCCGAGCAGGCTGCTGACGCGTCCGTTGATGAAGGTGAAGCGGCCTTCACGATCGAGGGTGAAAATCAGGTCAGGCGACTGCTCGACAAGAAAACGGTGCAGCCGTTCGGAATGCTGGAGCTGGGTCGAGACGACGGCGAGTTCCTTGTCGCGGAGGCGATTGGCCAGGGCGCGATCGACTGCCAGGATCATGTCGTTCGGATCGCAATCCTTGCGCAGGAATTCGAAGGCGCGGTGACGCAGGGCGTGAATGGCCGAGTTGATCGACTTGTCGGCGCTGAAGACGATGACCGAGGCGTCGATCCGGTGCGAGCTCATCCACTCCATGATTTCGAAGCCGGAAATATCCGGCAGCCGCAAATCCAGAATGACCAGGTCGGTCGTTCCTTGCTTGAGCTGGGCGATGGCTTCCTGTCCAGTGCTCGCCTCGCTGATCGAACGCTGGTCGCCCGCCAGCAATTCGCTGTAAGCGCGCCGAAAGTGCGGCTCATCGTCGACGATCAGGATGTTCTGTCGCAACTGGATGCCCGGCACCCTGGCCAATTCGTACAGTGCGGTGATGGCGTTCATGCGCGGCTGCCCCCGATGGTGCTAGCGCCGTTTCCCGGCATCGCTGCCCGGGTTTTGGGAATGAGCAGGGCGATGCTGGTGCCGGCACCGAGCTGGCTGCGGCAGGTGATGAGTATCCCTTCCTTCCTGGCCAGACTGCCGACGACGGACAGGCCGATACCGCGTTGCGCCGTGTCGGCGATCGGTTTCGGTCGATAGATCGCCTGAATGGTCTCCTCGGACATGCCGGGGCCATTATCATCGACCCGCAACTGCACGTAGCTGGCGCCATCGTGAATGATGTTGTCGCTGACCGATATCTTGACGATCTTGCCCTCGGCGAGCGCTTCCGAGGCGTTCTTCCAGAGGTTGAGGACGATCTGCTTGAGATTGTCGCGGTTGACCTGGATCGGCAATTCAACCTGGGGCAGGGCCGTTTCGAGGCGTATTCCCTTGGCGTTGAACAAGGTGTCGGCATAGAGCAACAGGAAGTCGTTGAGGACACCAACGAGATCAATGCTGCCGGTTGCAGGGCTGCCCTTGAGCGATTGGGTCATGTGGCCGACGATGTTGGCGACACGGTCGATTTCCTCGGTCAGCACGGCCAGTTCCTGGCGAACGCCATCTTCCGGCAGTTTCCGTTCGAGAATGCTCAGGTAACTCTTGATGATGCCCAGTGGATTGCCGGCTTCATGGACGATCTGGCGCGCCTGACGGGTAAATTGCTGGGTCAGTTCCGCTTCGACTTGCTGGCGGTGCTGGTTCGCTTCAATGACTGCATCGAGACTGATTGCAGCGATTTTGCCGAAATTGGCCAGCCAGGGAATCTTGCGCTGCAGGCGAGCGTATTGCTTTTCCGAGAGGCCGCAGACAATGACGCCGATGACGCGATTGCGCGCCAGCATGGGGATGCAGAGAAGACCGTCGGCAGAGAGTGCGCGGGCGAGTTGCAGATCGAGCAAGGCGAGTGGTTCAGGCTGGTCGAAGGTGGTCCGAACCTGGCGCCCGATGATGGCCGCTGCGGCCAGCGAGCGGGAAGAGACCAGTGGGATGGATAGTTGGCGGAAAAGTTCCGGTTGAGCCCCCACCTTTTCGCCGGAAATCGCATCGCCCTTGTCGTTGGCGAGCAGGATGGCGACTTTCGGCAGGTCAAACAGGATGCGGGCGGATTCTCTCAGCGCGAGCAGGACTTCGGTGTCGCTGCCCAGCTGGAAGAGATCCTGCTGCAATGGCTGCAGCAAGGCCATGCCACCGACCAGGGTCGCCAGATCCTCGTCAGCCGCAGTCGCCGGGTCGGGCAGCGGTGGCGGTGACGTCGGCGTGGCCGCACGGCGTTTGGGGAAGTCGTCGGCGATACTGATGCCCAGGGCATCAGCAATCTGGCGGGCGCGCTGGATGGCGCGTTCGCGAACGGCGAGCAATGCCGACATCTCCAGTCGCGGGCTGCTGCGATTGACGACAATGGCCAATTCCGACGTGCTCTCCCCCGTGGTACTCAGCACCTGGGCGATCCAGACGATTTGCGGCAGCGTGGTGGCCGTGACGATCTGATTGGCGGCCGTGTGATGGAAGGCGACGCCATCGGCCAGCACAGAGTCCATTCCCCAGTGGTCGATCAGCCAGCCGCCGACGTCGGCATGCGTCGTGCCGAACAGCTGAAACTCCTCGGCCTGGAGCTTGGGGTTTTCGCTCGAATTTGCCAAAAAGCGGCGATAGGGCTCGCCAATGGCCGAGAGCAGGATCAGCTCGCCGATATCGTGCAACAGACCCGACAGATAGGCTTCATCGGGATGCGGATATTCCGCCAGTTCGGCCACGCCGCGCGCTATCTCACCGACCAGAAGGGAGTGACTCCAGTAGTCGGCGACATCGAATTTGTCGAGGCTGGGGTTGCGGTCGAAAAGTTTCTGGATGGACAGGCAGGTTGCCAGCGAACGGACGAGGCGTGTGCCGAGGGCGATCAGGCAGGTTTCCAGATTTCTGAGTTCTTTGCCCCGGCGCAGGGCGGGCGAGTTGGCGACGCTCAGTATCCGGCTGGCCAGGCCCGGGTCTTGTTCCACAATGGTGGCCAGCTCCGACATCGTCGCTTGTTCGTCTTCGACGGTCCGCACCAGTCGTAACAGAATCTCGGGCGGCGAGGGAATCCGGGCGATATCGATTGATTCGAGAACCGACTTGGGGAGACTGTGCATGGATATACGATATGAATATTGACCAATAAACAGCACTGCAAGTACGGCTGGCTTGAGGCCTGCACAACCGACAAAGTTCTAATTTACACATTTCACAGCCAGTAAATGTGAATTGTTTGAAATATTTTTTATAGGTAAAAAGCGTAGGCTAAACCGTCAAATGCCATGTAAATAAAGGGTCTAGGGTTTTTACTAGGCACTCTAAAATGGTCGAAAATTTGATATTTAGTCGGAATTTCCGGTTGACCGTGGAAGTGCTGCCGCCAGACGAAAAAAAGCCGGCCAGGGAGAATTTCCCCGGCCGGCCTTTACTTGCCTGATTAGCCGCGTTGAGCGAGCGGCGTGACGTCCCGCTTGGCGGCGCCGACGTAAAGTTGGCGCGGACGACCGATCTTGTATTCCGGATCGGAGATCATTTCTTCCCACTGCGTCATCCAGCCGACCGTGCGGGCCAGCGCGAAGATGCAGGTGAACATTTCGGTCGGGATGCCGATGGCTTTCTGGACGATGCCGGAATAGAAGTCGACGTTCGGGTAGAGCTTCTTCTCGACAAAGTACGGATCTTCCAGCGCGATCCTTTCCAGTTCCATGGCCAGCTTGAACAGGCGATCGTTTTCCAGGCCGAGCTCGGTCAGCACTTCGTTGCACACCTTGCGCATGAGCTTGGCGCGCGGGTCGAAGTTTTTGTAAACACGGTGGCCGAAACCCATGAGCTTGAACGAATCGTTCTTGTCCTTGGCGCGGGCGATGAATTCGGGAACGCGCGAGACGTCGCCGATTTCTTCGAGCATCTGCAGGCAGGCTTCGTTGGCGCCACCGTGGGCGGGGCCCCACAGGCAGGCGATGCCGGCCGCGATGCAGGCAAACGGATTGGCGCCGGAGGAGCCGGCCAGACGGACGGTCGAGGTCGAGGCGTTCTGCTCGTGATCGGCGTGTAGCGTGAAGATGACGTCGAGGGCGCGGACCAGCACCGGGTTCGGCACGTATTTCTCGCACGGATTGCCGAACATCATGCGCATGAAGTTGGCTGTGTAGCCGAGTTCATTGTCGGGGTGCATGAAGGGCATGCCGACGCTGTACTTGTAGGCCATGGCGACGATGGTCGGCATCTTGGCGATGAGGTGGATGAAATTCGTGTTGCGATGCTCGGCATCGGCGAAATCCATGGCGTCGTGGTAGAAGGCCGACAGGGCGCCGACGACGCCGGTCATGACGGCCATCGGGTGGGCGTCGCGACGGAAACCGGAGAAGAATTTGGCGAGTTGCTCGTGCACCATCGTGTGATGGGTCACCGCCCCTTCGAACTCGGCTTTCTGCTTGGCGTTCGGCAGTTCTCCGTTTTTCAGCAGATAGGCCACCTCGAGGAAGTTGCAGTTTTCGGCAAGCTGCTCAATCGGGTAGCCGCGATAAAGCAGCTGGCCAACGTCGCCATCGATGAAAGTGATTTTCGACTTGCAGCTGGCCGTCGACAGGAAGCCGGAGTCGTAGGTGAACAGACCCGTCTTGGCGCCCAATGTACGGATGTCGACACAGTCGTTGCCATGAACCGGCGCCATGATCGAAAAGTCGACCGGTGCCAGACCGTCAATGTTCAGTGTTGCCTTGCGTTCAATCGTCATTTTTACTCCCTGAAAAAGTTATCTGTGGCCTATGCATCGTGAAAGCGATGGCGGATATCGAACAAACGCCAATTTTTATTGGTAATTTTGAATTCAAGCAATACACATGCCTTGGTCGCCCGAAAAAGAACACAGGCCAGCCAAGCGCTGCCAGACCGCGAGGATAGCAGGCATGGCGGGCTTGAACTTTGAGCAAAGCTAATATGGCAGCACCAAAGCGGCGCTACGTTTCAGTAATTGCTCAATTTCGGTGCGTTTATGTGCAGCACCCGCCGGGGGCAAGTTTTGGTGCCATGAATAAAGCCAGCGAGGCTGGCTGTTCGGGCGAGGCTCAGGCGATCGGAAGCCAGAGGGTGACCACCGTGCCGACTCCGATCTGGCTGGCGATGCTGACATGGCCACCGTGCAATTCAATAATTTCCTTGACGATGCTCATGCCCAGTCCGGTGCCGGGAATCTTGCCGGACGTATCGGCCCGGTAGAAACGCTCGCAAACGCGAGCGAGCTGCTCGGGGGTCATCCCGATTCCATGGTCCGCTATGCGAATACCGATACTTCTTGGCTGTGTATCATCGATCGATTCGAACAGTTCCACTGCGACTTGGCCGCCGTTCGGCGAGTATTTATACGCGTTTGAGAGCACATTGTTCACCACCTGCGTCAGTTTCTTGCGGTCACCCCTGACCCAGTGCGGCTGATCGACGGATGGTGGTGTTGGCGGCTGGAAACCCTCGATGGTCTTGAAATTGGTCAGCACTTCGCGCAACAGGTCGCCGACTTCGATGCGCGCAATATTGAAGTCTTTTCCCCGGCGCTCCTCTATGCGGACCAGATCGAGCAATTCGTTGATGATCGACACCATCAGCTCGGACTGGCGATGGATGATGTCGAGAAACTCCTGTTGCTCGTCGTGGCTGAACTGGTGTTTCAGCATCAGTTCTGAATAGCCAAAAATGCTGGCCATCGGGGTGCGCAGTTCATGGGCCGCCGTCGACAGAAACTCACTTTTGAGTCGATCAACTTCTGTCTCGTGGGTGACGTCGCGGAAATACAGAATCTGCGATACCGTTTCGGCTCCGGATATGCGAATGCCGACGTCGAGAACGCGATTGCCAGCCCCGGCTATTTCGATCAGTTGCCGCTTCCCGATGTCACCTTTTTTTCCTGAGTGCATCGCGGCGATGCTTGAGAAAGAAGCGTTTGCGGAGCATCTCTGGGCCAGGCGTTCGACGAATGCGTCTTCGTCCAGGCCGGCAATATCGCTTTGTTCCAGGCCAGTCATCCGGGTGAAGGTCGGGCTGATGTATTTGACGCGTCGCTCGCGGTCAAAAGACACGAAACCGTCAGGACTCAGGGAAAAGATCGCATCCAGTTGTCGTCTGACTTCCTCGAGCGAGGATAGCGAGCGAAAGAGCATGAAAAACAGCGACAGCGCCAGGGCAGTGACCGCCGCTGCGCCGGAAACGACGGTAATTCGATGGTCAAAATAAGGGCGAAGAATTTCATTTACCGATTCACCGACGACGAAATTCAGTCCGTAGTCCGGCACCCTGTAGTAACCGTATATTCGTTCTGTGCTGTCAACGGTCGCGTTGCGCCGGAAATTGCCTGAGTCCGCAGTATTGTCACTGAGATACGGCGTGTCCCTGAGTATCTTGCCCAGGCTGGATTGGAGTGCGGGGTAGCGCGCCATGATTTCCCCGGTATTGCGCACGACCGTCAAAGAGCCCTCGCCCACGATGCGTAGTTTCTCGCCAAAGCTGGCAAATTGTTCGGGGCTCACCGAAACCACGAGAACTCCGTTGAATTTGCCGTCCCGCAGAATCGGGCGGGTAATCTGGATCGACCATTTACCGGAAACTTTCCCCACTACAGGTCGGCTGATAAAAAGGCGGTCGGTGTTTTCATTGTTCTTGTGGACCTTGAAATGTTCGCGCTGACTGAGGTCGACCCGATCGTTGGGGGAGGCCAGATTGGAGTAAGCCAGTATTCCGTCCCGGTCGACGACGACGACTTGAAAGGTCAGGTCGTCGATGTTTTCCTGTCGGCGCTGGACAGAGGCAGCAAAGGATTTCCAGTCCCCTCGCCAGTCATTGCGAATATCCAGAATGAATTCATTGATCCGCTTGATTGTCGAGCGCGAATATTCGGCCAGGACATGGGCGCGTACTGCTGTCCTGACCTCCGCCTCGTGCAAGTAGGTTTGACGGCTGCGATACAGTTCGTAGGCGGCTGCCGCCCAGACCAGAATGATGGCAAGCACCACGATGAAGCTGATCTGGTTTTTTAGTTTGGATCTAGCGTGATTCATCGCGTGCCATTCAGGTTGGATTTAACGTGGGGCATGGGTCGGGCTGGTACCGGTGGCGAACATCCTGTTCGCGTGCTGGCTGCGCGCTTCAATCCGGCCAAACAGCGGCTGAATCTCCTTGTCGAAGACCAGGCCAAGCGATTTGCAGGCATCGCTGGAAATCCCAGTCACCTTGTTTTCGCTTCGACCGCCGAGGTCGAGTGCGCTGGCCAGCACCTCGGCGATTCCAACCAACGGTGCCAGTTGAAATTTAGTTGTCGGGAAGGCTTTGTGGTGCTCATTGATGCCGGCAACAATGCCTGGCGGCAGGTTCCAGTGCTCGGCCAGCCAGGCGCCGATCCGGGCATGGTCAACGTCGAATTGCTCCTGCTCCGCGCTTTCCAGCCCCACACCGCGGCAACAGGCACGTTCCCTGGCCATGGCAAAGGCTTCTGCCCGGAAACGGAATAGCCACAGTTGCCCGACGTCATGCAGCAACCCTGCAATTAGCGCTGCTTCGGCTTGAATTGGCGCAGTAACGTGCAAGGCCAACTCCTCGGCAGATATGCCGACGGCGACACTATGCGTCCAGTAGGTGGCCGGCAGGCATTCGTTGGCAGCTATTTGCGCGAACTGCCCAATGCTGCTCAGCAAGCTGATCTGGCGAACGTGGGACAAGCCTATCAACGAGGCAGCCGTATAGACGTCACTGACCGTCTGCGCCCGGCCGGTTGTCCGATTTCCGGCCCGGTTGGCTGCAGACAGTACGCGGGCGGCAATAACTGGGTCATGGACAATGCAGTCGCTCAGGTCGTTGAGGTTACAGTCCGGATCGTCCAGCGAGGCGAGAATTTCGGTGACGATGCGCGGAAAGCTGGGGAGCCCGCTTGTCCGCGCGATGACTTCGTCCTGAGTCACTGTGGCTATGGGCATGTCAGGCGTTCCGGTAAGCCAGGATCTGGTCGAAAAGGGCCATCGCCGTCGGGTCGCTCAGATCGGCGTGCGAGAAAATTTCCATGACGCGGCGGGCAACAAGCGCGGTATCTAGCGCGATGTCCTCATCGCATCGGCTATCCGGTTCAACGATGAATATGAATTCAGCTCGATTGGCCGCCATCTGACGAAGATTGTCGGCTGTCAGCACATGCCCTGCCGGCAGCGAAAATCGTGTTTGCCGGTTCTGGATGACATTGAGCGGGGCGGCCAGTGTCATACCGGCTTCGGCTTCATTGAGCGGAATGTACTGGGTGCGGCTTCTCATGCCTCTCTCCGTGAGCGGGGTCAGCCTGCCTGGCTGTCAGCCAAATCGTTGGCAATTTCGGCGAATTTCTGCTCGATCCGGAAAAACGAGTCGACGATGGCGGGATCGAAGTGCGAACCTCTCCCGCCAGCGATAATCCCGGCCGCCCTCTCGTGCGGCATCGATGATTTGTACACCCGCCGGCTGGTGAGGGCATCGTAGACATCGGCTATCGCCATCAGCCTGGCCGCGAGCGGAATGGCAACGCCAGAAAGCCCGTTGGGATAGCCGCTGCCATTCCATTTTTCGTGGTGACCGTAGGCAATTTCGCGGGCGACATGGAGGAAGGAGTTACTTTCCCCGAGACTGGCTTCGGCGGCGGAAATGGCGCGAAATCCATGTTCGGGATGGGTTTTCATGATCTCGAATTCAGCCGGCGTCAGCGGACCCTGTTTGAGCAGGATGTGATCAGGGATCGCCACCTTTCCAATATCGTGCAAGGGCGCCGATTTGTAGATGAGTTCGACCGCTTCATCGTCGAGGGACGGAGCATATTCAGGGTTGTCCCGCAGGGCGAGCGCCAGTTCCCGGACGTAGCGCTGTGTGCGGCGCAAATGTCGCCCGGTATCGTTGTCGCGGGTTTCTGCCAGTGATGAAAATGCGACGATCGTGACGTCCTGGGTCTTGGCCAATTGCCGCAGCGTGGCCTGCAATTCTTCATTGCGCTGGGCCAGCTGTGCTGTTCGCTCGGCGATCCGATGGTCGAGCGCATCGTTCTGATTGGCCATCAGGCGCATGACCCGTCCGTGGCTGACATGATTGGCAACGCGGGCGAGCAGGATGGCCGATGTCAGTGGCTTGGCGATGTAGTCGTCGGCCCCGGTTGGCAGGCCAAATCCGAGTTCGTGAAGGTTTTCCCGTTCCGTCAGGGAGATGATGGGGATGTCCTGCAGTTCGGTTCGTTTGCGCAATGCCCGGCAAAGTTCTCGCGCTTCGGATGATGGCATTTCGACATTGAGCAGGATGAGATCGATTTGGTGTCCCGCTGCAACGTGATGGAGAGCGGCATGGGCGTCCATGAATGTATGGACGTTGTGATGAGGGGAGAGCAGTGCAAACAGGCTCTGCACATCCTCGACCTGGTCCTTCAACAGCAGGATATCGGCCCGGTCCGCGATCAGCAGGTCTCTGACGGGGTAGGAGGTGGGGCGGGGGGCCACGGTGTTCATGGAGTTCATTGCGTTGCAGCGGGAAACGAGTCCCCCTCCTGTGAAATGAAATATGAATTTCCACCTGCCGCCTTGGCGCGATACATCGCAATGTCGGCTTTTCTGAGCAAGGCGTTTTCGTCTTCGCCGTGGCGAGGGTATTCGGCGCAGCCAAGGCTGCCGCCGATCTGCAAGGTCTGGTTGTCCAGGATGATCGGTTTGACCAGCGCCTCGATCGCCTTGTCGCAAACGCGTCCGATGTGTTCTTGGCCGCTGAGACCGGAGGCAATGACCACGAATTCGTCGCCGCCGAGGCGTGCAACGGTATCCACCTCGCGCAGGGCTGCGGCAAGGCGTCGTGCGGCTTCCTGCAGGACGCGGTCGCCGGTGTGATGGCCAAGCGTATCGTTGATCGCCTTGAATTTGTCGAGGTCGATGAAAATCAGTGTGAAAGGTATTCCTGTCCGTTTTGCACTGGCCAGTATCTGCTTCAGGCGGTCCTGGAACAGGATGCGATTCGGGAGGCCGGTCAGGGTGTCGTAATGGGCGAGGTAGGCCAGGCGTTTTTCCGCCCGCAACAGGCGTGAAATGTCTGAAAAAATGGCGACGTAACTGAGTACGCGACCGGCGTTGTCGCAGACGGCACTGATGGTCAGCCATTCCGGGAACATTTCGCCGCTTTTCTTGCGGTTGTAAAGCTCGCCCTGCCATTTTCCGGTTTCCCGCAAGGCACGCCAGAACTCGGCGAAGAACGCTTCGTCCTGGATGCCCGAGCGCAGGAAACTGGCGTTCTTGCCAATGGCTTCTTCGGGGCTGTAGCCGGTGATGTGGCTGAAGGCAGGATTGACGGCCAGAATCTGGCCATCAGGGTCAGTGATCATGACCCCCTCCGCGGCGCTCTTGAAGACCATCGTGGCAATCTGGGTATCGAATTCGATTTCGCGCAGAAAGGTGATGTTGCGCAGAACCCAGTGCACGGCGTGAATTACCCCTTTGCGATGAACCGGAAATGCGCGTGCGGCAACGATCATCGGAAAGCGGTCGTTTGAGGTGTGGCGCAGGTGCAATTCGAGTTCGCGTTGATCCTGAGGCGAATAGGACATCGCTTCGCTGCGCAGCAAATTGCAGTTGTCGATCCACTCAGACAAAACCCAGTCGGCGATGTTTTCTCCGGCCAGGCGTTGCGCTGGGGCCATTGCCGCAGCAGCCGGATTGCATTGCAGAATGATCCCGCTGGTATTGGTGATGAGGTGAATGTCGGGGGAGCTGCGGACCAGTTCGTCAAGTTCCTGGCGGCTGGAATCCAGCCAGTCGCAGGTATCGAGCAGTTCCTTGTTGCTGCTTTCCAGGGAGGAGCAGCGCGCGACACTTTGTTCGAGATCCTCTGCGTAACGATAAAGCTGGTCATGCAGCGCAACGGCGCGGGCGGTCCCGGGCAGGCGCAGGGCCTGGCCGTTGGCCATCTCTTCCGGGTCTGGTTTGTACAGGGTCATGATGGCGTTGCCCTAGCGGGCGAGGATTTCCTTGATGGATGCAACGAGCTGGAGCGGGCTGAAGGGCTTGATGAAGTACGCATCGGCGCCGCGTTTCATCCCGTAGTCGTAATCCTGGGCCTGACCGCGCGCTGTAACCATGATCACTTTTGTGTCGGCCAGGGCCGGGTCGGCCTTGATGGCATCCAGCACCTGGAGGCCGTCGATTTCTCCTGGCATCATGACGTCGAGCACAACAAGATGAGGCCTTTGGGTGCGAACAATTTCCAGGGCCGTTCCACCATCTTCCGCTTCAAGCACTTCGAAGCTTTTGCCAAGGGTGATGCGCACCAGGCGGCGGATATCGGAATGGTCATCAACGAGCAGTATTCTGGTCATGATTGTGTCTTTAGATTCGTTTTGGGAACGGCTTTGCCAGCGGCTGTCCAAGGGGGCTCTTGGCCTGCCTTGCGGGTAATGCAGCCGAGATATGTTTCGGCGCATCCTGCTTTGTCCTGCCGCTAGAGGTAGGCGGCCCTGCGCTCAACAATGTTGCTGACAATGGCTTTCAGCTGAACGAAGGGAACCGGCTTGGAGAAGAAACTGATATCCGCCGGGAGACCGCCGAGGGCATCGATCTGTGCTTTGTCCAGGCCGCTTACCACGACGATTTCAAGACCTTCGCGGAACGACGAGGCGGCCAGCAGGCGGATGAGCTGAATACCATCCATGCCTGGCATCGAGAGGTCGGTGATCATCAGGTCAGGCGTATCTTTGCCGACGCGAATGAGTCCATCGATGCCGTTGCCGGCAGTGATGATGTCGATGGGCAGGTTCCAGCTGGCAATGACCGTCTTGTAAAGCTTGAGCAGAATGCTGTCGTCTTCAACGACGAGCACCCTGATGCGCTCTGGCGAAGGTGGGGCGAGCATATTGTTCGTTTCTGCCGGCGAAGCCCCGTCGAGCAGGCGTTGGACCGAGACGCGACTGATGCGACGATGACCTCCGTCGGTTTTCCAGGCGTCGAGTTGGCCGTTTTCAACCCAGAGCTGGGCGGTTCTCAGCGATATGCCGAGTGACTGTGCTGCTTCGCGGGTGGTCAGGTACGAATTGGCTTGTGCTGCTCGTTTCATTTTTGCTGTCCGGATTTAATGTTCCAGATTGAATATGACGGAAATAAATGAACATTGCAAACAAAAAATGAAACTAAATGATAATAATCGAATAAATTTCTGTATAAATGAAACTTTCGCCGAGGCGCCTGGCTCTCTTACATCTGCTGCTTGAGGCTTGGGGCTAATGATCCGTGCTGGCCGTGGAAGCCAGATCTGTCGGCCTCCGTTGCGGGCTGGATTGCAGTGCGGATCAGCCGACTTGTGACGCCAGAAGTTCGCGGGCCTGGGCCTGGCATTGGGCGCTGATGTTGGCATCAAGCGCAGTGCGCCAGCGTTTGGGAATGCTATCCAGGCCATAACGGGCGCCGGCCAGCATGCCGGCAATGGCGCCGGTGGTGTCTGCGTCGCCACCGCGGTTGACGACGTCGATCAGGCAGTCCTCGAAGGTTTCGGTGGCAAAGAAGGACTGGAAGACGGCTTGTACGGTGTCGACGACATAGCCGCTGGGGTTTTCTCGACGGCGCTTGTCATAGGCGAAAACCGGAAAATCGTTGACCAGCTTGCCGGCCCGTTCGCGCTCGACCTCAACCGCGTCGCGGCCGGCGAGAAAGTCCTGAACCATGAGGATCAGCGTTTCGCAGGCGGCGTCGGACAGCGTGTTGTGGTGGGTGACGTGGGCCTGGGCGGCGTTTGCGATTTTGGTCGTTTTTTCCGGTTGACCGTAGCAAGCCAGCGCCACGGGCAAAACGCGCATGGCCGCGCCGTTGCCAGCATCGTGCTCGGAAGCGGCGGCTTCGGGGTTGCCGGTCTGGCGAAAGGCGATCAGGTTGCGGCGTACGGTGTTGCCGATATCGACCGGCTTGGCCCGCATCCAGGCATCGAAGGCTTCGGCCGCAGCCAGGGCGTCGACACGGCCACGGGCGATGATGGACTCGCCGAGGGCGAGTGACATCGTCGTGTCGTCGGTCACTCTGCCGGCCTTCAGGCGTAGCCAGCCGCCGCCGGTGATCTCGCTGTGCAGGCCGATCTGGTGGCGGATTTCATTCGGGGTCAGGAATTCGACCGTGGCACCGAGCGCATCGCCGATGGCCAGCCCGAGATAGGCCGCCATGCCGCGGTCGATATGCGGCGGGTAGGCTGGTCCGGTGCGACGGCGCACCGGCGCGCTCCTGGCGATCAGTTCTCCGGTCCAAAACATTTGGCGTAATCCTTACAAACTCCGCACGACGGGGCTGGGCAGACGTAGATGCCTTCACGCGAACAGACCTGGCGATAGAGGAATTTCTTCCACTTCATGTCGCCGGTGTTGGCGCGGGCGAGCGCTGGAAAATTAACCCACATCAGCCGGGAAAGTTCTTCCCGATTGGCCAGGCCGAGATCCTGCCAGAGATGGTCGCGACCGGCGCAGGCGGTGGCGAGGATGTTGGCGATCAGCAGTTCGGACGGGTATTCGCAGGCGCGATGGTCGAGCAGCAGCTTTTGCAGGTCTTCCCATTCGGGAATGGCCTCAACGGCGCGTTGCGGCCCCCTGACGTCAAGCTGCGGAAAATAGGTGTGGAGCAGCCCGGCATGCGCCGCCTTGCCCAGCCCGAGATCGGCCGGCAGGCAACCAGTATCGGAAATCTGGCCGGCGACGACGCTGGCCAGCAGTGAACGATTCGGATCGGCCGCCGCCTTCGCCGTCGCTGCCGGCATGGCCAGCAACTCGGCGAACAGGGTGGTGCGGTAAGGCAGCCGGTCCGGACCGTTCATGTCAGGCTCACTAACTCGGGCTTACTTGCTCGGGCTCACTTGCTGGGATATTCGACCAGGATGTCTTCGTCGCGAATGATCATCTGGCAGGCCAGGCGCCACTGGGTCGGCGGGATGTCATCGACGTACATCTGCTCGATCTGGGCCTTGGTGATGTGGCCGAGTTCGGTCAGCGCAGCGACTTCGCGGACGTTGAGCGGGCCGCCCATTGGGGCGCGCTTGCCGTCGACCGACGAAACCTTGACCAGACAGGTGCCGCAATTGCCTTCCTGGCAGCCGAAGTCGATCGGGATGTGATGTTCCTTGGCCAGCGCGAGGATGGTCTGGGTGTGGCTGCCGGCAACGGCATAAACCGTCTTGTCCTTGTGCAGCGGGCTGGTGAAAGTGATGAGGGCCATTTTTTAAGTTCTCCTGGAGAGCGGGTTGATTTGGGTTTCTCTGATGCGGTTGGGCATTTGCTTTTAATCTTGTTCTGATAAGGCGGAATTACGCCGGCTTGACGACGATTTCACCGCCAATGATCTGTGCCTGGCAGGCCAGTCGATGGCCGCGCGGGGCCAGGTTGTCTTTCAGCACCTGGTCTTCGAGGATGCTCGGCGGGGCGAGGAATTCGCCGCCGGAAACGATCTTGGTCAGACAGGTGCAGCATTCGCCTTCGCGGCAGCCGTAGGTGATGCCGGCGCCGACTTTCTCGGACACTTCGATGAGCCGGGTACCGGCCGGTACGGTGACCGAGACGCCGATATCCTGAAAGGTGACTTTCGCTTTTGGCATTATTTTTCCCCCTGGTTGTTATGCGAGTGCTGCCATGTCGATCTCGCGGTGTTCTACGCGGCCCGTCAGGTGACGGGCCAGTTGTTCGCCGAGATCGCGGCAGGCTTCGAGTTCGCCGGCATCCGGCACGAGCTTGATACGCAGTCCTTCGACCGGGACGCGCAGCTTGAGGCCGCGCAGGCGATCTTCGATCAGCCGCACCGCCTCGCCGCTCCAGCCATACGAGCCGAAAGCGGCGCCCAGCTTGCCCTTGACGTTGACCGTGGTCAGCGAGGACAGGACGTCCCAGATCGGCTTGACGGCATCGGCGTTGATGGTCGGGCTGCCGAAGGCGAGGCCATCGGCTTCCTCGATGAGGTCGGTGAAGATGCCCGACTCGCCACCTTCGAGGTCGTATAGCGAGACGCGCACACCGCCGATGGCTTCGGCGCCGGCGGCGAGCGATTCGGCCATGCGTCGGGTATTGCCGTAGGCCGAGATGTAGAAGACGACCAGCGTCTTTTCGCTGCGCGCCTCGTTGAACAACCGGGGCGTCGCCAGTTCGCGGTAGCGGTGCACGTAGTCGCGCGGTGCGTGGCGCAGGATCGGGCCGTGGGCCGGAGCGATCAGGTTGATGTCGAGCGGCTCGATGAGAGCGATGGCGTCGAGCACATACTCGCGGAACGGCCGCATGATGTGCGCGTAGTAGTACTCGAACGAGAAGCGGAAATCGCCGACCGTGTCGTTGAACAGCCTGTTGTCGCAGAAATGGCAGCCGAAGATGTCGCCGGTGAACAGCAGGCCATCCTCGACCAGATAGGTGCATTGCGTGTCCGGCCAGTGCAGGTAAGGCGTGTGCAGGAAGCGCAGGGTGCGGCCGCCGAGGTCGACTTCGTCGTCGGTGGTGACCGGAATGTATTCGGGCGGCTTTTCGCCGGTCGGCTTGAGCAGAGCTTTCAACATCATCTGCGCGCGGCTCGACAGATAGACCTTGGCCTGCGGCGCGCGCTTGAGCAGTTCGGGCAGGGCGCCGCTGTGGTCGGGCTCGAGATGGTTGAGGACGATGGTGGTGATTTCGTCGTAGCGGGCCACCGATTCGAGTCGACGGAAGAAATCGTCGGCGAAGTTTTCCTTCACCGTGTCGATGATCGCCACGCCGTTCTCGCCGCGCACGACGTACGAGTTGTAGCTCGTGCCGTTGGCGGTTTTGAGGATGATGTCGAAACTCCGCAGATGCGGGTCGAGGGCGCCCACCCAGTGGACGCCCGGCGCAATTTCTACGGCGTTGTCAGTGAGTGCCGCAGCGACCATGGCTGCTTTCCTCTTCCTCGTGATCATGGGCGTGGCTGCCACAGCTACCGTGGCCTTCCGGGCCATGCACGCAGGCTTCGATGTTGCCTTCCGGGAGCTCAACGTTTTTCAGGCCAATCCACGCGTCGACCGCAGCAATGTCAAAGCCGACCAGCCGCTCCTCGCCGATTTCCATGAGCGGGCGACGAATGAGCAGCGGGTTCTCGAGCAGCAAATGCAGGGCATCTTCGAAACCCAGGTTTTCCGGGACGATTTCGCCCGACTTGATATCGGGCGCCGCCGGGTTGAACCAGGCGCTGATCGGCAGCTTGCCAAGAAAGGCGAGTAGCCGATCAGCCGTCCAGGCTTCGGTTTTCAGGCTTTTGGCCTGGACGGTGTGGCCGGCTGCTGCGAGCAAGGTCTTCTGGCGAAGATTGCCCTTGCAGCCGGGTTTTTCGTAGAACGTGACAACCGCCATTACGCCGCGTCCTTCCACAAGCCGAATTGCTTGAGCTTTTCGATCGGGATGCCGGTCAGCGAACCCGGCGGGTTCAGGAAGGCGCCCAGTTCATCGACGATGGCCATTTCAATCGGGCAGATCGCAGCGCATTGCGGCACCCCGTGATCGCCCAGACACTCGGTACATTTGCCGTCATCGATCAGGAAATGCGGCGTGTCCTGATAGATCGCCTCGTTCGGACAGACATCGACGCAAGCCCAGCAATTGACGCAGGATTCGGTGATTTGCAGTGCCATTTACGCCACCTTCAGAGCTTCTGCGGACGGACTCAACTTGCCGGTCGCCGCGATTTCCTTGTACACCGCCATCACGGCTTCCTCGATCGGCTCCATTGCGTGTTCGCCGTTCGGCGCGATGCCGGCGGCTTCCAGCTTGGCCCAGGGTTCGTAACCGACCTTGGAGCAGAGCACGACTTCGCAGCCTTCAAGGACGCGGATGTTGCGGTCGAGCAGCGATTCGGTTGAGCCAGCTTCGGCCACGTCGCCGTCACCGCAGGCATCCATGCCGCCGCAGTAGAGCTCGGTCTTGCGATGGCTCATGAAGCGGACGCCAGCCGGCGAAGCTTCGTAGATCAGGAATTCCTTGGCATGACCGAAGTGCTCGGCAACGACGCCGTTCTTGCCGGCCACCGCCATGAGCACCGGGCGGGCATCGGCCGGGATGCCGAGCTCTTCGGCCTTTGGCTTGACGATGCCGCGCTTGGCGTCGAGCTTTTCGATGATCTCGTCGTGGACAACCTTGCGACGGACCATGGCAGCTTCGTAATCGACCTCCATGACGTCGATCTTGTCCATGGTGAATTCGTCGCCGCGATCTTCGCCGAGCAGGCCGACCGCATCGGCACGGCACTGGCGGCAGTGGCGCATCATCGCCATGTCACCGGCACAGGCGTCCTGCAGATCCTGCAACTGTTCCGGCGTCGGTTCCGGCTGTTCCATGATGCCGTAGTAGGTGCCGTGTTCAGCTTCGGCAATCAGCGGCATGACGTTGTGCAGGAAGGCGCCCTTGGCCTTGACGATTTTCGAGACTTCCTTGAGATGCTCGTCATTGACGCCGGGGATCAGCACCGAGTTGACCTTCACCAGGATGCCGCGGTCGGTCAGCATCTGCAGACCCTTCTGCTGCTGTTCGATCAGGATGCGCGCGCCTTCGACGCCGAAGATGCGTTTGTTCTCCCAGAAAATCCACGGGTAGATCTTGGCACCGACTTCCGGATCGACGCAGTTGATGGTGATCGTCACGTGGTCGATGTTGTGCTGGGCAATACGGTCGACATACATCGGCAGGTTGAGGCCGTTGGTCGATACGCAGAGTTTGATATCCGGGGCGCGCGCCGAGAGCTCTTCAAAGGTCTCGAAAGTGCGGCCCGGGTTGGCGAGGGGGTCGCCAGGTCCGGCGATGCCGAGTACCGTCATCTGCGGGATTTCGGCCGCGACGGCGAGCACCTTGTTGATCGCCTGTTTCGGCGTCAATACCTCGGAAACGACGCCCGGACGGGATTCGTTCGAGCAGTCATACTTGCGGTTGCAGTAATTGCACTGAATGTTGCAGGCCGGGGCCACGGCAACGTGCATGCGGGCGAAGTAGTGGTGCGCTTCTTCCGAATAACACGGGTGGTCCTGAACCTTGGCGCGAATGTGATCGGGCAGGTGGCCCAAGGCGTCCGGGGCCGTACCGCAGCCGCTGGATGCACAACCGCCGCCTTCAGCGGCAGGGGCAGAATTGCTGATAACAGGTAGTTCCACGATGTCGGCTCCTCGAATGCAGTCGGAGCCTATTCAGCAATCGCTGTGCCAGAGAGGTTTTGCCAATTAAATCAGCGAGATGCATGTTTCCCCCGAAGCGCGTGTTGGCCGTCTTGTCGCAAATGCGACAGCGCTGCAGTGCACAAGCCACAGCGGCCACTGCCGTGAAAATGTCGTGTAAGTTGCGGAGCGGCATTTCAATTGCCGGCGCCGGTCTGTACACTGCGCGCATCTATTGCACGACCATTTGGAGAACGAAGCATGCGCGGTACGTTTGAATACAAGCTTGGCGGTAGCGGCGACGCAGTTACCCTGAATATTGATCTGGACGCAGTCAGCGCCAATGCCCTGGTCCGGCTCGACCGCTACATCAGCTGGACCGACATCCTGAAACTCACGGAAAACGACCCGGAAGCCGCCTACGCCGCCGAACGCCTGCACACCGTGCTGCAGCACATGGGCAAGTAAGCAGACGCAAGGAATCTTCGGCCGGCTTCCCCGAGTCCGCCGAAAAAGAAGGAGCCTTGGCTTGCGCCCTGCGCTCCTTTTTTGTGCCTGGCTTTCTCCATCAGCCTTGTTTCGATTTTCGAAGACGGCATAATCCGGACTTCTCCAACCCGGTAGCCTTACGGAGCAGTTGTGAACCTGACCCCTTTGAAAAACTATGGCTCGGATGAAAATCCGTGGCGAGGCCCTGACGGCGAGGTGATCGCCTGCCATGAGAAGCTCAAGGTGATGTCTGAAAACCTCGAGGAGTTACGAGACATGGCGCTCGCTGCGCTCGAAGACGCAGTCCTCATGGGATGCTCGGAAGATCAGGTCAAAGCGGTCTTTGTCGAGATCATCGATCAGCTATCGACCAGCTACCAGCCTCGCTGACGAGGCGCTTTTCTCCCGCTTCCGGACTTCAGGCCGATTTCAAATTTGGCCAATTTTTCCGGTTGACCGTGGCGTCCGGTCTGGGGCGAGGCGGACATTAAATCCGCGAGTTCATTTTCTCCACTTGGCCCATGGGTCCGAATCACTGGGCGGCGTGCTTGAGCGGTTTGGCGTTCTCTTGCCCGAAGCGGCGCGATGGCTTTTTTCTTCGTCGTGCCGGGCCGCCTTTTTGGCGCGTTTTTCGCGCAGGCGCTCGGCGTCTTCCAGACTCAATTCGGCCGGTGAGCCGGGTTTTTGGTCCGGCGGTACGATGCGGTCTCGGGGGGGCAGTTCAAACTGCTCGTCAGAAGCGCGGGGCAGGCTTTTGAACTTGTACAGATAGAAGGCTTCGACCTTCTCGCGCGCCCAATCCGTCTTTTTGAGGTACTTGATGGCGGAATCGATGCTCGGGTTTTTGTTGAAACAATTGATGTTGAGATAGGCAAACAGGATCTCGAAGCCGTAGTGATCGACGATTTCAGTGAGCAGTTTTTTCAGACTGAGCCCGTGCAGCGGGTTGTTCTGGTAATTGATCTCGTCGTTCATGCTCGTGCCTAATCAGGATAAGGCCGGCATTATACCGATCACTGTCCCGGCAATAGCCTTCTTGTCGCATTGTCGACAGTTGCGATACCTTGATTTTAAAGACTATTGCCGTGGCGCCGGTTTTGCTTCATGTCCAGCATGAAAACCTTTCTCGACTGGTCGGCCTACGACACCTACGGCATGGGCGACGCCTACGCCGGCATTCCGGCGACGGGCGGCAATTACGCCAAGGCGGTGGCCGTCTGCATGAACAATCACCAGTGCCAGCGCGACGCCAAGGGCGTCATGTGCCCGAGCTACCGCATCACGCACGATCCGGCGCATTCGACCGGGGCGCGGGTCAAGGCCTTCAAGGCGGCGCTGAATGGCGAACTGGGCGAGCACCCCTTCGTCCATCCCGACCTGGCGGCGGCCATGGACCTTTGCGTGTCGTGCAAGGGCTGCAAGAAGGAGTGTCCGAGCTCGGTCGACATGACGCTGATCAAGACCGAATACCTGGCGCACCGCAACGAGGAAATGGGCTTGCCCCGCCGGGCGAAACTGTTCGGCGGTCTGCCGGAATGGCTGCATCGCTATCGCCGGCCGCTCGCCGCGCTGGTTCGCCTGCGCAACGCCTCGCCTTTCCTGGCCGGGCTGGTCGAACGCCGGCTGGGCATTTCGGCCAGGCGACCGATTCCGGAGATCGTCAGCCAGCCGGTATTTGCCACGGCCGAGCCGGCCACGGCGCCGCGCGGCAAGGTCGTGCTGTTCGTCGATACCTTCACGCATTACTACACGCCGGAAGTGGCCGAGGCGGCGCTGGCCGTGCTGACCGCCGGCGGCTACGCGGTCGAGGTGCTGCGCCCGGTAGCCGAAGATGCCGAGCCGGATCGCCCGCTGTGCTGCGGTCGGACCTATTTGTCGCAAGGCATGGTCGATGCGGCCAAGGCGGAAGGCAAACGGGTCATGGCGGCGCTCAAGCCCGCGCTGGCCGAAGGCACGCCGATTGTCGGGCTGGAGCCGTCCTGCCTGCTCGCCCTGCGCGACGAGTTCTACAGCCTGTCGCTCGGGCCGGAGGTCGGGCAACTCGGCAAGCAGGCCTTCCTGTTCGAGGAATTCCTCATGCGCGAGGGCAACAAGGGGCTGAAGCTCGATCTCAAGCCGATTCCCGGCGGCAAGGCCGTGGTCCATGGCCATTGCCACCAGAAGGCGTTTGGTGCCATGAAGTCGATGAAGAAGGTGCTCGGCTGGATACCGGAATTCGAGTTTGAGATCGTCGATGCCAGTTGTTGCGGCATGTCGGGCAGCTTTGGGCTGGAGGCGGAGCACTACGAGGCGTCGGTGAAGATGGGCGAACTGGCGCTGTTGCCGGCCGTGCGTTCAGCGCCGGCCGATGCGACCATCGTGGCCGATGGCTTCTCCTGTCGGCACCAGATCAAGGACGGCACCGGGCGGGATGCGGTGCATGTCGCCGTGCTGCTGGCGCGGGCGCTGGCCTGATTTCAGTGGCCGCGAGGCAATGCCACGGTCAACCGGAATAAACGGCCAAAATTGAAATGCTGCCTCAGTGCCGCGAGAACAAATCGCGCACCTTGCACAGCGTCGTCGTGATGTCGAAGCGCGGGTCGGGCAGGGCTTCGCCGGCCAGGATGCGGGTGATGGCGAGGGCCGGGTCGGACTCGCCGGTGAGCAATACTTCTGCGCCGCGTTTCTTCATGTGGCGGATGAAACCGTCGCCGGCGCTGGCGCAGACGATGAGGTCGACGCCGTCGAGCGGATGCGGTTCGTTGTCCTCGAAAACATGCAGAACCTGATCCTTGGCCAGATCGACCCGGCTGGGCGCCGGCAGCAACTGGTTGGAACGGTGGTTTGTCAGGTCGTAAACCAGCCATTGTCGGGTTTGCCCCGCGTGGCCGCTGACTTCCTGGAAATCCTTGGTGGCGATGGCGATTTTCATGGCAAAGGCGCTTCTAGACGACGGATAGGGTGACCGCCACATCGCGTGGCGGGGCGAAATACGGGGCCGAAGTGACCAGAATGTCAGCCCCGGCCCGCGCATAGTCCCCTGCGTTAGCAGAATTTATGCCGCCCGCCGCCGCGATGCGGGTGGATGCGGATTTCAAAATTAGCCCTTTTATCCTGTTGACCGTGGCAACCGGCATTTTTTCGAGTTGCAGGATGTCGGCGCCGGCCTCTTGCCAGCGCAGGGCTTCCGCTTCGTCGCCGACCTCGACGACGATGGCCCGTTCCGGCCAGGCCCGACGCAGGCGTCGCACGGTGTCCTTGGGCGCTTCGTTGCCGAGAAAACAACGGTGCTCGGCGAAGACGAGCAGGGTTTCCGACAGGCTCAGGCGATGCGGGCTGGCGCCGCCGGCCATGATGGCCTTGATGGCGGCAGCCTTGGTGCCTGGGAAATTCTTGCGTGTGCAGGCGATGCCGATATCCGGATTCTCGGCACGGGCGGCGGCGACGATGTCGGCCGTGCTGCTGGCGATGCCCGACAGGTATTCCATGAAGGTCTGCGCCGTTTTCCAGACGGTGTGCAGGCCGGCGGCGTGGCCTTCCAGCGTCAGGATGGTCTCACCGGCGGCGAGCCGGCTGCCGCTGGCGACCATGTTGCCGACGCAGCGCAGGCCGTGCAGTTCGCCCATGCGCCGGGCTTCCTCGCTGGCGCAGACGACCATGGCTTGCCGGGCGCGGAAGACCAGGCGGCCGGGCTGGTCGCCGATGCCGAGCGCGAAGGTCGTCGCGTCGCCGCAGGGCACGTCTTCGTCGAGCAGGCGGATGAGCTCGCTGTCGGGCAGGGTGTAGGGGTTGCTCGTCATTCCATCAAGGCCACGGATTTGATCTGGACGCTGATCGGTAAACCCGGCGCGATGCCGAGCTGGGCAGCCGATCGGCGGGTCAGGCGGGCGACCAGCTGGCTGGCGCCGACCTGGACGCGGACGAGCAGCAGACCGGGATGGTCGTCGGCGCCCATCGATTCGACCGTGCCCTCAAGCACGTTCTGGATACTGCTCGGCTCCGGGTGATGCACGGCCAGGCTGACGTCGCGGGCCAGTACGCGAACGCGTACGTGCTTGCCGGTCGGCAGGCCGCGATCCCGGGTCCACAGGCTGCCGCCGGCGAAATCGACGCGGGCTAGGTGCCATTCGGCATCGATCTCGCCGACCGTCGCATCGAGCACGACCCCAACGTCCTCGCCGAGCCGGATCGGCAAGTCGAGGCGGGCCAGCGTTTCGACCAGCGGGCCGTCGGCGACGACCCGGCCGCCGTCCATGGCGACGATGTGGTCGGCCAGTCGCGCCACTTCATCCGGAGAGTGGCTGACGTAGATGACCGGAATGGCCAGTTCGTCGTGCAGGCGTTCGAGGTAGGGCAGGATTTCCTGTTTTCGCTTGAGGTCGAGCGCCGCCAGGGGTTCGTCCATGAGCAGGATTTCCGGGCCGACGGCCAGGGCGCGGGCGATGCCGACGCGCTGGCGTTCACCGCCGGAGAGGGTGTCCGGCTCGCGCTCGAGCAGATGACCGATGCCGAGCAGTTCGATGGCCTGTTCCAGCCCGACGCGCTGCGCCGTGGCGCTGCGTTTGAGGCCGAAATTCAGGTTGCCGAGCACATTGAGATGGGCGAACAGGCTGGCTTCCTGAAAGACGTAGCCGATGGGCCGCTGGTGCGTCGGCAGCCAGGTTTTTTCGTCCTGCCAGATTTGGCCCTTGAATTCGAGGCGGCCGTGGGAAGGCCGTTCCAGTCCGGCCAGGCAGCGCAATAGGGTGGTCTTGCCCGAGCCGGAATGGCCAAACAGTGCGGTGACACCGCGGCCGGGCAGGGCGAGGTCTACATCGAGCGTGAAGCCGGGCCAGTCGAGTTTGAAACGGGCGTTGATGCTTTCCATGTCACTCCCCCTTCACCGGCTTGGGGCGGCGCAGATACATGGCGAGCAGCACCGTGAAGGAGAAAATCAGCATGACGGCGGCCAGTCGGTGGGCGTCGGCGTATTCCATGGCCTCGACGTGGTCGTAGATCTGCACCGAGGCGACGCGGGTGACGCCGGGGATGTTGCCGCCGATCATGAGCACGACACCGAATTCGCCGACGGTGTGGGCGAAGGTCAGCACGCCGGCCGTGATGAAGCCCGGTTTGGCCAGCGGCAGGACGACCGAAAAGAAGGTGTCGAGCGGCGAGGCGCGCAGGGTCGCGGCGACTTCGAGCGGCCGCTCGCCGATGCCTTCGAAGGCGTTTTGCAATGGCTGCACCATGAAGGGCAGCGAATAGAACGACGAGGCGACGACCAGGCCCCAGAAGGTGAAGGGCAGCACGCCAAGGCCGAGCGAGGCGGTGAGTTGCCCGACCGGCCCCTGCGGCCCCATGGCCAGCAGCAGGTAGAAGCCGAGTACCGACGGCGGCAGGACCAGCGGCAGGGCGACAACGGCGCCAAGCGGCCCCTTCCACCACGACCGGCTTCGCGCCAGCAGCCAGGCGATGGGCGTGCCGACGAGGAGCAGGATCACGGTCGTGATCCCGGCCAGTCGCGTGGTTAGCCAGATGGCCTGGAGGTCGCTGTCGGTCAGCATCGTGGATTAGCGCAGTTCGTAGCCGAAGGACTTTATCACCGCCAGTGCCTTCTCGCCCTTGAGGTAGTTCATGAGCGCGATGGCGGCCGGCTTGTCCTTGCCCTTGGCGAGCAGCACGGCATCCTGAAGGATGGGGTCGTAGAGGTTGCCGGGAACGAGCCAGCCGGAACCAGAGCCGATGGCGCCGTTCTTGATGACCTGAGAATAGGCAACGAAGCCGAGTTCAGCGGCGCCGGTCGAAATGAACTGCTGCGTTTGCGAAATGTTCTCGCCCTGGACGATGAGCGGCTTGATGCTCTCGGCGACGCCGAGCTTGCTCATGACCTGCAGGCCGGCCGCGCCGTAGGGGGCGGTTTTCGGGTTGGCCAACGAAAGGTGCTTGAAGCCGCCCTTCTTGAGCACTTCGCCCTTGGCGTCGACCAGCTTGGGGTCGGCCGACCACAGCACGAGTTTGCCGATGGCGTAGGTGAAGGCCGTGCCGGCGACGGCGTTGCCTTCCTTGACCAGCTTGGCCGGCGTTTCGTCATCGGCAGCGAGCAGGACCTGGAAGGGGGCGCCGTTGGCGATCTGGGCGTAGAACTTGCCGGTGGAGCCGAAGGCCAGGTTGGCCTTGTGGCCGGTGTCGCGCTCGAAGAGCACAGAAATGACCTGCATCGGGCCGGTGAAATTGGCGGCGACAGCGACCTGGACTTCGTCGGCGTGGGCCGTGACGACGGCGAGCAGGGACAGGATGAGGGCGCTCAGGCGTTTCATGACGTGTTCTCCGGGGGTTAGGAATATTTGCAAAGAATGACCGACGAGGCCTTGAACACGGCGCAGGCCTGCTCGCCGACGACGAGGCCGAGCTTGTCGACGCTGTCGTGGGTGACGACGGCGCACACCGATTTGCCGCTCTTCATGGCCAGCGTTATTTCGGCATTGACCGGGCCGTCGTGGATGCGCGTGATTTCGCCCCACAGGTGGTTGCGGGCGCTGGTCTTGGTGTTCGGGTCGTTGAGCAGCAACACCGACGAGGACTTGACCAGGGCGCTGACCTCCATGCCGATGGTCAGCCCGAGGTTTTCGGCTGAATCGCCGGTGATCACAGCGACGATCTCGTTCTCGTCGTCGAGCTTGATGCGTACCTCGAAATCGACGTGACCCTCGCGCAGACCGACGATGTGGCCGGCGAACTGGTTGCGGGCGCTGGTCTTCATCGACATGCGCTTGAGCAGCTTGCTGAACTGCTTGAAATCGCTGGCTTCGCCGTCGTTCATGCTGGCCTGCAGGCGCTCCAGTGCTGCCTGGTATTCGGCTTCCAGTGCGCGGTAGAGCGCGATGGTCTTGCGGCCGTGCTCAGTGAGCAACGTGCCACCGCCGTTCTTGCCGCCGGTCGAGCGCACAACCAGCGGCTGGTCAGCCAGGTTGTTCATCGCATCTACGGCATCCCAGGCAGCCTTGTACGAAATGGGTACGGCTTTTGCTGCCTGGGAAATGGAGCCATGCTGGTCGATGGCTTCGAGCAGGCGGATGCGGGTGTCGCCGAGAAAGGTGCCGAACTCGGTATCGACTTCCAGTTTGCCGCGCAGGCGATGCAGGATGGTATCCATGATTTCGTGATGTTCAAGTTTATATAGCGGTTAATATAACTCAGGTGCGCAAGATCGAAATAGCTAGAAATAGGGCTAGCGCTATGGTTGCATCGACAAAACGACACGCCGTAAAGTGGTGCTGACCCGACAAGAAAGCGTTAAGTTAATTTGTATATAGCGAAAAGCGGGCCAGCTCACTCAAGTCAACCTGGAGAACATCATGAATGTCAGTGCACGCAATGTATTCAAAGGAAAAATCACGGCCCTGGTGGATGGCGCCGTCAATGCCGAAGTCGAATTGACCCTGCCGGGAGGCGACAAAATTGTCGCAATCGTGACAGAGGGCAGCGTCCAGTCGCTTGGCCTCGCCGTCGGCAAGGAAGCCGTCGCCTACGTCAAGGCGCCATGGGTCATGCTGCTGGCCGGCCCGGCCAACGTGAAGTTCTCGGCGCGCAACCAGTTGGCCGGCAAGGTCGGCAAGCTGCAAAAGGGTGCGGTGAATACGGAAGTCGCGATCACCCTGCCGGGCGGCACGACGGTTTTTTCCGTGGTGACCAACGAGGCGGTCATGGAATTGGGCCTGAAAGAGGGCAGCGAAGCCTCGGCGCTGATCAAGGCCAGCCACGTCATTCTGGGTATTCCTGCCTGATCGACTCTGACTGCAGATGAAAAAGGCGGTCGTTTTGACCGCCTTTTTGTTGCCCAGGCCAGGCATTTCAATTTTGGGCATTTTTTACGGTTGACCGTGAAAGTGCCGGATGGCGCGAAAAAAGCCCGCTGCCACCGGTTGGCGGCAACGGGCAAAACCTGCCGGGAGAGAGGGCGGCGAGGGTTCGTTGGCGGTTCCGGAGGAGCCTCAATCACAGCGACTCAAGAAAGGCGAGCAGGGCCTTGCGGGCTTCCGGTTTGGTGGCGACGTAGCGCTGGCGGGCGGTGCGCGCCTCGCCGCCGTGCCAGAGGATGGCTTCCTGCAGATTGCGGGCGCGGCCGTCGTGCAGGAATTGGCTGTGTTCATTGACCAGCGGGACGAGGCCGATGCCCCAGAGCGGTGGCGTGCGCCATTCGCGGCCGGTGGCCTGGAAATCCGGCCGGCCGTCGGCCAGTCCCTGGCCCATGTCGTGAATCAGCAGGTCGGTGTAGGGCGCGATGCGCTGGTTGGCGGTGAGCGGGAAGCGCTGGTTCGGCCCAGTCTGCAGTTCGGGGCGATGGCAACTGGCGCAGCCTAGGCTGGCGAATTGCCGCTCGCCGGCGCGGACTTGCGGGTCGTCGGCGTTGCGCCGGGACGGCGGGGCGATGTTGGCGAGGTAGAACTCCATGGCGTCGAGGTCGGCGTCGCTCAATTCCGGATGACCAGCCGACGGGGCTTTCTGGCAGGCCTTCTGCGCCGGCGTACAGTTCTCGTCCGGGAATAGCGTCGAGGTGATGCCGAGGTCGCCGACCATGGCGCCGGCGATTTGTTGGCGCAGATTGGGCTGGTTGGACTTGAAGCCGAAGCGGCCGATGACCGTCTGCTTTGCGGCAGCGTCCCACACCCGGTTGACCCGGCCGCGCACGCCGTCGGCCTTGTTCTCCGCCGCCATGGTGAGGAGTGTCGCGTCGGGAACGGCTTCGAGCAGGCCGAGGCCATAGACCGGCTGTCCGATGCGCGGCGAGGTCAGCACCTTGCCCATGGGGCCGTAGGCGAGTTCGACGAAGCGAATCTGCGGGCGGCGGAAGCTGACCTTCTCGCCGCCGGCTAGGGTAATCGGCTTGGTCTCGACCCAACTCAGCGCGGCACGACCTTCGCCGGGGACGCCGGCGATGCCTTCCTCGTTGAGCTGGCCGCCGTAGGCAGGATGTGCCTTCGGCCCGCCATCCGCCGCCTTGCCGGGCACCGACAGGCGGACGAGCATCGACAACATGCGTTCGTCGGGGCCGTCCGGCGAGCGGCCCCGGCCGTTCTTCTGGTGGCAGGAGATGCACGACAGGCGGTTGTAGAGCGGGCCGAGGCCGGCGGCGCGATCCTCGGCCGGGGCGACGACCCAGCTCTGGCGGAACAGGCCGCGGCCGCGGAAGAAGGTTTCGCGGTCGCTGTCGGCAAGGCCGGGCAGCGGATGGGTATAGGCTTCGCGCAGGGCGTCGTCGGCCTGCGCCGGCAGGACGCAGGCGGCCAGTAGCATTGCGGCAAGCAGGTTGCGTCGCATGCTCAAGCACCCTGCGCGGTGAGCAGCCCGGCCACGCCGGCGCGGCGGGACTGGCTGGCGGCCTGCCATTGCCGTTCGAGATCGCCGGCCTCCGGGTTGGCGCCCTCCAGGCGTGCCCGGAAGGCCTGTTGCAGCGCCGGGGCCGCGGCCTCTTCCTGCGAAATCAACGGCGCTTCGAGCAGTTGCCGGGCGGCGCCGACGTCCTTGCCGGCAGCCTCGGCCCGGTGAATGCGTTGCCACAGGTTGACCAGCTCGCCGTGGTCGCGGATCAGCGTTTGCTCGAAGAGGGCTGCGACGACATTGAGCCGGTTGCGCGTGGCGTCGCCGTTGTAATCGAAAACGCCCTGTTCGGCCGCCTTGAAGGGGTTGAAGTAATCGGCCGGCAGCTTGGCGTAGATCGCCGGGCGCACCGGCAGCTTGTGGATGTCGGCGTGTGTGATGATGCGCTGGCCGGCCTCGGACAGCACGAAGTTGGCAAAGGCGCGGGCGCCGGCCGGGTTGGCCGCGTGTCTGGTGATGGCGATGTGGGCCGGGTTGATGCCGCTGTGTTTCGGGTAGGCGAAGCGCAGCGGCGCGCCGTTGGCGATGGCCGAGGCGGCAAAGAAGTCGATGGTCAGCCCGAGCGCCTGGCGACCGCTGGCCACTTCGTCGGTGACGAAGGTCGAGCCGCGTTCGTTCAGGCTGCCTGCATTGCCGGCGATGGCGCTCCACACGGCCCAGCCTTTGTCCCAGCCGTAAGCTTGCAACACGAGGTCGATCATGACCGGGGCGAAACCGACGCGGGCGGGATTGGGCAGCACGATGTTGCCGGCGTAGCCGGGCTGGGTCAGGTCGGTCCAATCGGTTGGCGGCTTGAGTTGCAGGCGGGCCAAGGCGTTCGGATTGACGATGAAACCGTAGCCGGCCATTTCGGTGACGGTGTAAAAACCGTCCGAATCGCGCAGGCTAGCCTTGCCGATGCGCTCGGGCAGGCCGGTAAGGTCGATGCCGAGCTGCTGCCAGGCGCCGTCGCGGGCGAGGGCGGCGAAATTGCGCGGCGAGGCACTCCAGTAAACATCGATGCCGCCCTGGTTCGGCTGGCGCAGCAGGGTCTGGGCTTCGTGCGGCATTTTCCAGACGAGTTGCAGCTTGTATTGCGGCCAGGCTTTTTCAAAGGCCGCTTCGAAACGCGAGAAGACTTCGTCGTTGTAGCTGGTCAGGACGACGACGGGTTTGCGTTCGCGGACTGTGGCGGCGCTCAGCGGTGCTGCGGCGAGCGAGGCGGCGGCGCCTAGGCCGAGCAGCAGGCGGCGGCGGGAACTTTGACAGGGCGGGGTGTTTTTCATGCTATGCCTCCATGCGTTTCGTGGGCGAGGGCTAGAACCGATAGTTGGCGTTGGCGAACCACATCCGGCCCGGGTTCGGGAAGCCGTCGGCCAGCGCGTAGTTTTCGTCGGTCAGGTTGGTGACGCCGGCTTCCAGTGTCAGATCCTTGAGCGGGCGATAGGCCGCCTTGAGGTTGATCGTCGTGTGGTCGCCGGTCTTGACCGTATTCGACGCCCAGCGGCTGCTTTCCGACTCGATGAAGGGAATGATCTCGAGTTGGCCGAAGGGGCGGATCAAGGCATAGATGCTCAGCTTTTCGCTTGGTACGTCGGTGAGCTTGGTGCTTGGGCTGCTGACGTTCTCCATGTTGATGAAGGTGAAGTTCCCGCCAACATCGAGCCAGCTGGCAAGTGGGGTGCGCAGGCCAAGTTCGAAGCCGGTGCTGCGCACCTTGCCGACGTTCTGCATCTGGCAGCGGTTGGCACCGGTACAGGTCGTTGTGCCCGGCCGATAGACGGTCTGGATCTTGTCGCTGATATCGCTGTAGAAGATCGCCGCTTCGGCCTTGGCGCCTGGCCATGGGCTCCCCTGGTAGCCGATTTCGTAATTGATCGACTCTTCCGGCGCCAGCGCGGGATTTTCTATGTAGGTTGAGAAACGCAGCGAGAAGCGATCCTTGAGTGTCGGCAGGCGGGTTTTCTGGGCGACGGTGGCGTAGAGCCGCGCATTCGCGGTAAGGTCGTAAAACAGGCCGGCTTGACCATTGGTCGCGCTTTTTTCGTCGGGGACGGTGATGGTTGCGCCCGATTTGAAGACGCGATCAGCGGTCAGGCTGTGATGCGACAGGCCCAGTGACAGCAGCAGATCGGGCGTAATCTTGAGGTTGTCCTCAATGGCGTATGAAAGCAGCGTGTCCTGGAATGATTCGGTGGTCGCGCCGGCGCCGTCGGTGGCCAGGTGTTTGTCGCCCTTGTAGTGCGTGACGAACTTGATTTCGTTATTTGCCAGGCGAACGGACGACAGCTCCAGCGAGCCGCCATAGGTTTCGTCGTCATAGGCGCTGATGTCGGCTACCGGATTGGCGATCGTCGTATAGGTAGCGTTCGAGAAAATGTGCAGCGAATTCTTGAATTTGTCGTCATACATCCGGACCTTGAGCGTTTCGTTCTCGCCGAGGGCGGTACTCGAGACGAAATAGAGGCTTTCCTTGTCCCAGTACGGCCATTGCCAGAAGCGGCTGACGCTCGGGTAGGTCGATGGGGGTTGCCCTTTTTCACCTTCCTGCCGGGTGTAGCTGATGGTGTATTCATCGCTGGCGTTCGGCGTCAGGCCAAGCTTGAGCGAGAGTTTCTGGTCCTTGCGGTAAGAATTTTCGCGATGGCCGCCATCCTCGCGGGTGGTCGGCTGGTAATCCTTGGACATCGGAAAATAGTCGCTTTCCAGATACGATGCGCCGGCCTGGATGTACCACAGGCCCTGGTTGGAGCCGACATTGACCGAGGTCTGGCGTTCGTTGCCGGAGCCGAATCCGAGGCTGGCATCCCCTTCGAGGACAGCGCGCGGCTTGCGCGAGATGAGGTTGACCGCGCCGCCCATGACGTTGGGGCCGTAGGAAACCGAGCTGAACCCCTTGGCCACTTGGATGGCGGCGAGGTCCGCCGTGGTGAAGCGGGTGATGTCGACGTTGCCGTCGTAGGGAACATAGACCGGGATGCCGTCGATGAAGAGCGGCGTCTGGCGCGAATCGAAGCCACGGATATTGATCGCCCTTTCGTTGCGCATGCCGCCCAGCGCGATGCTGACACCGGACAGCAGGTTGACCGCATCGCCAACGTTGTCGCGGTTGAATTGCTTCATTTCCTCGCGGGTGATCAGTGATGAAACCTGATCCTCTGCTACTTCTCCAATCAGCGTTTTGCGCGCGCTGACCTGAACCGTGCCCAGTTCAAAGACAGGTTCGGCTGCCATGGCAAAGCCGACAGTCAAGAGGTTGGCAATGAGGATGGCCAGCAATTTCTTGCGGCTCGACGGGTTGGTGTTTTTCAGCATGAAGTCCTCCCTGACTGTTGCTGGCTGCTTGGTTGATTCGGTTGTTCGGGCGCGGATTAGGGGTTGGCGATCAGCGCGGCATGTCGGGGCTGAGCACATAGAAACCCTTGGACGGATAGCAGTGGCTGGTCGAGATCCGGCGGAAAACCAGCCAGCGCTCGTCGCGCAGGCGCCAGGCGGCCATTTCCTCGCTGTAGCTGACGACTTCGTAGAACTCCTCGTCGTCGTCCGAGGCGACGCTGGTCAGCATGAAGCGGTGCGACGTGAAGCAGGGGTGGTCGTCGGCGTCGTAGCCCAGGGTGCGCTCGGCCGATATTTCGTATTCGCTATATCGCTTGAAATGGAGCGGCGCATCGACGAGGTCCCGCCAGATCGCGGGCAGGTGTTCTGTCCAGTCCGGCGAAGAGGCATCCGTACCGCTGCGGGTGTTTCGCCTTTTTTCCTGTGCGGCCGGAAAGCAGCCTTGGTTATTCGTGCGGCTCATGATCAAAATATAGATGTGTATATAACGATGCTTTCTGTTTAGCAAAACCGATGCCAAGCAAATTTGGGGTGTTTAGGGTGATTATTGACGTGTTTTGTTGGGCATTTGTATCGTTATGTTGTTAACGATACAACGATGTCGACAAGCCGACAGGCGTTGTTGGGTGATTGGAGGCGGCTTTCGAAAGGCGCAGCCTGGCTGCTCGATGTTGCAGGCAGGGGGGGCTTGCTGGCTTGCCCGGCCGTTCGGCAACGGGGCGTGGAAGATGTGCCGGGGCTGTCGCCTCAGGCTTGCTCCATGTCCTTGTCCTGGCCAAACCAGGCGTCGAGCGCTTTGACGTCCGGGCGAAGTTCGCAGGCCAGGCCGCCGGTGAAGCGGCGCCAGACAGGCAGCCATTTTTCGCGGACGATGACGATGGTCGGGATGCCGCGGCTCATGATGTCGAGCATTTCGGCGGCGAAGCCTTCGCCGCCGGCCTCCATACCGGAAAAACGGTTGAAGACGGCAAGATCGGCCCCTTCATCGGCGATGAGGCGCAGGACGATGCTGGCTTCGGCCAGTCCCTGCGGGTTGACCGAGCAGGAGGCGGACTGGCGGCCGAGATTCTGCGAGATGCCGTAGCGTTGTCCATCTTCGAGATCGACGAGGCTGATGCTGCAGCCGTTGTCGGTCTGGCACATTTCCTGGGCCAGACCGCGCACGCGCAGGCCGCGTTGCTGCAGGTGGCTGATGAAGGTGTGCAGAACCCGGTCGGCGTTTTCGTCGTCGTGAGGGACGATGGCGGCAATCGTCGGGGCACTCGTCATGGCGGGGCGGGTCGGTCAGGAATTCGCGATTGTAGGCGTTCGCCGCCCGGCTTGCCTGCGCCGGGGCGAGTCAGGCGTCGAAATGCAGTGCGAGACTCGCCAGAACCTTGGGCAGCGGCAGGTTTTCTTCACTTTCGAGTATGCCCGGCACCGGATGCGGATATTCGTAGAAGATGCCGTAGGTGCCGCTGCGCTGGCCGTGAAGGTAAACGTGGGCGCGCAAGGTAGCGATTTCGGCATGGCGCAGGGTGACGATATGGGGATCGTCACCGGCGTCCGGTTCGATGTCGCAGGCTTGGGCGATGCGTTCGTCGAGCGAAACCAGAACACGGCGGATTTCGCGGGATTTGGGGGCGGCCCAGGGGTTGGCGTTCATGGCAGTAGCTCCGGTCGGATTTGCGCCAGCCAGGCGTCGATGCGGGCCTCGGTCAGCAGCGGCTGGTGGTGCTGGTCCAGCGCCAGGCCGAGGAATTCGTCGCCATCCACCGCCTGCGAGGCGGTGAAGTCGTAGCCGGCGGTCAGCCAGCGACCGACGACGCGGCCGCCGGCAGCGACAAAGGCGTCGTGCAGCAGGCCAATGGCGTCGACAAATTCTTCGGGGTATTTTTTCTGGTCGCCCAGGCCGAAGATGGCGATGGTCTTGCCAGTCAGGTCGGCGCCGGCCAGTTGCGGAAGGAACTCCTCCCAGCTCGGCTGGCTGAGGCCGACCGACTGGCCGGGTAGTTCGCCATCGCCGAGCGTCGGGCTGCCGACGATGAGCGCGTCGTAGGCTAGGAAATCTTCAAGTGTCGTGCGGCCGATGTTGACCGGCGCCTCGGCAACGTCCCCCAGTTTTTTCGCCATCTGCTTGGCGATGAGCCGGGTGCGGCCGGTGTCGGTGCCGAAGAAGATTCCGATTTTGGCCATTTTTACCGGTTGACCGTGGAATCCTGCGTCAGCTCGTCGGGCAGGCAGCCAATCGGGGCGCCGAGGCTGCCATCGGGGCCGTTTTCAAACTGGACCAGATAGATTTCCTTGGTTTCGTCCATTTCGGCGACGCCAAAATGGACGACCACGCCGCGCAGGCCGGAGGGAACGATCAAGGCTTCTTCATCTTCGAAGCCGGGCATGCCGCCGTCGTTGAAGATGTCTTCGGCCGCGAAGACCATGTCGCCGATGTGATATTGCTGAGCGGTTTCCATGATCTCAGGCCCAGACGTCAGGCGGTGCCAGCAGGCGCTCGACCGGCTGGTCGAACATCAGGTGCTCGTCGATGATGACGCCGACGTCTTCCGGCTTGACGCCGGTGTACATGATGCCGTCCGGGTAGACCAGGACGCTTGGGCCGAGGTGGCACGGGCCGAGGCAGCCGGTGTTGGTCAGCGCGAAGCCCGAGACCCACAGGTTGCGGGCGGTGAATTCATCTGAAAACGCCTGCCAGGTGGCGCCGCAGCCCTTTTCCTGGCAAGAGCCGCGCGGGTGGCCGGCTGGGCGCCCCTGGACGCAGACGAGTAGGTGTTTCTTCGGTTTGGGCATGGCGCTCTCCTGGTTGATGGCTTTGCTATTGCAAGTCGAGTGCCAGCTTTAAAGTTAATTAATTCAGTGGCTTGCATTTTTGCGCCTTGTCGTCTTTGCGACAAATTGGTCTTGGGAACACCAATTCTGTTTTGCTGCGGGGGGGATTGATTGGTCTCTCTTCGCCAAAAAGGCAGCGAAGCACAAGGGATATCGCCAATACAACCGACCCCGTGTGTCGATGCAATAATCCACCCCTATGGAACTCCTCATAGAAATCATCCTGAAAGCGGGCCGTTCGGCTGTCGAACTCGCCTTCTTTGTCCTGCTTCCCGTCATGGTCGTCATGCTCTCGCTCATGCGCCTGCTCGAAGCACGCGGTGTGCTGGACTGGGTGGTCGCCCGTCTGGCGCCCCTGCTCAAGCCGGTCGGCCTGACCGGGTTGGGCGTCTTCGCCGCCCTGCAGATCAATTTCGTCAGTTTCGCTGCGCCGATGGCGACGCTGACCATGATGGAGCAGCGCGGTGCGTCCGACCGCCACATCGCCGCCACGCTGGCCATGGTCTTCGCCATGTCACAGGCCAACGCGGCGCTGCCGATGATGACCATGGGCCTCGATCTGGCGCTGACCCTGACGTATTCGCTGATCGGCGGCCTGACCGCGGCGGCGGCGACCTATTACCTGTTCGGCCGGGCGCTATCGAGCAGCGAAAGCCGGCTTGACGAAACCCTGCACCATCCCGTTGCAGAAACCGCCAAGGGGGTGCTCGATGTCATCAACCGGGCCGGTGCCGAGGCATTCAAGCTCTCTGTCGGGGCCATTCCAATGCTCGTGCTGTCGCTGGTTGTCGTGACCGCATTGCGCAGCGGTGGCGCCATCGATGCCCTGACGCGACTGCTGGCGCCGGTGCTGACCGCCGCGTCGATCGACAGCGCGCTGATCCTGCCGACGCTGACCAAATACATGGCCGGCGGGACGGCGATGATGGGGGTCATGGACGAAATGCGCAAAGCGGGCCAGATCAGCGTGGAATTACTCAATGCCAGCGCCGGCTTCCTGATTTCGCCCTTCGACCTGCCCGGCGTGGCCGTCCTGATTTCCGCCGGGCCGCGCATCGCGGCGGTGTGGAAGCCGGCCGCCCTCGGTGCTTGTATCGGTATCGCCGTGCGTACTGTCGGGCATATACTCGCCGTATGAACAGACGATATTTGACCCGCTTGATCCTGGCGAGCAGCGCCGGCCTGATGATGGCCAGCGCCTCGGCTGCCCCCCTGAATCTGCTCGGTTTCGACGACATGTCCTGCGCGGCATGGAGCAAGTCTAAGGACGACCCCGATCAGCGCGCCGCTTACGTTGTCTGGGTCCGCGGCTTTTTGACCGGACATAACTACGCGCTGCCGAACCAGCAGGTTGCCAGTTTTTCCAGCGGCTCGCTGGAATTGAAGCTGAATCAGTATTGCAGCCGGAATCCGACCGGCCTGATCAGCGATGCCGCGATGCGCATGAGCGACGAGCTTTCGGGACGGAATCAGCCGGTCAGAAAGTAATCAAGCTGCGCTGTAATGAACGGCCAGCCAGAGCGTTGGCTGCTCCGGGTCGGTCCATTCGACGCGGTGCCGGCGGTGCGGGGCGATGTCGATGCAGTCGCCGGGATTGAGCGTGAGCGGCGCTGGCGTGTCCTCGAAACGTAGCGTGGCTTTGCCTTGCAGCAGCGTCACCCATTCGCCTTCGGGCTGGTCGTACCAGAAGCCCGGCGGGCTGCACTGGCCGGTGGAAACGATGCGTTCGATGCGCAGGCCGGGGCGCTCGAGCAGATTTGAAAATTGCTCGTTATTTCCGGTTGACCGTGGAATATCGGCAAAAAGGTTGTCTGTCATCATGGCTCCGGCTTGTAGAGCGGGATGGCGTCGAGGCGGCGTTCGATTTCTGTGGTCAGCTGCCGATAGGCCGGGCTGCTCGTGTTGCCGAAGCGGCGCTGGAAATCGCCGGCGCTGATCGCTTCCGGCAGGTCACTGATGAGGGGAATCAGGTCGCTGTCGTTCAATTCCCCTTTGAGCAGGGCATCCAGTCGTGCGTCCTTGCGGGCGAGCCGTTCGCCGAAGCGGGTGCCGGCCCGGTCGGCGGCCAGATCAGCGAAGGAAAAGCCGCTGCCGTGACGGGAGTCGGCCATTTCCTTATAGACGCCGATGGCATCGGCCACCGGTTCGCCGGCCCAGGCGGCGAGGGTGGCAGAGACGACGAAATGCTGGGCGCTGTCGTTGCGGCCGGCCAGCATCAGGGCCAGGGGGCGCAGTTGCGGCCAGTTTCGCGCCTCGGGAATGAGCGAAGCGATGTTTTTCTCGGCGAGATAGACGCCGAGGACAAGCAGGGCGGCGCGCCGGTTTTCGTACTGGTCGGTGCCATCGATGTCGAGCGAGGCGCGGAGGACTTCGCTCAGCGGAACCTGCCTGCCCGGCGCGTGATGGTCGAAAAGGGCGGCCAGTGCCGTCTGGGCGGAACTCAGGCGAACGAGATCATCGGGGTTGAAGGCGATGGAACGGGCACGGTCGAGCAGCGCCGATTCCCAAACGTAGCTGACGACAATGCGCTGGCGCTGCGGCTCGAAGCTCAGTTCGCGCACTGCCTGGCGGGCCATGCTCCATTCCGGCCCGTAGCCGGCGCCCTGAACGGCGGTGGTGAGCACGAGTTCAAGGAGGCTGGCCGGAATCGGCAGGCGGCCAACGGCGGCCGATACGATCTTCGGTTCGCCACTGCCTTCACGCAGCGTGGCGCGCAAATTCAGGTAGCGTTCGCCGGGTAGCAGCGGCACGCGCGTGCTGAGGCGGATTTCAGCTGTTTCCTCACCGAGCACGAGGGCGCCGCGGCCATGCAGGCTGCGCCCGGCCAGGTAATTGATGCCCTCGTCGATCAGCGCGGCGGGAATGGCCGTCCGGCGTGCCTCACCCGATTGCAGGTGGCGTGGGTCGTTGGTGTGGAATAGCCAGCGCGCCTGATTGACGGCGGCCTGCGAGATGGTTTCACTGCGCTCGACCAGCGGCTGGCTGTCGAGCGCCAGCAGGAAGAACCCGCCGGCGGCCAGTACGAATAACAGCAGCGTGCCGGCCAGCCAGGCCAGGAGGCGAGTCATGGCTGACTCACCGCCCGTTTACACACCTTGCTTGAGGCTGGCCTCGATGAACGGATCGAGATCGCCGTCGAGTACGCCCTGGGTGTTGCCGGTTTCGTGGTTGGTGCGCAGATCCTTGATACGGCTCTGGTCGAGCACGTAGGAGCGGATCTGGTGGCCCCAGCCGATGTCGGACTTGGCGTCTTCGAGCTTCTGCTGCTCGGCTTGCTGCTTGCGCAGCTCGAACTCGTAGATGCGGGCGCGCAGCATTTGCCAGGCTTCGTCGCGATTGCGGTGCTGCGAACGGTCGTTCTGGCACTGGACGACGATGCCGGTCGGCACGTGGGTCAGACGGACGGCCGAGTCAGTCTTATTGATGTGCTGACCACCGGCACCGGAGGCGCGATAGGTGTCGGTGCGCACGTCGGCTGGATTGATGTTGATTTCGATCGAGTCATCGACTTCCGGGAAGACGAATACCGAGGTGAAGCTGGTGTGGCGGCGGGCGGCCGAGTCGAAAGGCGACTTGCGGACCAGGCGATGGATGCCGGTTTCGGTGCGCAGCGTGCCGTAGGCATAGTCGCCCGTGAACTTGACGGTGGCGCTCTTGAGGCCGGCGACGTCGCCTTCGGATTCTTCCATGACTTCCACGGTGAACCCTTTTTTCTCGCCATATTTCAAATACATGCGCAGCAGCATCGAGGCCCAGTCCTGGGCTTCCGTACCGCCGGCGCCGGCCTGGATTTCCAGGAAGCAGGGCATTGGGTCGGACGGGTTGTTGAACATGCGGCGGAATTCGAGGGCGGCGACCTTGGCTTCGAGGCCGGCGTTGTCAGCCTCGACGGCGAGCAGGGTGTCTTCATCGCCATCTTCCTTGCCCATGTCGAACAGCTCGCGGCCATCCTTGAGGCCGGCAGCGACTTCCTCGAGCACGAGCACGATGTTTTCCAGCGATTTCTTCTCGCGACCGAGTTCCTGGGCGCGCTTGGCGTCGTCCCAGATCTTCGGGTCTTCCATCTCCTGCGTGAGGAGGGTCAGGCGTTCGCGTTTCTGATCGTAGTCAAAGATACCTCCGCAGCTCGGCGGCGCGCTGCGCCAGATCGTCGAGCTTGTTGGAGATGCTGTTGATGTGTTCGGCTTCCATGATGGGGCGTCCAGATACTTGAAAACCGAACATTATAAAGGTTTAGGGCGAGTCGTCGGGCCTCGTTTTGGCGTCAATATTTTTGCGGCCAATTGGCATAAATGCTTGCCAGGCGGGCGTAGAATGGACTTGCTGCGTCGCAACAAATAGAAGGAGGGACCCACCTCCGCGGGCGGTGCACTTTTCAGGGCAGGACCGAACATGAACAAGATGCTGACCATCGACGGCAATGAAGCCGTCGCCAACGTGGCCTACCGCGTTTCCGAAGTGATCGCCATTTATCCGATCACCCCATCGTCCGGCATGGGCGAGCTGTCCGACGAATGGGCTGCGCAGGGCAAGACCAATGTCTGGGACTGCGTCCCGCGCGTCGTCGAACTGCAGTCCGAAGGCGGCGCCGCCGGTACTGTCCATGGCGCCCTGCAGGCCGGTTCGCTGGCGACGACCTTCACGGCGTCGCAGGGTCTGCTGCTCATGATTCCCAACATGTACAAGATCGCCGGCGAACTGACGCCGACCGTCTTCCATGTCGCCGCCCGCGCCATTGCGACGCACGCGCTGTCGATTTTCGGCGATCACTCCGATGTGATGGCCGTGCGCGGCACCGGTTTCGCGCTGCTGTCGTCGAACTCGGTGCAGGAAGCGCAGGACATGGCGGCCATCGCCTCGGCCGCGACGCTGGCCGGGCGCCTGCCGGTGCTGCATTTCTTCGACGGTTTCCGCACCTCGCACGAGGTGGCGAAGATCACGGGGCTTGACGACGACGTGCTGCGCAAAATGCTTCCGCCGGAATTGATCGCCGCCCAACGCCATCGTTCGCTCTCGCCGGAACACCCGGTCCTGCGCGGCAGTTCGCAGAATCCCGATGTCTATTTCCAGGCCCGCGAGGCGCAGAACCTGTGGTTCGATGCCTTCCCGGGCGTCGTCCAGCAGGCCATGGATCAATTCGGAGAACTGACCGGCCGCCAGTACAAGCTTTTCGATTACGTCGGCGCGCCTGACGCCGAGCGCGTCATTGTCATGATGGGCTCGGGAGCGGAAACGGCGCAGGAAACGGTCGAGCACCTCAACCGCCAGGGTGAGAAGGTCGGCCTGCTCAAGGTCCGTCTCTACCGGCCGTGGGCGCCGGCGGCATTGCTCGCGGCTTTGCCGGAAACGACCAAGGCCATCGCCGTGCTCGACCGCTGCAAGGAGCCGGGGTCTGATGGTGAGCCGCTGTTCAAGGACGTGCTTGTCGCGCTGGCTGAAAATTTTGGTAGCGAATCGCCGCGTTTCACCACGATGCCCAAGGTGATCGGCGGGCGTTACGGGTTGGCCTCCAAGGAATTCACGCCGTCTATGGTTTTTGCCGTATTTTTCCGGTTGACCGTGGGAATGGGCAAACGCCACTTTACTGTCGGGATCAACGACGATGTGACGTATCTGTCGCTGCCCTACGACCCGGCTTTCCGCACCGACGCCGTGCGCGAAACCTTCGGCGCCGTGTTCTATGGTCTGGGCTCGGATGGCACTGTCTCGGCCAACAAGAATTCGATCAAGATCATCGGCGACGAAACCGACCTGCACGCCCAGGGCTATTTCGTTTACGACTCGAAAAAATCTGGTGCGATGACTGTGTCGCACCTGCGTTTCGGCTCGCAGCCGATTCGCGCTACCTACCTGACCGGCGATGGCGACGCCAAGTTCATCGCTTGCCACCAGCCGCTTTTTCTCGAAACGCACGATCTGCTCGTCCATGCCGCGCCGGGCGCCGTCTTCCTGCTAAATACGCCGGTGCCGCCCGACAGGGTGTGGGCCACGCTGCCGCTTGCCATGCAGCAGCAGATGGTCGCCAAACGCATCCGCTTCCATGTCATCGACGCCTACCAGGTTTCGCTCGAGGCCGACATGGGCCGGCGCATCAACACGGTCATGCAGACTTGCTTCTTCGCCATTTCCGGCATCCTGCCGCAGGACGAGGCTATTGCAGCGATCAAGCACGCTGTCGAAAAAACTTACGGCCGCAAGGGCCGGCGCATTGCCGAGCTGAATTACAAGGCCATCGACAAGACGCTGGCCTGTCTGCACGAAGTGCAGGTGCCGGCCGAGTTGGCCGCTGGCGAAATTCGGGTTGCCCAGCGTACCGCCCAGCACGCCTCGGAATTCGTCCGCAAGCTCACGCTGCCGATGATCGCCGGCAAGGGCGACAGCTTGCCGGTGTCAGTCTTCCCCGTCGATGGCACCTTCCCGACTGGCACCGCCAAGTACGAAAAGCGCAATCTGGCGCTGCAAATTCCGGTTCTTGAAACCGACCTCTGTACCCAATGTGGCAAGTGCGTTTTCGTCTGCCCGCATTCGGCCATCCGCGCCAAGGCTTTCCCGCCCGAAATGGCCGAATCGGCGCCGGCTACCTTCAAGACCATGGCTATCCGCAGCAAGGATTACCCGGCCGGCTGGAAGATGAGCTACCAGGTGGCGCCCGAGGATTGCACGGGCTGCACGCTGTGCGTCGAAGTCTGCCCGATCCGCGACAAGTCCAACGTCTCGCGCAAGGCGCTCAACATGGCCGAGCAGGCGCCGTTGCGGTTGCCGGAGGCCGAGAACTGGGATTTCTTCCTCAAGCTGCCCGATTACGACCGCACAGTGGCCAAGCGCAACACCATTCCCGGCTCGATGCTGTTGCAGCCGATGTTCGAGTTTTCCGGCGCCTGCGTCGGTTGTGGCGAAACGCCCTACATCAAGCTCGCAACGCAACTTTTTGGCGACCGCATGCTGGTCGCCAACGCCACCGGCTGTTCCTCGATCTACGGCGGCAATCTGCCGACCACGCCGTACACCACCGACGCCAACGGCCGTGGCCCGGCCTGGAGCAATTCGCTGTTCGAGGACAACGCCGAATTCGGCCTCGGCATGCGCCTCGCTACCAACCAGCTGGCCGAAGCGGCGCGCGTGCAACTGCGCGCCATGGCGCTGGAAATTGGCGATGCCCAGGTGCAGGCGCTGCTCAATGCCGACCAGACAAGCGAAGCCGGCATACACGAACAACGCGACCGGGTGGCGCAGCTACAGGCAAAATTGTCGGCGATTGGCTCGCCGGCCGCCGACCAGCTGGCCGCCGTCGCCGAATACCTGATCCGGCGCAGCGTGTGGATCATCGGCGGCGATGGCTGGGCCTACGACATCGGTTTCGGTGGCCTCGACCATGTGCTGTCCTCGGGCGAGGATGTCAATATTCTCGTCCTCGACACAGAGGTTTACTCCAATACTGGTGGCCAGAATTCCAAGGCCACGCCGCGCGGCGCCGTCGCCAAGTTTGCGGCCGGCGGCCAGCCGAACCGCAAGAAGGATCTGGCCCGCATCGCCATGGATTACGAGAACGTCTATGTCGCGCAGGTTGCCTACGGCGCCAAGGATGTGCATACGCTCAAGGCCTTCCTCGAGGCCGAGAGCTACCCTGGCGTCTCGATCATCATTGCCTACAGCCCGTGCATCGCCCATGGCGTCGATCTCTCGAACAACCTGCGTCAGCAGGATCTCGCCGTCAAGGCCGGGCACTGGCCGCTGCTCCGCTACGACCCGCGCCTGCGCGCGCAGGGCAGGAATCCGCTGTCGGTGGATAGTGCGGCGCCGAGCATCCCGTTCAGCGATTTCGCCGGCAACGAGGCGCGCTTTACCATCCTCGAACGACTCAAGCCCGACGCTTCGGTCTACTTCATGGCCCAAGCCGGCAAGGACGCCCGCCTGCGCCATCAGGAATATGTCGAACTCTCGGAAATGGTGCTGCCGGAAGCTGCCATCGATGAAAAGGCCCAGGCGGCCGCAGAGAAAAAGGAAGAGCCCAATGCCTGATCTGTCCACCACCTACCTTGGCCTGCACCTCAAAAACCCGCTGGTCCCCTCATCGAGCCCGCTCAGTCATGACCTCGATGCCATACTGCATCTTGAAGATGCTGGCGCGGCGGCCATCGTCATGCATTCGCTGTTCGAGGAGGACGTCCGCCACGATGAACGAATGATCGACCGCTTCCTCGTCCATCCCGATACTTTCGGCGAATCGGCTGGCCACCTGCCTTTCGGCCACGACTACCAGAGCCGGCTCGACACTTACCTCGAGCAAATACAGCGCCTCAAGTCGCGGCTTTCGATCCCGGTTGTCGCCAGCCTCAACGGCTCGTCGCTGAGTGGTTGGGTCGAACTGGGCAAGGAGCTTCAGGCAGCCGGCGCCGACGCGCTCGAACTTAACGCCTGGTACATGCCGAGCGACCCCAAGGTTTCCGGCGAAGCCATCGAGGACCACCACATTTCGCTGCTGCAGGAACTGAAAACTGCGGTGAGCATCCCGGTCGGCATGAAGCTGTCGCCCTTCTTTTCGTCGCTGCCGCATTTCGTCCATCAGGCCGAAGCGGCCGGGGCGGCGGGCATCTCGCTATTCAACCGATTCTTCCAGCCTGACATTGACCTGGAAACCCTGAGCGTCGTGGACCGCGTCCAGCTATCGTCTTCAGCCGACACGCTACTCGCCATGCGCTGGATCGCCATCCTGCGTGGCAATACCAATCTCTCGCTGGCCGCCACCGGCGGAGTCCACTCTGCTGCCGATGCCCTGAAACTCCTGCTGGCCGGCGCCGACGTCGTGCACATGACCAGCGCCCTACTCAAACACGGCCCGCAGGCGCTTGGTAATGTTCTGCAAGGCATGACTGACTGGTTAAGGGAGCGCGAATACACCTCGGTCGCGCAAATGAAAGGCTCAATGAGCCAGCAGAATTCCCCCAACCCGAGCACTTTCGCCCGGGCCTCTTATCTTCATGTCCTGAATTCGTTTGTGCCACCGGCTGGAGTCCGCTACTAGCGGCGATTTGGCCACATGGGCACTGTGCGGGCTAGAAGTGTCGAATAACTTTACAGCAGCCTATTCTGGCCTATGAAAATGCCATCCTTGCCCTCTGGAAACGATTGCTAGCTAATGGCCTATTCCATATGACTTTAACGTGGCACGGTATGTGCTTTGATTTTTTTATCTAATGTTGTTTTTGGAGTTCATCATGGCTAACCGATTGTCTGCAATGTCTTTGGCGATTTCTTCTGCCGCCTTACTTCTATTCGCAAGCAACGTGGGGGCTGCAGCATATCCGGAATTTGTTCTTCCGACGCCAGAGAATAATGCAAATGTGACAACTGCGTTGTATCCCGATGCGACCGGGGCTCTTAGGCCCGCATTGATGATGGCCGGTATTCCGATTGCATTTAAATATAACGACATGTGGTCTTATTCAGCGCGGGTTCTTGACCAAATTCAATCTTCTACAAGTCAGTTGCCGTCGGCGATATTCGGTAACTATAGCTTTTCGACTGGAACCGGTACTATTCCTGTGCTGTTAACCAGCGAGAGCGGTACGCATACAAATCTTAGCGGACTGCAAAACCCCATCAATGTGGCTTCTAATAGTAGTGGAAATGTGCTTGGGTGGAATGGTGTTTGGGGTGCATCAACACAATCGTTCACTTCATACTTGTCGGGGCAGGGAAACTATATTGACACTACTCCTGGTGGTGGGACTTCTACTATCGCGGAAATGCTAAGCGCGTTGAATGCGTTGAACCCCAATGCAACGATTCCTGTTTTTTATGCGGATTACAATCAATCCCAAGGAAAGACTGAAGCCTCGTTGTTTGTATCTGCTGTTGCAAATATTTACGATCCAACCGGAACCAACATCCTCGCGAGTTTTAATCTCGATGGAGGCACAGGGAGTTCCTATGATCCGACAAAGCCGACTTTCAATTACGGTACGGCAACCTTCTACGATGTGGCAGATACAGGTCAGGGAAATTATGCGGCTGCTCAGGCTTGGTGTCAGCTTCCTGCAAATCGCTACGATCCCATAGCCGGTACTGGCTGTGCCGGAGTCTTGGATCCTAGTTCAGGTATGAAGACGTTTTCAATCGATAATAATAAAGGTTCCGGGCAACCAGACTTTTTCGCCTATGCGCCGGAAATGGATTTGGGAAAATATGCATTAGATGACCTTTTTGTCATTACCTTAAATATTGGATGCGTTCCAAATCTTGATCCCTTAACGAATGGTACGAGTGATGCAGGATGTAACGTGGGTGGCGCGGAAGAGTTCGGTATTGCAGGGGCGCTTGCACCAAGAACAAATGTTCCCGAGCCAGCTGTGCTTTCCCTTCTTGGACTGGCCATGATGGCGCTTGGCTTTACCCGCCGTCGCAGGTCCGTTTGAGATGTGGGATAACGTTCAGGTTTGGTAAGCAGATGGAGTAGTACTTGCTGTTAATAAAGTAATGAAAAAGCCCACGGTTAGGTGGGCTTTTTTTATACGGAAAATTGCCAAAGGATTTGTTCTCTGTTCTCGGTGATTTTTGGTCATTGTGCTGACCTATTTCGGGCGTTATTCCAAGTGTTCCACCATCAACTGCGGGCTTTCGACGCCCATATACTCGTTGATCGCCAGCCGGTAGGCGACGCGGGTGCAATTGCCGGGCTGGGTGCTGAAGTTGAACTGGATTGCGTCGATGCGGGTGTCGCCTTTGCGCAGGCGCAGCTTGAGGTGTTTTTCCTTGAGCACGCGTTGCTGTTCGACGTCGAAATCGTCCATGAATAGCGGCGCCGGGAAGCCCTGGCCCCAGATTTCGTTTTCCAGCAGGCGGGCGGTGGCCAGCGAGATGTAGCTGCCTTCTAGGGTGCCGTCGGTTTCCAGCGTGCGGGTCAGATCGGCCGGGGCGAGCAGTTCGCCGGCGACATCGGCGAACAAGGATTTAAATTTTTCGAAGTTTTCGGCGTTGACCGTGGCACCGGCCGCCATGGCGTGGCCGCCGAAGCGGATGAGCAGGCCGGGGGCGCGTTTGGCGACGAGGTCGAGTGCGTCACGCAGGTGCAGGCCGGGGATAGAGCGGCCGGAACCCTTGATGATGCCGCCTTCGCCAGGGGCGAAGGCGAAGACCGGGCGGTGCAGCTTGTCCTTGATGCGTGAGGCGAGGATGCCGACGACGCCTTCGTGCCAGCTTTCGTCGAACATCGCGATGCCGGGGGCGGCGTCGTTGGCGTCGAGTGATTCGAGCAGGGCCAATGCCTGTTCCTGCATGCCGGATTCGATTTCGCGGCGTTCGCGGTTCAGGGTGTCGAGCTCCTGGGCGATTTGCAGGGCGCGGCTGGCGTCGTCTGTGAGTAGGCATTCGACGCCCAGGCGCATGTCGGCCAGGCGACCGGCGGCATTGAGGCGCGGGCCGAGGATGAAGCCGAGATCCATCGCCGTGGCCTTTTTCGGGTCGCGGCCGGCGGCCTTGAACAGGGCGGCGATGCCCGGCTGCATCTGGCCGGCGCGCATGCGCTTCAAGCCTTGGCTGACGAGAATACGGTTGTTGCGGTCGAGCTTGACCACGTCGGCCACCGTGCCCAGCGCGACGAGGTCGAGCAGGTTGGCGAAGTTGGGTTCCGGGCGTTCGGCAAACCAGCCGCGTTCGCGCAGTTCAGCGCGCAGAGCGAGCATGACGTAGAACATGACGCCGACGCCGGCGATACATTTTGACGGGAAGTCGCAGTCGGGCTGGTTGGGATTGACGATGCAATCGGCGGCCGGGAGCGTTTCGGCCGGCAGGTGGTGGTCGGTGATCAGCGTCGCGATGCCGTGCTGTTGGGCGCGGGCGACGCCTTCAAGGCTGGCGATGCCGTTGTCAACGGTGATGATGAGGTCTGGCGATTGCTGGGCGGCAACGTCGACGATTTCGGGTGATAGGCCGTAGCCGAGCTTGAAGCGGTCGGGGAGCAGGAAATCGACGTTGGCGCCGAGCGACTTCAAGGCGCGCATGCCGACGGCCGTGGCGGTGGCGCCATCGCAGTCGTAGTCGCCGATGATCAGCATCTTGGCTTCGGCCTCGATGGCATCGGCCAGCAGGTGTGCGGCTTCGGTGGCGTTGGTCAGGGCTGTGGGCGGGATCAGCGACTTCAGTTCGTAGTCGAGTTCGGATTTGTCCTTGATGCCACGCGCGGCGTAGAGCCGGGCGAGCAGAGGGTGCAGACCCTGCTGCTCGAGTTGCCAGACGATGCGGGGCGGGCTGCTGCGGGTGGTGATGTTGGTCACGAGGTAGTTCCTTCGGCCTGTTTTTCAGCCAATGCCTTGGCCATGCTCTGCAGCGGGTGACTCTTGCGCCAGAATTTCCAGCGGTCCTTGCCGCGCAGCGTCCAGGTCAGCTGGCCGTAGATGGTGGGGGCGACGATGGTCAGGGTGTCGACCTTACTGCCCAGCGCAGCGCGCAGCGGGACGAACCAGTTGCTTTCCAGCGCGGCGAAGGTATTGCGCCAATCTTCGCTGTTTTCGTAAAGCACCGGCGGCAGCAGGCTGTCGAGGACGACAAGCTGGTTGTCGTTGGGGCCGGCATCGGCGTCGGCGAGCAGGGCGCTCAGGCTGGCCGGGCAGGGTGGTGCTTCGATGCCGGCGGTGAGCGCCAGTCCAATGGCCAGCGGGTTGTCGCTGCAGACGGTCGAAAAATTGGGCGAGGAAATTTCGGGTAACGGTCCGCCACCCCACAGCCAGACGCTGTTGACGGCTGGCTTGCCCTCGGCCTGGCGGCGGGCGTTGACCGGGTGGCCGTGGAGGAACATCTGTACTTCGTTGAGCCAGCGGTTGAGCGGGCCGTTTTTGTCGGTCAGATCGCTATCGAGGCGGCGGCCGGCAATTGTTGAAATTGGGGCAAATTTCTCGTTGACCGTGGAATTGAGTTGCAAGTACCAGCGGCGGGCGGTCGCGACATGGAAGCGCCCGATGTCGGCGAATTCGCTGTTGAGCGCGGCCGTGATGGCGTGCGCTTCGTCGACGTCGAGATCGAAGGCGCCTGCATCGGCGAGGACAATGCGTTCATGGTGAAAGCGCAGGTGCACGGGGTCGGCGCACAGCCAGTGGCCGTCTTCGACCTCTCCTTTTCCCGTTTCACCGAGCAGGCGCAGAGGCCCGAATGGCGCGTCAGCGAGCCCGAAGCAGTCAGCCAGTGTGTCTTCAAAAGCCTTACGTGGCTGGCGCGAAAACTCGGCATGGGCGGTCAGCCATTCGAAGCCAGGGGCCGCCAGTTTCCCGAGGGTCAGTTGGTCGTTCGGTTCGGGCCAGATCAATTCGGGGACAAGCAGGGTGAGGCGCACGGGCGGCAGGCAAGGGGTGGGCGACCAAAAAGTGTACCATAGCGACTTTCCCCGCCCGGTGTTATCCGCATGGCATTGCCTTACGAACTGTTGATCGGCCTGCGCTACACGCGCGCCAAGAAACGCAATCACTTCATTTCATTCATTTCGCTGATCTCGATGCTCGGCATCGGCCTCGGCGTTGCCGCGCTGATCGTTGTGCTGTCAGTCATGAACGGCTTTCAGAAGGAGTTGCGGACACGCATTCTCGGCGTCGCCTCGCACATCCAGATTACAGGCATCAACGGTGAGTTGCCGAACTGGGCGCTGGTTGCCGAGCAGGCCGCCAAACACCCGGAAGTCCGCGCCAGTGCGCCCTTCGTCCAGTCGCAGGGGATGTTCAGCGTTGATGGCACGGTCAAGGGCACCATCGTGCGCGGCATCATTCCCGATCAGGAAGACCGCGTCGCCGATTTCCGCAAGACCATCCAGAGCGGCAGCCTCGACGACCTGCGGCCGGGCGAGTTCGGTGTCGTGCTGGGTTCCGATCTGGCCCGCTCGCTACGCGTTTTCACTGGCGACAAGCTCACGCTGATTGCGCCGCAGGGCACGGTGACGCCGGCCGGCGTGATGCCGCGGCTCAAGTCTTTCAAGGTGGTTGGTATTTTCGAAGTCGGGATGTTCGAGTACGACTCTGGGCTGGCGCTGATCAATCTGGAGGATGCGCAAAAGCTTTACCAGATGGACGACCGGGTGACCGGCGTGCGGCTCAAGGTCGACGATCTCTTCCAGGCGCCGCGCATCGCCCGCGAACTGGTCCGCTACATCGACGCCGACGCCTACCTGAGCGACTGGACGAAGAGCCACGCCAATTTCTTCCGCGCCGTGCAGATCGAGAAAAACATGATGTTCATCATCCTCTCGCTGATCGTTGCCGTGGCGGCCTTCAACCTCGTGTCGACACTGGTCATGGCGGTTACCGACAAACAGGCCGACATCGCCATCCTGCGCACGCTGGGGGCGCGGCCGCTGTCGATCATGGCTGTCTTTGTCGTGCAGGGTGCGCTGGTCGGCTTCATCGGGCTGGGTATGGGCATCCTTGGCGGCGTGTTGCTGGCGTTCAATATTGATACCGTCGTGCCGTTCATCGAACAAATGCTCGGCGTGCATTTTCTGTCCAAGGAGGTCTATTACATCTCCGACCTGCCTTCCGAGTTGCAATGGGGCGATGTCTGGGGCGTCACGTTGATCGCCTTCGTGCTCGCCTTGCTGGCGACGCTTTACCCCAGTTGGCGGGCTTCCCGCGTCAATCCGGCGGAGGCCCTGCGCTATGAGTGAACCGATTCTGATCGCCCGCGGGCTGTCCAAGATATTTCGTGGCGGCGGGCTGGATGTACCCGTGCTGTCTGGCGTCGATCTGCAGGTCAATCCCGGCGAAACGGTGGCTATTGTGGGTGCTTCCGGCTCCGGAAAAAGTACCTTGCTGCACCTGCTGGGCGGGTTGGATACGCCGTCGACCGGCGAGGTGACCTTGATGGGCCGCGAATTTTCAACGCTCGGCGAGGTTGGTCGTGGGGACTGGCGCAACCTCCATCTCGGTTTCGTCTATCAGTTTCACCATCTGCTCGCCGAGTTCTCGGCGCTGGAAAACGTCGCCATGCCCTTGCTGATTCGCCGCATGGAGCGCGGCGCAGCACTGAAAAAGGCGGGCGAAATACTGAACGCCGTCGGTCTTGGCCATCGGCTGGAACATCGCCCCGGAGAGCTTTCTGGCGGCGAGCGCCAGCGTGCGGCGATTGCCCGGGCCTTGGTCAGCGATCCATCCTGTCTGCTGGCCGATGAACCAACTGGCAATCTGGACAGTCATACTGCGTCGCTTGTTTTTGGATTGCTCATTGATCGGGTGCGTGAGCAGCAGGCCAGTCTGATCGTTGTTACGCACGATCAGCGACTGGCGGCAAGAGCGGACCGGGTGCTATATTTAAATGACGGTGTTCTTTGCCAATAATTTAATAAGTGTCAATTCGAACAAAATCTGCTTAAATTAGCATCCTGTTTGTTGCTAACGGCACGTCGCTGAGGAGACCACGAATGCAAGTCCTTTTTTCCCCGGCAGTTGCACTGATGAACAGGCTTCGTTACACCAGCAAGTTTTTGCTGCTTGGTTCGGCAGTGCTGGTCGTGATGCTGGTTCTGCTCTATTCCGTTTTTTCCTTTTTGAGTCGGGATATCGAAACGAGTGAGCAGGAAATGGCCGGCTTGCAGATGATCAAGCCGATCAACAGACTGGCACAGGCAATGCAGCAGCATCGTGGTTTGTCGTCTGGCGTGCTCAACGGCAACGAGGCGATGAAGGACAAGCGGGCGGCCAAGGAAAAAGAGGTGGCTGCGGCCATCTTGGCGACCGATGCGGCGCTCCCCTCTAAATTACGCGAAACGGCTGATTGGAAGACGATTCGTCGCGACTGGGAAGCGATTGCCGGGCAAGGGCTGACGTGGACGCCGCCGGAGAACATCAAGCGGCATACGCTGATGATCGGCAATGTCCTGCAATTCATGGTGACGGTGGCCGACGAGACGCAAATGACCCTCGATCCGGTCATGGATACCTACTATTTCATGGACACGTTGGTTACCAAGATGCCGGCAATGCTGGAGCAGATGGGGATCACGCGGGCCCGTGGCACCGGCTTGCTGACTAAAAAAGAGTTGTCGCAGCAGCAGCGGGTCGAATTTTCATCGATTCTGGCGCAAATGGAGGGCACGCTACGTGCTCAGAACATCAATCTGGAAAAGGTGATGCGCTATTCGCCGGCACTGCAGTCGGCCCTTTCCGGGCCGACCAAGGAGTTTTCGGCTGGGGCGGAGAAGATTTTTGCCTTGGTTCGCGACGATATTTTCGGGGAAAAGTACGCGACTGCACCGCAGGATTATTTTGCGATGACCACGCAGGTCATCGATCTCGGCTACAAGGTCATGTTCGACACGTTGATTCCGCAGTTCGAGAATCAATTGCAGGGGCGGATCGATCGGTCGCGCAAGGTTCTCGTGCTGGAAATCGGCATGGCTGTCGGCATTGGCTTGCTCGTCTTGTATCTGGGCATTGGCACTTACTACTCGGTGATCAACAGCGTTAGCGATTTTTCCCGGGGCGCCAGTCGTATGGCCGATGGTGACCTGACGACCGAGTTCGATACGGAGGGCGTTGATGAATTGCATGGCGCCGGCCGGAATTTCAACGGAATGGCTGCCGCCTTCCGCAAGTTGTTAGGCGGCATTCAGGGAGACGTGCAGCAACTCAATCGGGCTGCCGAGCAACTGGCTACGTCGAGCCAGCAGATTTCCTCGGGCACGGCCGCACAGAGCGATTCCGCTTCAAGCATGGCGGCCGCCGTCGAGCAAATGACGGTCGGCATCGATCATATTTCCCGCAATGCGCAGGATGCGCAGATGTACTCGCGGGAGTCGGACGAGGTCGCGACACGGGGTGGCCTGATTGTGCAGGAAGTGGTTAACGAAATTCAGGGTATCGCCCAGACCGTCAATGAGTCTGCCGCTGCGGTTGAGGCGCTCGGTCAGCAATCCGGACAAATTTCGGCTATCGTCGGGACGATCAAGGATATCGCTGACCAGACCAACCTGCTGGCGCTCAACGCCGCCATCGAGGCCGCGCGGGCCGGTGAATCGGGCCGTGGTTTTGCCGTGGTGGCCGATGAGGTGAGAAAACTGGCGGAACGGACGACCAAATCGACCCATGAAATTTCCGCGATGATCTCGTCCGTCCAGTCGGACACGGCGACGGCAGTTTCGAGCATGAAAGAGGGTGTTTCCCGGGTGTCGTCCGGTGTCGAGCAGGCGCGACTGGCTGGCGAAGCGATCGGTCAGGTTCAGGCGCAGTCGCGCCAGGTTCTCAACGCTGTTTCGGAGATTTCCGTGGCCTTGCGCGAACAGGCTGCGGCCAGCACCGAAATCGCCCAGAACGTCGAGCGCATTGCCCAGATGGCTGAGGAAAACAGCGCAGCAGCGAGCGGCAATGCCGATACTTCGGATACGCTGCGCAAGCTGGCGCACGCGCTGACGACGGCTATCGCCCGCTTCCGGACCTGAGTTTTTTCCGGCGCCGCCAGGCGCCGATCAGATAAGCCCGCCACGCTGCCTGCGTGGCGAAATAGCCGACTACGGCCAGCCCACCGGCGAGCATGATCAGGCCGATGCCCAGCGGTTGGGCGACGGCCAGCATCCAGGTCTGCATCGCGCTTGTCCAGCCGATGAAATCGGTCGCTGTGAAAGCGGGCGGCGTCAGGAAACCGTTGCTTTCGCCGATGGTCAGCCGGCCGATCTGGTAGGCCAGCAGGTAAAGCGGGACGATGGTGAACGGGTTGGTGTAGAGCGTCACTAACATCGCCAGCGGCAGATTGACGCGAAAGACCAGCGCGCAGGCAGCCGCGCCGAGCATTTGCAGCGGTCCGGGAATGAGCCCGCAGAACAGCCCGGCCGCTACCGCGCCCGCTGCCGAGTGGCGGTTCAGGTGCCACAGCCGTGGGTGCAGCAACGACGAGGCAAACGGTCTCAGCCAGGGGTTGTCGCGGATCGTTTGCGGATCGGGCAGGTATTTTTTCAGGGTCCGGCGCATGCCCGTATTATTGCAGCATGCGCCTGAATATTCTCGCCTTCGCTGCCGGGGTCCTCGGCGTGCAAATGCAGCCGGAACTGCCCGGCTGGACGCTCTGGGCGGTTATCGGCGGGCTGCTGGCACTGCCCCGGCTGCGCTGGTCGGGCTGGCCGGCGCGCGTACTGGCGCTCCTCGCTTGTCTGGCGTTCGGTGTGGCGTGGGCTGGCTGGCGGGCCGAGATTCGGCTGGCCGATCAGCTTGGCGCGGAGTGGGAGGGGCGCGACGTCGAAGTGATTGGCGTGGTCGCCGGATTGCCCCAGGATTTCAGCAACGGTACGCGTTTCGAATTTGACGTGAATTTCCGGTTGACCGTGGCAACCGGAAATCCCGTCGTTCCAGGGCGGATCATGCTCTCGTGGTACCAGGGGCGGCGCGATGGCGAGCAATTCGAGCGATTGCAGGTCCGACCCGGCGAGCGCTGGCGCTTTACGGTGCGGTTGAAGCGGCCGCACGGCAATGCCAATCCCGGGGGCTTCGATTACGAGGCCTGGCTGCTTGAGCGCAACATCCGGGCGACCGGCTACATCCGCCCCAATCCGCCGCAGCGTCTCGACGACATGGTATGGCGCCCAGATTACGCCATCGAGCGGCTGCGCCATACCATCCGCGAATCGTTTGCCCGCATGCTGCCGGAAGAACGCTATCCGTGGGCCGGGGTGCTGGTGGCCTTGGTCATCGGTGACCAGAAGGCGATTCAGGGCGAATTGTGGACGACCTTCAACCGGACCGGCACGACACACCTGATGAGCATCTAATGTCTATTAAAACGTTGGTCAGCCAGGAATTACGTTTTGATAGACATCAAAGCTCGATCTCGTAGCTATTAAAACGTAAGCATTCGTATAATGACGGCACGCTATAAAAACAAGGCAATGCCATCATGCCCAAGGCTTACTCCTACATTCGGTTTTCAAGTGTCAAACAGCAACGAGGCGATTCAGTAGCTCGTCAAACGAAGCTTTCCGTGGAGTATGCGGCAAAGCATGGCTTGGACCTCGATACCGACTTGAACCTGAGCGATCTCGGGATGTCCGCATTTGACCGCTCTAACCTCAATAAGGGGGCGTTAGGGCAATTCCTTCGGTTGGTCGAGGAGAAGGGCATCCCGGAAGGGTCTTACCTCCTTGTTGAGAGCTTAGATCGACTGTCACGGGACAAGGTGATGGATGCTCTGCATATTTTCATGGGCATCCTGAAAGCTGGAATTACCGTTGTCACTCTGGCAGATGAACAGGTCTATAGCTACGAAAAGGTAAATGAAAATTGGTCGAGCCTGATCATGTCCATCGTGATCATGAGTCGTGCCAACGAAGAATCTGCGATGAAAAGTCACCGCATCCGCTCTTCGTGGGATGCCAAGCGGAAAAATATTGCTAACAAACGCCTGACGAGCCGTGGTCCGTATTGGTTGAGGCCGACTGCTGACGAAAAGGGATTTGAATTCATCCCTGAGCGCGTAGAGGTCGTGCGACGCATCTTCAAGATGTCTCTGGATGGCGTCGGTGGTGCAACCATCGTCAAAATGTTCAATAAGGAAGGTGTCCCTGTTTTTTCGACGAAATCGAATGGCTGGCAAAATTCCTATATTGAGAAGGTCCTGCATAGCGTCTCTGTTTATGGTGCATTGCAGTTGAAGCAACAGCGAGACGGTGAAGAGACAGAACTCGAAGAGATACCGGATTACTACCCGGCGATCATGTCGAAAGAAGAATGGTTGCTGGTGACGGCTGCCCGAAAAGCACGACGTACTCGCGGTGGCGTTAGCAAGGGCAAACAACTGAGCAATCTATTTTCTGGATTGCTGCGCTGTGGATACTGCGGTGGGCCGATGAATATGGGCAGCTCCATGAGAAAGCGACTCAGCGGCAACCACAGTGAAAGGAAATACGTGGCGTGTAGCAATGCTCGCCGAGGCATCAAGTGCAACTACATTCAATGGACTTACGACGATTTCGAGCAGTTGGTATTGAAGTTCTGCAAGGCCGTCGATCTCTCTCAAGTGCTTGGTGTAGATCGACGTGGTGAAATTGAACTCAATACCGAGATGCAGCGCCATGAGGGGATCAAGCAAGAAATCATTGTGCTGAATAAAGGCAATCAGTCCCTGCTGGATATATTGGAAAGCGGCTCCCAGGCTGAGACTATGCAGTTGATTCTCGACCGGATGAAGGCCAATGAAACCAAGCTTGTCAGCTTGAATGCCGAGTTGAAGCTATCGGAAGAAACGATACTGCGCCTTACAAATTCGCGGGTGGACGCCTCGGTTCAGCAAAACCTGATTGTTGCATTGCTACAGCAACTTGAAACCTTGGAGGGCGATGAGTTGCACCTGCTGCGCATCCGCTTGTCCGAAGCTATCAAGCGCGTTATCAAGCGGATTGCGACCTATCCCGGTGGCCGGTGGTATTCCGAGGAAGAAATCGAGACCTATCGGCGAGATTTGATTGCTTCCGAAGAGTTCGATGATGAATCCATTACTGAGATGTGTGCCAAGCTCGATGCTCAGCCCAACAAGAAGAACAAGATGTTCATGCTCGAATTCCACAATGGCGAGCATCGAACGGTCCTGGCGTCAGGTAAGGTCCTCGACCAGAAAACACCACCGCCCGTTGAATGGGATATTCCCACGCTGTTCGAGAGCTTGGCCTTCAAGGTTTTCAAGGCAGCAGTGATCTAGATGTGGTTTTCACCAACAGACCCGTACCCATCAACATGAACAGAATAATGCTCGAACAGTTTGCAAATCTTTGGAAGCGATTTGACGCAGCTTTTTTGGAGGCAAAGCAAGTCGCTCCTAACTTCGAACGAGCTAAGGAAATGCTTTGGTCAAAGGCCGAGTCACGAAGATCCGCTAGTATGCCGGAGCGTTTATACCTCGAGTACGAGCAATTCTTAATCGCTACAGCGTCGCTGTGTTATGCGCAGAGTTGCGGCGAGTTGAATCTCATGGGTGACTGGGCAATGTGGGCCCTTGTAGAGGAACCTAAAGATCACTTCGTTCAGGACATGGAATTAGGACGCCTTTACGATTTTAGAAAATGTCCCGAAATTTTTTATTCTCCGGGCTACGAGGGGGTAAGCGTCATCTATTTCAATGGCCTTTACGATTACGCTCGGAAACGAGTTGCTTTTAAGGAAGCCTGTGAAATCTCTTGGCCATATGCACAGGAGATTTTCTTCGCTGTCATGTCTCAGCCTCCTCAAAATATTCACCCAGTTGAGGTCTTTCTTGGCTGCGCAATGCTCTCTTGGGCTGTTCGGGACTGTCAAGAAAAGGCTCCGAGCTTGGCTAAACTTATCGAAGAACAGGTCTCGAACCAAGCGCTGCCCGCTGAGCTACGTGGTTTGTTCTGTTTGACGCTGGCCACAAGAGCTGGGCAGTTTACAGGTCACTCCAGTCCTTATTGGGCTCGCCGTGCTCTGACGGAGTTCTATGATTCCCTTTCAAACCTGTACCGCGCGCAGATGATGGTGAGCGTCCTGAACATCGAACGCCAAGGGCGTACCGATGCGGAGGCAGCTTTAGCCCAGATGGCCGTTGTTAGGGCAGAGAGCAACCCTGGCAGGACATTGGCAGCGACAAGAGAAGCTGCGCAGACGGTTGAATACGTGACGCCTTACTTTGTGTGGGCTATCAACATGGCTGCATCCGATTTGCTCCTGCGTGGCCTTCAGACTTGGTACTGCCAGGGAGACGATGCGACTCATCCTGATCCGAACAGCTTCTTGTTCAGCATGCCATTTGGTGAAACTGGGTCAGTGCTACTTTGCGGTAATGAGAAACGAGAGCTCGTGCGAAACACTCAAGATCCACTCGAGGGTGTCTCAAGAAAGATGATGGAACTTCTTAGCACCTATACGACTGTGGCAGGAGCTGATAATGGCAGTCTCCCGATACCCGAGCGATACGGGTTCGCACTGGAACATGTCAAAGGGCTCAGTGATGCCTTGCGCGATGCATACTGTCCTGATGGTTTAGATGTTCCAGGCCAACCGAAATGCCAACTCATCCTTCCAATGGAGGGCCATCCTATCCAGGGGACTCAATTGGCGGCGTGGGGACGAACCTGGCCGATCAGTTCATCTCTAGCCGAGCCTCGCCCAGATCGCGTGGTCAAGTCCGTCTTGATTTGGTGTGGTGACGTCTATTCGGGCCAAATGGAGCTCGAAATGGTCGAAGCTGCATTCAAGACCGCCGGCGCTCAGATCCAATTTGTAAATCCTGAAACGAGCACCCCGGAAGAATTCTTGCGGGAGTATGAGAACACTGGATATGACGTGCTTTGGGTCGCTTCTCATGGTGATCTTGATCACTGGTCTCCTCATCAGATCAAGTTGCATCTTGCACGAGACAGATCTGCCGTGATGCTTGACGATCTATGGAATTGCTTGCCTGACGGTGAGGGAAGACGTCTGCTTGTCTTGAACGTGTGCGATGGCGCAAGATTTGGGGAGCCAGGATTGCTTCCTCGGATTGGGCTGGCTGCCGGTCTTACTGGACCGACGCAGGCAACTATCTCCCACCTATGGCCTGTGCGTTCTCTTCCATCTGCTGCATTTGGTGCATATCTCGCTCATTTCGTGGCTTCCGGTATGTCCTTCTTCGAAGCCTACTGCTCAACATTACTTTCTTTGCAGAAATCCGCCGCAGACGTTGGTGTCGAACTCGATTCATTTTACGGAGGGGAATTCCAACTGGTGCAAAGTTTGAAGTCCAGCAGCGCCAATTTTTCGAACATCGAGACCTGGGGTTCGGCAGCATTCTTCGAGTGACGGGGCATTATCGGATCGAAATGAGACCGCGCAGCAAGTTGCCGATGGGCTGGATGGCCGACTACAGAAAGGCGCGTCATGGTGATTGCTTTCCACACGGGTTCGGAGCTCAAGCAGTGCTATGTGGATATTCAACCCAGTGCTGTGAAAGAGCGCATTAGGTCGATGGCGGCTTCTTAGGATTTGGGTATCGATCTGTCTTTAAATTCCGAAAACAGTGAAGTGATGAGTTCCTGCCTGGTTTGGCTTTCCTAAACGGTGTTTGGCCACCGTTAGTTAGTTAAGTGTGTGGTTATAGTGGGATGACGACCAGCCTACTATTTTCCCGGAAACCCGCATGAAATAAGGGTTCTTGGCCGATAGTGCGAGCAGTGTGAGATGCTTAGACACAACCTATTGAATCCTTACAGGCTTTCGAAAAGTTGCATCCATCCCCATTATCGCCACTGTCCCTCCAGAAACCGTTACGGGCAACGGTATTCGGGTTCCGGCAACTGTTGATCTTTCAGGGTTCCCAGAGTACGGAACTTGTCATATATCCCGCGTTGTCGATTCAACACCGTGGCTGGATTATGGGGAGGCTGGAGAACCTGTCTGTGTCGAGTGGCCCGGTGTAGGTTACGGGATGGGGTATGTGTACGGGACTGTTACACCAATGCTTGAAGTTGTCTGAGGATAGTAATTAGGGCAACTGCATGGCATTTTCGATTGATGACGATAGAATTCAAGCATCAGTTATTCAAGGGGGAATACCGTGGCGGATTCCATCGAATTCGAAGAGGTTGGATTCATCAAATATTTCGGTGATGCCGTACCTCGTGGCGTTATCGATGCAAGCAGTGCAGGCAATGCCTTGCTGGGTCTTGATGAGGCTCTACGCTTTTTTAATGCTCAACAGACCCCTGATCTTGCTTCCGTCTCCTATGAAATTCCTGTTGAAACCCGACCGGGCTCTTGGGAGGCAGTCCTCTTGGCAACAGTAGGAGGTGTAGCTGGCACATTTGCTCTCAGCTACGCCAAGAAGGCCGGCGAGAAAATGGCCGAGAGTGACTTCAAAGAAATCGGGCTGAAGACTGTTTTGCAGAAATCTATGGCCGCTATAAAAAACTTGGCCAGGCTCATCAAGCACACGCGCAAGCCGAAAAATTGGCAAATTGAGCGAGTTGAACCAGTTGGTAACATTGATATGGCTGTTGTTTTCAATAGTAGGGGCGAGCCTATCTTTGTTCCAATCGAGCACATGAAATGGTTCCAGCAGCTTCCGCCTCAACTATTGGTTCGCCTCACTGGAGTTGTGCGAAAAAATCGCACACTTTCGATTGGTGTTGTTGCGCCCACTTGCCCGCCAGAGGACGTAGTCATTGACGAGTACGACAAAACTTTCTTCGAGCAGCCAGAGCCTGAAGAGATCGAGGATGACACATTGTTCCCAGAGTTAATTCACGGCATCGAAGCTCAGTTAATTGGCAGACTAATCCGTGGAAACGAATCGTCCAATACGGTTGGGCTTGAGTACGAGGGGCATGTGATCAATTGTGTGCCGGCTATTGGAAGCGTTCGGCAGTACAAGCCCGCATTGTTCCTTCGGTGCAGAGTAGAGGGGCGTATTACTCGACACACCAAGCACAGGTTCGTTGCTGATAAAAAGCCGACGCTGATTGTCAGCAGCGTTATTCCCCTGGAATCTGATGGCCAAATGGGCTTATTCAATAGCTAACTGATAGCTGCGTCATCGACTGGACATATGAGCTTTACGCAAAGATGATTGCCGGTCCTGGTAATACGCCAACGGCGATGAAGGCGGCAACGTCATGAGTGATTATGTGTTGTTCCAAATGTGGGGGCCTTTTCGTCAATCTCTCATTGGTGGCCACCTCTTTTATGTTGAACAGGCGCGAAAGCGCCTGTTCTCCCAGTTTGACGATATTGAATCGGAGGCCGACAAGGCAGCCGAGAATTGGTTGGAGCAAAGTAGCCATAGATTTGATCCTGACCGACACGACCCCGGTTCCTTTTATGAAGCTGCAAATGATGTGGGAGTTGAGTTCTACGGACTACTGAGCGACATGCGGGATCAAACTCGTTTAAGCGTAGTGGCCGGGATGTTTCACGAATGGGATAAGCAGTTGCGCGGCTGGCTTGTGCAGGAGATAAAGCATTGGCACCTTGGAGACAATACTACCCTCAAGGTCTGGTCTGCTGATTTCGGCGATATCGCCGATTTGTTGGAATGTCTGGGCTGGAAAATTCGCAGCACGCGCTATTTCGCCACGCTTGATGCATGTCGTCTGGTTGTGAATGTCTACAAGCATGGTGAGGGGAAATCCCTCGTCGACTTGAGACACAAATACTCTGAATATCTTCCTGACCCGTTCCAAAGTGCTGGTGGCAGCATATTTGGCTTTGAATATCGTGACCACACACACCTGAAGGTGAGTGATGAGCAGTTTCAGGCATTCTCGGACGCTATTGTGGCGTTCTGGCAGGACGTTCCAGAAAATGTATTTTCTTCCCAAACAACTGACGTACCCGGCTGGTTTGAGAAGGCTATTTTGAATGATCAAGCCAAACGGAAACAGTCGAGCCAGAAATGACAGAAGTTTTCAAGAAAACGGTTCCTGCCTCGCTTTGACAATCTGAAGCCTCTGCCAGTATCGAGAGGCCTGGTGTAGGTTACGGGATGGGGTATGTGTACGGGACTGTTACACCAGTTTGGGAGCACCCATGAGACGCCGACCGATCTCGAATATTCCAGCCATTGCTAAAGATTGGACAGGTTCGATACATTCGCCGTTATCGACCCTTATCCAGTTTTCGCCGTCGCTATAGACAGCAAGCAGCAGGTCCTTGGCGTTGAGCGATTCTGAAACCTTAAGCATTCCGCCATGCGTCAATATTGCGGCCATGGCCGAATGGTTTCCATTGTCGATCCATGCTAACGGCCACGGTTGCCAGACGACTGCATGTGTATTGTCGGTCTGACGCCAATTCCCATGCTTACCCGTTGGGCCGAGGTTTTGCAGTGCGCGAGCTAATCTCCAGCGCTCCCATGGCTGTGGAATTATGGCCGAGTGCGCCAGATCGAGAGATATTTCACCCGTTTCATGAGATAGCAAATCCTTCATTGTGCTTCCATCGGCTCGAAGAGGGATTGCCGTGTCCCACAGGAGCGTCTCGGGGCAGTTAGCTGGTGCTCTGTGCTCACGGGCGTCGAATAGTAATCCCTGAAGAATTTCAGCCTGAACCATCCGAGCCAGTGCTTGTGTCAGTCCTGCCAACGCTCTCGGGCCATGGGATTCGGCTGTATCGATGTTCCACAACAACGAACGCCATTTGTCTTTGATGGAGAGTTTTCCCTTCGGAAATTTCGGTGCAGGGATGCGCTCCCCTTGTTTCGTGTCTTCTGGTTGCCCTATGTCCAATTCTTCCATCAGGCGTGCAAGTGCTTTCAATTTTTTATTCATGGCGGCGAGTCAATGTGAAGGTGTCGGAGTTATTTATCCGGAATGCCTTCGTGATCAGGTAAGCAACCGGGTAATGTGATCGAAAGCGGCTAACTTCGCCTCGCCAATTGTTTTGTAATTCCGCCTTGAGTGCTGAACTGACGACTGATCAACAGAGGCTAATGTACACGCCCACCCCGTTCCTCGCTGATACACAGTAATCCGATAGCCATCGGCACTGATGTAGGGATTTCCTTTCGCTGACACCTTCCAAGCCCGAGACAGCCAGCGCTTCCGCTTAGCAGACCGGCTTTTCATCGACACTTCTCGTGCCTTCGATGCATCAAGGTCGCCTTCCATGTGACCCGCGCAGATACAGCCTACCTGGAGAATGTCAGGGTAGTCATCGTGAGACATGTGATGGACGTAGCGGATTGTTTGCGACTCGCACATTTCGCAGTTGATAGAGGGTTCTCCCAAGTCCTCGATATCGACGCAGACCCATCCCCTGTGCGGGACTCCAGCAACCGACCACTTGCCCCTTTTTGAGGCGACCAAATCCTCTTCGCTGATGGCCATTCTCATGCCCCCCAAACGTTCGCGGTCTTCGCGTCGAATAGCTGAACCTTGACTTCAAACTTTGGCAGTATCGACTCGATGTGCTTTACATCCGCGTCGGAATAAATGCCGATGTACACGCTCCGAAGCTTGTCGACAGCTTTCGCGCCGTGCTTCGCTGCTTTGTTGATCGATTCGATGATGTGCTCATCATACGGCCCGAAATTGAAGCCAAAAGTAACCAGCGAACCCACGGTGCCCAATAGGCGGTCATAACAGTACGACAGATAGCGGTTGTGCCTGATGTGCTCCATTTTTTCCTCACCGTTGCCCGCAGTGACGAATATTGGATAGCTGCCATTATCGAGGCGAGCTGTAATGTGCTCCAGCAAGTAGCCGGTCCAGTCGTATTGTTCCTTGATAATTTCAGAACCGACATCGAACAGATGAAGTGCTCCGTGCAGATAGTGAATGTTCTGCTTTGCCTGATTCGGCCCCCAGATAAGGTCAGACAATTGCTCGTCTTCTCCCTTCTGTACTTCGAGAGGGTTTTCCAACTCACGCCCAAACCCGTCAATGTGTTGCGCTGTTCCTTGACGCATCAACACCCAGTAAAGCAGGAGGTCGTAGTTTGTGGTGAAAATCTGTCCACCGCTATCCAGGAATAAACGAAGGAAGTTTGCGCATGCCACGCTTTTTGCATCGGGAATCTTGAATACGTGCTCCGGGTGCAGTTCCTTGACGGATTTGAGCAAACCTTGCTTGAGCTTTTCCGATGCCGCCAGAATCTGTTGCTTGACCGATTCCTCTGCTCCGAAAGCATCCAGCAGCGCAATTGTTGTGTCCAATTGCTGCATTACCAGCTCGAAGTTCTTGGTTTTGATCGCGCCGAACAGCTTGGTCAGCAACTCGTCATCCTGAGATTGAAGAAAATCGTACAAGGCGTTGTACGAAAATATCTCCTTGTCGTATGCCATGCTGAAGCCGTTACCCATCAGTAACGACATGATTCTGCGCTTCTTCTGGAGATAGGTTACAACCTCGTCAAAGCTCATTATGTCCATGGTGATCCTCCCTGTGTTTGGACATTATGCCCTTATCGACACCAACCTAATTATTTTGCATATGCAGAAAGTTGGTCTGCTTTTGTGGTTTGAATCTGGAACGCACAGCAATCTGGCATAGAAGCCTGCCCAGTTTTGTCAGCCGACTTGTAACCCCTTGGTTTCCGTGGCGGCTTCGAGGTACGTCATAAACCCATACAGGTTCGCCCCGTGGTCGTAGGGGCTGAAAAAGAAGAGGACGCCGAAAGGGCGTCCTCGAAGTGATCCAGCGTTGTCAGATTTATCGACCGCATCAATGCTGGCAAACAGTCTTGGCTTTGTGCCGGTGACTGTCTCTTGGCCGATGCTGACCGGCAACGCTGATTGCCTTGCCGACTTCCAGCCCCACTCGGTTGTCGGGATAAATACCGTTGAACGATTCAACGGAGATGACCATGAAACTTGCTGAACTATTTGACCTGTCGGGCATGGAAAAGAATGCCGAACGTTTAAAGAAAAATGCCAAGCGTCAGGCGGATATCGCGAAAACCGCCCGGGCGCGCTTGAAGATGCTAAAGGCACGGCAACAGCTACAATCGGTGCAGCAAAATGCTACGGCACAAGATCGTTGATTAGCCAATTCTGATGCTGTGAGGGGAAGGCATGGTCGAACGTCGTGAAGAGCAAATTCGAGTGTGGAACCGTGATGGTCGTGAGCATCGAATATTGGTGGTGTTTGGAGATGGCCCTGCAGCGGCTATGGTCGGTGCCATGTATGAGGGTGGTTGCGCGGAAGTCGCCTCAGGAACTGGTATAGCTGTTTGGCAAGCTACTTACGTGTCACCAGCTGGATCGGATGAAGGGCACGTGTGGTTTGGCAATGGGCGGATTGATATAGAGATCGAGTCGCTGAGAGGAATTGGTATCGGATCTCTATTGATGCTTCCTCTGGTGCATTGGGCTAAATCGCGACCTTGCAATGTTCCGGTGGTTCCAATCAATCTTCAAGGGCAAGATGCCAAAACCGAAGCTGAGCGATTGCGGCGCAATCGGTTTTACGAAAAGCTGGGTTTCGAATTTGACTTTCAGGATCAAGAACGATCGTACGGAGTGGCTCGTAGGCTGTTTGTCTCCGATCTGATTACACCGGATTTCAAAATGTCTGGCGAGTGGCAAGTTGAGACGCTCACTGGGGCTGGTAGTATTTTTAGCCTGTAACCAGTTAAATTTGTTTTATCCCATGCACCGAGCAATTTTTGCCGTACTGGGCTTCGATCATCGCTCGTGCTTGGCCCATGTTGTTGGCCTGGATAGTAGTCTTCAGGCCTGAAGTTAGGCTGCTGCCAATCGTCGCTTTCCCCGGCTCGTTTTGGCGATAGATGCTGAATCTGACTTCGAACAGTGGCATGGTGATTTCCTCGGTTAGTTGCTGCGCTGGTTGAGTCGGTTGATTACGTCACGGGCCTTCGATGTCACCTGACGGGATTCGAGGTGGGCGTAACGCATGGTGGTCTTGATGTCGCTGTGGCCGAGGATTTCACGCACTTCGTAAACGCTCATTCCATTCTGGACAAGGCGAGAGGCGAGGGTGTGACGCAAGGTATGCACTCGGCACCTCTGTAATCCAGCTCGTAAAATCGCTTTGCGGATTGATTGGGTGCAATAGCCACGGGCTTCGCCGTCCCGGTTGCTAAAGACATAGCGGCTGGACTTCGTCTTTTCCCGGCGAGAAAGCACCTCGAATACCCGGTCGGTCATGTACAGAACCGTCTCGTTTTCGACCTTTGACCGCCAGAGGTAAATGGCTTGCTCCGCGAGATCGATGCGTTGCCATTCGATGTTGGCAATTTCGCTGTACCGAGCCCCGGTATCCAGCAGCAAAATAACGAGATCGTAGGCGTCCTGCATGACCCGCTTCAGTTCTTCGCTGCGCTCAGCCATTGGTTTCAGGCCAGGTCCTTCCCGGTCAGGTGCCAGCTCACGGAGCAGGCGGCTTTCCTCCTCGCTCGTCAGGTAGCGCAATGGCACCTTCGGGATTTTCACGGTGGGGAATTCGAGGTCGCTGACTTGGTAACCCAGTTTCTTGCTGAATTTCCATGTGCCACGCACCAGCAGCAACCCGTACTTGATGATTTCTGCACCAACGCCTTCGTTGGTGCGTGCTTGCTTGAACCGCTCCAGGTCATGTGCCGTGATTTCGTCGATGTACTTCTTCACCGGGAGCAGGCGGAACAACACAGCCTCGTGGGCAAGCAAGTTGGCGTAGCTGGCAATTCCTTTCTTCGATACCGTGTATTGCTGGAATGCATCTGCCAGCGAAATCCGTGGCTTCCTGCATCGGTATTGCTGTGCATGGAGCTGGGCTTTCCATTCGACCTCCATCTGCTCGGCGGTTTTCTTGTTGGTGGTCCGGGTGGAGCGGATGTACGTCTCGCCGTTGAGCTGGAATTGCATGTACCAGTACTTGCTATTTCCTCGTTTAACGATGCTCATGACTTAGGTCCAATTCAGGTGATCTACATGGGGACCATCCATGACCTACCGGGTTGGGGCAACGCTGATTACCGGGAAATACATGCGGGGAAAGAAGCCATCGAGTGGGTGAATTCGGAGCGGCGAAGTGCGACGGAATTCACCACGAGATCAGTCGCCGAAGGCGAATGCATTGCATCGGTGGAAGGTAAAAATGCAGTGGCCGTTCGGGAAAATTGAACGCAATGCCAAAGCTGTTTTTTCATCGGCGAGATCGGTCGTGAGCATTCAAGGGTTGCGTGCTTCGCACGTGATTTGCGATAGTTCCTCAGCTTTGCTTCGTCACCACTCGCAAATCAGGTCTTTTCTTGCAACCGGGAGGCAGGGCATTGCCCCGTGTGAGTTTGACCAACTCGCACAACTCCTGTCGGGTTCGCTGCGCTGCCATTGCTGGCGGTGTGTTACGGATCGTGGATGAATAGTTGAAGCGTAATTCCCAAGCTGACACATCATCGACGCCATCCACAAGGCATTGCTGAAACTTTAACCGGCTTCATCCGGCAGGCTCGTTATTGCGGCTCCACGCAATCTGTTCCCATCACTGCCAGTCAGTAAGGGTATGGCTGGCTGAGTCGTCTGTCTGCTTGTGTTCGTGCTTGTCTCGACGCTCGACAAGGGTATTTATGCTTGAGGGATGATTGGAGGGCAGTTCTACGCTGAAATGCGCTAACTGCCATCCCAAGAGCTTGTTTGAGCTGGGCTGCTTGATGGTTAGTTTTCAAGAATATCCAAATTGGGTAATGTCCGCACGATCTTCATCGTTTCCAGGCTGACTGTGACCACCCTCATGAACAGCTCCAGTGGGTAACGCGGATTGTTCATGGTTTCGACGGCCCAGTCGTTGGCATCATTGACGATACCGCTGTCCTTGTCAGTCTTCACACACTGGCGTTCCACCACCCAGTCCAGCGCCGGTTTACCGTTTACCACATAGTCGTAGGCTTCCAGCGGAATGCCGGTCAGGGTGATCTTGTCGTTGTAGTGCAGTGTGGTGAGGTCTTTGTCTTTACCCTTCTTGCCGTACTTCATTTTTTCGACGCGATAGTCGATATCGGTCAGTTTGCCTGACGATTCGATCTTGAGCGGGTACGGCTCCACGGTTTCGTAGTTTAGGTGCAGGTCGGCCAGCTTGCGTCCAGCTTGGGAGAAAGCCCAGAAGTCGGCGGAGGACTTCACGCGAGGGATGCGCGGCAATTCCTTACTCAGGTTGTCGGCGTAGCGTTCGCGGTAGTCGGGGGAGTGCAATAGACCGTAGACGTAATAAAAAACATCTTCTTTGTTTATATGTTCAGCGGAATATGTCGTCTGGAAATGTACTAGCCCTTCATCAGTGAGGGCGTCACGACGCTTTTGGTTGGCTAAATTAGTCGCGGAAAAAAGATCATTTTGGCTGCTACACCGTTCCTGTTCATCATAAATGTAGAGGGGATAACATTGACCATTATCTACGACCTGAAGATCAGGCAGTGTGTTCGTGATTAAAGTAGAAAACCCACTCCGCGCACCCACACCACTCACACAAATAACCAAGTTATCAGAGTTGGCGTCAGGAAAGTACTTGGGCATCAAGTGTCGAGTCCAGTTCCACTTGGCATTAGAGTAGACCCAGCATTTTAGAAAAGGACGATATAAAGCAATATTAAAATCTGAAATATTAACTTCGTGCTTTCTGCCTTTTTCAAGATCTGATTGAATATCTGTTGTCCATTTTATTTTTGTTTTATCCCGGATAATTAGCTTGTTTATTTCGTCGCCGCTTTTTCCAGATAGCCTAGTCATTTCCAGGTTGTAAAAAGAAATCATACTTTGGATGGATTTATTGAGACGGGCTTTCGATGAGTTATATACCCAGCTATCCCGATTCGTCTTAAGACCCATAGAATAACTATCGAACAAGGCTACTTCACCTTTGTCACCTTTTCTACCTATGCACATATAGGCTGAGAAGCTGGAATCGCGCTGATTTATCCAGTCGTTATGCTCATCTGGCGTTACGCTTAACCACTTCCCAGCCTGCTGGATGCCAAAGATGTCCTTGTATTTCTTAATGATGGCTAACTTTTCTTTAGACAGGAGGTCATCGCCTATATCGTGCCAGAATATTTTTCCAGTTTTTTTGGAGGAGGGGTTCTTCACTAAAACTGTTATGGCAATTCCGGTCATGCTGCCAGAGTCAAATATATTCTGACCTTCTTTGGCTCTTCCTTTGCTAAGGATGTTCTTTCTGATGTCGCCGCGCAAATTGAATACATAGACGCTATTAAACTCATTTTTAATGGCTTTTCTCATGCCGTCCATTGCGGGTTTTTCAGCGAAGCCGCTACCTGACACAAACGCAACTACACCGCTCTCTTTTAATAAGTCGGTAGCCCATCTAAAAGCCCTAATATACGAATCGTAGCCCTTGCTCTTCCCCATGGATTTTCTTGAGCCTTGAATATAAGTCTCGAAAATTCGACTATCTAAAGCCGGGTAGTCAATGTTTTTATTGTTGTCGTTCTCATCTTCCTGTCCTGCTGAATATGGAGGATTTCCAAATATGACTCGAATGTCGAGTTGTTTTTGTCGCTTACGCCGTGCGCTGTTTTGCTCGAGTAGTGCATCAACCATGTCCTCTTTTTCGTACATCTGGAAGGTGTCAGTCAGGCAGATTCCGTCAAATGGCTGGTAGTCACCTCCCACAATGCCGTGGTAAACCGCTTCAATGTTGATGGCAGCAATGTAATAGGCTAATAGAACAATCTCGTTAGCATGGATTTCGTTCTGGTACTTGTAGGGTAGCTGCTCAGGAGTAATCAGTCCGCTTTGCAACAGGCGGGTAATAAAGGTTCCCGTGCCGGTGAAGGGGTCGAGAATATGCACTCCCTTGCTGCCCAAACTTTGGCCGAATTCGGTTTGCAGAATGTGATTGACACTACTGATGATGAAATCGACCACTTCTACAGGTGTATAGACGATGCCTAAGCGCTGAGCGAGCTTCGGGAAAGCTCCGTTGAAAAATTTGTCATACAACTCTTTGATGATCTTTTGCTTACCCGCCGCACTGTCGATACCTTCAGCCCGCAGCTTCACGCTGTCGTAGAAGGCTTGGAGAGTGTCAGCTTCTTTACTAAGGCGATGCTCTTGCAGCACATCCAGGACAGCCTGCATGGCCTGCGACATGGGGTTGTATTGGGCGAAGCTGTAGCCCTCGAAAAGCGCATCAAAAACCGGCTTGGTGATCAGGTGCTGGGCCAGCATTTCGATGATTTCTCCATCGGTGATGCTGTCGTTAAGGTCGTCGCGCAGCTCTTCTGCAAAAGCATTGAAGGCTTCATGCTCTTTGGTGTTGGCCTCGTTTTTCAGAATGCCGGTGAGGCGGTCGATGTGGGTGCGGGCGATCTTGGCAATGTCGTTGGCCCAGTCTTCCCAGTGGTGGCGGTTGCCTACCTTCTGCACCAGCTTGGCGTAGATGGCACGCTCAATTTCGCCAATCTCGAATTCAAGGGTGTGCTGCACCGGCTTGGGTTGATCGCCACCGGTGCCGATGGTGAAGCCGCCTTGGCCGGTTTGCCCCTTGGTTTTGCCCTTGGTTTTCTCCTGCTTCTTGGCGATCTTGTCGGTGATGGCGATAACTTCCATCTTGGAAGTGTCCTTGCCGATCAAATCCAGCTTGTTCACCATCGCATCAAAGCGGTCATCGTGGGACCGCAAGGCTTGAAGCACTTGCCAGACCACTTTGTAAGTCTGGTTGTCGTTCAGAGCCTCATGGGGCTCGACGCCGGCCGGAATAACCACGGGCAGGATCACATAGCCACGCTTTTTGCCGGGAGCGTTTCGCATGACACGACCGACCGATTGCACCACATCCACTTGTGAATTGCGCGGTGTCAGGAACAACACTGCATCGAGGGCTGGTACATCCACGCCTTCGGAAAGACAGCGCACATTGGAGAGAATCCGGCAGGTGTTGTCTGGTGGAGAATCCTTGAGCCAGGCCAGCTTTGCTTCCTTCTCGCTGGCATTCATGCTGCCGTCCACGTGTGCTGCTTCACAGTTGAGACGAGCGACCTGTTCGAATTCTTCCTCTTCCTGATACGCCTCGACTACGGACTGGAACATGGAGGCAATTTGCTTCGAGCTGACCTTGTGTGTCTTGCCGGCCTTGGCGATTTCGATGACCTGACAGAAGGCGACGGCGCGTTGCATGGCCTGACTGTCGCCGACCAGATCATCCGACAACCCTTGCTTGGAAAGTGCTTTCCAACAACCGATGATCTTCGCAGCGTCATCGACCTTGAGCTGGTTGTCCGGGTCTTTCAACAGATTCTGGATACGACGGCTAACGTGGGCCTCTTCAACGGCCAGCACGATCACCTTGTAGTCGCATAGCAGGCCACGACGCACTGCCTCTGAGAAGGTGATAACAAAAAGCTCTTTGCCGAACCATTCTTCTTTATTCATGCCATATAGCTTGGCATTGTCTTTTTCTGCCTGCACTTCGGCTGAATCGCTGTAGATCCTTGGTGTTGCCGTCATGTAGAGTCGTTTGGCGGCGCGGATGTAAGCGTTGTTGTGGACCCGAACAAACGCACTCTCATCTTCGTCACCGAATGAGACCCCCGTTGTTCGGTGTGCTTCGTCGCAGATGATCAGATCAAAATCAGCCAGAGCATGATCAAGCTGGGCACGGCTAATCACTTCGATGGAATGGTAGGTACTGAACACCACGCTCATGTGCTCGGTATCGTGACGCTTGCCCATTTCCGTTGCCAGCCGGCCCGGTTCGGTCGTCGCGGGGTAGCGTAATTCATGGGTGAAGGTTTGAACGGTATCGTCATCCTTCTTCCGCTTCTTGCCCACGTCGCTGTCAGAGCAGACGGCAAAGCTGTGCAGGGGCGTTTCGCTTTCCTGCGTCCATTCGGTGAGGGTTTGCGACAGTAGATTCAGGCTCGGGACAAGGAAGAGCACCCGTTTGCCTTTACCTGCCAGCGTCTCAGCGATCTTGAGTGCGGTGAAGGTCTTGCCCGTGCCGCATGCCATGATGAGCTTGCCACGGTCGGCGGTGGCCAAGCCTGTTTGAGCGGCGGCCAGCGCTGCCTGCTGATGCTCACGTAGTTGTTTCTTGGTCTTGAGTACCGGTGCAGCTTTTGGGGCGTAGCTGTCCCAGTCGATCTGGCTATTTTCCAGATCGTGCAGGTCTATCTTGCTGACGGGAGGTTGCTGGTCACACAGAGCATTTTCCGCGTGCTCACTCCAGTGATTAGTCGTGCTGACGATGACGCGGTGCGTGAAGGGTTTTTTGCCGGATGCAGTGAAGAAGCTATCGATATCGCCCTTTTGCAGGCGATAGTCTTCTGCGTACAGCTTGCACTGGATAGCGTGATATTCGCCGGTTGCTGTTTGCGCCACGAGGTCAATACCGGTATCTCGGGCATCAATACCTTGTTGCTTTGCCCATTCTGCATAAGACCACGTGTGGGTGTAGAGGTCCTTGTAGGTTGCTTCATTTCGTAGATAGCAGAGAATCAGCTCTTCGAAATACGTGCCTTTTTCACGCTCGGTGACAGATGCAGTACGGAATGTGTTCAGCAAGTTTCGAAGCGACGACATAAGAAAACCTCAATAACGCAGTACAGGGCGGGACAGCCGTGTAGCATACGTTAAGAGGCGCTGAATTCCGAGTGCCGAGGGGCTGTAATCCCTGTGTAGATGGTGATTAAGCTTTTGATGGCGTTCCTTGCAGTAGTAGCGGCTAATTTTGGCATTGACGGGGGTTTCTGGTTTTGTGATGCGTTTTATCCTGATGTTCTTGTTTTCTCTCCCGGCTTTCGCCGATGTGACTGGCGTTGTCGTCGGCGTTGCGGACGGTGATACCGTCACGGTGCTTGATGCCGACAAGACCCAACACAAGGTCCGCGTCGCCGGAATCGATGCTCCTGAAAAGGCACAACCCTTCGGACAGCGGGCCAAGCAACGTATGAGCACCTTGGTCTTCGGCAAAGAGGTCCGACTTGAAGGCGATAAGCGGGATCGCTATGTGCGGATTGTCGCTAAGGTTTGGGTATCTCCACCAGATTGTCAGCGTTGTCCCAAGACTCTCGATGCCGGACTCGCTGTGCTGACATCCGGACTTGCTTGGCATTACAAGAAATACCAGACCGAGCAGAGCCCCGAGGACCGCGAGCGCTACGCTTTTGCCGAGGATGAGGCACGATCAAAGCGAGCAGGCCTTTGGACTGAGGCCAATCCTGTACCGCCTTGGGATTGGCGGAAATCCAGACGCTCAGGTGGTGAGCAGAACGCGAACAGGTAGAGACAAAAAGAGAGGGGGGGCATTACTGATGCCCCTCTATCGTTTGGCCTGATCTAGCGAGATCAGGCAGATTTGGCTGCCTTCTTCGCTTTCCGACGGCAGTTGTACCAGTAGGTCACAGCACCTTTTTCGGTGAGTGTGGCCCCCTGGACGAAGGCAGCGATAACCACGTCTTTTTCTTCGTCCTTCAAGGCCTCGAAGATGACCATCGCAGCATCGGCCTTGCTCTTGCCTTCCTTGATGACGGCCTTGCCCTTGGCGATGGCCTCCTTGATAGCGGCTTTTCCCAGGTCGATCTTCTTCGGTTGGGACGCGGCGGCAGCGGTGGTGTTTTCGGAAGCGGTTGCGGTCTTATCCATGATATTTCCTCCAGATTTGCTGAGTGAGTTTGTCGATGACGGATTGCGGGGCGGTCTCGAATCCGGCGATGTCATCCAGCAAACCGAGCAGGGCTTCGGTGAAGTCCTCGAACTCCATTCCTGCTCCGAATTCCTCGACGAGGATTTCTGCCAGTTGTTGCTTCTGATCGGCTGTTAGCGTGTACATCGTTGATGCCCTTTCTCTTGACCACAGGGGCACCATCCAACCGATCCAGAGGTCGGGCAACGGGTTAGATCGAAAATATTTCGGTGCTCGGAACATGCCGATCCATCAGACGCTGAGGGTTGTTATCAACCATCGTCTGAGGGGAAGCTCATGCTGTTTTCATTGGGGCAAATTGTCGTTACGCGGAACTGCCTGAACTACGCACAGGAGCACGGTATCAATCTGAGCGAACTTGTTATGCGCCATGCCAATGGTGATGACGGCGATCTGTGCAAGGCTGACCAAGCCTTGAACGATTTGGCTATCCGGACCGAGGGGCGGGTGTTTTCCAGCTATACGATCAATGCCGTGAAGTTCTACGTCATCACGGAGTGGGACAGGAGCTACACGACAGTCATGTTGGCTGACGACTACTGAGCTTCAACCGTAGTGCTTTTCGATAGGTACGCCTGGGGAAGCCCACAGCAGGTGGGCGATTTTCATCTGTACTTCGGGAACCTGCCGTCTTCGAGGTTTTTCATCAACTTGTTTGCCCACTGCAAATAGCGGCTAACAGTCGAGCTCAAGATTGCTTTCTTATCTACAAGTTCCTTATGGGGATCTGTCTTCTTGGTGGCTTGGCTTGGATTCATCTTCAGTTTTTCGGCGATTTGCCATAGCCGTAAACTTGTAGTTTCTCTCAGGTCATAGACCTTCAGCATCAATTCAAGGGTGTCGAGTGTTGTCTTCCCTGATATTTCACACCATTCAAAGTCAGAGTACGACCGGTGCCTCGGTCTTCCTACTTTTCCTGGATGCTGTTCTTTCAGTAGTCGCCGGAACTGCCTGATGAGTTGATCCTTTGGCACGTTCATGTCGATGAACACGCATAGGTCCAGATCGTAAATTTCAGGTGGCGTGTACCAATCTCGGTATTCCTCTTCATTTTTGATGATCCTGAATCCGATTAGCTGATCTGTCAGGTCTTCAAGGAAATCTTTGTTCTCGGTCATCCACTGATCGAACGGGACATTTGTGCTCGTGAACAAATGCGACAAATCCCCTGAATCACTGGCTTTGACGGTGCGTTTTGCCCACTCATACAGCAGTTGGTGCTTGTCCATAGTTTCCTTGGTTGTTGCAACACAGATATTGATACGAATTGTGTTGCAAATATGCTCATGTCGTCAATCTCAATAAAGTCACATCCAAGCTGTTGTTGGATGTAGTCGCCGAGTCAATCAAAAGTCAAGCCCTCGGATAGCAACCCAGTGAGTTAGGAACGGTTGGCCCAGAGATAGGTATCCCCATACCGAATCGACGATCAATGGACACGAATTATAAGAATCCATTCGCCAATCAAAGGACCTCCAACCCGTTCGCCGTGTAATTCGGTCGTGCCCTCACTGTAAAAAAATTACCTAGTTCATCTTTTATTAATCAATGAAAAAAGGACCCCTGTGGTCCTTTTTCTTTTGGAGATTTGTATGGCTAAACATAACCCTGGTGACCTCCTTACCTCCGACTGGAACCCCGTCGTCGGCTGCCAACGCTACTCCGCAGGTTGCCGTGATTGCTGGTGGCTCGATGGAATCATGCCCTGGCAAATTCGCCTCGGAAATTTACCCGAGTCAGTCAAGGAAGGCGGGCCGATGGAGCTTGATGCTCGCTTCGATCCCGCGAAATTGCGCCCCAAGAAAGGCATTGTCGGTGTGGTTCAGCACGGCGATCTGTTCTGGGACAAGTTTTCTGACGAAACCATCCACCGCGTCCTAGATGTAGTCGATCAAGTCGCTCAGGAGCGGGAAGCGAAGAACTTCTGCCGCTCGAAATTCCGCAAAGCAACCGATAACACCAAATATATCCTCTGGACGAAGCGGGCAGAGCGCATGGCGGACTTCCTCGAAGAACGCTATCCGCACGGTGTTCCACCTTACATCGCTTGTGGTGTCTCCATCGAAAACCAAGCACTGGCCGATGAGCGCCTCCCGCATCTGCTGCGTGTTCAGGGCCATCGGTTCGTGATGATCGAGCCAATGCTCGGGCCGATTGACCTCACTGGCTACGAGGATGTGGATTGGGTGGTGCTCGGTTCTGAAACGGGTACGGAGCGTGCCCGCCCACTCAATCTCGATTGGGCTCGCCAAGTACGAGATTTCGCTGTGGCCAACAGCCTGCCGTTTTTCATCAAGCAGGTTGGATCAAGCCACAAAGCACCAGTCCGCACACTCGATGGGCGGACCTGGGACGAATTACCTGTGGGATTCACCAAATAAAAAAGTATCCGAGGCTCGACGGGGAGGAGTGGTCCTCCTTGTTCGCGCTGGATGTGTAGCAAGACCTTGTATTCATTTAACGAAAGGAAAATTCATGAATACCTATAGCAAAAACGAAGTTATCTCGTTCCGCACTACCCGTGAAGTTTTTGGTGGCCTATCCAATATGTCCGCAGGATATTTGATCACACTGTACGGAATTCACTGCAGAACCAGTGAGCATCTTTATCAGGCCTTGAAATTTCCGAATCACCCGGAAATTCAAGCGGAAATCCTGGCCAAACCGAGCCCGATAGCGGCCAAGATGGTTGCTAAACGCTGCCGCCATCTAATTCGCCCTGATTGGGAAAAGATCAAGCTCCCGGTAATGGCGTACTGCTTGCGTGCGAAGTTGCAGTGCAATTCCTGGCGCTTTGGGGATTTGCTCCGCTCGACTGGGGGTGTCGACATCGTCGAAATCTCGTCGAAGCGTGACACTTACTGGGGGTGTGTCCGGCAAGGTGATCTGCTCGTCGGCCATAACCACCTTGGTGTTCAACTGACCAATCTTCGTGATGAGTTGGTTAATGATGAGGATGGCTTTCATAAAGCGATGCTTGCTCCTCCTGACGGGGTTGAGCTTCGATTGATGGGGCGAGTCCTTGGAACCCTCGATTTCTATATCCCGGACGTCAAGGAAATCGATGATCCGCTCGCTCGAATCCGTGCCAGACGCCTGGAACAACGCCTTAACTCAACCCTTGGAGGTTTCTAACATGGCAAAACTGACTGTTCTCCCAAACGGCAACGCCATCGCGATGCACGTCGTGACGTCGATCACGCTTCACCCGGGCAAGGGGGTCTCTTGCCGTGATGACCAGCGCCGCATGGTTGCGTGGATCGATGTGGAAGACGATGAAAAAGCAAAACAGGTTCGCGAAACGCTCATTCGTCTCACTCGGTCGGGCATGGCAGGGGCCGAGCCCGATTGGAGTTTCCTCGAACAGTAATCCAACTTTTTTAACGATGACCGGTGAGGGGTAGTGGGGCAACCACTACCCCTCACTGCTTTCGGAGATATAAAAATGCAAAACGTAATTGAAATTCCTGTCCCGAAGACGTGGTGTAAGTCGCCGGAAGGGGAATATGTACCGGACTGTTACACCAACTTTCCCGACCCTGTGTTCGACGAGGACATCGAGGCTGAGCTGAAGCGTTGGGAAGTGCTGACGGCTCATCAAGCCGAAGACATTACAACTGATCCTGGCAAGCCTCGGAAAGGTCAGGGGCCGACCGTGTATATCGGCTTCGATTCTGAGTTTGTTCCAGGTGATGAAGAGCATGACAACGTGATCCTGAGCCTCCAGTTTTATCTGGTAGGCGAGTGCGGTGTTATGGAGAGAGTGGTGTATCCGCGTGGGCCTGAGAAAGAGCAACGCCCTCACTTCCGCGAGATCGTTTTTGAGTTGATCCACGAAGCGATGGATCGCGGGGTAATCCTCGAATGGCCGAACCATGTCGTCTTGGTCGGCTTTTTCCTGCGCATTGACTTACAGGCGTTTGGCGACCTCGTGTCGTTCAAGCAAGCCCTGGAAAACGTCGGTGGTCGTGTGGCCTCTGTAAAAACCTCACTCCTCTTGGAGCCGGATGCTGACGATCTCGATGGACTGCTGAACAACCAAACCTACTTGGCGACAGATCGTGACGGGGTGTTCCGCACCTTGAAGGTTCGCTTTGTCGATGCTGGTGGGCATGTGGCGATGGGAACTTCGCTGGCGCAAATTGGTGACTTACTCGGTTTGCCCAAGCTTGACCTGCCTGAAGGCTATCTGAAGGAGCGGATGGACCTGCTGTTGCAAGGTGATAAGCAGGCCTTTGAGCGATACGGCCTCCGCGACTCGGAAATCGCTGTCCGCTTTTATCTTCGCCTGCTCGATTTTGCTGAAAAGCACACAGGGAAGCGCTCTCTACCTGCGACGGCTAGCAGCCTTGCCGTCCGCATCTTTACCTCGAAGCTCGAGGAGAGCCAAGTCGATTTCAATGTGGCATTTGGCGTAACGGAATGCGCTAGCACCTATTGGAATTCAGATAGGGACAAGGTAATAACCAAGAAAGAAAAAGCTCCTACGCCGATGCGAAAGGCTAATGAGCCTTTTATCGCCGATTGCTACAGCGGCGGTCGCAACGAGTGTTATGCATTTGGCCCGACAACCATCGGTATCTACAACGACTTCGATCTGGCTGGGGCTTACACAACCGGGATGGTCGATCTTCGCCACATCGACTATGACAACTTCTGGTATTCAAAGGACATAGCCGATTTCGTTGGGCATGTACTCGGGTTTGCCTATGTGCGGTTTGCTTTCCCGGAGGGCACCAGGTTTCCGTCGATGCCTGTGCGGAACTCCCAAGGCGGACTGGTTTATCCGCTAACAGGCTTCTCGTATTGCACAGCACCTGAGATTGAGGTTGCGCTGAATCTCGGCTGCCAGATCGACATCCTGCATGGCGTGATTTTCCCGTGGTGCGAAGGTGATAGCCGGCTTTTCGAGCCATTCGTAATGCATATAAGAACGCTGCGGAAGTCGTTCGATAAAGGAACCATCTTTGAGTTGTACGCCAAGCTTCTCGGGAACAGCCTGTACGGGAAGACAGCGCAAGGCTTGAAAGCAAAGAGGGTCTTCGACTCACAGGGGATGAAGAGTGTTGAACTGCCTCATTCCATTTTGACGAATGCCGCCATCGCAGCACACACGACGGGTTTCGTTCGCGCTGTTCTCAGCGAGCAAATCGCTGGAATCCCACCGCATCGAAATGTGATCAGCGCCACGACGGACGGTTTCATCACGGATGCTGACGAGTCCGAATTGGCGCTGGATGGGCCGATGGCGAAACGTTTTCAGGCGCTCTGCGAACGGGTTGCTCCCGGAAGCAAGATGCTGGAGCGCAAGCATCGTGTGCGGCAACTGATTGCCATGAAAACTCGTGGCCAGCTAACGGCGATTCCGTTCGAGAGTGAGCCATTCATTCTCGCAAAAGCTGGTGTGTCGCCGCAGGTCGAGTCTGCGTTGCACAACGAATTCATGGTCGATTTGTTCATGAATCGCCGCCCAGGCGACATGACGGTAACTCGCCCGTTCACGCCATTTCGTGAGCAATGGGTGAAGGACGCCGATGTGGTTCGCCTCACCCGAGAATCAAAGCTGAATCTTGAATTCGACTTCAAGCGTCGCTTGGTTGATCCGCTCGAAATTGCTGTCGCTGACGGAGAACACCTCTCTCTGCCCAGCGTGCCGTGGAATGACTTGGCGGAGTGCGAGCGGGCGAGGGCAATTTTCGACGGCTGGCGAGATGATCGCTGCTTGAAAACCCTTCAGGATTTTCACGATTGGGATGACCACTACCAGTTTTACTTGGTACGTGATCGCCTGAGCGGAGGGGTGGGGCGGAGCTTTGGTGTTCGAACAACAAGCAAAGGAATCACGGACGTGTTCCGCCGCTTGTTCTTGCGTGCCTACACGCAAGGCCTCTGCGGACTGAGCAAAACAATGACCTATCCCGAGTTGGCGACTTGGCTCACTGAGCATGGCTATCCAACAACCGTCGATGAGGCCAAGAACGCTAAGCGAGGGAAATTCGTCGAGCACGCAGTGCCATTAACCCCTCGTACTGAGGAACTGAAAGCGGTGCTTGTGGAAGGGTTCCCGAGCATCGAGATCGAAAAATTTATTGCAACTAACTGAAGGAGTAAACCATGGAAAACAACCAAACCATCACCACCACCGAAGCGTCGCTTGCTTGCTGGCCGATTCCTGAAACTGCTGCCGACTGGGTTAAGGAATTTCTCCGAAAGTATTACCCGAATGGCCTCGTGTACCTCCATAACGGTTTCCTGGCGTATTCGGGCGGGTATTGGACCGACCTGGACGAGCAGGCCGATATTCTGCGTTTGGTCACTGATTTTTTCGGCCCAGGTGTCGAATTCAAGCATGTGCGCGAGCTTCATGCCTTGCTGAAGACAACTTGCGTCGTCAAAGGCAGCGAATTCAAGCCGAACCATAACTTTGTCTGTTTCAAGAACGGTGCGCTCGACATGACGACGTATCAGCTTGTCCCTCACGATCCTGCAATGCATCTTCGCTCAGGTCGTAAAGTTGATTGGGATGAGAATGCTCAAGCGCCGGTCTTCGAGAAATTCCTGATCGATGTGTTTCGCGATGATCACGACCGCGATCAGAAAATCCAGTTCATGCGTGAGTGGATGGGCCTTTGCCTTATCCCTGATACCAGCTTCGAGAAATTCGTGGTCTGCGTTGGGGATGGCGGTAACGGCAAGTCGGTTTTGCTGAAACTCATGGCCGAGTTGGTTGGACATGAAAACGTCTACAGCGCACCGGTTCAACGCCTCGGAAATCGCCGTGCTCTGGCCGAGCTGGATGGAAAGCTGCTGTTGATGAGTTCCGAAATCAACGAAAACACGGTGATGGATGACGGCGTGCTCAAGCAGATCGTGAGCGGTGACATGGTCGAGGCCGAGCGCAAGTACGAGCGCCCATTTGCCTTCATCCCGACCACGCGCGTCATGCTCGCCACAAACCACTTGCCGAAATTGCGCGATGTCACCCATGCTTTTTTCCGCCGCTTGGTGATGATCCGGTTCAACCGCAATTTCACTGCCGACGAGATGGATATGAATCTGCCTGCCAAGCTTTCAGCAGAGTTGGACGGCATTTTTGCGATGGCTGTCCGTGGGCTTAAGTCTCTGCGGGGGCGCAAGCGTTTTGTGGTTCCAGCCTCATCTGAAGCGGCATCGCTTCAGTACCGCGAAGAGTCTGACCAGATAAAAATGTTTGCTGATGAGGCTCTTTTTAAATGCTCTGAGAAGGGCATGCAGCCCGCCGCCTTGTATAAGCTCTACACGAGTTGGGCGAGCGCTTTCGGGGTCAAGGCTGAGAACAACATTGTCCTAGGGAAGCGTTTGAAGCACATGGGATTTGCGAAGACCCGCTCAAATGGCAAAGACTACTGGTGCGTGAAGATGACTCCTGCAGGGGAGGAAATCTTGAATAAACGCTCCGCGCACGTTGTTGATCTACCAGCGGCGAAACCTGCGGAGGGAGCGGCAAACGATGCAACGGCTCTTGCTGCGTAGTCATTTCATTGAAAAGCCCGCCTGAGAGATCAGGCGGGCTTTTTCACGTTGCAACGCTTATTTCCTTACTTTCGGGCCAACGCCACAGGCAAGCCATCCCAATCTGTTGTGTAGCCCGGAGAGAGATTGCCTCGGCGCATCTGCCAGATCTTTTCAACTCCCTCGGCGGCGAGGCGCACCGTTCCTCGACCGTACTTCCCATTGATGCCATCGAGCACGCCCATGAGCGTCTGAGAGCGAGCATCACCAGCTCCCCCTGAAGCAAATAGCGAAAACTGTTGGTTGGCCGCAGGTGTGATATTCATCAGCGTAATTCCAGCCTTGTGATACCCGTACCTAGGCCGGTAAATGCGCCGAAGGACTTTCAATGCCCACATGGTCAGCACGCGGGTATCGGCAGAGGCCTCCGGCAATGGCACCGTGAAGGAACGCTGATACTGCGGTGCTTCAGGCTTGAAAATGTTGGTGCGGATATAGACCTGCACGGCTCCTGCCAGTGAATCCTGAGCCCTGAGTTTTTCTGCTGCCTTTCCGACGTAGCTGGCGACAGCTTCCTCCAGATCAGCCAAGTCATAGATCAGTTGCCCAAATGAGCGGCTCGACATGATTTGCTGTTTTTCAGGCACAACTTCTTGCAGATCGAGGCAAGAAACGCCGCGTAGTTCGCGAACGGTTCGCTCAAGCACCACGGAGAACTTGGAGCGAATCGTCTCTGCGTCTGCATCGCGTAGTTGTTGCACGGTCTGGATGCCCATTGCTTCAAGCTGCGCTGAAATCTTCCTGCCGACTCCCCAGACCTCCCCCACGTCGATGCTGGAGAACAGCTTGCGTAGCTCAGGTTCGTTCATGGTGGTGAAATCGCAAACGCCATCAGCGCCCGCCAAGTCTTTCTTGGCGGCGTGATTCGCGAGCTTAGCGAGCGTCTTCGTGGAGCCAATGCCAACGCATACAGCCAGCCCCAACCAGTCGGCCACACGCTGCCGAATTTCTGCACCGTAGGCTTGATAACCGACTCGCTCGAATCCTGACAATTCAAGAAAGCTCTCGTCAATGCTATAGACCTCAATGCTGGGCGAGAACTGGCTCAATACCTGCACCACGCGGTTACTCAAATCCGCATACAGCGCGTAGTTAGAACTGTAGGCGACAATCCCGTACCGTTTTGCTTCCTCGCGCAGCTTGAACCACGGCACACCCATCGGAATGCCAAGCTTTTTCACTTCAGCGGAGCGGGCTACGACACAGCCATCGTTGTTTGACAGGACAACGACTGGCCGATCTTTCAGCTTGGGGTTAAAAAGCTTCTCGCACGAAGCGTAGAAATTGTTGCAATCGACCAGTGCGAATACAGGCACATCACGCCCCGAACCGCTTGAATTTACCGACAACGACACCCCATACGACAAGCTCCTGCTCTTCACTGATATTCAGCGTCGGGTAATTCGGATTTTCTGCAACCAAGGCAACGCGGCCAGCACGTCGATACAGACGCTTCACCAGCCGCTGACCATCCACGAAGGCGATCACGATATGGCCGTGCTTGGGGCGAACACTTTTGTCGACCACAAGGATGTCGCCATCGAAAATCTCGGCACCTTCCATTGAATCCCCCTGCACGGAGAAGAAGAAAGTTGAGACAGGATTGCGGACGAGGTATTCGTTGATATCCAGCCGCTTGTCTTCGTAGTCAGCCGCTGGACTGGGAAAGCCAGCCGAAACGCGCACTTCATCGAAGGGCAGTGCAAGCCGTGGTGCTCCCGGTAGGGGGATAAAGACACCCGGAGAGAGTGCAACTTCAGGCATGGGACTCTGTAACGTCTGCGTAGTGGGCTTCGAGAGAATGGTTTTCTCTGTCTGCCTGTTGCTCGGAAACCAGCACCACTGAGCATTCGGGGCAGACTAGGTTCAATTGCCCATTGACTGTGACTTGCTCAAGCTCCGCGCTGGACAACGGGGTGTGACAGTGTGGGCATACGATTCTTATCATCTTGCTCTCCTTGGATACTGTAAGTTTATACAGTTGTTTGTGGAGTGCAATACTGTATGCCAGTGGCAACTGTTACGAATTGAGTGGGGGAGGCCGTTTTTCGGGCGTGCTGCCCTGTTGGCGTTTTTGTTTGATAACCTGCGGGCATGTGCTCCCACTATGACCCTCAAACTGATCCGGCTCGACTACGCGCACATTTTGGCGTTGCTGACTTGCCACTCGGGCTCAAGCACAGCTTGTGGCCTGGATACCACGGGCCATTTGTTCGGAAACATGAATTCGCGGATGTTGGCGATGAAGCCGTGCCATTTCGCGAATTGCTCGTGGGGTCATTTGGTTTGATTCCCCATTGGTCGAAAGATGCCACCATTGCCAGACGCACTTACAACGCACGTTCTGAAACCGTTCACGAAAAGCCAAGCTACCGTGATGCGTGGAAACTAGGGCGTCATTGCATCATCCCTGCCGAAGCCATCTACGAACCTGATTGGCGTACAGGAAAAGCTGTTCCGACCCGCATCTCCCGTGCCGATGGAAAGCCTATGGGGATTGCAGGGCTCTGGGCTGTCTGGAAAACCCCTACGGGCGAGCTAACCCATAGCTATACGATGCTGACGATCAATGCGGATGATCATCCGTTTATGCGCCAGTATCACAAACCTGATGATGAAAAGCGGATGATAGTCATCCTCAACGAGGATGCTTACGATGCCTGGCTTCAAGCATCGGCCACGGAAAGTCGTGATTTCCTCAGGCAGTTCCCCTCAGACAACCTCGTTGCTGAGGGGCCGCAGAAATCATTGCTGATATAGGGGCGGGCGGCACAGATAAGCTCGCGTGATTTCTCATGCAAGCTCTTAGTCTCTAAGTGATGCATCTGGCCGTTGATTCACGAGTGCCGCTCGGGCGGTCGGTTCGAATGCTTTGTCAGCTCTTCGAACAGCCATGCTTTTGCTTCGAGAGGAACCAACCAATTTTTAAAGCGTGGTTGCCAGCGCCCACCGAAAAACCTGACGATTGATTTGATCAGGACATTGAGCTCTGGGTCGTAGGGAGACCAAACGGCGATGCCAAATGGCCTTTCGATCGTATCGACCATTCGATCTTTGATCCAGAATCGGGTCCGTACCGCTGTTGGAGGCGTTGCTACCGCTACTTCTGCAACAGGTGCCGGCTTACTGAGGGCATCCTCGATCGCTGCCTGATTGGCTTCCTCCAGTAAGGCGCGTTGGTCGAGAATATGAACCCAGCGCTTCAATCGAGCGTTCTCGATGACACATTCCCCAAGCCGTTCCCAGGACCAGTGTTCTCCCTGGAGACTTGCTAAGTCGATTTCGATGGCTGGCACTTCGTAACTCGCGAGGACCGCACGCTTTTCTTCATCAACGAAATGGGTGACTGCGATTTCAATGAAAAGCATCGTGTGCCCGACAACTGCAACAATGTCAGGGCGAATTGATCCGATAGTCTTCTCCGCTTCGACAGTCTGAAAATCGATCCACCGTTCTGGTCGACGGGCTTCTCCTTTGCCTACACGCCCATCAGGCAACCGTACCTCACGCTGAACCAGTATTTCAGGAATGGTGAGTCCTCCACTTTCTAAGAGCAGTTGTTTGGCTGCTAGATGAAGTGCAGTTTCGGTTCCCCCTTCGCAGTCGCTTTCCGTCGAATGAGCAAAATGCCATTCACGAATTTCTCCTTGTCGAGCAATAACTGGGGCACCACAGCTAGGGCAGACACATTCGCAGGCTAGGCCTCGCGCTACCTCCTCGACAGACCGAATGCGACCGTCCTTGTCCATGGCAAATGATTGAAGCAAACTCTGAGTTTCCATTTGTGTTTCTCCTATTCGAATGAGCGATTCCGCTGTCCATTTTTCCGACTCAGCAGCCTCTGAACAGGAGGTAAAGGGGGTTAAAACGGGGTTTGATCTATTAAAAGCCCTTGTTTTTCTTCAAGAAAAAACATTGGCTTGGAAAGAGTCAGGGCGACTCGACGTTCAGTTGTTACGCGGGCTTTGTCTGTTGTCGCAGGCCGATCCGGTAAAAGCTTCCCAAGGTTTTGCTTCCTGGGACTTGGTCGAATCTATATGCAAAGTTCGTGGCCGACCCTGGTCAGATGCTTTGGATAAGGCTCGGATGTCTGATGACATCCGCCTGCAATGGAACAACTTACTGAAGACTTGGGATACGAAAAGCGAAGGAATTGCACAGCTATTTGCAGATGCTCAGTTTGGCTTTCTACCCTTGCTCCAGAAAACCGAAGGAGGAGGGACGGGGAATCCAACTCTGTACCGAATTGATTGGGTGCCTGCAAAACCTGAAATGGCATCGCCAATGCTCGATCAGCAGGAAGAAATTTCCGATCCGAATTCGAGGGCAATTCGTTATGTTTGTGAGGACATCGAAGAAGCCAACCCGTTTGCGCGAATTTTCACTCGAGGTTTTCAGTTAAAGGGATGGCGAAAGCAGGTCTACATTGTGCTGCTGGCTGCTCCGCTGCTTTTCCTATGGCTGTTGCTGGTCCAAATTGCTTTAGGAGTGACGCTTTCAGCTGCAATAGGCGGGAAAACCGTTTTGACGTCATTGTTGTCATCGGCTGTTATTTTCTGGGCTGTGATGGCGAGCGTTGGCCCAATGTACCGCCTGGGTGTTGATCGTATTGTGATAGCACCTTGGTGGATGCAGTCTGTGGACGAGGATCGCTTACTCGAGCGTCGTTCTCCTCCCCGCCACTCCGATAAATCGATCAAAGCAGTTCGATACGTTGCCAAATGCCCTTTATGCGGCGGCAAAGTATCTGCGACAAAAGGGCGACTCGAATTTTTCGGAAGAATTGTCGGTCGTTGTGAAGAAGCACCTGTTGAACATGCTTTTTCGTTTGACCACATAACCCGGAATGGGAAATTGCTACGGTAGTTCGCCCAGCGCAGCCTCTGTCGAATCGACAAGCCCTTTCAGAAATCGAATCACCTTTTTAGGTCTTCCTACAGTGACAGGTGCTTTAGTGCGGGATCATTTTGTCGGGCTGCCTTTTCGATCCTACATAACCATTCCTCTCCTGCCTCTGTAAGTACGATGCTGTGTTCGGCAATCAGCGTGCGTAGGTGCGCTGCGTACTCTCGAATTTTGTTCGATTTTGCCCAGTCCTCTGCATCTTTTAAGGTGGCATCGAAAAACGCTTTTTCTTCTCGGGCGATGCGCTCTTTTTCCGCCCGTATCCTGGCTTCTTCAGCCCACCGCTTGTGCTGTTCCTCGCGTTCAATAGTACGTTGTCGCATTGATTCTGCTGCTGCTAACAGCCCTTCGATAATTTCCGGTAGCTTTTCCTCAATGCGCTGAGTTTTGCCGTCAGACCAGGATTTTCTTCCCTCGTAGTAGCCGTCTATACGAAGCGTTAAGTCGCCCATAAATTTGTAGGTGTAGGTTTTCCGATCTAGCCAACTACTGCTTGGGTGCTTCTCGATGTGCTCGGTACGTTTGTAAAGCTCCTTTAGCTCAAAGGAGAGTGTCTCCCCGTACATCTTCCCGACAACATATTGGCCCTTTTTATCGAACTCCCAGGCCATTCCCGCTTCGGTAAGAGCTTTCTCAATCTTGTCGAGAAGCACGATGGCCCTTGATACTTGGGCTTCGGAGACAGAAACTCGGAAAGTTTCCTTCCAGCTACTGATAAAGCCGCTGGAGTCGGGTTTTCGGTGCAGAGCCTTATCAGTCTTCTGGGTCCATTTGGCTAGCTTGGCAGTAACAGGCGCTTGCTCAATGGAGATGGCGGCCAACGCTGGCTTTAACTTCGTCTTTCCTTCTGCAGATAGTTCGGTCTTTTTGAGCGATGGCATCCCTTGGATCGTGACCAAGCTCTCCGGGTCTCCTTTGAGCGGAGGGGGCTTAATCCCGCGACCAACAGCGACTTTTGACCAATGCCCAAGTGGAGGGAGTGGGATGCCATGTTTTCGGCATGCCTTCGCTAGTCCAACATCGGATAGTCCCCATTCTTTTGCGAGTGTCCGAACTGGCTTTACCCAGACAGCTTCGTAAAGATCTTTGCAACGGATGTCCATAGCGCTTGCTCCTGGTGGTTCTCACCGAAGCATACTTATTGGCGGTTATTTTTTGGTCGAGAAAAAAAAGCAACGAGCTGCAGGAAAAAACGTTTCTATAGGTAACTATTTCCAGATCCATATTTTTATGTCATTAATGAGCGATTACACTCTGGTTGCCTGTGTGCTGGCCTGATCTGGGTGGTAAGAAAAATTAAACATGAAGTGGGGAAGGAAATTATTGAATTCCTTCACATTCGATTTTTAGTTGGGGATGGGGATGCAACAAAGAGAGCTAGAAGAAAAAGAAGCTTTTGTTCGTTATGTAGCTGCAGTTGACTCAAGCTGTGCCAATCCAGACGGAAGTATTCCGGAGAACGCTGAACTGATCCTAGATGCGATTCCGGCAGATCTACTAGATAGATTCGCTGATCAGCTCAATCGTATCCGAGAGCAGGGGCTTGGCGATGATGAAGAAATTGGTTTCCTGCTGCTAAATTTGGGAGTCGATAATTCCCGCCGTTACGGGCAGATAGAAGCGGGAAATTACCTGCAGATCACTGTTACAAGATCACCACAAGAGGGCGATAGCTGGTTCGAGGCCAGGTCTGTTGGGGTCGGTCGAGAGGACAACGAAGGTTTTCCACTTTATGTTCGCTTGGACGACGCGGCGCCTAACGAGCGTGCCGTCAAGACGCTGAAAGCGATTGCGGAATTTTCGCATGTGCCCGACATGAAGAAGGATTCGGACACTTTTTCTTTGGATGACGATACGTCCCTATCTGTAGCTGTCTACGACGTGGGACAAGCCAGTTTCAATGCCTTGGTGAATGAGTTTGAACACCCTGTTTTGTTTTTTGATTTTGGCTGGCCGGCAAAATTCAATGCTTTCTCTAGGCCTCAAACTTCAAGCGACTTCAATCCTCTATCCCCAGAAACTAGCTCCGACTTGCTGCCTGCCCCAGTAGTTCTGTCCCATCTTGATTGGGATCATTGGGCCTATGCGTATCTTTCAGGCCAGGCCAAGTGGGATAAGGCTATTGGTGCCTGGAAAACAGAACCAAAATATAGAAGTGAAGCACTGATGCGTCCTTGGCTAATGCGCCGTCCCCAGTTCACTCGCCATAACCTAGGGCCTAGCCATATTCACTTCGTCGATGCTTTGAGCAAAATAACACTGCCCTCAGGTGCGAAGGCACTTCATTTTTGGCCAAAGAGAACGAGGGTACTCAATCTTGGCTCTGGAAAGGTATTTTGCTGTAGGCCCATTAAGGGAGCGCCCAAATCTGCAGCATTTCTGAGAAACAATCAGGGTCTCGGCCTGTTGGTCTCCGATAAAACCAGTGGCGCCAGGGTTCTGTTTCCGGGAGATGCTGATTACCCGTCTATCCCTTTATTCGCTAAACAACAACTTACAGGCTTGGTGGCAGCCCACCATGGTGGCAAGGTAAGTGTTGGATCGGTGCCCAATGCTACTTCGCATGGCCGAATGGTGCTTTCGGTGTTCCCGGGTAGTTACTCCAATATTCCGCATAGCGATGTCGAAGACGAGGCTTATATAAAGGGGTGGCGTATTGCCAAGACCTCGGATCGAATTCCTTGTTTCCGTTTTGCGCCGTCTGGAAAGAAGATCCAATGTGGAAATCGCTTGATTCGCCTCAGTGAAACGCCCGAATGTACATGTAACGGGGTACCTAATGGCTGTTTGTGTATATCGAAGTTGTGACTTATGAGTGAGGCAGGATCAAATGGGAATTAAAGCTCCATATGAGATCTGCTCACCGTTATTCAGGCGCGTGCAATCCAGGGGGTAGCTGGTTGCTCCGAAAAATTACGTTTTAATAGGTAATAAATCAGTATTTCCGGCCTGCATGTGACGATGGTCGCGGCCCTGTTCGGCTGGCTCGTGTCCTTCGGCTGGCGGCGCGCACCGGCGCTGGCTTTGCGTCTCCCGGCGCAAAAGGCCGGACTGCTCGCCGCCTGCCTTGCCGCCCTGGCTTATGCCCTCCTCGCCGGCTTTGCCGTGCCTGCCCAGCGCACCTTGTACATGTTGCTGGTTGCCGCTACGGCGATGCTCTCCGGGCGTATCGTGGCGCCGAGCCGGATCCTGTGCCTGGCGTTGCTCGTCGTGCTCTTGTTCGATCCCTGGGCTGTGCTGGCGGCCGGCTTCTGGCTGTCATTTGGCGCTGTCGGCGCGCTGCTCTACATCGGTTCAGCCTCGGTCGGCGCGGCGACTGACCGCTGGGCAAAAATTCGCGCCTGGGGTGTCGTCCAGTGGGCAGCGACGCTCGCTTCGCTGCCCATCCTGCTGCTCGTTTTTCAGCAGTTCTCGCTTGTCTCGCCGTTGGCCAATGCGCTGGCCATTCCAGTGATCAGCTTCATTGTCACGCCGCTGGCGCTGCTCGGGGCGTTGGTGCCGTGGTGGCCGATCCTCTGGCTGGCGCATCAGGTGATGGCCTGGCTCATGATTTTTCTCGAGTGGTGTGCCACCTGGCCGGTCTGGCTGGCACCAGCCCCGCCGCTCTGGGCAGCGCTGGCGGCGGGCGTTGGTGTGGCGATATGCCTTTTGCCACGCGGCTTGCCAGGACGCGCGCTGGGTGCCGTGCTGTTCGTGCCGGCCCTGTTCTGGCCGGTGGAGAAGCCACCCGATGGCGAGGTGTGGATCAGTGTGCTCGATGTCGGGCAGGGGCTGGCCAGCGTCATCCGGACGCGTGACCACACGCTGATCTACGATCCCGGTCCTCTCTACAGTGCCGAGTCGGATGCCGGACAGCGGGTCGTCGTGCCCTATCTGCGTGCTTTGGGACTGGCTCATGTGGACGTGTTGATGGTGACTCATCGCGATACCGATCATTCGGGCGGCACGGCCTCGGTCCGGGCGGCGCTGGCGGTCGATACGGTTTATTCATCGGTTGCCGGCATCGCTGGCCGGCAGTGCGCGGCTGGCCAGCGCTGGGTTTGGGATGGCGTCGTTTTCGAGGTGCTCCACCCGGCAGCCGATGCCTATGCCGCCGACAACAAGCCGAACCACCTGTCCTGCGTGCTGCGTGTCGACGCCGGTGGAAGGCGCATGTTGCTGACCTCAGACATCGAAGCGCCCGACGAGGCTGCTTTGCTTGAGCGCTATCCGGACGGGCTGGCTGCGGATATCCTGCTCATGCCGCACCATGGTTCGAAGACCTCATCGACACCGTCCTTCCTGCAAGCGGTCGGGGCGGCCCAGACGGTCATTCCGGTCGGCTATCGTAACCGCTTCGGCCATCCAAAGGAGGAGGTGTTGGCGCGCTACGAGGCGATGGGCTCGACCATCTGGCGAACCGACCGCGATGGCGCCGTAGGCATCCGGCTGGCCGAGGGTACGGTGGCCTTGGCCAGCTGGCGGGGAGAACATCGCCGATATTGGCATGGCCGGTGATACATTTGAGGCGGAGGAGAAAATATGCAATTCAAACAACAAATCGTGCAATGCCTCGGGCCGTCGGGCCTGCACCGGATGGCCTATACCGAATGGGGTGCCCGCGACAATCCTCGCGTGCTCATCTGTGTCCATGGCCTGACCCGCAACGGCCGCGATTTCGATGCGCTGGCCGAAGCCATGTCGGGGCATTATCGAGTGATCTGCCCGGATGTCGTCGGTCGCGGCCAGAGCAGCCATCTGCGTGACCCTGCGGCCTACGCCATCCCGCAATACGTTGCCGACATGGTGACGCTGATCGCACGCCTCAATGTCGACACCGTGCATTGGGTCGGCACCTCGATGGGGGGGCTCATCGGCATGGGGCTGGCGGCCCAGGATGGCACGCCGATCCGCAAGATGGTGCTCAATGACGTCGGGCCGGTAATCACTGCGGAATCCCTGCTGCGCATTGGCACCTATGTTGGTACCGATCCGGATTGGGCCACCTTCGACGAGGCGCTGGCCTTCGTAAAATTCGTCAGCGAACCCTTCGGTGCCCTGACCGAGGCGCAGTGGTATCACCTGACCGAAACCAGCGTTGCCCAAGGCAGCGACGGTCGCTGGCGTTTCCGTTACGACCCGCGTATCGCCGAGCCCTTCCGGGCCGCATTCGCCGACAAGGACGTCGACCTCTGGCCGCTCTACGAGCAGATCAAGTGTCCGACGCTGGTCATTCGCGGCGCCCAGTCGGACCTGCTGACCCGCGACACCTGGCAAAAGATGGCCACCTGCGGTCCCCGGGCAAAGCTGGCGGAAATCGAAGGCGTTGGCCATGCGCCGATGTTCCAGTCGGCGGACCAGATCGCCGTCGTTCGTGATTTTCTGTTGAGCGCATGAGACATATCGTTGTTGACGGGCTGAAGCTCGAATATCGTGATTACCCGGCCACCGCCGAGGGGCGTCCGACCTTGTTGCTGCTCCACGAAGGCCTTGGTTGCGTCACCATGTGGCGGCATTTTCCTGAAAAACTGGCGGCAGCAACCGGCTGCCGGCTGATCGTCTGGTCGCGCGCCGGTTACGGTGGCTCCGAGGCTTATCCGGAGCCGCGTACGCCGCGCTACATGCATCGGGAAGGCGAAGAAATGCTGCCGGCCCTGCTCGCCGCGCTGGGTATCGAGCGACCGCTACTTATCGGTCACAGTGATGGAGGCAGCATCGCGTTGATTTTCGCCGGCGCCTTCCCGGATGTGCCGCTCGGCATCGCCGTTTTGGCGCCGCACGAATTTGTCGAAGAGGTCACGCTGACCGGTATTCGTGAAGCCAGGGCAGCCTGGCAAACGACCGACCTGCCGAAAAAACTGGCGCGCTACCATCATGCGCAAACCGAACGGGTATTCAGCGACTGGAACGACACCTGGTTGTCCCCAGACTTCCGCGACTGGAACATCGAGGCTAGCCTGGCGAAAATTCGCTGCCCGGTGCTGGCTATTCAGGGCGAGGATGACGAGTACGCCACGATGCGTCAGATCGACGCAATTGCCGAGCAGATTCCCGGTACACAATTGCTCAAGCTGCCCCGCTGCGGCCACTCGCCGCACCGCGATCAGGAGGCGGCGGTGCTGGCCGCCCTAACGGCTTTCGCAGCCAGGTTTTGAGGCGGCCCGACGCTCTGAGTCGGCTTTTTCCAGCCACTTGAGTACCGTGGCGAAGAGCAGTTCGGGGCTGGCCGGTTTGGTCAGGAAATCATCCATGCCAACGGCCAGGCAGCGAGCCCGGTCCTCGGCGTAGGCGTTGGCCGTCATGGCGATGACCGGAACCTGCCGGCCATTGGGCAGGGCGCGAATCAGCCGGGTTGCCGCCAGTCCGTCCAAGGTTGGCATCTGGACATCCATGAGGATCAGGTCGTAAGGATTGAGGCGGACTAGTGCGACCGCCTGTTCCCCATCGTCGGCCGTTTCAACAGACAATCCGGTTTCGGCCAGAATATTCTCGGCAATCTCGCGATTGATCGGTTCGTCTTCGACGAGCAGGATACGACGCCCCGTGAATTCCTGCGTCAGCCGGATTTCAGGATTGATCGGGGGTGAGTCCGGGATGATTGGAAGCGGCTGACGTCCCTTTTTCAGGCGGGCAGTAAACCAGAATGTGCTGCCCTGGCCCGGTGTACTGGAGGCTCCAGCCGCGCCGCCCATGCGTTCGGCCAGCTTGCGGGTAATTGCCAGTCCAAGGCCGGTTCCGCCGTATTTTCGGGTCAGGGTGTTGTCGGCCTGCTCGAAGGCGGTAAACAATCTGGGCATTGCTTCGGCCGGGATGCCGATACCGCTGTCTTCTACCTCGAAGCGCAGTAGGGCAGCGTCGTTTTCCTCGGTCTGCAAGCGAACGCGCAGGATGACGTTGCCGGCTTCGGTGAATTTGACCGCATTGGCGGCATAGTTGAGAAGAGCTTGTTGCAGCGCAGTCGGGTCGCCCAGCAGATTGGGCGGCAGTTCATCGGTGACGCTGCTCAGGGTCAGGTGCTTGGCTTGGGCAGCCGCAAGTACCATGCTCAGGACGGTATCGAGAACCTGTCCTATGCGAAGGGGCGTTTCGGCAAGAACGAGTTTTCCTGCCTCGATTTTCGACAGTTCGAGAATGGCGTTGATGATGCCAAGCAGGTGCTGGCCGGCATTTTCCAGCTTGTCGAGCTGCCCGGATTGCCTGGAGGTAATACCGCCCCGTCGGATCAAGTGGGCCATACCGGTGATGGCGTTGAGGGGCGTCCGGATTTCGTGACTCATGTTGGCCAGAAAGGCGGTTTTCGCGATGCTGGCCGCCTCGGCCGCCTCCTTGGCGCGCGAGAGTTCTGCCGTGCGCTCGGCAACGAGTTGTTCAAGGCGGTCGCGGTGGCTGGCCAGCTCGTCCTGGGCGGCCTTGGCCTCGGTGACGTCGCGCGTAATGGAAAGCAGGCAGGGCTGACCGTTGAAGCTCATCGGGGAAACCGAGAACATGCCCCAGAAAATTTCGCCACTCTTTTTGCAAAAACGGGCCTCAAAATTGATCCGGGCATTTTTCTCGCGCAGTTTCTGGCTGAAATTCTGGCGATCCTGTGGATCGGCCCAGATCGAAAGCTCCAGCGAACTGTGGCCGATCAACTCCTGGCGCGTGTAGCCACTCATGTCGAGGAAAGCCTGGTTGACGTCGAGATAAACGCCGTCCTGAACACTGGTGATGGCGATGGCGTCGAGAGTTGTCTCGAAGGCTGTGGCATAGCGGGTTTCGCTATCTTCCCTGGCCTGTTGCGAGCGGACGATGTCGCTGATGTCGCGGAAGAACCACACCCGACCCATGTAGTGACCGTCATCGCTGCGCAGCGCGGCTGAATGCCGATGAAGAGTGCGCCCATCCTTGAGCGGGATATTGCAATCGTCTTTCAGGCCCGGATCGGCGTAAAGCGTGCGGATGCGGTCAAGAAAAGGGTCTGCATCACGGACGCGGGTGAGCACCGCTTCGAGAATGGGGGTGTCGGAACTGCCAATCAGCGCTTCGAGCGGTGAGGCTGGGCAGGGGATATCCCACACGGTAAAAAAGCGCTCATTGACCGAGGCAACGGTATTTTCCCGGGTAACGACCAGAATGCCATCCGGCGCCTCATTCAGGATGGCGTTTTGCAAGGTGGCGCGAAAGGAGTCGCTTTGCGTTTCGAGGGGCATCGAACTGGCTTTTATGTGGGACGGGGCAGTTATGACTAAACATCATACCCTTCTACCTGATGTGGTTATTTCCCTTGTCTGCTTTTCGGCCAGACGTCGCCTGCCGAAATGTCTGCTTAATGCTCAGGCCGACGGTTCAACCGGCGGTCGAGCGGATCCTGAAGGTAGTAGCGGCAGAGCAGGCCGTAGATGGCAGGGTATTCCCTGGCGACGACGTCGGGGATATCGAAGAAGCTCTCGGAAAAAACGGCGAAAAACTCGGCAGGGTCGGTGCTGGCATAGGGGTCGATCGGGGTGTCTTCGCCATTGTCCACGCGCTGGCAAAAATCGTCGTAGGCGGCCGAGAATTTGGCTTCCCACTCCGTTTCGGTAATGCCTGAATGCAGCGCCGGCATGCCGTCCGGCTCGCCGTTGAGCATGTCCAGCTTGTGGGCGAATTCATGGATTACGACGTTGTAACCGTCGCCAGCCATTTGCACGTCGTACCAGGAAATGATCAGTGGCCCGCCTTCCCAGGCTTCGCCGGATAGCACGTCGTCGTATTCGTGGATGACGCCGGATTCGTCCTCCATGCGGCGCGGTACGACGAATTCGTCGGGGTAGACGACGATGCCGACCCACTCGCGATAGGCGCCCAGGCCGAGCTTGAGGATGGGCAGGCAACCTTGGGCGGCGATCGAAACGCAGATTTCGTCGGTAAGATCCAGGCCTCCGGCGGCGCTGAATTCCTTCTCGGCGAGAAAGGCTTCGGCTTTCGTTTTTAGCTCATTTTTCTCGTTGACCGTGAGATCGTCGAGAAAGGGCAGGGCAGCGATGGTGCTCGCCCACAGGGCGTCGGGAATTGTCGCTGCCTTCTTGCCGCGCAGCCTGTCGAGCCAGCGCCTCATTTTTTCATCGTCAGCCAGATGCCTGAGAAAATCAGGGCAATGCCGAAGTAGTGGTACCAGAACGGAATTTCTCCGAGGAACAGGAAGGAGAGCAGTGTCCCGAAAACCGGCATGAGATGGATGAACAGGCTGGCCTTGTTGGCGCCGACTTCGGCGACGCCCTTGTTGTAGAAGATGTAGCCGAGGAAGCTCGGGAAGATGCCGACGTAGGCTAGCGCGCTTAGTGAGCCGAGGTGAATGTTGATGTGCCGGCCGTGCGCCAGATCCCAGGCGTAGGCCGGGCCGAGGGCGGCGAGGCCGATGACGGTGGTGGCGCCGAGCATCAGCATCGGATGCACGCCGGCCGGGCGCCAGGCCAGAGCCACTGTGTAGATGGCCCAGTCGAGCACGGCGACGAGCATCCAGACGTCGCCGATGTTGAGGTTGAGATGGGCGAGCACCGCCAGATCGCCACGCGAGACGATGGTCAGCGCGCCGCACAGCGAAATGACGACGCCGATGCCTTCGACCCGCCGCAGATGCTTGCCGAGAAAGGCCCAGGAGATGGCGATGGTGGCGATCGGCACGAAGGAGTTGAGCAGCGCTGCATTGGTCGCGCTGGTGTCCTGCAGGGCGATGTAGGCAAAGGTGTTGTAGCCGCCGACGCCGAGCAGACCGAGGACGAGCAAGGGGCGCCAACCTTTTTTCAGCAGCGGCCATTGGGTTTTGAGGTGGGGCAGGGCGAGCGGCAGGATCAGCACGAGGGCGATCATCCAGCGCCAGAAAGCCATGGTCAGCGGCGAAATATCGTCCCGGATTCCGCGGCCGACGACCATGTTGCCCGACCAGAAAAGAACGGTCAGGATCAGCAGCAGATAGGGGTTGGCGAACAGTTTTTTCATCGTCGCCGGATTATGCCTGATCGGGCCATGGCCGTGGCTCGGGCAATTTGGCGCTGGTCATGCCGGCCCCGGGAGATCGGTCTTATAATTGCGCCATGGTTTCCGTCGTCCATTCTGTCGCCTCGCAAAGCGACTTCGAACAGTTCCTGGCCACGCTGGCCGAAGGGCTTGCCCCCGCCGATGCGGAGCGTCTCAAATCGGCCGTCGAGTACGCCTGGACCACCTACGGCGAACGCACCCTGGGCAGCGGCGAGCGCATCTGGTCCCACGCGCTGGGCATGGCCGTCATCATCACCGGTCTCAAGCTCGACGTCGAGTCGCGTATTGCGGCTCTGCTTTTCGCTATTCCTGCTCAGGACGAGCACGGCATTGCCAGCATAGAAACGCGCTTCGGCAAGCCGGCGGCACATCTCGTGCAGGGTATTTCGCGCCTCAACAAATTGCGGCCGATTGCCAAGGGTTTTGTCGCCACCAACGTCGAGGCCGGCGAGATCAATCCGGTCGAAATGAAGGCGCAGATCGAAGTGCTGCGCAAGATGCTGCTGGCCATGGTCGAGGATATTCGCGTCGTGCTGCTGCGTCTGGCCAGCCGGACGCAGACCCTGCGTTTCTACGCGGCCAATCCAGACGATCTGCGCGTGCAAGTGGCGCGTGAAACGCTCGAACTCTATTCGCCGCTGGCCAACCGGCTTGGCGTCTGGGAGCTGAAGTGGGAACTGGAGGACTTGTCCTTCCGCTTCATTCACCCGGATATCTACAAGAAGCTGGCCAAGCTTCTCGACGAAAAACGCAGCGAGCGCGAGCAGTTCATCGTCGATGCCGTGGCCAGGGTGCGTGAGGAGCTTGAAGCGGCCGGCGTGCACAACGCCGAGGTTTATGGCCGGCCGAAGCACATCTACAGCATCTGGAACAAGATGCGCAAAAAAGGCGTCGAGTTCTCGGAAGTCTATGATGTGCGGGCCCTGCGCATCATCGTCGATGACCTGCGCGAGTGTTACACCGCACTCGGCATCGTGCACAACCTGTGGCTGCCGATCCCCAAGGAATTCGATGATTACATCTCGAATCCCAAGGGCAACAACTATCGCTCGCTGCATACTGCCGTGCGTTGCCCGGACGGGCGCAGCCTGGAAATCCAGATTCGCACCTGGGAAATGCACAAGCACGCCGAACTCGGCGTTGCCGCCCACTGGCGCTACAAGGAAGGCAGCAAGCGGACGACCGAGGACGACTACGACGAAAAGATCGCCTGGCTGCGTCAACTGCTGACCTGGAAGGACGAAGTCGCCGACAGTTCGGACTGGGTCAAGCACTACAAGCAGGCGGCGCTCGACGAAACCATCTACGTCATCACGCCGCAGGGCAAGGTGGTCGACCTGCCGGCCGGCTCGACGCCGGTCGATTTCGCCTACCGCGTGCATACCGATCTTGGCCACCGTTGCCGGGGCGCAAAGATTGCCGGCCATCTGGTTCCGCTCAACACGGCGCTGGAAACCGGGCAGGAAGTCGAGATTGTCACCGCCAAGGTCGGCGGTCCGTCGCGCGACTGGCTCAACCCGCTGCTTGGCTACATCCATACCAAGAGCGCCCGGGTCAAGGTGCGCGCCTGGTTTTCCAATCTGGCGCTCGAAGAAACGCTGAGCGAAGGCCGTAGCTTGATCGCCAAGGAATTGCAGCGGGCCGGCCAGACCGGGGCCAATATCGAAGAGTTGTCGCACAAGCTCGGTTTTGCCAAGGCCGATGACCTGTACATTGCGGCTGCCCGTGGCGATCTCAATCAGCGGCAATTCCAGGCAGTTGCCAAGGGCGGCGACCTGCTGGCCGAAACGCAATTGCCGGACGAGGTGGTGGCCAAGCCGAGCAAGCCGGTCCAGGGCAACCAGGGCATCCTCATCGTTGGCGTCGACAAGCTGCTGACCCAGCTCGCCCGTTGCTGCAAACCGGCCCCGCCCGACGAAATCCAGGGGTTCATCACGCGTGGCAAGGGCATTTCCATCCACCGCATGGACTGCCCCAATTTTTCCAATCTTGCCGCCCTGCACCCGGAACGGGTCATCGAAACCGATTGGGGCCTGACGACGACTGGCGTCTTTGCCGCCGACATCATTGTCGATGCGCATGACCGCCAGGGCCTGCTGCGCGACATTTCCGAAATCTTCACGCGCGAGCGGCTCAACGTCGTCGGCGTCAATACGCAATCGAAACAGGGCAAGGCGCACATGAGCTTTACCGTCGAGATCACCAACCTGCAGCAAATGCAGAAGACGCTGACGCTGATCCACGAGGTCGAAGGCGTCGTCGGCGTGCGTCGCGCCTGAGCCTTTGGGCTAACCGGGAGAAAGCATGAAAGGTAATTTCGCGGCCATCGCCCTGATCGGCATCGGTGCCATCGCGCTGGCCGTTAATCTCGACCTGTTCGAACTCGATCTGGTCGGGTTGATCAAGAAATGGTGGCCGCTCGTGCTGATAGTGCTGGGCGTCGGCTTGTTTTTTACGCCGGATCAGGGTGGGAAGCGCAGCTGATCCGGTTGCCTGGCTTTGCTGCAGACCTGGCTGGGGCCGCTATGGCGGTCCGCAAAATCGTTTTGCATGGGCGCGGCAGTAGAATCCAGTTCTTCATCCCTTGTCGTCTGCGTTCGTATGCCTTTGTCTGAAACGCATTTCCCGTTCTTCCGGCCGCTGGCGCTGGCAGCGCTTTGTTTGCTGGCCATCACGCAGCCGGCGTCTGCCGCTGAGCTATCGACATCGGCCCGGTCGCGGCTGTTTCTGGACAAGAAGGATCCGCCGCCGAAAGTCACGCCCATGCAATGGGACCAGCCGGAGAGTTACGACAGTCCGGCAAGCCTGGTCGAGGAGCTGCCCCCGGCTGTCCTTGACCTGTTGGGCTTCACGCCGCTGCGCATCGAACCGGCGCCCCCCATGACGCCGCGCATCCAGGTCATCGCCACCGGTCTGGTGTCCGCGGAAAATGGCGTCAAGGCCGGTTTGTCCTTCGCTCGCCGCGCCACGCCTGACGGCGTGTGCCGGGTGTTCGTCTCGAAAGAGAGTGCTGTCGCCCTGGACGATACAACCTTCGTGCAATGGCATGAGCGGGCGCATTGCGACCGGGGCTACAAGGACAGGGAACTGGAGGAGAGCAAGGCCAATGTCCAGGGTTACCTGATGATGGCCAAGACCGGTGACCTTTGGTACGCGTGGCAGTCCATCGATAATCGGGCGCGGCTCATCGGTGGCAACAAGCCGTTTTTTGCGCCCTACCTGCTGGGCTACCGGGTGGCCAGCGCTACCGTTCTGCCGTTATTGAAACGGCGTGGAGGGCCAAAGCAGGAGCTCGGGTACGAGCTCGTCACCCTTCTTACGGGCATGAGTGAGCGACAGGTCAATGCACTCGCCATGCTGTTGGTGGAAGACGCCAAACGCAAACAGCTCGATGGCAAGCCCTGGACGCCTTTTCAGAACGCCACTGCACCGGATTGATTGCGGTCGGCAAGCGGCATTCCATTTTTTGCCATTTTTTCGGGTTGACCGTGGAAGTCCCGATCAGCTGGTGCCGAGCGTCACCATCAGTTCGCCCTGCGCGTTGTGCGGTTTGCTGCGCGACGAGCGGCGGCGCTGGTAGGCACCCTGGCTGTTCATTTCCCAGCCTTGCTGGTTGTCGGCCAGGTAGAACTTGAGACCTTCGGTGATGACGCGTTTCTTGAGCTTGGGGTCGAGGATGGGGAAGGCGAGTTCGATGCGCTTGAAAAAATTGCGCTCCATCCAGTCGGCGCTCGACAGATAGACCGTTTCCTTGCCGCCGGCCAGGAAGTAGAAAATCCGGTGGTGTTCGAGGAAGCGGCCGATGATGGAGCGGACGCGAATTTTATCGGACAGCCCCGGCACGCCGGGACGCAGCGCGCAAACGCCACGGACGATGAGATCGACCTCGACGCCGGCCTGCGAGGCCTGGTAGAGCGCGTCGATGACTTCCGGTTCGAGCAGGGCGTTCATCTTGCCGACGATGCGCGCCTTGCCGCCGGCACGCGCGATGTCGGCTTCGGACTTGATCGCCGCGACAATGTTCGGCTGGAGCGTGAACGGGGCCTGCCACAGGTGTTTGAGCGTGCGCGCCTTGCCCAGCCCGGTCAGCTGCTTGAACACTTCGCTGACGTCGTTGGTGATTTCCTCGTTGGCTGTCAGCAGGCCGAAATCGGAATAGAGGCGGGCAGTGCGCGGGTGGTAGTTGCCGGTGCCGAGGTGGGCGTAGCGTTTGAGGCCGCCGTCTTCGCGGCGCACGATGAGCAGGGCCTTAGCGTGGGTCTTGTAGCCGACGACACCATAAACGACGTGGGCGCCGACGTCTTCGAGCTTGGTCGCCCAGCTGATGTTGGCCTCTTCGTCAAAACGCGCCATGAGCTCGACGACGACGGTAACTTCCTTGCCGTTCTGGGCGGCGCGGATCAGCGACTCCATGAGTACCGAGTCGGTGCCGGTGCGGTAAACCGTCATCTTGATGGCCACTACCGCGGGGTCGGTCGCCGCCTGGTTGAGAAACTCGATGACCGGTGCGAACGACTGGTAGGGGTGGTGGAGCAGGACGTCGGTCTTGCGGATGGTGTCGAAAATATTGACGCCCTTGCCGACGACCTTGGGCAGGCCGGGCACGAAGGGGCGGAATTTCATGTCCGGGCGATCGACCCAGTCGGGCACCTGCATGAGACGGACGAGATTGACCGGGCCATTGACGCGGAAAAGATCGGCTGGCTTGAGGGCAAACTGGGCGAGCAGGAACTCGGCCATCGACTCCGAACAGTTGTTGGCGACTTCGAGGCGCACGGCGTTGCCGAAGTGGCGTTGCGGCAGTTCGCCCTGCAGCTTGGTGCGCAGGTTGGTAACTTCTTCCTCGTCGACGAAGAGGTCGGAGTTGCGCGTCGCACGGAACTGGTAGCAGCCAAGCACGGTCATGCCGGTGAACAGCTCACCGACGAATTCATGCAGGATCGATGACAGGAAAACGAAGCCGTATTCGCAGCCGGCCAGTTCTTCCGGCAACTGGATGACGCGCGGCAGGACGCGCGGCGCCTGGACGATGGCGGCGTTGGAACTGCGTCCGAAGGCGTCCTTGCCTTCGAGTTCGATGGCGAAATTGAGGCTCTTGTTCAGCACTTTCGGGAAGGGGTGCGACGGGTCGAGCCCGATCGGCGTCAGCACCGGCACCATTTCGCGCAGAAAATAATTGCGGATCCACTCGCGCTGCGCCTCGTTCCACGTCGAGCGACGCAGGAAGCGGATGCCCTGTTCGGCCAGCGCCGGCAGGATGATGTCGTTGAGGTGCTGGTACTGCTCGGTGACGATGGCGTGCGCCTCAGCCGAAACGAGGCGGTAGGCCTCCTGCGCCGTCTTGCCGTCGGTGGTGGTGACGGTGGCGTGCGCCTTGACCTGTTCCTTGAGGCCGGCCATGCGGATTTCAAAGAATTCGTCGAGGTTGCTCGAGACGATGCACAGAAAACGCAGGCGCTCGAGCAGCGGCATGCGTTCGTCCTCGGCCTGGGCCAGAACGCGCCGGTTGAAGGCGAGCAGGCCGATTTCGCGGTTGAGGTAATTTTCGGGAGGGAAGCGGGGTTTGGGCAGCGGATGGGGCATCGCGCGATCTCCATGTCTTTTCTGAAGTATAGGCTTTAAGTCCATCATTTTGTTGCACTAAGATTACAGCCAGATGACATCCGGTGGCTGTTTGCCACGGTCAACCGGAAATTCTGGCCAAAATCTCAGGCGCGGCGACTGTCGCCGGTTTCAGGTGCGATCGGCGGGGCCAGTGCGGCGAGCAGGGTGCCCAGCTTGGCGGTGGTTTCAGCCAGTTCGTGCTGGGCGTCGGAGCCGGCGACGATGCCCGCTCCCGCCTGCAGTTCTGCGCTGTTGCCGGCCAGCAGGGCCGAGCGCAGGGCGACCGAGAACTCGCCGTTGCCATCTGCCGTCAGCAGGCCGATAGCGCCGCTGTACCAGCCGTTGCGCTGCTCGTTGTGCACCGCCAGCCAGGCTTGTGCGGCAGCGACGGGAAAGCCGCCGATGGCCGGCGTTGGGTGCAGGGCGCGGACCACATCGAACAGCGTCGTGCCCGGGCGGACGGTGGCGGCCACCCGGCTGCGCAGATGCAGCAGTTGGCCGGCCGCATGTTCCTGCGCCGGCTCGGCGACCGGTGGCTTTTCGCTGAATGGCGCCAGCGCCGCGCAAACGGCCTGGACGACCAGGGCCTGTTCGTGTCGGTTCTTGGTTTCGGACAGGGCTAGTGAACCGGGCCACGCGGTGCCGGCCAGCGCATCGGCTTCGACGTGCTGGCCGGCAAGGCGGACCAGGCGTTCCGGCGTCGCACCGACGAAGCTGTGCTGCTCGTTTCCGTAGGCGTAGACAAGGCTCGCCGGTTGTTGGGCGATGAGCTGGCCGAGTACCGCGGCGGCCGAAAACGGTGCGTCGGCTTCGATTTTCCGGCTGCGTGCGAGGACAATCTTGTCCACCCGGCCGGCCTCGATGTCGCGCAACGCAGCGTTGACGCGGCCGATCCAGGCCCGTTCGGCCAGGGCTTCGGGGCGGCTGGGGCGTTGTGACGGGGGGCTGGTGACGGCCGGCGTGGCCAGCCATTGCGGCCATTCGGCTGCCGCCTGGGCGAGGCGTCCGGCCGGCGCGCTGAGCGTAACCGAGCATTCGCCAGCGACGGATTCGAGCAGGATGGCAGGGATGGCGAGCAGGGCGTTGGGCAGCGGCGCATTGTTGGCAGCGTCGAAGGCGAAGCCGGCAAACGCGAAGGCCGGCCCGTTGCGCCGCCAGTCCCGGCAAAAGCCGGCGAAGGCGTTGTCGAGCGCGGCGAGCCGGTTGGGGCCGGCACTCGTCACGTGCAGGGCATGGCCGATGGCCAGACGGTATTCGTCGTGATCGGGACGGGCGCGATACCAGTACGGGGCGGCGGCCGGGAGCTGTGTCAGCCAGTCGGTCGTGCCGCGGCCGAGCGCAAGACGCAGGCTGACCGGGGCCGAGGCCGGGGCGCCGGCGGCCAGTGCTGCGAGTCGGCCTGACGTTTCCGGGGCGTTCAGGCAGCGGCGCAGGGCGTGGATCATTGGCCGGCCTCGGCAGCGAGGCGGCGTAGCACCGCCCGTTCCAGCTTGCCGGTAGCATTGCGCGGCAAGCGGTCGACAGCGTGAATTTGGCGCGGCAGGGCGGCCGATGGCAGATGGCGGCGGGCGTGGGCGAGCAACTCGTCCGCAACGACGGGGCCGACGACGAGGGCGACGATGAGGTCGCCCCACACTGCGTCGGGCCGGCCGGTGACGGCGATATCGAGCACGCCCGGGCAGGCGGCGAGGCAGGATTCGATTTCCTGCGGATGCACGTTGCGGCCGCCGCTGATCAGCATGTCATCAGCCCGGCCGAGGATGGTCAGACTACCGGCGGCGTCGATGCGGGCGAGGTCGCCGGTGGTCAGCCAGCCCTCGGCATCGATCCCGCTGCCGTCGAGATAGCCGGCCATGACCTGCGGGCCGCGTACCTGGAGGCGGCCGTCGGCGGCCAGGCGAATCTCGTGGCCGGGCATCGGTCGGCCGACCAGTCCTTCATGCCAGGGGCCATCGGCCGGGTTGAACGTGGCGAACTGGGCAGCCGTTTCGCTCATGCCGTAGCTTGGGTGGAGCGGCCAGCCGGCGGCTACGGCCCGGTCGTAGAGCGTCCGGGCGAGCGCGGCGCCGCCGATCAGCGCGACGCGCAGGCTGGCCGGCGGTTTTGCTCCGAGATCGAGGAGCCGGGCAAGCATGGCAGGCACGAGTGAGATGTGGGTGACCGGCCGGTCGGCGAGGTCGGCCGCGACCCGTTCGGCGACGAAGCCGTCATGGAGTAGCACGGTGGCGCCGGCCCGGGCGCAGCGCCAGAGAATCGACTGGCCGCCGATGTGGTAGAGCGGCAGGCAGTTCAGCCAGAGGTCACCGGGGTGCAGCGGCAGGTGTTCGTTCGAGGCGGCCGCCGCGGCGTCGAGCTGGGCGTTGCCAAGCAGTACGGCACGCGGCTTTCCTTCGCTGCCGCTGGTGGCGATGATCAGCGCGACGTCGGCCAGCGGCGTGTTGTTCTCGGGCAGGGCATTGCCACGGTCAACCGGAAAAAACGCCCGATTTTGAAAACTGCAGGCGTAGGCGTGGCGCGCCAGATGCAGGCTGTCGCCAGCTTCGATGATCATCCCCTGGCGGCAGGCAAGTTGGTCGGCCAGCGCGCGGCTGTCATCGACCATTTCGGCAAAACTGTAGCGCTGCCCGGCGTGCAGCAAGGCGCTGGCCCGCGGACTTTCGGCCGCGGCCAGTTGCAGGTGCTGGGCCAGAGAAATGGGGACTGCCATAAGCGTTCGATTATAAATAGACCCGGACTGCGTCAAGGCAAGACAGATCAAGAAAATGCCTTACGATAGCAGCCTTCGAAGGGGCGGCGTGCCCCGCGTGGAGACGATTTGATGGAGTTTGGCATGCGCCGGAATGGCTGGGGATTATTGTCAAAATTATTGTCGATGAAGGCGCTGATGATCGGCCTTTGCATCGCGCAATTCGCTGGCCCTGCCGCAGCCGGTACGCCGGGTGAGGTTGCGGTCGGGGCGCAGTTGCCCGAGGCGCAGCTCAACGCGCTGGTCGGCAACGCAGCGAAGCTGTCGTCCTTCCGTGGCAAGCCCTTGCTCATCAACGTGTGGGCCAGTTGGTGCGGGCCATGTCGTGCCGAAATGGGGTCGATCGAACGCTTGTATCAGCGCTACGGGAGCAAGGGGTTCAACGTTGTTGGCATTTCGACTGACGACGACCTGGTGGCGGCGGCCAAATTCGTCAAGGTTTCAGGCGTCAGTTTCCCGAATTACATCGACCGCAATCTGGTGCTCGAAAACATGCTTGGTGCGAACCGTTTGCCGCTTACCGTGCTGGTCGATGAGGAGGGTCGGGTCATCAAGAAAATTGCCGGCTCCCGGGCCTGGGACAGCCCGGAAGCGATCAATCTGATTACGCAGGCTTTTCGCCTGAAGGCGCACTAAGGCGCCAGCGATCAGTAGGTGTACATCACGAAGACGCCACCGCCCAGATCCGGGCTGGCGTTTGAATAACCGGAGACAAGATAGCCCTGCAATTTCCAGTGCGGATCGAGCTTGTGGGTAATGAAACCGGTCACTTCACGAAGGGGCGCGCCGCCGTCCAGAATCTTTTGCCGGAAATCGTAGCTCAAGCCCAGCGCGCTCGCCTGAGTGGCCCGAAACGACCAGCCGATCGAGGCGTAGAAGGGATCTTTCAGATCAGTGCCGTCCGGATCCCCCATTTTCTTGTAACCCAGGGTGCCAAACAGCGTGTGTTTGTCCAGCGTCCGATAGACCTCAGTCTGCACCGAGTAATCGTTTTCGCCGGTGCCGAGTCCCTTGCTGTCATCAGCCGTCGCCAGCTTGACTTTGGCACCCAGTTCGATGAGCCAAGGACCTTGCTGCAGGGCAGTCCAGCTACCGGACAGCACGATATCGCCGAGGCCGGTTTCCTTCTTGCGCGTACCTGTCCCTCCGGTCAATGTAACCCGGTCGGCACCGGCGCCGGAAACGGTTGAAGGGCCGCTTGTTTCAACGTAAGGAACTGTCGCGCGCACAGTCCAGTCGCCCGTTTCATATTTCACGCCGAAAGGCATGTAGAGCGTATCCGTACTCTCGGAAGCCCCGTATTTTCCAGTCGAGTAGTCAATTCCGGTGCTCACGGTCACGCTGCTGTCAGCGTGGCAGGACAAACCGGAAAGGAGGCATAAAGCACCGAGGAGTCGTGTTTTCAAGCGAGAACCTGCTGCAAAGTTGATAAAACCATGATTCTAACGTGGTCTTATGTTTTTTGGTTCAATTGGCATATTAGTGGCGTTCTCGCCGCTCGACTTTCTCAGCTTTTTCGGTCTTTTCGACCTTCTCTATCTTCTCAACCTTTTCAACTTTTTCAGCCTTCTCGACCTTCTCAGCCTTCTCGACCTTCTCAGCCTTCTCAGCCTTCTCAGCCTTCTCGGCCTTCTCGACCTTCTCGGCCTTCTCGGCCTTCTCGACCTTCTCGGCCTTCTCGGCCTTCTCGGCCTTCTCAGCCTTCTCGGCCTTCTCGGCCTTCTCGGACTTCTCGGACTTCTCGGCCTTCTCGGACTTCTCGGTCTTCTCGTTTATCTCGGCTTTTTCCGATGTTTCGGCTTTTTCAGACAATTTCTCTGTTTCACCAGTCTCGGCCTTGTCAGATGACAAGCCAATAGGCCGTTCCGATCTCCTGGGCCGTGAATGCTTCAGATCCTCATTGCTGGCCAATTCAATATGATTGACGACAAACTGACCCGAGCGCCCAACCTCGGCATCGACAAAAATTCGGCGATTGGGGTGCAGGGCGTTCATTTGTCTTGCGGTTGCCTTGGGAAGCGACAGCTCTAGCCCGCCAGCCGTGATCTTTCCACGACCGTCGGATGTCTGAACCAGCCCCTCGACCAGGATTCTGCTGGCGCTATTCTTGAAGCGGTAGGTCGGGTCGGCTGCGACGCTGCTTGGAACGAGCTGGCTGCCGTTCCATTTGCCCTTGACCAGTGCTGTGGCGCTGTCGACCGTCCCTGCGACCGAGACGCCGTTAACCAGCGATTGCTTGCCGGAAGCAACGACCTGCCCCAAAGCGCCTGCCTGCTTGAGGCCAGGACTGGGCTGGACGCGCGTCGCGACCAGGCTGCCGTCGGCGCCGGAAAGTGCGCTGATCTTGACAAGCTGGCCGACGGCCAGTCCCTTGCCCTGTCCCCGGGTGTCGGGCCCGATGGCCACGTTTTGGCCAAGGACCTGAATCGTTTTTCCACCACGCGGCAATTTGGTGATGGGGCCTTCGAGCGCGTTCAGAATGGCGATGTTGCGAGCATGCAGGCCCTTGGGTGAATTGCTGGCGTCGATCGAAACGACCTGGCCGACCGCCAGTTTGTCGGCTGATGATGGGTCACCGTTTTCGTTGACCGGAACGCCGCGATCGAAATGAACTTCGACTCCATTGACGCAAACCGAGGCAAAACCGCTGACGACTCCGACAATGCCGACCGATGCGCCGTCCGCAATGGGCGCGCCGGTGCCGCCAATGCCGCCGCCTTCGCCGCCGGCTGCCGGGGACCCTGTTCCACCAATGCCGCCACCTTCCGTGCCTTCAACTCTGGTGACGGCACTTTCAGTGAGCGGTTTGCCGGTGCCACCAATGCCGCTCCGCGCCCGATGATTTTTTCCAGGGTGTTCGGGATCGACGCAGACCGGGGCGGATGAGGCGACCAGCGGAAACGCGGCCACGATGAGCAGCAGGAGATGACGTCTCATTTTTTTGCCACCTCTTCAGTAGCGTCGGTACTGTAGAAATATACGCCGCAGGTGAATCGTTTTTTCCGTCCGTTGTTCGCGGATTCGGGGGCTTGGCCGTCGTCATCAATCGGTTCGGCTGCCAGGGCGTGCAGCTGGGTCAATGTTTGCATGCCGAGTTTGGCAGCGCGACCGCGCAGTTTCTCGACCTGGGCCTCGGTTAGCGAGCCGTGATGCACGCTGCGCTCGAACCAGGGGCTGTTCGTGCTCAGTACGTTGTCGGCTGCGGCAGCGGCGTGATCACCCAGGTTGTGGCCGTAGTACGCCAGTTTTTCTTCAAGCCCTTCCTTGGGGATAAAGGCATTGCTCAGCAGTACGACTTCGTCGGCTTCATTGATCGTGACGACACCCAGTCGCAACCATTCGTCGAGAACGGAACGTGGCCGGATATCCTGGCTGATGCTGGCTACCAGCGCCTCGAAAGATGCTTCTCCGGCACCTCGGGCGAGTCGGGACAGGGGGCGGGGCTGGCCGTTTTCATCCAGCCACTGGGCACCGGTTATCCAGGTGGCGACGACCTGCGCGCTCAGCGAAATTTTCGGTGGCAAGTTTGCTTCGACATCGGGCAGTTCGCGCAACCGTTTGACATCCTTGCGATGCACGCCGGTGATCAGGCTGATCCGGCTGTCGGTCGATGCCTTGTTGTCCAGGCGGAAATCGCGTTCTGCCACTTCGACGAAGACCCGCTTGAGAAGCTCGATGGCCATCGGCAAGGTGATTTCGTTCGCCAGCATGACGCGGACAATGGGCGACAGCACGCGGTGAATGGCGGTAAGAAGGGCTGATCGTAGCGGTGAGTCAGACATCAAGTGGTGCCGTATTTCAGGTGACGAGCGAAAGTGGCATCTGGATTCAGCTCGTCGCCGGGGTAGTGGGGAGTTTCTGGTCGAGTGGTCTGCGGCGATCTCGTCGGGATCGGCGATCATTCAGGACTAGTCCGTCTCCTGTGCTGTAAGGCGGGAGGAGATCGGGCGACATTCTACGCCCCCGTTGTCGTTTCAAGAACAGGGTTTGCAGCCAGTCGTCCGCAGATTCGTTGCGTTTTTTTATGACAACTCCCGGTCCGCTGGAGGTGGAGTCGAATTCGGGATGAATATTATTTTTGTGTTCATTTGCGGGATATATTCCCACGTTTCGGTTGGTTGGTAAAGGCTGATGCGCTAGTCGCCGTAACGGGTATCGACTTGAACGCCCATTTTTTTCAACATGGGCGTTGGCAGTTCGCCACCGGCACAGACGATAACGGCATCGTTCGGACGTTCAAGCGTTTCTTCGCCCAGTTTGAGAACGACGTTGTCGGTGCCGATTTCTCGGACCGTGCTCTCGAGCAATTGTTCAATCCTGTTTTCGGCGATCGCTTCAGCCAGGCGTGCCCGGTTTTTGGGCTTGACCCGATCGAAGGCCTTGCCGCGATAACTCAGGGTGACGCGGGTGTCGGCCTCGTTGGCGATGTCGAGGGCGGCTTCGAGCGCGCTGTCGCCGCCGCCGACGACCAGTACGTGCTTGCCGCGATACTGATCGGCCTCGATCAGGCGATAGACGACCTTGGCTTGCTCTTCGCCCTTGGCGCCGAGTTTTCTCGGCGTACCACGACGCCCGATGGCGAGCAGGACGCTGGCGGTCGAGTAGGTACCCTTGTTTGTGCGAATTGAGAAAATGCTATCGATCGGGGCTATTTCTTCCATGCGTTCGCTGAACTGGATGTTGGGTGTTGCCTTGTCGAGGATGCCTTGCCAGATTTCCATCAGCTCTTCCTTGCTGATTTCGCGGACCTTGATTTCGCCGATCAGCGGCAGTTTCATGGGCGCCGTCATGACCAGCTTGTTGCGCGGATAGTGATAGGTCGTGCCACCGAGCGAGTCTTCCTGTTCGACGGTGACGTAGTTGAGGCCGGCTTCCTTGGCGGCCAGCGAGGCGGCGATGCCGGCCGGGCCGGCGCCAATGATGACCAGATCGAGTTCGGCCTTGCCGCGGGGCCGCCCGGCGATGGCTTTGACGGCATGCGTGCCCTGGCGGATGGCGTTGCGGATCAGGCCCATGCCGCCCAGTTCGCCGGCGATGAATATGCCCGGGATGTTGGTCTGGAAGTCCGGATCGACTTGTGGAATGTCCATGCCGCGCTTTTCGGTGCCGAAGACCAGTTTGATGGCGCCGACCGGGCAGGCCGGCGCACAGGCGCCGTGGCCGATGCAGTGGGTCGGGTTGATCAGGACGCCCTTGCCCTTGATGACGCCGAGCGCCTTTTCCGGGCAGGCTCGGACGCAGGCGCCCGAACCCATGCAGATCGACAGGTCAACGACGGGATGCAGCGACGGGGGTTCGGTCAGGCCCGCTTCCTGGGCTTCCTTGAGCACGGCATGATGGATTTCTGAAACCTTCTTTTTGGTACGCAGGTGAAACAGCGCCGGAATCAGGATGAGCAGGGCGGGGAGCAGGTAATAGATGAGATCAGATTTCATTCGGAGGCTTTCGCCAGTTTGTTTTCGAGCGTGCTGACGGTGCTCATCGGGTCTTCGCCCGATTCGTGCTGGACAGTGGCGATGTGCACGGTCAACCGGAAATTTTGCCCAAAATTGAAATGTTCAAAGGCCTCGCGAATGCCGTTTGCAAGCTTGCTGGCACTCGGTTCCGGGGTGTTGGGCAGAAGGATCATGAAAGTGCTGCGATCCCACTGGCAGGCAGTGTCCGAGGTGCGCAAGCGATTGGTGATGGCTTCGGTGCACTGGTTCAATTGATCAGCCGGCAGGTGATCGGATTCAGGCAGTGCGATTCGGCAGCCGATCAGCGAGAGTGGGAGCCGGTAGCGGTCGGAAATGGCTGATACATGGGCCAGCTCGGCCTCAAAGCATTCGGGGGATGGCAGTCCGGTCACCGGGTCGCGCAGCGTCATGCTGGCATTGATGTTCGGTGGTGCAGACCGGGCGGCGTAGCGCACGACCAGGGCAATGACCAGGGAAAGAATCAGGTGTTCATCAAGGCGTTCGTGGTCGCTGGCGAGCTGCCAGGTCAGAACGACAAAAAATGCGCCAAGCAGCAGCCAGAGCCGGAGCGGAAAATTTTGATAGCGCCAGGCCCACCAGGCGGCAACGAGGGGCGCCCAGAACAAGAGCGTCGACGCCAGTTCAGAGGTCGTCTGGCTGGCGCCAAAGCGGATGCCGAGGCTGGCAATGAGCAGCACATAGATTGCGATATCGACGGCCAGGCCGATGTTGCGTTCAGCCACTGTCCAGCCGGCCTGGTGGGCGATCCAGATGAGCAGGAGCGGCAAGCTGACGACCAGGTAAATCAGGCTGGTGCCGCTTGGCCAGAGTCGTTGAAACTCGACGCAGGCAATGACGAACAGGCAGAGCAGGCCACCCATCGAACCGGTGGTGTTGATGCGATTGGCTAAGCTTGATGACATCGGTTTGTCATTCATTTCTGTATTTTCCCGGATGGCGTGCACCTTGCTGCGCCAGTTTTTTGATATTCTTCGTAGTGTGTGAAATTTTACCCCGTCATGAGGTAACCCGATAGCCCGTTGGTATTAATGGCTCGGGGCGGGGCGGCCCCCGGCTGGAAATCAGATTTTGGAATCCATGAATACAAATGCGCTAGGCCCAATGACGGTGATTTCTCTGGAAGGAGAGGCAAACTCGTCCAGCGAGAAGGTGCTTCGCGGCGTTTGGCGAGTGTCGATCTTGGTGCTCGTCAGTTTGCTTGTCTTTCTTGCCTGGCTGGTCCGGGCAGGGGGGATTTACGACTCCAACTCCGATTTTGCCTACAACATCGGCCTGATCGGCGGCCTGCTGATGCTCAGCCTTCTCCTCTATCCACTACGAAAGCGAATCCCCGCGCTGGAGCGCTTGGGGAAGATGGAGTCCTGGTTCAAGTTTCACATGGTGGCCGGGATCACGGGGCCACTGCTCGTGCTTTTTCACTCAACGTTCAAGACGGGGTCGCTCAATGGCGCGATGGCACTCTACGCGATGCTGCTGGTTGCTATCAGCGGCGTTGTCGGGCGCTTCATCTATCGCCACGTCCATCGTGGCCTGTACGGCAATCAGCTTACGCTGGCTGAAGCATCGGCCGAACTTCAGGCGTGTGCCGAACATGTGCGTTCGGTCTATGCCTTGCGGCCGGACATCGAACCGAGACTGCAAGCATTCCACGACGCCGCTTTTGAGCAGGCGGGATCATGGCCATCGCGCGCCTGGCGCTTTGCCAGTTTGAAATGGAGAAGCCAGCGTCTGGCCAAGGCTGTCCGCCGGGATGCCAAAAATGCCCTTCGCAAGCAGTTTCGAAAGCATGGCGGCGGGCGGCGGGAGGTCATCGTCAACTACCGTCTGGCCCGCGAACAAATCGACCGCTATCTCGATTCTGTCGTCAAGGCCTCGCAACTCTCTGTCTGGGAAAAGCTGTTTTCATTTTGGCACATCGTCCATATCCCCTTCCTTTACTTGCTGGTTTTTAGTGGAGTCGTCCATGTTGTTGCGGTCCACATGTATTAACCGGCTGCTTTCTGTTCTGCTCCTGATCGCCAGCGTGGTTTTTGCCGGTGGCGCAGCAGCGCAGTCGATCGAAAAAGTGCTGATGCCCGGCGATGTGATCAGCGGGCACGCCAAGTACGAGCAGGAATGCGAGCAGTGTCACAAGCGCTTCGAGAAAAAGGCCCAGACCAAACTGTGCCTCGATTGCCACAAGGACGTTGCCGCTGACATCCGTGGCAAGACGCGACTGCATGGCAAACTGGATGACACCAACTGTCGCAACTGCCACACCGACCACAAGGGACGCGGCGCTGATATCGCACCCGTCGACAAGAAAAAGTTCGACCATTCAAAGACGGACTTCAAGTTGCTCGGCGCACACAGGGAAAGCAAGTGCGAGAGTTGCCACCTGCCCAAGCGGAAATATCGCGAGGCGCCCAAGCTTTGTAACGACTGCCACAAGAAAATCGATGACGAGAAGGGGCACAAGGGCCATCTAGGTACCAAGTGCGAGAACTGCCACAACGAAAAGAAGTGGGCCGATACCAAGTTTGATCACGAAAAAACCAAGTTTTCTCTCGTTGGCGGCAAGCACGCCGACGTCAAGTGCAAGGAATGTCACGAGGACAAGACCTATCAGAAGACGCCGTTAACCTGTAATGGCTGCCACAAGAAGATCGATCAGGAAAAAGGTCACAAGGGGCGCTACGGCATCAAGTGCGAGTCCTGCCACAACGACAAGGGGTGGAAGGAGATCGACTTTGATCATGACAAGGACACCAAATATGCCCTGAAGGGCAAGCACTGGCAGGCCAAGTGCAACACCTGCCACCTGCCGGAAAAGGGAAACATCTACCAGTCAAGGCTGCCGACCAAGTGCTTCGCCTGCCACAAGAAGGATGACCAGGAAAAAGGCCATCGTGGCGAACTGGGTGAAAAGTGCGAGAGCTGCCATAACGAACGTGACTGGAAAAAGTCCGAGTTCGACCACGACGAAACCGATTTTCCGCTCCGCGACAAGCACAAGGAGGCCAAGTGCGATACCTGTCACAAAGGTGGCGTCAGCGGCCCCAAAGCCACGAAATTGAAGGTGGACACGGCATGTTATGCCTGTCACCGCAAGAACGACGACGAAAAAGGTCACAAAGGCCGTTACGGCGAGAAATGCGGCACCTGCCATACGGCCAAGGAGTGGAAGAGCAGCATTTTCAACCACGACAAGGAAACCAAGTACCTGCTCAAGGGGAAGCACCGGGAGTCCAAGTGCGATGCTTGCCATTTGCCCGAGAAAGGCAATATCTACAAGAGCAAGCTGGAAGAAACCTGCATCGCCTGTCACAAGAAAGACGATAAGCACAAGGGCCAGCTCGGCAACAAGTGCGAAAGCTGCCATGACGAAAAGAAATGGAAGGATGCCCCCTTCGATCACAACAAGTCGCGCTTTGCGCTGACCGGCAGCCATGCCAAGGTCGAATGCAAGAAATGCCACCTGACGCCGGCCTTCAAGGATGCACCGCTGACCTGTAACGGTTGCCACGAGAAGGACGACAAGCACAAGGGCGGCTACGGCAGGAAGTGCGAGACCTGCCATTCAACAGGTACGTGGAAAACCTGGGATTTCGATCATTCAACGACGCGATTCGTTCTGGATGGGGCTCACCGCAAGACTGAATGCAAGGAATGTCACAAAGAGTCGAAGACGGGAGTGGCCAAAGTGAGCAAGGTCTGTGTGACTTGCCACATCAGGGACGATATCCACAACGGGGACTTCGGTAGCCAGTGCGAGCGCTGTCACATCACGGCAAACTGGAAAAAAGTCAGGCGCTAGCCAAATGCATAATGTGTGTGATAAATTCCCGCATATTGCTTTTTCGCCTGCTAAGCCGGGTAGTTGTGAGCGTGACAGTGTTCCATGTCGCTTGGCTCGATTGGTTTGGGTTCTGGCTAAATAATTGAACGAAAATATTTTCTTTGAAAAACATTGTTCGCCTCCTCGTTGTTTTGTTTGCAGCTGCCATCGTTGTCCTGGGGCAGTGGGGAGCCGCATTTGCTCAGGCTGAGCAAGGTGCTTCACAGAATCTGTCCTTCGATCACAATACGACCGGCTATGTTCTCGATTCGACGCACAAGCTGGTTGGCTGCGAAACCTGCCATACCTCGGGTGTCTTCAGGGGTACGCCGCGCACCTGTGCGACTTGCCATGCCGGCGCAGGAGCAAGGGCGCCGGGTAAGCCGGCAACGCACATTCCGACGACGGCTGCTTGTGACTCCTGCCACAGGCCGGGGGCCAGCAATTGGAGCGAAAAACCTACTGGATTCATTCGGGGCGGCTCGGGTCATGTCATCAATCCGCAACTCGGCGTTACTGCGACCAACTGCCAGACTTGCCACAATGGCGCATTCTTGGGGGCTAATGCGCTAACCAAGCCGGCAACGCATATTCAGACCTCCAACGCGTGCAGTAACTGTCACGGCACAACAGCATGGACCCCCGCGACCAACCCGCATTCAGGTGTGCTCCCCGGAACCTGCGCCAATTGTCACAATGGCGCGAATGCCAAGGGAAAAACGGCCGATCACGTACCGACTTCGGCAGCCTGCGATAGCTGTCACGGCAATTTCGTTGCCTTCATTCCGGTGCGCATGAACCACACCGGATTGGCTGGCCAGTGTTCGACGTGCCATACCGGGCGCTACTCGTCACAAAGTGCCCAGAGCAAACCGCCAACGCATATTCCGACGCCGGCTGGTGCGCAGTGCGACAGTTGCCATCTCTCGACTTCCTCATGGGCGGTGGCAACCTTTGACCACAACAATCGTCCGGCTGGTAGTCAGTGTTCAACCTGTCACAACGGGACGGCCTCCGGGCTCGGTAAACCGGCTGGTCATGTGCCGACGACCGCAACCTGCGATACCTGTCATACCAATTTCAGTTCGTTCAAGCCGGCCCAGATGAATCACGGTGCCACGGCAGGTCAATGTACTACCTGCCACAGCGGCAACTATGTTTCGGTCAATGCACTGGGCTGGTCTGGTCGTCATATTCCAACTTCTGTTCAATGTGATTCATGTCACACCCAAGGGTTTGTCTCGTGGTCGCCGGCGGTTATGAGCCACGCTGGATTGGACGGGCAATGCAGAAGTTGTCACAGCGGTGGATATCTCCCACAGAATGCGCAGATGTGGACGAGTAGCCATGTCAGTACGACGGCGCAATGCGACACGTGCCACGCGTCGACAACGAGTTGGGCGACCAGAACGTTCAATCACTCTGGCGTAACGCCGGCCGTGTCAGGACGTTGCTCAAGCTGCCATAACGGAACAGCTACAGGTATCGGCAAATCGGTCAATCACATCCCGACAAGCGAGCAATGCGATAGCTGTCACAAAACCTTCAATGGTTTCAGTGCAGCCAGCATGAATCATGCTGGGACGGGCGGAAACTGCAATACCTGCCATAACGGCAATTTTGCCTTGTCAGCCAACGCGCTTGGCAAGCCATATGGCCATATCAAGACGCCGGCGCAATGCGATACCTGTCACACGGCAGGATTCAAGGCCTGGTCGCCAGCGGTTATGAACCATGCTGGTCTGGGCGGGCAGTGCTCGACTTGTCACGACGGTAGCAATGTTGCGCAGAATGCTCAGGACAAGCCGGTGAGCCACGTTGCCACGACAAAGCAATGCGACACCTGTCACGGCAGCACTTCGTCCTGGGCCCTGGTCAAGTACAGCCATGACGCGACTGCCGTCGGTAATTGCAGTAGCTGTCATGGCTCGACAGCGCTAAGCAAACCGGCGACCCACATTCCGACGACAGCGCAGTGCGACAGCTGCCACAACAACTTTGGCGCCTTCAAGCCAGCGGCCATGAACCATGGCGCTACGGCCGGGACCACTTGCGTTACTTGCCACGACGGCGCCTTTGTTTCCCAGAATGCCCTCGCCAGGCCAAAAACTCACATTCAGACTACTGCAGGTTGCGAAACATGCCATGGAACGGGCTATCTGAGTTGGGCGACAGTGAGCTTCAGCCATACACCGACAACGACTCAAGGCAAGGCATGTGCCGATTGCCACAATAACGTCAACGCCTTGGGCAAACCTGCCGCCCATATTCCGACCGGCAGTGCTTGCGATTCTTGTCACAGCGTTGGCGTGGCCTTCAAGCCGACGAAGATGAATCACGCCACTGCATCAGGCGTGGCTTGTGCCACCTGCCATGGCGGCGCCTATACGGTACAGGGGGCGCTGGCTATGTCGGCCAAGCACATTCCAGTAAGCGGGGCATGCGACAGTTGTCATAAGAACAGCAATTTCCAGAGCTGGACGCCATCCTCGATGGATCACTCAGGGTTGACCCAGTGTTCGACCTGTCACGGTGGTGATTTCGTTGGGCAAAATGCCCAGGCCAAGCCGACAACGCACCAGTCCACGAATGCGCAATGTTCGGACTGCCACAAGTCAACGACCACATGGGCAACGGCGACTCAGGATCACTCCAAGTTGTCCCCGCCCGTCTCAATTGGCGACCATACGTGTTCCAACAACTGCCACAACGGAACACCGAACAAGGGCTTGGCCAAGCCCGGTACACATATTCCGACCAGCGGCCAGTGCGATAACTGCCATACCAGTTTCGCTGCATTCAAGCCAGCCAATATGAATCACACCGGCCTGGTTGGCCAGTGTTCGACCTGTCACCTCAGCGGCTATACCGCAGTCGGTGCTCAGGTAAAGCCTGCAACCCACGTCGCTACAACGGCGCAATGTGATACCTGTCATGGCTCGACATCAAGCTGGGCGACTGTCGCTTACACTCATGATGCGACGGCTTATGGCAAGTGCTCGACCTGCCATAACGGGACAACGGCCAAGGGCTTGGCGACCGGGCATATCCCGACCGGTAACCAGCAATGCTCCGATTGTCACAAGAACTTCAGTACTTTTAAACCAGCCCAGATGAGCCATGTCCTGACGGTCGGACAGTGCTCGAGCTGTCACAACGCGACCTATGCCAGCAAGAACGCTTTGCCCATGTCGGCAGCGCATATCAAGGTCACGGAACAGTGCGACACCTGCCACAAGAGTGGCTATGTCACTTGGTCGCCGGCGAGCATGGATCACGCCCAGCCATCAGTCAAGGCGCAGGCCTGCTCAACCTGTCACAGCGGTGGCTACCTTTCACAAAATGCGCTGCAAAAATCAGCCAGCCACGTTGCAACTGGTGAAGCCTGCGATACCTGTCACAAGTCGACGATTTCGTGGTCGACGGCAGTAAATTATGTGCACCCGTCCTCGGTGGCGATCGGCAGTGGCAGCTGTTCGACCTGCCATAACGGTACGACGACCGGCCTGGGTAAATCCGCAATACACATTCCAACCAGCGCCCAGTGCGACACTTGTCACGCCACCTTCACGTCCTTTACACCGGCCAAAATGAGTCACGCCGGGACGGCCGGGCAATGCCTGAGCTGTCATCTGGCTGGATACGAGAAGGTCAACGCTCAGGTCAAAACGGCAAAACACATCGTAACGACCCAGTCCTGTGATATTTGCCACACGACAAATGCCTGGAAGCCGACCAGCTACACGCACCAGGGTGTAGTGGCCGGTAGCTGTGCGACGTGCCACAACAACACCAATGCGTTGGGTAAAAACGCCACTAGCCACATTCCGACAACGGCGAGCTGCGATAGCTGCCACAAGAACTACACGACCTTCAGTCCAGCCCAGATGAGCCACACCGGTTTGGCCGGGCAGTGCGCTACTTGCCACAGCGGTACCTACGTGTCGATCAACGCGCAGATCAAGCCCTCGACGCACGTGCCGACGAGCGGTCAGTGCGATTCCTGCCACACATCGACCACCACCTGGACGACGAGAAACTACGCCCATGAGACATCGGCTACCGGGGCCTGCGATACCTGTCATGGCAAGACATTTGCCGGAAGTCAGGTCCTGGGCAAACCGACCAACCATGTTCCAACCGCCAGTCAGTGTGATACCTGCCACACCAATTTCACGTCTTTCAAGCCGGCGAAGATGAATCACGTCAATACGGCGGCCAAGTGCTCCTGGTGCCACAGTGGAAACTACGTGTTTGCCAATGCTCTGGCCAAACCGTCGGGACACGTACCGGTTTCCGATCAGTGTGATAGTTGTCACAAAAACGGTTTTGTCACCTGGTCGCCGGCTGTCATGGATCACACGCTGGCCAACGTCAAGGCGCAGGCTTGCTCGACCTGTCACGGCGGTGCCTATGTTTCACAAAATGCGCAGACCAAGCCGGTGACGCACGTTGCCACTGGAGAGCAGTGCTCGACTTGCCATACCTCGACTACGTCGTGGTCGACCAATGTGAATTACAAACACGCCTCAACCGTGCTTATCGGAAGTGGCGGCTGCTCCAACTGCCACAACAGCACGACGGCGCTCGGTAAGCCGACTAACCACCTTCCAACTAGTGGGCAGTGTGATACGTGTCACCTTACATTCACGGGCTTCAAGCCGGCCAACATGAACCACGGTGGAACAGTTGGCCAGTGTTCGACCTGCCACGGTGGTGCCTATACCACGCTTGGTGCGCGAGCAAAAACGGCGACGCATATCCCAACCAGCCAGTCCTGCGATACCTGTCACTCGACAACCGCATGGAAACCGGCGACCTACAATCACAGTGGTGTTGCTGCAGGGTCCTGTGCCGGCTGCCACAACAACACCAACGCACTGGGCAAGAATACCGGGCATATTCCGACGACGGCAGCTTGCGATACCTGCCACAAGAACTACGTTGCTTTCACGCCTGCGCAGATGAATCACTCTGGTCTTTCCGGCCAATGCTCCACTTGCCACAGCGGAAACTTCATTTCCGTCAATGCCCAGACCAAGCCATCCAGCCATGTCAGCACTACTGCGCAATGTGACACTTGTCATACGTCGACGTCTACATGGGCTACGGCAAGCTTTGTCCATGCGAATCCGCCAGGGGTTTGCTCGACATGCCACAACGGTTCCAAAGCGTTGGGCAAGCCGACCAACCACATTCCGACAAGCGCTGCTTGCGATAACTGTCACAAGAACCAGCTGACTTTCAAGCCTGCTCAGATGGACCATACAGGCCTGGCCAGCCAATGTACGACTTGCCACAGCGGTAACTATGTTTCAGTTAACGCCTTGGCCAAGCCGGCAAGCCATATTCCAGTCAGTGCCCAATGCGATACATGTCACACCAAAGGGTTCGCCACCTGGTCGCCGGCGGTGATGCTCCATACCAATGCCATGCTTGGTCAATGTACGACCTGTCATAGTGGGGCTTATTTGTCGCAGAATGCCCAGATCAAGCCGAGCAACCACTCGCCGACCTCCGCCCAGTGCGATACCTGCCACAAGTCGACCAATTCCTGGTCTACCAACCTCAGCTATACCCATGCGTCGTCGATTGTCATTGGTAGCGGTGGCTGTACGACCTGTCACGGCGTTTCTGCCCTCGGAAAATCCACCAATCACGTTCCGACCAGTGGTCAGTGTGACTCCTGTCACAAGAACTTTGCCGCCTTCTCGCCGGCCACGATGAATCACGCGGGAACCACCGGGGCGTGCGCGACATGTCACGGTGGCGGCTACATCACGCTAGGTGCACTGGCCAAGCCGTCTACTCATATTCCGACAACGCAGTCCTGTGACATCTGTCATTCGACAACGCTGTGGAAGCCAGCCTCATACGCCCACACCGGGGTGGCTGCCGGAAGTTGTGCCAGTTGCCACAACGGAAGCACGGCGTTGGGTAAAAATACGACGCATATCCCGACCTCGGTTTCCTGTGACTCGTGCCACAAGAACTACACAGCTTTTGCGCCGGCACAGATGAATCATACCGGCATGACCGGTCAATGCTCGACCTGTCACAACGGAAGTTATCTCGCGGTCAATGCACTCGCGAAGACCACGACTCACGTCAGTACGACGGCGCAGTGCGATACCTGCCACAAGTCGACGACGCTCTGGAGTGGTGCTACGTTTGCTCACGCAGCGTCGGCTGTCGGTACCTGTTCGAACTGTCACAATAATTCGACCGCTCTGGGCAAGTCCAGCGCGCACATTCCGACAACTGCGCAGTGCGATACCTGTCACAAGAACTTCACCGCATTTACACCGGCCACCATGAACCACACCGGAACGGCCGGGAAGTGTGCTTCCTGTCACGGCGGTGCATATGTCTCACAAAATGCCCAGGCCAAGCCGGCGGGAACGGGGCATATTCCAACAACAGCCCAATGCGATACCTGCCACAAGAACTTCACGGCTTTCGCTCCGGCCACCATGAGTCACACCGGAACGACCGGACAGTGTCTGACTTGCCATACCAGCGGCTATACCGCGCAAGGGGCGCAGGTCAAAACGGCAAATCACATTGCTACCAGCAGTTCCTGCGATGTCTGCCACCTGACGACGGCCTGGTCGCCGACCAGCTTCGCCCATTCGGTTGCCCAGATCGGTGGCAAGACCTGCGCCAGTTGCCACAACGGCACGATTGCTGCCGGCAAGCCTGCGGTGCATATCCCGACTACCCAATCCTGTGACGTCTGTCACCGGACGGGCACAGCATGGTTGCCATTGATCACACCCTACGCCCATACCGGCGTAACAGCAGGTTCGTGCAATTCCTGCCACTTGGCCAGCTTCCCCGGCATGGATTACAAGCCCGCCAACCACATGCCGACGACGGCTAGTTGCGATGCCTGCCATAACAAGACGACCTGGGTTACGGTCACCAGCTTCAATCACATTGGTGCCACCGCTTGCCAGACTTGTCACGACTCGCGCTACGTTGGCATCGTAGCGAAACCGAGCAATCACATTCCGACAACATTGGTTGGCTTGCCGGGTAATGAGTGCTCGAATTGTCATAAAAATACGAGCTCGTTTGGCGGTGCAATCATGAACCACGGGGCCGCAGCGCCGACTGGACTGATTTGCAAAACGTGCCATCTCAGCGGAACTACTTTCCTGGGGGGGATGGACAAAAAATCCTTGACCCACGATAGCAAAACGACAAAAGCAACAGACTGTTCGTACTCTGGTTGCCACAAGCCAACGGGCTCTAAAGGCAAGCTCTTCACGGCTTGGGACTAATATTGAAAGCGGAAATCGGCGTGCGTATCTTCAACGGTTGTGTAGGTTTGGTCGGGCTGGCAAAACTGGCCCGTTTTATTGTGGCTTTGTCACTGCTGGCAACCGTGAATGCATTCGCTGCCGTCATCGATACAGTTGAGATCGCTCGGGTTGGCGATCAGGCTGAGGTGACTATCCGGTTTACCACCGAGATCCAGTACACCCGCCATACGCCTGGTGATCAGGGTAAATTTTTGCGTATTTTCTTTCGGGTCACCAAGCCAGGCTTCTCCGAGAGCGAAGTCATGCAGGAAGTTCGACGCTCGCCAAAAAGTGATTTGATCCCGCCGTTTACCCTGGCTTATCCCGAACTGGTTAACGGGATGTTGATTACCTTTGCCAAGACAACTCAGTACGTTGTCCGGGCGGGTGACGACAGCCGCAGCGTCGTCATCATGGTGCCGATCACCGAAGACAAGAAGATTTCGTCTGTCGAGCGGAAGAAGGGCGCCTCTGCAGACAAGGCACCAACACCGGAAGTTGTTACCACCCCGCCCGTAGCTTCTGTTGCGGCCGATGCGCCGGCCACTTCCGGCCCGGTTGTCGCACAGATGCCCGATGCTGAGAAGCCTTTGGCGGAGCCGGTGCTGTCATCGGAGAAAGTCGAGGAAATGGCCCACGCCTTCCTGCTTGATGGGCAGGAGGCGTTTTCGCAGGGCGATTTCATCAAGGCCATCAATCGCATGAATCGTATTCTGAGCCTGCCGGCCAATACCCGGACCATTGAGGCCCAGGCATTGATTGGCGAGGCGCGTGAAAAAAATGGTGAAATCGCCAAAGCACGTGCAGAGTACGAACTCTATCTGAAGCTATACGCCAATTCGGCTGAGGCCTCGAGAATAAGGCAACGCCTTGCCGCCTTGCCGGCAGTCGATTCGATTCGGCGCCCCGCACAACGCATTTCACGCGACGAGAAGCCCGCTGAATGGACTGTGAATGGCAGTGTCTCCTCATACTTCTTTGGCGGACAGTCGAAGCAGGACGACGGACCAATGAAGCGTGACCAGGAATCGTTGATTTCCTCGGTGAATGTCAGCGCGCGCCTGCGGGATTCAGTAACCGATACGCGATTCGTTTTTCGCGATACGGACAGCCGGAATTTCATGCAGCCCAGCCGTAACTACAACCGCATCTATTCTGCCTATGCCGAACGTACCGATCGCGACATCGGCTATTTTGTTCGAGTCGGGCGGCAGAATCCCAACGGCGGTGGCGTACTCGAGCGCTTTGACGGGATAACTGGCAGCTATAACCTGAATCCGGACTGGAAAGTGAGTGCTGTTTATGGTGAGGCCGTCGAATTCGGCTCGCCGTTCAAGAAGGATTTTTATGGCGCCAGTGTTGAACTGGCACCCCAGGTTTCGCGGCCGGGTGCCAGCCTCTATGCAATCGAGCAGAATATCGACGGGATTTTGAATCGTCGTGCTGTCGGTTCAGAGTTCCGCTACTTTGACGGCCAGTTCACAGGTTTTGGCATGCTGGATTACGATCTGCTCTACAAGGGGCTGAACATTGGCATGGCGCAGGCCAACTACCTGGATCAATGGGGTAACAATTATTTTGTTTCCTACGACTACCGGCAGAGCCCTTCCTACAGTCTGACCAACGCATTGTCCACGGCAGGGTATTCGACGGTTACGGATCTTGTCAGCAACGTGGGTGTTACTCAGGCACGGCAACTTGTCACTGACAGCACTGCGCTATCCACCATGTTCGCGACAGGGGTGACAATTCCTTTTGGCGAGCAATGGCAGTTTGGTGTCGATTATCGGATGTCCGAGATTTCCGGGACCAGTGCGCTGATTCCCCTCAACCAAATGTGCAAGGAACTTCAGGATTTGGTCAATCCGGCCGATCCGTTGTGCGTCGATGGGCCGCGCGGCACGCTCCGAATTTCCGAGATGGGTATCTGTCAGCCCGATAGCTACGACATGATCAACAAGACCTGCCACGCCAGTTCGGAAGCTTCGGGTCGTACCAACATGTATTCGGCCCAGGCCATCGGAACCAATCTGTTCGTGCCAAATGCGGTCGGTGTGGCCTATGTTGGGTATATTGCCGGCCCCAGTTACACCGGCCAAAATCTTGGCCTCAGTTACATCTTCCCGTTCATTGAAAACTGGCGGCTGGAAAGCAATGCCCGCTATTACACTCAGCACAGCGATAGCGGACAGAATACGACGCAGTTTTCGCCGAGCATGAAGCTGGTCTACCAGTGGCGAAACAGCCTGTCTCTCGAGAGCGAAATCGGCTACAGTGAATCGAAAAATACGGGCACGACTGAAAGCAAGAACCGGCGGGAATATCTCTATCTTGGCATTCGTTGGGATTATCGCTAGTCCGCCTCGCATCTGACACGCTAGCGCGTCGCTCGGTATCTACCCCTCAAACACAAAGTAGTCTGGTGGAAAATTTATGTCTCTTGTTCTTATCGGCGTGGCCAGTGTTGTTGTTTCATTGCTCTTGCTCTGGGCCCTGGAGAAATATGTCTCCAGTAAAGGCAAGGAGACCGACGTCGCGGCTGAATTACGCGATTTGCTCATTGCGAGGGCTGATGGTCATATTGATCAATCGGAGTTCGAGCGTAAGCAGGCGGCGCTTCATGCTGCCGTTTTGCAGACTTCCCCGGGCGCTCTTCAGTCGGGGTTGCCGGCATATGCACGCTGGCTGATTCCTGCGTTGCTGGCTTTTTTGGTGGCCGGGGGGCTCTATTGGGGGCTTCCTTCCCCGAGCAGCCAGCCGACGGCTAGTGTCGAGGACTTCGCCAAACTCCCGGACGTGAAGCAGAATGCTCAGGCCGGTAGTGGCGGCGACCTGAATACGGTTGTCAAAAAGCTGGCAGACAAGATGGCCAATGACCCCTCGAACGGCGAGGGCTGGCTACTGCTTGCCAAGACCTACAGCGAACTCAGGCGCCATGCCGAAGCCGACGCTGCCTACGAAAAGGCTTCGGCACTGGTTACGCTGGATGCTGCAGCCCTGGCCGACTGGGCAGACGCGCACGTGATGGCCAAGGATCGCAAATGGGATGACCAAGGGCGAAAGATCGTCAAGCGGGCGGTGGCTGCCGATCCCAAACACCTCAAGGCGCTCGCCCTGGCGGGTAGCGAGGCTTTTGATCGTGCCGACTACAAGGTGGCCATCGATTTCTGGAAGCGCATGAAAGCTGTGGCAGCGCCTGATTCGATGGACGGCAAGCTGGCCGATGCCAATATTGCCGAAGCCAATGCCATGCTTTCCGGCAAAAAACCGGCTGCCGCAGTCGCAGAGCCTGCTGTGGGAATCGGCGCGGTGGCTGGGGTAGTGACGCTGAGTCCGAAACTGAAAGGCAAGGTTTCGGCCGAAGATACCGTGTTCGTCGTCGCCAAGGTGGCGGACGGGAGCGGTGCACCGCTGGCGGTTGGACGTTACAAGGGCAATGACTTTCCGATTGAGTTTCGCCTTGATGACAGTTCAGCCATCATGCCCGGGCGAACGATCTCGCAGCATTCGGAGGTTCTCGTGACAGCCAAGATTTCCAGGAGCGGAAGTGCCGAACCGAGCAAGGGCGACATTCTTGCCGAGCCGGTCAAAGCCCGGCTGGGAAATACGACCCTGGTTGTCGAACTGAACTCGGTGCGTTGATCAGAAACCGGGGTTAGGCCGGGAATTGCGCTGGAAACAGCGGTGCCCGGCCGGTGGCCAGGTAATTCTTGCAACGCTCGATATATTCCCTGGTGCTTTTGGGCATGGCCGTTCTGGCTCGGGATATGTAGAAAATCAGGTCGCGACCCTGGCGGATGAGTTGCAGGCCATCTGACAGGTTGTAAGTGAACGGGGCGCTGAAGACAGCCGGCCCGGTCAGCAAGGTGAGATCGGCGAGGCGTTCACCGGCCGTTACCATGCGTGCCCAGACGTCGAAGATGTCGCTGTCGGTGCGCAGGGTTTCGGTCTTGATCTTGGCGGCAACGGCGAGGTCGCGGATGGGGGCTTCGATGTCGGAAAAGGCCGGAATGCCGCTGAAATTGTCGACCATCGCATTGGATATCAGGTCGATGTCGCGCAGGACCTGGCCAATCTTGATGTAGCGGCTCTCGTAGAAGTCTTCGAGGGGAATCGAGAAGGCGCGGAAAGGTTCGCCCCACAGTTCGTCGATGCCTTCTTCGCCGCTGCGGTGCATGACGCAGCGCCCGAGCTCCATAGCGTCGAGCAGGCATTTGCCGCATTCGCGCATGAGCGGGTTGTCGCTGAGGATCTCAATGCCGCAGGCCTGCAGTTCGACCAGTTTGCGGAAAATGTCGGCCGCCCGGTTGAACAGGGCGCCGGCCAGCATGGCGCCCTTGACACGTTTGCGCGCCGGGTCGGTTTCTTCTTCGTAGGTGGTACGCGCTTCGTGGAGGCGGGTGCCGGGAATGTTGAGGCCATGTTCGGTGTGGTTGAACAGGCGACGGGTCAGCGCATCGATCAGCTTTTTCTTGGCTTCCAGCGTATCGGCGGGGACCGGGTAGGTCTTGATCCAATAGCCGTCATAGAAGACGCGTTCCAGCCCGTCGATGATGCGGCGGGTACCTTCGGGCGGGATGTCCGTGGTGCTTGGTACTTGGGACAGTTGGTGCGCAGTGGTCATGGTCATCTACAGAAAAGCTTTGCTACGGCTCGGTCAAGTATCGCTGAATCTTGGCCGATCTGTTGTTGGCCGCATACCGGGCTTAGGGTATTGCTTGGCGAACAGGGAATTGTACCGTGACCAATAGGCCTTTTGGCGTATTCGACGTAGCGAGTTGCAGGAGTGCACCGTGCAACTCGGCAATCCGGGCCACGATGGCCAGCCCGAGGCCGCTGCCGGGCTGGTTTCCCTGATTGAGACGGTGGAAGCGGCGGAGGACCGACTCACGTTCTTCAACGGGAATGCCCGGGCCGCTGTCGGCAATCGATAGCCGGACGAAGGTCTTTTCCCGAACGATGCCGACGCGTACCTGACCGCCTTCCGGGGTGTAGCGAACCGCATTGTCGACCAGGTTGCGGATCAACACGCCCAGCCACTCGGCTTGCCCGGTGACCAGGCTGGCCGGCATCGCGGTGAGGTCGAAATCGATATTTTTGGCCAGAATCTGCGGGCCGAGGTTGGCGCAGACTTCTTCAGCCAGTCTGGCCAGGTCGACGGGTTGTGGGTTGGGCAGGCCGGATTCGGGATCGAGGCGGGCCAGATGGAGCATCTGGTCGACGAGGTGGGCGGCGCGGGTCAGGCCGTTTTGCAACTGGTTCAGCGAGCGGTCACGTTCGTCATTGTCGCGGGCGCGCTGGGCGACCTGCAACTGGGCCTGCAGCGCGGCGAGCGGTGTGCGCAATTCATGCGCGGCGTCGGCGGTGAAGCGACGTTCGGATTCCAGCGTGTGTTCGACGCGCTGAAACAGGCCGTTGAGCGATTCGAGCAGGGTGCGGATTTCCTCTGGCGCGGTGGCTGGATGCACGGGCTGCAGTTGCTGCGGGTCGCGGCTGGCGATCTGGCGGGCGATGCCGTCCAGCGAGGCGAAGCCCTGCCGGGTGGCGAGCCACACCCAGAGGCCGATCAGCGGCAGGCCGAAGAGTGCCGGGAAGAGCAGGCGCCAGGCGATGTGGCCGATCAGTTCGTCACGGATGTGGTGGTTCTCGCTGACCTGTACCTGCAGGCTGTGGTCCTCGTTCCACTGGCTGAAATGGCGCCAGTGGCCGTCCTCGCTGGTTTGCGTTTCGGAAAAGCCGGTTTCCACGGTCAACGGGGATTTTGGGGCATTTTTTGAACGCATGAGCAGCGTTCCATCGGTGCGCCAGATCTGGAAACGCAGGCGGCGCTGGTATTTGTGCGTCGCTTCGCCGAGATCCTCGATGCCGTCGTCCTCGTCGTGGCTGGCCAGGGCGAGCAGGGTCTGGGCGGCCTGGGCTAGCTGGGCGTCGAATAGCTCATCGACTTCGTGATGGGCGTCGATGTAGCTGAAAACCATGGTCACCAGCCAGGCCGCGGCGACACCGCCTAGCAGGAGGCCGAGCAGGCGGCGGCGTAGCGAGAACCAGACGGTCGTGCCCGTTCCGCTCATTTCGGGATGGTGTAGCCGACGCCGCGCAAGGTGCGGATCAGGTCGCCGCCGAGTTTCTTGCGCAGGTGGTGGATGTGCACTTCGAGAGCGTTGCTGTCCGGTTCGTCGCGCCAGCCGTAGACGGATTGTTCGAGCTGGGTGCGGGTCAGGACGCGGCCGGCGTTTTCGAGCAGCATCTGGAGCAGCGAATACTCGCGGCTGGACAGTTCGACTTCATCCCCGGCCACCGTGACGCGATGGGCGGCCAGATCGACGGCCAGATCGCCGTGGGTCAGCAAAGGAGCCGCCCGGCCGGCGCTGCGCCGGGTCAGGGCGCGGATGCGGGCGCTCAGTTCGTCGAGATCGATGGGTTTGACGAGGTAGTCGTCGGCCCCGGCATCGAGGCCGGAAACCTTGTCGCCAGTGGCGTCGCGGGCGGTCAGGATGAGGATGGGAACGGTCAGCCCCCGGCTGCGCGCACGACTGAGGACATCCATGCCGGAGAGGCGGGGCAGGCCGAGGTCGAGCACCACGAGGTCGAAGCTTTCGCTTTGCAGGGCCTGATCGGCTGAATTGCCGTCGCGCAGCCAGTCGACCGCAAAGCCGGCCTGGCGCAGGCCGACGGTCAGGCCGTCGCCGAGTTCGGGGTCGTCTTCGACAAGCAGAATTCTCATGCCGGGATTCTATCAGCTAGCCAGCCACCAGCTGGCAGCGCCAACCCAGACCAGCAGGAAGATGGCAGCCAGCGGCCGGGCGGACGGGATGGCTTCTTCGGGCGACCCCTGTTTGCGACCTGTGATCATGGCGCGGACGAGGTTCTCGCCATGCAGCAGGCTGCCTGAGATGACGCCGGCGACGTGAATGAAGACGACGGTGAGCATGGTCGCCGCCAGGCCTTCATGCAGATCTTCCAGCCATTCGCCGCCGAGTTCGTTGTACATCGCCCAGCCAACGATGCCGGTGGCGATGCCGAGGGCGAGCAGGAGCACGATGGCCCAGCCACCGGCCGGGTTGTGGCCGGTGTGGTGAGCCGGCTCAAGCCGGATCAGGCTGCGCAGGTAATCGACGACGGAAGTCGGGCCGCGGACGAAATCGACGAAGCGGGCATAGCGCGAGCCGATGAAGCCCCAGGGCAGGCGAAAGAGGGCGACGGCAATGACGACCGAGCCGGAAAAAGCATGCACAAGCCGCCAGGTTTCGCTTTCCGATGTCAGCCAGGCGAGGATGAAGCCGACGACCATGAGCCAGTGGCCGAGGCGAACCGGCCAGTCCCAGACAAGAATTTTTTGCATGATTTACTCCCGTAGCTCGCGGATGGTGATGTCGTGTTCGCTGTAGCTGCCCTTGGCCGCGCCAGGGTGGCAGGCTTCGCAATTGGCTTTCGATTTGACTCGGGGATCGCGCCAGTATTTGGCCGGGATTTCGTCATGCTTGCGAATGAAGCGAGCGGTCTGCGTGATGCGCGGTGGATTGCCGGCATTGCCCAGGTGGCTGGCGTTGCCGGCATTGCGTTCGAGAAAGGCGGTGATTTCCTGCTCGGTTTTCCGGTCGACCGTGGCATCGCTGCCGAAATGTTCGCTCAGGCCGGCCATCAGCTTGCGCCAGTCAGAGGCCTGGAGCAGGGCGGGCTGGTAGGCAATGTGGCAGCTGCTGCACTCTGAGGTGAAGCTGGCCGGCGTGTTGGCTGGCATCGGCAGGCGATCGGCAAAGGCTGGGAGGGCGCTGCCGAGCAGGGCTATGAGGATCAGGCGTTTCATGTCAGCGTACCTCGCTCAGAAAAGTCACGAAATCGGCCTTCTCGGCCGGTGTGCAGGCGCGGCCGACAACTTCCTTGCAGTTGCGGCCGAACCATTTTTCGACTTTCGCCGGGTCGCTCAGTCGATCCGCATTGGCAGCGACGGCCAGCGGCTTGATGGCCTTGCCGGTCACGGCGTGCTGGCCGGCATTGAGCGGGCTGTTGGTGTGACAACTGGTGCAGGCCGGCATCTTGTCGTTGCTGGCAAAACGCTGGCGGAAAAAGGCATCGCCCCGTTTGGCCGAGGGCATGAAGCCGGCTTGCTGGCTTGTCGCCTCAGCAACGTAAATCTGACGAATCTGCTGCGGCGTCTCGGCATGGCAGGCCAGGCTGGCGAGGAGCAGCGCTGCGGCGGGGATGGCTCTCATCTTCGTTCTCCTTTTTGTGTTGATGGGAAAGGAGTGTAGGGAGCGAGTCTTAAACGCGGCTTAGGCGAAACTTAAGCGGAGATTAAAGCTAAGATTCGAGGAAATTCACTCAGGAAGCATCACCGGAAATACGCAATGAAACTTCAGCATCTGCCCTTGGGCGCCCGTTTTGAATACGAAGGCCTTGTCTATGTGAAAACCGGGCCGCTGACGGCTTCCTCGGAGGCCGGCGGGCAGCGCATCATTCCTCGCCATGCCGTGCTCCGCTCGCTCGAGGTGCCCGTCACGGAAGGCAAGGGACGGCTGGAAGGGGCGGTGGTGCGCAAGGCTTTCAATGTCTTTTTCGAAACTTGCGACCGGCTGGTTGGCGAAGCCGGCCAGGCAGAACTGGAACAGGCGCGCCAGCGTTTTCTGAAAGCGATTGAGTAAGCCATCGTCGGGACATTTCCACGGTCAACCGGAAAAAAGGCAAAAAAAAGGAAGGCATCAGCCTTCCATTTTTGTTTCCGGTCGCCGCTGTGATCAGAAGTTGATGCCGACCTTGGCCATGAGCGCCCAGTTTTCGAAGCTGACGTTGTCGCTTTCGCTGGTGTTCAGGTAACGCAGGTCAAGGCCCGAGTAATACATGCCCTTGCGGTAATTGGCACCGACGACGGCGCCGTAGCCGAACAGGCTCTTGTCGTTGCGGCCGTTGTCGGCCAGGACCACGCCGAGCACCGGGCCGGCGCCGACCGAGAAACCGCTGCCGAGCGGCACGGTGTAGCGCGGTGACAGCTCGAAGGAGGTGGCCTTCATGCCAGATTCGTCAGTGTGGTTGATCTGGATGTGGGTACGGATACGGTTATCCGGCGTCTGGATCAGGCCACAATTCATGTTGAAGTCGAGACCGTAGACGAACATCGAATCGTCGTTGGTAGCCGAGGCGCTCATCATGCCGGCGCTGATGGCGAGCGACGGCTCGGCCTTGAAACCCTTGTCGAGGCCGGGGAAAAACTTGAGGCCGTCGGCATGGCTGGCCGTGGCGCCGAGCGCGATGCCGGCAACGAGGAGGGTGGATGCGAGGCGGTTGATATTCATGGTCTCTCCGGTTCGGTGAATATTGTCGAGAGCAGTGGCGCGATGGCCTGGCTGCAGGCGGAGAGACTATATCTGGCGATATTGGGCCGGTCTGTGACCTAGGTCGCTTAGCGGCTTATTTCTTCAGCAGTGCTTCCTGCGCGGCATCCAGATCGGCTTTCCTGATCAAGCCCATTTTCTTCTGGACGACCTGGCCATTGCGGTCGATGAAAAGGGTGTAAGGCAGGCCGCCCTTGGAGTTGCCCAGCGCCTGCATGAGCGGGATGCCCTTTTCCTTGGCGACGAAGACGGGGTAATCCATCTCGTAAGCCTTGGCGAAATCCATGGCCGGTTCGGCCTTGTCCTCGATGCCGATGCCGAGCACCTCGACCTTGCCCTTGTGGGCGGCGCGGAACTTGATCAGCTCGGGAATTTCAGCCCGGCAGGGACCGCACCAGCGGGCCCAGAAATTGACGACGAGCGGCTTGCCCTTGTAGCGCTCGAGAGCCACCGGCTTGTCGTCGAGATCGTTGAGGGTGGCGGCGAAGAGTGGGGCGGAGGAAATTTCCTCTGCCACGGTCAACCGGAAAAAAAGGCCAAAAATGAAAAGTGCAAACAGCTTTCTCAAGGCAGATCACCACGGCGGAAAATGAAGTAGCCGATGGTAGCACTGACAATGCCGAGCGCCGCCGGGTAGGCCAGCGCAAAAACCTTGTAGCCAGCCGTGCCGAACAGGTCGAGGATGACGTAGGCCGAGGGGCCGAGGACGATCAGTTGCGGGTCGAACAGCGCCAGTGCGGCGGTACGGAAGACCTGCAGCGGATTGGCCAGGGCCAGCGTGACGGCGAGTTCCGGTGCCACCTTGCCCTGGATCATGACGCCGAGCAGGATGAGGTCGAGGAAAAGCAGCAGGAAGAGCCAGACCATGAAGGCGGCGCCCTGCGCCATGTCGGTGGTGCGGGCGATAGCTGAGATGAGCATGCCGATGCCGAGGAAGCAGGCGGCCATGACGGCGAGCAGGGCGGTGTAGTAGCCGAACATGTCCCAAGGCACCTCGATGCCCTGGATGGTCGCCCAGACGACGGCGCCGAGCATGGCCAGGAAGACCGGAGCGAAGACGACGATGTAGCGGCCGACGATTTTGCCCCAGAACCACGCCGACAGCGATACCGGCAGGGAGAGCAGGTATTCGAAGACGCCGGCCTCGCGGTCGCCGGCCACCGAGCGCACTGTTGTGATCAGCACGAAGATGGGCAGGATGGCCATGGTCAACTGGATGTAGGTGACAAGCAGGCGCGACAGGCCGATGAAGCCAAGGACGCGGGATTCGGTCAGGCCAAAGAGGAAGAGCAGGGCGACGATGCCGCCGAAGACCAGCGTGTAGATCTGGAACCAGCGGGCACGCAGGGATTCGACGATATCGAGTTTGGCGGTGAGCCACAGTTGTTTCATTGCTTATTTACCCTTGGCCAGCGTGTGCTGGCGCATGTCGGTGAAATCGAGGCTGCCTGGCATCGGCATCGATACGGCAGCGAAGTTGTAGCCCATCGGCGAGGTCTTGGTGATGAACTGGGCGCGTTTCGGGTCGAGCCAGGTCATTTCTTCGCGGCTCTTGCTGTTGAAGTCGGCGATCCAGATGTGCGTGGCGGGGTCGGCCAGCCATGGGTATTTGTCGGCCTTTTCCTTGAGCCAGAAGGCAAGGCAGCCGGGGTCGTCGAACTTGAAAACGGTGTTGTCCGGTCCGCCGCGAATTTCACCGGCGAAGCGACGGTCCGAGATGACCATGCTGCAGCGTGCGCAAGTGTCGCGGTCCCACTTGATTTCGACCATGCCGTCCGGCCAGCCGCCCTTGTTGCCGCAGCCTGACAGGGCAGCGGCGAGCGGCGTCAGAAGCAGGCTGCCGATGCCGGCACGAGCGAGGAAATCACGGCGATGCCGGTCGCACATGCTAGTTCTCGGACAGCGAGAGGTCGCTGACCAGCGCCGTGTAACGGGAAATGATGCCGAGGAAGCGCAGGCGGTCGGGGCCGGCGATCTCGCCTTCCCAGATGCGGTTGTCGTCGCTGCTGGCGAATTTCCAGCCGTCGAGCGCTTTGGCGAAGGCCGGCTCGAAGCGGCTGAGGACGATGCGACAGGCCAGCCGGGCGGTCAGCGTCACGGCGTCGGCCACCTTGTCGTCGAGGACGACCTTGCCCATGTCCATTTCGATGACGCGATTGACCAGGGCCGAGACTTCGTCGAGACGGTGGCTCGAGATGATCATCGTCGCGTCGTCGAGCCGTTCGGCCAGCAGGTCGAAGAAGATCTTGCGCGCCTCGGGGTCGAGATTGGCCGCCGGCTCGTCCATGACCAGCACCTTGGCCTCGCGGCCGAGGGCGATGGCGATCAGGAGTTTCTGTTTCATGCCGCCGGACAGTCGCACGAACTGGCGGGAGAGGATTTCATCGATGTTCAGGCCAAGACGCGTGGCGATGGCGTGAATGCGCTGCGGATCGGTGCCGCACAGCGAGGCTGAGAAATTGATGAGCTGGCCGACCGGCATCTTGAGTGGCGGCGGCAACTGCGGCACGAAGCCGATGCTGCCGAGCACGGCGGTCCGGTTGTTGCGTGGGTCGAGGCCGTTGATGGCGACTTCGCCGTCGTGTGTGTATTCACCGAGCAGGCAGCGGATCAGCGTGGTCTTGCCGGCGCCGTTCGAGCCGATCAGGGCGACGCGCTCACCGATGCCGATGTCGAGGCTGATGCCATCGAGGACCCGCGCCTTGCGGAAGGTCTTGGCAATATTCTTGAACTGGATCATGACGGCGATTATAGGGAGGCCGCGGAGATGATCGTTGAACCTGAATCAAAAAAACGGGCTGGTTGGGGACGGGAGAGGCTGTGAGCCTGGTTCGACAATTTATCTCAATCATTGTGTTAATTATTACTTTTGTCGTAATTGTGTGGTTTTGCGCCGTCTGGTATGGTTGTTTAAATTACTAAAAGTTCAAAAATATGAAAAATAATCAGCCGGTGTTTGATCGTGAATATGCCATTCGGCCGGAGTGCAGCATCATCAGCAGGACCGACGAAAAAGGCTTCATAACTTACGTCAATGATGACTTTGTCGAAGCCTCCGGTTTTTGCCGCGAGGAGTTGATTGGTCATCCCCACAACATTGTTCGCCACCCGGACATGCCTGCCGAGGCATTTCGCGACATGTGGGCCACGCTCGAGCGGGGAAAACCGTGGGGCGGTGTTGTCAAGAACCGGCGCAAGGATGGCTGTTTCTACTGGGTCAAGGCGATGGCGACGCCGCTGGCATCCGGCGGCTACATGTCGGTGCGCACGACGGCCAGTGCCGCTGATATTCGTGCCGCCAGCGCCTTGTATGAACAAATGCGCCGGGATTCGAGCTTGCGGCTCGAACAGGGGGGACTCCGCGGCGGCCTCTTGAAAAGACTGTTCCGGCGGCTGAGCGATATCGATCTGAGCAAGCGGCTGTGGCTGTCGACGCTGGCTTCCATCCTCATTGTCTGCCTGAGCCTTGGGCTGGGACTGCAGGTTGTCGCGGCGGTGCCGGTCGCCGCCCTGACACCGGAACTGGCCGCGCGTGTCGCCGGCCTGCACCAGGCCATGCTGATCATTGGCGGGCTGACGCTGCTCGCCTGGCCGCCACTGGCCTGGGTCATCATTCGTGAATTCAACCGACCGGTCCGTTCGGCGATCGATGCCGCCCGCCGTATGGCGGCCATGGATCTCAGCCAGCCTGTACCCGTACATGGCGATGACGAAGTTGGCCAGTTGCTGGCGCAGCTTGCCATCATGCGCAATCATTTTCAGGAAATGGCCGCCATGCTCCGCCAGAGCACGACCAAGCTCGACACGATGGCCCGCCGTCTCGCCGATTCCAGCCAGGCCTCGGCGAGTGCAGCATCCGACCAGGCTGAAGTGGCTACCAACATGGCTGCCTCGGTCGAGGAGCTGTCGGTGTCGATCGACCATGTCACCGAGTTTTCGAGCGAGGCCGACTCGCTTTCGCGTGCCTCGGGCAGCGCTTCGCGTGAAGGCGGTGGCGTCATCCAGCGCGCCACCGATGAAATGACCCTCATCGCCGATACGGTGAATGGTTCGGCAACGGCCATTCGCGAACTGGAGTCCTACACGGTCGAGATCTCCAGCATCGTCAATGTCATCAAGGAAATCGCCGATCAGACCAACCTGCTGGCGCTCAATGCCGCCATCGAGGCAGCCCGGGCCGGCGAGCAGGGGCGCGGTTTTGCCGTGGTCGCCGACGAAGTGCGCAAGCTGGCAGAACGTACCGCCATGTCGACCAAGCAGATCGCCGGCATGATCGAAAAAGTGCAGGCCAGTTCGCAGCATGCGGTCAGCGAAATGGAAAACAGTGTCGAGCAGGTTAAGGCCGGCGTCGATCTGGCTCGCCAGGCCGAGCAGTCGATCGGGACGATCCAGGTCAGCTCGGCTCAGGTTGCCGAGGCGGTCAATGAAATTTCGCTGGCCATCCGCGAGCAGAGCACGGCCGCTCGCGAGATTGCCCAGAATGTCGAGCGCGTCGCCCAGATGACGGAACAGGGGTCGCATGCCAGCCGCGCTGCAGCCACGCTGGCTGCTGACGTCAATGACCTGTCCGGGGAGTTGCGCTGCCTGGCTGAGAACTTCAGGATCTGAGCGGCTTGACTGCCACGGTCAACCGGAAAAATGGGCCAAAATTCAAACCGGCTTCGACAGCCATTTGAACAGGGTGGCAAATAGCCGTTCGGGATCGACAGGCTTGCCGATATGGTCGTTCATGCCGGCGGCAATGCATTTTTCCCGGTCGCCGGTAAAGGCGTTGGCGGTCAGGGCCAGAATCGGAACGGCATCCCGCTCTGGCAGGGATCGAATGATTTGCGAGGCTTCGATGCCGTTCATTCTGGGCATTTGCAGGTCGAGCAGGATCAGGTCGTAATTTTTGTGCTTGGCGAGCTCGACGGCCTCGACTCCATCTTCGGCCAGATCGACGACCAGGCCGACTGACTCTAGCAGTTCACGCGAGACTTCCTGATTGATCGGCTCGTCTTCGGCGAGCAGGACGCGCGCCCCGGTGTAGGCGCTTTTTAATGCTTCTTCCGATGGCAGTCCCGAGGCAAGCCCGGGCGTCTCGTTGGCGCCGGTCGCCTTATGCAGGCGTGCCGTAAACCAGAAGGTGCTGCCTGAACCAGGCTCGCTTTCGACGCCAATGCTGCCGCCCATCAGTGCCGCCAGACGCTTGCTGATGGCCAGCCCCAGGCCGGTGCCGCCGTATTTGCGGGTCATCGAATTGTCGGACTGCTCGAAAGCCAGGAAGAGCCGGCTCTGATCCTCGGCCGAGATGCCGATTCCGGTGTCGCGAACGGCGCAGCGAATGAGGATATCTTCCGCGGTTTCCTCAGTGATTGTGACGTCCAGGCTCACCGAGCCGTCGTTGGTGAATTTGATCGCGTTGCTGGTCAGATTGAGCAGTATCTGACCGAGGCGCAAGGCGTCTCCCCTGAGCGGCAGGCTGGCGAGTTCTGGTTCGATGTTGATGTTCAGCGCCAGGCCTTTCGCCATGGCGGCCGGAAGCGCGAGGTTGCTCAGGTTCTCGAGCGATGCGGCGAGCGTGAAATCGATGTCGTCCAGTGTCAGCCGGTCGGCTTCGATCTTGGAGATGTCGAGGATGTCGTTGATGACATGCAGCAGATGATGTGAGGCCTGGGTGACTTTGCCGAGCTGGTCACGCAGCTTCGGGTCAGTCGCGTTTCTGAGTGCCAGACCGGTCATGCCCATGATGGCATTCATTGGCGTCCGCAATTCGTGGCTCATGTTGGCGAGGAAGGTGCTCTTGGCGCGGCTGGCCGCCTCGGCCGCCTCCTTGGCAATCGACAGCGCGGCTGTACGTTGCTCGACCAGTTCCTCGAGATGATCGCGGTGGCGACTGAGTTCCGCTTCGGCATTCTTGCGTTCGGTTATTTCGCGGGTGATGCCGTGGTAACCGACGATCTTCCCGGTGCTGTCGAGTTCGGGCTTTGACAGGATCTCTCCCCAGACCAGATGACCATCCTTGCAGCGATGCAGCGCCTCGAAGCTGATGGACCCGAGCGGAACTCCCTGTTGCAGCATCTCCTGGCGCTGCTGCATGACGCTGCTGACCTTGGCGCGCCCCTCTTCATTGAAAAGTGAAAAGATGTGCTGGCCAATGACCTCGTCGGACCGGAAGCCACGAATTCGTTCGTCCGATGGACTGATGTAGGTGATGATGAAGTTGCTGTCGGTTTTCCAGACCACATCCTGAACGTCCTCGGTGAGCAACCGATAATGCGCTTCACTGCGCTGCAGTCTTTCCTCGGCCAGATTTTTCTCGAGGGCGATGCTGGCCAGGCTGGCGCATTGCTCGATGAGATAGATATCGTGGTCGGTCGGTGTGTGTGGTTCGCGGTGGTAGATGGCAAAGGTGCCAACCACCCGGCCGTCGGAGGCGAGAATGGGCTGCGACCAGCAGGCGCCCAGTCCGGCGCTGGCGGCAAGCTCCTTGTACGGCGCCCAGTAGGGGTGCGTGGCGATGTCCTCGACGATGACCCGTTTTCCCGTAAACGCTGCCGTGCCACAGGAGCCGACGCCCTGGCCGATGGCGAGGCCTTCGAGTGCCTTGTTGTAGAAATCGGGCAGGCTGGGGGCGATGCCCTTTTCGATATGCTTTCCGTCGCTGTCGAGCAGGATGATGCTGCACAGCATGGCCGGGTTGAGTTGTTCCGTCCCGCGCACCAGCGCGTCGAGGACCAGCGCCAGCGGCTTTCCACTCGCCAGCAATTCGAGCACATGGGTGCGGAACTGGTCGTGGCGCTCGGCACTTTTGGTCTCGCTGATGTCGATGAAGGTACAGATGACCTGGCGCAGGCTGCCATCGGCTGCGAGTTCCGGCTTGGCGCTGAGCAGCAGCCAGACGCGGTCGCCTGTCGCAGGGCGATAGACGCCCATCACGACATTGTCCACGGGGCTCCCTGTGGCAATGGCCCGCAGCACCGGGTGATCGGTGCCGGGGAAAGGGGAGCCGTCTTCGTGGATGACGTTCCAGTCCGTATCGGAGCAACGCTTGCCGAGAAGCTGGCTTTCGCTGATGCCGAGCAATTCGATTGCCCTCCGGTTGCACTGGAGGATTTCCGAGGTGGGCGACTGGATCAGGACACCAACCTGCAGGTCGGCGAGCAGCCGGCGGTAGTTTTCCCGGCTTTCCTGCAGTGCGGCTTCACGCTGGATCAGGGTTGTGAGCAGGCGATTGAAACCACCGATAAGTTCGCCAATTTCATCATGACTATTGCCAGGCAGGAGGCGGGGCGGCTCGCTGGAGGTCGATAGCGTGGCCAGCGTTTCGGTTGCGGCAATCATCGGCGATAACTGGCGGCGTAGCATGCCAGCCGTCATCCACCAGACCAGGGCGCCGGCGAGCAGGGTGATCAGAGCGGTGGCGAGCAGGAGGCGCTGGCGCATGGCCGTGATTGGCGCAAAGGCTTCGTCGGTGGGCAGCGTGTTGACGATAAACCAGCCTGCCACGGGAACCCGCCTGGCTGCCGACAACTCTTCGACGCCACGCGAATTGACGGCAATGCCGTAGCCTTCATAACCCTGCATGAATTTATCGTGCATGACGTTCACCCCGGGCGGTGGGGCCGGCTGCATGACGCGACTCTTGTCGGTGGCCGTGACGATGAGCTCATGCTGCGGCGCAATGATCAGATAGCCGCCTGTCTGGCTGGGCCGGCTTTCCGTCACACGGTCGAAAAAGTTAGGTTCGCCGAGGTTGATCACGCCGACCAGCGCCCCCATGATCCGGGAATGTTCATCGCGGATTGGCACGGCCATTCCGATGGCCGGTGTCTTCAGAACGCGGCCGAGGACCGGGCGACCAATGGCCGATTTGCCCTCCTTGAGGGCGCTGATCATGTAATCCCGGTCCATGTAACTGGTGCCGATGCGTTCAGCCGCGTAGGGGACCGAGGCGATCGTCACACCATCCGTGCCGGTGGCGTGGATGCCGGTGTTGAATATGAGCTGAAGGACTGGACGCTGCTCGAGAAATTTCTGCAGGCCGGCCGGGTCTTTCATCAAGGCGGGCGAAATATCGACGGTGATCCGTTCCAGCGCCTTGAGGCGATCACTGAGCTCGGCGTCGATTTGGGCGGCGACCAGGGAAGCCGTGGCGAATTGCTGTTCGCCCAGCTGACGCTGCATGTCCTCGCGCAACATCCGGCTGGCGTAAAAGGCTAGCGACCAGATGCCAACCAGAAAGACGGCCAGCGTGAAAAGCGTCAATCGCGTCTTGAGCGAGGTCTTTCGAAAGATGTTCAGGCGCATGAATGGATTTTTCGGTGCCGCACTTTCTTCGATGAATAACAACGCATGCGTTGGCGGCACTGGCGGATCGGTGGAAAGTGCGAGCCGGCGCAGAGGCACCCTTGAACTCTATCACTTTCACCGCGGCTTCACCCGGCGGCGTGAGGCGTTGACGCGTTTGCCCGGCTGACCAGGCTTGCCACGGTCAACCGGAAAAAACAGCCAAAATCGAAATCGGGAAAACGCTTCTCAGGCCAGCTTGGAGAGGCCCTTGACCTCGAAGGACAGCGAGCCGGTCGGACAGACGTCGACACACAGGCCACAGCGCGTGCAGTCGGGGCCGATGGGGACTTCCTTCTCGACAGCGCGGCCCTTGATCACCGTATCCAGCACGTGCGGGACGAGGCAGACCTTGCGGCAGTCGCCTTCATGGAAACAGCCGTCGAGCTTGTAGATGATGCGCACCGGCGAGACGATGCCGACGACGCCGTAGGTCAGGCCGATCGGGCAGGCGTAGCGGCACCAGGCGCGGCGCGAGAAAAAGACTTCGAAGAAGAGCAGGGCGAGCACCCAGAGCAGGGCCAGGCCCGGGCCGTAGATCAGGGCGCGGGAAAGGATGCCGGTCGGCGAAATGGCCTCGAAGACGGTATAGCCGGTAGCCAGGGCGAGCAGCGCGAAAATCGCCCAGAAAACGGTGCGCAGGCGACGGTCCATGTTCTGGTCGGTGACCAGTTTCTTGCTGACTAGGAAAAGATGGATCTTCTCGGCCCATTCGGCCAGCAGATGGTAGGGGCATACCCACGAACAGAAAGTGCGGCCGCCAAGCAGTGCCCACAGCACGAGTACCGTACCGGTCCCGATCAGCAGGTTGTTGATGATGTGCTTGTGGGCGAGCATGACCTGCAGCGCCGAGTTGAGGTCGATCAGGTGGAAGCCGACGAAGCGCGAGGCGGTCAACGCGCCTTCGAGAATCTGGATGTCGAGACCGAAGGAGAGCGTGAACAGCAGGTTGGCGAAAATCAGCGTCGCCCAGCGGCGGTTGCGCCACTTGTGGCTTGGCGTGGCATGGGCGCGGGCATGCAGCTTCTCGGCGATAAGGTCGCGGTTGCCCTTTTTGTAGAAGTGAATCTGCTGGGCAGCCGGGCTGATTTCCTTCGGCTTGGTCGGCTCGGCGCCGAAGAGGACCTTGATCTGATCAAAAAACCGTCGTTTGAGGAGGGCGCTCATATTTTCCAGACCTCGCCGGCTTCGATGGTGATGGCAGTGGGCTCGACCGGGCAGACCATTTCACAGACGCCGCAGCCGACGCAGGGTTCATGGACGACCGGCGACTTGCGCTGACTGCCATCCGGCGCGAATACGGTTTCGATGGAAATGGCCCCCTTGATTGGGCATTCGCGGACACACAGATCGCATTCGGCGACATCGTAGGGATGGCTGCTGATTTTGACCGGCTTCCAACGGTCGACATCCATGTAGCGCATCTTGCCCTTGAATTCAGGGCCGCGCGTCTGTCCCTTGAAACCCTTGCCCTGAATGGCCAGGCAGGCTTCGGGACGGGTCAGGCGGGCGACGCCGATGCGCTCGTGCATGTTAAGCGTCGGCTCAGGATCTTTTTCCTTGGCGAGCAGGATGGGCTTGGCGGCCAGCGCGGCGCCCGGGCGAACGGGCAGGAAATCCGGCTTGTGGTAAGTCAGTGAACCGGTCGGGCAGGCCAGGATGCACTGCACGGCATCGCACGAGAAGTCGCAGGCCTGGGCGCGCGGGTCGATGTAGGGCGTGCCGACGCCAACGCCGTCGACCAGATCGGCCAGCTTGATGGCCGAGACCGGGCAGACCTGGACGCACTGGCCGCACTTGATGCAGCTACCGAGAAAGTCTTTTTCGTCGAGTGCGCCGGGTGGGCGCAGGCGTTTTTTCTGGGCGTAGACGAGGGGCAGGAAGCCCGACATCGCGGCGCCAAGCACGCCGCCGGTAAGCAGGATGGTGCGCAGCACGCGGCGCCGGTTGGTCTGCCGTTTGGCGATGGAGACCGCCGGGGTGCCGTTGCCGGACGGTTTGCGGGGCGCGTTGCTGCTGCCCTCGTTGCCGTTGGCGGAATCGTCGTCGATTTCGCTCATGATCGTGCCGTCCTTTCGGGTTTGACGAAGCGCGGCTTCTCGTCGCGCAGGATCAGGTCCGGTGTGGAGAAGGGGGCCAGCCGTTCAAGAAAGTCGAGTAGCTCCATGACCGGCGAGCTGCGGAAAAAGCGGGCGATGGGCAGTTCCATCCAGATCTGGTCGGCGTAGGCATAGAGCTCGTGGGTCTTGTCGCCGACGCCGTCGCCATTGCGGTCGAAGCCCTGGTAGTCGTCCCAGTAATTGCCGATCCACACGTTCTTTGGGCTATTGTTGTTATCTCCGTGACCACCGTAGGCGACCTGGGTCAGATTGCCTTCGAAGACGTTGTCGACCATGTTGTTGCCACCCGTTTCGCTGTTGAACAGGATGCCGGTGCCGTTGTAGGCGAAGCGGTTGCCTCGAATTTCGATGGTGCTGTCGGGTTGGAAGGGCGAGAGGTCGGAACCGATGCCGACGCCGCAGTAGATGATCTCGTTGTTTTCGATGATCGTTCCTGAGGCTTCCTTGAAGCCGATGCCCATGCCGGTGGCGCCGGTAGCGTGCGAGATGACGTTGTTGCGGACGACGCCGCCTTCGGTGTACATGAAGTAGACACCGACCGCGTTGTCGTAGAACTCGTTGCGCTCGACGACGTTGTCGTTGGCAAACATGAAATGGATCGAGTAGCGGCTGCGCCGGCCGAGGTTGTCGCGGAAAATATTCTTGTTCGAGTACCAGGCGACCATGTCGCGCGAATCGATGATCCTGTTCTTCTCGATCAGGTTGTCGTTGCTGTACCACAGGCGCAGGCCGTCGCCGCGCACGCCGAGTTCGCGCTCCTTGGAACGGATGCTGTTGCCGCGAATGGTGTTGTTGTTCGACTGCTTGAGGTCGAGGCCGAACAGGCAATTGTCGATTTCGACGTTCTCGATGGTGTTGTGGTTGCCGCGCACATCCAGGCAGGAGTCGTCAGTGTCGTGCGAGTCGCCGGAGCCGGTCAGGTGGATGCCGCGAATGACCGCATTGCTGGCGTCGAGCACCATGACCGTGCCGCGATCACCGGAGTCGATGGTGACCTGGCCGCCGCCGTCGATGGTCAGCGGCTTGTTGATGGTGACCGGGCCGGCGTAGTTGCCCGGTGGTGGCTTGAGGACCGAGCCGGCCGGGGCGTTGTCGACGAGATCCTGGAACGGCTTGAGGCCATGCACGCGTTTGTCGCGCTCGTGCAGCATGAAGGTCGGCTTCGGACGATCGACATCGGCGCGGGCGCCCATGCCGGCCGGTACGTTGGCCTGCGGCTCGGTATTGCCGGTGGTCAGCACCAGCAGGAGCGTGGTGGCCAGGCTCAGCCTGGCCAGTTGATTCAGGCGGCTCACGCGGCTTACTCGGCGGTTCCTTCGCGCAACTGTTTGCGGCGAATGAGCAGGGCCAGCATCATGCAAACGAAAATCGCCACGAGCAGACCATAGCCCCAGTACGGGTAGGAGAAGGTCGAGAACTGCGCAACCTTGCCTTCGCCGAAGACGGTAGGCATGAAGGGCTTGACCGTGAAGGCGCCCCACGGGTGCATGTTGTGGCCGAAGAACCACAACCATCCGGCGTAGGTGATGACGAAGAAGACCGGAAGCAGGGCCGGGACCAGCGCCAGCAGGAGCTGGAATGGCTTGATTTTGGCTGTGCCGGCAATGACGATGCCCATGACGGCGATGAGGCCGAAGATGACGATCTTAGAGATGTTGCGGACGTTGTCACCCCAGCTGTTGATGCGCTCCATGTCCTTGAAGAAGGTGCCGGATTCCTGCATGTAGGCCTGCACGTGGCTTTCGAGGTGGCCGAGCATGAACTGGTCGATCAGCATCCAGGCGGCGACCGCAGCGAAGCCGGCGCTCAATATCAAAATTCGCGGTTTTTTCCGGTTGACCGTGAAAGCCAGCAGCATCACGGCAAAGAAGCCGAAGAAGAACTTGGCCAGCGGCTTTTCGACCGGTGCGCCGGTGGCGATCGGGAACATGCCGACGTAGTGGTTGATGGTGTTCATTTCATGAACGCAATCGAGACCTTCGGCGCCCTTGTCGACGTTCTTGGCGGCATCGGTGATCGGGTTGTAGCGCTCGTCGTCGTGGGCGAGATCCTTCTGGATGATCTCGTTAGCCATGCGTGTGCCCTTGCCGGCTGCCTTGCAGCCGTTATAGACACCGTCGAAATGGAAATGGATGCGGATGCCATCGGGGAAGGCATCAGGCGGGTAGTTCGGGGCGGTCAGGGAAACCCACCAGATCGGGGCAAAGTAGGCGGCGACCAGGCAAATCAGCGAGATCAGGGTCAGGCCACCGATAATTTTGTTTTGTTTTTCCATTTTGCTGTTCTCTGTATCTGTTGCGAACTTCTATTGCTCCCCCGCTATGGCCCGGGGGGGCGGTACCCTGGAGAAGGTCTGGAGAGAGACGGGTTTGCCTGGCTGGCAAGGAAACCCATCTCCACTCCAACCCTCCCCTTGAGGGGGAGGGCGCCTTGCTTACTTCTTCTTGCCGGCTGCAGCCTTCGGCTTGCACATGTTACCCGGCATGACCAGGCTGGACTGATAAGCCGAGATCGAAATCAGCTGGTCATCCGTGTATTTCTTGATGATCTTGACCATGTCCGGATTGGCGTTGCGGCGATGGCCGTTGCGGATTTCGGTCATCTGACGCAGCAGGTACTTGTAGTGCTGACCGGCGATCACCGGGTAGAACTTTTCCTTGTTGCCTTCGCCATTCTTGCCGTGGCACTCCAGGCATTCCTTCTCGTACAGCACCTTGCCTTCGGCGATACGCTTTTCGGTATCGGCCGGGGCCTTCCAGTTCTTGTCCATGTTGTCGCCGGGCTTCGAGTCGTAATGACCGTGGTCGAGCGGAATGCACAGTTTCTCGATGTAGGCGGCGACATTCGCCAGTTCCTGAGCATCGGTCAACGTAGCGGCAAACGGGTACATCGTCGGGTTGTCACGCAGGCCGGCGCGAATGTCGGCCATCTGCTTGATCAGCACGGTGGTGTGCTGGCCGGCGAGCTGCGGGAAGGTACCGTCCGGGCGACCGGCGCCTGAGGGCAGGTGGCAAGCGCCACAGGTTTCGTAACCTTCTTCGCCGGCTTTCGCGTCACCCTTCTTGGAGAGGGCTTCGCTCTTCTCGCCACCCTGGGCGTTCCACTTGTAATCCTTGCCTTCGATGCCTTCGGTTTTCGGGGCGGGGGGGGCGGCAAAGGCGATGCCTGCAGTCAGCAGGCTGATCAGAAGGAGTGATGCTTTCATGTCTGGTTTCCTTATATGGCAGGTTGTCCGGAACGCTGAAGCCATTGTGTCATCGTGAATATCAGCATTCCTTGATGTTGGTCAGAAGCCGTAAATTCCGGCTTCGTCCGATCACTTCAATTTCGACAGGAATTCGGAGATCGCCTTGATTTCCTCGTCATTGACGAGGTGCATGACGCCCTTCATGGCTGCGGTCTGGCCGTTGTTGCGGGCGCCGCTCTTGATGTCCTTCATTTGCTGTTCGGCATAAGCCGCGTTCTGCCCGGCCAGTTTCGGATAGTTCGGCATCAGCGGCTTGTCAGCCTTGGCGCCGTGGCAGGCGTTACAGGTTTTTTCGGCGAAGAGCTTGGCGCCGTCCAGCGCAGCCATGGCGGGGCTGGCGACGAGTGCGGCAGCGATCAAAGTCATTACAAATTTCATGGTTATTCCCTCCTGAATGTGAAACGGGGAACAGATTCGCTCTGTTCCCCGCTGAACGCCTTAAGTCAGATCAAGACTTTTGTCTTGGCTTACTTGACCTTCTTGGCGCCGTTCTGCTCAAGGTAGGTCTTGGCGCGCAGACCGATGTCGGCTGCCTTGACCTGGTATTGCCAGACTTGCTCGGCCCACAGGTTCGCCTGGTCCCAATCCTTCTTGGCGGCTGCGGCTTCGTGCTTGGCCTTGGCTTCCTTGATCTTGCCGAGCTGGTCGGTTGCGTCGTCGACCATGTTCACCACATCCGGGAAGTCCTTGAAGTTGACGCTGGTGATGTAACCAACGACGGAGTCAATGACAGCCTGGGTGTCGGCAACCTTCTTGACGGTGGCCTTGTAGTCGGCTTCGGTATAGACAGCCTTCGCAGCTTCCGTCTTGCCCGGCTTCCAGCCCTTCGGCTTGACCAGCAGGTAACCCTGCATTTCAAGGTGCAGTGCGGAGCAGAACTCGGTGCAGTAGTACGGATAGACGCCTTCCTTGTCAGCCTTGAACTTGACGGTGACCGTCTTGCCCGGTTCGACGGAGGCATGGACGTTCATGGTCGAGACCGTGAAGCCGTGCGTTTCGTCCTGAGCGCGTTCGAGGTTGGTCAGGTGGATCGTGACTTCGTCGCCGACATCAGCCTCGATCGTTTCCGGGGTGATGTGGGAACGGATCAGCGTGCCGTAGACCGTGATCTTGTTGCCCTTCTTCTCGGTGCGTTCTTCACCAGCGCGAACCATGCCCGGATGCGGCTTGTCGGTGCGGGAATCGGTACCGACCTTGTAACGGACACCCGGCTTGAGCTTGGTGGCGTCAATGGCGACGGCGTAGTGCGGCTCACCCAGCGGCAGCGGCATGTCGTACAACAGTTGCATCTTGTCGTTCGAGATGTCGATCAGCTGGTGGTTTTGCGGATGCAGCGGACCAACCGGCACGAAGCGGTCGATGGCCAGCTTGTTCAGCGCAACCAGATAACGGCCCTTCGGATCGGCGGAGTCGCCTTCCATGGTCATCAGGTGGCCGATGTTGTAGTGCACGGAGATCTTGTCGAGCACCTTGCCTTCACAGTGATTCCATTTGACGACCTGCGAATCGACGTACAGCGAGGTGTAGGCGATACAGGGCTTGGAGTCATACTGCGTGTGCAGAGGGCCGAGGCCGAGCTGGACCTGGGCGTGCAGGGCGTCCTTCATGCCGATGACCGGAATGCCGTACGGGTCCTTGGACTCGAACTTGTTGGCCTTGATGGCAGCCTGGATCTTCTCGAAGGAATAGACGGAAACGTGGGTGTCGAGCTTGCCGGCGACGGTCAGGAACTTGCCGTCCGGGGTAACGTCGACGCCGTGCGGCGATTTCGGTTCCGGAATCAGGAAAAGGATGCCTTCCTTGATCGAAACGTCCATCGGCAGAACCTTGTGACCGTTGATGGTCTTGGCCTTGCCGGCGGCGACCAGTTCGGCTGCCTTCTTCCAGTTGATCACGTGCAGGTAGTCGGTGTCCTTGGCGGAGCAACCGGCTTCATACGGCGGACGCCCCTTTTCGATGCCGCCGACGTAACGCTCGGAGCAGAAGGAGTTGGTGAAGGACCAACCTTCGGACGGGCCTTTACCGGCGTCGGACAAGTCCTGCGAGTACGGCGGCAGTTCGAGGGAGAAGGACTCCTTCGGATTGATGCGGCCTTCCTTACGGTCGAACTTCCAGTAGGTCACGCCGCCACGATACTTTTCGTTGAACTCTTCGAGCGGGTAGAACTTCTTGTTCTCGAGCGGCGTGGCGTACTGGGCCGCTTCGATGACGTATTCGGTATTGGGTGTGACGAAGGCGCCGCCGTGCTCCGACTTGTAGATCGGGTTGACCACGATCTGCTTGGTTTCGAAGTCACGCAGGTCGATCACGGCGAGGCGCGGATTGGCCTTGTCGTTGATGAACAGGAACTGGCCGTCGTACTTGCCCTGGGTTTCTGAGATGGCCGGGTGGTGCGTGTCCCCCCAGTTGATTTCCTTGCCGTCGATGTTGCCCTGGCGCAGCACAGCCTTGGAGTTCTCATCGAAGCCGTAGCCCTGCCATGGTTCCGGCGTGAAGACGCCGATGTACTTCAGGATGCGCATGGACGGAATGCCATACACGATGATCTGGCCGGACTGGCCGCCCGAACTGAAGACGACGAATTCGTCGCGCTTGCCGGTCGGGACATAGGTCTTGGACGCTGCGAGCAGATCCTGCTGGCTGAGGCCACGACGCTTCATCACGTCCTGCAGCGATTCGGCAGACCATGCCGTTGCTGCGAAACCGGCTGCAAGGAGCAGCGCGGTAGATTTCACTACAAATTTTTTCATCTCGATTTCTCCCATGAGCACCAGAAGCAAAAAACTTCCATTCCCCCATTGGCGCCTGCGACAGAGCGTCACTGCGACAATTTGCCGCACACTGTATTCTTCGCCGACTGTGAAAGAATTGATGTTTGTTAAATTCAAACAGACGCGTTCGGCGACAATCCGTTGGTCCAAATGACTCAAGGTCTTGAAGCACTCTTGTGAATAAGAAAATACTGATTGATATCATTGGTCTGGAATTGATCGCCTTGGTCGTCGTCGTTGGATACAAGCTGTCGCCGATGCTGCTGCCAAAAGCTGACGTCACCGTTCAGCCCGATCCCGTCTGCAATCTGCAGCGCGAAGCCTGCACCGTGGCCCTGCCGTCGGGCGGCAAGGTCACTCTGGCCATGGGGACGCGCCCGGTGCCGCTGGTCAAGCCCTTCGAGGTCGAGGTGACGACCAGCGGGTTTTCTCCGGCCCGCGTCGAGGTCGATTTCTCCGGCATCGACATGAACATGGGTTTCAACCGTCCCGCACTGGCGGCACGTGGTGCAGGCCGCTTTGCCGGCGAGGTGACCTTGCCGGTCTGCATCACCGGCAGCATGGACTGGCAGGCGACGGTGTTGGTCGAAACCGGCAACGAGCGGGTGGCGATTCCTTACCGATTTTCAACAGGGGAGTCACACTAAATGGCTGAACGCATACTGATGGTCATCGCCGGTTTGCTGGCCGCGCTGATTCTCGGCGTCGTCCTCTTCTGGCAGCCGGAAATGCCCGAGCGCCCACTGCCCAGGGCCGTCATCGCGGCTGGCGGTGATTTCACCCTGCAGTCGGCGAACGGGCCTGTTTCGCTCAAGGATTACCGCGGCAAACTGGTCCTCGTCTATTTCGGCTACACCTTTTGCCCGGACATCTGCCCGACCTCGCTGGCGGCGACAGCCGAGGGGCTCAAGCAGCTCACGCCGGAGGAGTTGGCCAGGGTGGCGATGATTTTTGTTTCGGTCGACCCGAAGCGCGATACGCCCGAGCGCCTCAAGGAATACGTCAATTTCTTCCACCCGGCCATTGTCGGTGTGACCGGGACCCCGGAAAACATTGCCGAAATTGCCAAGCGCTATGGTGTTTTCTACGCCGAGCAGAAGGTGGAAACGGCTGGTGGCGGCTACGTCGTCGATCACTCGGCCGATACCTTCATCGTCGCGCCGGACGGCGAGCTGGTCGGCAAGATGGTCCACGCCACGCCGCCAGATCAGGTCGTCGTTGCCATTCGCAAATATTTAAACCAACCCTGAAGGAGAGTAAGCCCATGAAACAACTGTCCCTGCTTGCAGCCAGCCTGATGTTCTCGGCCGGTGTTCTGGCCGGCGCCGCCGACAACGTTTCGGTTCAGGACCCGTATGTCCGCCTGGCTCCGCCCAACGCCCCGGCCACCGGCGCCTTCATGGTGATCAAGAATAACGGCGACAAGGACGTCAAAGTCGTCAAGGCCGACAATCCGGCCTCCAAAGTAACCGAGTTGCACACCCACCTCAACGAGGGCGGCGTCATGAAGATGCGCCCGGTGCCGAGCATCGACATCAAGGCCAAGGGCGAAGCGGTGCTCAAACCGGGTAGCCTGCACGTCATGATGATCGACCTCAAGGCGCCGATGAAGGAGGGCGACGTCGTGCCGATCACCCTGAGTTTCGACGACGGCAGCACCAAGCAGGTCGACGCCAAGGTCGTCCGCCCAATGGCCGCGCCAATGCCAGCCGCCATGGAACACAAACACTGATTTCGATTTTGGGCGTTTTTTCCGGTTGACCGTGGAAGTCCGCGGTCAGCTGCTTGCCCATGATTTGCCGAACGAGCCGGGCTGAAACCATGTTCATGGTTCTCTTTGTTCTGATTGTCGTCCTGCTGCTCTATTCGTTTTTCGCCTGAGGACGGTCCCGAACCCTCTGGCTACAACCAGTGCCGGTTACGGGTGGCATCGAGAAAGGCCTCGAGCAAGGGCAGGCAATCGAGCACGTCTTCGTCGCTCGGGCGGCGGAATTCCGGGTGCCACTGCACGCCAAGCAGGAAATTCCGGCCAGTGCCGCGTATCGCCTCTATCATGCCGTCGCCGGCCGCCCGTGCTTCGACAAACAGGTCCCGGCCGAGGCTGCGGATGCCTTGATGGTGGATCGAAATCACCTTGCGTGGCACTGCATTCCCCAAGCGTTTTTCCAGCAGGCCGCCCGGCTCAAGCACGATTTCATGGGCGTGCCGGTCGTAGGCTTCGGCGAGATGGACGATGGATTCCGGAATTTGCGAGGCAATATCCTGATAGAGCGAGCCGCCCATGGCGACATTGATCAATTGGGCGCCGCGGCAGATTCCCAGCACCGGTTTGCCAATTTCGAGGAACTCATGGAGCAATTCCATTTCATACATGTCACGGGTTCGGTCGCCTGACCACTCCGGGCGAATTTCCTCTTCGCCGTAGGCGGCCGGGCTGATGTCGGCACCGCCCTGAAGAACCAGGCCATCGAGATTCTTGGCATAGTCGCTCAAACGAATGGCGCTGCGATTGAGCATCCCATCCTGGGTAATGGAGGGAATCATGAAGACCAGCACGTCCCGGGCCATGATCCACTGCGCAACCGACTGCTCGAGGTACTGGAGCGTCTTGCTTTCCATGCCGGTACCGCCCGGTCGCGGGTGCAACAGACGGGCCGACAAGCCGATCTTGAGCGTACGTTTCATGGAGAACTCCCTGCCCGGCTGGGCGCAGAATGCCAACGACTGCATTCTCTGCCTGTCGATCCGGAACAGCAATCCGGGAGGTGACTGAGATGGAGCAAGCGGTCTTTTTCCTGCCCGAGTGGCCGCCGAGTTTCAGTCCGCTGCTGTGGATCGCGCTCGCCGTCGTCGGCGCCGCCCTGGCCGGCGAATGGGTGCGCCATCATCTCGGCTTGCCCCGGATCACGGCGTATCCGGTCGTCGGCATGCTGGTCGCTGCCTTGGCCGGCGATCCGCTGATTGCCGAGCACAGCGAATGGCTGCGCTGGGGACTCAATGTTGCACTGGCCATCCTATTGCTCGAACTGGGCAGCCGGGTCGATCTCGGCTGGTTGCGGCACAATCGCTGGCTGTTGCTGAGCAGTTGCTGTGAATCGCTGGCGGCCTTTGCTGCCGTGTTCGCTGTCAGTCGCTATCTTGGCCTGGCCATCGAACCGGCGGTGCTGCTCGGGGCGATCGGCATAGCCTCGTCGCCGGCCGTCATCATGCGGGTGGTGGCCGAAAGCAAGGCTCAGGGGCAGGTGAGCACCCGGCTGTTGGTGCTGACGGCATTAAACACCATTTACGCCGTGGTCACGATCCATCTGGCGACCGGCGGACTGCATCAGCGCTATAGCGGCGACTGGGTGCTGGCGATTTCGCATCCCCTCTACCTGCTCGGCGCCGGATTGCTGGTCGGCAAGTTGTTGGCCGAGGTGATCAGCGGCGTTGATCGCTGGCTGATCAGAATGCGCGACGAATACGCCTCCATCGTTCTCCTTGGCCTTGTGTTGATCACGATCGGCCTGATCGAGGCTTTGCGCCTGCCGGTGACGCTCTGCATGCTGTTCGCCGGCCTCGTCCTGCGCAACGGCACTTGCCGGGCCTGGGTCTTTCCGCGCCATTTCGGCTCGGTCGGCGGGGTGCTTGTGGTCATGCTCTTCCTTGTCGTTGGCATGCAGATCAGGATCGAGCATCTGCTCACGGGCGGCGCCCTGGCGCTGGTCCTGATCGGCGCCCGTAGCCTGGCCAAGTTGTGCGGCGTTCTGCTCCTCGCCAGGGTGTCCGGGATCAGTTGGCGCCAGGGCTTGCTGCTCGGCCTCGCCCTGTCGCCGACGGCCGGGCCGGTGATGGTGGCGGCCGCCGATGTCGGCCAGCTCTACCCGGAATTGCAAGCAACTCTGTTGCCGGTCGCGATGAGCGCCGCGGCGATCATGGAGCTGGCGGGGCCAATCATCGTCGCCCTGTGCCTCAAATGGAGCGGAGAACGTCGTGACTGACGATACCGAACACGAATTGGGCAAGTTCTCGCAGTCCGCCGCCCTGAGCCTGGGCATCGAACTCGAATTGCAGATCGTCAGCAGCCAGGACTACGATCTGCTCGGTGCCGCACCGGATTTGCTGCGCGAAATGACCGGCCGCGAACATCCGGGCGACGTCAAGCCGGAAATCACCGATTCGATGATCGAATTGTCGACCGGCATCTGTGTCGATTACGCCGACGCGCTCGGTCAGTTAAGCAGCATCCGCAATGTTCTCGTCCATCAGGCCGACCGTCTGGGCATTCTGCTCTCCGGCGGCGGCACCCATCCCTTCCAGCACTGGGGGCGTCAGGCCATTTTCGATGCGCCGCGCTTTCATCACCTGTCGCAACTCTATGGCTATCTGGCCAAGCAATTCACCATTTTCGGCCAGCATGTTCATATCGGTTGCGCCTGCCCGGACGAGGCGCTCTGGCTGCTGCACGCTTTCAACCGCTACATTCCGCATCTGATCGCCTTGTCGGCCGCTTCGCCCTTTGTCCAGGGGATCGATACCGGCTTCCAGTCGGCCCGCCTCAATTCGGTCTTTGCTTTCCCGCTCAGCGGCCGCGCCCCGTTCGTGCTGTGCTGGGATGACTTTGCGGCTTATTACCGCAAGATGATCGCCACTGGCGTGGTCAAGAGCATGAAAGATTTTTACTGGGACATCCGGCCCAAACCCGAGTTCGGCACCATCGAACTGCGTGTCATGGATACCCCGCTGACCGTTGAACGTGCGGCGCAGATCGCCGTCTATGCCCAGGCTCTGGCGCGCTATCTGCTCGAAGAGAAACCGGTTGAGCCATGCGAAGACGATTACCTGGTCTATACATTCAACCGCTTCCAGGCCTGCCGTTTCGGCTATGAGGGCAGGTTGGTGATTCCCGGCGGCGCCGAGCAACACGTCATTCGCGACGATATTTTGCACACCATGGCGCTCATCGAAGTCCATGCCTACGATCTCGGCTCGACTGAAGCGCTCAATTTGCTACGCACGGAAGTCCTGCAAAGTCGCAATGGCGCCAGCGAAGTTCGCGCCGCCTATGCCCGCGAAGGGTCGCTGGAGGAAGTCGTACGTCAGGGCTGCGAGCTTTGGGCTGGCCGATGCGCTTGATGAAGCAGTGCCACGGTCAACCGGAAAAATTGCCCGATTTTGAAATCAGGTCTTGACCGGCCGCTTCGACAACTTGCGCTGCAGCGTCCGCCGGTGCATTTTCAGGGCGCGGGCCGTGGCCGAGACGTTGCCGTCGTTTTCATTGAGGACGCGCTGAATGTGTTCCCATTCGAGGCGGTCGACCGACAGCGGTTCATCCGAGGCCGGGATGTCGAAATCGGGTCCGTCATCAGCGTCGAGGGCGGAGAGGATGGCCTCGACTTCGACCGGTTTGGCGAGGTACTGAACGGCGCCGAGTTTGACGGCATCGACGGCGGTGGCGATGCTGGCGTAGCCGGTCAGGACAACGATCCGGCACTCCGGGTTGATGGCCAGCAGTTGCGGGATCAACGCCAGGCCGGAAGTGCCGTTCAGGTTGAGGTCGAGGACGACGCGCCCGGTTTTCATTTCACTGGCCGCGGCCAGCGCCGACGCCGCATCGAGTGCGCCGTGCGCCGGGTGACCGCGGCGTTCCAGCGTGCGCACGAGGATGGCGTTGAAGCTTGGGTCGTCGTCGATGATCAGCGTTGGTTCGCTCATGTCTTTATCCGGGGTAGTTCGATGCGGGCAAGGGCGCCCCCTTCTTCGGGATTCATCAGCGTCAAGGTGCCGCCGAGTTGCTCGACGGCGCTGCGCGTCAGCATCAGGCCGACGCCGCTGCCGCGTTCGTGCGCGGGAAAACTCTCCTGGCCGCCCAGTGCCAGCACCTGTTCGGGAAAGCCCGGGCCGCGGTCACGGATGTCGATGCAAAGATTGTCGGTGCACCAGCTAAGGCGGATTTCGAGCGGGATGGTCGTGGCATTGGCGGCGTTGTTGAGCAGGTTGAGTACGGCCTGTTCGAGTCGCGGGTCGGCAACGATCTCCGGCGCCTCGCCATCGCTGGCGATGATCAGTCGGCTGCTGGCTTGCGGGCGGGCGGCGTGCCAGTTCTGGCGCAGGTGGTCGAGCCAGCGATTGGCGGCCTGCAGCGAAGAGTTTTCCAGGCGCTCGGCCCCGGCCCGGCGCGACAGGCCGGTGACGATTTCCTTGCAGACAGCGATCTGCTGCAGGAGCAGCTTGAGATCGTCGCGAGCCGCCTCGTTCAACGTCCGGTCGTTGGCCAGTTCGCCGGCGAGCAGGGCCATGGTGCCGAGCGGCGTACCGAGTTCGTGGGCGGCACCGGCGGCCAGTGTGCCCATGGCCACTACCCGTTCATCGCGCAGCCCCTGTTCGCGCGCGGTGGCCAGCTCGGCATCGCGTTGCCGAATGACGCGGGTGGTATGGACGATGATCCAGCCGATCATGACGGCCGAAATGACAAAGATCAGCCACATGCCGCCCAGGTGCAGGCGCGTCGCACGCGTCGCGTCGGGCATCGGCAGCGGAACGAAATAGACCATCAGCAGCGAATAGGCGGCAATGGCGATAGCCGTGACGATGGCCACGCAACGCGCCGGCAAGGTTAGCGCAGCAACGGCGACCGGCGGCAAGAGAAGGGAAACGAGCGGGTTGGCGGCACCGCCGCTGAGAAAAACCACGGCGCTCAGCATGCCGACGTCGAACAGCAACTGGCTGAACAGTTCGTTGGCCGTGGCGGTTGCCGAGCGGGCCACCCGCCACTGGGCTGCGCCATTGAACAGCAAGGCAATGGCAATGATGCCGAGAAGCGGCGCCTGTGGCACAGGAATGTCGAGCAGGCCGGGACCGATCATGATCAGTTGGGCCAGTACGGCCAGCACCACCCAGCGACCGAGGACCAGGCGGCGCAGATTGGCCAGGTGGTCGGTATTCGCAGTCGTGCACGGGGTAAATGCCATGGGCCGAATTATGCGTGATTTGTGTCAATTTTCCGTAGCTCGAGAGGTGCGACAATTCGCCGCATTGATCCTGGGAGTTGTCCTGCATGCTGAATGCCCTGCGTTTGCCCCTCGTTCTTGCCGCACTTGCCATGAGCCTGTCGGCGTCTGCGGTCGACCTCGACAAAGGCAAGGAAATCAATGGCACCTGCGCCGCCTGCCACAGCGACAATGGCCAGGGCGGCAAGAAGGGCGAGTACCCGCGCATCGCAGGCCAGCAGGTCAAATACATCGAAAACCAGTTGAAGAACTTCCGTTCACGGACACGGGTCAATATCCCGATGTTCCCCTACACCCAGGAGCGCGAACTGTCCGATGAAGACATCAAGGACATTGCCGCCTTTCTGACGCGCATTGAGCTGGATACCAAGATGCCGACCTACACCGGCAACGAGGATGCGTTGACCAAGCTGCTGATGGCCGAGAAGGTGATGATCATTCCGCGGGCCGAGGGCGATCTGGCCAATGGCGAAAAGCTCTACCAGAAACAGTGCGCCGCCTGCCACGGCAAGACCGGCAAGGGCCGCGGCATGTTCCCGATGCTCGTCGGGCAATACACCAATTATCTGCAGCGCCAGGTCGATCTCTACCTCAAGGGCGACCGGCCGCATGACGAGGAAGGGACCGTCGGTTTGCTCAATGCCCTCAAGCCGCAGGACATTCAGGACATTTTGGCCTATCTGACGTCGATTCAGGAGCCGAAGGAATGAAACGCCTTGCCCTGCCGTTGCTGACCATGCTGCTTGCTTCCGCGGCCATCGCCCACGGTCACCCCGGACCAGTCGACGACAGCATGCCCGATGCGCAGCGCATCCGCTTCTGCGAACGCGTCCGCGATCACGCCCTGCAGGCTTTTTACAATCGTGACAAGGGCCGGCCGATGAAACTGTTCGACGAAGATGGCAGTGACGGCGCGCGCATCACCAATCACATCATCCGGCGCATCTACGACGAGCCGCAGATTTCCAGCCCGAAAAAGGCCGAAACCTTTGGTCGGGCGACCTGCAATGAAATGATGGGGACGCGGGGCGCCGAGGAATAAGCCGCAGCGGGCCGTGTCCTGCCGCTCAGGCGCTCGGTTCGGCCTGGGGCGTACGGGCCTGTCGGATGGATTCAAGCAAATGCTGCATGCTCCGTTCTGCCTCCGCGAGTAAGGCTTCCGACACAGGAGCGCTACTCTCTGGCTGAGTTTCCTCCTGGAGCCGGGCGGCCAGTTGGCGGAGCTGGCCAGCGCCGATGGTCGCCGCAATCCCCTTCAGCGAGTGGGCCAGACGGTTGGCGCTGAGCAGGTCCTTGCGCATCAGGTGGCCGCGCAAAGTGTCGATATCCCGGCCGTGCAACTCGGCAAACATGCCGAGCAGCCTTATATAGTGGCTGGCGTTCTGACTGACAAAAACCAGGCCGCTCGCAACATCCAGCTCAGGAATTTGGGATAGGTGGGCAATCGTTGCCGATACGTCATCGCCCCCATCGCCTGTTTTTGCCTGTGTCGATTGCTCGGTGTCCGCAAGCGGGTGGGGCGCAGTTTTGGGCAGCCAGCGGAGCAGGGTGGTGAACAGCAGGCCGGGATCGACCGGTTTGGCGACGAAGTCATTCATTCCGGCGGCCAGACAGAGGCGTCTGTCCTCATCGAAGGCGTTGGCCGTCATGGCCAGGATCGGTCTGTCCTCCCAGCCGGCCAGTGAACGTAGGGCGCGGGTGGCTTCGAGCCCATCCATCTCCGGCATCTGGATATCCATCAAGACCAGGTCATAGGCCGTGCTACGGGCCAGGTCGACGGCCTCGCGTCCATTGTTGGCGATATCGACACGCATGTCGGCCGAACGGAGCAGTTCCAGCGCTACCTCCTGATTGATCAGGTTGTCTTCGGCCAGCAGCAGGCGCGCTCCGCCATGTTGCCGGCGCAGCTCAGCTTCGGCGTTGGTGCAGATCGTTGAAGGTTGGCGGTTGGGCAGCTTGGCGTAGCCACGGCGGACCCGGGCGGTGAACCAGAAAGTGCTGCCTTCCCCAAGCTCGCTTTCGACCCCCGCCTCCCCCCCCATCAGTCGGGCCAGGCGACGGGTGATCGCCAGGCCGAGGCCGGTGCCCCCGTATTTTCGGGTCGTCGTCACGTCGGCCTGCTCAAAAGCCTGGAACAACTGGGGCAGTTTGTCGGCAGGAATGCCGATACCGGTATCGGTGACTTCAAAACGTATCAGCAGATTGCCGTCATTTTCCTCGAGCAGACGGGCGCGCAAGGTGACCGAGCCGTGTTCGGTAAATTTGATGGCATTACTGGCATAGTTGAGCAGAGCCTGGCGCAGTCGTGTCGGATCACCATGCAGACAGTTTGGAACGCCCGTGCTGTCAGAGCTGATGCTCAGGCCCTTGCTGCGCGCCGAGTCGCCGATCAGCGAGCAGACGTGGTCGAGCACATCGGCAATTATGAAATCGGCTTCTTCCAGCTGAAGGCGCCCTGCTTCGATCTTGGAGATGTCGAGAATGTCGTTGATCACCGAGAGCAGGTGGCGCGAGGCTGCACCGATCTTGGTCAGGCGTTCTTCCTGGCGCGCATTGGGCGATTCGCGCATGAGCAGGTGAGTGATGCCGATAATGGCATTCATCGGCGTCCGGATTTCGTGGCTCATATTGGCCAGGAAGGCGCTCTTCGCCAGATTGGCCGCCTCGGCCTGACTCTTGGCCAGACTCAATTCTTCGGTACGTGATACAACCAGTTCTTCGAGGTGAAGGCGGTGCTGTTCCAGTTCCCGCGCAATCTGTTTTTTCTCGCTGATATCCTGCTTGACTGCAACATAGTGGCTGATTTCGCCATGCTCCTGACGCAGCGGCGAGATGATGGCGTGTTCCGTAAATGTACTGCCGTCCTTGCGCTTGTTTTCGAATTCGCCGGTCCAGATGTCGCCCGCCTTCAGGGTGCGCCAAAGCGCACCATAGCGTTCGACCGGGGTCTGCCCTGACTGCAGAATGCGCGGGTTCTGGCCGATGATTTCGTCGCGACTGTAGCCGGTCGTTCGCACAAAGGCTTCATTGACGTATTCGATCCGGCCACCCAGGTCGGTGATGATGATGCTGTCGGGACTCTGTTCAACGGCCAGCGAGAGTTTGCGCAATTGATCTTCGGCGAGCTTGCGTTCGGTAATGTCATGAACGATCGAATAGAGAAACTCACGGCCCCCGAAGGTGATCGGTCCGCTGAAGGACTCAACGTCGCGAATCGAGCCATCGGCACGACGGTGCCTGAAGAAAAAATGCACCCGCTGGGCTGCCCTGGCCTTTTGAATCTCTACGGCAATTTCTTCCGGGCTCTGCGTATTGATACGGGAGATATGCATGCCGACCAATTCGTCGCGTGACCATCCATAAAAGCGGATGGCGGCGGGATTGGCATCGATGATAGCCCCGCTGGCCGGATCGATGATCAGCATCACCGAGTGGGCATTGTCAAAAATGCTGTGGTAACGGGCTTCGCTTTGTTCAAGGGCATTGTTCTTGGCACGAATTTCCGCAGTCTGTGCCTCGACCTTGCGCTGAATATTCATGTTCCGGCCGCTCATGCCAAGCATCAGCATTTGCAGCAGACTGGCGAACATCAGCCCGGCGATGCCAACGGTCCATGAAACCCACTGTATTCGTTCCTGAAAATAGACTTCGGTGGGCGCAACAAGCACTTTCCAGCTCCGGTCACCAAAGTCCAGCGTCGTCGTCCGTTGCCATTCAATGAGGCTTTGCCCCTGATTGCCGGGTGAGCTGTAAAGGGTCTGGCGCTCACTATCTGCCGCCGGATCGATCAGCCTGAAATTGATGCCGGCCGGCAGGTGGCCGCGGGTGGCAATTTCAACCAGTTCATCTACCTTGACGACGAGCACGGCGAAACCCTGGAGATCGCCTTGCTCGGTTGCCGCATCTTGGTTCTGCCGCGCATAGAGCGGCGCCAGGGCAAGTACGCCCAGTCGAGCCTGTTCTTCCTGGACCAGGTGCAATGGCGCCGTTACCGCGATGGCCCTGGCGTTGATGGCTCTTTCGATGGCGTCGTGGCGCATCGGTTCAGTGTTGATGTCAAAGCCGAGCGCAGCTATGTTGGTGGCCTGCGGAGCAATGAAACCGACCGGGACATAGTGGGTTTTGTCGCTGGCGCGAACGCGTTCTTCTTTGCTGTTGCGTTCGGTAATCTGGTAATCATGAAGGCCGGTTAGCTCGGCAAAACGCTGTTCAAAAGCGGGGCGTTGGCTATGCGCAACGTAAGGATTGAAGCTGAGCGCAAAGATGTCCGGGTTGTCCTTGAGGGTGGCTGTGGTGAAGTACTCGAACTGTTGCGGCGTGATGTCCGGCGTCACGGCGATGAAACGACGTAGCGCGCGCAGTGCCTCACCATGGGCGATCAGGCGGTTGCTGATCGCCGTTCCCAGTGCCTCGCTCTGCGATTCCAGTTCGGCGCTGTTCCTTTCCCGTTCCCAGTGGGCGACACCAAAAAGGCTGCCGCCGACGACGACCAGAGTCAGGATCATCGGCATCAGGATTTGGCGACGACGCTCTTGCCAGAGTTTGTCGCCGTGCTTGAGCACGCACAGCGCGAGGGGCGCGCCAATCACGGTGCCTAGCGAATCGCCGATGTACCAGGTCCACCAGGTAAAGGCGAAAGATGATTTTTCGAGGAGCCCCAGGCTGCTGAGTACCGATACCCCGATCGTCGGCGCCGTCATGCAGGCGATTGGGCCGCCAAGCATCAGGAAAAACAGGGTGCCGCGTTCGCCATCGAGCGTTTGCCAGGTATTGCCCTGAAAGCGGGTGATCAGTGAGCCGGCTATCCAGGCTTGCAATGTTGCGCCGCTGGCGATGGACAGTCCGAGGACCAGGCCGGTCAGGCCGTCACCACCAATTAACCAGGTGTGGCTGGTGTTCAGTACCAGCGAACCCAGCCAGATGCCGGGGAGCACAAGGCGGCCGCGGACGAGGAGATAAGCCAGCGCCAGGCCGGCCGCGGGGAAAGCCGGACTGACATAGCCGGGCGGGAGGGCCAGCGTCAATCCGAGTGCGCCAAGCAGGAGATAGCTCAGCGCGACAGTCAAGATGACTGATGTTCGGTGACCTGCGTTCATTACGATGGCCTCTCCCTTGGCAATTCCGGGTGGGGCCTGGTTATCGGCTTAGTTAGCCCCTCCGCCGATTTTCCGCCAAAGAGTCCCATTTGTCATCTTTGGCTGAGGCTGTCGTTCGTTAGAGCAGGAAAGGGATAAACCGTTTGGTTTGCTGCATGTAAGCCGCGTAGGATTCGCCGAAATAAGCTAGGCATTCGCGCTCGTCGGTAACAGCGGTCAGCCAAAGCGAAAACGAAGCGATGCCGGCGATGATCGTGCCGATCATGCTGGGGTCCTGGAAATAGGCACCCCAGGCCAGGGCCAGCAAAGACGAGTACATCGGATGGCGGATGTAGCCAAAGATGCCGTGTGACACCAGTTGCGTCGTTTTTTCGAATTCGTAGAACGAGCCGTCATCGCGTTTGGCATTGGCGGCGCCATGGCGGGTCAGCGTGCGTGCCCCGGCGATGACCAGGAACATGCTGAGCAGCATTAACATCCACGAGGTAAATTGGTGGGGCGAGTAAGGGTCTTCGCCCCACACTGCGTGGTTCAGCACGATCAGCCCGAGAATGGCTTCCCAGGCGAAGAATCGGTAAAAGCCATGGCTGCCCGGCTTGAGCAGGGCTTTACGGGAGAGCCAGATGATGATGCCGGAGCCGCCGATGAAGGTAATAAGTTCGTTCATGTCAGTTCGAGAATGAGGCCGTGAGGGCAGAGATCATGTAGCCGTGGTCGAGGACCCCGGCACTTTCGCGAATGCTGTGCATGGCCCACATCGGCGAGCCGACGTCGACGCTGGGGATGCCCAGGCGTGAGGCGACAATGGGGCCGATGGTGCTGCCGCAGCCGAGGTCAGTACGGTGGGCGTATTGCTGGCAGGGCACGCCGGCCTTGACGCAGATGGCCATGAAGCGGGCGGCTGTCTCGGCGCTGGTGCTGTAGCGCTGGTTGGCGTTGCTCTTGATGACCGGGCCGGCATTGACCAGCGCATGGTGACAGGGTTCGTAGGCGGCAGGGAAATTGGGGTGCCAACCGTGTGCCATGTCGGCGCTGATGAAAAAGCTCTGCGCCAGCATTCGGTGCTGGTCTTCGCTATCGAGGCAGGCGCTGGCGGCCAGGCGGCTGACGACATCGCTGACGAAGCTGCCGCCGGCGCCGGTGGCGCTCTCGCTGCCAACTTCCTCGTGGTCGAAGAAGGCGCACAGACAGGTGGCAGCCGGTTCGCTGGTGGCGAGCAGGGCGCTCAGCGCGGCGTGGCAGGAGGCCAGGTTATCGAGCTGGCTGTTGGCGACGAACTCACGGTCCACGCCCCAAAAGGCGCCTTTTTGCGTGTCGTAGGCATTGAGTTCCCAGGTCAGCAGGTCGCCCGGCTCGACCCCGAGGGCGGCGGCGATGGGCTGGCGGAAGCGCGCTTCCGCCTTCATGCCGTCTTCGGAAACGCCGAGCATCAAGGGCAGTTCGGTCTGCTTGTTGAATTTGAGGCCGTTTTCATTGACCTCGCGATTCATGTGGATGGCTAGGTTGGGCAGGCGGAGCAGTGGGTCGGTAAAACGCACCAGGCGTGATGCGAAGCCACCCGGCACGCGGACATTGACGCGCCCGGCCAGCGACAGGTCGCGGTCGGCAAAGGTCGCGAGGATGGGACCGCCATAAACTTCGACGCCAAGGCGCACCATGCCGGCGGCGTCTTCGGCCGGCTTCGGCTTGAGACGCAGGCCCGGTGAATCGGTGTGGGCGCCGATCAGGCGCAGGCCGGTCGTTGCTGCCGGCTGACTACCGACGATGAAAGCGATGATCGATGAACCGCCGCGCACGACGTAGCGGCGGTCACCGGCGCTCAGCGCCCAGCGCTCGGACTCTTCAAGCCGGCTAAAGCCGGCTGCGTTTAGTCGCGCTTCGCAGGTCTGGACAGCATGCCAGGGACTGGGGCTGGCGTCGATGAAATCGAGCAGATCCTGCGCCTGGGCGCGGGTGGCGGCGGGAATGTTCATGGTTTATTGAGTTTGAGCAATTCGATCAACTGTCGGGCAACGCGTTCATCATAAAGCATGGCGATGTGTCCGACTGCGGGCAGTTCGACATCCCGCGCGCCGGGCAGGCGCTGGTTGTCCTGCGGCATGACGTAGTTGTCGTAGGCATTGCGCAGGCTGACGGCAGGAATCTTGATGGGTTCGGTCGCCATGTCGCGCAGCCAGAGCGAACCAGGCGTCATTTCACGCGAATTCTGGCCGAAACCGATTTTGCTCAGGACGCTACCGGCGTGCGGTGTGGCCAGCGTGAACAAGCGGTCGACGCGCTCGATGCCGTGGCGGGCCAGATAGGAACGGCAGATCAGCCCGCCCATGCTGTGTGCGACGAGGGTTACCTGCTTGCTGCCGGTGTCGGCGCAGACTTCCTCGATACGCCGGGTCAGGAGCGGCACCAGCTTGCCCATGCTGGTGTAGGGCGGCGCCAGGCTGACCGTGGCGACGCTGTAGCCTGCTGCTTCGAGGCGACGACGGAGCAGCCACCAGACACCACGGCTGCAGCCGTAGCCATGGACGAGCAGGATCGGCTTCTGGCCGGGGAGCAGGCGGTCGGCTGGCATCCACAGGCGCTCGAAGGGGATGACGAGCAGGAAGGTGAGCAGGAAGGCGAAATATTCGCCTGCCATAAAAGCGAAGCGCTTGCCGAAACCGAGTGCGGGGGCCGGCGAGGCGAAGTTCATGCCAAAGAACCAGGTTGTGGCATTCATCCAGAAGCGCAGGCCGAGCAGGCAGTTGATGGCGCCGATAGTGGCCAGCGGCCAGTCGAGGTGCATAAAATGGCGGCCGATATAGAGATAGCCGCTGATTTCGAGGGCGAGCCAGATGAGTAGCGAGATGGGTACCATGCCGGGTTCAGGCCGCTTCGGCGTCAGGCTTGGGCAGCCACAGGCAGGCGCCTTTGGATTCCTTGTTGATGGCGGCCAGTACCTGTTCGTGTTCTGTTAATTCTTCGGGCGAGGCGCGGCGCACGCTGAGCGGCTTACGCTCACGGACCAGGCCATCGGCGCCGATGTTCGGGCGCGGCGCGGCATCGGGTTCGATCATCAGCGAGTTCTGGCCGCGGGTCATGGCCAGGAAGACTTCGGCCAGCAGTTCGGTGTCGAGCAGGGCGCCGTGCAGGGTGCGGCTAGAGTTGTCGATTTCGTAGCGTTCGCATAGCGCGTCGAGGCTGTTGCGCTTGCCGGGGTGGAGTTCCTTGGCCATGCGCAGGGTGTCGGTGACCTTGCCGCAGATGGTGCCGACCGGCACACGGCCGAGGCGGTCGAGTTCGGCGTTGAGGAAGCCGATGTCGAAAGGCGCGTTGTGGATGATCAGTTCGGCGCCGTTGATGAATTCCAGAAACTCGTCGGCGATGTCGGCGAATTTCGGCTTGTCGGCCAGGAATTCAAGCGTGATGCCGTGCACTGCCTGGGCGCCTTCGTCGATTTCGCGTTCCGGGTTGAGGTACTTGTGCAGGTGGTGGCCGGTGAAGCGGCGGTTCACCATCTCGATGCAGGCGACTTCGATGATGCGGTGGCCCGAGCGGGGGTCGAGACCGGTGGTTTCGGTGTCGAGGACGATCTGTCTCATGCTGCTTCCCTGTTTCTCAATTCATCAATGCCGCGATTGGCCAGGGCATCGGCCCTTTCGTTTTCAGGGTGACCGGCGTGGCCCTTGACCCAGATCCATTCGAGCTTGTGCCGACGGACCTGGGCGTCGAGTAGTTGCCACAGGTCGGCATTCTTGACCGGCTTCTTGTCGGCGGTTTTCCAGCCGTTTTTCTTCCAGCCGTGAATCCACTCGTTGATGCCCTTCATGACGTACTGCGAGTCGGTGTAGATCTTGCCGCCAATCGGACGCTTCAGGGCCTCGATGGCGCGAATGGCGGCGGTCAGTTCCATGCGGTTGTTGGTCGTTTCCTTCTCGCCGCCCCACAGTTCCTTCTCGTGCTGACCAAGGCGCAGGATGGCGCCCCAGCCGCCAGGGCCGGGATTGCCCTTGCAGGCACCATCGGTAAATATTTCAACGATTTCGTCAGCGGCCATGGCCTTCCTTTTGGGCAATCGGGCGCAGCGCCTTGGCGCGCACAGACTTGTTTCGCCAGTTGGGGGTAATCAGGTGCATGCCGTGCACGCGCTTGATGGCGCGCAGCACGTACACACCGCCGGAAAAGTGCCACCAGCGGTTGCCGGCTGTTTCGAAGAATTGCCAGCGTTGCACCCATTTGAGTTGTTCGACCGGCGGGATGTAACAGCCGAACTGGCCGCGGTCGACTTCAAAACTGAGTAATTTTAACCAATCCTTGAGGCGGTTTTGCGACAGGTAGCTGCCATTCCAGGGAAATTCGCCGCTGCGGTCGAATTTTCGTTTCAGCCCCCACAGCGACAACGGGTTGAATCCGATGATGATGACCTGTCCCTCGGGAATCAGGATGCGCTCGACTTCGCGCAATATCTGGTGCGGCTCGTCACTGAATTCGAGTACATGCGGCAGGATGACGAGGTCAGTGCTGAGTGAGGCGAAGGGCAGGGCAGCGCAGTTGCAGAGCATGTCGACCGCACCGTATTCGCCGGCCTTGAGGCGCAGCGGAATGCGGCTGCCACGCAGGAATTCGCCCTGCGGAAGGCCGAGTTGCAGAGCATGGAAACCGAACACATCGGCAACGGCGGCATCGATCTGGCTCTGTTCCCAGTCGAGCACATAGCGGCCGGCTGCGGTCGCCAGCCAGGCGTCGAGCCCGGGAATTGACATCCGGGGCGCTGCGCTCGATAGTTCCGGTATGTTTGAAATTTCGTTCATTCCCGCGTTCAAGGACAATTACATCTGGCTGCTGACGCGCGGCAAGCGTGCCGTCGTCGTCGATCCCGGCGATGCTGCTCCGGTCATCGCCCGTCTGGAGGACGACGATCTGACGCTGGAAGGCATCCTGATCACGCATCACCATGCCGATCATCAGGGTGGTATCGCTGCTCTGAAAGCACGTTGGCCAGTCGATGTGCATGCACCGGAAAGTGAGTCTATCACAGGCTGCACGCGTCCTCTTTCGGGGGGCGAACAGATCGAGGTGCTGGGCCAGACGGTCGAGGTCATGGCTGTTCCCGGACACACGCTGGGGCATCTCGCCTACCTTGCGCCGGGGGCGCTGTTTTGTGGCGATACGCTGTTTGGCGCTGGCTGCGGACGGTTGTTCGAAGGCTCGCCCGAACAGATGTCGGCCTCGCTCGACAGCATCGCGGCGCTACCGGACGACACCCTTGTCTATTGCGCACACGAATATACCGAAATGAACCTGCGCTTCGCGCTGGCCGTCGAGCCAGAAAATGCGGTTTTGCAGGCGCGTGTGACGAAGGTTGCGGCGCTGCGGGCGGCGGGGCTGCCCAGTGTGCCGTCGACGCTGGGTGAGGAGAAGGCGACCAATCCCTTCCTGCGCTGCACCGAGCCGGCGGTCATCGCCGCAGCTGAAAAGCGGGATGCCACGGTCAACCGGAAAAAAGCCTCGATTTTCAAAACGATTCGCAGTTGGCGAAACGATTTTTAAGGCTTCGCCCTACGGTTTGGACTGACGGATTCGGTTGCTGACTTTTTCCAGCGTATCAAGCACGCGGGCTGCATTGAAAGGCTTGATGATGAAGCCGCTGGCGCCGTTCATGATCGATTCCTGAACGGTTTCGGCATCGGAATTGCTGGTCACCATGACGACCTCGGTGGCCGGGGTGGCTACCTTGATTTCACACAGCGCTTCGATGCCGGTCTTCTCCGGCATCATGACGTCCATGCAGACGATATCCGGTTTCAGGCGATCCACGACATCGACGGCCGCCTGGCCGTTTCGAGCCTCGCCGATCACGTCGTATTCTTCACCGCGGAGCATGGCGCGCAGAATGCTGCGCATCATGTCGTTGTCGTCGGCGATGACGATGGATATGCGTCGTCTGGCCACTAGGCGTCGTCAGCCCGGCAGACACGATCACGGCCATCGCGCTTGGCGTGCATCAGCGCCTTGCTGGCGGCCAGGATCAGGTCGTCCGGCGGATTGTCAAAACCCGGGGCCGCCGAGGCGAGGCCGATGCTCATGGTGACCATGCCGCTTGGCGAGGAGGCATGGCGGATATTGAGTTCGCTGATGGCGTTGCGGATTTTTTCGGCCACAATCAGCGCGCCGCCGATGGTCGTTTCGGGCAGAACAACGGCGAATTCCTCGCCACCATAGCGCGCCACGATGTCGGACGGACGTTCGGTGTGTTGGCGAATTGCCTTGGCTACCTTGCGCAGGCACTCGTCGCCAGCCTGATTGCCGTAGGTATCGTTGTATAACTTGAAGTAGTCGATATCGCACAACATCATGGAAATGCTGTTCGAGTGGCGACGTGCCCGGCGCCATTCGATTGAAATCGACTCGTCAAAGAAACGCCGGTTGGCAACGCCAGTCAGCGCGTCGCTGGATGAAATGCGCACCAGTTCCTGATTGGCTGCGTCGAGCTTGCGCGTCAACGCGATGAGCGAGGAACGCATCAGCACGATGTGCTGCATGGCACGGATTTTTGCCCCGAGGACGACCTCGCTGACCGGTTTGAGCAGGTAATCGTCGCCACCGGCGGCGATGCCGTTTTCGACGCTGGTTTCATCGCTCTCGGACGAAAGGAAAATGATCGGCGTCCACTCACCCGGACCTTCCATTGCACGGATGCGCTGGGCGACCAGGAATCCATCCATGTCGGGCAGAACGACATCGAGCAAAACCAGATCGGGACGGGTTCTCGCGTATTTTTCCAGCGCCTCCTCGCCGCTTCCGGCGGAAAGTGTCGTCACACCGAATTTCTCCACGTGCCGGATCGGCAGATGGAGGATGGAGCGACTGTCTTCGACGACAAGAATTTTCATGATGGTTGCCGAGTCTCGGTCAACGCAGTCTAGCGGCAATATCGGTTGAAGAAAACCAGAGCAGCAATTGAAATGGTAATGGCGGCGGTTGCCCAGCCGATACCCCAGTATAGGGCGCGACTGGCCTGATAGTGAGCGGCGCGTTGCTTGAACTGGAAATAGCGCTGAAATTCGCCGAGGGTCAGCAGGGCAGTCAACATGAAGAAAATCATGCCGCAGAACATGAAGATGATGATGCCGTTGGTCAGTTCACGGCAGGCACCGGCCGTACGGTGGAGAAAGAGAAGTATGCCGTCGGTGCGAAAGGCAAAGCTGCCGATAAAAAAGGCAAGTCCGGCAAAAAGGCTGATCAGGCCGATGACCAGCCAAGTCTGCCAGCGCCTGAGTTGGGCAATGAGACTGGATATTTCTTCGATGAACCACTTCATGTGTTTTTGCTGATATTTCTAATGTGGCGGTGTGCTAAATTTGGCGGATATAAAACAACAAGGGCAGATTATCATGGCCGAGGCGACTGCAAGCAATTCTGCAACAATGTCACTCCTCAATGGGGCGCTGAAATCGCCGCGTAGCAAGCGAATTGGGAAATGGTTGGCGGGCGTTTTTGTGGTTTTCGGTGTGCTTGGGTTTTTTGCGGCGCCGCCACTGCTTAAATCCATTTTGCAGAAACAGCTCTCTGAGCAGTTGCATCGCGAAGTCAGCATCGAAAAGATCGATATAAACCCCTACGGTTTGTCGGCAAGGATCAATGGATTTTCGATCAAGGCCGAAGGGGGCAAGGAAGTGGCTGGTTTTGACGAGTTTTTCGTCAATCTTTCGTCGGCCTCCATTTTCAAACTGGCAGCGGTGGTCGATGAAGTTCGCCTGCAAGGCTTGCGTATTGCTGTAGCGCGGGTTGCTGAGGGGCGCTACGACATTTCCGATCTGCTCGACGAGTGGATGAAGCCGAAGGACGAGCCGGATACCGGCACGCCGCGCTTTTCGGTGAACAACATTCAGTTGATTAGCGGCAAGATCGTTTTCGATGACCAGCCCAAGGGCAAGGTCCATACGATCAGCGACATCAATCTGGCGTTACCCTTCGTTTCCAGTCTGCCCTATCAGGTTGAAATCCTGGTCAAACCGTCGTTTTCAGCCACTATCAATGGTTCGTCACTGGTCCTGACCGGCGACAGCAAGCCGTTTTCGGGAACGCATGAAAGCAATCTGGATCTCGATCTGGATCGTTTCGAACTGGCCGGCCTGCAACCCTATCTGCCAGATTCGTTGCCTTTCCGACTCAAATCGGGAACGGTGGATACCGAATTGAAAGCGATGTTCAAGGAAGTTTCGGACAATGTGTATTCGGTTTCGATTGTCGGCGCTGTCCATGTTTCCGGGCTGGCGCTGACCGAAACCGAAGGTCAGCCGTTGCTCGGCTGGAAGCGCCTGGATATCGAACTCGACAATGCCGACCCGATCAACAGCAAGGTTGCTGTCAAGCGCGTTGGTCTAGATGGTCTCGATGTGGCTCTGGCCGTCAACAAGCAGGGCGAGTTCAATGTTATGCGGGTGGCTGACAAGTTGGCCAAGCCCGTAGCGGCAACGCCGGAACCCAAGCCGGCGCCGGCCAAGCCGTTTGAATGGTCGCTCGGCGAGTTTGCGCTGACCAACGGCCTGATCCGCTGGCAGGACGAATCCAACCTGACGCCGGTGGCGGGCGAGGTGCGCAACCTGCTGGTCAGCGTTGGCAAGGTGGACAGCAAGCTGGTCGAGCCAATTGAAGTCGGCGAGGTGAGTTATCAGATCGATCTCGGTGAGCGTTTCCGTGTCGAGAAAATGGCCATCAAGGGCATCAAAGTCAATTTGCCGACCCATCGCGTCGATATTGCCGAGGTGACCAATACGGGCTCCCGCGTCCGCATGCTGCGCAACAAGGCCGGCAAGATCGAATGGGTCAGCTCGCCGGTGCTCAAGGTCGTCCGCGCGACCAACGCTAAAAAAGACACCAAGGCCAAGGCTGCGGCTGAGGCTGATGGAACGCAGGAGTGGATAGGCAAGGTTGGCAAGGTGGCCGTCGAAGACCTTGGCTTCCGCTTCGAGGATCGCTCCCTGGAGCAGGTTGCCGTTCAGGAAATCGAGGGATTCAACTTGCTTGGCCAGGAGCTGACCAACGAGCCAAACAAGAAAGGCACCATTTCGCTCAAGAGCAAGATCAACAAGAAGGGCAGCCTCAATGTCGATGGCAGCCTGCAGATCTATCCGCTCGACGTGGCGGTCAAGGTCGATACCGTGGCGATCCCACTGCTGCCACTGGAGCCTTATTTCGGCCAGTTCCTGAATATTTCGCTGACACGCGGTCAGGTGTCGAACAAGGGTGAAGCCACGGCCAAACTCGATACGGCCGGTCTCAAGGCTGGCTACAAGGGTTCTTTCACGCTCGGTGATTTCGTTGCGGTCGACAAGCAGAACAGCGCCGATTTTCTCAAGTGGAAATCGCTTTATTTCGGCGGTATCGATTTCCGCCTTGAGCCGATTGCCATCAATATCGGTGAAATTGCGCTGACCGATTATTTCTCGCGGTTGATCCTCAACAAGGAAGGCAAGCTCAACGTCGCCGAGATCGTCAAGAAGCCGGAAGGCGAGGTGGCCAAAAAAGAAGAGCCGAAGCCCGAAACCAAGGTGGTGGCTAAGGATGCCCAGCCTGCCAAGCCGCTCCCGATCAAGATTGGCAAGATCACCTTGCAGAACGGCACGGTCAATTTCTCTGACCTGTTTGTCAAACCGAACTACACGGTTAATCTGACCAAGCTGGGGGGACGGGTAACCAATCTGTCTTCGGCCGCCGATACCGTGGCCGACATGGAACTGCGCGGCCGCTACGCCAACTCGGCGCCGGTGCAGATTCTGGGCAAGCTCAATCCTCTGGCTGCCAAGTCCTACCTTGATATCAAGGCGGATATTACCGGGGTCGATCTGGTCGGTTTCTCGCCTTACGCCGGTAAGTACGCCGGTTACGCCATCGAGAAAGGCAAGCTGTCGCTCAACGTCGCCTACAAGCTGGAAAACAACCAGCTGGCAGCGGAAAACAGGCTGTTCATCGACCAGTTTACTTTCGGTGACAAGATCGAGAGTCCCGATGCAACGAAGCTGCCGGTCAATTTGGCCATTTCGCTGCTCAAAAATAATCGTGGTGAGATTGATCTCAATTTGCCGATTTCAGGTTCGCTTGATGATCCGCAATTTTCGGTTGGCGGCCTGATCGTCAAGGTCATCGTGAATCTTTTTGTCAAGGCTGTGACTTCGCCATTTGCGCTGCTCGGCTCGATGTTCGGCGGTGGCGATGAGTTGTCGAATGTCGAATTTGCGGCGGGCCGGGCTACGCTCAACGACGTTGCCGGCAAGAGACTCGAAGCCCTGGCCAAGGCGCTCAATGAACGCAATTCACTGAAACTCGAAATCACCGGCCGGGCCGATCCGGAAGCTGACCGGGAAGGGGCCAAACGCGCGGCTCTGGAGCGTGCTATGCAGGCTGAAAGGCTCAAGGATCTCAAAAAGGCTGGTGAAGGAAAGTCGCTTGAGGAAATCGAAATTGCGCCGGAACAGCGGACCATTTACCTGACACGCGCCTACAAGGAAGCTAAATTCCCGAAACCGCGCAATATGGTTGGCTTGCAAAAGGATTTGCCGGTTGAAGAAATGGAAAAGCTGATGCTGACCAATCTGCCGGTCAGCGATGATGACGTCAAGGCGCTGGCCAGTCGCCGGGCCGAAGTAGTGCAGGGCTGGCTTGTCGACCAGGGCAAGGTGCCGCCGGAGCGGGTTTTCCTATTGCCGCCCAAGGTCGAGGCCGATGAAAAGGGTAAGGCCAGCCGTGTTGATTTTTCGCTGAAATGAGTCGTCGATGAGTGAAACCATGGGGGGGGCGCTGATCGTCGGCGTGGTGGTAGTCATCCTGTTGCAGGTGGCGTTATTGCTGCGCGGTAACCGGAAGCAGGAGGAAGAGCGCTTTAGGGCGCAGCTGGAGGCTCAGCAACAGGCTCAGGAAAAGGGGCTGATGCGCCTTGAGCGCGAACTGCGTGAGGAATTGGCGCGCGGTCGGCGCGAGGTGGCCGAAGAAGCGTTCCGTGATCGTGAGGAACGGGCGCAGTCGTCCAATTTGCTGGGGCAGGCCCTGACGACGCAGGTCAGCCAGTTCGGGACCTCACAGGCTGAGCGGCTGGAAGCATTCGCCCGCGAATTGAACCGTTTTTCCCTAGGGCTCGATGAGCGTTTCGAACGTTTGAAATTGGCTGTGGAATCCCGGTTGACCGCAATACAGGCCGACAACGCCAATAAATTGGAAGAAATGCGGCGTACCGTCGATGAAAAGCTGCACGCTACGCTCGAGCAGCGTCTTGGCGAGTCGTTCAAGTTGGTTAGTGACCGGCTGGAGCAGGTGCATCGTGGCCTCGGTGAAATGCAGACGCTGGCCGCTGGCGTCGGTGACCTCAAGCGCGTGCTGACCAACGTCAAGACGCGCGGCACCTGGGGCGAGGTACAGCTTTCGGCACTGCTCGAACAGTTGTTGACGGCCGAGCAGTTCGGCACCAACGTGGCGACCAGGCCGGGCAGCAACGAGCGCGTCGATTTTGCCATCCGTCTACCGGGCAAGGATGACGGTGCCGTCGTCTGGCTACCGATCGACGCCAAGTACCCGATCGAGGACTATCAGCGCCTGCTCGATGCCCAGGACTGTGGCGACCCGGCCGGGGTCGAGGAGGCCTCGCGGGCTATCGAAACACGACTGAAAAATGAGGCGAAGAGTATCCACGAGAAATACGTGGCGCCGCCTCACACCACTGATTTTGCCTTGCTTTACCTGCCGCTCGAAGGCCTGTACGCCGAGGCGCTACGCCGTCCTGGACTGGCTGAAACCCTGCAGCGTGAGTGGCGGGTCAGCCTGACCGGACCGACGACGCTGGCGGCGATGCTCAACAGCCTGCAGATGGGTTTCCGCACCCTGGCTATCGAACAGCGTTCGGCCGAAGTGTGGGCAGTACTTGGGGCGGTGAAAACCGAGTTCGGTAAATTTGGCGAGGCGCTGGCGCATACCAAGAAAAAGCTGGACGAGGCGAGTAACAGCATCAGCAAGGCAGAAACACGAACGCGGCAACTGACGCGCCGCTTGAAGGAAGTCGAGGCGCTGCCGGTGGCAGAGGCCGAACAATTGATTGGTGTGGCGGATTTCGATGGCGAAGACGAGTGAATTGGAGGCCGCCTACAAGGCGACGACTTACCGGGTGTTTCTGCCTGGCGGCAGCTGTGAATTACGCATCGGCCAGCCCAGTGAAACCCTTCGTTGCTGGCTTGAAACAGCCGGTAGTGGCGAATTTGCCCTGATCACGGCCTACAATCCGGGTGGCCAGCAGGTCGATGAAGCGATCAACGCCGAACGTCAGTCGCAACTGGAGTGTGAGTTGCTGGAAGGCAACTACGAACCCTATGCGGCGCAGCACGAGCCTGATGTCGAGGGCTGGCCAACCGAGGAAAGCTGTTTTGTTCCGGACATTTCCCGCGAGGATGCCTGCGCCCTGGCTGCCGATTTTGGACAGAATGCCGTCGTCTTCGGCGGTGTAGACGCCGTTCCTCAGCTTGTCTGGCTGGAAGATGGCGAACAATGAGCCGAAGAATCGGTCGTTTCGAGGTTCGTAGTGAGTTGGGGCGGGGCGCCCAGAGCGTTGTTCATCTCGGCTTCGACCCCCAGTTGCAGCGGGAAATCGCCATCAAGACCCTGCATTTTGCCAAGCCAGATCCAGAGCACAAGGGCATGCTGCTCGACGAGGCGCGCACGGTCAGCCGAATGCGCCACCCGAGCATCGTTCCGATTTTCGAAGCAGGCGAGCAGGATGGCGATCTCTATCTCGTTTTCGAATACGTGCCGGGCAAGAACCTGGCCGATTTTCTTCGGCAGAGCGGGGCGTTGCCGCCGGTCAAGGCCATTTCTATCCTGCGCCCTATCCTCGATGCAGTCGCCTACGCCCATGGCCAGGGCATCATTCACCGTGATCTGAAGCCGTCGAATATCCTGCTCGACGACAATGGCCGGCCCCGTGTCATGGACTTCGGCATCGCGGCGCGCGTTGATGCCTCGAGCGATCCGGATGACCGGATTACCGGCACGCCGGGCTATATGGCTCCCGAATACATTCTGCGGCGCGAAATCAGTGAGCGTTCCGATATCTTTGCGGCTGGACTGATTCTTTTCGAAATGCTGACCGGGGGCCGAGCGGTGCCTGCGGAGGGTGTCGTGGCGATCATGCAGCAACTGTCCACGCAGGATATCAAGTTGCCTCCGGATGCCGCGGTCGACGAGCAATTGAGCGCCATTTTGCACAAGGCGCTGGCGCGTGATCCGCTGCTGCGTTTCCAGTCGGCGGCCCAGTTCGGCGAGGCGCTGGACAATTATCTGGATCCCGAAGACGACGTTCCAGCGGGGGCTGGCGGCCGGCAGGCGACACTGGAATTCCTGTTGCGCCGGATGCGCCACAAGAGCGATTTCCCGGCTCTCTCCGAGTCAGTCAGCGCCATCAACAAGATTGCCAACAGCGAGACGGAGAGCATCGACAAGCTGTCGAACACCATCCTTAAAGATTTCGCGTTGACCAACAAGTTGCTGCGCTTGGTCAACTCGGCCTATTTCCGGCAGGCCGGCGGTGGCAGTATCAGCACCGTGTCGCGGGCTGTCGTCGTGCTCGGCTTCGAAGCGGTGCGCAACATCGCGATTACCGTCCTGCTCTTTGATCACCTCCAAAACAAGGCCAACGCCAACCAGCTCAAGGAGGATTTCCTGCGCGCCAACATGGCCGGCGTGCTGGCCAAGGATATCGGCGCGACGGCGCGCATGCGCGATCTGGAACAGTCCTTCATCTGCTCGCTGTTCCACAGTCTGGGGCGTTTGCTGTCGCAATACTATTTCCCGGAAGATGCGGAGGAAATTCGCCGCGTCATGGCACAAAAGAACTGCAGCGAGGACCTGGCAGCGAAGCAGGTCCTCGGCATCTCCTTCGAGGAGATCGGGATTGCCATCGCCAAGCTCTGGGGTTTTCCGCCGCTGATCGTTTCCTCGATGCGGCGCCTGCCTAATGGCACGGTCAAGAAAGCGGTCGATCAGGAGGATCGCCTGCGTACGCTGTCCGGTTTTTCCAACGAATTGTGCGATGTCATCGCGCTGGCTACTCCCGAACTGCGGGACCGCGAGCTGAAGAAGACCATGGCACGCTTTGCCGATGCCGTGGCGCTGGGGCAGAACGATGTGATGCAGACCGTGCAGCGGGCCGTCGAGGAGGTCGCCGATTTTGCTCGGATCATCCACCTCAATCTTCCGCAGACCACCTTTGGCAAGCAGATGCGCCAGTTTGCCCAAGCCGGCACGGCCGACAAGGTTGCCATCGATGATTCGAACAATAGCGATTTTGCCGATGGAACGGTTATTGGGGAAAGTGATCCGCTGGGCGGCGTGGGTACGCCGGAGGTCGATGCACAGTCGGTTCTGACGGCCGGTATCCAGGACATCAGCAATACGCTGATCGATGGCTTTCAGCTCAATGACATCCTGCGCATCATCCTCGAAACGATGTACCGGGCCATGGGCTTCAAGCGCGTCGTGCTGTGCATTCGTGATGTCAAAGCCGGCGTCATGCAGGGGCGCTTCGGCTTCGGGCCGGATGCCAACGAGGTGGCCAAGGCTTTCCGCTTTCCGCTCAGTTTTACGCCCGATATCTTCCATGCTGCGACATCGAAGGGCGTTGATCTGCTGATCAGCGACATCAACGATCCGAAGATATCTGCGCGAATCCCGGAGTGGTATCGCAAGGCGGTACCGGCCAATTCGTTCGTGCTGTTCCCGCTCAATATCAAGGGAAACCCCGTGGCGCTGATTTATGCCGACCGCGATGAGCCGGGTGGGATTTCGATTCCCGAAAAGGAATTGCAGTTGCTGCGGACACTGCGGAATCAGGCGATTCTGGCGATCAAGCAGGGATCGTGAACGGGTAGGGAGGAACCCAAGCTGATCCAACGGACTCCGCAACGGACTCCGAATTGCTAAAAAAAAGGCCGCCTTGATCGGCGGCCTCATGATGTTTCTGCCTAGGCAGAAACCCTTACCAGAGCTGCCACCAGGCCGTCTTGCTCTTCAACCCATCCTTGTAAAACTGAGATCGGAAGAGCACACG
>JAAXVL010000030.1 GCA_013335535.1 Azonexaceae bacterium
TTAATTAAAACGGCTCTTCATTCAAGTGTGAGCATTTATGCTAGTTGCCACCCCAACCGAAATCAGGACAGCTACCACCACAACACCCACACCTATCGGCTGTAAATTGTTAAAGATCAATCGATTAGCATTACGTTCCGCGGTTTGCGTGACGTGCTGCGTTTCGAGAAGGTGCGCATTCTACAGAGCAAAAAGAATCCGTCAACCGTTTCGCCTGATTATTTTTTAAATAATTGTGACGCGAGCGAATTTCCGCTTGCCCACCTGCGCCACAACGGTCGCACCGACCGGGACGCTCACGCCTTTATCGGTCACACGCTCACCGTCCAGTTTCACGCCGCCACCCGCGATCTGGCGGATGGCGTCCGACGTGCTGGGCACCAGCCCCGCAAACTTCAGAAGCTGCGGCACCAGCAAAGCACCCTCGACGCCTGGCAGGCTGATTTCCGGCATGTCGTCCGGCAACACACCCCGCTGAAAGCGCGCTTCGAATTCGGTCAGCGCCTCGGTCGCTGCCGCCACACCGTGGAAGCGCGCGACGATCTCCTGGGCGAAGCCCACCTTGATGTTGCGCGGGTTGGCGCCTTCGGCCACTTGGCGCTTCCAGCTTTCGACGGTCGCGAGCGACTCGAACGACAAAAGCTGGATATAACGCCACATCAGGTCGTCGGACACCGACATCAGCTTGCCGAAGATCTCCTGTGGCGGCTCATTGATGCCAACGTAGTTGCCAAGCGACTTCGACATCTTGTTGACGCCATCCAGTCCTTCCAGCAGGGGCATGGTCAGCACGCACTGCGCAGGCTGGCCATGATGTTTTTGCAACTCGCGTCCCATCAGCAAATTGAATTTCTGGTCGGTGCCACCCAGTTCGACGTCCGCCTTCAGTTCAACCGAGTCGTAACCCTGGATCAGCGGATAGAGGAATTCGTGAATCGCGATCGGCTGCTGGCTGCTGTAGCGCTTGTGAAAGTCGTCCCGTTCCAGCATGCGCGCCACGGTATGGGTTGCTGCCAGACGAATCATGCCGACCGAGCCCAGCTTTTCCATCCATTCAGAATTGAAACGCACCTCGGTCAGGGCTGGATCGAGGATCTTGAACACCTGCTCCTGATAGGTCTTGGCGTTTTCAGCCACCGCCTCGCGGGTGAGCGGCGGACGGGTGGTGTTTTTTCCGGTCGGGTCACCGATCATGCCGGTGAAATCCCCGATCAGGAAAATCACCTGGTGGCCCAGCGACTGGAATTGGCGCAGCTTGTTCAACAACACGGTATGGCCGAGATGCAGATCCGGCGCCGTCGGGTCGAATCCTGCCTTGATCCGCAACGGCCGCCCCGTCTTCAGCTTCTCGACCAGTTCGGTCTCGACCAACAGTTCGTCTGCTCCACGCTTGATTTCCTGCAAGGCGTCCTGCATCAAATTCCTCTCTGCAACTGTTCAAGTTTGCGCAAACCCGACCGTAAAACATGAATACCGCCAATCCGAACGCAGGCAAGCCACTGTTTGGATTGATAAAAATACCAGGGGGGCCATCTATGTTAGACTCCCGGCTCGATTACGGAAGGGAAACGGTCCATGCCGCTCACCAAACTGAGAATCTTAACCGATCGCCTGACCGGAGCGGAACGCCGCCTCAGCCTGCGCACTCTGGTTGCACTCTCCAGCCTGCCGCTTTTTGGCGTTGTTGCTGCCTTTGGCCTGGCGCCGGACACCAACACTCTCGACATCACCCCTGAAACCATTACCGAAGCCATCGCCCTTCCAGCGCTGGCCAGCGCAAGTACTGCCGGCACGTTTGAACGCGAAAGCGTGATCCAGTCCGGTGACACCCTGTCCAGCGCGCTGTCGCGTCTCAAGATCGATGATCTGGAAATCCAGCGCTTGCTAGCCACCGATGCCGTGCGCCAGTTGGCGTCCAGCATCCGCGCCGGCAAACGCATTCAGGCCACCACCACACTAGATGGCCAGTTGCTGACCATCCAGTTCGAGCGCAGTGATGCCCCTGCATTGACGGTGCGCCGGCAGGGCGAGAGCTTTGTCGCCGAAGAGAGCAGCGAACTGCTGGAAACCCGGGTGGTGATGCGTTCCGGCCGCATCCTGTCTTCGCTATACGGCGCTACCGACAGCGCCGGTATTCCCGACAAGATTGCCGACCAGATGGCCGAAACCTTCTCGACCAGCCTGGATTTCCGCGAAGACCTGCGCCGCGGCGACACCTTCTCGGTCATCTACACCGTCAATTATCGTAACGGCGAACCGATTGCTGCCGGCAAACTGCTGGCCGCCGAATTCGTCAATGCCGGCAAACCCTTCCGTGCCGTCCTGTTCCGCGACCCGTTCGGCCGCGAAGACTATTACACGCCAGAAGGCGAATCACTGAAAAAAGGGTTCCTGCGCTCGCCGCTCGAATTCTCCCGCGTCACTTCCAGTTTCAGCAACTCACGCAAGCATCCCGTATACGGCTTCCACCGCGCCCACACCGGCGTCGACTTTGGTGCACCTACCGGTACCCGGGTCAAGGCCACCGGCGATGCCACCGTCGTTTTCGCCGGACGCAAGGGCGGCTACGGCAACCTCGTCATCCTGCGGCATCAAAACGGCTATGAAACCTACTATGCGCACCTGAGCGCGTTTGCTTCCGGCATCCGCCCCGGCCGCGCAGTCAGTCAGGGCCAGGTCGTCGCCTATGTCGGCTCGACCGGCGCGTCCACCGGTCCGCATCTGCACTATGAAGTCCGCATCGCCGGGCGGCCACAGAATCCCATGGCAATCAAGCTGCCTGGCTCGCCCCCGCTGGCCGCGGCACAACGTGCACGCTTCCTGCAGCAGACCGCCGACTGGTCTGACAAACTGGCCATGCTGCGCGGCACCAACCTCGCCGCGCTCGATTGAGTTCAGTATCCACGCATGAGGCCGAACACTACGTCGGCCTCATGTCCGGCACCAGCCTGGATGGTGTCGATGCTGTTCTTGCCGAAATAGACCCCGCGGGCCGGATTCGGCTCATCCACACCCAATACCTGCCTTACGCCGACAGCCTGCGTGCGCAACTGTTGGCGCTGCACACACCGCAGCCTGACGAAATTCATCTTGCCGCCATCGCTGCCAACGAACTGGCACGCCTCTATGCCAAGGCTGTCGCGGTACTGCTGGACGAAAAAAGTCCCGACACCGTGCGCGCGATCGGCTGCCACGGTCAAACCCTGCGTCATCGCCCCACGGATGGCTATACCCTGCAGATCGGCAACGCCTCCCTGTTGGCCGAACTCACCGGCATCAACGTCGTCGCCGATTTTCGCAGCCGTGACATCGCGGCTGGTGGCCAGGGCGCCCCGCTGGTGCCCGCTTTTCACGCCCAGGCGCTTGGTAACCCGAGCGTCCACCGCGTGATCGCCAACATCGGGGGTATCGCGAATATCACCGATTTGCCGGTCAATAGCGAAGTGCGTGGCTGGGATACCGGCCCCGGCAACATGCTGCTGGATGCGTGGATAAAGCGGCATAGAGGAACGCATTACGACCATGACGGCGCCTGGGCGACGAGCGGGTCCGTCGATGCCGGCCTGCTGGATTTGCTGGCTAAGCACTCTTACCTGAAACAGCCCCCACCCAAAAGCGCCGGGCGCGAGCAATTCAATCTGAACTGGCTGGATGCGACACTCGCTAGTCTCGGCCATGCCATCGATCCGGC
>JAAXVL010000028.1 GCA_013335535.1 Azonexaceae bacterium
CGCCCGCCAACAAGGCGGAACCCCAAGCCCGCCCCCGGGAAGCAGTCCCTAAGCCGCCGCCAGCAGAGAATTAACCCCTGGCGTCCGGAACCGAATCTGCTCCTTATGAACAATCCCATTGGCCGCCAGACTGGCGCCAAAATCCGGAGTCCACGAACGCCCTGCTTTCTGCCACTCCACCTTGGTCAAATCGACCACAGCAGAATCCGGATCAGGCCCAATCAACGGCTTGACGATGTTCTGCAGCATGTCGCCAAAGCTCATCCCCGGTTCGACAACCAGCATCAGCGGCGTCGCGAACAACATGTGATGATCCCAGCAAACATAAACAATCTGCTTGCCATTGAAGTTTTGCACCAGGTCGCGCGGTAAGGCGACGTAGGGCTTGGTTGAGGTCAATGCCATTTATCTCTCCCGATATTCACTGATTGCTCGTCGCCTGCTGGCGCCAGGCTGCGAAATTGCGCTCGTCTTCGGAACCGTCGAAGTCGCCGTTGTCCTTGCCGGGAATCAGGCTGACCCAGTTCATCCACGCCCCCAGATCGCCGTTGATCGGCGCCTGGAAAAGCTGCTGCATGGGCAGCCAGGCCTGGATGTACTTTTCCGGCTCGTTCTCGAAGATGTGCTGGCAGCCGTCGGAACAGAAGTGGTACTTCTCGCCCTTGTATTCGGTTTCGCGCTGGCAAATCGAGGTCGGATCGTCCGGCTCGGTGAACACGGTCGGGATCTGGCAGGTCTGGCACAGCTTAGCCAGGCCCATGTTGGCGAACGGCGTGCCGGCGGCCTTGAGTTTGCTCAGGTGCGCCCAGCGCGGCCGGTAGTACTTGTCGAAGGTCTCCGGGTACTTCTTCGACAGCCATTCCATTTCGTCCTCGGACGGAATCCAGCTATGGAAGGCCGTGCCGAAGTTGTATTGATAGAGCGCCAGCATGAACTGGTGCGACATGTGATCGATGCCCTTCTCGGCGTCGTCCCAGCCCTTGGGCGGACGGATGCCGTAGCGCGCCAGATCGCGGAACAGGGCGCCGCCGTTCTCGACGCCGTAGATATTCCACGCCTCGCGCCAGGACATGACGCGCTTCGGTAGCATGTAGTCCATCATCGTGCCGACCACGCCGAGCAGGCGGAAGCCGCGCCAGAACCACTTGTCGATCCAGCCCTGGACAATCGGCAGATTGGCCGGGTCCTGCTCGAGCATGAACTTGATGCACTCGAGGCCGAGCGTCATGTGCCGCGCTTCGTCGGACTGGGCCGAGAAACCGAAGGTCACCGTCGCCATGTCGCCGTTGTAGGCAGCGCCGGACATGAAAGGCACGAAGAGCAAATTGGTCAGCACGTATTCGAAGCTGAAGCCGATGGCGATCATGAATTCGAATGGTCCCGACGACAGCGCATCGTCGAAGAAGGAGCGCGGCAGCGTGCAGTACCACATGCGGTCGCGGGCATCGGCAAAGGCGTGGAAGCCGTTGTAGAACTTGTTGTAGTTCGACAGCGCGTGAATCTGCGTCTGGGCGTGGCGGATCTCGTCGATCGATTGCATCTGGCAGGCGACCTGCGTGCCGACGCCCGGGAACTCCCGGCCCATGCGGGCGAAGCCCTTGCCGGCGGCGTATTCGCCCGGGCTGATGGCCTGCAGGAAAATCTTCAGGGCGCTCAGGTAGCGCGCATCGGTGATGTTCAGGTGACCGTTGTTCTGGGCGTGGGCGTCGATGATCGCGTAGAACTTGCGCTCCTTCTCGGCCTGGTATTTCCAGTACGAATCCATGGTCAGGCGGAAGGGGTCCTCCCACTTGTCCCAGTCGTGGATCTTGATGCCTTCGTACTGGACGTAGGGAAAGACTTCGTCCTTGGTGTGATAAGTCGTGTCCCAGCCGAGGTCACGGGTCAGCAGCTTGTATTTTTCCTTCAGGCTGAGTTTCTTCTTGGCAACTTGCATGTCCATTTCGGTCTCCTTCTAGCTGTTCCAGCGCAGGGTGAAGCTGTCTTCATCCTCATCGACGTTGCCGGAGAGGGTGATCAGGTTGATCTGCAGTTCTTGTAGGTCGTAGGCGCGGCCGATGTGTTCCTCGATGGTTTCGCGTTTGATGGTCATCGAACCGGGAACATCGATCTTGACCATGGCCGGCTGGCGATTGACGGTGGCAGTCGGGTTGTCTTGCACGATGGCGTCGATGATCGGACGCGTGTCTTCGTTGGCTTGCAGGGCAATGAATACGGTCGACATGGCTGCTCCTCAGATGTCCACGCCGACTTTTTTCAGGCGTGCCTTGAAGGCGGCGACTTCTTCGCCGACCACCTCGTCGGCATCCGCCCCCAGCGCTTTGCGGACGACCGGCAGCATGGCGGCCGCGGCACGACCGCTCCACTTCTCGGTCCACTCCTGCAGGATGGCGCGGTTGTGCTCCGACTCGGCGGCAGCCACCTTCATGACGGCATCGACCCACTTGCGGGTTTCATCGAACCAGTCGTTCATGAACTGGCAGAGCATGGCGACGGCCGAGGCGCCCTTGGCCGACAGGTAGCCGTCGACAATGCGCTCATAGACCAGCGGATAAAGCAGACCGTCGAGTGCGACGTTCTGGGCGACGAACAACTCGAACGGGTCGCGCACGACCAGGCAATCCTCGATGTAGCGGCGCATCGGCTGCCAGGCTTCATCGTCCAGCCAGGCGGTCTTGCCTTCGGTCAGCGCCTCCTGATCGCCGAGCAGCAAACCGAGACGCGACAGGTACTGGGCGATGCCCAGGTTATCCATGGCGTGGAACATGCACGCCTGGGTGAAGATGGCGGCGTAGCCATAACCCGAGATGAAGGAGTTGTTCATGTTGGCGCCCCAGGCCGCATGGCGCAGGGGAACCAGCACATCAAGCGCAATCTGCTTCAATTCGTCGGGCAACATGTCGGCCAGACCGCGGCTTTCGACGAAGCTGAAATTCGCTTCGGCTGTTTCCTGCTGGCGGGCGCGGGCCAGCGTGTAGTTGTTGTAGAAATACTGGCGCGGATCCTTCAGCGCATACCAGTCGGCCATGACGATTTTGGTAATCGAGGCATCGTAGATCAGCTGATCGGGGTCCCAGGTCGGCCGGTAGTGAAGGTTTTCGGTGGCCTGGATGTCGTAGCTGCCTTCCTGGTAGCGCGAGGCCGGCTTGTCGCCGAAGCGGCGCGCCAGATGGTCGAAGGTATTGCGCTGCTGCTTGATGCTGACGGTACGCAGATCGATTTGCATTCGTCCTGTCTCCTTTTGGAATTATCTGAAACGACGGCCGCAGCCGTCGTCCTCTGCCCCCAGCCTCAGCTGACGACGGTCAGGAAGGTCTCGTGCAGCTTGCGCTGCGGGTAGTCGAGGCCCTGGCCGAAGTTGTCAAAGGTCCAGGTCATCGGCTCGTAGTCGGGATACGGCAGATGGCCGCCGAAGAAGGTCTCGAAACGGTTGCCTGACGGGTCCCAGGCGTAGATGGTGCAGCCGCGGGTGACGCCATGGCGGGTCGGGCCGATATCGACCGGGACCGCATTCATCGACATGATGTCGCCACCGCGCAGGACCTGCTCCCAGCTCTCCATCAGGAAAGAGCAGTGATGCAGCTTGCCCGGTTCCGGGTATTCGGCAAAAGCGATGTCATGCACCTTTTGTCCGCAGGACAACCAGATGGCGGCATTGCCATTGCCATCCGGCGTCAGGACGCGTTCGACCAGATAGAAACCGAGCACTTCCGTGAAAATCTTCTGCACCTCGGCGACATTCGGGCCGTAGAGCAGGCAGTGGTCGAGGCGCGTCGGCGCGATGCCGTTATCGCGCGCCTTGCTCCACGGTGCCGGATTAACCAGAGGAATGCCATTGCCGATCTTGGACTTCTCGGCGTACAGCTCCATGACATGGCCCGAAGGCAGCGTGAAGCGGACACGCTCGCCGGTTTCCAGCATCTCGCCGGGCGGAATCCGCTCGGTCTTGAGGCCGTAGGCCTGCAGATCGGCATCGAGCTTGTCGAGCGTCGCCTTGTCGAGCACGCGGAAGCCAAAGAAATCGAGGCCAGCCCGGTCAGCCTGACGGATCACATAGCTGTTGTGGTCGCGCTCGTCCCAGCACTTGAAATAGACGCGCCCCTGGGCATCACGGCCGGTTTCGACCAGCCCCAGAACGTCGCGGTAGAAAGTCACTGCCTCTTCCAGATCCAGCACGCGAACCTGTGCATGCCCCGGGCGAAGTACGCCTGTCATTGCCATAATTTTGTCTCCTCTTTCTCGTTAATGACTTGAAATAACCCATTTCAACGACATCCATTTTTTGGCGAATGTCTTTTGTCGAGAGGCTAATTGCAGGATGCATGCCAAATTGGCAAAGCCTTGTTTACATTAACCAATCGTAAATTGATTCATTTAAACGAAACTTGATTGAAGATTCTTGATCAAGTTGTTTTCAGAAAATGAAGAAATTTATCAACCGGCCAAGCAAGCGATTGCCTCGTCGCTGAGAGCAGATTAGGAAGCCTGAGCTATACTGTCCAATACCAGATTTTGCATATAGCCATACCTTTTCGAGCAAGCATCAAGGAATAGCCCATGGACCTTCGTCATCTCAAATATTTCATCGCCGTCGCCGAGGAACTGAATATCGGACGTGCCGCGCTGCGCCTGTGCATATCGCAGCCACCGCTGACCCGGCAGATCCAGCAACTGGAAGAGGAACTCGGCGTCCAGCTGTTCATCCGCACACCGCGCGGCGTCGAGCTGACCCAGGCCGGCGAGATGTTCTACGACGAGGCAACCAATATCCGCGCCCTCGTCGAACAGGCCATAGAACGCACCAAGCGGGCCGGCCAGGGCAAGCTCGGGCGGCTCGATATCGGCATTTTCGGTACCGGCATCCTGGGCACCATTCCCAAGCTGCTCCAGCTCTTCAAGGACACAAATCCGGATGTCGTCGTGTCGCTGCACACCATGTCCAAGTCGGAACAGATCGAAGCGTTGCGCCAGCGCCGCATCACCATCGGCTTCAACCGCATGCTGGTTCCGCTGCCCGACATCACGACCGAATTGATCATGCGCGAGCCACTCTACATCGTCATCAATGAAGACCACCCGCTGGCCCAGCACGAGTCGGTGCCCTTCATGGAGGTATCGAAATATCCGCTGGTGCTCTTCCCGTCGGGCGCGCGGCCCAACTTCGTCGACCGCATCGTGCAGCTTTGCCAGAACATGGGCGTCACACCACAAATATCCCAGGTGGTGGGCGATGCCGTGACCGGCATGGCGCTTGTTGCCGGCGGTTTCGGCATCACCATCGTGCCCCGCTCGGCGACGACCATCAGCCTGCCTGGTGTCGTTTGCCGGCCATTCCGCGATGCCATTTCAGCCACCGTGGACCTCAGCTGCATTTACCGCACCGACGATCACTCGCCGATCCTGCAAGCCTTTCTGGCGAGCGTTCAGAAGTTCCGGGAAGCGCCCAGCGACTAGCTTTCAGGATTCCACGGTCAACCGGAAAAACGGTCACAAATCAAAATCGTGGACAAAAAAATGGGGGGCCGATGGCCCCCCAAAAGAGGGAGAGATGGGTTCCCGAATGGGAAACCCTCGCCCGCAGAGACAATGAAATAGTTACGTAGCGATCAGTCCCCGCCACGCAGGTTCTGAACCTGGAAGAGACCCGGAGGCGCCTTCTTCGGATCGACCTGGCCCTTGAACTGGGCGGTCGTGCAGTGCTTGGCCTGAACGTCGACCATGATCACGCCATCGTCGATACCGATACCCGAACCCTTATTGACCGGCAGGTGATGGTCAGGATGCGACTTGCCGACGCTGAAAGCCTTCCACAGCTCGCCCTTGCGGTCGTAGATGTCGATGGCGCCATTCAGATTCTGCAACTGGGCATCCATGTAGAAAGTCCGCTTGCTGATCGGGTGGTTCGGATTGACCGGCACGGCTTCCAGCACATAGACCTTGCGTAGCTGCCAGGTTGCATCCGGGAAACATCCACCTTGACCGCCGTAGTTCACGAACTTGTAACCATCGGCTTCCTTGAACTCATCGGAAAGCTTGAGTTCGTCGTGGTTCCACATCGGCAACAGCATGTTCTTGGTGCCCTTGTAGTTCCACTTCATGTCAGAAACGCGGCCGTTGTAGCCTTCGAAGTCCTCGATCATCAGATCGGAGCCGAGGAAGGAGTCAGTCACCTGGCCCTGGGCCAGACGACGGACGCGACGCTGGAAGCCGAGGTACAGGTAGGCATCATCCAGCTTGCTGTCGTCTTCGAAACGCTGGATCAGCAACTGGGTGTTCTTCAGATCCTGCGGCTCGTTGGCCTTGACGTAAATGGCGCGGTACAGGCCGGACGGATTCGGCGTGAATTCCGGAATCGGCGCATCCTTGGTCCGGTGCATGAAGTTGAGGAAGTGGAAGTCATACTTGATGGTCTTCTCGATCTGCCCCGTCGTCATGTTGCGATAACGCCAGTAGAACGGAGAGATGACAGCACCGTCACCCCAGTTCACACCGTACTTGTAGTTCCAGGCCAGCTTCTCGCCAGCGCGCGGATCCTTCGCATCCGGCTCCTCCGGGAACGGACGGCCAGCGACGTAACCAGTCAGATTCTCGCCGGCCTTGGAGCCCAGCTTGGTCTTGTTCAGATTCGCCTTGGTGGCGTTGATGTAGCTGCTGTTGATCATGAACTGGGTCGTGGGACCCACTTTCATTTCAAAAGCGCCATCCTTGAGCAGCTTGAACAAGCCAACCGACAGCACATCCTTGAACTGGTCCACGTTGGCCTTGGTGATCACCGTACCGGGCGTAACGCCAGGCGCGCTGGGCATACCGGCCTTGTAGGGATTGAAGGTGTTTTCGACATCGGCTTCCGTGGCAGCGAATGCCGAACCGACCAAGCCTGCCGCCACGACGGGCAGCAGGGAAATCATGGTTTTTTTCATGTGGTTGTCTCCGGGTTTAAATTAGAACTTGTAATTCAGGCGAACAAAAATATCGTTTTCCTTGAACGCGGCACCAATCGGGCCGGCACGGAACCGGCCTAGGGGTTCCATCCCTGTCATCCCATAGTTAGCCCCGACGGTACCAGCCGGATCATAAGAAAACTGGGTATATGGAGCACAAGCGCGGCAGTCGTCAAACTTCCAGCGATCACGCCCCTCTGCCAACTTATAGTTCGCTCCCAAGGTCACTTTCAGATCGTTACTAACATTCCACTCAACCTGCGGAGCAACAGCAGTTGCCTGAGCTTGGAAATCATGCGCAAAAATGATTTGTGGGCTGAGCGTGCCATTCCTCAGGAATCCTTTGATCAACAAGGTACCGATGAAATTATCCTTCCAGTCGACCATACCAATCTTGCCGAACGGGGCATCCTGAGTCTCGTGGTTGAAGATATGCTGATAGAACAACTGCGCGGAAATCAACGTTGCAGAAGTTTCACTTATAAACGGAATAAAGGTAGGACGATCAAAGCCAATCACGCTTCTGAAAACCTTGTTCTTGGAATACAGCTCGTCACGCATCGAGTTGGCAAACTCCTCGCCCCAAGTCATGGCACCTTCCATACGAACCGCTGCACCAACAGAGGGCAACTGGAAGTCCATAGATCCGCCCAACAGATTAACCGTCGGGAAGTGCATATCAAATGCGATCATTTTCTTGGCCACCGTCGTCGTACTGCCGTCCGCCGGGTTGGTCAATTCACCTGGTGAGTAGTTGAATGCGTGAAGACTCGGTAATTGCGAGCGGTAATGCAAAGCGTTCAACGAGAACGAAAGGCCATTCATCGTTACGCCTTCATATTTGGCACCCAGCTGCGTATTTGAAAGCGACCAAGCAGGTAAGTTAACGTTACGGATACCTAATTGGTGTGGTCCGAAATCCGTCGCAAGAGCTCCACCTGCAAAATTGGCTACGGTACCGCCGTTATCCCACAAATTAGCCATGCCACGGAAGAAGCAGCCAGCATCCAGTATTACGTTCGGCGTACCGCATTGGCCCAGATTGTTGGCACGAAATTGATCGACGTTCCAAACCAACTGAAAGTTACGATCTTGCATCCAGTCACTAGCACCCATGCGATATTCCGCCTGAATTATCCACATTGGGATGCGAATATCGGACAATTCGTCGTAAATATTATTGCGTGAATAATCAACAGGGTTTATTACATCAAGAACACGGAACAGGTCGGTTCGCCCCCAAACAACCTGTTGTTTACCAACCTTCAGGAACAAATCCTTACCATCGGCCAAATTGAAGGTCTTTTTTGCATATAGTTCGCGGATAAAGTCGAAACGCTTATTGAACTCTGGAGCCTCAAGGCCATTAATACCGTCCTTGCCATAGCCTCCAAAATCTCGGCAACCACGACTATCGACATCACAGGGTCGGACAGGCACACCGAACGCGACACCACCTTCAGTCGCATGCCAGCGATCCCCCAAAACCCGCATCCCTTCATTTGGGTTAGCAGTCAAATTAAAGCCAAACGCATTAGTAGGGATCGGAAACGTTGCATTATTAACAACCCCCCCGCCATGCGGAACGGAAAAGCTGCCGCCAACTCCCGAAATATTTTCAAGCATGATCGGACCACCAGCATCCTTGCCATACTCGCTGCTGTTCATGCGATAGACGCCATCCCAGCTACCGCGAAGGATGCTGTGAATACCCCAGCCGTCGCCCACTTTTTTGTCTAGTTCAGCTTGCAAGGTATTGCGAAACTTTGCCAAACCAGCATGTTCACGATGAACCGTGTGGTTCTCGTAGGTCACATCAACCTGCCAGGGCGAAGACTCCTCACCCATTGACGGGAGGTCATTGCCCCACGCCTGTGTCGCAAAAGTTGCGGAGAGCGCTGCCGCGATGAGCGTCAGGCGCCTTCCAGTGTTCAGTTTTGTCTCCATGGATCAAACCCCCAATGGTTTTGTTGAAAGAATGGTTGCTGTTCCCCCGGTCTTCCGGAGTGTTGTTAGTCGTTTTCCAGAACACCGTCTTCGTCGTAATGCACTGCCGTCACAAACTTGGGTTTGAAGACGACGCACCATGACGGCACGATCAGCACGGCGGCGATCGCATTGACGATGAGCATGAAAGAAAGAAGGATCGCGGCGTCGGACTGGAAGCGCAGATCGGACATGAAGATCCACATGACGACGCCGGCGATCAGCGTGATTGCCGTAAAGCTCACGGCGTAGCCGGTAGTGGCGACGGCGGTGATGACGGCCTTCTTCATGTCACGCATCACGGCATACTCTTCGCGGATGCGGTCCATGAAATACACGGCGTAGTCGATGCCGACCCCGACGCCGACGGCAATGACCGGCACCGTATTGACGCTGATGCCAATGTTGAGGGCGCCCATGTAGGCATAGGTCATCAGCGTCGAGAACAGCATCGGCAGGACCATCAGCCAGCCGGCATGCAGCGAGCTGTAATAGATCATGACGATGAAGAAGGCGAGCAGCATGACGGCCGGGATGATGATCATGTGGTCGGTATGCAAGGCCTGGTTACCAGCCGCCGTGACGCCGATGATGCCGCCGCCCAGTTCGATGTGTAGCCCCGGCACTTCTGCTTCAATTTTCTTGATGCCCTCCTCGGCCAGCGCGACGATGCGGTTGATCGTTTCGGCCTGGTGGTCCTTGTAGTAGAAGACCATGTTGGCTTCGTTTTCGTCGGAGGTGACGAATTCCTTCAAGGCGCCAGGAATCGGGCTGGAGGCCATGTAGGCGAACATCAGGCCGCCGATTTCGTCGGCCGTATCGGGCAACTGCATCCAGCGCGGGTCGTCGTTGTGGGTCAGCTTGTTGACCACGCGCAACACGCCCGGCATGGCCTTGGTTCCACCCAACCCAGGATCGGACAGCATATGAGCCTGGAAGCGTTCGATGGCGGCCATCACGTCGGGGCGCTTGATGCCGCCCTTCTCGTCCGTCCGCGCCGCCACATGCAGTTCCTCTGAACCTGGGAAGCGCGTGTTGATGGCCTTGGTCGAGACATTGTAATCGTGGCTCAGGTGGAGCAGCGGCGAACCCGGCTCGGCTTCTCCGAGCTGGACCTTGCTCACAAAATAGGCCCCGCCGATGGCCCCGATCAGGGTCAGGATCAGGATGGAGCGGGCACCACCTTCCGTACCGCCGGTCAAGGACATGGCCTTGCCGAGGAAGGCACGGATACCTTCATTGCCGTTCTCGTGTTTCTTCGGCGCCGGCAGGATGGTCAAAGCCAGCGGAACCATGAAGTGCACCGTGAAGATGACCGAGAAGCCCCAGAAGCCGGCAGCCAGACCCAGCTTGTGGTTGAACGGTGCAGCACCGAGCATGAGCACGGCGATACCGACCGCGTCGACGATGATGGCCAGCGAACCGGGGCGGAACAGGGCATCGAGCGCATTGCGGGCGGCCTTCTTGCCGTCATGGACAATCGCCAGTTCCTCGTAATAGCGCACGACCAGTTGCACGCCGTGAGAGGTGGCGCGGGCAGCGATCAGGAAGGGAATCGGCAGCGATAGCGGCTCGAGGTTGATGCCCATCGCCGCCATGAAGCCAAGGCCCCAGATTGACGACAGGGCGATGCCAAGCAGCGGCAGCGCGACACCATAAAAACGACGGAAGTAGAGAATGAGCAGCGCGGACAGCAGGAGCAGCGTCCACATCATGATCTCGACGATCTGGTTGAGGTAGGTATAAACCCAGCCGGTCAGGACCGGATTGCCCGTCACGTAGATCTGATGCCCCGGCCGAGCCAGCGTCTCGCGGACCTTCTGCAAGGCGGCGAAAGTGGTCGGGTAGTCGATGGAGCCCTCGTTCATCTGGGCCTTGATCAGCGCCGCCTTCATGTCCGGCGAGACGAGCAGGCCGTAGATGGTCGGGTTGGCGATGACGTCATTGCGCAACTGCTCGAGTTCGGCCACGGTGCGCTTTGGCTTGAGCGGGTCGTAGTAGGACTCGGAGGCGAATCCCCCCTGATCGTCGAGGAAGACCTTGCGTGCCGTGCGGTGCGTCAGGCTGCTGACGAGGTTGTGGTTGACGCTGGGCAGGTTGTCGACACCCTGCGTTGCTTCGTGAATGAGTTGCAGGGTTTCATCGTTGAAGATGGTGCCCTTCTCGACCTCGACCGACATGACGATCATGTTGGCGCCGCCGAAGTTTTCTTTCAGGCGGTTGTAGACCTTGATGTAGCCGTGGTTCTGCGGCAGAAGATCGGCGAAATCCGTGAACACGCGCAGGCTGGGCAGCGCCATGCTGAACAGGATGGTGACAGCCAGGACGAGCGACAGCACGATCTTCGGATTGCGGAAAATCCATTCCTCGCCCGTATGCAGGGCGTGAGTAATGGCGTGACGTGTTTTTGCAACCATGGTGTTGAGTTCTCCGTGGCTTATTGTTTGGCGTGCGTACTGACCGCACGGAGCAGGCCACCGGGGCCACCGATCACGACGGCCGACTGGCCCGGCAGGGAAGCGCCGCCGCCGAGGAAGACCGGGACTGGGTCTGTATATGGCACGGCGCGCCAGCTAGTGCCTTCAAGGCGGGCAATGACGCCGCCGGCGCCGACGCCGAAGGGCACGCCTTCATGCATGAACAGCCGATTGAGCGACGCCTGCGTGGTATTGACCTGCTTGCTCCACGACTTGCCGCCATCGATGGTGTGCAGCACCTGCCCGGCCAGACCGGAAACCCAGCCTTCGTTGCGGCTGGCAAACAACGCAGCATAGGCATAGAACTCGCCCGGCATTTTCGGGCCTTTCTTCCAGGTCGCACCACCATCCTCTGTCGTCACGCTCAGGCCGAATTCGCCGAGGGCGATCCCATTTTTCGGATCGAGAAACTGGATGGTCGTGATCTGCGTGTCTTCACCCAGATCGGTGGTTTTCCAGGTCTTGCCCTGATCGGCACTGCCTGCGATGACCGCATTGGTACCGACCACCCACCAGCCTCCCTGCTTGTCGCAGGTAATCGCCAGCGGCGTGCGCGGCAGCTCGAGGGGAACCGATTTCCAGTTCTTGCCTTCGGCATCGGCCGACCAGACCTTGTGGTAATGATCGATGGCGACAAAGCCCTGATCACCGCAGACGGTCATGTCGACCAGCGAGGTATTGCCCAGCGCCGTGCGCTTCCAGGTCTTGCCTTGATCTTCGGATGTCAGAACGACGCCGGTTTGCGTACCGACGGCAATGACCTTGCCGTTGCTGGCAATGGCCTGACTGATGTCGTAACGCTGCACCGAACGCTGGCGCTCGGCGGCAATTCCTGACATGTCCGGGCCTTGCGAGCAAGCGGACAGCACACCGCACGCAACGGTGGCACCGAATGGCAGCCACGATATTTTTTTCACCCAGCCCATCTACTCCTCCAGTTGTTGTCCATGCCTTTTTTGATGGCACTTTTTTCGTTCGTAGCTCGTTGAAACAGCTACTTAAATTTCGGCTCTTTCAGACTATGCATTGCCTTAACCAATACCGTCCAATACCAATTAACACGATGTTAAATACTGTTAAGGTATGAATATTTCCGTATTCAAAAACGGTCGGCAAAACGTCAAATCAGGGTGTTTTTTCGGTGCGGGAAGGAATTTCCCGCACCGATCAGTTGCTTGTTAGCGCCCGAGATCCTTGGCGGTCTTGCCGCCGATTCCCCATTGCGCTTTCGGTACGTCGTGAATCCAGACGCGGACGTTCTCGATCGGCGCACCAAGCGCTTCGACGAGCGCGGCACTGACCTTCTCGATAACCGCCCTCTTCTGCTCTTCGGTCCGGCCTTCGATCAAATAAATTTGTGCGAACGGCATGGCTACCTCCTTAAACGAAGCGGCAGCTGACGCCGCCGAGGGACTGGATACGCAGATTGACGTGGTCACCAGCCTTGACAGCAACGGCTTCGGTCACGCCACCGGAAAGGATCATCGTGCCGGCAGGAATTTCCTCGCCGCGGGCGCCGAGGTGGTTGGCCAGCATGGCAATCGCCGCTGCCGGGTGGCCGAGCACGGCCGCGCCGGCGCCGATGGCGACGGGCTCGCCGTTCTTCTCCATGACCACGCCCAGGGTGCGCAGATCGAGACCGGCGACCGGGGTCATCTGGCCACCGAGCACGAAACGCGAAGACGAACAGTTGTCAGCAATCACGCTCTTGAGATCGAACTTGAAGTCGCGGTAGCGCGAATCGATGATCTCGATACCCGGCATGATGAAATCGGTCGCCGCCAGCACGGCGCCGATGTGGCAGCCCGGGCCTTTGAGCGCCTTCTTCAGCACGAAGACGATTTCCGGCTCGACCTTGGGGTGGATTAGTTCATTGATCTTGATTTCACCACCATCGGCGACGCTGAAGTAATCGACCAGGAAGCCGAAACACGGGGTTTCGACACCCATCTGCTTCATCTTGGCGTGCGAGGTCAGGCCGGCTTTCAGGCCGACGACCTTGTTGCCGCGCGCCAGCTTGCGGCGCAGGATTTCGTTCTGGATGGCGTAGGCGTCGTCCCAATCCATTTCCGGATGGGCATCGGTAATCTTGACGACGTCGTGCGCCTGCAGTTCAGCGTTTTCGAGCAGTTCGGCCAGTTGGCCGATGGTTTGTTGGTTCAGTTTCATACCGTCAGCCCCCGTTCGCGAGCCATGCTCATGGCCGTATCCTCGATCATGTCTTCCTGTCCGCCGACCATGCCGCGACGACCCAGTTCGACCAAGATGTCGCGCGCCGGGACACCGTACTTCACGGAAGCACGCTTGGCGAAGAGCAGGAAGGAGCCATAGACGCCGGCATAACCGAGCGTCAGTGCGTCGCGGTCGATGCGGATCGGGAAGTCCATCATCGGGACGACGAGGTCTTCGGCGACGTCAGTGATCTTGGCGACATCGACGCCGGTTTCGATACCCATCAGGCTGCAAACGGCGATGAGCACTTCCATCGGCGTATTGCCGGCCCCGGCGCCGAGGCCGGCCGCCGCTGCGTCGATACGGTTGGCGCCGACTTCGATGGCGGCGATGGAGTTGGCGACGCCCATGGCCAGGTTGTGGTGGCCGTGGAAGCCGAGTTCGGTTTCGGGCTTGAGGGCGGCACGTACGGCACCGAGGCGTTCCTTGACGCCGTCCGGCAGCAGGTGGCCGGCCGAGTCGGTGACGT
>JAAXVL010000031.1 GCA_013335535.1 Azonexaceae bacterium
TTCCAGCATCGGAACCATGGCAATTAACGTAACTGCCCCACCAGGTTGGAAATGTGTGGGCACGATACGCAGACCTTAACTCAGAGAGATTTCGCCCTGCTATAGTGGCTTGAAATGTCCTATTGGGGTGTAAGTGAATCCCTCAATCCACGGTGACTGCATACAGGAGACTCAACAGGGCCATCCTGGTTTCTGACTTGGGCGGTCGAGATTGCAGTTTCTCTTGCAAGTGCAAGCAGCCACTTACCATCATCAAGCCGAACGCTTTGATAGCAGCGGAGGAAAAGCCATTGCGGGATTTTCTGTGGATAGTGAGCGTCTGTGTTCTCTATCTGACGACAGCCAAACTCGGGCTAGCCTATGCTGTTGTCGGTCAAACAGTTACGTTGTTTTGGCCCCCCAGTGGCATCGCCCTTGCCGCAACCCTGATGGGCGGCTATCGCGTGTGGCCAGGCATCGCCTTGGGCGCCCTCATCGCTAACGCCGGGACCGACGTACCCCTCGTCACCCTATCCATCATCACTTTGGGCAATACCTTGGAACCATTAATCGGATCCGTATTGCTCAAACGCCAGAACAACTTTTCGAATACCTTGGACAAGGTATCCGATGTGCTCGCGCTGGCCCTGTTCGGCTCTGTCGTCAGCACGATCGTGAGCGCTTCGTTTGGCATGCTGGCGCTGTTTGTCGGCGGAGAGATAGCTTTTGCCGATATTGGGCCAACCTTCTTGACCTGGTGGCTTGGGGATGGTTTGGGCATAATCCTGGTCAGCCCGATTCTTCTTACCGGGGTTGCCGCAATCCGCGTGATCCCGGTGAAGATGTCGTCCACGAAGGCCATGGAAGCTTTGGCCTTGTTGCTTGCCTTGACAGTGGTCGGTCAAGCAATCTTCGGTAATCCAAGATTTGCTGGTCTAGGCTATTTCCCGGTCTCCTTGTCAATGTTTCCGTTTGCGTAACTACTCGCCCCATCGGCCCGTTGCTCACGCTTTAGCAGCTTGCCCTTCCGCAATGAACGCTTGACAGCATAGCGTATTGAGACTAGGGTGTTGATCCAAGACCGCGAGTTGGATCAATCCCGATGGGCAGCTATTTTGGCTCCAAGGCGACGTCTGGCTTATGCCAGCCGATCATCGCCCTGATGCCGCCACACGACACCTATATCGAGACCCATCTGGGCGGCGGGGCAATCATGCAGCGCAAGCCGCCGGCCTTGCGCAACATTGGCATCGACCGCGATGAGCGGGCCGTGGCCCGCTTCCAGTGCGACTACCCGGTCGAGAAGATCCCCGGCTGCGCCCACCGCTTCCTGGCGGAGTTCTCCTTTACGGGCCGGGAGCTGGTCTACAGCGACCCCCCGTATCTCCACCACACCCGCACCTCGGGGCGGCGCTACCGTTTCGACTACACCGAACAGGATCATCGCGACCTTTTGGCACTGCTGAAGGGCCTGTCCTGTGCGGTGATCCTCTCCGGTTACCCCTCGGCGCTCTATGACGAGCAACTGGCAGATTGGCAGCAGCTGGAATTGCAGGTCATGAACCAGGCGGGGGTCCGCACCGAGAAGCTGTGGTTCAACTTCACCCCCGGCCGCGTGCACTGGGCCACCTGCGCCGGTAAGAACTTCACCGATCGCCAGCGCATCAAGCGCAAGGCCGCGGGCTGGGGCCGCCGCTACCAGGCCTTGCCGGCGGCCGAGCGCCTGGCGGTGCTGGCCGCGCTCATGGCCGTCGAGGCCACCTGAGGCGATGGGCAGCGTCAACCAGGTTTCGCTGCGCGCCGAATTCGATGGCCTCAAAGGCCAGTTTGAGGCGCTGTGCGCCAGGGGCCAGATCTCGGCGGAGGGCCGCGCCCTGTGCCAGGCCCTGTTGACGCTATTTTCCGTGCTGATGGCGGTGTTCATGGAAAAGAGCACCCCCAAGACCAGCCGCAACGCCAGCGTGCCCCCCTCGCAGACGCCCAAGGACGACGAGACCGCCTCCCAGCCCAGCACCCAGTCCAAAGGACCGGATCAAAACCTGGAGCGTGCCCATCACACCCGCACGGTCGAGACCGTCGCGCTCGCCCCCGTCACCGCCTGTGGCAACTGTGGTGCTGATCTCTGCGAGACCCCCTGCCAGGGACATGAACGGCGGACCCGCATCGACCTCCTTTTCGAGAAGGTGGTCAGCCAGGTCGATGCCGAGATCAAGACCGGCCCCCGCTGCCAGGTGCAGACCAAAGGGGCCTTCCCCCCGGAGCTGTCCGGTCCGCTGCAGTATGGGCCTGGCATCAAGGCTTTCGTCCTCCACCTGCTGGTGGCCCAGATGGTCACCCTCCAGCGGGTGCAGCACCTCATCCGCACCCTGATCGATTCAGCCATCGCGGAGGCGACCCTCCTGAAATGGGTGATGCAACTGCATCAAGCCTTGGCCTGCTGGGAACAAGAAGCGATCGACCAGCTCCTCGCCCAGCCCACCCTGCACGTGGATGAAACCTCCTTGCGGGTCGATCGCCAGAACCACTGGATCCATGTCTACGCCGCCGGCGATATCACCCTGAAGTTCCTCCATCCCAAACGCGGGCGGGAGGCCATTGAGACCCTCAACCTCATCCCGCGCTATGGGGGGACCATCGTCCATGACTGCTGGGCCTCCTATCTGGCCTATGAGCACTGCGGTCATGGCCTGTGCGGGGCGCATCTCCTGCGGGAGTTGACCTTTGTCATCGAGTCGAATGGTTACCGTTGGGCGGTCCATCTCAAGCGCTTGTTGCAGGAGACCTGCGCCCGCGTGGCCCAAAGCGACCACAAGCATCTCTCCGCCGCCGAGTACTCGAAGCTACGCCGGCACTACCGTAGCCTCCTGACCCGCGGCGCCAAGGAATTGCCGCCCATTCCACCCCGCCTAAACGGGCAGCGCGGGCGGATCGCCAAGTCCGATGCCCATAACCTCTGGGAGCGGCTCAAGCGCTATGAAGACGCCGTCTTGCTCTTCGCCAAGCGGGCTCATGTGCCCTTCACGAACAACCGCGCCGAACGCGATCTGCGCATGAGCAAGGTCAAGCAGAAGGTCTCCGGCTGTTTCCGCACCCGGCACTATGCCGAGGCCTATTGCCGTATCTCCAGCTACCTCCAAACCATGACCTACCGCGGCTACAATCCCTTGGTCGCTATCCAGATGGCCCTCTCCGGACAAATCTACGCGCAGACGGGTGAGTAGTTACGCTTTGGCCTTGTTGCTTGCCTTGACAGTGGTCGGTCAAGCAATCTTCG
>JAAXVL010000005.1 GCA_013335535.1 Azonexaceae bacterium
GGCCGGCGACGACTTCAACCGCGGTATCCGGGCTTATTACTTCGGCCTTGCCGCCTCCGGCTGGCTGCTCAATCCGGCCATCCTCGGCGCCTTTGCCATCGTCGTTCTGGTCGTGCTTTTCCGCCGCGACTACCGCTCGCCGGCGCTGCAACTCCTGCGCGACTAAGCACATGCAGCCGAAAACCCAGCTGGCCGGCATCGGCTTCGGCCTGCTCGCCTACGGCATCTGGGGCTTCTTCCCGCTTTTCTTCCGCCAGCTTTCGCACATTTCGCCGATGGACGTCCTGTCCAATCGCGCCGTCTGGGCCTTTGTTTTTGTCGGCATCTTGCTCACCCTGCGCGGCAACTGGCACAAGGTCGTCGCTATCTTTCGCACGCCGCGCCAGTTCGCCATGCTGGCGCTCGCCGCCCTGCTCGTCGGCAGCAACTGGCTAATGTTCCTGTGGGCCGTCGCCCATCAGCAGGTCGTCGCCTCCAGCCTCGGCTATTTCCTGACCCCGCTGGTCAACGTGCTGCTCGGCCTCGTCGTGCTCAAAGAGAAGCTCAACAAGCTGGAATGGATCTCGGTCGCCCTCGCCCTCGCCGCGCTGGTCAACGAAGTCATCTCGCTCGGCAGCCTGCCCTGGGTCTCGCTCTTTCTCGCCGCCACCTTCGGCACCTACGGCCTCGTTCGCAAGCAGGTGCCGGTCGATGCGCTGTCCGGTCTGTGGCTGGAAACCCTGGCCATGCTGCCGGTGTGCGGCATTTACGCGCTGTGGATGGCGCAGAGCGGGCATATGGTCTTTGCCGGCCACGACAGCTCGACCGCCCTCTGGCTGGTCGGCGCCGGCATCATCACCGCCCTGCCGCTCATGGCTTTCGCCGCCGCCACCCAGCGCCTCGACCTGGCTACCGTCGGCATGCTCATGTACATCAACCCGACCATGCAGTTCGCCACCGCCATCTGGCTTTTCGGCGAACCGCTGCAGACGGCGCGGCTGGTCAGCTTTGGCATGATCTGGCTCGGACTCGGTTTCTTCAGCGTCAGCATGTGGCAGAAGGTGCGCCGGGCTGGCGCCAGCTGAGGCCGCCTCAACCGGCCGACGACGCCGCTTTGTCCTTCTTCTTGCGCCCGCTCGTCTTCCGGGCGCGCTGCATGCGCATCAGTCGCCGGTGGATTTCATCGGAATCCATCCAGAGATCAGACCCCTTCAGGATGTTGGCAATCTCCGTTTCCGTCAGGAAGGGCGAACACAGCCGGCTCATGACCTTCGCGAACCAGTTGCCGACCGCCAGCACTTCAGCCTGCTGTTCATTGCCCTTGCCGGCAAAAATTCCCGAGTAGATGTGGAACATCAACTGACAGTTGTCATGCACCACGAGTTCATCACCGGACAGGAATATCAGGGCCGCCATCGAATAGGCCCGCGCCTCGAGGATGGTCACCACCCGGGCATTCGAGGCGCGTACGTTGTTGATGATCTGCAGGCCGGTATTGAAGTCGCCACCGGATGAATTGAGATGGATATAGACCAGATCGGTCTCGGCCGCCGAGCGCAGGGTGTAGAACAGCTCGGTGTAATACTGCGGCTCCTGAAGCTCGCCGCACAGGTAGTAGGACACCTGGCGAACCGGCAACTGCTGTTCGTAGCGGATCAACCCACGAAAGGGCGCGCCCTCTTCAGCGATCATCTCGTCATCCCGACCGTTCGATTCTCGGTGCATGATCTCTCCTCGGCTGTTTCGGCTCATTATGAGCCAGTTTTTCACCTTCTGGATGGGTGACCGCGACCGGTATCATGAGGGTGTTGAATCCATCGTCCGACACGACAGGGAGAGAACATGCGAATAGGCGTTCCCAGGGAAATCAAGAACCACGAATACCGGGTTGGTCTGACTCCGGGCAGCGTCCGGGAAGTCGTCGCCCACGGCCATCAGGTCATCGTCGAGAAGGGCGCCGGCCAGGCCATCGGGCTGAGCGACGAACTTTATCTGGCCGCCGGGGCCGAACTGGCCGACAGCGCCACTGAAGTCTTTGCCCGGGCCGAACTGATCGTCAAGGTCAAGGAACCGCAAGCCGAAGAGTGTCGCCTGCTGCGCCCTGACCAGGCCCTGTTCACCTATCTGCACCTGGCGCCAGATCGTCCCCAGACCGAACAGCTCCTGGCCTCCGGCGTTACCGCCATTGCCTACGAAACGGTCAGCGATGCCGCCGGTCGCCTGCCGTTGCTGGCGCCAATGAGCGAAGTCGCCGGCCGGATGTCGATCCAGGTCGGAGCGGCCTGCCTGGAAAAACCGAAAGGTGGCTCAGGCGTGCTGCTCGGCGGCGTGCCGGGCGTTGCGCCGGGCAAGGTCGTCATCCTCGGCGCCGGTGTGGTCGGCACCAACGCGGCCATGATCGCCGTTGGCATGGGCGCCGCGGTGACGGTCATCAACCGCTCGCTCGACCGCCTGCGCTGGCTCGATGCGCATTTCGGCAACCGGATCAGGACACTGCTGGCCACGGGCGAAGCAATCGAAAGCAGCCTGCTCGACGCCGACCTGATCATCGGCGCCGCGCTGATTCCCGGCGCCACGACGCCGCACCTGCTCCGCCGCGAGCAGCTGCCTCAGCTCCGCCCCGGTTCGGTGCTGGTCGATGTCTCGATCGACCAGGGCGGTTGTTTCGAGAGCAGCCGTCCGACCACCCACGCCGAGCCGACCTACGTCGTCGACGACGTCGTCCATTACTGCGTCGCCAACATGCCCGGCGCCGTGCCGCGAACCTCGACCTTCGCCCTGAACAACGCCACCCTGCCCTTCGTTTTGGCCATCGCCGACAAAGGCTGGCGGCAGGCGCTGCTCGACGACCGCCATTTGCGCGCAGGCCTGAATATCCACCAGGGAAAAGTAACCTGCGCCGCCGTCGCGGCAGCACACGGGCTTGCCACGGTCAACCCGGAAAATGCGCTAAAAATGAAAGGCTGAAGCGCCAAATGGCTAGCGCCGTTACCAACACACTATGCATCAATATGGGACGGGTTCTCCTGCTCCTGCTGCTGGCACTGCTCAACGGCTGCGCCAGCATGCAAAACACGCCAGCTGACACGATCTATCAGGATCGTCTCGGTCAGGTTACGGTCATCGCCATCGAGCAGGCACCCGAACTCAAATTCGACGGCTTCGTTCGCAGCAAGGGAGGCGGTGCCGCCCTCGCCGGCGGTGGCACATTCGTCTCTTGCATGAGCGGGGTTGGCCATTGCAGCGGATCGATGTGCGGTGCTGCATTGCTTCTGATGTTGGGAGTTTGCGGCGTAGCGGGCCTGGTTGGTGGCGTCGCTGGTGCTGTCATGGCGCCCAGTGCGGATCAGGTCACGGCAAGCGAAGCGGCCATGGCGCGGGTATTCGAGGTACGGACGATTCAGGAGTCAGTACGTCATTCCGTCGAAGAAGCAGCACTCGCCGCCGGGATAACGCTGCGTCAATTGCCCGAACAGGAAACTCGTGCCGTTGCGGCGACCAAAGACTATCGGCTACTGGCGGCTCTCGGCATAGATACCGTCGTTGAAACGACCCTGACCAAAGCGGGTACGGCAGGATCCGGCCTCAATGATCCGGCCATCGCCTACATGGAGGTGCATGTGCGCCTTGTCGATACGGCCAGCAATACCGAGAGATACTCAACCGACTACCTCTATCAGGGGCGACGTCTTGATCTTGCCTCCTGGTCTGCCAATCAGGCGAAACCACTGATCGATGAACTGAACAGGGGATACCGGACGCTTGGCATCCATATCTGCGAGAACATTTTCAGCCTCTACACCTTCCCTAATCGAGACCGGCGTTCGGCCGGCGGACTATTGTCATCGGCCTTTGGCCTGTCGCCGATCTATCCACCGACTCGCGGCGCACTGACCGGAGATAGAATCATTGGTGCGAAATTCGAGTGGTTTGCCGTCGAGGGACTGCGGCCGCGGTTCAAATGGGAGGCCTTTCCTCGTCCAGGCGACATAGCAGCTGCGCCAGACGAGATGTCGCGGATCAGCAATGTCCGTTATGACTTGCTGATCTCGCGCGAAGAAAACATGGCCCCCGGGGCACTTGTCTATCACCGGGAAGGGCTGCCCCAGCCGGAACACACAATCAACATCAGCCTGCAACCGGACAGTCGCTACTTCTGGACCGTGCGAGCCCGGTTTGAACTCGATGGAAGAACAAGACTGACCGAATGGGGTGCGACACATTTTGCTGTCCGTGAAAAGATTACGGCACCGTCGCAGCATTCCTATCGATTCAGGACACCAGGCCTGGACTGAGTTTGCAAGCATCTGCTTTCGGAGACAAAACGGAACAGCCCGGCTTGAGGAAATATTCACCGATGTCGTGCCTGCTGCTCGTTATCGTCTTCAACGAAGACGTCTGCTGACGCGGCACCGGAATCCCCCTAGCCGCTCATGGCCTTCACCACTGCCATACGGATATTCGGCGAACCGCTGCACACGGCGCGACTGGTCAGTTTCGGGCTGACTGTCTTCAGCATCAGCATGTGGACGAAGCTGCACCGCGCCTGAGCCACATAGGGGGATAATTCCCTGACCGGATAACCCGAGGCACCGCATGCTCGAGAGCACCCTGATCATCCTGCTGCTGATCGCGGCCAGCGCCTTTTTCGCCACCTCCGAAATCGCCCTGGCCGCCGCCCGCAAGCTCAAGCTCGAACAACTGGCCAGCGACGGCGACCAGAGGGCCGGGCAGGCCCTGGCGCTGCAGGCGCAGCCCGGCCATTTCTTCACGACCATCCAGATCGGCCTCAACGCCGTGGCCATCCTCGCCGGCATCCTCGGCGAAGAAGCCTACGCGCCCTACTTCACCGCCCTGCTCGCCCCGCATTTCGCCAGCCCCGAAACGGCTGATACGCTGGCGACGGTGCTCTCCTTCCTGCTCGTCACCTCGGTTTTCATCCTCTTCGCCGACCTCGTGCCGAAGCGCATTGCCATCGTCGCCCCCGAGCGCATCGCGCTGCGCATTGCCGGGCCGATGACACTGTGCATCCGCCTGCTGTCGCCGCTGATCTGGGCCTTCAACGGCATCGCCAGCCGTATCCTGTCGGCGCTCGGCCTGCCCCAGAAACGCCCGGACGACGTCACGACCGAAGACATCGTCGCCCTTGCCCAGGCCGGGGCCGATGCCGGGGTGGTCGCCGAGCAGGAGCAGCAGATGATCGAGAACGTGCTCGAACTCGACACGCTGACGGCGCCTTCGTCGATGACGCCGCGCGATGGCATCGTCTGGCTCGACGTAACCGAAAACGAGGCCAGTCTGCGCGCCAGGCTGGCGACGCATCCGCACTCGAAATATCCGGTCTGCCGTGACGGGATCGACCAGCCGCTCGGCTACGTCGACGCCAAGGACCTGCTCGGGCGCATCATCGCCGGGCAGCCGCTGGCGCTTGATATGCCACTCGTTCATCCGGTCCTGATCCTGCCCGACACGCTGACGCTGTCGGAAATCCTCGGCCACTTTCGCGCCGGCCGCGAGGATTTTGCGCTGATCATCAACGAGTACGCGTTGATCGTCGGCCTGATCACCCTCAATGACCTGACCAGCACGCTGGTCGGCGACCCGCTGATGGCCAGCGACGAAGCCCAGATCGTCCGCCGCGACGCCGATTCGTGGCTGATCGACGGCCTGACGCCGATTGGCGATGTCGAAGCCGAGCTCGACCTGCCGCCCTTCCCCAACGACAGCCAGTACGAAACGGTCGCCGGTTTCATGATGGTCATGCTGCGCAAGCTGCCCAAGCGCACTGACAGCGTGGTGCATGGCGGCCTCAAGTTCGAGGTCATCGATGTCGACCGCAATCGCATCGACCAGCTGCTCGTCACGCGCCTGCCGCCAACCGCCTAAACAGCGCTGCCGCAGGCGATAATCGCCGGATGTCCCGTTTCCTGATCTACGCCGTCGTCTTCATCGAAGGCTTCTGCTCGCTCGGCGCCGAAGTCATCGCGCTGCGCCGGCTGGTGCCGCACATCGGCAGCTCCATCGTCGTCACGGCGCCGACCATCGGCTTCTTCCTGCTCGCGCTGGCGCTCGGTTATGCCGCGGGCGCCAGGGTCGCTGGCAACTATCTCAGCATCGTCGCCCGCAATTTCCTGATCGCCGCGATGCTGGCCGGCATCGGGCTGGCCGGCCTCAGCGTCGACTGGATCTTCGTCCACCTGCAGCCGGTGCTCGTCGCCTACCTTGTCTTCATCGGCGGTGTCCTTTGCCCGCTCGCCTGGCTGCTCGGTCAGACCGTGCCGATCCTGACCAATCTCATGAAAGCCGAACGGACAGGCGAGGCAAGCGGCCTGGCGCTTTACTGGTCGACGCTCGGCTCCTTCCTCGGGTCGATCAGCCTGTCGCTGCTTGTCATGCAATGGCTCGGCGTTTCGGCTGCAGTCTTCGCCTGCGCTCTGGGCCTGCTCATCGGCACCCTGTTACTGGCCGGGAAAAATTTCAAATTTTGGCTTTTTTCCGGGTTGACCGTGGCAATCGCCGCCGGACTCAATCTGCAACACAACGTCACCGCCGACACGGCCTACGCCGAATACATCATCGGAAACGTGGATCTCCCGGGCCAAAGCAACCCCCGCGCCTTCTGGGTCAACAAGTCCGTTGCCTCGCTCATCGACGACAGCGAGCCGCCTAACCACACGCGCTACATCAGGCACCTGCGCCAGATCCTGCTCGACGACCTCGGCTTCACGGGCAAGGACATCCTCGTTCTTGGGGCCGGCGGTTTCACGTTGTCGCACCGCGAGCCGCTCAACCGCTACACCTACGTCGATATCGACCCAGCCATCCGCGACATCGCCGAAAAGCACTTCCTGCGCGAGCCGGCCCGTGGCGAATTCATCGCCGACGATGCCCGCCGTTTCGTCGCGACCAGCGAACGCCACTTCGACGCCGTCGTCGTCGACGTCTACAGTTCGCACACCTCGATCCCCAGCCACCTCGTCACCCGCGAATTCTGGGCCGGCACCCGCCGCGTGCTCAAGCCGGACGGTGTGCTGCTCGCCAACCTGATCCTCGACGGCAAGCTCGAAACGCCCTACGCCCGCAACCTGCTCGCCACCATCGACAGCGTTTTCGGGCGTTGCGCTGTCGACGTACTGCACAAGGCCAAGGCGCTGGCCAATGTCGAGCTCAGCTGCTTTGCGAGCAGCCAACCGGCCAAAACCGGCATTTATGTCGATGAAAAAAACCGGGCCGACCTCGACCGGGCTAGATAAACCTAGGCCTCGCCGGGCAACCGCAGCTTCGCTTCATCGAGCGCTAGCGGCGCAGCCCGCCGGAGAACGCCGCTGCCATGCCAGAACAACAGCGCCCAGATCAACGAGCCCAGTGGCAGGACCACGCCGATGCCGAAGAGAGTGATCTTGACCGAGCGCCCGAGCGACGAACGGGCCGCCAACATCATTCCCGTTGCCTGCGGCAAGCGGCGCAACCATGCTGCGGCATTTCGTATCATGACGGGCATCCTCATCTGGTCGTGCCGGATTATCGAAGACGCACGTTGCTGCCAGATGACCGCTCAATGAATCGATGAGGCGCCTAGCAAGGCAGCAAGGGTATCAGCGGCCGCTATCCGGGCCTGCCGCACCATCCGGACTCTTGCCATGCAAGGGCAGCAGGACGCGGAAGGTCGAACCGACACCGACTTCACTGCTCACCTCGATTCGGCCATCGTGCTTCCGGACGATGTCGTAGGACAGCGAAAGCCCCAGCCCGGTGCCCTTGCCCACCGGTTTGGTCGTGTAAAACGGTTCGAAAATACGATTCATGACGGCCGGCGTCATGCCCTTGCCTGTATCGGCCACCTCGATCCAGGCCCAGGCATCGTCGTGGCCGCTACGCACCGTGATCGTGCCGTGCGTCTCGATGGCATGAACCGCATTGACCAGCAGGTTCATGACGACCTGATTGATCTGCGCCGCAACGCAAGGCACCGGCGGCAGTTCACCAAGTTCGCGGATGACATCGGCCTTGTATTTCAACTCGTTCCAGGCCACGTTGAGCGTGCTTTCGATACCGCTGTTGAGGTCGGCATCCTGCCAGGCCGACTCGTCCACCCGCGAATAAGTCTTGAGGTCGGAAACAATCTTCTTGACCCGCTCCAGACCCTCACGCGACTCATTGAGCAGATCGCCAAGGTCATCCTTAAGATAATCAAAATCGATGGCCGCAAAGTCGGCCTCGCTGGCCTGGCCATTGCGGCAGCGTTCGAGCAGGGACACCATCTGCTCGCTGTATTTCTTGAGTGCCCCGAGGTTCGAATTGACGAAACCGACCGGATTGTTGATTTCATGGGCCACTCCGGCCGCCAGCTGGCCGATGGAAGCCATTTTTTCCGATTGCAGCAACTGGCTCTGCGACGCCTCCAGCTCATCCACCTTGCCGGCCAGATCAAACCAGCGGCGACGCAAAATCTCGAGCAGGAGCCAGCCGGCAGCAAGCACCAGCACAAAGCCAATGCCATGCGATATGAGCGCCTTGCGAACACCTGAGTGCACCACTTCCTCGATCGGCTCGTAGCGCTGCGAAACGCTGAGGCCGCCACGCACGTCGCCGATCTGATAACCCTGTTTGGCATGACAATCCATGCAACTCCGCTTCACCGGCAACGGTGCCATGTAACGCAGCATCGCCCCCTGCGGACCGCGCTCGACGCCGGTCATTTCCTTCTCGCCCTGTTCAAAAGCCAGCAGCGCCTGGCGCTCCCAGTCATCCGGCCCGTTCCCCGGGCGGATCGGGCGCAAGCTGCTCAGACGAAAGATCGCCCCGGAAGCCGATTCGGCCGTCTCGCCAATCAGACGCGTCATGTAAGCCGGGTTGATCATCGTCAAGGCCACGCCATCGGTCGTCATCAGATCGCGACGCGGGTGTTCCAGGTAGGGATTGGGCTGCGTATGTTCCGTCACCGGCACATAAACGCCGCCGTGACTGGAGTTCCAGTTGCGGGTCAGCAGCACCATCCGGAACATGTTGCGGGCGCCCTCGATGGCCACCGCCGTCGCCTGCCGGCGAGTCTGCTCGATCTGCGAATTCAATGAAAAACCGACAGCGACACCCCAAGCCAGCACCAGCAACAGCCACCAGCGCCGCTCGCGAACAACGCGCGGAATGGTACGACCGCTAGCAGAGGTAACGAAGGCATCCAACGGCACAACTCCTGAATATGCAGATATTCACGATACCGCAAGAACCCGCCAAATGTACCCAACCTGAATCAACAAAATCCAGCAGCAAACCCGGCAAATCCCGAACCGGGGTCGATGCGCATTGACCGCCGGCTTACCCCCGGCGCCGCAACGCCATGTGCATGGTGATCATGTCCGGAATCCGCTTGTCGATATCTGAGCCTTTCTGGCAACCGAGCATGAGGTGCAGCAGGCCGCTGGTGAAGGCCCAGGTGTCGCGCGCCGTTGCTTCGGGGTCGAGGCCTTCGCGCAATTTGCCCTTGTCCGCCGCCTTGCGGTAGAAGCGCTCCATTTTTTCGAGAAACTCGTAGGCCGGACGGCCAGCCTCTTCCTGTACGGCGGAGAATTCATCGACGTACTCGCAGCGGGAAATCATGATTTCGAAGACTTCGCGTACCACCGGACAGTCGTCGAGCACGCGGAAAAATTCTTTCAGCGAGGCTTCGATGGCGTCGAGCGGGTTGTCGTACGCATCGGAGAACAACAGGGAATCGGTGCGTTCGACCATGGGCGCGAAAACATCTTCGCGCATGGCGAAAAACAACTCGGCCTTGTCCTTGAAATGCCAGTAAATTGCCCCGCGCGTGACGCCGGCTTCCTTGGCGATTTTATCGAGCGTCGAACGACTGACGCCGCACTCGTGAAACACCGTGCGCGCCGATTCGATAATGTCCTGACGGGTTTTTTCCGCGTCTTCCTTGGTTTTTCTGACCACTTTGCTTTCTCCCGGCCTGGCAATTTTCTGGCTTGGCCGCTGTCAATGTTAAGCCATCAACTTCGACATCGAAAATATTTACATACATTCGTGTTTGTATATAATAGCCCAAACTTTTCTAAAATTGGAGTCCTTCCCCATGATTTCCGGAAATCTGCTGCGGCGTACCACGCTGTCGACCCTTATTGGCGCAACGCTCATTGGCACAGCCCTGCTCACCGGCTGCTCGGACAACAAGCCGGCCGGAGGCCCGCCGATGGGGCCGCTGCCGGTCACCGTGCTGGAAGTTCAGCCGCAGAAAGTTCCCAGCTCCATCGAAGTCATGGCCCAGACCGAAGGCGCCCGAGAAACCGAAGTGCGCGCCCGCGTTGCCGGCATCCTGGTCAAGCGTCTGTATCAGGAGGGCGAGACGGTCAAGGCCGGCCAGCCGCTGTTCCAGATCGACCGCTCGAGCTATGAAATCGCCCTGGCCGAAGCCAAGGCCAAGGCCGAGCAGACTCACCGCGAAACAAACCGTCTGAAAGGGCTGATCGAAGCCAAGGCCATCAGCCAGAAGGAATACGACGACTCCGCCTCGGCCAATGCCATTGCCCAGGCTGCCTTGCATCAGGCCGAACTCAACCTGTCATGGACGACAGTAACCGCCCCGGTTTCCGGCACGACCGGCCGCGCCATCAAGTCCGAAGGCAACCTGATAACCGCCGGTGCTGACAGCCTGCTCACTTCGATCTACCAGAGCAACCCGATCTGGGTCCGCTTCAGTCTCGGCGACAGTGATCTGGCCAAGCTGGCCGGTGGGCGCGTCACGAACAAGAACGTCAGCGGTGTCGAGCTGATCCTGGCTGACGGCACGGTCTATCCGAAGGCCGGCAAGCTGAACTTCCTGGCCAGCAACATCGACACAACGCTCGGCACGCAACAACTGCGCGCCGAGTTCGACAATCACGACAACCAGTTGCTGCCCGGCCAGTTCGTCCGTATCCGCCTGCTCACCGGCGAGCGCGACGGCGTTTTCCTGGTGCCGCAATCGGCGGTCGTCCAGACCGAGCAAGGCGCCTTGGTCATGCTCGCCGGCGAGGGCGACAAGGTCGCACCGCGTCCGGTCCAGGCCGGCGAATGGCGCGGCAAGGACTGGGTCATCCTCGGCGGTCTCAAGGCCGGCGACAAGGTGATCGTAGACAACCTCATGAAGTTGCGCCCCGGCGCCCCGGTTGCCCCGCACGGCCCGGGCGAAAAGCCGGGCGCCCCGGCCCCCGCCAAGGATGGTGCCGCGCCGGCCAAGGAAGCTGCTCCCGCCCCGGCAAAGCAGGGTTAAGGAGCGACCATGTCGAAATTCTTCATCAACCGGCCGATTTTCGCGTCGGTCATCTCGATCATCATCGTCATTGCCGGGCTGGTCGCCTCGCAGGTGCTGCCGATTGCGCAGTACCCGCAGATCGCCCCGCCAACCGTGCTGATCACCGCCTCCTACCCGGGTGCTTCGGCCGAAACACTGGCCAAGACCGTGGCTGCGCCGATCGAGGAGCAGCTGAACGGGGTCGAGAACCTGTCCTATTTCACCTCGTCGGCCTCGGCCAACGGGGCGGTGACAATTACCGCCACCTTCGAGGTCGGCACCAATGTCGACATGGCGGCGGTCAACGTCAATAACCGTGTCAAGGCGGCCGAACCACGACTGCCGACCGATGTCCGCAACAATGGCGTAATCGTCCAGAAACGTTCCAACGACATCCTGCAAGTGGTGGCGCTGGATTCGGAAAAGGGCAAGTACAACACGCTGTTCCTGTCCAACTACGCCAGCCTGAACATTGCTGATGAACTGAAGCGGGTCAAGGGTGTCGGCGACGTCACCATTTTTGGCGCCCAGGACTACTCGATGCGCGTCTGGCTGAAGCCGGACCGCATGGCCCAGCTTGGCCTGACGCCAAGCGACGTGGCAACCGCCATCCGTGCCCAGAACGCCCAGAACGCCGCCGGCAAGATCGGCCAGGAACCAGCCCCGGCCGACCAGCAACTGGTTTACACGGTGACCGCCAAGGGCCGCCTGCTGACGCCGGAGGAGTTCGGCAACATCGTCATTCGCGCCAGTGGCCCGAGCGGTACCTTGCGCCTCAAGGACGTTGCCCGCATCGAACTCGGCGCCTACAGCTACGACCAGTCGGTCAGCCTGGACGGTCAGCCGACCATCGCCATGGGCGTGTTCCTGCAAACCGGCGCCAACGCGCTGGAAGTCGCCGAGCTCGTGCGCAAGAAGATGGAAGAACTGAAGGCGAAGTTCCCCGAAGGCATGGGTTACGTCATTCCGTTTGACACGACCCGCTTCGTTTCGGCCTCGATTCATGAAGTTGTGCACACGCTGATCGAAGCCATGATTCTGGTGCTGGCCGTTGTCTACATCTTCCTGCAAAGCTGGCGGGCGACGCTGATCCCGATGGTCGCCGTGCCCATCTCGCTGATCGGCACCTTCGCCGGCCTCTGGCTGTTCGGCTTTTCGATCAACACGCTGACGTTGTTCGCCATGGTGCTGGCCATCGGTATCGTCGTCGATGATGCGATTGTCGTGCTCGAAAACGTCGAGCGTCTGATGGCGGAAGAAAAATTGTCGCCCAAGGATGCGGCTATCAAGGCCATGCACCAGGTGCAGGGCGCGCTGATCGCCATCGTGCTCGTGCTGGTCTCGGTCTTCGTGCCGGTCGCCTTCCTCGGCGGCATTGCCGGTCAGCTCTACAAGCAGTTCGCCGTTACCGTGGCCGTCGCCGTCGTGCTGTCCGGCGTCGTTGCGCTGACCCTGACGCCGGCCCTGTGCGCCCTGCTGCTCAAGGCCCAGCATACCGAGCACAAGCTTTTCCGCCCCTTCAACCGCCTGTTCGAGCGCTTTACCCGCTCCTACACGAGCACCGTCGGCTTCACGCTCAAGCACGGCTTTATCGGCAGCATTGTTTTCGTGCTGGTGATTGCTATCGTCGCTTTCTTCTTCCGCGTCATTCCCGGCAGCTTCGTGCCGGCCGAAGACCAGGGCTACCTGATTTCGGCGCTCATGCTGCCCGATGGCGCGACGCTGAAGCGGACCCAGACGACAGGCGAGAACATGCGTCAGATGGTCGCCAACGACCCCGCGGTCAAGCACACCTTCGTCGTTTCGGGCTTCGACCTGATCGGCGGCGGCAACAAGCCGAATGCCGGCACCATCTTCATCCCGCTCAAGGACTGGTCCGAACGCGATGCCAAGGCGCAGGACCTGGCCGGCAAATTCATGGGCATGGGCATGATGCAGTCCGACGGCATGGCGCTGGTCTTCAACCCACCGCCGATCATGGGCCTCGGCACCGCCGGCGGCTTCGAAGTCTACGTGCAGAACCGCGTGGACGGCGATACCCGCAAGCTCAACGAGGTCGTCCAGACCTTCATCGCCGAACTCCAGAAGCACCCGGAATTCACGCGGATCAGTACCTTCTTCCGCCCGACCGTGCCGCAACTGTTCGTCGAGGTTGACGAACCGAAGGCCATCGCCCTTGGCATCCCGCTGGCGGATATCTACAGCACGCTGCAAAGCACGATGGGCGCCTTGTACGTCAACGACTTCAACAAGGCCGGGCGCGTCTATCGCGTCCAGTTGCAGGCTGAAGCCAATTACCGCATGAAGCCGGAAGACCTCGGCAAGGTCTATGTGCGCAGCACGAGCAGCAACGCGATGATTCCGCTCTCCGCGGTCAGCACCATCAAGCGCATCGTTGGCCCGGAGCAGGTTGAACGCTTCAACGGCTTCGTCGCTGCCAAGGTGATGGGCGACAGCAAGCCGGGCATCAGCTCGGGCGATGCCATCAAGATCGTCGAGCAAGTTGCCGCCGCCAGCCTGCCCAGCGGTTACGAAATCTCGTGGACCGGCCAGGCTTTCCAGGAAAAACGCAGCTCCGGCTCGTCGATCTACGCCTTTGGCTTTGCCGTCATCATGGTCTTCCTGATCCTCGCCGCCCAGTATGAAAAGTGGTCGCTGCCGCTGGCTGTGGTCATGGCCGTGCCCTTCGCACTGATGGGCGCGCTGACGGCGATCTGGCTGCGCGGCATGCCGAACGACATCTACTTCCAGATCGGCCTTGTCGTGCTCATCGGGCTGGCGTCGAAAAACGCCATCCTGATCGTCGAGTTCGCCGCCCACAAATACGCCGAAGGGATGAGCGTGGTCGATGCCGCGCTCGAAGCGGCCCGCCTGCGTCTGCGCCCCATCGTCATGACCTCGCTCGCCTTCGTGCTCGGCGTCTTCCCGCTCGTCAAGGCCACCGGGGCCGGCGCCAGCGCCCGCCAGTCGATGGGTACCGGCGTCTTCGCCGGCATGATCGCGGCGACCTTCATCGCCACCATTTTCATCCCGCTCTTTTTCAAGTGGCTGGAGCGCGGCGAGCAGATGTTGCCCGCCGGCGACGCAAACGACCACCCGTCGGAGGAAAATTAAGATGTATTCCCTGCCCCCGAAACGTTTCAAATTTGGCCCTTTTTTCGGGTTGACCGTGGCAATCGCCTTGAGCGGCTGCGCCATCGGCCCGGACTACTTCCGCCCGGCCTCGACCTTGCCCGAGGCGGCGCCAGCCGTCGCCACGGCTCAAGCGCCGATCAACCCAACGTGGTGGACGCTGTTCGGCGACGCCGAGCTCAACACGCTGGTCGACCAGACGCTGGCTGCCAATCAGGATCTGCAAGCCGCCATCGCCCGCCTCGAAGCGGCCGAAGCGGCAGCCCGCGAAGCCGGTGCCGACTATCTGCCACGCATTGGCCTTGAAGCCAGCACCGGCCGCAGCAAGACCAGCGGCGAAACCTTCAACGGCCGCAAACAGGGCGGCGCCACCTATGACAACAACCGGGTTGCCGCAACACTGAGCTACGAGCTCGACCTCTGGGGACGCATCCGGCGCAACAACGAAACGGTGCGCGCCGAAGCGCTGGCCAGCCGTTTCGGCCGCGACAGCCTGCGCCTGACGCTGCTCGGCCAGGTCACCAACGAGTATCTCAACCTGCGCAGCCTCGACGGCCAGATCGACGTCACGGCGCAAACGCTCGAGTCTCGCAAACAGGCGCTCAAGATCGTCCAGGCCCGGCTTGATGCCGGTAGCGCCTCCGGCCTCGAACTGGCTCAGGCCGAAAGCGCGCTGAACGGCGCCCAGGCCCAGTGGAGCCAGTTGCAACGGCTGCGCGCCCTGTCCGAAAGCCAGATCGGCCTGCTCAGCGGCCAGCCCGGCCTCAAGATCAGCGCCACCGGTCTCGACAAGCTGCCGCTACCGCCGACCCCGCCTGCCGGCCTGCCCTCGGCCCTGCTCGAAGCCCGTCCGGACATCCGTCAGGCCGAGGAAAAGCTGGTCGCCGCCAACGCCCGCATCGGCGTCGCCAAGGCTGCCTACTACCCGACGATCAGCCTGACCGGCCTGTTCGGCAGCGAAAGCATGGCGCTCTCCAACCTGTTCACCAGCGGCGCCGGCATCTGGTCAGCCGCCCTCGGCCTGACCATGCCGGTCTTCGACGCCGGCCGCACCGGTGCCCGGGTCGATCAGGCGACGGCAGTGCAGAAGGAAAGCCTGGCCAACTACCGGAAGACAGTGCAAACCGCCTTCAAGGAAGTGAACGACGCCATCGTCGGCCTGCGCGAGTACAGCGAAGAAGAAGCGGCCTACTCGGCTCAGGTCGGCGCCTCGCAAAAAGCGCTCGATCTGGCCCAGAAGCGTTACGAATCCGGCTACTCCGGCTACATGGATCTACTCGACGCCCAGCGCACGCTGAACAGCGCCCAGTTGCAATACCTGTCCAGCCGCAAGAGCCGGCTCGGTGCAGCGGTTGATCTGTTCAAGGCACTTGGTGGCGGCTGGGTAGCCGGCTAAAGGCAAGCAACGGCTGACTGGCGAATTCCACGGTCAACCGGAAAAAGGATCGAAAAATGAAATCGGGGCAGGCCGCCAGGTCTGTCCCGATTTTTTGTTTCAGCCCAGGCGCCGACGCGCCTCGAACAGGCAAACGCCGGCCGCGACGGATACGTTGAGGCTTTCAACCGAGCCGTGCATCGGGATCTTGACCAGCTGGTCGCAGTTTTCACGCGTCAGGCGACGCATGCCCTCGCCTTCGGCCCCGAGCACCCAGGCCGTTGCCTTCGGCCATTCGGCGGCATAAAGATCACTCTCCGCCTCACCGGCCGTGCCGACGACCCAGATTTCGCGTTCCTGCAATTCGCGCAACGTCCGCGCGAGATTGGTGACCATCACGTAGGGCATCGTTTCAGCCGCCCCGCAGGCCGTCTTAGCCGCCACATCGGTCAGGCCAACGGCGCGGTCCTTCGGTGCGATGACGGCATGAACGCCGGCCGCATCAGCCACGCGCAGGCAGGCGCCGAGGTTGCGCGGATCGGTGATGCCGTCGAGCACAAGCAGAAAGGCCGGCTCTTCGAGGGTATCGAGCACATCGTCGAGATGCGCCAGCTTGCGGTCGCCCTCGATCAAGGCCAGCACGCCCTGGTGCTTGGCGCCAGGTGCCATGCCGTCGAGGCGCTTGCCGTCGGCGCCAATCACCTTGACGCCCTGCAACTCGGCGTGGGCCAGCAGGTCACGCGCCCGAGCATCGTGGCGAGTGGCGTCGATGACGATTTCCTTGACCGATTCCGGGTCGTGGCGAAGTTTGGCGGTAACGGCGTGAAAGCCGTAGATCAGGCGGGAGGACATGGCTGCTTTCGAAAAACTGAAGGGCGAATTTTACCGCGCCAGCGCCATCGACCGAAGATTCAGCGAGGCTTCAGAAATCCCTGAGCACGGAATCCTCGCGCGCGATCCAGCGCGACAAAATCAGGTCATGCAGCGCGATGTGATTGATTTCCCAGCGGGCGAGCAAGGCATCCAGTTCGCGGATTCGCGAAACGATATGATGCGAGTCGAGCGAAGAAACAATCCGCTGCACGGTCGACGAAATCGCCGCATGATCTTCCATGTGCGCCTCGCAGACATCGCGGTCGAACATCAGCAACAGCGAGTCGCGCATGACCAGTTCTTCAGTCTTGAAATGGTCGAGGATAAAGGCGAAAACATCACCCAGCATGGCAATCACGTCCGCCTCGCAACGCTGTTGCCGTTCATGGCTGCAGCCGCTGCAGTCCTTCAGGTTGACGTGATCAATGCACACCCGACGCAAGTTGGCGATGGCGGCAATCAGGAAACGGTGCTCGGAATCGATCAGCTTGTGGCCGGTGATCAGCTCGGCCGGCAACTCACCGGTCGACAGCCAGTAGGCCGTACTTTCGGACAAATCATCGGCAGCAGCGCCCGCCAGATGAGGAATCGAAACCACTCGCTGCCTCGTCATTCCTATTCCGAAAGTATTAGAAAACGCTATTCTACCGTCGCAGCTCGAGTTGCCGATACGATAATTGTTAATTTTGAGCATAAAATCCATCAGCCAACCATCGAATCTACCGGGGGAATCTCTTGCTGACAGAACACCAGAAACATTGGGGAGTTGATCAGTGGGCGGCCTACCTGAGCAGCCAGGAACTACCCTGTATGCCGCGCTCAAAAGCGCGCCTGCTCGAACTTGAAGCAGAGAAGGGCGAACGACTGGCCGCCTGCGACCTGGCCGATATCGCCGCTGCCGACCCTTTTCTCTGCCTGCGCCTGTTGCGCGAGGCAGAAAGCCATCGCGCCCAGCGCCTCGGGCACGAAACCACCAATCCGCTCGGCACCGTCATGCAACTGGGCACCGATGCCGTGCACAAATTGATGCTCGCCTGCCCGGAAACCGACGAATCGAACCACGGGCTGGCCGAATGCGAAGCCCGCGCCCACGTGGCCAGCCGACTGGCCCTGCGCTGGGGTGCCGCCCGTGCCGATATTTCACCGGATGAAGTGGCCATGGCAGCCCTGCTTTCGGAAATCGGCGAATTGCTGCTCTGGTCCTTCGCCGAGGAATTACCGCTGGCCGCCCTTGAAGCACTGCACTCCGGCCGTTCGCCGCGCTCGCTGCAAGCCCAGGTCGACACCTGCGGCTTCCGCTTCAAGGATCTGACGCTCAAATGTGCCCAGATCTGGCACATGCCCGCACTTCTGACCCAACTGATTCGCGGCATCGACAATACCCGCGCCAATCTCTCCCGGCTCTGTGTCGACACCGCCCGTCACATCAGCAGCGGCCCCGACGACCCGGCGCTACCCGCTGACATCGCAGCAGCCAAGCACATCATCCCCGGTGCCTCGCTGGAATGGCTGGCCGAACAAATACCCAGCCTCGACGAAGAGCGCGTAGCCGCCATCGCGCTCAAGGCAGCCGACCTGGTCGATCCAGCCCACCACTGAGCGCGACAGCGCCAGTCAGCGCTTTTTGGGCGTCGCTTTTTTAACCGGCTTGGCAGCAGCACTTTTGCTGCGTGGTGCTACCGATTTCTTGGCCGGACTCTTTTTGGCCGCCGGTTTGGCTACGCCCTTGGCCGCTGGCTTCGCGGATTTTTTGCCGTCTGCTTTCTTGGCAACCGACTTGGCTGCTGGCTTTTCCGACTTCGCCGGCGCCTTGGCAAGCGGCGCCCAGGTGGTGACCGCCTTGGCCACGGGCCGCTGACTCACCGGCTTGACGGCCGTCTTCGGCACCGTTCTTCTCCCGGCGTAGGATTTCTCGCTACCAGCCAGGACAAAATCGATCCGGTTCGACTCGAGGTCGGCCCGCACCAGCTTGACCCGTACCCGGTCGCCGAGGCGGAAGCGCTGCCCCGTCCGTTCCCCCAGCATCTGGTGCTTGATGTTGTCGAACTGGAAGTAATCAGCCCCCAGCTCCGAAACATGCACCAGGCCTTCGATATAAACTGTATCGAGCGCCACGAAAATACCGAAGGCGGTGACCCCGGAAATCGTCCCGTCAAACTCCTCGCCAATACGTTCCTTCATGAAGAAGGTCTTCAGCCAGTTCTCGACGTCGCGCGTCGCCTCGTCGGCCCGCCGCTCGGTACTCGAACACTGCAGGCCGATGTCATCCCAAGAGCGATCCGGGGTATAGGTTTCACCGGCCAGCACGGCCTTGATGGCGCGATGTACCAGCAGATCGGGATAGCGCCGGATGGGCGAGGTGAAGTGCGTGTAATGCTCATAGGCCAAGCCGAAGTGGCCAACATTGTCCGGGCTGTACATGGCCTGGCGCAACGAACGCAGCATGACCGTCTGCAACAACTGGAAGTCAGGCCGCAACTTGACCTTTTCGAGCAGGATCGCATAGTCCTTGGCCCGCGGATCGTCGCCGCCACCCAGCGCCAAACCGAACTCGCCAAGGAAGGCACGCAGGTTGGCCAGCTTTTCCTCCGACGGCGCCGCGTGGATGCGGTACAAGCAGGTCTGCTTGTGTTCGGCGAGGAAATCCGAAGCGCAGACGTTGGCGGCCAGCATGCACTCTTCAATGATCCGGTGCGCATCGTTGCGGACGACCGGCACGATGTTTTCGATCTTGCCCTGTTCGTTGAACAGCATCTGCGTTTCGGTCGTTTCGAAATCGATCGCCCCGCGCTGACCACGCGCCTTGTGCAAGGCAGCAAACAGCTTGTAGAGGTTCTGCACATGCGGCAGAACGCTGCGGTGGACGTCTGTTTCCGGCTCTTTTTCACCTGACAGCCAGGACCAGACAAGGTTGTAGGTCAAACGGGCATGCGATTTGAACACCGCCGGATAAAACTTGTATTTGCCGATCTTGCCGGTCGAACTGATTTCCATGTCGCAAACCATGGCCATGCGCTCGACATCCGGGTTGAGCGAACAGATGCCGTTGGACAGCTTTTCCGGCAGCATCGGGATCACCCGGCGCGGGAAATAAACCGAGTTACCGCGCTCTACGGCCTCGCGGTCGAGCGCCATCCCCGGCTTGACGTAGTGCGACACGTCGGCAATCGCCACGATGAGGCGCCAGCCACGGCCCTTCTTCTCGCAATAGACGGCATCGTCGAAATCGCGCGCCGTCTCGCCATCGATGGTGACCAGCGCCACATCGCGTAAATCAACGCGGCCCTTCAGATCGGCCTTTGTTACCTTGTCCGGCAATTCCTTGTTTTCCTCGAGCGCTGCCCGGGAAAACTCAAAGGGCAGATCGTGCTTGCGCAGCGCGATCTCAATCTCCATTCCCGGATCGGCGTAATTTCCCAGCACCTCGATAATCTTGCCGATCGGCTGCGAAAACTTGCTTGGCTGTTCGATGATCTCGACCATCACGACCTGCCCGGACTGCGGCTTGTTCTTGGCCTTGGGCTGTGGCGGAACCAGAATATCCTGCGAGATACGCTTGTTTTCCGGCGCCACGACAACGACCCCATGTTCGACAAAAACCCGGCCGACAATACGCGTATTGACCCGCTCGGTCACTTCGACGATGCCGCCTTCAGGACGCCCCTTGCGGTCAATGCCGGTAACCCGAACCAGGGCCCGGTCGCCATGCAGCACCTTCCCCATCTGATGCTGATCGAGGAAGATATCAGCGCTGCCGTCATCTGGAATCAGAAAACCATAGCCATCCGGATGCCCCTGGATACGTCCGGGTGTCAGACTCGCCCGCTCAGGAAGGATATAAGCCCCCTTACGGTTGCGCATCAACTGACCTTCGCGCTCCATGGCGCTCAGGCGACGCTGGAACATCTCACGTTCGGTGTTGGTGATATCCAGTAATTCGGCCAGTTCATTGAATTCGACAGGCCGCCCCTCGTCAGTCAGCACCTGGGAGACATATTCGCGCGAAGGCAAAGGGAACTCGTAGCGCGCCAGTTCACGCTCGAAGAAGGGATCAGCACGACGAATTTTTGATAGTTTTTTTCTTGACATCAGTTTTTCTTTCTCTATAATGGCGGCTCTTCGCACCTGTGCCCAGGTGGCGGAATTGGTAGACGCACTAGTTTCAGGTACTAGCGGGTAACTCCGTGGGGGTTCGAGTCCCTTCCTGGGCACCAGCGATTTTGATAGAAGGCCTTGTTAAAACAAGGCCTTTTTTCATTTCTGCCGCCGGGCTCCGGTAACCGGCCAACACGGCCGATTACCAATCGCGGATGCATTGTCTCATAGCCGACGCATCGCGGCACTGCCGTAACAATTGCTAACACTCGGGTACACAGCGCGGGTCATCGCCTTGCCTCAAGTAACGTTATTCGACTTGTCCAAACGACAAATACGAGTCGAACCATGAAAAAAATTACCGCCCTGTTCATTGCCGCCACGCTGGCCATGTCCGCCACTACTTCCGCCCAGGCCGACTGGGGTCGTCATCACGGCGGCCACGGCTATGGCCACCGATCTGGTCCGGGCTGGGTTGGCCCTGCCGCAGTACTCGCCATCACTGGCTTGGCCATTGGTGCAGCCGTCGCCTCCCAGCGCACCTACGCTCCCGCCCCGGTCTATAGCGCCCCGCCTCAGCCAATGCCAAGTGTCGACTATGGCACCTGGTATTACTGCGGATCATCTGGCCAGTATTATCCATACACCAACGCCTGCCCTGAAGGCTGGCAAGCCGTACCGGCGCGCTAAAAAAGAAAACGGGCCACAAAGGCCCGTTTAACCCGATAACCTGACGAAAGCCTAGTTATTGAACGGGTGCTGCTTGAGGATGGTTTCGTCGCGCTCCGGTCCGGTGGACACAATGGCGATCGGCACTTCGCACAACACTTCCAGACGATCAAGATAGGCACGAGCCTCGGCAGGCAGATCTTCCCAGCGCTTGACGCCGAAAGTCGTAGAACTCCAGCCCGGCATGGTTTCGTAGATAGGTTCGCATCGGGCAACCTCATCGGCACCGATGGGCAGCAGATCGACAACCTTACCATCCAGTTTGTAGCCGGTGCAGATGTTGAGCTCCTTGAGGCCATCGAGCACATCTAGTTTCGTGATGCACAGCCCGGTCAGACCGTTGATACGACCCGAACGACGCAGGGCTGCGGCGTCGAACCAGCCACAACGACGCTTACGGCCGGTAACAGTGCCAAACTCACGACCAACCTGCGACATCTGGTAACCCGGTACGCCTTCGGTCTCGATATCCAGTTCACTGGGGAAGGGACCACCACCGACGCGAGTACAGTAGGCCTTGGTAATGCCCAGCACGTAATGCAGCATGCCCGGGCCAATGCCCGAACCCGCTGCGGCCTGGCCGGCAACGCAGTTCGAGGAGGTAACAAACGGGTAGGTACCATGGTCGATATCGAGCAAGGTGCCCTGCGCGCCTTCAAACAGCAGGTTGGAACCGGCCTTGTTGGCGGCGTAAAGCGCCGCTGAAACGTCAGTCACCATCGGCCGGATCTGCTCGGCATCGGCCATTGCCTGATCGTAAACCACCTGAAAATCAACCGCTGGCGCCTTGAAATACTGGGTCAGCACAAAATTGTGATATTCCAGAACTTCCTTCAGTTTCTCGCCAAAACGTTCAGGATGGAACAGGTCATAGACGCGCAGACCACGGCGGGAGACCTTGTCTTCATAAGTCGGGCCAATACCTTTGCCGGTCGTGCCAATCTTCTTGTCGTCGGACTTGGCACCTTCGCGAGCCTTGTCGATTGCCGAGTGGTACGGCAGGATCAACGGACACCCCGGGCTGATTTTCAAGCGTGAACGAACGTCAATTCCGCCCTTTTCCAGCTCAGCTATTTCCGACAGCAGATGATGAATATCCAACACGACGCCATTACCGATGTAGCACTCGACGCCATCACGCACGATGCCCGAAGGTACCAGATTCAGCTTGTAAACCTGTTCACCGACCACCAGCGTATGACCTGCATTGTGGCCGCCCTGAAACCGAACCACCCCCTTCGCATGGTCGGTCAGCCAGTCGACGATCTTGCCTTTACCCTCGTCGCCCCACTGCGTACCCACCACGATGACATTCTTTGCCATTTTTTAGTCCTCTTGAATAGCTTCAATAATCCAGTGTTCGCCAACCAGCGCCAGTTTTCGGTCACAGACCGGACCCTCACAGGCCGTTTCACCTGGCAGCAACTGGACAACGACCTCGCCCTGTTCGCGCAGAGCAGCGATATGGGTGGCGAGGCGCACATCATGTCCGGCATGCGGCGCCAGAATAGCGCCGCTTAACTTGCCGACAGGCGCCAAGCGCGCGACTTCGCGCAAATCCATCGAAAAACCAGTGGCCGGTCGGGCGCGACCAAAGGCCTTGCCAGCGCCGTCGTAACGGCCGCCCATTGCGATTGCCACCGGGTAGCCCGGACAATAAGCGGCGAAGACCACACCGTTGTGATAGTGATAGCCGCGCAGGTCCGAAAGATCGATCGAGAAAGGTAGGTCAGGAGCAGAAGCCAGCAGATGACGCAGCCCATCCAGGGCTGATGAAATCGCTGGCAATGCGGGCAAGTCGACCGCAGCCCTGTCCAGAACGTCGGCACCGCCATACAGTTGCGGCAAGCACAACAGTGCTTCGCGATAGGGCGACGGAACATTGACGCAAGCTTCTTCCAGACCTGGTACGTCCTTGGCCTGCAACAAGCTCAAGACAATATCTTCTGCCTCCTTCGGCAACCCGGCAGCCTCGGCAATTGCCTGAAAAATACCGACATGGCCAAGGTCAATTCGACTTATCGGCAATCTAACCTGAGCAAAAGCGCCAGCCATGAGACGAACAACATCAAGGTCAGCCTCGATGCCTGCATAACCGTACAGTTCCGCACCAATCTGAAGCGGCTCACGACCGGCTGAAATTGTTGCGGGCAAGGTATGCAATACGCTGCCGCAATAGCATAAACGGGTAACGCCTTGGTGGTTGAGCAGATGAGCATCGATGCGCGCAGCCTGCGGCGTGATATCGGCACGAACGCCCATGGTCCGACCAGACAGTTGATCGACCAGTTTGAAAGTGCGCAGATTCAAATCCTGGCCAGCACCAGTCAGCAGCGATTCCAGATATTCCAGCATCGGCGGCGTGACCAGTTCGTAACCACGGCCGCGAAAATGATCGAGAACAGTTCGGCGCAGATTCTCGATGCGTGCCGATTCTGCAGGCAAGGCATCGGCAAGGTATTCAGGTAACAGCCAGTTCATGAGAAAACAATCAGTAGGATCAGGCCAATCAGCATCGATGTAATACCAACGAAGCGAATTTGCCCATCCGAAAATTGAATTAGGCGGCGAAAGGTTTCACGCCAGGCCGCAGGTGCAATAAAGGGCATAAGGCCTTCGAGCACCAGCATCAGTGCAAAGGCCATCAGCAGAGTCGAGGTCATTTGCCTTTTTCAGCCCCACGTCCGCCACTCTTCATGTATTTGAAGAAATCAGAACTGGGCTCGACGACCAGCACGTCGCTCTTGCTCTTGAAGCTACCGCGATACGCTTCAAGACTACGATAAAACGCGTAGAACTCGGGATTTTGACCAAATGCTTGAGCGTAGGTATTGGTTGCCTTGGCATCACCCTCCCCCTTGATTTTCTGAGCATCGCGATAAGCTTCGGCAACGATAATTTCACGCTGGCGATCAGCATCAGCGCGAATTTTCTCAGCCTCAGCCGAACCTTCAGAACGCAATTCGTTGGCCACCCGCTTACGCTCGGCCTCCATACGCCGATAGACAGCTTCGCTGACTTCGGTTGGCAACTCGACACGCTTAACCCGCACATCAACAATCTGAACACCAATCTTGCGTGCGTCGGTGTCAGCTTTTTCGCGCATCTGGTTCATGATCTTGTCACGCTCACCGGAAACCACATCATGCACTGTGCGCTTGCCGAACTCTTCGCGCAAACCGGCATTGACCGTCTGATTGAGACGAGTCTTGGCCCGTGATTCGTCGCCCCCCACCGAGATGTAATAAAGCTGTGGATCGACGATGCGCCACTTGATGTACGAATCGACAAGCACATTCTTCTTTTCGGAGGTAATGAAGCGCTCCGGTTCGGCATTGTCCAGAGTGATGATGCGCTTCTCAAAATAACGGACATTCTGGACCATCGGTATCTTGAAATAGAGCCCCGGCTCACTGATAGCGCGCTTAACCTCTCCCAACTGAAATACCACTGCGTATTGGCGCTGATCGACGGTAAAAATCGACATCGCCATCACCACCAGCACCGTGGCGAGAACAGCACCCAACAAATTGATACGCGGACTCATCAACGCCCCTCCCGATCACGCGAACGCAGCGAACCATCGCGCGAACTTGAAGAATACGAACCACCACCGACCTTCGGCGCTGTTTCAAGCTGCGGAGGAGCATCGGTTGACAGCGGCGCCGCTGGCTTCGCCGTCGATGGGGCCACCGATGCTTCTGGTGCAACCTGACTCGCAGTCGTCGCACTGGCTGCCTGCATCAACTTGTCAAGCGGCAGATAGAGCAGATTACCCTGCCCCTTGGCATCGACCATGACCTTACTGGTGTTGGAATATATCTGCTGCATGGTTTCCAGATACATGCGCTGCCGCGTCACTTCCGGCGCCTTTGCGTACTCGGCCAGCACCTGCTTGAAGCGGGAGGCATCGCCCTCGGCTGATTGAATGACGCGCTGTTTGTAACCATCCGCTTCCTGAAGCAGGCGGGCCGCCGTGCCCTTGGCTTTCGGAATCACGTCGTTGGCGTAGGCCTGGCCTTCATTCTTCTGGCGCTCGCGATCCTGACCTGCCTTGACAGCATCGTCGAAAGCAGCTTGCACCTGTTCCGGTGGCTGCGCATTCTGCATAGTCACCTTGGAAATCATGATGCCGCTCTGGTAGCGATCCAGAATATCCTGCATGAGCTTCGCAGCCTGGGTAGCAATCTGCTCGCGACCTTCGTAGAGTACGTAGTCCATTTTGCTCTTGCCCACGATTTCGCGGACTGCCGTTTCTGCAGCCCCCATTACCGCCTCATCCGTTGAGCGATTGTTGAACAGATATTCAACAGGATCTTTCAGAATGTACTGAACTGCAAACTGGATGTTCACGATGTTCTCGTCATCGGTCAGCATCAGTGCTTCCTTGAGCACCTTATTGCGCTCGCTTCCACGGTAGCCAATTTCAATGGTGCGCACACCGGTCAGATTGACAAGTTCGTGCGACTGGATCGGATAAGGAAGGCGCCAGCGCAGCCCAGGATCTGTCGCCTCCTTGAAACTGCCAAACTGGAGTACGAGACCGCGCTGCGAAGCATCGACAATGTAAAAACCCGATGCCAGCCAAACAATCGCCACCAAGCCGACAAGCAACCCAACGCCACCACCGATGAATTTTGGATTGAAATCGATATTGGGCATGCGAGGACCATCGCCACCACCGTTTCCGCCCCCACCGTTCTTTTTGCCAAACATGCCAGTCAGCTTGCGATTGAAATCGCGCCAGAGTTCTTCCAGATCGGGCGGTCCATCGTTAGGTCTACGTGGGCCGCTGCCGTTGGACTTATCGCCATCACTGCCACCTCGGTTGCCCCACTGGGGATCATTGAGCGACATAAAAATACCTAAGGTCGGAATCATGGGTGTCGGGATTTCAGTTAATGTAATCGTGTTTTGCTTCATATTCAGCTTCAGCTATCGCCTTCTGACGGGCTTCTGCTTTCGCTCGGGCATACTCGGCCAAGGATTCGCGCAACAAATCCACGCCTTCTCCAGTACGTGCACTAACTCGAACGCGCGCGATATTATCATACTCGTCCCGATCAACCCCCGGCACGGCTTCGGTCAGGTCTATCTTGTTCCACACAATCAACTGCCTGACTCTGTCAGCACCGATTTCCCTCAATACCTTGTTAACTTCGCCAATCTGCTCATCGCGAGCGTGACTGGCACTGTCCACTACATGCAACAGCAAATCTGCGTGCGTTGCCACTTCCAAGGTTGCATGGAAGGCGACAACCAAAGAATGGGGCAGTTCGCGAATAAATCCGACAGTATCGGAGATCACTATATTTCCTGCGCCTTCGACCCACAATTTGCGCGACGTTGTATCGAGCGTGGCAAATAGCTGATCAGCTGCAAAAACACTGGCGTGGGTAAGCACATTGAATAAGGTGGATTTCCCAGCATTGGTGTAACCAACCAGAGAAACATTCAGAACATCCCCGCGCATTCGTGCTTTACGCTGAACGCCTCGTTGCCTTGAAAGTTTACTAAGCCTGTCCTTCAACAACTTGACGCGGTTGCCAAGCAAGCGACGATCCGTTTCCAGTTGTTTTTCGCCCGGGCCACGCATGCCAATGCCACCGCGCTGCCGTTCGAGGTGGGTCCAACCACGCACCAAACGTGTAGACAAGTGTTCAAGTTGCGCCAATTCAACCTGCAGCTTGCCTTCTGCGCTGGTAGCACGCAAAGCAAAAATATCGAGTATCAGACTAGTTCTGTCGATCACCCGACATTTAAGCTCTCTCTCGAGATTGCGCTCCTGAGCGGGGGAAAGCTCGTGATTAAAAATCACCAGATCCGCCCCACCCGCCGCAACCATCGCACCAATTTCGTCAACCTTGCCCTTACCGGCAAACGTCTTTGGATCGGGGCTCTGGCGCTTGCCAAAAACCTCCGAAACGACAACCCCACCTGCGGAGGCAGCAAGCAAGCGAATTTCCTCCAGCTGATCATCGAGATCAGACTGGCCAAAATCAAGCTGAACGAGCACCGCACGTTCACCGGCGGCGGGTCGTTCAATCATGGGTGCTTCCGGGAAAAAGAAGTGCGAACCCACCATGAGGGCGGGTCCTTGAACAGGATTCGATTATTCCGCTGCCTGTTCCTGCTGGAGGTTAACCGGCCGAGCAGGAACCACCGTGGAAATAGCGTGCTTGTACACCATCTGGGTAACCGTATTTTTGAGCAGCACAACGTACTGATCAAACGATTCAACCTGGCCCTGCAATTTGATCCCATTCACCAGGTAAATTGAAACGGGAACATGCTCACGACGAAGAGCGTTGAGGAAGGGGTCTTGTAAAAGTTGCCCTTTGTTACTCATGGTGTGGACTCCATGTAATTGTTATGAGGGTCCTAATGTACCCAAATTTATAAAGTGCTGCCAAAGATTTTGCAGTTTATTTCTTGTCTTTGTCGGCAAACGGATTTTTTGCGCTCACACACTGGATCCGCAATGGTGTTCCCTGCAGTTTGAAGGCTTCACGGAAAGTATGTTCAAGGAAACGTCGATAGCTATCCGTAATCTTATCGACAGCATTGCCATGGATAACGATGATCGGAGGGTTCGAGCCCCCCTGGTGGGCATAGCGTGGCTTTGGCCGGAATAAACCGTGCTTGGCTGGCGCCTGTTTGGCAACAGCATCGATCAAGACACGGGTCAGACGCGGTGTGGTCATTTTGGCCATCGCTGCCGCATATGCCGAGTCAACCGAGCGGAACAGCGATTCAATACCAATATTGTCGCGCGCCGAAATGAAATGGAACTTGGCAAAACTGAGGAACTGCAATTTACGCTGCAATATCTGGCGGGTCTGCTCACGGGCGTAGGAATCGAGACCATCCCATTTATTGACTGCGACCACCAGCGCTTTGCCGGACTGGACGATGAAGTCGGCAATATGCGCATCCTGGTCAGACACGTCAGCCTGCGCATCGACCATCAGGACCACAACATTAGCGTCCTCGATTGCCTGTAGCGTCTTGACCACCGAGAACTTCTCGATCGATTCAAAAACCTTTCCGCGCTTGCGCATCCCTGCAGTATCGATCAAAACGTATTTTCGGCCGCCGCGTTCAAAATCGATTTCAATCGAATCGCGAGTCGTTCCCGGAGCATCAAATGCAATGACACGTTCTTCACCGAGCAAGGTGTTGATCAGGGTTGACTTTCCAACATTTGGGCGACCGACAATAGCAACGCGAATAGCATCTGAGTGCCATTCATCATCTTCGGGCTCAGGGAAGTTTTCGAGCGCCAATTCGACCAAGCCACGCACACCTTCGCCATGCGCCGACGAGATAGCATTAGGTTCACCGAGGCCGAGTTCATGGAATTCGGCTTCCACCATGCCTGCATTCATGCCTTCGGCCTTGTTGACCGCAACGATGACCGGGCAGTCGACGCGTCGCAGCTTATTGGCGATTTCCTTGTCATGTGGCGTCAGGCCTGCACGGCCATCTACAACAAAAATAATAGCGTCTGCTTCAGCAATGGCCTGTTCGGTCTGCCGAGCCATCTCATGCAAAATGCCATCCTTAACCAGCGGCTCAAAACCACCGGTATCGACTACCAGATGGGGCTTTTTGCCCAGTTTTCCATGACCATAGTGACGGTCGCGGGTCAACCCGGGCAAATCGGCAACAATGGCGTCCCGCGACTTGGTCAGGCGGTTGAACAGCGTGGATTTGCCGACGTTAGGTCGGCCGACCAGAACAAGCGTAGGTTTCATTGAGCCTCTATTGCGCTCACGCTGCCGCCCGTGGTCTGAACCAGAACGGCGTTACCGAGCATCTGAAGTGGCGCGCGAACCGGCGAGCCATCGGTTTTCTGGCGCGCGGCAAAGCTGCCATCATCACGCGAAAGGAAGTGAACGATGCCTTCGGCATCAGCCACAGCAACCAGGCCACGCTGCACAACTGGCGCAGAAAGGCGACGGTTTTTGAGTTTATCCTGCTTCCAAAGGCTACTACCGGACAGTCTATCGAGTGCATAGAGCACACCCTTGTCATCGGCAACGTATAGATAACGACTATCCATGGCCAAGCCAACCACTGATGACAAGTCACGTGACCAGACCATCGCCCCGCCTTGTCCCATGTCAAAACAAGCAACACGGCCTTGGAATGCGACGGCACAGATCAGACGACCATCGACAACAGGAGGGGCAACGATATCTGCCACTCGATCAAGTTCAGTGGCACCCTTGGGCAAGGCAACAGCCCCTTCCCAGACCGGAGCACCATTTTGTATCGCCAGAGCTACCAGCTTTCCTCCGGGGTACCCGACAAAGATGTAGCGGTCAGCGAACACCGGGGAACCAGCACTACGTACTGATAGAGGGGGCGTCGAGCGCTGATATACCCATTTGCGCCCACCGTCACTCGCATCTAGCAGGTGGACCTTGTTGTCACCGCTTTTCACCGCCACGCCATCGTCACCGATCACGGGGGTGGCTAGCACCTCACTGGAAACCTTGGCTTGCCAAAGCGCTTTTCCGTCATCCGCGGAGAAGGCCAGAACATCACCTTTCGAAGTACCAACAACCACTAGGCGGCTATTTGCACCTACGCCGGCCGACAAAAGCTGGCCCGCTTCGACTTTCCAGGCAAGCTTGCCCTCTTCCAGCTTGGATATCGTGCCGCTCCTGCTTGCTGCATAAGCAACGTTGCCGACGACTGCAGGGGTGAAGGTATAGTCACCGGCCTTGCCAACGCTGGCTGACCAGGCAGTACGGACATCCGCTGTTGCGGTCAACGGGCCTAGCGGAGCCATTTTTGGTCCAGCATTGGCAAACGGGTTGATCGAATCAATCGTATCCGACACAGTTGCGCAGCCGCCAAGCAAGAAGCCCGCAGCAGCAAACAGGGCAGCAAGTTTACGTGACATCAGACGGCCTCACCCAGATTGTCAAGTTTCTGTTGCAGCAATTCTCGAGCGGCACCTTGCTTGCCGGTCATTTTTTCCAGCGCAGCCTTGTAGGCAGTTCGCGCTTCGGCCTTTTTTCCTTGAGCAGACAGCACGTCGCCCTTCAGCTCCTGGAAGCGAGCATCAAAAGCCGGAGCATGAGTGGCATCGAGTTGCTTGAGCGCTTCGTCAAAGGCCTGCTCATCAATTTGAACAGCAGCCAGACGCAGCCGAGCCAAATCCCTGATCTCGTCCTTGCCATTTTCAGCCACCCAGCCAAACTGTGTTTTTGCCGTCTTCAGATCCCCTGCTTCGAATGACTGCTTGCCAGCCAGCATCGCCCCCAAGGAAGCATAGCTGGTACCGCCAAACTTTTCGGCCAGTTCGCCTGCTGTCGCTTTTACCTTTTGAACATCGCCCATGGATGTTGCCTGCTCAAGCACCCCATAGATGGCAGCTGCTTGCGCCGATTGCCCGCGCAGGTACCAGTTCCAGCCTTGCCAGCCGATAACCCCCAGAGAAGCTGCAACAACCATGCTCGTCACAAGATTGCCGTACATCTTCCACCAGGTTTTCAGGGTATCGATCTGTTCCTGCTCTTCGAGGTCGTAATGAGCCATGCTGCTTATTCCTCTTCATCCGAATCAATAATTTGATCGATGATGGCCTCTGCCAATTCATCAACTTTCAGTTTGCGCTGTTCAATGCCAGCCTGGCGTAGCGACTTCAACTGCGCGTGTCCTGTTGATGCTTCGTCATCGCCAATAATTACCGCAAAGTTTGCACCACTGCCATCTGCTTTTTTCATCTGCGACTTGAAGCTTCCGCCACCGCAATGCTGCAGTACATCAATCCCTTGATCGCGCAGCCCCTCAGCTACGCGGAAGGCAAGGCGAGCCGCCTCTTCGCCCTGGTGCACCAAGTAAACATCCGGCGCAGGCGCCATCGGCTCACCGCCAGAATCCTTGATCAAGGCAATCAAACGCTCGACTCCCATGGCAAAACCACAGGCTGGCGTTGGTTTACCGCCAAGTTGCTCAACCAGAGAATCGTAACGGCCACCAGCGCAGACCGTTCCTTGGGCGCCAAGTTTGTCAGTCACCCATTCGAAGACTGTCAAGTTGTAATAATCCAGGCCTCGCACCAGACGCGGATTGATCTTGAAAGCAATACCCGCATCACGTAGCACTCGCTGCACACCTTCGAAGTGGGCCAGCGATTCAGCGCCAAGATAGTCGATCAGTTTTGGTGCAGCAGCGCACAGATCCTGCATGGCTGGATTCTTGGTATCGAGAATGCGCAGAGGGTTGGTATGCAAACGACGCTGGGCCTCCTCGTCAAGCAACTCCGCATTTTCCTCAAAGTAGGCAATCAACGCGGCGCGATGCTGGGCACGCTCCTCAGACTGGCCAAGGCTGTTGAGTTGTAGTTCGATGCCATCCAACCCGAGGTCATTCCATAAACGCGCCCCCATCAGGATCATTTCGGCATCGATATCAGGCCCAGACATACCAAAAGACTCCACGCCAACCTGATGAAACTGACGATAACGCCCCTTTTGCGGACGCTCATGGCGGAACATCTGGCCGATGTAATAAAGACGCTGAGTCTGGCGGGCCGCCAGGTTATGTTCGATGACGGCACGGACGCACCCGGCCGTACCTTCCGGGCGCAGGGTGAGCGCTTCGCCATTCAGGCCGTCGATGAACGAATACATTTCCTTCTCGACGATATCGGTGACTTCACCAATGGCGCGCTTGAAGAGCGGTGTCGGCTCGACGATGGGCATGCGAATCGGGCGATAGCCGTAGCCCTTCAGCCACGACCGGATGGTGTCCTCGAACAACTCCCAGAATGCGGCGTCGTCGGGCAGGATGTCGTTCATCCCGCGCACGGCTTGCAAGGTTTGACTCATGACTTCAGTTTCTTGGTATAGGTGCGCTCGACATAGCGCTCGATGATTTGTTTGAATTCGCTGGCGATGTTATCGCCCCTGAGTGTGACAGTCTTCTGGCCATCCTCGTAAACTGGCGCCGATGGTGCCTCACCGGTCCCCGGCAGGGAAATTCCGATATTGGCGTGCTTCGATTCTCCGGGACCATTGACGATGCAGCCCATGACAGCCAGCGTCATGTTCTCTGCCCCGTCGTAATGTAATTTCCATTCCGGCATCTTGGCTCGCACAAAATCCTGGACTTCGCCGGCCAGTTCCTGAAACAAAGTGCTGGTGGTGCGGCCACAGCCGGGACAGGCCGCAACCATCGGCGTAAAAGCGCGCAAGCCCATCGTTTGCAGGATTTCCTGACCAACGATGACCTCTTGCGTACGCGAACCGCCGGGCTCTGGCGTCAGTGAAATGCGAATGGTGTCTCCGATGCCTTCCTGCAACAAAACAGACAGTGCTGCGGTCGATGCGACTATTCCCTTGGACCCCATTCCCGCCTCGGTCAAACCGAGGTGCAAAGCGTAATCGGCGCGTTTTGAAAGCTCACGATAAATGGCGATCAGGTCTTGAACGCTTGATACCTTGCAGGACAGAATGATCTTCTCCCCCGCCAGGCCAACCTCTTCAGCTTTTGCTGCGGATTCGAGCGCCGACGTCACCATCGCGTGACGCATAATCTCCGTCGCATCCAAAGGCTGTGATCGACGAGAGTTTTCGTCCATGATTCGAGCCAGTAATTCCTGATCGAGGCTCCCCCAATTGACGCCGATACGGACAGGTTTGTCGTATTTACAGGCCAACTCGACCATCTGGGCAAACTGTTCGTCTTTTTTTCTGCCGAAACCAACGTTGCCCGGATTGATCCGGTATTTGGCCAGAGCCTCGGCACAGGCCGGATGGTCGGTCAGCAAGCGATGACCGTTGTAATGAAAATCACCGATCAGCGGAACGTTACAGTTCATCCGATCGAGATGCTCACGGATTTTCGGCACGGCGGCAGCGGCCTCCGGCGAATTCACTGTGATGCGAACCAACTCTGAACCGGCACGGGCTAATTCGGCGGTCTGCAAGGCGGTGGCCAGATAGTCGGCAGTATCGGTATTGGTCATCGATTGGATAACCGTCGGGGCATTACCCCCCAGCTTTACATGGCCGACAAAGCAGGAGCGGGTCAAGCGTTTGGCAACAGCACTCACGATTTACTCCAGAACCAGACGGGCCACATCGCCACGCGTATACGGTGCCAGATCAACTGCTTCACCATGCCAGAATACACGGACGCCCGGCGCGTAGCCGATGGTGACCGACATCGGCCCCTGTCCGGATAGCACTTGCTCCGTACCTGCCGCCAGTTTCTGTGAAAACACAACCTTGTTGTCGCGATCGCGAACTTCAAGCCACGAATCCTTTTCGAACAGAAAACGCATCTGGGGGGCTGTTGCCGGTGCCATTCCGGACTCTCGACCTTCCTGGATACTCGGCAACGCAGAGGCTGCTGCTTGGGGAGGCTGTAATTCAGCGGGTGCGAGCACCTGCGGATTCATGACCTGTTGCGGTGTCGTTCCGGGAGGAAAAACCGGCTCGGCAACATTAGCCACCGCCCCCGTTTTCGGAACATTCTGGTCTTTGCGAGCCAAAGAGTCGAGCAGCGATTGCGTACTTTCGCGCAGAGAGGAAAGATCACCCGGCATCAAAAAATAGGCCAAAGCAGCCAGGACGACCGCCCCTACCCCAACCAGCACGACTAGTTTGCTACGCCGTGAGCCGGCACTGCCGGAATGCGGCATCGCCGCCGGTGCCATTTCGGACACACCGAGGTTATTGACAGGCTTTTCCAGAACTTCATCGAGCTGTGCCATGAGCGGAGCAGGATCTATCTGGATCAGGCGGGCATAATTCCGAACAAAACCACGAATGAAAGTGTTACCCGGCAAACCTTTCCAGTCGCCTCCCTCAAGCGCTTCGACCTGCCGCGGCCCGAGTTTGAGCGTCTGGGCGATATCGGCCACCTCTAACCCGCGCGCTTCGCGCGCCACGCGCAATTGCTCGCCGACTGGCGGCCCGGACAGCACAACGCTTTGTTCTACGATGGCGTCCTGATTATTCACCTGCTCACTCATTCAAAATTGCCTTTTAGGAATTCCTGATACTCCAGCGACGTCGGATATCGTCCACGTAGCTGCGAGGCATAGCCCGCCTCAGCAGAACGGTTACCTTGCTTTCGCTCAAGACGCAATCCGAGCCAAAGGGCGTCAGCAGTTGGCGGCTCCATCATTTTCAACGCTTCAGCGAGGTAAATGCGCGATTCTTCAAAATTTCCGCGCTTAAAAAATATCTTGGCCAGTTGCAGACGAGCCGACACCGCACCATCGCGTGAAAGCTGCAAGGCTTTCAGCAGGTAATTCTGCGCGCCATCAAGATCACCTGCCTTGAATGCACAGGTACCCGCATTTGTGTAGGCCTTGTCCGGCGTCTCGTACAACGGGCTCTTTAGCGCATTGAGAAAATAGGCAATCGACTGACGCTCCTTGCCCGTTTCACAGAGATACCAGCCGTAGTTATTGTTGACCTCTGGATCGTTCGGCGCGAGGTTAAGCGCCTGCCTAAAATCGTCTTCCGCCTTGTCATATTCCTTTAGCGACAAACGGACCAGACCACGGACGCTATATGCCTGGAAATAACTTGAATCCGCGCTCAGTGCAATGCGCAGTTCATCAAGAGCGACCCCCGGATTCCCGGCCTGAAAGTACATGGCCCCCAGTTCGGTATGAATCTTGGCACGATTGCGTGGATCGGACGGGACCTTCGACTGACCTGTTGCCGATGGATTGAAGTCGTATTGCGCCAGAACAGGCAAAACGCAGAGCGCACCAAGAACAACTCCTGCAACCCGGTTTTTAAGCGAAAAAAAAGTCACGATCTTGCCTCCACTAAGGGGATCACTCTTCCGGTGGTACGTTTTGTTTTATCCAGCACCTGGCCAGCCAACTGACCACAGGCTGCATCAATATCGTCACCTCGCGTCTTACGCGTCGTGGTGATGATGCCAGCCTGCATCAGTATCTCGGCAAACCGACGAACCCGCTCCGCCGGCGACCGCTTGAACGGCGAACCCGGGAAAGGATTGAAGGGAATCAGGTTGAACTTGCAATGCACATGCTTGACCAGCGCAAGCAGTTCGCGAGCGTGCGCGTCACTGTCGTTGATGCCGTCGAGCATGATGTATTCGAAGGTAATGAAATCGCGCGGCGCCTTGTCCAGATAACGCTGGCAGGCCGCCATCAGTTCCTTCAGTGGGTATTTTTGGTTGATCGGCACGATCTGGTCGCGCAGCTTGTCGTTCGGCGCGTGCAGCGAGACGGCCAGGGCGACCGGACACTCGTCACCTAGACGATCCATGACCGGTACAAGACCGGAAGTGGATACGGTGACACGGCGGCGTGAGAGGCCGTAGGCGTTGTCGTCGAGCATCAGCCTCAAGGCGGCGACGGAGTTTTCGAAATTGGCGAGCGGCTCGCCCATGCCCATCAGGACGACGTTGGAAATGATGCGTTCGTCACCGTGGATCGCGCCGAGCGCGTGGTTGGCCTGCCATAGCTGGCCAATGATTTCCGCTACCGTCAGGTTGCGGTTGAAACCCTGCTTGCCGGTCGAACAGAAAGCGCAGTCGAGTGCGCAACCGGCTTGCGTCGAAATGCACAAGGTACCGCGGTCGTCTTCGGGAATGAACACCGTTTCGACTGCATTGCCGTTGCCGACATCAATCAGGAACTTGCGCGTGCCGTCATCCGACAGCTTGTCGGAGACGATGGCGGGCGGCGCCACGACCGCCTTCGCCTTGAGCTTCTCGCGAAGGCTCTTGGCGATGTCGGTCATGGCATCGAAATCCGCCACGCCGGAACGATGGATCCAGCGCAAGACCTGCTTGGCGCGAAAGGGCTTTTCGCCCTGCTCGGCAAACCAGGCAGTCAGGCTTTCGCCATCGAAATCCAGCAGATTGACGGTCATTCGGTGTTACTTAGCGGCCAGCGTAGACGTTCAGCCCCGGGAAGAAGAAAGCAACTTCCACGGCGGCGGTTTCCGGAGCATCGGAGCCGTGCACGGCATTGGCATCGATGGACTCGGCGAAGTCGGCGCGAATCGTGCCCGGAGCGGCTTCCTTCGGGTTGGTGGCGCCCATCAGTTCGCGGTTCTTGGCGATGGCGTTTTCGCCTTCGAGCACTTGAACCATGACCGGACCGGAAGTCATGAAGGCAACCAGATCCTTGAAGAACGGACGGGCCTTGTGGACAGCGTAGAATTGGCCGGCTTCCTGTTCGGACAACCAGACCATCTTGGAGGCAACGATCTTCAGGCCGTTGGTTTCAAAACGGGAGTAAATCTTGCCGATAACGTTCTTGGCAACAGCGTCAGGTTTGATGATGGAGAGGGCGAGTTCGATAGCCATTTAATTGCTCCGCAAAAGCTAGTCAGTTGAAAAACGGGCGATTTTAGCAGATTCAGAACACGAACGCCCGAATCACTGCGCGGGTGTTTTCTCGCCATCTGGCTTATTCAGCGGCTCGCGCAACTCGGCAAAATTGCGCGGCGCCACATATTGCAGCAACTCTTTACCATCGCCATCGACCACGACATCAAGGCCTTTTTCCGGGTAAAGCAGATGGACACGCCTCTCCGACACAGCCAAACGCTCCCCCGGCGGACCGAAACGCTGGATCACCGTTGCTTCGTCGAGATTCACCGATGGAATGACACTGATCGCTTTCACCGGCATTTTTTCAATCGCTGCCAGATCATCGGGGTTCAATGTGATCTTGCGCGTCGTACTTTCCATGTGCTTAGCCTTCAGGGCACGGTCGCGCATTTCCGAAATTAGCTCTTTTTTCGCGTCGACCGTGACAATGACCTTGGCCAGCACAAAACCGAGCGCAACCTGCGAGTAATAACCTTCAAGCATCCCCATTTCATTTGGCTCAGCGATGATTGCCACATCCATGTCGCCACCAAATTTCTGGCGCACTTCGCCAACGGTGCTGACACCAGGACGCAGGCCGAAGACCGAGCTACCGCCTTGAGCATCAAGCTCGATTTGCCACGGCAGATTGGCGTTGGGATCAACGCCCTCCTGCTTGCCCAAACCCGGAACCAGGAAGGGAACAATCAAGGCAAGAGCGATCAGAGCGATCATCGAGAGTGCGAATTTCATGATTTCCTAACGGACTTTCCGGGGAGCGGATTGTGCCACACCCACCCCCCAAAAAAACAAACCCCGAACGGAGTCGGGGCTTGTCAATTGCGGCAAGGCCAGCCTTAAATCATGCCCAGCCGCTGCGGCAACCAGAGCGACAACGCCGGCCAGTAAGTCACCACAATGAGGAAACCGAGCATTGAAAGCAGCCACGGCCAAACGGCTATAGTCAGTTCCGTGATACCCATTTTCGTAATACCTGATGCCACATAAAGGTTAAGCCCGACCGGAGGGTGGCACATACCGACTTCCATGTTCACCACCATGATGATGCCGAAATGCACCGGATCGATACCCAGCTTGATGGCGACAGGGAACAGGATGGGCGCAAAGATCAGCACGATGGACGACGGCTCCATGAAATTGCCAGCCAGCAGCAGCAACACGTTGCACATCAGCAGGAAGGTTATCACCCCCAGCCCATTGCCCATCATCCAGTCAGCCAAGGACTGCGGAATATTCTCGTTGGTCATGATGAACGAGAACAACACGGCATTGGTGATGATGTAGAGCAACATCGCCGACATGTTGGCCGAGTTCAACAGCACCTTTGGCACATCCTTCAGCCCCAGATCCTTGTAAATGAAAACGGCACATATAAAAGCGTAGACCGCAGACATCGCTGCCGCTTCGGTCGGTGTAAAGATGCCGGTATAGATACCCCCCATCACAACAACGATCAACAGCAACCCCCAGACCGAAGCACGGAATGCCTTCCAACGCTCGCCCCAAGTCGCCTTCGGCTGACGCGGATAGTCAAACTTCTTGGCCCGATACCAGGTAACACCACCCAGCGTCGCCGCCAGCGCCAAGCCCGGAATTACGCCGGCCATGAACAATGCACCGACCGAGGTATTGGTTGCCACCGAATACATCACCATGACGATAGACGGTGGAATCAGGATACCCAACGCTCCGGACGTCGCGATCACACCGGCCCCAAATTTGTTCGGAAAACCCGCCTTCACCATCGCCGGCAGCAAAATGGAACCAATTGCCACAACCGTCGCCGGACTGGACCCGGACACCGCCGCAAACAAGGCGCAGGCCAGCACCCCAGCAAGACCGAGACCGCCGTACCAGTGACCAACCATCGACGTGGCGAAATTAATCATTCGTTTCGCCACCCCGCCGTGAGTCAGGAAGTTACCGGCAAGGATGAAGAAGGGGATGGCCATGATCTCGAACTTTTCGATGCCGGTAAACAGCTTGAGTGCAACTGATTCAAGCGGTACTTCAGTCATCGTAAACAGGAAGGTCAGCACCGTCAGGCCCAGCGAAATCGAGATCGGCATACCGGACAGCATGAGCACGGCCAACAGGCCGAAGATCACCAGAGCGTTCATTGCTGGCCTCCGTTGTCGTTTTCGTTACGACGTTCAGCAGCGCGACGCTCGTTTTCTTGCGTGCTGCTTTCGCCACGCCGACGATCCGCACCCGAGCGGCGCTCACCAATCATCGGGTGCTTGAGGTCATGCATGTGCAGGTTGTCATCCATGCCATAGAGATTGACATCGACCGGCGGCGTCTCATCTTCCAGCCCATCAACGTGTCCATGATCATGGTGCGGCAGTTCGCCGGTACGAATGAACCCGATGCAAACCTGCAGGAAACGGAAGCACATCAGCGAAGAACCAAGCGGGATGGCGCTGTAAACCATCCATGTCGGCCATTCGAGATCAGGCGTCGTCGGACCTTCGTAGTTGTCGCCGGTATCGATACCAAGGAACTGGAAGATGGCGTAGTGCGCGCCGTTTTCCCAGACAAAATGGGCGCCCAGCGTCGCTACGATGCCAGTAAACAAAGCCCCGGACAGCAGTCCAAAAACAATAGCCTTACCCCGCGTGCTGTCGTCGAGGCGGTTGATCAGCACATCGACTCCGACGTGGATGCCCGTACGCACCCCATAGGCAGCACCGAACTTGGCCATCCAGACGAACATGATGATGCACAGTTCCTGGGCCCAGCCGAAATTGAGTGTCAGCAACCAGTCCTGCAGGCCGGGAATATCCACCCCGGCCAGATAGCGGTGCATGACAGAGACAAAAATAATAAGTGTGGCCGCCCCCATCAGGAAGGTAACCAGCAACTCTTCAAGGTGATTCAACGCCTTGTTGATCATGACGAGCTCCCCCGTTTTGACGTGGAGGCCGCAGCCCCCACGTACCTGTTACGAAGTGGCTAGAGGCTATCCGGCTTGAAACCGGTGTCCCTGTAAACAGCTTGGATCACTTCCTTGCCAACCCGACCTTCCATCTTCTGATGGACCGGCACCAGCGCCTTCTTGAATGCCAGGCGCTCTTCCTTGGTCGGGGTATAGACGATGGTCTTGCCGCTCTTTTTCACGGCATCCAGTGCGCCGTCGTTCTCGACCTTGGCGATCTGGTTGGCGTAACGGGTTGCCTGCTCCATGGCATCCTCCAGTTGAGCCCGAACATCAGCCGGCAAGCCATCCCAGAACTTCTTGTTAACAATGACCGCGTAGCCCAGATAGCCGTGATCGGTCAGTGTCAGATGCTTCTGCACTTCATGCATCTTCTGGGTATAGAGATTCGAAATAGGGTTCTCGGTACCATCGACCACGCCAGTCTGCAGCGCCTGATAGACCTCAGAGAAAGCCATTACCTGAGGCAAACCGCCCAGTGCCCGGATCTCTTCCTCGAGCACCTTGGACGACTGTATCCGTAGCTTCTTGCCCTTGAGGTCAGCCGGCGTCTTGATCGGTGTATTCAGAGAGAAGGACTTGAAACCATTGTCCCAGTAGCCCAGACCACGAATTCCCTTGGGCTCCAGCTTGGCCAGCAACTGCTTGCCGACCGGGCCGTTGGTCACTTTGCGCAAGGCATCGTAGTCACTGAAAATGAACGGCAGATCAAAAACCTCGAACTCCTTGACGCCGAGCGGACCAAACTTGGCAAGCGATGGAGCCAGCATCTGAACAGCGCCCAGTTGCAGCGCTTCCATTTCTTCCTTGTCCTTGTAGAGCGTCGAGTTGGCGTAAACCTCAACCTTGACCTTGCCCTTGGTCAGCTCGCTGGCTTTCTTGGCGAACATTTCCGCCGCCTTGCCCTTCGGCGTATCGGCGGCCACCACATGACTGAACTTGATGACGATGGGGGCTTGGGCATAGGCAGCCAGCGACAGCGCGCCGGCAAACAAGGCAACCAATAGTTTGGATACTTTCATTGTTGTCTCCTCCAGATGTGGAATAGCGAAATCAATAAATTTCGGCTGAGTAAAAGTATTACGAAATACATAACTGCCGCGTATTGTGGTTTTCCACATAGCGATTACCCATAAAAAAACCGCCGGACCAGCCGGCGGTTTTTGGCAACGATAATTGCAATCAGTGATGCTCGACAATCGGACGAGGAGAATGGGGAATGATCACCTCAGGCGCGTCATCAAGAACCAGTTCAGGATTATCTGCCTCGTCGGGGGTTTCGTCGTTAAGGACAGCGTTCATTCGTTTGGTATCGAGCGCATTGCACCACTTCGCGACCACCAACGTGGCAACGCTGTTACCGATGAAGTTGGTTAAAGCACGGGCTTCGGACATGAAACGGTCAATCCCAAGAATCAGCGCCAAGCCGGCCACCGGCACCGTACCCACGGCCGACAGCGTCGCTGCCAGCACAATGAAGCCACTGCCAGTCACCCCAGCAGCACCTTTCGACGTCAGCAGCAGAATGACCAGCAGCGTAATTTGTTGCCCGATATCCATTGGCGTATTGGTCGCTTGAGCGATAAACACCGCAGCCATGGTCAGGTAAATCGAAGTTCCATCAAGATTGAAGGAATAACCGGTTGGCACGACCAAGCCCACCACCGACTTCTGGGCACCCGCGTTTTCCATTTTGGCCATCAGGCGTGGCAAAGCAGATTCCGAAGATGAAGTACCAAGCACAAGGAAAAGCTCCTCCTTGATGTACTTGATCAACTTGATGATCGAAAACCCGTGGGCCGCAGCGATGCTGCCCAGCACACCAAGAATGAAGATCACGCAGGTCAGGTAAAACGCACCCATCAAGCTGGCCAACTGGGTCAGACTGCCGACGCCATGTTTACCGATCGTATAGGCCATCGCCCCGAAAGCACCGATCGGAGCCACTTTCATGATCACGCCAACGATGCCGAACAACACATGCGACAGCTTCTCGATCAACTCGAAGACAGGTTTGCCACGCTCACCGAAAGCATGCATCGCGTAGCCGAAGAGAATGGAGAAGAAAAGCACCTGCAGCATGTCGCCCTTGGCAAACGCATCGACGACGCTGGTCGGGATGATATTCAACAGGAAATCGACCGTCGACTGCATCTTGCCCGGCTCGGCATACTTGGCTATACCTTTGGTATCGAGCGTCGAAACGTCGACATTCATGCCAACACCCGGTTGCCAGACGTTAACTACGATGAGGCCAATCACCAGTGCGATAGAACTGACCACTTCAAAATAAAGCACAGCCAGGCCACCGGTCTTGCCGACCTTCTTCATGTCTTCCATGCCGGCAATGCCAACGACGATGGTGCAGAAGATGATCGGTGCAATGATCATCTTGATCAGTTTGATGAACCCATCGCCCAGCGGCTTCATGGCCGCACCTGTATCGGGGTAGAAGTGACCAAGCGCTACGCCGATGATGATGGCGATGATCACCTGAAAATAGAGACTCTTGAATATCGTTTTTTTGGCCATGGTATTTGCCCTCCTCCTCGAATGCGCACTCCGGAAAATTCCGGAAAACGGGCGGCAGTATCTCCAACACGGCTTCGGCTGACCATTGTGGATATCCGAATAGTGGAAAGCCACAATCAAGCGACACGAAAACACCTGTTGTACCATTTTGACAATGACTAACCCCATTCGTATCCCGCCTGGCAGTTCGCGACGATTGCGCTGGCTGCTTGCACTGCCCAAGCTGGGCATCGTGCTGCTGCTTGTCGCCGTGCTCACCCTGATCTGGCTGCTGCACAGCAACGAAGCGGAAGAAGAGCGTTCAGCCCTGATCAAGGACGTGCTCTGGCTTGAACAGAATCTGCGTTTTCACCTCGATGGCAACGAAGAACAAATTCAGCAACTGGCGCTGGACATGGCAAATTCCTCCGGTCGCCAGAAACTGTTCAGGTTGCGCGCCGAGCACATATTGAAAAACTCGCCGGATATAGCCCAGATACTCTGGCTGGACTCCAAGCGTCAGGTAATAGATGCCCTGCCGACGGCAACCCACCCGGACAGCGAAATCGAGTCCTTTGGGCCGCCAGTAACCGCCAAGGCGTTCGAATTGGCGAGCCGACTGGGTACGCGTCAATACAGCGAACCCTTCTTTCTCGAGGGAAACCGCGCCTTCATAGAGCTGCTCGTTCCAATTTTCAACGAGCGTCGCATAACCGGCGTGCTGGCCATTCTGTACCCGCTGGACACGCTTCTCTCCAATCAGGTGCCATGGTGGTTTACCGAGAAATACAAAGTTGAAATTGTCGACGACAACGATCTTCAATTTGCAACGAAAACCCACATTTCCGGCAACCGCAGCCAGAGCTATGAAATCCCCTTCGACCCCCCTGGCTCAGGTCTTATATTGCGAGTAACAAACTACAACGCCCCGGACAATTCACTGCAGCGCCTTCTGGTTGCCGCCATCATCATGCTTGCCGCTGGTGTTTTCTGGAGCCTGTGGCTAGTGCGTGACCTGATGAAAAAGCGCTCTCTCGCCGAAGATGCGCTGCGCGAAGAACACGCCTTCCGGGCTGCCATGGAGGATTCGCTGACCGTCGGGATGCGGGCGCGAGATCTGGTCGGACGCGTCATCTACGTCAACCCGGCCTTCTGCAGAATGACCGGCTTCAGCCCTGCAGAACTGGTTAACAAGGCGCCGCCCATGCCCTACTGGGCGCCAGAACAACTAGAGGAAACCTATGCCATGCACCAGACCGTGCTGGCCGGCGAAGCACCGCAGGACGGTTTCGAAATCACCTTCATGCGCAAGAACGGTGAGCGCTTCCATGCCCTGGTCTACGAAGCCAAGCTGATCGATGGCAGCGGAAGACACACTGGCTGGATGGCGTCTGTGCTTGACATTACCGAACGCAAACACGCCGAGGAGTTGGCTCGCCAGCAACAGGAACAACTGCAATTCACTTCGCGCCTGGTCACCATGGGGGAAATGGCGTCAACACTGGCTCACGAGTTGAACCAACCACTTGCCGCCATCGCCAGCTACAACACCGGGTGCCAGAACCTGCTGAGCAGCGGCAAGGGCACCCCGCAAGACATTCTGCCGGCTCTGGAAAAAATCGGCGTGCAAGCGCAGCGCGCAGGCAAGATCATTCGTCGTGTCCACGATTTTGTCCGGAAAAGCGAACCCAAACGCGCCCCCTGCCTTCTTGGCGAAGTGATTGAAGACTGCCTGGGTTTCGTTGAAGCCGAGGCGCGCAAGCGACATGTCCGGATTGAATGCCAGATCCCTTCGCTACCGCCCATTCCGGCGGACCGACTGATGCTTGAGCAGGTCCTTTTGAACCTGATCAGGAATGGCATGGAAGCTATGGCCGGCAACGATGAAGCTGATCGTGTATTGCATATCGCAACCGAAGTCAGGGAGAGCGAGCTACATGTAAGTGTCAGCGACCGGGGCAGTGGCATCTCACCGGAAATCCGGGATAAATTGTTCACCGCATTTTTTACCACCAAGCCAGAGGGGATGGGCATCGGCCTGTCGATCTGCCGCTCCATCATCGAGTTCCATCGCGGCCGATTGTGGGCTGAAGACAATCTGCAATCGCCAACGGGAAGCGGTACGATATTCATCTTCACCCTGCCTATGGAAGCCCAATGAGCGCACCGCAAGCCCACCTGGTTGATGACGATGATGCCATCCGCGACGCCCTGGCCTGGCTCCTGACCTCGCGCGGCATTCCCTCTGCCAGCTACGATTCGGCCGAAAGCTTTCTGGCCGCCTGGACACCGGCCACCAGCGGCTGCGTGGTTCTCGACATGCGGATGACTGGCATTAGTGGCCTAGATTGCTTTGATCAATTGCTGGAAAGAAAATCAACACTGCCGGTCATTTTTCTAACCGGCCATGGTGATGTCCCGCTCGCAGTCAGCACACTCAAAAAAGGCGCTTTCGACTTCTTCGAGAAGCCGCTCAACGACAACGAATTGGCCACCCGCATCGAAGAGGCCATGGGCCTCGATGCCCGCCAGCGAGAGGCAAATGCCACGGTCGACTCGGTAAAAGCACGAATTTCCACACTGACCACCCGCGAGCGACAGATCATGGAACTCGTTCTGCTTGGCAAATTCAACAAGGTGATCGCCGACGAGTTGAATATCAGCATGCGCACCGTCGAGGTGCATCGGGCTAACCTTTTCGACAAAATGAAGGTAAAAACCGCTGTTGAACTAGCCAATCTACTTAAACCCTGACAGCGATGCTTCCCTAGCGCTTCTTTTTTCGCTAGCATCACGCAACATTCACGTCGCCACTCCGGCGCAAACCTTACCCATTCGTTTTACCCATCCCATGAGGCAACCATGAGCGAGCACATCCATTACGTAACCGACGACACATTTGAAGCGGAAGTGCTGCAATCGCAGCAGCCCGTTCTCGTCGACTACTGGGCAGAATGGTGCGGCCCCTGCAAAATGATCGCTCCGATCCTCGACGAAGTCGCCACCGAATATGCCGGCAAGCTCAAGGTCGCCAAGGTCAACATTGATGACAACCAGGGCACTCCGGCCAAGTATGGCATCCGTGGCATTCCGACCCTGATGATCTTCAAGAACGGTAACATCGAAGCAACCAAGGTTGGCGCACTGTCCAAGTCGCAGCTCGCTGCCTTTATTGACAGCAATCTGTAATCTCCGTAGTCTCCCGCCCTGAAGGTGCGTCCTGCACCTTCAGGCAGATGCTACCGGCCAAGCGCCCACGCATCACTCCCCACCCAAAAGCTTCCAAGCTCTTGCGCCCCGGTTTCGGGCAGCAGCCCGGCCCATAATTTACTGGCGCCACACACTCCTACATGCAACTTTCCGAACTAAAAACACTACACGTCAGCAAACTGCTGGACATGGCCACCGAGCTGGCCATCGAAAACGCCAACCGCATGCGCAAGATGGAGTTGATCTACGCCATCCTCAAGGCCAAGGCAAAGAATGGCGACACCATTTATGGGGATGGCACACTGGAAGTCTTGTCCGACGGCTTCGGCTTCCTCCGTTCATCCGACACGTCCTACCTGGCCAACCCGGATGACATATACGTCTCCCCGTCGCAAGTCCGCCGCTTCAACCTGCGTACCGGCGACACTGTCGAAGGCGAGATCCGCACGCCGAAGGAAGGCGAACGCTACGTCGCCTTGACCAAGCTCGAGTCGATCAATGGCTTCCCGCCGGAAGCCAACAAGAACAAGATCATGTTCGAGAACCTGACGCCGCTGCATCCGACGCGTCACATGAAACTCGAACGCGACATCAAGTCCGAAGAAAACATCACCAGCCGCGTCATCGACATGATCGCCCCGATCGGCTGCGGCCAGCGCGGACTGCTCGTCGCCCCGCCGAAGACTGGCAAGACCGTGATGCTGCAGAACATCGCTCACGCCATCACGGCCAACCATCCGGATGTCGTGCTCATCGTCCTGCTCATCGACGAGCGCCCGGAAGAAGTCACCGAAATGACCCGCACCGTCAAGGGCGAGGTCGTTGCCTCGACCTTCGACGAACCGGCTACCCGCCACGTTGCGGTCGCCGAAATGGTCATCGAAAAGGCCAAGCGCCTGGTCGAACACAAGAAGGATGTCGTGATCCTGCTCGACTCGATCACTCGCCTGGCCCGTGCCTACAACACGGTACAACCAGCTTCCGGCAAGGTCCTGACGGGCGGCGTCGATGCCAACGCCCTGCAGAAGCCCAAGCGGTTCTTCGGTGCCGCACGTAACATTGAGGAAGGCGGCTCGCTGACCATCCTCGCTACCGCCCTGATCGACACCGGTTCGCGCATGGACGAAGTGATCTACGAAGAATTCAAGGGCACAGGCAACTCGGAAATCCACCTCGACCGTCGCATGGCCGAGAAGCGCATGTACCCGGCAGTCAACGTCAACCGCTCGGGCACCCGCCGCGAAGAACTACTGCTCAAGCCGGACGTTCTGCAGAAAATGTGGGTCCTGCGCAAGCTCTGCTACCCGATGGACGATCTCGAAGCAATGGAATTCCTGCTCGACAAGGTCAAGTCCACCAAGGGCAATCAGGAGTTTTTTGACGCCATGCGCCGCGGCTAATAATAAATATTGCAACCCGGTGATTATTCAACGATAATCTCCGGCTTACCAGATCGGCCACATCCGCCGGTCGCTAGATTAAGGACTAAAGATGAAAGCCAATATCCATCCCGATTACAACGAAATTCAGGTGACCTGCTCCTGTGGCAGCACCTTCACGACCAAATCGACCATGAAGAAAGCCCTTCATGTTGAAGTTTGCTCGCTCTGCCACCCGTTCTATACCGGCAAGCAGAAGATCGTTGACACCGCTGGTCGTGTCGAACGCTTCAACCAGAAATTCGGCGCCATGCGCGGTAAGGCCGCTGCCTGACCAGCCCGAATTACGCTATAAAAGGCAGCCTTACGGCTGCCTTTTTCATTTCTGGCCGACATGTCTGATTTTGCCTCCCTGATTCGCGACACCCTGCGGCGTGGCATTCGCTTGCCTCCCGCTGGCTGGGTGCTCGCTGCCATCCTGGCGTTCTACGTGCTGGCCGGCCTGTTCGGCCGCGATCCGTGGAAGGGCGAGGACGCCATCCACATCGGCGCCGCCTGGCACATGCTGAACTTTGGCGACTGGCTATCGCCCGATCTGGCTGGCCGCCCGTTCCACGAGCCGCCGCTCTATTACTGGAGCGCCGCCCTGACCGGCAGCCTGTTCGGCTGGGCACTCCCCCTTCATGAAGCGATGCGCCTGGCCAGCGGCATCTGGGTTGCTCTCGCCCTGATCGGCCTCTACTACGCCGGCCGTGAGTTGTATGGTGAAGACAGCGCTGCCGCCAGCCCGCTACTCCTTGCCGGCTGCGCGGGACTGCTCTTCCATGCGCACGACGCCCAGCCGATGCTGATCGCACTCGCTGCCTATGCGGGCGGCCTTGGCGCGCTCGCCACCATTGGCCGAAAACCACGCCTGACCGGCATATTTTATGGCCTGGCAGTAGCCGGCTGTCTGCTCGGTACCGGCATTGCGCCAACATTGCCGCTTCTGGCCATTGCCCCCATCGCCTGCTGGTTGTCGCCTGACCGAACCAAGGCGCTACACACCCTGCTTATTGGCCTGGCCCTGGCTACCATTTTGATTCTGCCATGGCCGCTGCTGCTGCTCAATCTGGAGCCAAGCCGCTTTCACAGCTGGCTGGCCACCGAACTGGCGCCGCTCAAAACACCATTTTCGCTCGCTGGCGGCGGCCGTTTTCTCGCCATGTTGCCGTGGTTCGCCTTCCCTGCCCTTCCACTTGCCGGGTGGACGCTGTGGCTCAGGCGCAAGAACCTCAAGGCAGCCGAGCAATTGCTGCCCCTCGCATTTTTTCTGATGACCTTGTTGTTGCTGGCCTGGGCCTACCGTCCACGACAAATTCCCGCACTGCTGCTGCTACCGCCACTGGCGCTTCTCGCCACGCCTGGCGCCCTGGCCTTGCGACGCGGCTCGGCCAATGCTTTCGACTGGTTCGCCATGTCCACCTTCAGTGTTTTCATCGGCATCGTCTGGCTCGGCTGGTCAGCGATGGCGCTCGGCTGGCCGGGACAAATGGCCAAACGTGCCCTGGTGCTTCGCCCGGGCTTCACCGGACACTTCGATCTGCTGGCACTGATCATCGGTCTGGCGGCAACGGCGTGGTGGATATGGCTGATCGTCACGGCGCCACGCTCGCCCTATCGCAGCCTGACGCATTGGACGCTGGGCTGTACGACGCTGTGGTTGCTGGCAACCACGCTGATCATGCCGTGGTTCGATTTCAACAAATCCTATCGCCCGGTCGCCCAGGCCATTGCGCAAACCTTGCCGGCCGATCACGGCTGCCTGGCTGAACGCGGACTCAATCAGACCCAGCTTGCCTCGCTCTCGTACTTTGTGGGAATCGAACCGGCCGCCGAAGAATCGAAGGCTGGCCAGGCATGCAACTGGCTGCTGGTCGTCGGCGACACGCGCAGCGAACTGGCGGCCCCCAATGGCAAGTGGACCAAGGTATGGGAAGGCAACCGGCCCGGCGACCGCAAGGAGACTTTCCGTCTATTTCGGCACTGACCGGGACGGTTGCTGCGCGATCAGCCTTTGAGGAAGTGCTCGCGGTAGTACTTCATTTCGTCGATCGACTCGTAGATGTCGGCCAGCGCCGTGTGCTTGCTCTTTTTCTTGAAGCCTTTGTAGATCTCTGGCTGCCAGCGCCTGCACAACTCCTTCAGGGTACTGACATCCAGATTCCGATAGTGAAAGAAGGCTTCCAGCGTCGGCATGTAGCGGGCCATGAAACGACGATCCTGGCCAATCGAATTACCGCACATCGGCGAGTGGCCGGCCAGTGAGTATTTTTTCAGAAACTCCAGAGCCTGGGCTTCGACTTCGGCCTCATTCATCGTCGAGGCCTTGACCTTGTCGATCAGGCCGGAACGACCATGGGTTTTCTGGTTCCAATCATCCATGCCGGCGAGGATTTCGTCGCTCTGATGGACGACCCAGGCGGGCGATTCGGCGACCATTTCGAGCTCCGAATTGGTGACGACCATGGCCATTTCGATAATGCGATCGCCGTCCGGGTTCAGACCGGTCATTTCCATGTCCAGCCAGACGAGGTTGTTTGCAGTGCCTGCCATATAATTGCCCGAATCCTTGAAAACCGCGATTTTCGCACAGCTTTGGCCCCCCATCCGTGACACCTGACTTCACTTTCATTTTTCTGCTTTTTTTCGGGTTGACCGTGGCAACACGCCTGTGGCTCAAGAAGCGCCACATCCGTTTCGTCCAGGCGCATCGCGCCAGCGTGCCAGTCGATTTCGCCGAACGCATCGCCTTGCCGGACCACCAGAAGGCGGCCGATTACACGGTGGACCGCAGCAAGGCGGCCATCGTCGGCACCCTGATCGAAGCCGCGCTACTGCTGGCCTTCACCTTGGGCGGTGGCCTCGCTGCCCTGCACGACTTCTGGTCGCTCCGCCTCGAAGGCCTGACCTACGGCCTGGCGATGATCTTCAGCATCATGATCATTTCCGGCCTGATCGATCTGCCGCTATCGCTGTACAGCCAGTTCGTCATCGAAGCGCGACATGGCTTCAACCGCATGACCCTCGGCCTGTTCGTAACCGACCTGCTCAAGCAAACCTTGCTTGGCATCGCCATCGGCGCGCCCGTCATCGCTGCCGTTCTCTGGCTCATGGGCGCCATGGGCCAATACTGGTGGCTCTACGTCTGGCTGTTCTGGAGCGGCTTCAACCTGCTCATCATGTTCGTTTACCCGACCTGGATCGCGCCGCTCTTCAACAAGTTCTCGCCGCTCGAAGACGGCGAGATGAAGTCGCGCATCGAAGCCCTGCTCACCCGCTGCGGCTTTCGCTCCTCAGGGCTGTTCGTCATGGATGGCTCGAAGCGTTCGAGCCATGGCAATGCTTATTTCACGGGCTTCGGCAACACCAAGCGCATCGTCTTCTTCGACACCCTGCTCTCCCGCCTCGAACCGTCTGAAGTTGAAGCCGTTCTGGCCCACGAACTTGGCCACTTCCGCAAAAAACACGTCGTCAAGCGCATGATCCTGATGTTCGCCGGCTCGCTCGGCTTCCTCTGGCTGCTCGGCCAGCTGATCGATGCCCCGTGGTTCTACGCGGGTCTGGGCGTACCGGCGCAAAATACGGCGCTGGCCCTGATCCTGTTCTGTCTGGTCATGCCCGTGTTCACCTTTCCTCTCAGCCCGCTGATGAGTCAGCTGTCCCGTCGCCACGAATTCGAAGCCGATGCCTACGCCGCTCAACACGCAGTTGCCAGCGACCTCATCCACGCCCTGGTCAAGCTCTATCAGGACAATGCTTCAACCCTGACGCCCGACCCGCTACACTCGTTGTTCAACGATTCCCACCCGCCGGCGGCGCAGCGCATCGCGCACCTGCAACTTCAGGAGAAACCCGCATGAAAACAGTCAACGCACTGCTTGCCAGCTCCCTGATATCCCTGCCGGTACTGGCCGCCGAGCCATGGGGCAACGCCGACCCTAAAATCGGCAAGGAACACCACGACAAGGCCTGCGTCGCCTGCCACGTCCGCCTCTACGGGGGTGACGGCAGCAAAATGTACACCCGCGACGGACGGCTGCTATCAACCCAGCTTGACGTCCTGCAGCGCGTCGCCACCTGCAACTCGCAGGTCAAGGCTGGCTGGTTCCCGGATGAAGAAGCCGAAGTCGCCGCCTATCTCAACCAGCAGTATTACCACTTCAAGGACTAGGGCTTGTTCTCAATCACCAGCAGGACTGCACTTAACGTGAATACACACTGATGGAAGGCCGCGTCATTGCCGCACACGGTCGCCAGTACGTCGTTGAACTGCCCGATGGCTCGCGCCTGCCCTGTTTCCCGCGCGGCAAGAAAAGCGATGTCGCCTGCGGCGATCGTGTCGACATCAAGCAGACCTCCGATGACCAGGGCGTCATCGAGGCCATCCAGCCGCGCACCAGCCTGCTTTACCGTTCCAACGAAATTCGCCAGAAACTGATTGCCGCCAATGTCGATCAACTGGTCATCGTTGTCGCCACCGAACCGGCCTTCTCCGACGAACTGATCGCCCGCGCCCTGGTAGCGGCGGAAAGCGAGGAAATCGCGCCGCTCATCGTGCTCAACAAATGCGACCTCGCCGACAAGCTGCCGGCTGCCCGCCAACGACTGGCCGCACTCGCCGACCTTGGCTACCGCGTCCTCGAATTGTCTGCCCTCGAACACGTCGAAGACCTGCGCCCCCACCTCGCCAACCAGACCAGCGTACTCGTCGGTCAGTCCGGCATGGGCAAATCAACCCTGGTCAATGCGCTGATCCCGGAAGCCCAGGCCGCCACCCGTGAAATATCGCAGGCACTCGACTCCGGCAAGCACACGACAACGCATGCCACCCTCTACCACCTCGATGCCGACAGCCATCTGATCGACTCACCAGGCTTGCAGGAATTCGGACTGGGCCACCTCGAGCGCGGGGAAATCGAACACGCCTTCCCAGAGTTTCGACCCTATCTCGGCCTGTGTCGTTTCCGCGACTGCCACCACAACCGGGAACCGGATTGCGCCCTGATCGCTGCGGTCGAGGCCGAAAAAATCGATAAAACGCGCTTCGCCACTTATCACCGTATCGTAGGAACGCAACGGCCCAGCTGACGGAAAGACGGAAATCCCTCCGGTGCCGAGCGATAAGGGATTGCCGCCATAGCAATTTCCCAATCACGAGGTGATAATTCTGAGAAATTCGCCACGATCTGGCGACAGGAGACCAAAATGGGCGTCAATCCGCCGACCATCCTCATCGTAGACGACACTCCGGAAAACCTCAGCGTACTCGGTGAGTTGCTGCAGCCGGCGTATCGTGTCCGTGCAGCCAACTCCGGCCGACGCGCGCTGCAGATCGCGCTCGGCAACCCGACACCGGACCTCATCCTGCTCGACGTCATGATGCCGGAAATGGACGGCTACGATGTCCTCGCCGAATTGCAGGCCACCCCTGCCACACGAAACATCCCGGTCATTTTCGTCACCGCCATGGATGGCACCGAGGACGAGGAACGCGGTCTGGACCATGGTGCGGTGGACTACATCACCAAGCCCATTCGCCCCAGCATTGTCCTCGCCCGTATCCGGACGCAGCTCGAACTCAAGCAGGCACGCGACATCCTGAGCGACCAGAACAACTATCTGGAAGCGGAAGTCGCTCGCCGCATGGGTGAAAACCAGTTGATTCAGGAAGTCAGCATCCATGCGCTGGCCCGCCTGGCCGAAACGCGCGATCCGGAAACCGGAAAGCATCTGCGCCGAACACAGGAATACGTCCTGACGCTGGCCAGGGCGCTGCATTTGAACCCGCGCTTTGCCGACTATCTGGATGAACGGACGATCAACGCCCTTGCCCAGTCCGCCCCGCTCCACGACATCGGCAAGGTTGGCATCCCCGACCATATTCTCCTCAAGCCAGGCAAACTCACGCCGGAAGAGTGGGAAATCATGAAAACCCATGCCGAACTCGGCAGCAACGCCATTGCCCAGGCCGAAGCCGATGCCGACAAACCGGTCGAGTTTCTCGCCATCGCCAAGCTGATCGCCCGCTCCCACCACGAAAAATGGGACGGCAGCGGCTATCCGGACGGACTCGCCGGCGACAGCATCCCAATTGCCGCCCGCCTGATGGCGCTGGCCGACGTTTTCGACGCCCTGACCTGCAAGCGCGTCTACAAACCGGCATTCTCCTTTGACGACGCCTATCGCATCATCGTCGATGGCAAAGGCAACCATTTCGACCCTGACATCGTCGAGGCCTTCATTCGGGAATATCCGACATTCATCACCATCGCCAAGACGTACGCTGAATAAACGATGCCCAGAGTCCGTCGTCGCAGCCAGCAAAAGGAACTACACCAGGCCGTCGCCCAGGTAGTCCTGCCTTATGTGGCGCTCGCGGCTTTGTGGATTCTGGTGTCAGATCAACTCGTCGCCTACCTGATCATCGATCCGGAGATGCGCGTCACGGCCAGCATGTTAAAGGGCTGGCTTTTTATCGCCATTACGGCAAGCCTCCTTTCTACGCTGCTCTACCGCCTGCTCCGCGAGAACTTGGCTCGTCGTGCTGCCGCCGAAGATGCCAAAGTCGTTCTCGAGCGCGAGCGCGGTCACCTGCGCACCCTGTTCGACACCATGCCCGACCTCGTCTGGCTGAAAGATCCTGACGGCGTCTATCTCAGTTGCAACAAGCGTTTCGAAAAGTTCTTCGGAGCCGATGAAGCGAGCATCTGCGGAAAAACCGACTTCGATTTCGTCGATCCCGAACTAGCCAAATTTTTCCGCGCCAACGATCTCGCCGCGCTACTGGCCAAAGGACCGTGCCGCAACGACGAGTGGGTCACCTTTGCCAGCGACGGACATCGCGAACTGCTGCAGACCACCAAGGCGCCGATCCACGACAGCACAGGGCGTCTGATAGGCGTGCTGGGCATCGGCCGGGACATAACCGACAGCCACGAATTGCAGGAACGCTTCACGGTCGCCTTCAACGGCAGCCCGGCGGCCATTTCGCTGACCACGCTGGAAAATGGCACGTTTCTCGAGGTCAACCCGCGCTACCAGCAGTTGCTCGGCTGGCAACGCGACGAATTGATTGGCAAGAGTGCGCTCGATTTTCACTTGTGGCCTGACGCCGAAGCCAGGAGAACATGGCGCGACCAGCTCCTGGAAACGGGCCTGCTACAGGATTATCAGACCGAGTGGCTGCGCCGTGACGGGACGCCCGTTGAAATCAGCCTTTCCGCTGAAATTGTGCACCTCGGAGGCAATCCCTACATACTCGCCTTTGTCCTCGACATCTCCGAGCGCAAACGGGCTGCCACCCAAATCGCCCAGCTCCAGGAGCGGCTGGCCATTGCCTTCCGCGCGGCGCCGGTCGCTGCCTGCATCACCCGCGTTGCCGACGGCAAGATGATCGATGTCAACGAACGCTTACTCAGCGAATACAGTGCGACGCGGGAAGATCTGATCGGCAAAACAACCATCGAGGCCGGGCTCTGGCAAGCCGAGGACAGGGCGCGCATGGTCCAGATACTCCAGCGCGACGGCTTTGTTGTCGATTTCGACAGCATCGGTGTCGGCCGCGACGGACGACCGCGACGCATCAGTCTTTCAGCCGCGAAAATAGATATAAACGACGAACCGCACCTGGTCGTCTACATCATCGATGTATCGGAACGCCGAGCCGCCGAGCAAGCATTGCGCGAACGCGAAGAAATCTTCCGCAGTATCGTCACACAGGCCAACGACGGCATCTGCCTGATCGATCCTGAAACCCTCGGCTTCATCGAAATCAACGACACGGTCATTCACAACCTCGGCTATAGCCGCGACGAATTTGCCGGAATCAAGCTTCTCGACCTGCAGGTAGATACGACCGAGGCCGAATTGCACGCCTTCATGTCCTGGATCATTGCCCAGGGCAACGCCACCTTCGAGCGCCGACACCGACGCCGCGACGGCAGCATCCAGATTGCCCGGATCGCGGCGGCGGCCGTCCGGGTCGGTGACGGCGTCAAGGTTTCAGCCATCTGGCAGGACATCACGGAAGCCAAGCAGACGGCCAGCGAGCTCGAACAACATCGCGAACACCTCAAGGAACTGGTCGAGGCACGCACGGCCGAACTCGAGGCTGCCAAGGAGGCTGCCGAACAGGCCAACCGCGCGAAAAGCGACTTCCTGGCCAACATGAGCCACGAAATCCGGACGCCGATGAACGCCATCATCGGACTCACCCACCTCGCCGAACATCACACGCAGGACGCAGAGCAGCTCGGGCGCCTGAACAAGGTCGCCGATGCGGCCCACCATCTGCTGGCCATCATCAATCAGATCCTCGACATTTCGAAAATCGAAGCCGGCAAACTGGAGCTTTCACCGGTCGACTTCCTCCTCACCCGCATCCTCGACAACACCAGCGAACTGCTTCTCGACCGGCTGCAATCGCGCGGCCTCACATTCCGTCAGGAAATCGACCCAGCCCTGCCGCCCGTGCTGCATGGCGACCCTCTGCGGATTGGCCAGGTGCTGCTCAACTACCTGAGCAACGCGGTCAAATTTACCGAAAAGGGCAGCATTTCCGTCACCGTCAATCTAGTCTCTGCCGAGGCCGATAACCTGATCGTCCGCTTTGCCGTCACGGACACCGGCATCGGCATCCCCATCGAGCAGCAAGGTCGTCTTTTCAACGCCTTCGAACAGGCCGACAACTCGACAACCCGACGCTTTGGCGGCACCGGGCTGGGTCTCGCCATTGCCTATCGCCTGGCCCATCTGATGGGTGGTGAAGCCGGGCTGACGAGCATTCCCGGCCAGGGCAGCACCTTCTGGTTCACAGCCCGCCTGCAGGCCGGAACCAGCGCTACCGACGCCCCTCCTCCGCATCTGACGACCAGGGAAGCGGAACAGTTGATCAACAGCGAATACGCTCATGCGCGCATCCTGCTGGTCGAAGACAATCCGATCAATCAGGAAGTGGCGCTCGACCTGCTGCGTACCATCGGCCTGCAGGCCGATCTTGCGGTCGACGGCGAAAAGGCCGTCAAAATGGCCGCCGAAACCGCCTACGACCTGATTCTGATGGACATCCAGATGCCGGTCATGGATGGCCTGACCGCTACCCGTCTCATTCGGCACAACCCAGGTGGCCAGCAGGTGCCCATTCTGGCAATGACCGCCAACGCCTTTGGCGAGGATCGGCTGCGCTGTCTCGAGGCGGGGATGAACGATCATGTCGCCAAGCCGGTGAATCCGGGCACCCTCTACGCGACATTGATCAAATGGCTGACACCAGCCTCGCCTGCGATTGCCCGCCCAGCCCGTCCGGTGGTAGTGGAAGAAGCACCTGAAGCGGCGCCGACCGAAGCCGCACAAGCTACCATCGCCGCTCTCGAGAAAGTCCCGGGACTCGACAGCGCCTACGGACTCAAGTCGATGCGCGGCAAGTTGCCGAGCTATTTGCGCCTGCTTGGTATTTTCGTCGCCACGCATGGCGATGATCACGCGAAGATCAGCGCCGCCTTGAACAACGGAGCCGTCGCCCAGGCCGAACAAATCGCCCATGGACTGAAGGGTGTCTCCGGTACCCTTGGCCTCAAGGGCATCTACGACGCTTCCCGCGTCCTGGATGACACCCTGAAAGATCCTGCCGCATCATCGCTGATCTCCAGCCACCTCGCCGCCCTTGGCGAACGCATCCAGGAAACCTGCGGCGCCCTCTCCCCCATCATCGCCGCAAGCCGCACGGAAACAAAATGAGCGCCACCTCGACCACGCTCCTCGACATCATGACAGCCAAGGTGCGCAGCCTGCCGCCGCAGGCGACGCTGCGTGAAGCAGCACACCTCATGGCCGAGGAACACATCTCCAGCCTGCTGGTCATGGCTGACGGGAAAGCGCTCGGCATCATCACCGAGAGCAATATCCTGCGCACCCTGCATGAGCACCAGTCGGGAGAGGTTCGGCTCGACAGCGTCATGTCGCGCCCGCTGATCACAGCCCCGAGCAGTCTCGATCTGGCCAGCGCCCGCCGCCTTGTCGAAGAACATGGCATCCGCCACCTCGTTGTCGTCAATGCCTCGGGTCTGGTCTGCGGTATCGTCAGCGACACCGATTTCCGCCTGCGTCTCGGCACCGAAGCCTTCCGCCACCTGCGGACGCTGGATGGCATCATGGACAGGAATACTCCGCACTTGCCGCCCGAAGCAACGCTGGGCGACGCCCTGGCCAGCATGGTCGCCAACGCGGCCGACTACCTGATCGTCAGCGAAGCTGACAAGCCGCTGGGCATCCTTACCGAGCGCGACATTCCGCGTCTGATCAGCACATTCGAGGATCCGCACGGGGTCAGCCTGCGCCAGGCCATGAGCACTCCCTTGCGCAGCGTTCATATCGATGCGCCGGTTACCACAGCGCTGGAAACGATGAACCATTTCCAGCTTCGGCACATGATCGTTATTGCCGACGACGGCCGCATTCTGGGCGTCATCAGCCAACGCCGGCTCTTCGAGCAACTGGCGCTGGAACGGCTGGAAAATGCCATGCTCCAGGCCAAGCAGGAACGCGAGCGACTGCATCTCGAAACCCACTTGCGACTGGCGCTGGACGGTGCTGCGGCAGGCAGTTGGGAATATAGCCACAAGAGCGGTTACCTGATCGCCAGCGATGGCCTGCTGGCCATGCTCGGCCACACGCGAGCCGGCTCGCCCGAGACCAAGGCCGAGTGGATGGCGCTGATCCACCCCGACGACCGGCATCTGTTGGTTGCCACGGTCAACGAGAAAAATCGCCCAAAAAACCATTCCAAGCTCGTCGAATACCGGATTCGTCATAGCGACGGACACTGGCTGTGGGTCGAAGACCGGAGCTGCGTCGTCGAGCGCAACGCCGACGACAGCCCCCGTGTGACCACGGGCGTGGTCAATGACATTACCGAACGCCAGATCACCCGCCAGCAGATCACCCGCCAGAACCGCGCCCTGCGCATGATGAGCGGGGTCGCGCAAGCAATGGTTCGCTACAACGACGAAAAGCAGATGCTGGCCGAGATCTGCACCCTGCCTGTCGAAATCGGTGGCTATCTGATGGCCTGGGTGGGCGAAGTCGTACACGACGAAAAGAAAAGCATCGTTCCGGTCGTCAGCTCGGGGCTGGCCGAGCCCTACCTGAACCAGCTGGAAATCACCTGGGACGACGCGCCGACCGGTCAGGGGCCGAGCGGCCGCGCCGTCCGCAGCGGTATCCCGGCCATCATCCGGGACATCGACAGCGATCCGTCCTTCGCACCATGGCGGACAGCGGCCCAAGCCCAGGGCTTTCATTCGTCGATCTCGCTCCCGCTGCGGGTTGACGGACAGGTCATCGGGGTCCTGAGCCTCTATTCGGCGGCCATCGACCCCTTCGACGACGAAGAGATCACCCTCCTCGGCAACCTCGCCGGCGAACTCGGCCTCGGCCTGAGCATGCAGCGTTCGCGGCAGACGCTGGCCCAGAGCGAGGCGATGTTGCTTCAGGCCCAGCGCCTGGCGCGGCTCGGCCACTTCACCTTCGACGCGGCAACCGACTGCCTGACGGGTTCGCCAACACACAGCGAGATCTTCGGCATAGCGCCGGGCGAGGTGTTGAACACCGAGGACTGGCGGCGACTGATCCATCCGGAAGACCGGGTGCGGATGAGCGAATATTCGCGCGACCACGTTTTCCGTGGTGGCCAGCCATTCGACAACGAATACCGCCTGATCCGCCGCAGTGATGGCGAGGAACGCTGGATACACACCGTTGGCCAGCTTGCCTACGGTAGCGATGGCCGGGTCAGCCGGCTGTTCGGCACAAGCCAGGACATCACCGAGCGCAAGCAGTTCGAGCAGCGCCTGAGCCAGAGCGAGGCGGAACTCAAGGAAGCGCAGGCCGTTGCCCATCTTGGCAGCTGGACGCTGGACATCGTCAATGACAAGCTCAACTGGAGCGCCGAGGTTTACCAGATATTCGACCTCCCACAGGATCACCCCTTGCGGCTGGCCGACTTCGTCGAACGCATCCACCCGGACGATCAGGAACGCGTCCTGACCGACTGGCAGGCCGCCCTGACCGGCGCCCCCTACGACAGCGAGCATCGCATCGTCGTCAAGGGAGAACTGCGTTGGGTTCGCGAGCGGGCCAATGTCCGTTTTGACCATTCCGGCCGGGCGGTATTCGCCGTCGGCACGGTGCAGGACGTCACCGAACGCCACCTTGCCGAGGAACAACTGAGCAAACTGTCGCTGGCCATCGAGCAAAGCCCGCACAGCATCGTCATCACCAACACCCGCGCCGAAATCGAGTACGTCAACGACACCTTCGTCAGCAACACCGGCTATGCCCGCGAAGAAGCGATTGGCGCCAATCCGCGCCTGCTCCATTCGAACGAGACCCCCAAAGAAACGTATGTCGACATGTGGGCGACGCTCGGCGCAGGGAAAACCTGGCGGGGCGAGTTCATCAACCAGCGCAAGGATAGCTCCGTCTTCACCGAATTCGCCATCATTTCGCCGGTGCGCCAGCGGGATGGAAAGATCACCCACTATCTCGCCATCAAGGAAGACATCACCGAGAAAAAACGGAACCAGTCCGAGCTGGAAAACTACCGCCAACACCTTGAAACGCTGGTCGCCGAACGTACCGAACAACTGATCCAGGCCAAGGATGAGGCCGAATCGGCCAGCCGAGCCAAGAGCGCTTTCCTGGCCAACATCAGCCATGAAATCCGGACGCCGATGAACGCCATCATCGGCCTCACCCACATTGCCCAGCGCAGTGCCGTCAACACCGAACAGCATGATCGGCTGGGCAAGGTTTCCGAGGCAGCGCACCATCTGATGGGCATCATCAACGACGTGCTCGACATATCGAAAATCGAAGCCGGCAAGCTGCAGCTCGAATACACCGCTTTTTCGCTGGCCCATATCTGCGCCAATACCTGCGAGATGGTGGCCGACCGGGCTCACGCCAAGCATCTGCCGCTGAGCTGCGAGATCGACCCGGCCATGCCGGCAACCTTGCTCGGCGACCCGCTGCGTGTTCAGCAGATTTTGCTCAATTTCGTCTCCAACGCCATCAAATTCACCCACAGTGGCACGATCCAGATCACGATGCAGCTGCTCGGGCGCCCCGATGGCAACGCGATGATCCGCTGTGAAGTTGCCGACACCGGTATCGGCATTTCGCCGGAAGGCGTGGCCAAACTGTTCCAGCCGTTTGAGCAGGGCGACACGTCGACGACGCGCCGCTACGGCGGCACCGGGCTCGGCCTGGCGATCAGCCGCCGACTGGCCGAAGCAATGCATGGCGAGATCGGCGTTACCAGCAAGCCGGGCATGGGAAGCACTTTCTGGTTCACGGCCCGGCTTGGCGTCGCCGCAGAAAATGAGACATCGCCGGAAAGCGCCGCCGCATCGACAGCCACCTACCAGCGCGGCGCCCACATCCTGCTCGCCGAAGACAACGCCATCAACGCCGAGGTCGCCAGCGAACTGCTGCTCACTGCCGGATTCAAGGTCGATCTGGCCGTCGATGGCAACCAGGCCCTCAAGATGGCCCGCGGACGGCATTACGACCTGGTCCTGATGGACATGCAGATGCCGCTCATGGATGGCCTTGAAGCGACCCGCCAGATCCGCGCCCTGCCGGGCTGGGGAAAAATCCCCATCCTGGCCATGACAGCCAATGCCTTTGACGAGGACCGCGACATCTGCCTGGCCGCCGGCATGAACGATCACGTCGCCAAGCCCGTCGCTCCGGATGTCCTTTTTGCCGCACTGACCCGCTGGCTACCGATCAAGGCCGCCATCCCGACGCCGGCTGAGGAACCGCCAGCTACCGCCAACGAACTGGCCGGCATCAGCGGCCTCGACAGCCACTTCGGCCTGCAGTCGGTACGCGGCCGGATGGAGAGCTATCTCAGGCTGCTCGCCAAGTTCACGGAAAACCACAGCGATGACTTCGCCCGCATCCGCAGCAATCTGGCCGCCGGCAACCGCGACGAAGCGCGCCGGCTCGCCCATTCGCTGAAAGGCGTTTCGGCCACGCTGGGCGCCGTGCTCATCCACAAAACCTCGGTGGCACTTGAAACGGCAATCAAGGAAGGGCGCGAATCAAGCGTCATCGAACCGCTCATCGACGCCGCCGAGCGGGCCTACACCTCCTTGCGCGGGCAACTGGCCACGGTCGCCCAACCCGTGCACAGCGCCCAGGATGCAGGCGACGCGGCGGCGACCAGTGCGCTGCTCGAGCGCCTCCGCCGGGAATTGCAACAAGGCGAGATGAGTGTCCAGGATCTGGTCCGAAACCAGGCGGCGAGCCTGAAAATCGTGCTCGGCAAGAACTTCAGGTCATTCGAGGATCTGGTCTCCGTCTTCGATTTTGAAGGCGCGCTGGCCGTTCTCAACGAAGCGGTGCCACCGGAGCACGCTGCTTAATTCGCCGCATCAAGCCAGCGAGTGGCACCCAGGCCGGCTGCCCGGCCGCTGGCGAAACAGGCCGTGAGCAGATAGCCGCCCGTCGGCGCCTCCCAGTCCAGCATTTCACCGGCGCAAAAGACGCCGGGGTGGCCACGCAGCATGAGGTTTTCGTCCAGCCCCGCAAAGGCGACACCGCCCGCCGTGCTGATCGCTTCGTCGAGCGGCCGGGTCGCCGTGACCACCAGCGGCAAGGCCTTGATCGCGGCGGCCAGACGGCTCGGCATATTCATCGTTTCGGCCGAGCAGAATTCACGGAGCAAACCAGCCTTGACGCCTTCGATACCGGCATGCCGGCGCAGATGGTTGGCCAGCGAATCGCGGCCACGCGGCCGGGCCAGGTCGGCCGTCAGTTTTTCGAGGCTGCGGCCGGGCGCCAGGTCGAGGTGGAGCACGGCGCGGCCGTCGCGGGCGAGTGCGTCGCGCAACGGGGCGGACACGGCGTAGATCAAACCACCTTCGATACCCGTCGCCGTGATGTTGAATTCGCCCTTTTTTTCCGGTTGACCATGGCAATGGGCACTGACGGCCTTGACCGGGGCGCCGGCAAAACGCGCGCTGAAATAAGGGCTCCACGCCACGTCGAAACCGCAGTTGGCCGGCTTGAGTGGCGCCACGTCGATGCCACGATCGACGAGCGTGGGCACCCAGGCGCCATCCGAGCCGAGTTTGGCCCAACTGCCGCCGCCAAGGGCCAGGATGACCGCGTCAGCAGCGACCGCGATCTCGCCGGCGGGTGTGGCAAAACGCAAGCTGCCATCCGGCGCCCAGCCGAGCCAGCGGTGACGCACATGAAACCCGACACCCTGCCCGCGCAGGCGATGCAGCCAGGCGCGCAGCAGCGGTGCGGCTTTCATGTCGGTGGGAAAAACCCGGCCCGAGGTGCCGACGAAGGTGTCGATACCGAGACCATGAATCCATTCGCGCAGTTGCGTCGGGCCGAAGGCGTCGAGCAGCGGCGCGATGTGCGTCGCGCGTTCGCCGTAACGCCCGATGAAATCGGCCAGCGGCTCGGAATGGGTGATGTTCATGCCACCCTTGCCGGCCATCAGAAATTTGCGTCCGACCGAGGGCATGGATTCAAAAATTTGAATGTTTTTCCGGTTGACCGTGGAAACTGTGGCATTCGCGGCGGCGAGCATTTCGGCCGCCATGAGTCCGGCCGGGCCGCCGCCGATGATGGCGACGCGCTGCATCATTTGTCGTCCGGGTCGGTTTTTGCTGGCTTGGATGCGTCCGCCGCTTTCGGCAGCCTGGACGGCGGCGAAGCATCCGCTTTGGCCACGAGCAGCTCCTCGGGAATATCTTCTTCGTCGAGCGGGATCACCGTCACCGCGACATCCGGCTCGGTGCCGCCACCGCCGAGAATAATGCCGCGCAGCGGCGAAATGTCCGAGAAATCGCGGCCGAAAGCCAGGGTGATGTGCTCAGTGTTGGGCAGCAGATTGTTGGTCGGATCGAAATCCACCCAGTCATTTTCGCTGCCCGGCGCATAGACCGACACCCAGGCATGCGAAGCGTCAGCGCCGATCAGGCGTGGTTTGCCGGGGGGCGGCCGGGTCAGCAGGTAGCCGCTGACGTAGCGCGCCGCCAGGCCGAGGGCGCGCAGGCAGGCGATCATGAGGTGGGCGAAGTCCTGACAGACACCGCGCTTCTTTTCGAGCACTTCGAGAACCGGCGTCGATACCGTGGTCGCCTCCGGATCGAAGGTGAATTCGCGGAAAATCTTGGCCATCAGGGCCTGTGTCCCGACCAGCACGGGTGTCTCGGGCGGGAAACAATCGGCGGCGTAATCAGCCAGCTCGTGCTTGACACGCACGTGTGGGCTTTCGAACAGGAAACGCGTCGCATCGAGGTCGGACGGGATCGGATCGGTCGAATCGTAAGCCAGCCGGTCGCGGACCTCCTCCCAGGGCAGCGATGCCTCGATGTCCTTGGGCAGGTGCGGCATGACGGCGACGGTCATGGCCGAACGGATGAACAGTTCGTCATGCGGCGTATGGAAGGCCATCCACGTCACCGGATTGCCGAAGGCATCGCGTCCGTCGCGGCGCCAGGTCGGTACCGGCGTGATGTCGATGCGTTGCTCTTCGACCTGCTGCCAGTCGAGAACGCGCGGCGACAGATGCAATTGCTGTTGCGACAGCGACACGTTGCTGCCGTAGTCGTAACGGGTTTCGTGCAGGACGCGGTAGCGAACAGGTTCCATGGTCAGACCGCCATCGTCTGCCGGCTGACATCGCCGACGTGCGTGAAATAGCGCATGCCAAGCGCCTCGGAAAGCTTGTTGGCGGCGCTGTCGAGCGATTGCAGGATGTCGGCGAGCTCTTCGCAGGCCGAATAATCGCGCGCGCTGTCGAACTGGATGTTTTCCAGGCGGCGCAGGTCGAAAGCTTGCAGAGGCGCCAGTGCCGCGGCCAGACCGGCACCGAAATCGTCGCCAAGCTCACGGCCCATGCGCTCGAGGTAGTTGCCGAGTACGTTGCCCTGGAAGACCACGCCGTGCGGGTTGCTCTCGTCGAAAACGAGCAGGTCGACGACCGGCAGCAGTTCCGGCTGGCGCGAGTAGCGCGAGCGGTAGGTAATGATCGAGTCGGACAGTTCGAGCAGCCATTCGAGCGAGCCCTGGCTGCGCGCCGCCGGCATGCGCAGGAAATGGGCGACCATCATCGACAGGAAGGACAGCCGTTCGAGCCGCCGGCCGATGAACAGGAAGCGCCAGCCGTCGTCGCGCGTCATGTTGTCCATGGCGAAACCGGTCAGCGAAGACGAGACGCCGAGCACGCGGTCGAGGAAGGCGATGGCTTCGGTCAGCGTCGGGTGCGTCTTGAGTGCGGCCTGCTGATCGCGCTGCAGGCGGTTGAGCGAATGCCAGTGATCGAGCGACAAGCGCTCGCGAACGTGCGTTGCCGACCACATCAGGGCGCGGATGTTGCGGGCCAGACTGCCCGGCTGCTCGGGATCGTAAATGGCCTCAAGCAGCTCGTGCTCGCCGCCTTCCTTGACCTCGGTGTCCTCGCCCGGCTCGGGCAGGACGCCCAGGCGCCGGGCCAGTTCCATCGCGGCAATGACCACCGGCGTCTTCTGCCCGCCGCCGACGACAACACGCGACAGGGCGACGCGCAACATGCGGGCGCTATCGTCGAAGCGTTCGGAATAGCGGCCAAGCCAGAACAGGTTCTCGACAACGCGCGAAGTCAGGTTCGAACCCGCCCGCACCAGATCGCGCACGCCAACCGAAGGCTTGAGCAGCGAAAACTGGCTGACCGGGCCGTTGGTCAGCACCCAGCAATCCTTCGAAGCCCCGCCCCGCTGCATCGAAATGATGCGCGTGCCAGCCCCGGTCGTCACCCGGGCCAGGCCGCCCGGCATCACCGAATAACCGTCCGGCGTCGTCACGGCATAGGCACGCAGACCGACCGGACGGGCCAGCAGGCGACGTTCGTGCGCCCGGCTCCAGGTCGGCGCCTGCGACAGGTTGACCATTTCCTGAGCGACGTAGGCATGCGGCCGCGCTTCGATGCGGCGCAGCATTTCGGCCCGTGCCTCGCCCTTCAATTCGTTGCCGAAAACCGGATCCATGTTCTGGGTCGGGTAGGCCGGCTTGATGACCAGATCGTCGAAGTTTTCCTTGACGTAATCGAGGGCCGGTTTCTCGCCGCACCACCACGTCGCCACCGACGGCATGGCCAGCTTTTCGCCGAGCAGGTGGCGGCAGATGGCGGGCAGGAAGCCCATCAGCGCGCCGGAAGCAAGCAGGCCGCTACCCAGCGCATTGGCGATGACGACACGCCCGGCGCGCGCCACATTGAGCAGGCCGGGAATACCGAGTGCCGATTCACCCCGCAGTTCGAGCGGGTCGCAATAGGCGTCGTCCTGACGACGTAGGATGACGTGCACGCGCTTGAGGCCGCGCAGGGTCTTCAGATAGACCGTTTCGCCACGCACCGTGAGGTCCTGCCCCTCGACGAGGGGGAAGCCGAGGTAGCGGGCCAGGTAGGCGTGTTCGAAATAGGTTTCGTTGTACGGCCCGGGCGTGAGCAGGACCATGTGCGGCTGCTCGTCGCCCTCGACCGGCGCCAGCGCCGTCAGGCCGTCAAGCTGGTCGCGGAAGAAGTCGGCGACGTGCTGGACGTGCAGGTCGCGGAACATTTCGGGGAAGACGCGCGACACGATGAGCCGGTTTTCCAGCGCATAGCCCGCCCCCGACGGGGCTTGCGTGCGGTCGGCGATGACCCACCAGCGGCCGTTCGGCGAACGGGCCAGATCGACGGCGTAATTGTGCAGCCAGACCCCGCCCGGCGGCTTGACACCACGGCAGGGCCACAGGTAGCCGTGCTGGCCATAGACCAGGGCCGGCGGCAGCAAACCTTCGGCGAGCAGCGTCTGCTCGCCGTAGAGATCGTCCAGAATGGCGTTGAGCAGGGTAGCGCGCTGGGCGACGGCGGCCGACAGCTCGGCCCACTCGTCGGGCGGAATGATGAGCGGCAACGGATCGAGCGCCCACGGCCGGTCAGCACCGTTGGGGTCGGCGTAGACGTTGTAGGTGACCCCGTTTTCCTGGATGCGCTGCTCGGAAAAATCGAGACGGCGGCGCATTTCCTCCGGCGTCACCGCATCGAGATGCTCGAGAAACTGGTTCCAGTGCGGACGGACGGACCCGTCCGCGGCCAGCATTTCATCGTAGCGGCGGGGACTGTGGGGATAGATTGCGAGGAGGGTGCGAGCCATTTATCTTTATTCTAGAAAAACAGGCCGTCACCGGCCTGTTTCCACGGTCAACCCGAAATTTGAAGCAAAAACAAAATGTCGCGGAGCGGCGCTGGCTTTACATGCCAACGCCGGGGGCCTTAGGTTGACGCTTCTTTTTGATCAAAACCGCCGCAAGTCTAGCGTAAACGGGTGCTCGGCGCTGACCTCCGGCGCCTTGACCTGCATCTTGCCCGGCGTGTGGCCGAAACGGAAGAAGCGGGCCAGACGACGGCTTTCGGCCTCAAATGCATTGACCGGGAAGGTATCGAAACTGCGCCCGCCCGGATGCGCCACGTGGTACTGGCAACCGCCCAGCGAACGCTGCATCCAGGTATCGACGATGTCGAAAACCAGCGGCGCATGGACGCCGATGGTCGGGTGCAGGCACGACTCTGGCTGCCAGGCGCGGTAACGCACGCCAGCGACGAACTCGCCGTTGATGCCGGTGTTCTGCAGCGGCACGGGAACGCCGTTGCAGGTCAGCACGTAGCGGTCGGGCGCCATGCCCTTGATGCGGACCTGGACGCGTTCGACCGACGAATCGACGTAGCGCACCGTGGTGCCGGCACTGCCCTCCTCACCCATGACGTGCCAGGGTTCGAGCGCGTGACGCAACTCGAACTCCATGCCCTTGACGGCGAAATCACCGTATTTCGGGAAGCGGAATTCGAAGTGCGGCGCGAACCATTCTGCCTTGAACGGATAGCCGGCCTCAGCCATTTCCTGCATGACGTCCTTGAAATCCTGCTCGGCGTAGAAGGGCAGCATGAAACGGTCGTGCAGCTCGGTGCCCCAGCGCGCCAGACGGGCCGGCTCGTAAGGCGTCTCCCAGAAGCGGGCGATCATGGCGCGGAGCAGCAGTTGCTGGGCGAGCGACATGCGGGCGTGCGGCGGCATTTCGAAGGCGCGCAGTTCGAGCAGGCCGAGGCGGCCGGTCGGGCCGTCCGGCGAGTAGAGCTTGTCGATGCAGAACTCTGAACGGTGCGTGTTGCCGGTCACATCGGTGAGCAGGTTGCGAAGGATGCGGTCGATCAGCCACGGCGGCACGACGCCGCCCGGCTGCGGAATCTGCTTGAAGGCGATTTCGAGCTCGTAGAGGCTGTCGTTGCGCGCCTCGTCGACGCGCGGCGCCTGGCTGGTCGGGCCGATGAACAAACCGGAGAACAGGTAGGACAGGCTCGGATGGTTGTGCCAGTAGGCGACCAGGCTCTTGAGCAGGTCCGGCCGGCGCAGGAAGGGCGAATCGTTGGGCGTGGCGCCGCCGAGCACGAAGTGGTTGCCGCCACCTGTGCCGGTGTGGCGACCGTCAACCATGAACTTTTCGGTGGTCAGGCGCGAGTAATAGGCCGACTCGTAGAGGTGGGTGGTCTGATCGACAAGCTGGTCCCACGACTTGGCCGGGTGGATATTGACTTCGATGACGCCGGGGTCGGGCGTGACGCGGAAATGCGTCATGCGCGGATCGGACGGCGGCTCATAGCCTTCCATGATGACCGGCATCTTGAGCTCTTCGGCTGTCGCTTCAACGGCAGCGACGATTTCGAGGTAGTCGTCGAGCTTCTCGGTCGGCGGCATGAAGACGTAGAGCCGGCCGTTGCGCGGCTCGGCGCACATGGCCAGACGGGTGATCCAGCCGGCGGATTCCTTGAAGCGCGGCATGGTATCGGTCGGCTTTTCCCACGGACGGAGCTTGCCGTCGCCAGTGGCCGAGGCAGCGGCACCAGCAGCGCCAGCGCCTGCACTACCGTGGCGCCCCTGCATCTGCGGCTCGCGGGCCCCGGCTTCGCCGCTGACGCGGGAACGGAGCGCAGCCCAGCTGGCTAGCGGATCGGTCGCCATTTCGGCATCGGGCACATTGACGTAGGGATAGTCGCTCGTTGCCGTCCATGGCTGCGAATCGAAGGGCAAACGGTAGCCCATGGCCGAATCGCCGGGGAACAGGTAGCAGCGCTCGGCACGCAGGAACCACGGGCCGGTCTGCCACTGGTTCCAGACATTTTTCATGATCGGCAGCACGTGACCGACGGTATGGGTCATGCCCTGCGTGAACACCTTCATGAGGCGCTCGCGCTCCAGCGCATCGTCGACGCGCGAATCGAAAGGATCGACGTTGCCCGGCAGGCGGCGCTCGCGCCACATGTAGTAATAAACGTCCTCGAAAGCCGGGAAGACGTAGTCGGAGGTCATACCAAGGCGTTCAGCGACGCGCTTGAGGAAGCGCGCCGCGTGTTCGCTGGTCGCGCCGTAATCGACGCTTTCGTTGGCGTACAGCTCAGGGGCATTCCAGATCGGCTCGCCGTCCTTGCGCCAGAAGCAGTTCAGGCTCCAGCGCGGCAGTTGTTCGCCGGGGTACCACTTGCCCTGACCAAAGTGCATGAGGCCATTCGGCGCGTATTTGCTGCGCAGGCGATGGAAGATATCGGCGGCGAAAATGCGCTTTGTCGGGCCGAGGGCGGCCGTGTTCCACTCGGCGCCATCGGGGTCATCGACGGCGACAAAGGTCGGCTCCCCGCCCTGGGTCAGACGCACGTCGAGTTTGCCAAGGGTGTTGTCGATCTGGTGGCCTAGGCCTTCGATCTCGACCCACTGTTCATCGGTATACGGCTTGGTGACGCGTGGCGCTTCCCAGATGCGGGTGACCTGCATGTGGTGAGAAAACTCGGTTTCGCATTCGTCGAGGCCGCCAGTCACTGGCGCGGCGGAACCGGGTTCCGGCGTGCAGGCAAGCGGGATGTGGCCTTCGCCGGCGAACAGGCCGGAAGTCGGATCGAGGCCGATCCAGCCGGCGCCCGGCAGATAGACTTCGGCCCAGGCGTGCAGGTCGGTGAAGTCGGCTTCGGGGCCGGACGGGCCGTCGAGCGACTTGACGTCGGCGGTGAGCTGGATCAGGTAGCCCGAGACGAAACGGGCAGCCAGGCCGAGGTGGCGCAGGACCTGGACGAGCAGCCAGGCCGAGTCGCGGCAGGAGCCGGAACGCTTGGTCAGCGTTTCCTCCGGGGTCTGGACGCCCGGTTCCATGCGGATGGTGTAGCTGATGGCCTTTTGCAGGTCAGCGTTCAGGGCGACGAGGAAATCGACGCTACGCACCGGCTCACGCGAAATGCCGGCCATGTATTTCTTGAGCTCCGGCGTTTCCGGCAGCTTGTGCAGGTAGGGCGTCAGTTCATGGCGTTCCCAGGCCTCGTAGGCGAAGGGAATCTTCTCGGCGTGCGGCTCGAGGAAGAAGTCGAAGGGGTTGATGACCGACATCTCGGCCACCATATCGACCTCGATGCTGAATTCACGCGTCTTTTCCGGGAAGACCAGGCGGGCCAGGTAGTTGCCCTGCGGGTCCTGCTGCCAATTGACGAAATGCGTTTCTGGCCCGATCTTCAGCGAATAGGACAGGATGCGCGTCCGCGAATGCGGACAGGGGCGCAGGCGAACGACCTGCGGTCCGAGATTGATCAGGCGATCATAGTTGTAACGGGTAACGTGATTCAGTGCGACATGGATCGACACGAGCTTGCTCCAGACAGAATGATTGCAAGCTTAAAAGCAAGACGCGAACCAGCTTGCAAGTCGTTGTTTTAAAACAAACCAAATCTTCAGACGCACCTAATCAAAGCCTCACGGCAGAATGTGCGCACCAAAAACGTGCAGTACGGCCCAGCGCTCTCCGAAAGAATATTCAGGGAAGCTTTATGAAACCTGCGGCATCGAGCGCCACGAACGGGTTGAAGCAGACTTCCCACAGGAAGCCGTCCGGGTCGGCAAAATAACCGCGAAATCCGCCCCAGAAAACCTTGTCGGCCGGGCGGACGAGTCTTGCGCCGACCGCTACCGCCTCTTCCAGCGTGGCGATCACCGCCGCTTCGGAAGGCACGTTATGGGCCAGGGTAAATCCGGGAAAACCACTGCCAGCCGGCGCTACCGCCGCATCCTCGGCCAGCGCCTCGCGCTGGAACAGGGCGAAGGCCACCGAACCGGCCTGGAAAAAGGCGATCGCCTCCTGGCTGGCCGACGATTCCTGCCAGCCCAGCGCCTTGTAGAAAGCCCGGCTGCGGGCCAGATCGGATACGCCGAGGGTGATGAAGCTGATGGTCTGGTTCATGTTCTTTTTGCACCGGAATGCCAGCCCGAATACTAATTGGGCGGATTTGAAATTGGGGTATTTTTCCGGTTGACCGTGGAAGTCATGCCTTAGTGCCCCCTCGGGATATCAGGCCGCCAGGAACACGGCGAGACTACCGTTCGCGCGCCACGAGCCAGCCTTCCAGACTGGGGCTGATCAGGGCTGGCGAAAACACGAATCCCTGGATGCTGTCCACCCGGCCATCGCGCAGAAAAGCCAGCTGCGCATCCGTTTCGACCCCCTCGGCGACAATGCTGACCTGCAGGCTGGCCCCCAGCGCGAGGATGGTGCGGACAATCGCCACATCGGCGGCGTTGCCGGGCAGCCCCTGGACGAAGGACTTGTCGATCTTGAAGCAGGTGATCGGGAACATTTTGAGATGCGACAGCGAGGAATACCCCGTGCCGAAGTCGTCGACGGCCAGCTGGACGCCCAACGCCCGCAGCTTGTGCATGATCTGCCCGGCCGCTTCGCCCGACGACAGGGCGCCTTCGGTAATTTCGAGCTCCAGGCAGCAGGCATCGATGCCAAACTGGTGGATCGCCAGGTCGACATCGGCGACAAAGCGCTCGCTGATCTGGATCGGCGCGACATTTACCGACACCTTGGGAATCCGGATGCCCCGTTTCTGCCAGTCACTCATCTGGCGGCAGGATTCGCGCAGCGCCCAGAGCCCGAGTTCGCCGAGCAGACCGATTTCCTCGATCAGCGGCAGGAATTCCGACGGCGGCAGCACGCCCCGTAGCGGATGCTTCCAGCGGGCCAGCGCCTCGACGCCGGTCAACATGCCTGTCGTCGGCGAGACCTGGGGCTGGTAGGCCAGGAAAAACTGGTTTTCCTGCAGCGCATGGCGCAATTCGACGGTGAGCTGCAGCTTGCTGACCAGATTGCGCGACATTTCCTGCGAGTAGAACTCGATGCAGTTGCCACCCCGCTGCTTGGCGCTGTACATCGCGGTGTCGGCCGCCTTGATCAGTTCGGAAGGCCGGCGGCCGTCCGTGGGATAGAGTGCGATGCCGATGCTGGCCGTCGGGATGACCTCCTGGCCGCCGAGAAGCGTCGGCACCGAGAGGTTCTGCAACAGGCGCCCGAGCATTTCATTGATGACGCCGACGTCGCCGCAGTCCTCCATGACCAGCACAAATTCGTCGCCGCCCCAGCGGCCGAGAATGTCGTTTTTCCGGGTCGATGCCAGCAGACGCTCGGAAACGAGCTTGAGATACGAGTCGCCGTTGGTGTGACCCAGCGTGTCGTTGATGATCTTGAAGCGATCGAGGTCGATGAACACCACCGCCGCCCCGCTGCCATTGCGCTTGCAACGCTGCAGGGACTGGTTCAGGCCCTGGCTGAAATTCATGCGGTTCGGCAGGTTGGTCAGCGAATCGTGGTTGGCCAGGTAATACAGCCGCTCCTCCGCCTGCTTCGCCTTGGAAATGTCGGAAAAGACCGAAACATAATTCTTGATCTGCCCGTTATCGCCCAGGATGGACGAAATGCTTCCCCACTGCGGGTAGATTTCGCCATTCTTGCGCCGGTTCCAGATTTCGCCAGCCCAGCGCCCCTTTTGCTCGAGCTGCGCCCAGATTTCCTCGTAGAAATGGGGCGTATGAACGCCGGATTTCAGCAGGCGCGGCGTCCTGCCCAGCGCCTCCTCCGTGCTGTAACCCGTGATTTCGGTGAAAGCGCGGTTGATCGAGACGATTCGCCCCAACGGGTCGGTCAGCATGACCGCCTCGGCCGCCGTATCCATGATGATGTCAGTCGGCAACACATTGCTGTTGGAACCGCGCTGACCGGATTCGCCGAACACCATGACGCAGCCAGTAATCATCGAGTCCTCAACGAGCGGCGTGCAGACATATTGGAGGGTAATAGCCATGCTGCCGTCACCGGCCAGGACGTTATAGCTCCCCTGCCGCGTTTCGCCGTCCTGCAAGGTGGCGATGAACGGACAGTTATCGGCATCCAGGCCGGACTCCGTGCTGCACAGGATGTCGCAGCAATCCTTGCCGGTGAGGAAACCCTCGTCGCAGCCCAGCATCTTGGCCGCAATTTCGTTGGCAAACACGATGCGCCCGTCGATATCGAGGCTGATCAGGCCCTCCCCGGCGGCTTCGAGAATCTTGGTGTGGCGCCGATGAACCTCCTCGATGGCCAGCTGGTAGTTGTAGCGCTGGGTGACGTTGCGCGCGTTGATCAGGATCTCGCTTTCACCATTGGCACCGAGAGTGTGCTTGAATGTCGCTTCCACCCAGAGTTCATTCTTGTCCGGCCGCCGCCCGCGCATGACGCGGGTCAGCTGCGTGCCGAGCGGACGCAGCACGTCGAGCAGGCCAAGTGCGGCGTCCGACGGCTCATCGACGACATCGCTCAGTTTGAGGCCGGTCATCTGGGTGCTTTCCAGACCGAAAAGATCTCGGCAAGCGGGCGAGGCAAAGCGAAACACGCCATCCAGCGAAAGCCTGGCGATGACATCGGTCGAATTCTCGGCGAGCAGACGGTAGCTTTCCTCGCTGTTTTTCAGGGCGCGCTGGGCCATGACTTCGATCAGCGCCAGGGACAACGAGCTGGCGGCATCCTTCTCGATGCGCGTCCACGGTGGCGACTTGTCGTTGTAGGACTGGATCCACGTCGCGAACGAAGTGCGCGGCGAAACGCGCGGGCCGTTTTCGTCGATCACCACCTTTTTCTGCGGGTTTCCGGCCCAGTGCAGGGTTCTCAGGATGCCCTGGCGGAACCACATGATGAAGTTGTCCATCCGGTGGTCGAGCGGCGCCACGATCATCCCGCTCAGTTCCTCGGCGCCATGGGCTTTCAGTTCCCCAGGTTCGAAGAGGTCGCCGAGCGTGTCGGTGGCAAACACCGAGGCCACCGGCAAATGCTTCATGCGCTCGACCAGAATGTCGATCAGTTCGGGGGGCAGCACACTGCCGATGGCATGGCGAATTCCGTCGATGCTGAGCACTGCTCCGGCGGCATGGACAAGACCCAGCAGCTTGTCCTTGACGACCAGAATCGCCGGATCGAGCGCCTTCGAGCTGCGAATGAGGTCGGTCAGCTCGTGCAACAGGTTGCGAATCCGGTCCTGCAACTGCTCCCGCTCCTGATTGTCCATGTTGATAAGCTTGAGCGACACAATGCGCCCGATGAACTCGTCCATTTCGCGGGCGCGCAAGCCGACGTGCTTGGGCGTGAAATGGTGACAGGCGATCAGTCCCCAGAGCTGGCCATTCTGCACCAGCGAAATACTCAGACTGGCGTGCACGCCCATGTTGCGGAGATATTCGATATGGACCGGCGACAGGCTGCGCAGCCAGGAATCGCTCAGATCGAGGGGCTCGGCCTGCTGGCCGGACGTCACGATGGGAATCGGCTCGGCTGCCACATCGCTGATGACGCGAACAAGGTTGCGCACATACAGCGCCCGGGCCTGCGGCGGGATATCGGATGCCGGAAAACGGTTACCCAGATAGGAATCGACTGTATCGACCTTGCTCTCGGCGATCACCTCGCCATCCCAGTTGCTGTCGAAGCGATACATCATCACCCGGTCGAATCCGGTCAATAGCCGGACCTGCTCGACCGTCAGCTGGGCGTAGCGCTGCAGATTGGACTCGGAGTCGAGTTTCCAGAGCGAATCGCGAATCGGCACGAACAGGTTGTGAAAGACATCGCCGCTTTCCGCCGGGGAATACTCGATCTCGATGATCACGAGCGAATCGTTGAGGAAAGCCTGGCCATCAAAATAACGCTTGCAGCCGTCGATTTCAAACTCGAAAAAACAGATGCGCCCGCCCTCCCAGGCCGGTCCTTGCAACATGTTCCGGATGCCAGCGAGCTGCGACGAACCGAGCACGTTATCCAGCGGCTGGCCGATGATGTCGCTGGCAGAGAAAGGGAAAAGCCAATCGACATTGCCACTGGCCGCCTGCACGACCAGATCCTCACGCCGCGCGGCGAGCAGGACGCCGAAGGGCTGGATGCTGCCTATTCGATGGATTGGCTCTGCGGCACAGGTTCTGAGCGCTTCCTCGAGCGCGGAATTCGACAGTTCAGGCGAGGAGGCTAGCGGCATGTTCATCAAGAGCGGTTTCTATCAATCGGAAAGTTCTGTTGGCTGACAGGATGGCGCTGTCGAGTGCCGCCGGCCCGGTCAGCCGGTCATTGAGCAGCGCCACGATTTCGCCCCAGCGCTGATCGATCTCATCGCCATACCCGGCAAAGAAACGGGCGCCTTGCGCTGGCGTCAGCCCGAGGTGTTTACTCAGTCCCTGACCAATGACCCGCCCGCCCAGGGAAGAGCCTTCAATGGCGTACAGCACGCCAAACAGCCCATATTGATCGTCGATAAGCTCAGGCAAGGCAGAAGTCCGCCCCACTGGCGCATCAATTCCGAACCAGGCGAGATCCGCATTCAGCCACGGCAGCTTGCGCCGGGCAGCATAGGAAAAATTGACGGGCCAGCGCCGCAGCGCGTCGTCGATTGACGCTTCAATACGCGCGTAGCACCCGAAATACGCCGTCAGCACTTTCCGGTAATGGGCCAGCGGATATCCGGGTGAGGTCAGATGGTTGAGCAGTGGATGCTTGTTCAGGCGGACGTGTGCCGGGTGGGTCGCCTCGCGCAGGACTTTCCGGGCATCCTTCGGTTCGCTCAGGGACACTGTGCCACGTCCGCACTTCGCCCGCAGACGAACTGCTCCAGATGTTGCCCCGCCAGCACCAGATCGGAAAATATCCGGACATCGGGCAGCTTTCGGCGAATGCCGGCCGCCCCGGCGCCACCTGCCCATATCACCTTGCCGGGCGGCAACAACCCCTGTAACTTGGACAACCAGGGACGCACCAAGCGCTTCGGATAGGCAAAGCTGAACGACACGGCGACGATATCGGCCTGACAGGCATGAACGGTCATGGCGATTTCATGGACCGGGACCTGGGGGCCGAGACTGATGCAGTTGGCGCCAAGGTCGGCAAAGACACATTGGGCCATCAGAAGACCGAGCAGATGCGGCTCATCCACGGGCGTGCCAAAGACAATGGTCGGAAAATCCGGCGTGGGAGAGACGGTTAGCAACTCTGCCGAAAGCAGGCTGACCAGAATGCCGGTACAAAGATGCTCGTGGTGAATGCCGATTTCGTTCCTGACCCACGCCACTCCCATGGCGCTGGTGAGCGGTGAAATGACGTTGCAGACATACTCGCTCAGCGTCACCCCGGCCCGCGCTTGAAGCAGCAGCGTCTTCAGCCCGTTAAGGTCATAGGCCTTCAAGCGGTCGATGGCCTGACGGGAAAACGGATGCGCCATCACCAGCGCCTCGTCGCCCAGGCAGCCACTCGCCAGGGAGTCCAGCTCTTTCAAGGTCTTGCCGACGATCTGGGCGGGACGAAAACCGTCATCGATCAATCGCCGGATCAGGCGCAACTGGGCAAGCTGCTCCGCGCTGTAAATTCGTCCGTTGTGACTCGCGAAGACGGGAAACCCGTAACGCATGCGCCATTTCCTGAGCAAATCGTTACTAAAACCGGTTTCCAGCTCCAATACGGTTGCAGTAATGATTTGGCTAGGCTTCATAGCGCGCCATACTATATGAATTCGGCGATGCTACTGTGACGCTACCTAGCGGACAAATACACGCTCCTGGCGGTTTTTGTCCTGATTTTGGCGGACAAGAAACCCAAGAAATCACGCCCCGGGAAATGCCCCCATTCCGTCAATTCCCGACTTGCATAAACGACCATCCGCCATTTGTCTTGTCAGGCGCCCCTTGGGAGTGTTTCGCTCAAAGTCGCTTCATCAAGCTGGCGCGGCAAGATGACCGTAAATCGCGTGCCCTTGCCGACTTCGCTGCTCACTTCGATGCGGCCATGATGTTTCCTGACAATGCCGTAGGACAGAGAAAGCCCCAGCCCGGTGCCCTTGCCGACCGGCTTGGTGGTAAAGAAGGGCTCGAAGATGCGGCTGAGGTTTTCCGGCGGAATGCCCCGTCCGGTGTCTTCGATTTCGACGCGCACTTCTTCGTCCGTGAATGAGGTCCGGATGCTGATCTGGCCGTGCTCTTCGATGGCCTGCGAGGCATTGACGAGAAGGTTCATGAAGACCTGGTTGAGCTGTGACGGCGCGCACATGATTTCCGGAATGGCGGCGTATTCCTTGACGACCTTGGCCTTGTACTTGAGTTCGTTCCAGACCACATTGAGTGTGCTGTCGAGCCCCATTTCGAGGTTGGCCAGGACGATTTCGGAACTGCTGACGTGGGAGAAGTTCTTGAGATCGCGGACGATGTCCTGAACGCGCTGGACGCCGTCGTTGGTTTCGGCGAGCAGCAGCTCGAGATCTTCCTGCAGGTAATCGAGTTCGAGGTCCTTCTTCAACTGTGTCACGCTGGCCTTGGAGGCTTCACCCAGTTCGTGCTCGATTTCGGCGTAGGCGTCGAGCACCTTGCCCAGGTCCGCGATGTAGCGTTGCAGCGTGCCGAGGTTGGATTTGACGAAGCCGACGGGATTGTTGATTTCGTGCGCCACCCCTGCCGCCAGCTGGCCGATGGAGGCCATCTTCTCGGACTGGATCAATTGGCTTTGCGCCTCTTCGAGACGGGCGATCAGTGCGGCCTGCTGCTCGCGCTCGGCCTTCAGTTTGCTGTTGGCCGACAGCAGTTCCCCGGTACGCTGCTCGACGCGCCGTTCAAGTTCATCGCGGGATTCGCGTAGCGCGTCCTCGGCGGCGACCCGGCGGGTGACGTCGGCAAAGCTGAAAACGCGGCCGACGATGTGCTCGTCAATGTATTGCGGCCGCGACTTGCATTCAAAAACCCGGCCATCGGCAAGACTGAAATACTCTTCGCTCTCCTCGCTGTCCACGATGGCGCTCAGCCTTTCGCGGCAGGCTGCCTGCTCCTTCACCAGGCTCGACACATGCTCGATGATTTCATCATCCTTGCGCTGTTCGAGCAGGTCATCGGGAATCCGCCACATGGCCGAGAACATCCGGTTCATGCTGACGATCCGGCCGTGCCAGTCGATGGCCAGAATCCCGTTGCCGGTGGCTTCGAGCGTGGCGCGCAGGCGGGACAAAGTCTGCTCGAGCTGCTCCTCGGTTTTGCGTTCCTGGCGGATATCCCGGGCCTGAACGAGCAGATAGGTTTTGCCCTCATGCTCAATCAGCGAGATCGATTTCGATACCTCGATGAGCTCGCCGTCGGCGCCGCAGTAAAGCCCCTCTTGCCATTCGATTTCGGTAAAAGTGCCCGCCGCGACCTCTTCCCAGTAAAAGACATCCGGCAGCGAACTTTCGATATCAATGATCTTGCGCTCAAGCAGCTCTTCCTCGGTGTACCCGAGGACCTGTCCGGCCTGGCGATTGGCGCGGACGATCTGCAGGCCATCGCTATCTACCAGCAGAACCATGCTGGCGCTGTGATCGAGCATCTTTTGCTCGAGAGAGATCACTTCTTGGTCCCCTCCTGCCCCTGGCTGGCGTCAAAGTAGTAGCTGACCCGCGTACGGGGACTCAGGTAATTGTAGATATGGCGCGGCACCAGGGCCGGCTTGATCGCCTTGGCGATATTGAGGTCGGACTCCAGCGACAGGTCGATCAGGATCGCCTCGTCGCGGGGCACCGATTCGTCGTAGACAACGAGGATGGGCTTCATCGGCTGGCCGGTGTTGACCGTCGCCACCATGGCCATGGCGCCGTTCGACAACTGGACCACGGTCCCCGGCGGATAGACGCCAAGCCGGCGAATGAGCAGTTGCAAAAGGCGCGGGTCAAACTTGCCGCGCAGCCTGGCGAACATGAGCGACAGGGCTTCGTGCGGCATCAGCGCGTTGGCGATATTGACCGGGTTGCACAGCTCGTCGTAGTAATTGGCGAGGCCGACAATGCGCGCCAGCAGGTTGATGCCCTCGCCCTTGAGACGCTGCGGATAACCCGAGCCGTCGAACATTTCGTGGTGCTGCTGGATGATGGCGAGGACGGGTGGTGAAAAGCCAAGACGCTTGCCGAGGGTCACGCCGTAATCGCAGTGCTGCTCGTAGAGATGCTGCTCGGCCTGCGTCAGGGGCTCGATCTTGAGCAGGATGCGGCTGGGAATTTCGGAGCGCCCGAGGTCGTGGAACAAGGCGCCCATGCCGAGTGCCGTAACGGCTTCCTGCGGCACACCAAGGTCGCGGGCAAGCATGAGCGACAACATGGTGACGTTGAGCGAGTGAAAATACAGCTCCTCGCCGCCGGCCATGTCGCCCATGACGTGAATGGCCAGTTCCGGCGCGCTGAGGATGGATTCCGAAATCTGGGTGACCAGCTGATTGGCTGATTTGACCGTCTCGGCCGGCTTGGTCAGGATGTTCTTTTCGACCTCGCGGATAGTGCTGGCGGTGACGATGAAGGCATTTTCGATGCGCGCCGCCGCGGCGCGTTGGACGCGAATGCGCTCGATCATCTGCTTCTTGGCCGCCAGCGCCTGAGCGATGACCGGGCTGACCTCATCCCGGGCCGGCTCGGCTGGCGGCGGCTTTTTGACCCGGATTTCGCGGTCGCTCAGTTCCAGGCTGTAGCGCACGCGCTTGAGCCCCAGCCCGCGGATGGTCCGGATCTGTTCCTCGTTCTTGATCTTGAAGTGGCCGAGGGCAAACGGATGCTCGAACCAGCGCAAGTCGAGATAGACGTACAGCCCTATCCGAAGTTCGCTGACATCAATGGTGGGATCGCTGTTCACGGTTTTTGATAGCGGGAAGCTGACAGGAACTGAGTCGCATGGCCCATTCTATCCCTCTCCGGCACCGGGCAGGCAACCTGGCGTCCGCTTGACTGAATCGGCTATTCCACGGTCAACCGGAAAAAATGGCTCATTTTGAAATCACCGGATACGCCAAGTCTGATGTCGCGGATGCTCCGCTGCATCGTTTCATGCGGGCTGCTTCAAGAATAAAGCCGCGCTCAGGCCGGCTGATGTTTTTGCAGTTTTGGCACGCTGGGAATGCGTATCCGCTTGCCTTCGACGATGATCAGCCCAAGGCTGCTCAGGTCGTGCAGGATGCGCGAAAAATGCTCCTGGGTCAGATTGAGCCGGGAGGCAATCACGCCCTTGTTCGAAGAAAGCTCAAGCGCGACGTTCTCTGCGCCCCACTGGCTTTCCGGCAGTTCGTGCATGAGGAAATGGATGACGCGCTGCGTGCCCGAATGCAACGAATAGGCTTCGACGTCGGTCATCAGTTGATGCATGCGCATGGCCATGCCGGCCATCATTTTTCGGACGAAGGCATGGTCATTCTGCAATTCCTGATAAATCGCCGCCCTTGAGACATGCAGAACCAGCGAGTCGCTCAGCGCCTGGGCAAAGACAAAATAGGGCTTTTCCATGAACATGATGGCTTCACCGAAACTTTGCCCGGGCTGGATGATCTCGACCACCTTGTCGGTCCCCTGAGCCGAGGAGAGCGCCAGTTTTATCTGGCCATAGACCAGGACATGAAAGCCCGTGCAGGCGTCGCCATGGCGAAACAGCATGTCCCCCTTGGTCAGGCGCACTTCATGTACGCCTTTTGCCATTCGGGCAAGTTCATCCGGAGACAGCCCCTCGAACAGGGGAATACGACTTAAAAGGCTCTCGACTTGTACCGGCTGAAAATCCCGCATGCTGTCTCCTTGCTATTAAACCGTGCTCGACGCCAATTCACTTGGCATTTTCCGGTCACATTGTGACTTTTGATGAGAATCAATTCAAGCCATGATAACCGCAATCAATGCACCAGCGCGCTGATCGCGAGGACAGGCAAGATGTTTGCGCCAGCAGCGCTTTGCGGGCTTGGATCAGGAAAAAACGGGTTCAGGGGATTGAATCGCCGTCGCAAATCAGGCAACGGTATTCACGAAACGCCGTGACAATTTGGCAAGACTTCCCAATGCGCCAATTGGGCAATTGGGCAATTGGCCTTTCATCGCAGGCGCTTGCCATGGTCAACCGGATTTTCTGCGTAAAACGCAAAACTGACCCAATCGGAAATCGCCATCGGCCTCAACGGGCTCCGCCATACTCCTCAGCCAACTGGTCGTAGTGGGCATGCGCCTCGGTTTCGGTGAGCGCCGCGGCGTACCATTCCTGCATCGCCGGATGCGCCAGCATGGCGTCGCGGTAAGCGGCGGCAACGGGTGGCAGCGGCACGTTGTAAACATTGAAGCGGCAGACGATGGGTGCATACATCGCATCGGCCACCGAAAAATCGCCGAACAGCCACGGGCCGTTGCCAGAGGCAAACTGGCTGCGCGCTTCGCTCCATATTTCGATGACACGGTCGATGTCGCGCTGGACTTCCGGCGTCGCCGGTTTGCCCTTGAGTTTGAGCTTGAGGTTCATCGGCATGGCGGTGCGCAATTTGGCGAAGCCGGCATGCATCTCGGCCGAAATGCTGCGCGCCCTCGCCCGGGCCCGGGCGTCGGCCGGCCACATCTGCGAGTAGCGTTCAGCCAGTGTTTCGGCAATGGCGATACTTTCCCAGACCTGAAACCCGTCTTCGTGCAGACAGGGCACGCGGGCATTGCCGGCCAGCGGCTTGAGCGCCGCGTTGTAGTCGCGCCCGGCCACCGACACCATGTGCTCGGTGAAGGGGATGGCGAAATGCTTCATGAGCAGCCAGGGCCGCAACGACCAGGAAGAGTAGTTCTTGTTACCGATGTAGAGATCGAACATGAAATCCTCGCGATAAATTCAACGGTCAGCCCCACGGAATGGGCCTGACCATTTATCTTAGACCGGCCTCCTCCCGTTCGGTGCAATTTTCCCGACAGTCGAAAAAGCAGCCATATCGAATCGCATGTGCAAGCAAGCTTGCGCTAGCTATCATGCACAACATGCACATTCGACACCTGACCTGCCTTGCCTTGTTGCTTCCCGCGATTGCCTGGGCCGATGCCTCGCGTCCGGGCGCTGCGGAGCCAGTCGATACCGAACGCGAAACTTGGGAATTCAAATTAACGCCGTCCTACTACGCGACCACCCACCAGACCTCGGCGTTCGACCTCAATCTGCGTGCCAATAACGGCCCTCACGCCGTCTGGCTTGCCTATTTCCAGCAGGGCAACGAATTCGAGCAGGCGCGTACCGGCTACGAGCTGACGCTTGAAGCGGAGTACGCCCGGCTTATTCCCTCCGTGCAACTGGCAACGCACGGTTTTGCCGGCATGGCCGCCAACCTGGAACTGGGGAGCGCCGTATTTGCGCTGCTCGGTTATGGCCGAACAAATGCCCGGGATTATTACAACCTGAATTTCGACCCGAACGATGCGCTCACCTTTGGCATCGGCACCCGCCTGATTCCGCGAACCACGCTGTCGCTGTTCACCGTCAAGGACAACCGCCTGCACACGGAGCAGGTCATCACCCATCTGCTCGCCCGCATCCAGCTTCCCGACCAGCAACGCCTGACGGCGGACTTCTTCGGCAAGTCCGGGCGGCAAAGTCCGGGCGACCCCAAGGTTTCCGGCCACGGCATCGCGCTGACCTACGACTTTCACGACCTCTTCATCCGCGCCGCCCGCGACCAGAAAGTCAATTTCTCCATGGACGACCAGACACGCGTATCGGTCGGCCTGCGCTTCTGATCGGACGCTTGCGCCGGCCACAGCATCAGCCGGCTGCAAAAGAAAAACCCCTCGGGTTTGGACGCCGAGGGGTTGTTGGGGGCAGCCGACTTACTTGGTCGTCGGCGCAGCAGCCGGGGCTGCCGCTTCGGCCTTCGCGGCCTTGGCCTTGTGCTCATGCTTCTTGACCTTGGCGGGCTTGGCCGCCGGCGTGGCAGCTTCGGCTTTCGGTGCCTCGGCCTTCACTTCGGCCTTGACCGGCTCAGCCGCCTTCGGGGCTTCGACCTTCTTCTCGACGGCAGCCGGTGCCGGTGCGCTCACCTTGGCCGCCGGGGCGGTCGTGGCGGCAGGCGCCGTGCCCTGGGCAAACGAAGCGGAAGCAAAACCGGCAGCAACGGTCAGCGCAACGATGATTTTGGAAACTTGCATTTTGATTCTCCTGAATGGGTAGTGTGTTGGTCACTCGGTGCTGACATTCATTTGCAGCGCCTTGAGGGAAATAACGCGGCCGGATACAGGACGGATGTCATGAGAAACGTAATGCTCTGTATCCGGGCGTGACCAAGCTGTATCCGAATATTCGCCCCCGGCCGGACAGGCAACTTGCCGCTTCCGGCCGGAACGTCAAAGCCATCTCGCCCCTCTCATTGGCCGCCTTGCGCCTTCTGGCGAGCGGCGACCCTGAATATGACGATTTCAAATTTGGCCTATTTTTCCGGTTGACCGTGGCAACTCGTTTTCGGCGGCGATACAGAATTGGCTTGCCGGCTGCCATCCTGTCGTTCGCTGCAACACGCTTGCAGCAGCGGCATGGACACCATTTATCCGGTCTGCGTTATCCTTTGTCGAACGCTGCAATTTCACGAATGAAGAGACGGGGGACGTGTTGAATCAACCATTGGCCGATAGTCAGCTTCAGCTGCAAACCGTCCTCATGCTCAGCCCGCTTGGCATTTATTTCGCGCGGCTCAGCGATGGTGCGATCAGCGAATGCAACGATGCACTGCTGGCAATCATTGGCCGTGAACGCGCAGAGACCGTTGGCCGGCCATCATCCGAACTCGCGATGTGGGCTGCGCCCGAGCAAGGCGCCGGGATTCTTTCGAGCATTGCCGCGGGGGAAGTCATTCGGGAAATGCCGGTCGTCGTTCGCCACAAGAGCGGTGAGCTGCGCCGGGCTTATTTTTCGGCCTCGCGCTTGCCACTGGCGGGCGAGCCGCAGTTTGTCGGGCAACTGCGCGACGCGACGAACGAAATCGCGATCGAGCAGAAACAGGAAAAGACCTCGCGACATCTGCAAACCGTTCTCGACAGCATCCCGTCTCTGATTGCCTATTGGGACTGCGACCTTAAAAATCGTTTTGCCAATCATGCCTATCAGCTCTGGCTGGGAGTTGATCCCGACCAAATGCCGGGAATGCACATAAGGCAAGTGATCGGCGAAGAGCGCTACCGTCTCAATCTGCCCTACATCGAAGGCGTGCTGCGCGGGGAAAAGCAGACTTTCGAACGGGCCGTTCCATCCCCCGACGGCAGCCATATCCGTCATTCTCTGGCTGAATACATTCCGGACATCGTCGATGGCGAGGTACTTGGTTTTTACGTTCTGGTATCCGACATCACGCCGATCAAGAAGGCCGAACAGGCGCTGCGGGCAAGCGAGGAACGCTATCGCAAGGTCGTAGAAGACCAGACTGAACTGATCGGTCGCTATCGGCCGGATGGAACCATGATTTTCGTCAACGAGGTTTATTGCCGCTTCTTCGGCAAGACCGAGCAGGAGTTGGCGGGTCGCACCTGGCATCCCGCCGCCCACCCCGATGATATCGAGATGATCGAAGACAAGTTGTCATTGCTGTCACCGGACAATCCTGTCGCGATCATCGAAAACCGGGTCTATGCCGCCGATGGCAGCGAACACTGGATGCAGTTCGTCAATCGTGCCTTTTTTGACGACACAGGAAAATTCGAGGAGATCCAGTCGGTCGGGCGCGACATCTCGGCCCGCAAGCAGGCCGAGCAGGAGCTCGCCGCATCCAGAACCCGCCTGCATGAGCTTCTTGCCGCGAATGATCACGTCAGGGAAGAGCAGAGAAAGGAATTCGCCAGGGAAATTCACGATCAACTGGGCGCCCTGCTGACTGGCATCGGTTTTCGTATTGACGCGCTCAATCGCCTGCTTGGCGACAAGCCGCTGCTCGCCGAGGAAGTCATCCGGATCAAGTCGCTTGTCTCACGGGCCAGTATTGCCGCACGAAACATCTGCGATCGCCTGCGCCCGCCAGCGCTCGACGACCTCGGCCTGATCCCGACCTGCCGCTGGTATTTGTGGGACTGGTCCAGGGTGGTCGGGATTAGTGCCAAGGGACGCTTTGGCCCATTGCGCGCCGAAATTTCCGATCAGCTGAGCACCGATCTGTTCCGAATTTTTCAGGAGTTGCTGACCAATGTCGCCAGGCATTCCGGCGCATCCACCGTTCGCGTCAGCATATCGAGCACAAGCCATGCGCTGCGCTTGCGGGTCAGCGATGACGGCGGCGGTTTCGGCGCCGAACGTACCAGCGCCGGCTACGGACTGGCCGGCATCAGGGAACGCATGGCCAGACACGGCGGCGAGATCAGCATCAAGTCGGAGCCAGGCGCCAGCTCGGTAACCGTCACCGTGCCACTGGAGCCAGCGCCGTGAAGGCCCGTATCATCCTGGCCGACGACCATCAGGTCGTGCGCCAGGGGCTGCGTGAAATACTGGCACGGACAGCCGATCTGGCGGTCGCCGGAGAAGCGGTCGACGGGGCGGAAGCCGAAGCGCTGGCCCGGGCCGGCCAGGCCGATTTGCTGATTCTTGACATTGCACTGCCGATTCGTCGCGGCATCCAGGTTCTCGAGTCCCTGCGCGCCGACGGCATCAAATTACCGGTACTATTTTTCTCGATGTATTCGGCCAGCCAGTATGTCGAATATGCCAAGCGAGCAGGCGCCCAAGGCTTTGTCGGCAAGGAGGCCGATGAAGCCGAGCTGCTGCGCGCCATTCGGCGGATTCTGGCCGGTGGCACCAGCTTTCCGGCGCAACATCGGGCGGCGGCGGATGCCCTGGCGGGCAACGATCCGTTCAAGTCGCTGTCACGTCGCGAGTTTGAGGTCATGCAAGCCCTGGCGAGCGGCACCAGCATTCTGGAAATAGCGGCCAGACTTGGCGTCAGCACCCAGAGTGTCACCACCTACCGCCGCCGACTGCTCGAAAAACTCGGTGTCAAAAGCAATGCCGAGCTCGTCACACTGGCAATCCTTCACGGCCAAATCTGAAAACCTTCCGTTTGTAGTTGAACGCTGACAGACAAGACGGGCCAGTGACATCATCATTTGCCGGTAGAGCGGTGCGCACCATAGAAAACACCGCCATTGGCGCCCCCTCCAGAAAAAATGACCTCACTCTTCCCGCGCACCGGCAAGAGACGGATTTGGCATCGAGAAGAAACTGGAAACCTAACAGCGTGAACGCAATCCATTAAGCATGGCAAAACCCCCTTCGTCGAACACTCAGTCAGGCAAACCAGCGGGGATTTCGCTGCATCGATTTCTCACGCGCCTGATCTGGCTATGCGTCTTGCCACTGCTCCTGTTGGCTGCCTATCTGGCATTTGCCCACGTCCGCTTCATCCAGTCCGAACGCGACCTGACCATCAGGAACTTGGGCAACAACTTTGTCGCCGCCCTCGACAAAGAACTGGAAGCCCGCATCAGCGGCCTGCAGATGCTTGCTGAGTCGCCGATGACCGACCATCCGGAACAATGGCCGGATCTCTATCGCGAAGCCGAAGGGTTCAAACACAGCTTCGGTAGCGATGTCATTTTCGCCAGCGCTGACAAGCAGATGCTGTTCAACACGCGTTCGCCCTTTGGTTCCAAGCTGCCCAAACTGCCCGTTCCAGCCGGGCAATCGGCGGCAAAAACAGCGCTCGACACAGGCAAGCCAGCTATTGGCGACACCTTGCTCGGCCCGGTCAGCAAAGTACAGCTCATTGCCATAGCCGTGCCGGTTAACCGGGCAGGACAACCAGCCCATCTGCTCCTGACAACGATCGAGACAGAGCAGTTTCAACAACGTCTTGAGCGTGTTTCGCTGCCCGAAGGCTGGGGCATGAGCATTGTGGACAGCGCGCAGAAAGTGATCGCCCGAATTGGACCATCAAACTCGAACCCAGCCCCGAAAGAAAACACAGCAGGCCGCTTTGTCGTCCATTCAGCGATATCGCCGTGGTCGGTGGTGCTGGAAATTCCGCAAGAAACCTATCAGCTACCTGTATTTGTGGCCGGTGTGATGCTGGCCATCGGCTTGCTGGGCGCGGCATTGATCAGCGTCGTTGGCGGCAAGCTGGCCAGTCGTCGTCTGGCCGCGGCGGTAGGCTCAATCATCCCATCGCACCAGTCGGCAGCCCAATCCGCAAGCCTCGACATTACCGAAATCACAGCAGCGCGCACCCTGCTCGATGAACTCATGAACTCCCGCCTCGCGGCATCTGCAGCCTTGCGCGAGAGTGAGGCATCCTTGAAGGAATCCCAGCGAATTGCCGGTATCGGCAGTTATACGCTGGATATTCAAACCGGCATTTGGTCCTGTTCGGAAGTGATGGACGCGATACTGGGCATAAGCAGTGACTACGATCATTCTGTGGAGAGCTGGGCGGCATTGATTCACCCGTCGGACCAGGAGCGGATAGCCCGCAATTTTGCCGAAAACGTGCTCCGGCTAGGGCAGGACTTCAACGAGACGTACCGGATTATTCGCCCTAACGATCGGGCAGAGCGCTGGGTGCACGGACTTGGCGTTCTCGAATTTGATGCAAACGGGCAAGCAGTCAGGATGCGCGGCACGATGCAGGATGTAACCGAACGCAGGCTTGCCGAATTGGCCCTGCTCGACCGCGACTTCAAGCTGGGGGCCATTGTTGAAAACTCGCCTTCCGCCCTTTCGCTCAAGCATCCCGATGGACGTTATGCCCTGGCCAATCCCAACTTCCAGCACCTCCATCACCTGTCCGAAGCGGAAATCATCGGCAAGACCGACTTCGATCTCTATCCGACCGAGACGGCGCAGCAGATCAAGTCCAACGATGAACGTTTGCTGCAGTCGATGTCTCGGCAATCCGTCGAGGAAATCCTGCCGGTTGATGGCGAGCTCCGGAACTTCATGGTGCATATGTTCCCGATCCTCAATGCCTCGGGTGCGGCGAGCTTCATCTGCCGGATTTCCTTCGATATCACGGTAGCCAAGCGGGATGCAGCAGAACTTGAGCGGCATCGACATCATCTGGAAACGCTGATTGAAACCCGGACACGTGAACTGGGTGAGGCCAATGCAGCCCTGGCCCTTCACTCAACCGAGCTGGAGACGCTTTACAGCCAGGCCAAATCACTCGAGTCGGCACTGCGCAAGAGCGAGGTCATGCTGCATGGCGTTCTGGACAATACGCCGGCGATGATCGCTTACTGGACCCGCGATCTGACCAATGAATTTGCCAATCACGCTTTCGAGGACATCTACGGCATTTCGCCTGAAGAAATTCGCGGCCATCATCTGCGTGAAGTGATCGGCGAGCAGGCATTTGCCGTGAGCCAGCCTTACATCGCACGCGCGCTGCGCGGCGAACGGCAGTCGTTCAGCCGTGAACTGATCGATCTCAACGGCCATCGGCGCTGGACTCAGGTGCAGTACATTCCCGACGTCCGTGGCGGAGAGATCAAAGGCTATTTTGCCCTGGTCTCGGACGTCACTCCGCTCAAGGAAAAGGAGCAGGAAATCGAGGCGCTCAACGCCGCGCTGGCCATTCGCGCTGAAGAGGCAGAAGTGGCCAACCGGGCAAAAAGCGCCTTCCTTGCCAACATGAGCCATGAGATCCGGACGCCGATGAATGCCATCATCGGTCTGACCCATCTGATTCGTCATACCGGCGCCGAGCCCCATCAGATCAAGCGACTGGACAAGATCGACAACGCTGGCCGGCACCTGTTGTCCATTCTCAACGACATCCTGGATATCTCGAAAATCGAGGCTGGCCGGCTCCAGTTGGAAAGCGCGGATTTCCATCTGTCGGCCATTCTCGACAATGTTCAGTCCATCGTCGGCGAGGCGGCACGGAGCAAGGGGCTGTCGATCGAACTTGATCGCGACTCGGTCCCGCTCTGGCTGCGGGGCGATCCGACCCGTCTTCGTCAGGCACTGCTCAACTATGCCGGAAACGCGATCAAGTTCACCGAGAAAGGCAGCATTGCCCTGCGTGCCCAACTGCTCGAGGCGCGCGACGATGAGTTGCTGGTGCGCTTTGAAGTTGAAGATACGGGTATCGGCCTGACCGAGGCGCAAATTGGTCGATTGTTCCAGGCTTTCGAGCAAGCAGAAACTTCAACCACGCGAAACTTCGGCGGGACCGGACTGGGGCTGGCCATCACTCGGCGCCTGGCGCGGCTGATGGGCGGCGATACCGGTGTCGAAAGCAGGCCGGGTCACGGCAGCAGGTTCTGGTTTACGGCGCATCTGCAACGTGGGCACGGCATCATGCCCAGCGAACCAACCACCCTGGGTATCAATGCCGAAGCCGAGTTGCGCTTGCATCATCGGGGCGCCAGTATCCTGCTGGCTGAAGACAATCCGATCAACCAGGAGGTGGCGCAGGAACTGCTGCACGGTGTCGGCCTGGCAGTGGACACGGCAGGCGACGGCCGGGAGGCAATCGAGATGGCGCGAAACCATGACTACGATCTGATCCTCATGGATATGCAGATGCCCAACATGGATGGTCTCGACGCGACACGAGGAATCCGCGCCTTGCCCGGCTATGCAGGCAAGCCAATTCTGGCCATGACCGCCAACGCCTTCGAGGATGACCGCCGCGCCTGCGAAGCCGCCGGCATGAACGATTTTGTCGCCAAGCCGGTCGACCCCGACCTGCTTTACACGATCCTGCTGAAATGGCTGCCGGCCACAACCGCAAAAACGCGCCCTGAGGCCAGCACAAACACGAGCGCGATGGAAAGAGCGCCATCCCCCGAGCCAGGTGACACGAGCGCCGACGAAGCTCTCGCCCGCCTGGCTGGAATACCCGGGCTGGATCTGGTTCAGGGGCTATCCATGGTGCGCGGAAACGTCGTCAAATTTCTCGAACTGATGCACCGATTCGCGACCTCCCACGGCGACGACATGGCGCAAGTGACCGAGCTTTTGGCCAATGGCGAACGAGATGCGGCTCACCACGTGATCCACTCGCTCAAAGGCGTTGCTGCCACATTGGGGGCGGAGACGATTTCCTTTATGGCCAGAGAGCTGGAAATCGCCTTGGGCCAAAGCCAGGATGACGAGAATATTCACCCGGAAATCCGGATGAAGATCGACGCGATCAGCGTTGAACTGTCCACCCTGGTGGCAGCGCAAATTTACCGGGCAGGCAGCGGCGACGAATCTTCGCCGACGACCTAAGCCGCCGAAACGGCTTTCCACGGTCAACCGGAAAAAACAGCCAAATTTCAAATCAGGCGTCGCCGCCTTGCCAAGTGCGCCGTGCAGCGCCCCTGCCCCGCAGCCCGTATAATTCGCGCTCCCGGGTACCGCCCCGCTTCCGATCGCCAGCCATGTTCCAGCATTTGAAATTTCCGCTTTTTTTCCTGTTGACCGTGGCAATGCTCTCCGGTTGCGGCGAAGTCGAAGACACGCGGCCCGGACAGCCGGTGAAGCACCGGCAGGTGGCGTTCAAGGAGATCGTCAAGACTTTCGAGCCGATGGGCGTGATGCTGCGCAAGGGAGAATACAACGCCGACAAGTTCCTGCCCCTGGCCGAAGCGCTGCTCGCCAGGCGGGATGGCCCGTGGGCATATTTCGGTGCGGACACCAACTACCCGCCGACCAAGTCGACGCCCGATGTCTGGAAGCAGCCCGAGCAATTCGAGAAGGACAAGAATGCCTTCATCGCTGCTACCGACGCCCTGTTGGTCGCCGCCAAAAACAAGGACCAGGCGCAGGTCGAAAAGGCCTACGACGCTGTGCACGACGCCTGCAAGACCTGCCACAAGCAGTTCAAGGAACGCTGAGATTTCCGGACGATTTTCATGCTGAGACTGACCGAACTGAAGCTGCCGCTCGACCACGCTGCCGATGCGCTGCGCCCGGCACTTTGCCAGCGCCTGGGCATCGCGGACAGCGAACTGATCGACTTCACGATTTTCAAGCGCAGCTACGATGCGCGCAAAAAGTCGGCGATCACGCTGATTTACACGCTCGATTTCAATGTCCGCGACGAGTCGGCGCTGCTCAACAAACTGGCCGATGATCGCAACGTCGGCCCCCGGCCGGACACGCAATACAAATTCGTCGCCCAAGCCCCGGCCGATCTGCCGGTCCGCCCGGTCGTCATCGGCACCGGCCCGTGCGGCCTGCTGGCCGGCCTGATCCTGGCCCAGATGGGCTTCAAGCCGATCATCCTCGAACGCGGCAAGGCCGTGCGCGAGCGCACGAAAGACACCTGGGGCCTGTGGCGCAAGAACAAGCTCAACCCGGAATCGAATGTCCAGTTCGGCGAAGGCGGTGCCGGCACTTTCTCGGATGGCAAGCTCTACAGCCAGATCAAGGACCCACAGCACCACGGCCGCAAGGTGCTCGAGGAGTTCGTCAAGGCCGGCGCGCCCGAAGAAATCATGTACGTCAGCAAGCCGCACATCGGCACCTTCCGGCTGGTCAAGATGGTCGAGAACATCCGCACCACGATCACCGAACTGGGCGGCGAAATCCGTTTCGGCAGCAAGGTCGAACGCCTCGTCATCGAGGACCATCAAGTGCGCGGCGTGGTCATGGCTGACGGCCAGACCATCACCACCGACCACGTCGTCCTCGCCGTCGGCCACAGCGCCCGCGACACCTTCCAGACCCTGCACGAGCAAGGGGTTTACATCGAGGCCAAGCCCTTCTCCATCGGCTTCCGCATCGAACACCCGCAAACGCTGATCGACCACGCCCGTTTCGGCCCCAATGCCGGCAACGAAATCCTCGGCGCCGCCGACTACAAGCTGGTCCATCACTGCAAGAACGGCCGTGCCGCCTACAGCTTCTGCATGTGCCCGGGCGGCCAGGTCGTCGCCGCCACCTCCGAAGAAGGCCGCGTCGTGACCAACGGCATGAGCCAGTATTCGCGCGCCGAACGCAACGCCAACGCGGCGCTCGTCGTCGAAGTCAAACCGGAAGATTTCCCCGGCGATTACCGGACCAACCCACTGGCCGGCATCGACTTCCAGCGCCAGTGGGAATCAGCGGCCTTCGTTGCCGGCGGCAGCACCTACGAAGCCCCCGCCCAGCGGGTCGGCGACTTCCTTGCCGGCCGGCCATCGACCGCCCTCGGCAATGTCGATCCCTCCTACCAGCCCGGCGTGCACATGACCGATCTGGCCAGCTGCGTACCGCCCTACGTCATCGACGCCCTGCGCGAAGCCATCCCGGCCTTCGACAAACAGATTCGCGGCTTCGCCATGGCCGACGCCGTGCTGACCGGCGTCGAGACGCGCACCTCCTCACCGATCCGCATCAAGCGCGGCGCCGATTACCAGAGCATCAACACACGCGGCCTCTACCCGGCCGGCGAAGGTGCCGGTTACGCCGGCGGGATTCTGTCGGCCGGCGTCGATGGCATCAAGGTGGCCGAGGCCGTCGCCATGTCGATGGCCAGCCAGCGCTAGTCACACACTGCGCGATGGCCACAGCCGCCTGATCTGGCGGCCCAGTTTGTTGCGGAAGCCCGGGCTGTGGAGACACAGTCCGCCAACAAATCCGACCAGCGAACCGAGCACCGTGTCGACCAGCCGCGCCTCAAGAATGGCGTTCGTCGAGCCGTGCCCGAGTTGGGTGGCATCGGCCAGCAGGATGGTCAATGGCGTGATGAAAACGGCAGCCAGTCCGTAATGCCTGACTATCAGCATTTCGATGATGAAAGCCAGCGCCATCATGAGCAGCGAGACGCTCCATTTTTCGAGCGGTAGCGTCAGCAGGCCCCAGGCCAGGACCAGACCAATGCCAGTGCCGACGATGCGATGCACCTGCTTGTTCCAGACCGCGCGCAGCGAGGCGCCCTGAATCACGGCCAGGCAACTGACCGGCACCCAGTAAGGCCGGTCCAGCTGCATGAACTGGGCGAGCAAGAGCGAGATGCCGACGAAGGCGCCAATCACGATCGAATCGAAGACGACAAAATCGAAATCCAGCGCCGGCAAGGGACGGACCGCTTGCGGCGCTGAGACGCGCAGCGTGTAAAGGCTGTAAAAGAAGGCAATCAGGCCGGCCAGCAGGCAGCCCATGGTCAGCAGCCCGACATAGGTCGGCATCTGCAGGAACTCGATGGGGGAGTACACGCCGATGGCTGCTGCCATGACGAAAAACAGGCTACCTGGCGGACCGAGAACGAAGAAGCGGCAAAGCATCGACACCAGGACGGCAATGAAGGTCAGCACCGGTACGATCAGGATCGGCACGAAGTGGGTCATCACCCCCAGGATGTAGCAGGCGCACAAACCGAAGGCCGAGGCCATGAGCGCCGCCATGCGATGCGCCAACGGCGTGGCAGGCAGATACAGGAAGGTCAGCCCGCCCATCGACGAGACGAGGCCGTAATCGAGGTGATCGAACCAGGCACCGACAAGCAATGGCAGGCCGCTGGCCAGCGCTGCGCAGAAAGGCATCGGCCAGCGCCGGTCGCTGACATTGAACGTCGCCAGATGGCTTATTTCGCGACGCATCAGCGCCTGAAATTTGTCCCAACCACGCCAGTCCATTACCACCTTGCCTTTCGCCTGCGCAGCATTGCACGAATCTTCATTTTACGTTGTCGATGCGTAGAGTCAGGCAAACTGACCTGCGACCCAGCCCGACGACCAGGCCCACTGGAAGTTATAGCCACCCAGCCAGCCGGTGACGTCGACGACTTCGCCGACGAAATAGAGGCCGGGTGCGGCCTTGGCTTCCATGGTCTTCGACGACAGCGCATCGGTCGACACGCCGCCCAGCGTCACCTCGGCCTTGGCAAAACCCAGGGTGCCGGCCGGCACGAGCGACCAGGCGTTGAGTCTGCTGGCGATCAACTCGAGATCACGCCGGCCAAGTTCGCCAATCGGGCGCGTCACGAACTTTTCTCCGCCGAGCAGCGCACACCATTCGTGGGCGAAGCGTCGGGGCAGACGTTCGGCCAGCAGGTTGGGCAGATGCACCCGCCCCTGCCGGTGTTCTTCGAGCCATGTCCCGGCGTCAAGACCAGGCAGCAGATCGATTTCGACGGGGAGCTTTTTGCCGCTACGGTATTCCTGCATCTGCCAGTAACTCGAGATCTGCAGGATGGCCGGGCCGGACAAGCCGCGGTGGGTGATCAAGACATTCTCGCGAAACTGCGCATCCTCAAACTGGGCGACGGCGTCGAGCGTGGCGCCGGCCAGCGGCTTGATCGGTTCGAGCACCTCGGGGCCCAGCGCCAGCGGGACGAGTGCCGGCTTGGGCGCAACGACGGGAATGTCGAACTGCTCGGCCAGCCGGTAGCCGAACGGACTGGCACCGATTTTCGGGATGGCCAGGCCGCCCGTGGCGACCACCAGCGACTGGCACGAAAATCGGCCTTTTTCCGTGTTCACCGTGTAGCGTTTGGCAGCCTCACCCGGATGGCGCTCAATATGTTGCACGGCACAGGGGAAAGCCCATTGGACGCCAACGTCGTCGCAGGCATCGCGCAGCATGTCGATAATCTGCTCGGCCGACTCGTCGCAGAACAATTGACCGTGTTCGCGCTCGTGATAGGCGATGCGCCGCTTGTCCATCATCGCGATGAAATCGAACTGCGAGAAGCGCGCCAGCGCCGAGCGACAGAAGTGCGGATTCTGCGACAGGTAGTTCTCGGCGCTCACCGTGCGATTGGTGAAATTGCAACGTCCGCCGCCCGAAATGCGGATGCGTTCGCCCAGCGTCGCGGCGTGGTCGATGAGCAGCACGCGCCGGCCGCGCGCCCCGGCCTGGGCCGCACACATCATGCCGGCCGCGCCGGCGCCAATGACGATGATGTCGAAATGCATGAGGTCCGATCGGGAGAAATAGCTTGCGCTGAAACGCTGCGGATTCTATCACCCGGGGCCAGGCCGCCTGCCCGGACCGCCAAGAGGTACCAAATCAATGTACGGCTCGACCCCGCCATCGATTATTTGTCGTAAACGCAACAGTCAAAAATTTATTCATAATGCATAATTGGCGCTTGCCGATCTGGCCGGCAAATTGTTTCAGGAATCACATGAAATAGTGATGAGAGAATGGTTTTAGCGCTTTTTCCTCCGGAAAAGGGCGTATTTGAAATCACATTCATGCAATATGTTTGAAACGGATGTTTGGCATACTGCTTCCAAACTCTTTGCCCAGGCCATACCGGCAGCATTGCTGCAATGCAGCATTTTGTTAAAAACATTGTTACAATGCATCCGCTGCAACTATCTACTTACCCAATTCAAGGAGCGTCCGATGTCCATCAATCCCGAGCAATTCGCCGCCGCCAACAAAGCCGCTGTCGATTCCCTGTTGTCTGTCGCCAACACCGCCCTGGCTTCTGCTGAGCGCATCGCCAGCCTGAATCTTGAAACCGCCCGTTCCGTGCTGGAAGACTCCGTCTCCGGCGCCAAGGCCCTGATGGGTGCCAAGGATCCGCAAGAAGCCCTGTCCATCCAGGCTTCCCTGGCCCAGCCGAGCGTCGAGAAGGCCGTTGCCTACTCCAAGTCGGTTTACGAAATTTCCACCGAAACCCAGGAACAACTGGCCAAGATGGTTGAAGCCCAATTCGGCGACTTCCAGAAGAACGTTGCTTCCATGCTCGAAAAGGCTGCCAAGTCGGCCCCGGCTGGTTCTGATGTTGCCGTTGCTGCCGTTCAAAGCGCCATCGCTGCCGCCAACTCTGCTTTCGACAACATGCGCAAGACCGCCAAGCAAGTGACCGAGCTGGCCCAGTCCAACGTTGCCGCCGCTACCAGCGCAACTGCCAAGGCTGTCAAGAAGTCCAAGTAATTTTCAGCCTCTGCTGAAGCAAGAAGGCCCGCAGCGATGCGGGCCTTTTTCTTTGTGCGTGAACTTAAATTCAGGCCGCCAGCATGCGCCGCAAGCCACGCATCAGCGTACCGATGGCCGGCAGTTTCATGTACAGCTCCTCGGCGGCATCCCAGTAGTCGCGGTGATAGCAGACCTTGCCGTCGGCATCAAATCTGAGATGCGACACGCCGCGCATGACCTGCGCCTCGCCTTTGCCCCACAGCTTCACGCGGTAATAAAACTCCCAGACCAGCATGGCGCCGTTATCGTCGGCGACCTTTTCAGTCACGACAAAACGCGGCTCGGCGACCTGCCCGAACATGTGGGTGAAGATGCGCTGAATGGCCGGAATGCCACGCACCTCGTTGAACGGGTCCTTGAAATAAGCATCGTCGCTATAGAACTCGGGAAAGCGGGCAACGCTGGTCGGGGCGAATTCGTTGTAGAAGACGATGAGTTCGTCGAGGGTCATGTCAGCCTCCGGTCGTGCGGCGAATGAGCGGGAAATACCAGCGATAGGGCAGCAGCGAGAAAAGCTTCATGAGGCGGGTAAAGCGCTTGGGAAAATGGATTTCGAAATTAGCCGACTTAAAGCCGTCGACCGTGGCAATCGCCGCCTGTTCCGGCGTCAGCAACGCCGGCATGGTGAAATCGTTTTTTGCCGTCAGTTGGGTTGAAACGAAGCCGGGGTTGATGACCCAGACGCCGATGCCTTTTGGCGTCAGATCGAGGTGCAGCACTTCGGCGAAGTGAATGAGCGCCGCCTTGCCCGGGCCGTAGGCCAGGGCTTTGGGCAGGCCTCGGTAGCCGGCGACGCTGGCGACGAAGGCAATGCCGCCACCCGGCTTGAGGTCGCCGAGCACCGTCGAGGCGAGGCGCATGGCGGCGTTGAAATTGACGGAGACCACCTTTTCGGCGACCGCCAGATCGAAGCTCTCGGCGCGCATTGGCACGTAGTCGCCGGCCAGATAAATGACCAGATCGACACCGCCCCAGGCAGCCACCATTTTTTCGCGAGCAGCACTCAGGCTACTCACATCGGTCGCATCGCAAGGCAATAGCAAGGCATCGGTAATGGCCAGCGCGGCCAGCTTGTCGGCGCTCCGGGCCGACAGGGCCAGTCGGGCACCGCGCTGCTTCAATTCGCGGGCGACCGCCGCGCCAATACCGCTCGAGGCGCCGACCAGCCAGACGCGCTTGCCCTTCCAGTCGGAGATGATCGGGTTGGAGAACATGGCCGCCGCCCTAGCGCTTAACGAAAGTCAGCGTCACCTCACCCAGGTTGAAGCCCCACTTCGACATGTAGGAGCGGTTCATCATGACCTTGTCGTCCATCAGGAACATCCAGTCGTCGAAATCGACGTTGTACACCTTGCCGTCGACCGGCAGCGCCAGCACGTAGCGCCAGCGCAGGGCGTTACCGGCCACTTCGCCGATGGCCTCGCCGACGACATCGTCAGCCCGGCCGCGGAAGGTGCCGTCGGCCTGTTTGGTCAGCGTCCAAACCCGGCGCGAGGTCGTACCGTCCGACCATTTGAAATTCTCGTCGAGAACGCCGGTATCGCCCGTCCACTTGGCGTCGATGACGACGTGGAAACGTTTTTTCACCTCGCCGGAACGGCCCTGGAACATGCCCCAGGCGTCGAGGGTGCCGTTGAGGTAGGTTTTGAGGTCGAGTGCCGGTTGTTCGGCCCGGTATTGTTCGACGCCGGTCGAGGCGCAGCCGGCAAGACCGAGGGTAAAGGCGGCAGCAAGCAAGAGTTTCATGGTTCAGATCTCCAGAGTATGGCGCCAGCGCCAGAGCAGCGCGCCGGCCAGCGCCTTGAAGGCGAGTGGCAACAAGGCGTAGGCAAAGGTCAGCGCGGGCAGCCCGGCGCTACCGCCCGGCACATAGCCGAGCGCACCGAGCAGGGGTAGTGAAAGCCCGGCGGCCAGCGCCAGGTTGAGTTTGGCCACGAAATTCCAGACGCCGAAACAGGCCCCGGCCTGCCCCTGCCGTTCACCGAGATCGGCAGCAATGGCGGCCGGCAGCGCGAGGTCGGCGCCGAGGGCGAGACCGGAGGCGATGCAGATGGCCGCGAAGGCCCAGACATCCCCCGCGCCGAGCAGACTGGCCCCGGCAAAGGCAAGGATGGAAACGCCCATCGCCACCAGCCAGGCGAAGACGCGACCACGCTTGGCCGAGAGCATGACCCAGAGCGGTAGCGAAGCGGCACCGGCGATGAAGTACAAGGCAAGCAGCGGGCCGCTGGCCGACTCGGCACGCAATACGTCGGCAACGAAGAACAGGAAGAGTGTCGCCGGCAAGGCCGCGGCGATGCCGTTGGCGACGAAAACAATGAGCAGGCGGCGGAAAGCGGGGTCGGCGAAAACGCGACGCAGGCTGGGGAGCAAGGGCTGGCTGATGGCAGGAATGGGTTTGCCGACGCCGACGCGGCTGAAGGTGGTGGCGGCCGCGATCAGCAACAGCGGCGGCAGTATCCAGCTCAGTCGCGCGATGCCGTCGCTCAGGGTGGCCGCCAGCACAGCCGGCAGCGCCGCAGCGAGCACCACGCCGAGCAGGCCGAAGCCTTCGCGCGCGGCGGTCAGCCGGGTTCTCAGGGCGGAATCCTCGCCGATGTCCGCCCCCCACGCCTGATAGGCCACGCTGGCGGCCGAGAAACCGAGGTAGGTCAGAGCCAGTGAGCCGAGCAGCCAGAGCGCAGCGTGCTCGGCCGGCGGATTGAGCAGCGCGACGAAACCGATGGCGAAGGGCAGCAAGGCCAGCGCCACCATGCGCGGCCGGGAAACACGGTCGGCCAGCCAGCCGAGCCAGGGGTCGATGCCGGCATCGAGCAAGCGGGCGCCGAGCAGGATGAAGCCGAGCAAGGCCAGCTCCATGCCGGCGGTTTCGGCGTAGTAGCGGGGGACGTGGACGTAGATCGGCAAGGCGGCGAAGGCCAGGGGGAGGCCGAGGAGGCCGTAGGAGAGGATGCGACCGTTGGTCATGGCTTGGTGCCTGACAACTGGCATGGGGTTCCGCCTTGCTGGCGGGCGTACTTTCTTTTGCTTCGCCAAAAGAAAGTAGCCAAAGAAAAGGCGACCCCTGGGGCGGTGCCGGCTGCGCCGGTTCCCTGTGCTACTCGGAAGGCCGGGCGGCTGCGGAACTCGGGGCTGCGCCCCTCAAACAGTCCTCGCCGAAAGCCCCCGGCCTTCCTGCGTTGCTCGGCACCTCTCAAGGGGCCCGAAAAACCATCCGGGGTTAAACGGGGAATTTCATTTTTGGGCTTTTTTTCCGGTTCACCGTGGGAATGCAAATTCAATTCGCGCTGCTTGAGCACAGACGCCTTTCGGGTCCCCGTGGAAGGCGCTGAGCAACGCAGGGGCTGGCGGAAAAGGGGCGAGGACTGTCTGAGGGCGAAGCCCGAGTTGCGCAGCCCCCGCCAGTCCCGAGTAGCGCAAGGGACCGGGCAACGCCCGGCGCCGCCCTCGGGGTCGCCTTTTCTTTGGCTACTTTCTTTTGGCGAAGCAAAAGAAAGTACGCCCGCCAGCAAGGCGGAACCCCAAGCCTGAGAACGGGAAACCGCCAACGGCAAGCAGGAAGCAGCAGCCATCACGAACGCCTCAACAACGCCGCCCGCAAATCCGGCGCACTCGTCTTCACATCCAGCCAAATCCCAAAAAACCACCGCGCGAAATCGGCATCGGCCACTTCCCCAAGCAAACGACCATTGAAATGAAACCGCGCAACCCCGGGCACGTATTCCCCGATGATGAAATCGCCTTCCTTCACATTCGGGAAAATCCGCGTCATCTGCTCGCCCCAACGCTTGAGCGCCGGCTCATCCGCCCCCAGCGCGCGCATTTCCTTGACGCTGGCGTCGGCAATCGCCGCCCCGGCAAGGGTGCGTTTGTAGTCGAGGCGCAGCGCCAAAGGTGGCCGTTGCGGGTCGTCGCCGGCCCATAGCGTGGCTTCGTAGACGAGGAAGCCGAAGCGGCGGAACTGACCGTTACCCCAGCGTTTGAGGCCGGCCGTCGGGTCGGTGTTGGCGAATGCCGCGAACGGCGCCGCGGCCAGCGCCAGCAAAAGCCGACGACGTCCGCCCGAGGCCATTTCGGTTTTGGCCGTTTTTTCCGGTTGACCGTGGAACCCGCTGCTGCGGGCTCCCGGCGCCACCAGATCAACGATGCGTGAGTTCAAACTGGACGACATCGATATTCCCGGCCAGGAAGCCGGCCTCGCAATAGCAAAGGTACAGGCGCCAGAGTCGGCGGAAGGGCTCGTCGAAACCGAGCTTCTGGATGTCGGGCCAGTTGGCCTCGAAGGCATGGCGCCATTCGGCCAGGGTCTTCGCGTAGTCCTGCCCGAAGGCGTATTCGTTGCGGACGATCAGTCCCTGTTTGGCGGCAGCGGCGCGGAAAGCCGAACGCGAGGGGAGCATGCCGCCCGGGAAAATGTATTGCTGGATGAAATCGGTGCTGCGCCGGTATTCCGGGAAGATGTCGTCGCGGATGGTGATGCTCTGGACGACCGCCCTGCCCTCGCTCTTGAGCGCCTTGGCCAGCGTCTTGAAGTAGGTCGGCCACCAGCGTTCGCCAACGGCTTCGAACATTTCGATGGAGACGACGTGGTCGAACTGCTCGTCGAGATCGCGGTAGTCCTGCAGCCGCAGATCAGCGCTCGGTACGCGCTTCTGGGCCCATTCGAGCTGGGCTGGCGAGAGCGTCAGGCCGGTCGTCTTGAGGCCATCCTGCACCGCCATTTCGGCGAAGCCCCCCCAGCCGCAGCCGATTTCGAGCACATTCTGGCCGGGCACGGCTTTCAGACAATTCAGGATGCGGCGGTATTTGGCGTGCTGGGCCGTTTCGAGCGCCCCGTCGTCGGCTTCCCGGTAGATCGCCGATGAATAGCTCATGCTCGGGTCGAGCCACAGCTTGTAGAAATCGTTGCCGAGGTCGTAGTGCGCCATGATGTTGCGCTTGCTGCCGCTGCGGCTGTTGGCGTTGAGCCAGTGGCGGACACGCGCTGCAAGCAGGCTGCGCCACGAACCATAGACGGCCCGCTTGAGCTGTTCGCGATTGGCCGCCAGCAGGCGGAGCAAGCCAGTGACGTCCGGCGAATCCCATTGGCCGTCAAGATAGCTTTCGGCCAGTCCGATGTCGCCGCGAGCCAGCACCTGGCCGAACATGGCTTCATCGTGAACCTGCATGGTGACGCCATGTTCGCCGTCACCAAAAAGCGCGCTGGCGCCGCCCGGCAGACGAATTTCGAGCATTCCGCCCTGCAGTTTTTCGAGCAGTTCGAAGACCAGTCGGGTATCGCGAGCCAGCCTTTCGCTGCTGCGTAGCGTCATCGTATTGTTCATTTGGTGGGTTCTCTGAGGGGGTGGGGAACGTGGGCGCCGCGGAACGGCACCCCTTTGAGCCACAGCTTCATGGCTTGCCAGTGGATGCGGAACATCACGCCGGCAGTCAGGAAAGGCATTTTCAGGAAGGCAGCAAGGAGGGCCGCGGACGACCAGTCGCGGCCCTTGCCGGAAATGGAGGTGAGCAACAAGGCACCGTCGGCATCGTCGTAGTCGATGCGGGCCAGCGGTACCGGACGGTCGAGATGGAAACGGAAACGGTAGCCGCCTTCGATCTCGTTGAACGGCGAAACATGGAATTCCTTTTCCGCACGCAGCTCCTGACCATCGACCAAGGGCGCGCCGTCCGGGTTGTGCAGCAGATAGCTGTGACAACCGCCGAAGGTATTGTTGACCTCGGCCAGCACGGCGATCAACGCCCCTTCTCGATTACGGCATAACCAGAAGCTAACCGGATTGAAGACGTAGCCGAAGACGCGCGGAAAGCATTGCAGCGTGATCTCTCCGTCGTCAGGCAGGCCGCGCCGACGCAATTGCGCCTGTATCCACGGCAACAAGGGGCTGCCGTCGCGGGGCCCGTGGTCTTTCTGGCGGAAGCTGAGCAGGTTTGCACGGTCAACCGAGAAAATTGGGCAATTTGCCGATGTCAGATCGCGTACCGGCAGTTGGATGTAGAAGACCGGATAGACGAAGGCATTGACCGCCGGACGCAGGCGCCGGTGCATGACGTGGCCGAGGAAGAGGTGCGGGCCGTTCATGGCTGGCTCAGACCATTTCCAGTTCGGGGGTGACAGCCGCCTCGGCAAGCTGCCACGGTGCCAGGACACCGAGGCCATTGACGACGCGCAGCGCCGATTTGAGGCCATCTTCATGGAAACCGTAGCTGCCCCAGGCGCCAGCCAGCCAGATGCCGTTTTCACCCTGAACGTCGGCCAGGCGCTGCTGGGCGGCGATGGCCGGCGCGTCGAAAATCGGGTGTGCGTAGTCGAACTCGGCCAGTACAGTGGCCGGATCCGGCTCACGCGCCGGGTTCAGCGTGACGACGACCGGCGTCTCGAACGGCAGGGGTTGCAACTTGTTGATCAGGTAGGAAACGCCAACCGGCTGCTCGCCGGGCTCGCCGCTACCGGCAAAGTAGTTCCACGCCGACCACAGCTTTTCGTCGCGCGGCAGCAAGGCGCGATCGGTGTGCAATATCGCCCGGTTGGGCTGGTAACGCACGGCCGACAGCACCTCGCGCTGGCCATCGGTCGCCGTAAAGCCGAGGATGGCCTGGGATTGATCGCTATGGCAGGCCATCACGACCTGATCAAAATGTTCGCTGCCGGAAGCATGCGTCACTTTCAGGAAATCACCCTCGCGTGAAACGGCGCTGACCGGGCAAGCCAACCGGATTTCCCCGCCATTGCTGACGAAGCGGTAAGCGATTTTCCGCACGTAAGCGCGACCACCGCCCTGCACCGTACGCCACATCGGCCGGTCGAAAACCTGCAACAGGCCATGGTTCTGGCAGAAACGAATGAAGGTGGCCAGCGGCATGTCACGCATCTGCCCGGTCGGGCAGGACCAGATGGCAGCGGCCATGGGCAGCAGATACCAGTCGGCGAAGGCGCGCGAATAGCCGCCATTGGTCAGAAAATCCTGCAGGCAGCCTTCGTTGTCCGGATGCTTGGCCAGCCACGCCGTGCTCTCGCGGTTGAAGCGCAGGATATCGCTGAGCATGGACCAGAATTGCGGGCGGAAAATATTGCGTTTTTGCCCGAAAACCGTCGCCAGATTGCTGCCAGCCCATTCGAGATCGGGATTTTCCAGACTGACGGCGAAGGACATCTCGGTTTCGACGCTCTCCACCCCGAGCAGCTCGAACATCGCAATCAGGTTGGGATAGGTTTTGTCATTGAAAACCAGAAAGCCCGTATCGACCGGATGCGTCTTGCCTTCCAGGGTCACGTCCACCGTGTTGGTATGGCCGCCCAGGTAAGCGCCGGCTTCGAACAGCGTCACGTCGTACTTGCTGCTGAGCAGCCAGGCGCTGGCCAGCCCGGAAATTCCGGCGCCAACCACTGCGATGCGTTTTTTGGTGTTCATGCCAGCCCCTACTTGCCCAGAAACTCGTTGATTTTTTTGACCAGATCGCGGTCATCCGGCTTGGTGAAGCTCGAATAGGCGACGACCTGCGTGGCGTCGCGATTGATCAGATATTTGTGGAAGTTCCACTTCGGTCGACTGTCCGTCACATCAGCCAGCTTCAGGTAGAACGGGTGGGCGCCCTTGCCCTTGACCACGGTTTTACCAACCATCGGGAACTCGACGCCGTAAGTCAGACGGCAAAATTCGGCAATTTCCTTTTCGCTGCCCGGCTCCTGTTCGCCAAAATCGTTGGACGGAAAACCGAGAACAACCAAGCCCTTGTCCTTCAAGCGCGCATAGAGTTTTTCCAGCCCGTCGTATTGCGAGGTGAAACCGCAATAGCTGGCCGTATTGACGACAAGAATCACCTTGCCGGCGTACTGGCAAAGCGGCATCGGCTTGCCATCCTGGAGGCTGACGAAATCGTGCCGGAGCAGGGCCGGACATTCGTCGGCCGCTGCTGCCGGCAGAATAACCGTCGACATAAGTAGCGCGGCGGCGGCCCAGCGTTTGAAAGTTGAAATCATGTTCGGCTCCTTATTTGTTTTGTCCTAGACAAACAGGACGTTTGTTCGTAAGATAGCCATCAAAGATTCACTTGTCAACGGTTTGTCTAACATTTGTTTAGGACAAATATGAACACCGCTACTTTCAATATTGCCGCCGTCGAGCGCGACACCGGGCTCTCCAAGGATGTCCTGCGCATGTGGGAACGCCGCTACGGATTTCCCGTGCCCAGCCGCGACAACAATGGGGAACGCTGCTATCCGGCCGAGCAGGTCGATCGCCTGCGCCTGATAAAACGCCTGATGGACCTTGGCCACAGGCCCGGCAAGCTGATCGCCACACCTCAGGAAGAACTGGGCTCGCTGACCTCACGCCGGTCAAAACCGGCGGTGAAGGATGCTTCGGCGGACGATGGCGAATTGGGCGAACTGCTCACCCTGATCAAACAGCACGATGCCGCCGCCTACCAGCAAGCCATGTTGCAACGTTTGGCCCGGCAGGGATTGCAGCGTTTTGTCCAGGACACTGTCTCGCCGCTGACTCGACAGGTTGGCGAGAAATGGGAGGATGGCAGCTTCGAGGTATTTGAAGAGCACCTGTTTACCGAGCTGACCAAGCGCCTGTTGCGCCAGGCTATCGCCACCCTGCCCGGTGGCCCGCGCGGCCCGCGCGTGCTGCTCACCAGCGTGCCGGAAGAACCGCATGTACTCGGCCTGTTGATGGTCGAAGCCCTGTTCGCGCTGGAAGGCGCCGAGTGCATTCCGCTCGGCACGCAAATGCCGCTGCTCGAAATCGGCCGCGCCGCCCAGGCCCATCAGGCCGACATCGTCGCCCTCTCCTTCTCACTGGCCTTCCCGCAACGGCAGATTCCCGGCCTGCTCCAGCAACTGCGGCTGGTCCTGCCAGAAAAGACGGCGCTGTGGGCGGGCGGTGGCGGCGTTACCCGCATCGCCAGGACAGACGACGCCGAACTGATCACGACGCTCGACGATGCGCTTGCCGCACTGGCTAACTGGCGCGCCCAACACGCCTGAGAGCAGCCCCCAAAAGCACTTCGGCGCCGGAATGACCCGGCGCCGAAGCGAGCGACTATCGACCGATACGGGCCGCTACGCCGCTTCTTCCATCGGCATCAGGAAGTCCTTGCTGATACCGTTGCCAAGCAGATAGATGCGATCCATGAAGTCGCTGAGCCATTCGTGCAGGCCATGTTCGAGGATGTCCTCGATACGCCCGTAACGCAAATGGGCGTGCAGCATGCCAGCCTGACGCTGGGTTTCGCCGGAATTGCTGTTGGCGACCAGATCGAGATTCTTGACGACGCTGTTCAGGCAGAACTGCAGCGAACGTGGCATGTCCTCGTTGAAGATCAGCAGTTCGGCAACCCGCTCCGGCGTAATGACGTCGCGGTAAACCTTGCGATAGACCTCGAAGGCCGAGACGGAACGGAGCAGCGCCCCCCATTCGTAGAAATCCGTCGCCCCCTCGTCACCCTGCGGACGCAGCACGTGATATTTGACGTCGAGGATGCGTGCCGTGTTGTCGGCACGTTCGAGCAGGGTGCCGAGGCGGATGAAGTGGTAAGCCTCGTCCTGCAGCAAGGTGCCGAGCGTCGTGCCGCGCGATAGCGATGAGCGCATCTTCACCCACTCGAAGTAATCGCCGATGCCAGCATTGTAAAGCTGGTCGAAGGTCTTCTCGCGCGCTTCGAGCCAGGTCGAATTGAGCGTTTCCCACATTTCCGTGGTCAGCGTGCCGCGCACGGCATGGGCGTTTTCACGCGCCATGCGCAGACAGCTGTGAATCGACGAAAAATTGTCCGGGTCGCTGACCATGAATTTCAGGACATTTTCCCCGTTGACCGTGGAATACTTCTTCGCATAAGCCTCTTCGAGGCTGTTCAGGGCAATGATGGCGGCCCAGCTCTGATTGACCGCATCGAGCGATTGCGGCACGAGCGACATTTGCCAGGTGACGTCCAGCAGGCGGGCAAGGTTCTCGGCACGCTCGATGTAGCGCGACATCCAGAACAGGTGATCGGCAGTTCGACTCAGCATGACTTAATCCTCCAGAACCCAGGTATCTTTGGTACCGCCGCCCTGCGACGAATTGACGACGAGCGAGCCCTTGGTCAGGGCGACACGAGTCAGGCCGCCCGGCACCATGTCCACACACTTGCCCGAAGACAGCACGAAGGGGCGCAGATCGAGGTGACGCGGCGCAATGCCTTCCTCGACGAAGGTCGGGCAGTTGGACAGGGCCAGCGTCGGCTGGGCAATGTAGCCATCAGGCTTGGCGATCAGCAACTGGCGGAAGTGTTCGATCTGCTCCTTGGTCGACGCCGGGCCGACCAGCATGCCGTAGCCGCCAGCACCATGCACTTCCTTGACGACCAGCTTGGCCAGGTTGTCGAGCACGTACTTGAGATCGTCCGGCTTGCGGCACATGTAGGTCGGCACATTGTTCAGTGTCGGCTCCTCGCCGAGGTAGAAACGGATCATGTCCGGCACGTACGGGTAGATCGACTTGTCGTCGGCAACGCCGGTGCCGATGGCATTCGACAGCGTCACGTTGCCGGCCTGGTAAGCCTTCAGGATGCCCGGTACACCGAGCGAAGAATCGGCACGGAAAGCCAGCGGGTCCATGTAGTCATCGTCAAGGCGGCGATAAATCACGTCGACGCGCTGCGGCCCCTGCGTCGTGCGCATGTAGACCACCTCGTCCTTGACGAAGAGATCGCGGCCTTCGACCAGTTCGACGCCCATCTGCTGGGCGAGGAAGGTGTGTTCGAAATAGGCGCTGTTGTAAGCGCCCGGCGTCAGCACGACGACGGTCGGGTTCGACACGCCCTTCGGCGCCACGGCGCGCAGCTTTTCAAGCAGCATGTCCGGGTAATGCTGGACGGGCGCCACCTTGTGCTTGGCAAACAACTCGGGGAAAAGGCGCATCATCATCTTGCGGTCTTCGAGCATGTACGAGACGCCGGATGGCACGCGCAGATTGTCTTCGAGGACGTAGAACTCGCCCTCGCCGGCACGGACAATATCAACGCCGGCGATGTGTGCGTAGATGTTGCCCGGCAGATCGACGCCCATCATTTCCGGGCGGAACTGCGCGTTGTTCAGCACCTGTTCGGCCGGAATCTTGCCGGCCTTGAGGATTTCCTGACCATGATAGACATCGTGCAGAAACATGTTGAGCGCCTTGACGCGCTGACGCAGCCCAGAGCGCAGGGACTTCCATTCGGCCGACGGAATGATGCGGGGAATGATGTCGAACGGAATCAGGCGCTCCTTGCCTGCTTCCTCACCATAGACGGCAAAGGTGATGCCGACCCGGTGAAAGGCCAGATCGGCCTCGGCCCGCTTGCGGGCGATTCGCTCAGGCGGGGTCGCCTTGAGCCAGTCTTCGTATCCCTTGTAATGCGCACGGACACCATCGTTGGAGTCATACATCTCGTTATAGAAGTTCATATTTCCACTCGTCGCTGAGGAAGCTCTCGAAGACGTTTCAGCAGGTTCCATGCCACCCGGAAACAACCCTTAAATCATGCGCCGAATACGACTTTTTAACTATTGACGCACCGCAAAGGTGCGGCCGATTTTCAAGATGGTGCAAATAAAAAACCCGCCGGATTTCTCCGGCGGGTTTTTAGCTGAATCAGCGCAGTGATCAGGCGCGCTCGAAGATCACGGCAATACCCTGGCCGCCACCGATACACATCGTGACGAGAGCATATTTGCCGCCAATGCGTTCCAGTTCGTACAGCGCCTTGGTAGCGATGAAAGCACCGGAACAGCCGACCGGATGGCCGAGAGCGATGGCGCCGCCGTTCGGGTTGGTCTTGGCCGGGTCGAGACCGAGCACCTTGGAAACGGTCAGCGCCTGGGCGGCGAACGCTTCGTTGGATTCGATGACGTCCATCTGGTCCAGGGTCAGGCCAGCCTTCTTGAGGGCCAGCTTGGTTGCCGGGATCGGGCCTTCGCCCATGATGTCGTTCGGCACACCGGCAACGGCATAACCAGCGATACGGGCACGGGCCTTTTGGCCGTTCTTGGCGGCAACATCGGCAGCAGCCAGCACGAAGAAGGCGGCGCCGTCGTTGATGCCGGAAGCGTTACCGGCGGTGACGGTACCATCCTTCTTGAAAGCCGGCTTCATCTTGGCCAGCGATTCCATGGTCGTGCCACGCTTCAGGTGCTCGTCGGTATCGAACACAACGTCGCCCTTGCGGGTCTGCTTGACGATCGGCACGATCTGCGACTTGAAGTAACCGGCGTCGATGGCAGCAGCGGCGCGACGCTGGGATTCAACAGCCAGCGCATCCTGGTCTTCACGGGTGAAGCCATGCTTGGTTGCAAGGTTTTCAGCGGTGATACCCATGTGGCCGACGCCGAACGGGTCGGTCAGCACAGCAACCATGGAGTCGATGGCCTTGGTGTCACCCATGCGGGCGCCGGAACGCAGCGCCGGCATCAGGTAAGCGGCCTTGGACATGACTTCGACGCCACCGCCGATACCGTAATCGGCATCGTTCAGCATGATGTTCTGGGCGGTGGTGACGATACCTTGCAGACCGGAGGCGCACAGGCGGCTCACTTGCATGGCGACGGAATCCATCGACAGACCAGCCTGGATGGAAGCAACGCGGGAAACGTAGGCGTAACGGGAATCGGTCGGCATGGTGGTGCCGACGGTGACGTAATTGATGGCTTGCGGATCAACACCGGAGCGGGCTATCGCTTCCTTCATGACGATGCCAGCAAGTTCGGTGCTTTCAAAATCAGCCAGGGAACCACCAAAGGCGCCGATAGGGGAACGAACTGCGCTTAGAACGACGACATCTCTGCTCATGTAAATCTCCTGTAAGAATTATTCAGCCCACCAAGGTGGCAAGCCCTAACAAAAACAGCAACAACATCCACAACACAGTAGCTCGCCAGACAAGGCCGACGGCACTTTGCATGAAATCCACATCGGCCGGGTCACCCAACCCCAGTTCGGCCCGGTCGGACACCTCGACGCCATCAACCACCGGTCGCCCCAACTGGACACCGAGTGCGCCAGCGCCGGCAGCGAGGACAATGCCAAGGTCGCGGTCCGGCCATTGCGCCGGCTGGGTACGCCAGCAATAGACCGCATCCTCGAAGTCACCGACGATGGCGAAGGCCGCAGCCGTTGCCCGGGAGGGTAGCCAGTCGATGATACCGAAAACCAAACGCGAGAATGCAGAAAAATCAGTTTGCTGGGCGATGTTTTTGGCGTTCCAGCGGTCACGAACAAGGAGCGACAACCGGTAGAGCAGCGCACCGCAAGGACCCGGCAATAGAACGAAGCAAAGCACGACAGCAAAGACGTGGCGATGCGAGGCGGCCAGCGCGCCTTCGATGGATAGCCGGGCGATATCTTCCGAGCCGAGGCCGTAGGTCGAAATGCCTTGCCACTCGGCGAGCAGATGACGTGCTCGCTCCAGGTCACCGAGGCGCAGGGCCAGCTGAATTTCGGTGTAGTGGTGGCTGAACTGGCGGAATCCCATGGTCAGGTAGAGCACGCCGACATTGAGCGCCCAGCCGAAAAGCGGGTTCAGGGAATAAAGCAGACCGTAAGCGACGGCAAGCAGTGCCACCGGCAACAGGACGGCCAGGCACCAGGCGAGGACGCCATGCCGGTAGGCACCAGCATTGAAGCGGGATTCGATGAAATCAGCCCATGCGCCGAGAGGCTCGGCGACAATGCGGCGATAATCAAGAGGTTGCAGTTGCTCGAGGAGGAAAACTGCGATGAGCGAGAGAAGACTCATGGGGTGCCGATGATTGCCGTATTCGGCTTATTTTCATGTCGTAAAGTGTCACGATACCACAAGCTCAAGTACCGTGGAGAAGGCCAAGACGCTCGCTCAGCGAACGAATCATGCCGGCGGTGGCGCCCCAGATGAAATAGTCGCCATAGGGCATGGCAAAGTAATTCCGCAGTGCGCCGCGATAGTGAAGGGAATGCTGTTGATGATTGGCCGGATCGAGCAGAAAGGCGAGTGGGACTTCGAAGACCTCGGCCACCTCAAAGGGATCCGGTCGCAAATCGAAAGGAGGCTGGACCAGGGCGACAACGGGTGTCACGCGAAAGCCTGTTCCGGTCCGGTATTCGGGCAGAAAACCGAGGATTTCGATACGTTCGCGCGGCAAGCCGATTTCTTCCTCGGTTTCGCGCAAGGCGGTGTGGGATGGAGAAAGATCCTCGACCTCGACCCGCCCGCCAGGAAAACTGATCTGCCCGGCATGGTCGCGCAGATGCGCCGTGCGCTGCGTGAGGAGTACTGTCTGTCCGCCATCGCGCAGGACGATCGGAAAAAGCACTGCGGCCGGGGTCAGGGGCTGGTCATCGACACCATCTTCCTGGACGAAATGCCCACTCAGCGGCTCGGGCAACAGGCTGGCGCGCAGGCGCTCCAGATCAAACGTCATGCGGCCTTGGAGTCTTCCTCGATTTCAGCGTTGACCGCAGCCAGCGCATCCTGCAGCGTTTCTTCGGAGAGGTCGTTGATGGTTGTCGCGACCAGATCGGCTGACTCGATGGCCCCAACCGGCAAGCGTTTGCTGTCCATGCTGGCAATCATCACGGCCGATGCACCCGCCACGCGCAACAGCGCCTGCCGTTCGCCCATCAGCATTTCCAGTTCGTCACGCAGCAAGGCAATTTCCTGATCTTTTTGGGGCATTTCTCTCTCCTAGAATCTTTTTTTCAGTGTCATGGTACTGCCATCGCGCTGCATTTCCATGCGGTTCAGAAAACTCATGCCAAGCAAGGCGATCGGCATTTCAGTCGGCAGCACCACCGCTTCCACGTTGTGCATGGTCACACCGCCAATTCTGACCGTATCGAGCGGTATGCGTGTGACAACCACAGTTCCGTTCGCCGTGCTCGTCAAGCCACGCTGCCCCTGCCGGAGGTCCAGGCCGATGCGCCGGGCGTCGTTGGGGCCGAGCGCAATTGAGGTGGCGCCCGTATCGACGACAAAGCGCACTGATGTGCCGTTGACCGTGCCGGTCGTATAAAAATGTCCCTGGACATCGGCTGTCATGACGATCTTATCCGAACCATCACCACCAGAAACGCCGATGGCATGTTGGCCGACGCGCAAGGGGCGTTTTTTGCCCCCGATTTCGACGATCACCTGGTCATCCTGAATCGACAGCAATTTGACGCCATCCACCGTCTTGCCAAGCGGCACGCTCTGCGGTTCACCACCGTTGATCATGAGCATCGCCTTGCTGCCCATGATCCCGGCCAGGCCGACATCCTGCGCCATTCCCGCCGCTGGGAGCAGCAACGCCAACAGGGCAAGCAGCGTAAAATGACGCTTCACTTTTCCGAATCCGAACGCTGCCATGCAACCTGTCGCCATCTTTCGCCACTCCCCCACTGAAGGTCCGGGCTATTTTGCCATATTCCTCGAGCAGCAAGGCATTCCGTGGCGCCTGATTGCCATTGATGAAGGCGAGGCGGTACCGGCCAGCACCGATGCTTTCTCCGGACTTTGTTTCATGGGCGGACCGATGAGCGTCAACGATCCGCTGCCGTGGATAGAACCTGTTTGTGCGCTGATTCGCGACGCGGTGGCGAAAGATGTGCCGGTCATCGGCCATTGCCTCGGCGGGCAACTGATGAGCAGGGCGCTCGGCGGGCAAGTCACACGCAACCCGGTCAAGGAAATAGGCTGGAGCGCAGCCCACGGCGAGGACAATGGCATTGCCCGCCACTGGCTCGGTGATTTCGGCGGCAATAGCGGCACTGTTTTCCAATGGCACGGCGAGACTTTCAGCATCCCGAGCGGAGCGACCCGCCTGCTGGCCAATGGCTACTGCGCCAACCAAATGTTCGCGATGGGCCCTCACCTTGGCATGCAATGCCACGTCGAGATGACACCCGAAATGATCGCCACGTGGTGCGAACAGTGGGCCGACGAGGCGATTGCGGTCGCCGATCAGCCCAGCGCACAAACGCCGGAAACCATGCTGGCCGAAATTTCCACCAAACTACCGGTCATGCGACAACTCTCGGAACAACTCTATTCGGTGTGGATCAAGGGTCTGGCGCGCTGAATCGCCAATAAAAAAACCGGACTGCTCGCACAGTCCGGTTTTCAATTTTGGCCGTTTTTTCCGGTTGACCGTGGAAGGTCGCTTAATCCCGGAAATTGCCGTACTTGATCGGAAAGTCGGTAATCGATTTGGTGATCAAGGCGATGCAGGCTTGCAAATCGTCCCGCTTGGCGCCCGTGACACGCACGGTTTCGCCCTGGATAGCAGCCTGGACCTTGAGCTTGCCGTCCTTGACGAGCTTGACGATCTTCTTGGCCAGATCGCTGTCGATCCCGTCCTTGATCTTCATTTCCTGCTTCACCTTGTTGCCGGAAACGCTGACGATCTTCTGGTGATCCAGGCGCTTGACGCTTTCCTTCTCTTTCTTTTCCATGGCCGGAAAAAGCAGGTCCTTGATCTGGTCAAGCTGAAAGTCAGAGTCGCCCCACAGGGTGATGACCTTGTCCTTCTCGTTCAACTCAACCTTGGCTGTAGTGCCCTTGAAGTCGTAGCGATTGTCGATCTGGCGTGAGGTGACATCGATGGCGTTCTTCAACGCCACCATGTCCGCTTCGGAGGTGAAGTCAAAGCTCGGCATGATGATTACCCGAAGTGGCAGACGTAGTGATAGGACTCGCCTTCGGCGACGGAAATTTCAAAGCTCGAATTACCCGGCACGTTGAAAGACTGGCCATCGCCGTAGGTCTTCCATTCCGACTCGCCCTTGAGCTTGACGCGGCACGAACCGCCGACGCCTTCCATGATTTCCGGCGCACCGGTATTGAAAGTCAGGCTGGACGGCAGAATGACGCCAACGGTCTTCTTCGTGCCATCGGCCAGCACCACAGTGTGGCTGACGCACTTGCCGTCAAAATAAACATTGGCCTTCTTGACCACGGAAACGTTGTCGTATTGCGACATTTACATACCCCAGATTTTTTGAATGACTGATTTGGCGATGAACCCGACCATGCCGAAAGCCAGCACAAAGAAGAGCACAAACGTGCCCGTCTTGCCAGCCTTCGACTTCCAGGCTATCTCGCCAATAATGAACAACATGAAGAGGATGAAGGCGCCGACACCCCAGGTCGAGAAGAAATCTGCGATCTGTTCTTCGTTCAGCCCGAATACGGTACCGCCATCCATCGATTAACCCTTCTTCTTCGCAGCCGGCTTCTTGGCCGCTGCCTTGACGGGTGTTTTGACAGCCTTGGCGACCACGGCCTTGGCCGCAACCGGCTTGACCAGCGGCTTGGCTGCAGCCTTGGCCGCAGGCTTCGCTGCCGGCTTGGTCACAGCCTTCTTGGCAACAGGTTTAGCGGCCGGTTTGGCAGCAGCCTTTGCAACCGGTTTTGCCACAGGCTTTGCCGTAACCTTCTCTGCGCCAACCTTTTTGGCAGCTGCCTGTTTCACCGGCTTGCCCGCTTTCTTGGCAGCCAGATTGGCGGCAATGCGCATACGCAACGCGTTGAGCTTGATGAAACCACCCGCATCGCGCTGGTCGTACGCACCGGCATCATCCTCGAAAGTAGCGATGGTCGAATCGAACAGCGAATCAGTCTTCGAATCGCGACCAACGACGATCACATTACCCTTGTACAGCTTCAGGCGAACCACGCCATTGACGCTGCCTTGGGTATGGTCGATCAGCACCTGCAGGGCCTTGCGCTCCGGACTCCACCAGTAACCGTTGTATACCAGACTGGCGTAGCGCGGCATCAGGTCGTCCTTGAGGTGGGCGACTTCACGGTCGAGCGTCACCGATTCGATGGCGCGGTGGGCGCGCAACAGAATCGTTCCCCCCGGTGTTTCGTAGCAGCCACGCGACTTCATCCCGACGTAGCGATTCTCGACCAGATCAAGACGGCCGATGCCATGTTTGCCACCGAGCTCGTTAAGCAGGGCCAGCACTTCATGGGCCTTCAGCTTCTTGCCATTGACTGCAACCACATCGCCCTTGGCGAATTCGAGATCAAGGTACTCGGCCTTGTTCGGCGCCTTTTCCGGCGACACGGTCCACCGCCACATCGACTCTTCGGCTTCAGCCGCCGGATCTTCGAGGTGACGGCCTTCGTAGGAAATATGCAGCAGGTTGGCGTCCATCGAATATGGCGAGCCACCCTTCTTGTGCTTCATGTCGATCTCGATGCCATGCTTCTCGGCATAAGCCATGAGCTTTTCGCGCGACATCAGGTCCCACTCGCGCCATGGGGCGATGACCTTGATGCCCGGCTTCAGCGCGTAGGCGCCAAGCTCAAAGCGGACCTGGTCGTTGCCTTTGCCGGTCGCGCCATGACAGATGGCATCGGCACCGGTTTCATTGACGATCTCAATCAGGCGCTTGGCGATCAGCGGACGAGCGATGGAAGTACCGAGCAGGTACTCACCTTCATAGACAGTATTGGCACGGAACATCGGAAAGACGAAATCGCGCACGAACTCCTCGCGCACGTCGTCGATGTAGATGTTCTTGGGCTTGATGCCCGCCTTCAGCGCCTTGACACGTGCCGGCTCCAGCTCTTCGCCCTGGCCCAGGTCAGCCGTGAATGTAACAACCTCACACTTGTAAACATCCTGCAGCCACTTGAGGATGACCGAGGTATCCAAACCGCCCGAATAGGCCAGCACAACCTTCTTGATGTCGCTCATTTGCGTTCCCTTGTTTCGATTAATTCAACATGCCCACTCAGCCCTGAAGGCGACCCAGCAGCAGATATTCCATCAACGCCTTCTGCACATGCAGACGATTCTCAGCCTCGTCCCAGACCACCGATTGCGGCCCATCGATCACCTCGGCGGTAACTTCCTCGCCACGATGCGCCGGCAGACAATGCATGAAAACCGCCTGAGGATTAGCCACTCGCATCATCTCGCCATCAACGCACCAGTCGGCGAAATCCTTGATCCGTGCCTCGTTTTCAGCCTCGAATCCCATTGACGTCCAGACGTCAGTAGTCACCAAATCGGCGCCCCGGCACGCATCCATCGGATCGGCAAAGACCTTGAAGCGGGCCGGATCGATCTTACCGACCAAATCGGCATTGATCTCGTAACCGGGTGGCGTGGACACATGCACCTTGAAATCGAGAACCTCGGCAGCCTGTAGCCAGGTGTTGCACATGTTGTTGGCGTCGCCCACCCAGGCCACCGTCTTGCCCTGAATGCAACCGCGATGCTCGATGAAGGTATAGATGTCAGCCAGAATCTGACAGGGGTGATATTCGTTAGTCAGTCCGTTGATCACCGGCACGCGCGAATTTGCGGCAAAACGCTCGATGATGTCCTGCTCGAAGGTACGGATCATCACGATGTCGCTCATTCGCGAAATAACCTGGGCCGCATCCTCGACCGGTTCGCCGCGCCCCAACTGTGAGTCGCGCGTATTGAGGTAGATTGCCGAGCCCCCCAACTGCTGCATGCCCGCCTCGAATGACAGACGCGTCCGCGTACTGGCCTTCTCGAAAATCATCACCAGCGTCCGGTCAGATAGTGGCCAGTACTTCTGGTAAGACTTGAACTGGTTCTTGATCCATCGCGTCCGCTCGAAAACATACTCAAGCTCGTCACGCGTGAAGTCCTTGAACTGCAGAAAGTGTTTGATCGCCATGATTTAGGCCGCCAAAAATTCCTTGATGAGAGGAGCGCACCGGTCAACCAGCTCCCGGGCATCATTTTCACTAAAAATCAGCGGCGGCAGGAAGCGAACTACCGTATCGGCCGTCACGTTAATCAACAAGCCCGCCGCTAAGGCCTTGCCGACCAATTCACCGCAAGGGCGATCGAGCTCAATGCCGATCATCAAGCCGTGACCGCGAATCTCGACAAGCCCGGCCGTACCAGCAAGGGCCTCGGCCATCAACGAGCGAATCAAGACGCCGATACGTTCAGCGTTGGCCATCAAGCCTTCTGCTTCAATCGTTTCAATGGTTGTCAGTGCGGCGGTGGACACTAGCGGGTTACCACCAAAAGTGGAACCGTGATTACCTGGGCCGAAAAGCCCGGCCGCCTTACCGCCAGCCATGCAGGCACCAATCGGCACCCCTGAACCCAGACCTTTGGCCAGCGTTGCAATATCCGGCTGAATGCCGGCGTGCTGATATCCGAACCACTTGCCGGTGCGCGCCATACCGCATTGCACTTCGTCACAGATCAGCAACCAGCCGTGCTCGTCACACAACTGACGCAACGCCTTCTGGTATTCAAGAGAGGCAAGATGAATGCCCCCCTCTCCTTGAATAATTTCAAGCATAACTGCGACGATATTCTGGTTGTGTTCGGCAACTACTTGGATCGCAGCCAGATCATCATAAGGAACGCGGATAAAACCGGAAACCAGCGGCTCAAAGCCAGCCTGCGCCTTGCGATTACCCGTTGCCGAAAGCGTCGCCAAAGTCCTGCCATGGAAAGCCTTTTCCATGACAATAACCGTCGGGTTTTCTATTCCTTTTTTGTGCCCGTAATAACGGGCCAGCTTGATCGCTGCTTCATTGGCTTCGGCGCCGGAATTGGAGAAAAAGATCTCCTGCATCCCGGAAATCTCGGCGAGCTTGTCAGCCAGCAGTTCCTGCTCGCGAATTCGATAAAGATTGGAAGTGTGCAGCATGCGCCCGGCTTGAATAGCAATCGCCGACACCAGCTTGGGATGGGCGTGACCAAGCGTAGAAACGGCAATCCCGGACAACGCATCCAGGTATTCCTTGCCCTCGGTATCTGTAATCCGGCACCCCTGGCCATGGCTAAAAGCCACTGGCAACCGGGCATAGGTATTCATGACATGCGACATGAGGCAACCCCAAAAAACGAAAACGGCGGTCATCGCCGCCGGAATAATCGCCACTCAGCGGACGAGCACCCCGCAAGAGCAATAGAAGCTCGGATTTTAGGTCAAAAGCAAGGCCTTGTATAGAACGACAAAGACCACCGCGCATGCCGGCCCCAGCGCCCATACGCCATAATTATGGAAAGGCTTCGGGCTTCTGCTAGAATTCGCCAACGCAAGGTCGCATCGCCCAACGCAGATTAGAACAATGACAACTACAGACTCGACCACATTCATCATTGTTGGCCTCACCAAGCAAGGCAAGAAGTTTCGCCCCAGTGACTGGGCAGAACGCCTGTGTGGCGTCATGTCCGCCTTTGGCGCCGAGCGCAAGATGAAATACTCCCCCTACGTTGGCCCCGGTGACTACAACGGTGAAAAAGCTGTCTTCGTAGACGGTCGCCTCGGCGAAATTGAACCAATGGCCTACCGCTTCATGCTCAACTTCGCCCAAGACAACGACCTGCAGATCATTGACGGCGTTTGCTCGCTGGAAAAATAAAACAAACAACCAAAACCACGAAAATAAAAAAGGCGCCTAAAGGCGCCATTTTTATTTGAGCAATCAACTCGATCAGGCAGCAGCAAGCGCCTTGATCTGGGCAGAAAGACGACTCTTGGTGCGTGAAGCCTTGTTCTTATGAACAATCTTCTTGTCAGCGATGCGATCGAGAACCGCAACGGATTGCTGAAAGACGCCCTGAGCGGCGGCTTTATCACCAGCTTCGATCGCCTGACGGACGCGCTTGATTGCGGTACGCAGGGTCGAACGCAGGCTGGCGTTATGGGAACGCTGCCCGTCAGCTTGACGGGCGCGCTTGCGGGCTTGTGCGCTGTTGGCCATGGAAGGAATCTCTACAAGTCAGTAAAACGATGGATTATCTTACAAAAACGCAGCCACAGCAAGCAATCGATTCTACTTTGGCAACCATTGCTACAAAAGCTTTTTGGTGCTTACGACATCCGGAGAAATTTCGTCGCCTTGATGCGGTAGGAATTCGAACTCAACCTCAATCCGCTTGATGGATTTCACCGCCCGTCCATTGAGTAAAGCAGGGCTAAACAATGCCGCCAGGAAGGCTTTTCGAGCCGCTTCTTCCATGACTGGCGAAAGCGTATGTCCGTCAGGCACAACATCCCTAACACGACCCAATTCGTCTATAAATACTGTGAACACTGCACTCTTCACCCCCATGACAGGCAAGCCAGGCGGCCACGGAATATTGATTTCCGATACCGGCTGCGCCGACACAGAAATGCGATCCCGTGTCAAATAGTCTTCAGATGCAGGTGGGCTGAGCACTGGTGCATCAGTCGCTTCGCCCGGTGATTTTTTCTGTGGTAACTCATCTGGGATAGCACTTTTCGACACCACCGCTTCACCCTTCGCGCTTAAAGACGCTAGACCAAGCGCATGGTAAGGCTCCAACAAGACAGACAGCCCCCCTCCCCGGGACGCCACACCACCCCAACCGGGAATAGACAGGAACACAACTCCCCCCCACTCCGCCAGCACGACACAGTGCAACAAGATCGACGTAACGGCAGCGACTGCCAGCCTACCCCGCCCGCCGCCGGCGGGGCTGAACAGATTCATGGTTAGTCGATAAGTTCTCGCCACGACGTCCGACGCGAAGATGCTCCACCCGGAGTTGCGCCAGGGCCGGCAGACTTGGGCGTTGTAACGCCACTGCTGTCCTTTACGAGAACCTTGGTCGAACCATCCGAGGTAGTGACTACAGTCAAGCCAACGATCAGGTACTGATTGCTGAAGGCCTCACCGGTCCCAGAACCACTTAGCAAATTGATCGTATAGAGCCGAGAAGCGCCACCCGATACGCAAGCATCACCAGTTGGCAACGCTGAGCCAGCAAAAATCGTATTTCCGGACAGCGCCAAGGGCGTCACAATGCGCTCACCCGACGTCGGCAAATCAAACCACCATCCATTTTTTGCAGTCCAGTCTACCGAATTCGTCGACGAACCGACAGTCGCCCCTCCAGCAGCAACTGTATAAGTCTGCTGAACCATAGTCGAATTGGTACGAATATCACCCCACCCCGAGTTGGTCAGCGTCTCCTTGAAGGCTGCGATAGTTTGTGTGGTTGTATCCGTAATATCCGCCGTTCCCAAGTAGCGCCCAGTACCTACGATAACGACGGGACTACCGTTCACTTCCTTCAACCTGGGGGGGACGGTAATTGGCTGCGCCGTGCCCGTCCCCGTGGCAAAACTCGCCAGCAATTGCGCCGATTGATGGGGGAGTACGAGATTATCAACATCAAAGCGCCAGAGATTGCCGAACAGGTCCCCGCCGTAATAACGCAAAGCTGTATTGTTCGAACTATCAGCAATCCAGGCATTGATCTTAGCCAACCCACTAGGACTACCAGAAGAACCTACAAGTGTTGGAATATCGAGCAACAAAATACCAGATCCAGCATCCACAATAAACAGATGCCCCTGCCCATCACCACTCATATTGTTGTATCCGGAGGTGAGTGCAACAACCCACGTGCCGTCTGCCCTCTTCGCAATGATCGGATTTCCGTAACTCAACCCCAAATTGGTATCGGAAAACTCCCAAAGCAGGACCGGACTTTCCGGCGTCGTAATATCAAGGGCGTAATAACCCTTGCCGCCACCATTCAAACCACCAACAAGAATTGTTTTCCAGGCACCACCGACATACACATCACCGATGACAGGCGTGCCGTCTACGAAGTAGGCATGTCGCGAACCGTATGAACTGTCTGCCAACTTATAAAGATTGGGCATCACAGCGGTAGGGATAAATGCCCAAGCCTCTTTCCCTGCATTCGTACCAGAGGCGTAAAACGCATGCAGCATCCCGTCATTGGCACCGACGTAAATCATATGCGTACGCGATGCACTGGCACTCTTGAATGCAGCGTAACCGGTGTCCGTATAGCCAAACAGCGGAGGCCCAACGTAAACCGGAGTACTGGATACGATATCGCCCAAAACCGAGCTACGCTTGCGGTACAGTATGTCTTCCTTAGTGCGATCGCCGCGAAGGAAATTGACCAAATAGGTACCATCATTGGCATCGGTCAGATTACCTGAACTTAAGCTGGAGCATTGCGACGAGACCACCGTCTTGCTACACAAACCGTCGAAATAGCTCTTCTGCCCAGCCGTCATATTACTGTAGGCAAAACTCGTCAATGTACCGCTCTTGTTGAAATAGATCGCTCGGCTGGAAGGCGTCGTCGCATCAAGCAAGTCCTTTGCAGACCACTCCGAAGTCGAGGAGATAACGGCCGTCTCGGCGTCAATCTTGTAAGATTTTACGTCGCCGACCCAACTCGACGTCGTATAGCTAGCCTGGTAAACATAGTTGTTAGCACCCGCAACGAGTTCCAGCGTATTGGTACTCGCTGCTGAAGCTGCACCTGTTTTTTCCTGAATTGACGTTACGACCCCGCTAATTGCATTCTTGAGCTCGTCGGCATTGAGCGCCGAATAATACTGACCGCGGCCGTCTACAGCAGCGTGCCACAGGTCGTCAATATTCACCGCACCTGCGCCATCGTAGGGAACTGGCCAATTGGCCGCCCCCGTCGTGAGATTCTTGTATGAACCCGATGTCTGGGTCAAATAATTCTTGTCGTACGCAAGGGTACCGCTGACCCCCAACCCGATAGTGTAGGTCGTCATATGCTGCCATGTAGCAGCGTCACGATCAGTGCCTCGCAAACTGTTCTCACAAACATCGCGACTGGTTCCAGAAGTGCTCGAGGAGCAGTTTCCCAGGGAACTTGTACGCAAATCGGTTTTGTAAAAGTACTCGGCAACGTCCGCCAGCGAATCGGTACTTCCCCCGATGATCCCGTCCGTATAAGTAACAGCGCTATACGTGATCGAGTTGGAAAGCGCAGCAACCGTGGAGCCGTTCACAACATGCGTACCGGACTCACACGTGGTGGTTGTGCTTCCATCTACCCAGGTAGTACCGGAATCGGTTGATGTCTGCGGGGTAACCGCCACCGAATACGTGGTTGCGCTACATCTGCGACGACCCAATCGTCCAATATCGTATTTCGTCCGCGACTGAATCGTTCCGGCCGTTGCTCCGTCATGCATTGGGCGGGACTCGGAGGCATCCTGATTGCCGACGTTGGTACTTCCGTCAAGCCTGAAGGGAGCGTAGGTAGACGTTTCGATGTTCGTATTCCAATAGCCGTCCGTCGACAAAATGGCATAGTTTCGCTGACATGAATATTCCATTGGATCGTAGGTCTGCCCCGAAATACTCTTGGCAAAATAGCGTCCGACCTTGGACAAGGATGCACGAAGTGGCGTCCAGTCATTCGCCGACTCCGCATAAAGGCTGCTGTAGAAATTTGATTTTTGCGTCGCATCGAACGTCTTCACGTCACGAAAATTATTGGTCCCGTCCGTAATCCCGGTATCCCTGATCGAGGTAAATCCAATTCTGTATCCGCTATCCAATGCAGAAAACGCATGCCCAACAGCTGTTCGCATCAAGAGTGTGCGTTTCCGATAATACGTATACCAATTCGCATAATTGGTTGCATCTGCCGATGCGGCATTAACTTTCACCAAGGTAAAAACACTGCTTGCCCCACTTGTCTGCGCCATGCATTCTGCATAAAATGTAGTAGTGGAATCGACGACCCCTGCTGACCCGGTATAGCTCCACCCCATGGCACCTTGACTACCAGAATAGTTGTAGTAATGAGCCCCCAAGGGAAATGACCACGAAGAACTGGATGTCGAACCTGACGATGACGTAACGTTAATTACCAAAGTTCCTGCCGAACCACTCGTCCTGCTCCAGGATGTCACCGTACCTGTAAGACGACGAGAACTACCACTAGACAACGTAATCGACTCACCTGCCACAAATGTATTTGTTGTCAGGAAAAGCGACGAGGAATTTATGTTGAATGTTTTGCTTCCCGTGCTCGGCGTAACACCGGTAGATGTTCCGATACTCACGCTCACACCAGTATTGGCAAGATTGGTAGTCGACCCGCCTGTGGCAAAGCCATCATCCGGTGCCGCCGAAAAACTGGAATTGGCGTAATCCGTTGGGGTTGATGTAACGGGCGGTTTGTAGGTGTAATTCGGGTTGTAGGCCAAACCATTGCATTGTGAAGACCAATATCCGTAACTTCCTGTATCGGACATGTCGTCAGGCATATATTCTGAATCCATACTGCCCGAGCTATCCAGAATGAACATGATATTCGGCTTGGCTGTTATGTTGTCTTTGGTGATCAAAGGCTCATTGGCTATATCGGTACTGGCGGCGTCAACACACATCGATGCCAGCAGAGCCGTCGAGCAAACCGCCACAAATCGAAGCATGGCAAGCAAGCGGGGGAATTTGAGCGATGTCATAACAACTCCAATTCGAGGGAAGCCCTCAGAAATGCACAATGGTTTCGGTGTAGCTGGTTGTATTTCTGGCACCTGAAACGCGAACGACAATGCGCACATAGGGCAGAACCGTACTCTTGCTAACACCGGTCCCGGCGCTGTAGTCACGCACTTCGTTGGTACCTGATGTAGTGGATGCCTTTAGCGGCCTGGCACAATTTATGGTGGCGCCAAGAGAAGAGCCAGTCGCATCGCAAAGCCTGAAAGCAATATAACTTGCCGTATTACCATTGATCTTTCCGGCAAGGGTCACTGGCGCCAGTGTGCAAGTTGCATAGCTACCGGAAATCTGCTCGCCGCAGTAAGTATCGGTCCATTTGACCAATTTTCTTGTAGTTGCCGTCAGTTGCGAGCCGGTCACATCCACCAGTTCATCGGTACTTGCGTAGTAAGCGATATCAGCAATGTTTTCGTCCAACCCTGCGGAATTTCCGTTGATCTTTGAGTAAAGCGTCGCAATGACCTGGCGTGTAGCCTGATCCGCTGCGGCCGTTGCCTCTTGCTGAAAACTCAGGTTGCCAGCTACCGTTGAACTCATGCTGACCGCACGCATTAGTCCGATACTGGCGATGGCCAATGCCGCCAAGGCAAGCATGGCGTATAACAGGGACAAGCCACTCTGGTGCTTGCCGGAACGGGTATTCAGGAGTTCCACAGCATATTCCTCAAAGGAATCAGGGTGTCATACACCTTGTATCGATAGTGTTTCCAGTTCGTCAGATTATCCACTTTGATCTGAACGCACTTGCCGCCACTGCCACTGGCACAGTCGACCGCGCCTGAAACCGTAATCGCGGTTCCGATATCCCATTCCGGAAGGCTCGGTGTAACCTCTTCCCGCTCGTACTCCATGCTGCGAGAAACGAGTGCGACCCTGACCGCAATTACCTGCTGCCAACCAGCAGCAGTGGTTGGCGTTGTCGTATCGTAGGCATCGATAACCTTGTCTGCATTCGTATCCTTGCCGTACAAGGCTTGCAGATTGACAATTTCCGGGGCTATATCCTGCGTCGCGCCACCGAACTCCGTCATCTGCAACACGTTCTGGGAACTGATGGAGTAGGATCTTGAACGAAGAGAATTTCCAAGGTTCAAAATGTAGCTATCTGCGTCATAGCCGGAAGTTGGCGCATTGGTACTAAAATCAGCGTGATCTACTGTTGTTGTGGTGACTGCCGTTGCCTTGAAAAGCGTGCACCACTGACCGGCACTCCAAGTTTCGGGAACAGCCACCAGGTAATCGTTTACCGCAACCGAAAATGACCCCTTGACCACGAATGACGTACCGGCTTGCAAATGAAGCTCTGTAACATCAAGAGGAACCGCAGCACCACGCCTGTTGCTTGAAAAAACACCTAGAACATCGGGCGCCCCACTGGCACCATCCGTAATAACGATCGGCGCCAAGGTCATGGTGACATCGCTCCCACCGTAGTTACCCTTCACCTGACAGCCTAAAGCTGCGGGATTCCCACCCAAGCCATACCCAGCCTGTCGCAATTCCCGCTGAATCGCATGAAGGCTCACCGACCCACTAACCTGGGCATCACCACCAGACGTTGCCGCACGCCTTTGCCCTTCTGCCAAGGAAAGCACCTGGGTAATTGCCAAGGTGGTCAACAAACCGATAAACAGACCAACCATCAGTTCGATCAGCAGCAAACCCTGTTGATATTTTCCGCTCATGTTAGGCATCCGTTTTAGCGATGGTCGTAGCCGTCACATACTGATGTGCATCACCACCCGGCATGGTCCAACTTACCGTAATGGTAACGTCGCCATTTGCGGCATTGACAGTGACTGTTGACGACCCTGACGGCAGATTCACAGCAACCTTATTCGACCAGTCTGCGCACTTCGTGTATCCATTGCAGTTACCGCTGGCGTATTGGGACAGATTTGGAATATCAACCCACATTTCACCAATCAACTGGCTGGCCAAGTAAGCCGCATCAGCCCGAATTTTCGAAGATGTCTGCTCCCTTGTCATGGCAGCCTGGACACCGACCAAACCCAGAATCCCCAGCGCGAAAACCATAATTGCGACCATTGCTTCGAGAATGGCGAAGCCTTTTTGCAATCTGCCAGCAACATCTGGATATTGTTGCCCAGACTTATGATCGGAAATTTGCGAACGGGACGACATGACAACTCCTGGGCTACAGCTTGCAAGCACGAGCATCGGTGCTCGCAACTGCGGGGTCACACATGCGGAAGGCGCCGATACCGGTAATTTCCACGCGAAGGCTACGGTACCTTGTGCTGCTCGACGACGATTCCACATCGATCCGGGCAATGTGATCCGCAGTGTTGACCACACTGCCTACGCCGTTGAACTCAACTCTATTGGCACTCGTTGATCCGTCAGCCTGTACTGCCGCGATGGAAACTCCACGAACCCCATCGCCTATAGGGTGCGTACTAACAATCATGGGGGCTGTCGTGGTTGACGGAGCAGAACCGCAGCCACCCGCCGGTGAGCGAACGCTGACAACCCAGGAGCCACTTGAACCGGAAAGCGTGCATGTGTTGTCTAGCGACGATGTGTCTCCGGCAGCGTTCGTCACCAACCAGAAACTCACGTTCTGGTTGCGCCGGACTGCCTCCTGCCGGGCTTGTTGCAGCCCGTTCAGCAACGCATCAGTTGCGTTCCGAATGCGAAGATTCACCATCCAGTCCATCAGACTTGGAGAAACCAAACCCAGCAGAACAGCCATTATGGCTATGACAACCATGAGTTCAACTAGCGAAAATCCTCTGGATTTCATGGTGTGCTCTAGCAGCTGGAAGCTCTCAACCAGCAGTTCGCGCTCGACGATCCACCGGCGTATTGCGTTGTCTTCTTGGCACCACTCTCATCGACCGTATACACAAAACCGGTGGTGAGAGTTCCACTACCTGTAGCCGTCAGAGTGAAGCCCTGATCGGTATTGGTCAACGCACAGGAATAAGTGAAATATTTGCGATCCGGTGGCGAAAAAGAATTCCAGGAATTGGCGGAACTCGCGCTGGCACAAGCTCCACCAGCACCATAATTTTTCCAGTCCTGATAATACTGTTCCATCTTGACTCGATAGTCAGACAGCGAGGTAAATGCCTCCTGAAGCTGCCCTTTCCGAATATAGTCATTGTAAGCGGGCAGAGCAATCGAGGCTAGAATGCCAATGATTGCAACGACCACAAGCAACTCAATCAATGTAAAACCTTTGATTGAAAGTCGGTGAACAAAAATTCCGATGGGTTTATCTTGGGAATGCCACACGTTGCTTCTCCATCCGTAGAATTAAAACAACTTTCACAGCGTCACTATAGGACAACTGCTTTTCCAGATGGAGGATGATACGACGAACGGTTATGTTTCACCTGCGGATGGTGAAATCAAGACCCAATCAAGCCCTTCGGCAAAGAAAAGGAAACTCCTTCTTCAGCCCCAGCCAATTCAGTCACTGTTGCGTCTGTCAGTTGCCTTACTCTCTCGATTACCCGCCTGACCAGAATCTCAGGAGCAGATGCTCCTGCTGTAATTCCAATATTGCTTTTCCCGAGAAACCATTCGGGGACGATCTCGTCAGGTCCATCTATCAGGAACGCATCGCGGCCACGAGAAATAGCAACCTCTTTAAGACGTCTCGAATTTGAGCTGTTTGTACTGCCCACTACGATGACCAGCTCACACTGTTCAGCCAACGCCTTAACTGCATCCTGCCGATTCTGGGTGGCATAACAAATGTCATCTTTCTTGGGTCCCTGGATTTCTGGAAAGCGGGTCTTCAGAGCTTCTATGACGACGGAGGCATCATCCACGGAAAGAGTGGTCTGAGTGACGTAAGATAGGTTTTTGGGGCGAAGTACTTTCAGGCTGGCTACATCGCCAACCGTTTCCACAAGATACATTCCACCGGTACTCTGCCCCATCGTCCCTTCGACTTCCGGGTGGCCTTTATGGCCGATCATCACGACTTCGCGGGTCTGGTTGCGCATCTTGCCGACTTCGACGTGCACCTTGGTAACGAGCGGACAGGTCGCGTCGAATACTTTCAGGCCGCGCTCTTCGGCTTCGGTGCGAACGGCCTTGGAAACACCGTGGGCACTGAAAATGACCGTGCTGCCGGAAGGCACTTCACTCAATTCCTCGATGAACACCGCCCCCTTGGAACGCAGGTCGTCGCAGACGAATTTGTTGTGTACAACTTCGTGACGGACGTAGATCGGCGCCCCGAATTTTTCCAGCGCCCGCTCGACGATGGCGATGGCGCGCTCGACGCCGGCGCAGAAGCCGCGGGGGTTGGCGAGGATAATTTCCATTACATGATTCCGATGATTTCCACCTCGAAGCGGATCGTTTTTCCGGCCATCGGGTGGTTGAAGTCGAACAAGGCGTGCGTGGCGTCGAGCTCGCGCAGGAAGCCGGCGAAGGTGCCGCCGTTAGGGGCGGTGAATTCGACGACGGAATTCTCCTTGAGTTCCATGCCGGCGGGCAATCCGCTCAGGGCGATGCGTTCGACGAGACGATCGTTATGCATGCCGAAGGCTTGGGCAGGTTCGAGTACGAAGACGAATCTTTCATGCGCCGGCAAGCCGATCAGCACAGATTCAAGATTCTCAGCCAACTGACCGCTGCCCATTTGCAGCGTAGCCGGGCTCATGTCGAAGGTGGAGAGAAACTCTTCGCCATCCAGCGCATTGATGCGGTAATGCAGGGTCAAAAAGCTGTCGGAGCGGACGGTGGCAGTCATCAGGAAATCTCTTTTTTGTTGGTTGCGGTCAGTTGCTCGATAACGAGCAGAACCGCGCCAAGCGTTATGGCGGAATCGGCGATATTGAAGGCTGGCCAGTAATAGCCGGCAACGTGCCATTGCACGAAATCAACGACGGCACCGAAGCGGACGCGGTCGATGACATTGCCCAGGGCGCCGCCCATGACCAGCGCGAGTGCCAACGAGAGCAGTTTTTGCTGCGGGTGCTGACGCAACATGTAGGCGATCCAGCCAGAAACGCCCAGCGCCAGCGCCGTGAAGAGCCAGCGCTGCCAGCCGGGTTGGTCGGCAAGAAAGCTGAAGGCGGCGCCGGGGTTGAAAGTCAGTACCCAGTTCCAGAACGGGGCGACGTAGAGTGTTTCACCAAAGCCGATGTTCTCAAGCACCAGCCACTTGCTGATCTGGTCCAGAACAACGACCAGCCCAGCCAGCGCATACCAGCGCCCGGCACTAGGCATACGCGCGTGCCTCACCATCACCATGCAAGTTGCTGACACAACGGCCACACAGCCCCGGATGTTCTGCATTGGCACCGACATCCTCGCGGACGTGCCAGCAACGCTCGCACTTGGCGTGCTCAAGCGGGGTGGCGATGACTTGTTCGTTTTCATCGCGGATTGCCACGGTCAACGAGCAAATAAGCACAAATTTCAAATCGTCGCCGAGCGAGGCCAGGGCATCAAATTTCTCGCCGGCACAGTGAATTTCAACCGCTGCCTGCAGCGCCGAGCCAATCTTGCCGGCTTCACGCTGCGCTTCGAGCGCCTTGGTCACGTCCGCACGCACCGTACGAATCAGGGCCCACTTGGCGAGCAGATCGCCCTCCCCGGCCTGCGTCGGCAAATCATGCCAAAGCTGGAACATCACGGAATCATCAGCCTTGCCGGTCAGCACCTGCCAGACTTCTTCGGCCGTGAAAGCAGTGATCGGGGCCAGCAGGCGCACAAAGGCTTGGGTGATGTGCCACAGCGCCGATTGTGCAGACCGGCGAGCCACCGACTTCGGGGCCGTCGTGTATAGGCGGTCCTTGAGAATGTCGAGGTAGAAGCCGCCGAGATCTTCCGAACAGAAAGTCTGCAGCGCCTGGACGACGCGGTGGAATTCGTATTTGTCGTAATCGGCACGACAGCTGTCCTGCAATTCGCGGGTTAGCGCCAGCGCGTAACGGTCGATTTCCAGCCAGTTTTCAAGCGGCAGCATGTCGGTCTGCGCATCAAAATCCGACACGTTGGCCAACAGGAAACGTAGCGTGTTGCGGATGCGACGATAGCCTTCGACGACGCGCTTGAGGATTTCGTCGGAAATGGTCAGTTCACCCGAGTAATCGGTCGATGCCGTCCATAGACGCAGGATATCGGCACCCATCTTGTCGGAGACCTGCTGCGGTGCGATGACGTTGCCCTTGGACTTGGACATTTTGTGGCCCTTGCCGTCGACGACGAAACCATGCGTCAGCAGCGCTTTGTATGGGGCGCGGCCGTCGATGGCGCAACCGGAGAGCAAGGACGATTGGAACCAGCCGCGATGCTGGTCGGAGCCTTCAAGGTAGAGGTCGGCCGGGTAGGTATGCTCGGCGGCGTGCGAACCGCGCATGACGTGCCAGTGCGTCGTGCCGGAGTCGAACCAGACGTCCAGCGTGTCTTTCATCTTGACGTACTGGTCAGCTTCGGCGCCGAGCAGTTCGACTGCGTCAAGACTGAACCAGGCTTCGATGCCGGCCTTCTCGACACGCTGGGCGACCTGCTCGATCAACTCAGCAGTACGCGGATGCGGCTTGCCGGTTTCCTTATGCAGGAAGAAGGGAATCGGCACACCCCAGTTGCGCTGGCGCGAGACACACCAATCCGGACGCGTCTTCATCATCGCCTCCAGACGGGCGCGGCCCCAGGCCGGAAAGAATTGCGTTTCATCGACCGCACGCTCGGCAATCCAGCGCAGCGTCGATGCATCTTCGCTGGTCTTGTTGTCCATGCCGATGAACCACTGCGTCGTGGCGCGGAAAATAATCGGTGTCTTGTGGCGCCAACAGTGCGGGTAGCTGTGTTTGATTTTCTCGTGTTTTAACAGTCGACCGTGGCATTCGAGTTCCTGCAGCACCAGCGGATTGGCCTCCCAGACCGTCTTGCCGGCCAGCTCGCCAACCGATAGCGCCGGCACGGTGCTAATGAACTTGCCGTCGTTGCCAACCGGGTTATTGACCGGCAGACCGTATTTTTTGCCGATGTTGTAGTCGTCCACGCCATGCGCCGGCGCGGTATGCACCAGGCCGGTACCAGCCTCGGTCGTGACGTGGGTTCCACAAATAATCGCCACGTCACGCGGCTGGAACGGGTGCTTGAGCAGAATCTGGTCCAGTTTATCGCCGCTCGTCGATGCAATCACCGAGCCCGTCAGTTCGTAGCGCAGGAGCGCCGACTCGGCCAACTCGCGGACCAGGATCAGCGCACCTTTTTCCGTCTCGATCAAATCGTAAGTCAGGTCCGGATGCACACTCACCGCCTCATTAGCCGGCAGCGTCCAGGGCGTCGTCGTCCAGATCACGGCGAAGGCCGGGCCGCGCAAGTGGGTCAAACCGAAAGCGTTGGCCAGCTTCTCGGCGTGGTTTTCATGCACCTCGAAAGCAACGTCGATGGCCGGCGAATTCTTGTCCTCGTACTCGACTTCGGCCTCGGCCAGGGCCGAACCGCAGTCCAAGCACCAGTTAACCGGTTTCAGCCCCTGATACAGATAGCCTTGCTCGAGAATCTTGCCCAAGGCGCGGATTTCGCCAGCCTCGGCCGCAAAATTCATGGTCAGGTAGGGATTGCCCCAGTCGCCCAGCACACCGAGGCGGATGAAATCTTTCTTCTGGCGCTCGACCTGCTCGGCCGCGTAAGCACGCGACAATTCACGCACCTTGTCGGCAGGAATATTCTTGCCGTGCTGCTTTTCGATCTGATGCTCGATGGGCAAGCCGTGGCAGTCCCAGCCCGGCACGTAGGGCGCATCGAAGCCGCTCAGGGTTTTCGAGCGAACGATGATGTCCTTCAAGACCTTATTGACCGCATGACCGATGTGGATGTCACCGTTGGCATACGGCGGACCGTCATGCAACACAAAACGCGGACGCCCGGCGCTGATCTCGCGAATGCGCTGGTAGAGCTTCTTCTCCTGCCACTGGGCTACCCACTGCGGCTCGCGCTTGGGCAGGTCGCCGCGCATAGGGAATGCCGTATCCGGCAGGTTCAGGGTGTCTTTGTAATCAGCCATTTTGCGTGCTCACAGCTCGAAAAAAGCCCGGGCAGCCGCGGCATCCGCCGCGATCTGCGCCTTGAGGGCGTCAATATTGGGAAAACGTTGTTCGTCGCGCAACTTATGGACGAAACGCACAGATATGTGCGCGCCATAAATATCGCGATCGAAATCGAAGAGATGAACTTCCAGCAAGGGCCGCGTGCCTCCTACCGTTGGCCGGACGCCAAGATTGGCGACACCGGGAAGCGGCTTGTCACCCAGGCCACTGACCTCAACGGCAAAGACGCCGGTCATCGGCAACGGATTATGCTTGATGCGCAGATTGGCCGTCGCGAATCCGATCTGGCGGCCCAGCTTCTGGCCGTGCGCCACCTGGCCGTCAATGATATAAGGGCGCCCCAGCAAACGTGCTGCATGTTCCATCTCACCAGCCAGCAATGCCCGTCGAACAGCCGAACTGGAAACACGCTCACCATCGGCCAATACGCTGCCCATCGCCTCGACAGCGAAGCCAAAGCGCTCCCCGGCCTCCTGCAAGAGCGCAAAGTCGCCGGTCCGCCCACGGCCAAAGCGGAAATCGTCACCGATGATCAAATGGCGGACCTGGCAACCACGCACCAGCACCGACTCGACGAACTCCTCGGCCGAGAGTGCGGCAAAAGCGGCATTGAACGGGCAGATCATCACCTGCCGTGCGCCGCATTCGCCGAGCAATTCAAGCTTTTCGCGCAGCGTCGTCAGGCGTGCAGGAGCGGAATCCGGCGAAAAAAACTCACGCGGATGGGGCTCGAAGGTCAGCACCATTGGCGCCAGCTCGCGCTGTTCTGCCACGTAAGCCAAGCGTCTTACCAGCGCAGCATGCCCGAGGTGGACGCCATCGAAATTACCGATGGCGAGCACAACTGGAGCAGGAACGGGACGCGAATGGCCGCGAAAAACGCGCATAAGTAATTTGGCAGGAAAAACGTTGAATTATAACGATTTGAATCCCCCTACGGATATCCGCAGATAGCTTTGCTTCAGCCTGGGCGGCACATGCCAAAACAGCAGAGATTCGTTTTCGCTATAATCAACAAGTTAATCAAAATAGCCTCCCTCCCAATTTCATGCTCGAACTGATCAGCCATGTAGTGCGAATTTCGGCGCGACGAGACCGCACCGAGATCAATTCGGCCATGGTTGATACCTTGATCGGTCTCTTTCACCCGCAGAATCTGACCATTTACCGCTGCTACGTGGGGAACAAAAAGGCTATGGTCTTCGCCTGCGCGGGCTATGGCCCGAACGGCCAATTCCTGCGCAATGCCTACCTGCCGGACCACCGCTTCTGCCAGCCAATCGAGCGCGACCCACTGCTCAACCGCTGCCGCAAGGAACTCTCGGCCGTCATCGACTTTCTCGACGACGGCTCGCATCGCATAGTCTTCCCAGTTCTCCGCCTCAACGAACCAATCTACCTGATCGAACTCACGCTCACCGATGAGTTCTCGGCCGACCATCGCGTGACGCTGATGGGCCTGATCGAGTATTTTGGCAATCACATTTCGTTGCTCGACTACGGCGAGGCCGACACGCTGACCGGATTAGCCAGCCGCAAGACTTTCGACAAACATCTTTTTGAACTGCTCGGCAAAGCCGCCAGTGACGAGATGCTCAGCGGCCCGGAAAGCCGTCGCCGGGGCTCCCCCAGCAGTAGCCACTGGCTGGCCGTCTGCGACATCGACCACTTCAAGCAGGTAAATGACAACTTCGGCCACCTGATCGGCGACGAAGTACTGATCATGCTGGCTCAGGAAATGCGCCAGTCCTTCCGCTTCGATGACCAGCTGTTCCGTTTTGGCGGAGAGGAATTCATCGCCTTGCTGCAGCCAACCGAAGAACAATTCGCCCTGGCGACCCTCGAACGCTTCCGCGGCAATGTCGAAAAACAGATGTTCAGCCGGGTCGGGCGCATTACTGTAAGTATCGGTTTCAGCGCACTGATGCCCAACGATACGCCGACCGATGTCATCGACCGGGCTGACGAGGCGCTCTATTTTGCCAAGCGAAATGGTCGAAATCGCGTCGACTGCTATGAAAAGCTTGTCGCATCAGGCGACGTGGCCGCCAAGGAAATCGCCAAGGGCGAAGTGGAGTTGTTCTAGCTGGCGACTAGCCCAGCAAGGCCAGTTTGGCTTTGGGGCCGGGCGGATGCTTGATGAAATACTGCCGGATGCCACGGACGATCGCGCCAGCCAGCTTTTCCTGGTAAGCGTCGTCATTAAGCCTGGCTTCTTCTTCAGGATTGGAAATGAAAGCCGTCTCGATCAGCGCTGACGGAATATCCGGCGCCTTGAGCACGGCAAACCCAGCTTGCTCGACATTGGCCTTGTGTAGCGTGTTGATCGAACCCAGTTCGCCGAGCAGATACTTGCCCAGTTTCAGGCTGTCGTTGATCGTGCCAGTCTGCGACAGGTCGAGCAGCGTGCGGGCGAGGAAGAGATCCTTGCTGCCGATATTGACGCCGCCAATCAGGTCAGCCTGATTTTCCTTCTGGGCCAACAAACGGGCCTGCGTGCTCGAAGCCCCCTTTTCAGACAAAACGAAGACCGACGAACCGCGTGCATCGGGCTTGATCCAGGCATCGGCGTGAATCGACAGGAAGAGGTCTGACTGGATGCGCCGGGCTTTCTGGACACGCATCTGCAGCGGCACGAAGAAATCGGAATCGCGGGTCAGCACGGCGCGCATGTTCGGCTCGGCGTCGATCCGCGCCTTCAGGCGACGGGCCACTTCGAGCGTGACGTTCTTTTCGTAGGTACCTGCCTTGCCTATGGCGCCGGGATCTTCGCCACCGTGACCGGGGTCGAGCATGATGGTAACCAGGCGGTCGACAATCGGCTTACCGGATTTTTTGCTGGTCTGGATTTCCGGTGCCTCGAGGGGCTTTTCCGGCTTCTTCGCGACAGTTTCTTCCGGACGCTTTTCGGGAATCTGGAAATCCTGCTCGTTCTTGAGCGGCTCGACGGCATCCTTGCGCCCTTCGAGCAGCGCCATCATCGGGTCGGGCGGATTGACCGGGTAGACGTCAAGGACAAGACGACGGCCGTATTCACCGGCCGGTTCGAGCGTAAACACCTGCGGATTGACCTTGCCCTTGAGTTCCATGACCAGGCGTACAACGCCCGGTTTGAAGCGGCCGGCACGCAGCAGCTTGATATTCGGATCATCGGTCGTCAGCTTGCGGGCCAGGCTGTCGAGGACGCTGTTGAATTCGACGCCTTCGATGTCGACAACGAGGCGATCGGGATTTTCAACGGTGAAATGGGTGAACTTGAGCGGAGCGTCGTACTCGAGCGTCACGCGGGTGTAATCGGCGGCCGGCCAGATACGAACGGCTAGAACGGACGGCAGTTTGGCCGCGGCGCCGGCCAGCGGCGTCACGGAAAGGATCAGCGAGGCGCCGGCGTAACGGAGGAGCTGGCGGCGGCCATGGCTGGGGTGAGCATGTTTAGACATGCTTGCCCTTTCGGTGAATTTGCCACGGCTTCGAGGACACGCCCGAGACCTGCATGATGAATACGCAACCGCAGGTCTGGCGTCGGAAGGCAGCCAGCAGCCCTTTCCGGCCATTCGACCAGACAGATCGCAGCGTCATTAAAGTATTCATCAAAGCCCGCATCGAGAAACTCCTCGGGGTACTCGAAACGATAAAAATCAAAGTGATATAAGTATAAGCTCGAAATTACGTAAACTTCAACCAGTGAATAGGTAGGACTTTTGACCGCGCCGGTGTGACCAAGTGCCCGAATCATGGCGCGCGAAAGCGTGGTTTTGCCCGCCCCAAGGTCGCCTTCGAGGAAAATCACCATCCCCGGCTGCAGCAATGGCGCCAGCATTTCGCCCAGACGCTGGGTGGCCGCCTCGTCAGGCAATTGGAAAACGGCGGTAACATCGGGGCTATGCACGATCAGGACTCCACGGTGGATTACGCGGCGCTCAAGGAAAAAATCCGTGAGGCCGGCAAGGAACTCGGCTTTGCTGCCGTAGGCGTGGCACGGGCCGAACCCGGCCCCGCTGTCGAAAAAATGCGGGAATGGCTGGCCGCCGGTTGCCACGGCGAGATGGATTATATGGCTCGCCATGCCGAATTGCGCGCCGACCCGCAGCAACTGCACCCGGGAACGATCACCGTGATCAGTGCCGCCATCGATTACCTGCCGCATACCAAAACGGCCGACCAGGCAGAGCAGGCGGCGATTTCGCGCTATGCCCAGGGCCGTGATTATCACAAGCTGATCCGCAACCGGCTGCAGAAGCTGGCCGACGCCATTGCCGCGCAGATCGGGCCGTTCGGTTATCGGGTATTTTCCGACTCGGCGCCGGTCATGGAAGTCGAATTTGCCCGCCAGGCCGGCCTTGGCTGGCGCGGCAAGCACACGCTGCTGCTCTCCAAACAGGGCTCATGGCGTTTTCTCGGTGATATCTACACCGACCTGCCCCTACCGCCCGATGCGGCCGTCGAGGAACACTGCGGCACCTGCACGGCCTGCCTGGATGCCTGCCCGACCGGCGCCATCGTCGCCCCCTACAAGGTCGATGCCCGGCGCTGCATTTCCTACCTGACCATCGAGCTGGCCGGATCGATTCCCGAAGAATTCCGCCCGCTCATCGGCAACCGGATTTACGGCTGTGACGACTGCCAGCTGTGCTGCCCGTGGAATCGCTTCGCGCAGATCGGCGACCCGGAATTTTCACCGCGCCACAGGCTGGACTCGGCAACGTTGATCGAACTGTTCAACTGGACGGAAGCGGAATTCGACCATCGTCTGGCCGGCAACCCCATCCGCCGCATCGGGCATGAGCGCTGGCTACGCAACATCGCCGTGGCGCTCGGCAACGGGCCTTCCACGGTCAACCGGAAAAATGCGCTAAAAATGAAATTGGACCATCCATCGGCGCTGGTTCGCGAACATGTCTCGTGGGCGCTCGACCGGCTGAATCCTTGAATTGCTAACGGCCGACGGCAGACGCTTGCTCGCCCGCCGGACTGGCCGGCGCCGTGGTGGCTGGAATAACGCTCATCGGTTCAGCGACCGGCGGAACAATTGATCCCTCGTTCGCCGCCGGCGCCAGCCGGACCACCTGAACCGGCGCCGCCTGCCCGCGCGAGGTCCAGCCAAGAAAACCTCCCGAGGCCGTGGTCACGGCAACCAGCACAAGAAGGATGATGCCCGTCCGCGGGCTTTCACTGGGCAATTCGAATCTCGGATCAGCGCTCTACCGGGCGCCCCGGATCGGCGCACCATTCGCTCCACGAACCGGCATAGAGGCGCGAACCGGGCAGGCCGGCAATTTCCATGGCGACCATGTTGAGACAGGCCGATACGCCTGAACCGCATTGATGCACAACGAGATCGGGCGGCGAACCGGCCAGGATGTCCAGCCACTCGGCGCGCAGTTCGGCGGCCGGCTTGAAGCGGCCGTCAGGCAGCAGGTTGTCCTTGAAGAAACGATTGACGGCGCCGGGAATGTGGCCGCCGACCGGGTCGATGGTCTCGGTCTGACCACGGAAGCGGTCCGGCCCACGCGCATCGACAAGGCGCATGTGCGGGGTTTCGATGCGCTCCAGGACGTAATCGGCTTCGACCAATTGGTCTTGCCGCAACGGCACTAAAAGACGCGGGGACAACGTGGGGACAACGTCAGTCATTGCCCCGCCCGCCGCCTGCCAAGCTTGCAGCCCACCGTCGAGCAGGGCGACGCGATCATGACCGAGCCAGCGCAGCAGCCACCACAGGCGCCCGGCGATCATGCCCTGGGCGTCGTCGTAAACCACGACTTGCGTTGTCGCCCCGATGCCGATTTCACCGAGCTGTTGCGCCAGTCTTTCCGGATCGGGTAACGGGTGACGGCCATTACAGCCGTTCATCGGCCCGGACAGGTCACGGTCGCAATGCAGGAAGACGGCGCCGGGAATGTGGCTCTCGGCGTAAACGCGCTCGCCGTAGCCAGTGTCGGCCAATTGGTGGCGGACATCGACGATCAGCCAGTCCGGGTCGTCGATATGCGCCTGCAGCGTTGCAACATCAACCAGTGTCGTGAAACTCATGCCTGATCAGTCCAGCCAGGCCTTGGCTTCGTCAGCGTTGGTAAAGACCTCGACATCGGCGTTGACGAAAGTCTGCGACAGCCAGGCGCTCCACGTGACCCACTGACTGTCGGTCACGACGGCGACGCGCTTGAAGTCGTTGGCATGAGCCCGCGAGAACTTGACTTCTTCCCAGGCCACATCCAGCGTCAGGCCGGCCATCTGGCTCAGATCGAAGAAAAGATCGACCGGGCCTTCAAACTTGACCTTGAAATTAACGACCTCTTCGAATTCCTTGTAATCGGCCAAAGTGAATTCACCGAAGACGGAAACCCCGACGCGGTTCGGTTGATGGTCGATGACGATCATGATGCGCTCCTCGTTGTTGTTCTGATTCCAGTGTAACCCGGAATCCGCCGCAGGTGCGCCACTCGGGCGTATCCGACGGAATGCGCGAGGGTGTCCGGGAACTTTTTCCGCGCCAACTGCTTCCAACTGGCAAGTACGGTGACCTGACAGGTTGCCGGCACTTTCCTGGGGGAGTAGCTCTCCGTCATGGCGTCGTCAAGTCGAACAGGTGCGCAAACTGTTCCGGTGCCATGGGTAGTCCGCAACCCGGACTGCGAGCGAGACCCTTGCCGCGCGGCAGGGTCTTGTCTCGCCCGAGTTCCCCGATATTCCGGGGCCTCGGCGGGCAGGCGGAACAGGAAGGAATCTCGCCATGGAAACAATCGGCACCTGGTGGATGTGGGCCGGATTTTTCACGATTGTGCTCGCCATGCTGGCCATCGACCTCGTCGTGGTCGGCGGCGGCAAGCAGCATCGCGTCAGCGTCCGCGAAGCGGCTGGCTGGTCGATTATCTGGGTCGCCGTCTCGCTCGCCTTTGCCGGCGCGCTTTGGTTCTATCTCGACGGCACGGCAGGACGCGAGATCGCCAACCAGAAAGCGCTCGAATACATCACCGGTTACCTGATCGAAAAGTCGCTGGCGGTCGATAACGTTTTTGTCTGGCTCATGCTGTTCAGCTTCTTTGCCATTCCGCTGGAGCTGCAGAAACGGGTGCTGGTGCTCGGCGTCCTCGGCGCCATCGTCCTGCGCACCGTCATGATTTTCGCCGGCGTCTGGCTGATCGCCCAGTTTCACTGGCTGCTCTACGTCTTCGGTGCCTTCCTGCTGATCACCGGTATCAAGATGTGGTGGTTCGCCGACGACAAGCCGGACCTGGCGCAGAACCCGGCCATCCGTTGGCTGCGCCGGCACATGAAGGTGACGGACTCCCTGCACGGCGAGCGCTTTTTCATCCACGAGAATACCGGTGGCAAGTGGGTGCGCTATGCCACGCCGCTGTTCCTCGTGCTGGTGCTCGTCGAACTCTCCGACCTGATCTTCGCGGTCGATTCGATTCCGGCCATCTTCGCCATCACCACCGACCCGTTCATCGTGCTGACCTCCAACATCTTCGCCATCCTCGGCCTGCGCGCCATGTACTTTCTGCTCGCCGACATGGCCGACCGCTTCGCGCTGCTCAAATACGGGCTGGCCATCGTGCTCATGTTCATTGGCGTCAAGATGCTGCTCATCGATGTCTTCCCGATTCCGGTACTGGTTTCGCTTGGTATCGTCGCCGCCATCATCGGCACATCCATCGTGCTCTCCCTGCGCCAGCGTGGCACGGCCCGAGCCGTCGCCAGCGAAGCACCATGAGTCCGCGCCATGCTGCCGATCTTTGGTTTCTACGCCAGCAACGCCAGCCAACGCGCCGGCGTCATTCTGCGCGAAATCGCGACCCGGAGCGATCGCGTGCCGGTGGCCGAACGGGTAGATCTGCCGGAAATCCAGGAATCCTTCCGGGTCAGCTTCAGCAACGAGGCGCGCGTGCAACCCGCCAGCCCGCCAGATCGCCAGCCCACCCGGACGGATGGGCTGGGGCCGACAGGCATCGACGCCTATCGCCGCATTGCCGGCTATTGAGGTGGCCTAGTCGCCTTCAGCCGGATTGGCGCGCGAAAAATGCGTGGCGGCAATGCCGGACAGGATGATCAGCCCGATCGCCGCCCACGCCGACATATCGAGCACCTCGCCCCAGAAGGCCATGCCGAAGAGGCTGGAGAAAATCACCGTGCTGTAGGCCAGCGCTGCCGACATCAAGGTCTTGCCGCGCGTATAGGCGCGCGTCATGGCCAATTGGGCGACAGTGGCGAAGCCGGCGACGCCGAGCAGGAGCAGACCGCTCTTCAGGTCGACGGCATGAATGTCGCTGAACAGCAGCCAGCTGCCAGCCCCGACCGACGAGACGAGGGAGAAATAGAACACCGTGCGCATTTCCGGCTCGCCGCGCGCCCCGAGTTCGCGCACGCTGAAATAGGCCATGCCGGCCATGACACCGGAGGCCAGACCGATCAGGCCACCGACCAGCTGATCGGCATGGAAAGTCGGCTTGAGCAGCATGACGACGCCAACCAGGCCGAGCACCAGCGCACCCATGATGCCCTTGCGCAACTGCATGCCGGCGAAACCGAGGTAGAGCGCAAGGAAGATGGCCGAGGTGTAGTTGAGCGTCACGGCGGTCGCCAGCGGTAGCAGTGTGATGGCGTAAAAATAGGCGAACAGGGCGATGAAACCGACCGTGCCGCGCGTGATCTGCCAGCGCAGATGCGGCGTCGCCAGCGGCACGCCATTCAGGCGAACCAGCCCGAACATCAGGATCAGCGAGATGAAGCTGCGGTAAAAGGTGATCTCCACGGCCGAATGGGTCTGCGCGGCGAACTTGACGCAGACGCCCATGCAGGCGAACAGAAAACTGGCGGCGATCATCCACAGGGATTGCATGAAACGGCAACTCGACTAAAAGAAAGAAAAAGGCGGCGGTTTTGATCCCGTCGCCTTCGAAACAGCCCTCTTCCACGGTCAACCGGGAAAAAGGCCAAAAAATGAAATATCAGCGCGTCTCGATGGCCGACTGCATGATCCGTCGATAGAACTCGTGGAAGTGCTGCATGCCATCTTCCATCGGGCTTTGATACGGCCCGACCTCGCTGCGCCCTTCCTTCATCAGGGCATAGCGACCGCGGTCCATACGCTCGCCGATATCGTCGTCCTCGATGGCCGTTTCCATGTAGGCGGCGCGTTCGGCTTCGATGAAATCGCGCTCGAAATCGACGATGTCTTCCGGGTAGTAGAACTCGACGACGTTGAGCGTCTTGTTCACACCCTGCGGAATCAGCGTCGACACGACCAGCACGTGCGGATACCACTCGACCATGATGTTCGGGAAGTAGGTCAGCCAGATGGCGCCATGTTCCGGCGTCTTGCCTTCCGTCCCGTAAATGTCGCGGACAGCCTTCTGCCAGCGCTCGTAAGCCTTGGAACCCGATTTCTGCAGCGAGGTGATGCCGACGCGCTGCACCGAATACCAGTCACCGAACTGCCAGGTCAGGTCGTCGCAGGTGACGAAATTGCCCAAACCGGGGTGATAAGGCGCAACGTGGTAATCCTCGAGATAGACCTCGATGAAGGTCTTCCAGTTGTAGTTGCACTCGTGCATCTCGACATGGTCGAGCTTATAACCCGTGAAATCGAGTTCCGGCGCGACCTTCATGCCGGCCAGGTCGCCATTGGCCGAACGCGGCCCCTTGAAGAGCAGGCCATTCCAGTTTTCCAGCTTGGCTTTGTTCAGGTTCAGGCAGGGATTCTGCGGAAAATGCGGCGCGCCGATCAGGTCGCCGCCCTGGTCGTAGGTCCACCGGTGAATCGGGCAAACAATCGGCCCGTTCAGCGTGCCCGAACCCTGCAGCATGATCGCCTGGCGGTGACGGCAGACGTTCGACATCTGCCAGTTGCCGGCATTCGGCCCTGCGTCGCCGCCGTTAAGCAGCATCTGGCCGTGATCCTTCCACTCGAGCGAACGGTAATCCCCTGCGTTCGGCACCATGAGCTGGTGGCCGACATAGCCCGGACCGGCATCGAAGATGAGCTTTTTCTCCAGCTCAAAAATCTTCTCGTCGAAATACCAGTCCACCGGCAGTTGGGAAACTGCGGGGGCCAACCGGGACAGAGTCGCCAAGTCGGACATTCCAAGCCTCCAGCGGGGGTTAAAAAGGGGTAGGTATTTTACCCCGATATTTGACCGAGCGCCCCATGATGGAGTATTTTCGCGTGTTTCCTTGATCGCCCCCAACATGGCCACAAAGCCCATCGCCGACATGAAATTCGAGACGGCCCTCGCCGAGCTTGAAAACATCGTCTCCAGCATGGAAGGCGGCAAACTCGAGCTCGAAGCCTCCATCGCCGCATACAAGCGCGGGATGGAACTCATGAAGCACTGCCAGGCCCAGCTCGCCAACGCCGAAGAACAGATCCGCATCCTCGAAAACGGCGAATTCAAGGACGTCGACCGCAAGACGCTGGAGGCGCAGTGAGCGCCACCCCATTCGCCGAATGGATGGCCGTCACGCAAGACCGCGCCGAATCCGCCCTCGCCCGTTTTCTGCCCGGTAGCGACTGCATCCCTGCCCGCCTGCACGACGCCATGCGCTACGCCACGCTCGGCGGCGGCAAACGCGTCCGCCCGCTGCTCGCCCACGCTGCCGGCCAACTGACCGGCGCTGCGCCGGACAAGCTCGACATCGTGGCCAGCGCCGTTGAAATGATCCACGCCTATTCGCTGGTCCATGACGACCTGCCGTGCATGGACGACGACGTCCTGCGCCGCGGCCGCCCGACCTGCCATGTCGAATTCGACGAACCGACCGCCCTGCTCGTCGGTGACAGCCTGCAGACGCAAGCCTTCGAACTGCTCGCCAGCCAGCCCATCGGCGAGCCGAAGCAGCAGCTCGAAATGATCGCCCTGCTCGCCCACGCCAGCGGTTCGCGCGGCATGGCCGGCGGCCAGGCCATCGACCTCGCCTCGGTTGGCCAGCCGCTGACCCAGCCCGAGCTCGAACTCATGCACGCGCTCAAGACCGGCGCCCTGATCCGCGCCGCCGTACTCCTCGGCGCTCTCAGCGGCACGCCGCTGTCGGCCGAAGAACGCGCCAATCTCGACCGCTTCGCCAAACGCGCCGGCCTGCTCTTCCAGGTTGTCGACGACATTCTCGACTGCACGGCCAGCACAGCCACGCTCGGCAAGACCGCCGGCAAGGACGAAGCAGCCGATAAGCCAACTTATGTCAGCCTGCTCGGCCTCGAAGGCGCCCGTACCTATGCCGACGAACTGCGCGCTGATGCCCTCGACGCCCTCTCCATTTTCGGCGAGCGCGCGACGCGCCTGACCCAGCTGGCCGACTTCATCTGCCATCGGCAATTCTGAGATGCCTTACCGCCTACTCGACACCATCAACAGCCCGGCCGACCTGCGCCGACTGGACCGCAAGCAGTTGCCGCAACTGGCGACCGAACTGCGCGCCTTCCTGATCGACTCCGTCTCGAAAACCGGCGGTCACCTGTCGTCCAACCTCGGCACCGTCGAGATGACCATCGCCCTGCACGCCGTCTTCAATACCCCCGAAGACCGCCTGGTCTGGGATGTCGGCCACCAGTGCTACGCCCACAAGGTCCTCACCGGGCGCCGCGAAGGCATGAGCACGCTGCGCATGCACGGCGGCGTCTCCGGCTTCCCGAAACGCAGCGAAAGCGAATACGACACCTTCGGCGTCGGCCACTCGTCGACCTCGATCTCGGCTGCGCTCGGCATGGCACTGGCCGCCAAGCACAAGGGCGAGGACCGCAAATCAATCGCCATCATCGGCGACGGTGCAATGTCGGCCGGCATGGCCTTCGAAGCGATGAATAATGCTGGCGTCGCCGACGCCGACATGCTGGTCATCCTCAACGACAACGAGATGTCGATCTCGCCGCCGGTCGGCGCGCTCAATAACATCCTGACCCGCTTGACGTCGAGCAAGACTTACAACGTCGCTCGTGAGGCCGGCCGCCACATGCTCGGCTTCGCCCCGCCGCTACTCGAACTGGCCCGCCGCGCCGAAGAGCACGTCAAGGGCATGATCGCCCCGGGAACGCTGTTCGAGGAATTCGGTTTCCATTACTACGGCCCGATCGACGGCCACGATCTCGACGCCCTGATCCCGACGCTGGAAAACCTCAAGAAGCTCAAGGGTCCGAAGTTCCTGCACGTGATCACGAAAAAGGGCCAGGGCTACAAGCTGGCCGAGAACGACCCGATTCTCTATCACGGTGTCGGCAAGTTCGCCGCCTGCGACGGCATCCAGTCAGCCAAGGGTCCGGCCAAGCTGACCTACACCCAGGTCTTCGGCGACTGGCTGTGCGACATGGCCAAGGCCGATTCGCGCCTCATCGCCATCACCCCGGCCATGCGCGAGGGTTCGGGCATGGTGCGCTTCTCGGCCGAACATGCCGACCGCTATTTCGATGTCGGCATCGCCGAGCAACACGCTGTCACCTTCGCCGCCGGCCTGGCCTGCGAAGGGCTGAAGCCGGTCGTCGCCATCTATTCGACCTTCCTGCAACGCGGCTACGACCAGTTGGTCCATGACGTGGCATTGCAGAATTTACCGGTCGTTTTCGCGGTCGACCGTGGCGGCCTGGTCGGCGCCGATGGCCCGACGCATCACGGCACTTTCGATCTTTCCTTCGTCACCTGCATCCCGAACATGGTCGTCATGGCCCCGGCCGACGAAGCCGAATGCCGTCAAATGCTATCGACAGCTTATGCGCTGGATTGCCCGAGCATGGTGCGTTACCCGCGCGGCGGCGGCACCGGCAAGATACCGCAATGCAATCTCGACACCCTGCCCGTCGGCAAGGGCGAAATCCGCCGCCAGGGCAAGGCGGTTGCCCTGCTCGCCTTCGGCAGCCTGGTGCCTGCCGCCGTCGCTGCTGGCGAAGAACTCGACGCCACCGTCGCCAATATGCGTTTCGTCAAACCACTCGATATTGACCTCATTGTCGAACTTGCCGGGAACCATTCGCTGCTTGTCAGCGTCGAAGAAAACGCTGTGATTGGCGGTGCCGGCTCGGAAATCGAGCGCGTGCTGGCGGAACGCGGTCTGAATGTCCCGGTGCTTCGCCTCGGCCTGCCCGACCGCTTCATCGATCACGGCGAACAAGGACAATTGCTGGCCGAACTTGGCCTCGACAAGGACGGCATCGTACGTGCAGTACGCGCCAGGACCACCCCACAATAATTCTTTAAAGAACAGCCCATGAACGCCCCCACCACCCCCATCCCCGACGTCCAGAACTCAGCCGACACACGCCACATCGCCATCAACAAGGTCGGCATCAAGTCCATCCGCCACCCGATCAAGGTCCAGGACAAATCGACCGGCGTCCAGCACACCATCGCCATGTTCAACATGTACGTCGGCCTGCCGCACAACTTCAAGGGCACGCACATGTCGCGCTTCGTGGAGATCCTGAACAGCCACGAACGCGAGATTTCCGTCGAGAACTTCCCGGTCATGCTACGCGACATGGTTGCCAAGCTCGAAGCCGAAACCGGCCACATCGAGATGAACTTCCCGTATTTCATCAACAAGACGGCGCCGATTTCCGGCGTGCAGAGCCTGATGGACTACGACGTCACGTTCATCGGCGACATCTGCCACGGCGAGATCGCTACCTCGGTCAAGGTCGTCGTACCGGTGACCAGTCTGTGCCCCTGCTCGAAGAAAATCTCCGAGTACGGCGCCCACAACCAGCGCTCGCACGTCACGGTCACTGCCCGCACCAACGATTTCGTGTGGATCGAGGAAATTGTCCAGCTCGTCGAACAGGAAGCCTCATGCGAACTGTATGGCCTGCTCAAGCGCCCGGACGAGAAATACGTCACCGAACGCGCCTACGACAACCCCAAGTTTGTCGAAGACATGGTCCGCGACGTCGCCGCCCGCCTCAATGCCGAGCCGCGCGTCGATGCCTACGTGGTCGAATCGGAAAATTTCGAGTCGATCCACAACCATTCGGCTTACGCCTTGATCGAGAACGACAAGAAGAAACCCAGCGTTCACAGCGCAGGCTGATCCGAGACATGGAGGTCACAGCGGTGACTTCCACGGTCAACAGGAAAAATTGGCCAAAATCGAAATCAATAAAAAAGGGCGCCGAAGCGCCCTTTTTTCATACCGGGTATATCGCTTAAGCAGCGACGACCGGCTTTTCCTTGCGAACCAGTTTTTCCTTGATACGAGCCGACTTGCCAGAACGCTCGCGCAGGTAGTACAGCTTGGCGCGACGAACATCACCACGACGCTTAACTTCAATGGAAGCGACCAGTGGGGAGTACGACTGGAAGGTACGCTCGACGCCTTCGCCGGACGAAATCTTGCGCACGGTGAAAGCAGAGTTCAGGCCGCGGTTACGCTTGGCGATAACGACGCCTTCGTAAGCCTGCAGACGCTCGCGGTTACCTTCCTTGACCTTCACTTGCACGACAATGGTGTCGCCCGGTGCGAAGTCAGGAATGGTCTTGCCCAGACGAGCAATTTCTTCTTTTTCCAACTGTTCAATCAGGTTCATGTGAGATCCTTTAATTTATAAACACTTACTCACCGCATTGCTCCTCTCCGGAAATTTCCGTGAGTAGTTGCGCTTCTTCCGCGGTCAGGCTGCGGTGCGCCAGTAAATCCGGCCGGCGCTTCCGGGTTCTAGCCAACGACTGTTTAAGCCGCCAGCGTCGAATTTTTTTGTGGTCACCAGACATCAAAACCGCCGGCACCGCCTCGCCCTCGTAAACCTCAGGGCGGGTGTAGTGCGGACAATCCAGCAGACCACCGACAAACGAATCTTCCACCGCCGAAGCGGCATCTCCGAGCACCCCCGGCAACTGGCGGACAACGGCATCAATCAAGGCCATCGCCGGCAACTCGCCACCGGAAAGCACAAAATCCCCGATCGAAATTTCTTCATCGACACAGCGCTCGATCAGCCGCTCGTCAATTCCTTCATAACGACCACAAAGAAGGATCAATCCTTCATCACCCGTCGCCAACTGCATCACCCTGTCATGGGTGAGCGGCGCACCCTGCGGCGAGAGGTAGATGACCCGGCTCTTCGCCAGCCCCGCCTCGCGCTGCTGCGCCTTCGCAGCGTTGATCGCCTTCTCCAGCGGCCCCGGCTGCATCAGCATGCCCGGCCCGCCCCCGAAAGGACGATCATCGACCCGTCGCCAGGTGTTCTCGGCGAAATCCCGGGGATTCCAGCCTTGCCACACCCAGCGCTGTTCTTCCAGCGCCCGACGGGTAATGCCACTTTCCGTTACTGCCGCGAACATCTCCGGAAAGAGGGTAATGCAGTCAAACCGGATCACCAGTCGCTGCCCCACTCCACTCGAATCTGCCCGGCTTCCTTCTCCACCGTCAGCACGACTGCCGAAACAAAGGGCAGCAGGCGTTCGACGCCGTCATCACCAACGACGCGCAAAACGGCGTTGGCTCCGGTTTCGATCAGCCCGGCCACCTTGCCGAGCCGCTCGTCAGCGGTATTAATGACATCCAGACCGATCAGATCGGTCCAGTAAAACTCATCCTTGTCAGTCGTTGGCAACGCTGCACGCGGCGCCCCGACTAGAACCCCCTTCATCGCTTCAGCAGCAGAACGATCGGCAACGCCATCCAACAGCACCACCACACCGTTACCGTGGGCTTTCAGGCTTTTCAGCCCGCATTCGCGCCACGGCTCACCTTCTCGCGCAATCCACCAAACAGGCATTTCAGCCCAGGCCAGCGGATCATCCCCGAAGGGGTACAACCAAAGCCAGCCCTGAATCCCGTAGGGGTCGGCCAGCCGACCCAGTACGACGATATCGTTGCTGCTCAAAACAAAAACTTAGGCGGCTTGCTGAGCAGCGTGCTGCTTGACCAGACGGGCAACGGTCGGCGACAGCTGGGCGCCATTGCTCTGCCAGTAGGCCAGACGATCGACGGAAACGCGCAGAGCTTCTGCACTGCCGGAAGCAACCGGGTTGTAGAAGCCGATACGTTCAACGAAACGGCCATCACGACGATTGCGGGAATCGGTAACAACCATGTTGTAGAACGGGCGCTTCTTGGCGCCACCACGGGCAAGACGGATAACAACCATGAGAATACTTTCGTTAGCTGGAAAAAAGACCCGGAATTATATCGCTTTATCAAGGAAAAACAAGCCACTTAGGAATTGAGAAACACGGTTGTACCGAACACCCACCTTTCTCTCCTACGCCGCACCAATGGCGAAAAGGTAAATATTTGTTATTCTGTGAGAGCCATGAGCACCTCACCAGAGTTCCTTTCACCAGCCCCACCCGACGCCAATATCAAGAGCATTCTTGAATGGCTGGCTCTGGCACACGGGAGAACCGGCTCTGACGACGCTGACCAGCTGCATCGCCAGCTCCTGCTACTGCGCGAAGCGGCCATTCCGAACTTCCAGCGCCTCAAGTTGCTCGATCTGCTCTACGGTCAAGCCGAACGGGTCGCCAACGGCGAATTGCCGCGACTGCATGATGTCACCCTGCCCATTTCCCGCAAGCAACGGCAACGTGTGCGCGTGCTACTCGATGTACTCGAAACCCTGACGCAGGATTATTTCAACACACTGGCCGAACTGTTCGATCCGGAAGGGCCGGGCTCCTCACGCGTACCCCACGTTTCGTTGCGACGGGCCATGCACACGATTGCCTGGCAAGTACGGATCACACACCTGATTGCAGCACCGCAGTCCGCCGGTCTCTGGCAGCTACTGCATTCCGCTTTTCTCACGGCGCGGCGCCTCGGTCTTGAAGAGTTTCCCGGGCCACAGGGCACGCAGACCATACGCCAGATCTATATCGGCATTTTGCTTGCTGCAGCCGCACAGCCAGCCTCGTTCTCGCCAGCCGAACTGGAGTTCATCAACGAGTTCATCAACGATAGCAGTCCGAGCATTGACCTTCTTGAGACACCGCCACTCAACAGTGGCGGCGTTTTCTGGGTTGACCTCGACAAGGATTTTCCGGCTCATGCGCTAATCCGCCGCATCCCGACGCCCGATGCCCGCGTGCTCTATTTCTCATGCGACACCATCGCTGAACAAGCCTTGAAACAGCGCACTGCACTCCTGCAAGGCATTCCTGCACAAACACTCGGCCTCCCTTTATTTGCCGACACCAGCGCCGGCACGGGGACGCTGCTACGCATCAACCGGCTTTGGGGCCACCCCACCAAGCGGCGATTCTCGCGGCGTCGCCAGTCCTATCGGGCCAACCTCTGCTCCGGCCTCGGCAACCTCTGGCAACTTATGAAGTCCCAGCAAACACCGCGGGATCTGAGCGAGTGGATGGTAACCAACGAAAGCCCCGATGGTTACTCGCTGATGCACATGTCAGGGCAAACCCAACACCTGCGCGTCGGCGATATTGTTGCACTACAAACCTTGGGCGACCAGTCCGAGGCAACGCCAACATGGCATGTCTGCATCATCCGCTGGGCCGTATCGGAGAATCCCGAGCATATTGAACTGGGGCTGCAGATACTTGCCCCCAACGCGACCGCGGTGGAAATCACGCACACCTACGCGCTGGAATCGAGCAATGTTGCGGCGCTTATCCTGCCTCCGACACCACCGCTCCGCCCAACGCAATCACTGGTGCTGCCGGCCGGCCTGCTAAAAGAAAACACACGGCGAATAATCGTCGTGATCGAGGCGGAGAATCTGGAAATTCGCGAGGTTCAGGCCACCAGCCTCGACGAGCAAACGAGTGCCATCGAAATTTTCAGCGTTTTGCCGGACGATTGATACTGGCGGCAACAAGACCACCAAACAGTACGACTGCCCACGACAGGTGCAGCCAAACCAGAAACACCGGGAAGGCAGCAAAGGCACCGTAGATGCTTTTCAGCATGGCAGAACTGACCAGGAAGACTTCAAACACCTTTTGCATGACCGAGAAAGCCAGCGTGGCAAAAATTCCGCCGGTCAATGCCGCACGCCGCGACACCGGAGCATTCGGTACAGCGTAATAGAGAAACGAGAAAAACAGGCCGAGCAGCACCATCGCCACAGCCTTCAGGGCAAAACGCCGAATCCAGACAGGTTCATCGAACCAGCCCAAAGAGGTCGTCACGGCAAATGACATCGCACCGGCCACTGCCCCCAGAACGAATGGCCAGACGGCCATCACAAATGCATACAAACGCAGACGGGCCAGCACCGGGCGCGGCTGGACCTGCCAAAGATGATTGAACGCCCGCTCGATGGTATTCATCAACAAAAAGGCAGTGACGCTCAGCACTGCGATACCAGCCAGCGTCAAACGCTGCGCCTTGTGCGAAAACTTGCCGATATTTCCGGCAATGGTGCCGGCAGCGCCGGGTGGCAGCAAAGCCTCGCGGATCAATAAATCGAGTCGTTCCGCCAACAGGTCAAGATACGGAACGGCACCGGCGACCGAGAGCACCACTGCCACCAATGGCACGAGCGCCATGAGGGTCGTGAAGGCCAGCGCAGAACTGGTCTGCATCATGTTCTCGCTATGAAAGCGCCGGAAGATGCCGACGCTCCTTGGCGGCTTGAGGCGGCCGCGACGGGATCGGGAGTGGTTTTGCATGGGGCCGTATAATAGCCGACCATGAAAGACATCCTCGTCCTCTATTACAGCCACCGCGGCTCTGTCCGCGCGCTCGCCGAACGCATCGCAGCCGGCATCGAATCGGTTCCTGGCATGCAGGCCCGCCTGCGTACCGTCCCCCGCGTTTCAGCCACCTGCGAAACGACCGAACCGGGTGTTCCGGACTTCGGCGCGCCTTACGTCGAACTCGCCGACCTTGAGGAATGCGTTGGCCTAGCTTTGGGCAGCCCGGTTCGCTTCGGCAACATGGCGGCGCCAATGAAATATTTCTGGGATGGCACCATCGCCGACTGGCTGAATGGCACACTGGCCGGCAAACCCGCCTGCGTCTTCACGTCGAGTGGCAGCCACCACGGCGGCAACGAAAGTACCTTGCTGTCAATGATGCTGCCCCTGCTTCACCACGGAATGCTGATCATCGGCCTTCCCTTTACTGAACCCGAGCTTTCCTCAACCAGCGCTGGCGGCACGCCTTATGGCCCGAGCCATGTCGCTGGCGCGACCGGCAGCCCGCTACTGACCGAAGCCGAGAGCCGCCTGGCTTTTATCCAGGGACAGCGCATTTCAAATTTAGCCCAAAAACTGAGTAGACCGTGACAACCGCCACCCGTTATCAGATTTCCGCCAGCGCCTGTCTGATCGCGCTGATTTTCCTCTGCCTGGCCTGGGAAGGCTGGCTGGCGCCACTCCGGCCTGGTGGCTCATGGATGGTCTTGAAAGGCGCATTCCTGCTCGTTCCGCTCTTCGGCATCCTGCGCGGCAAGCGCTACACCTACAAATGGCTGTCGCTGTTCATCCAGTTCTACCTGATGGAAGGACTGCTGCGCGCCACCAGCGACCACGGGGTGATCCAGCAACTCGCTGTGGCCGAGACGGTTCTGGCCACCGCTCTTTTCGTCCTGACCATACTCTTTATCCGCACCACCCGCGCCCCCAAAGAAGAAAAAGCCGCCCAGCAGAGCTGAAGCGGCTTCCGGTGAGATCTGGCGCGGGCAATCAGACGTCGCCCTGGGCCTTCACCTTGTCGAGCGAGGAATGCAGCTTGTTAAGGGCATTCAGATAGGAACGCGCCGAGGCGATGACGATATCCGTATCGGCGCCATTGCCGTTAACGACACGGTCGGCCTTGGTCAGACGCGTCGTCACTTCGCCCTGAGCATCGGTACCGGTCGTGATTGCATTGACCGAGTAAAGCATCAACTGCGCGCCGCTGTTGACGATGCCCTCAATGGCTTTGAAGGTCGCATCGACCGGACCACCGCCTTCGGCTTCGCCCTTCTGCTCGACACCACCAACGCTCAAAATCACCTTGGCGTGAGGCATCTCGCCAGTTTCAGAGCAGACATGTGAATAGAGCAGCTTGTAATGCTCCTGATCGGGCGTCACCACCTCGTCGGAAACCAGCGCATGCAGGTCTTCATCGAAGATTTCGTGCTTGCGGTCGGCCAGTTCCTTGAAGCGGGCAAAGGCGGCATTGACGGCTTCATCGCTTTCCAGCTCAATGCCAAGTTCCTGCAAACGACTCTTGAACGCGTTCCGCCCGGAATGCTTCCCGAGAACCAGCTTATTCTGTGTCCACCCCACATCCTGCGCACGCATGATTTCGTAGGTTTCGCGGTGTTTGAGTACGCCGTCCTGATGGATGCCAGACTCGTGCGCGAAAGCATTGGCCCCGACCACCGCCTTGTTCGGCTGAACCGGGTAGCCGGTGATCTGCGAAATCAACTTGGAAGCCGGGACGATCTGCGTCGTATCGATGCGTGTTTCGAGTTCGAAAATATCCGGCCGAGTACGCACCGTCATGACGATTTCCTCGAGCGCCGCGTTGCCGGCACGCTCACCGAGGCCGTTGATCGTACATTCGACCTGCCGTGCCCCGGCCAAAACAGCTGCCAGCGAATTGGAAACAGCCAGCCCGAGATCGTTATGACAATGAACCGACCACACCACCTTGTCCGAATTCGGCACACGCTCAATCAGCTGGCGCATGGTTTCTGCGTACTGGAACGGAATGGCGTAACCGACGGTATCCGGCACGTTGATCGTCTTCGCCCCGGCCTTGATCACAGCTTCGAAAATACGGCAAAGAAAAACAATTTCCGAACGCCCGGCATCCTCGGCCGAAAACTCGATGTCGTCGGTGAACTGCCGCGCCCAGCCGATCGACTTGACCGCCTGCTCGACCACCTGATCCGGCGACATGCGCAGCTTCTTCTCCATGTGAATCGGAGATGTGGCGATAAAGGTATGAATACGCCCTGATTTCGCCGGTTTGATCGCCTCGCCGGCCCGACTAATATCGTTCTCGTTAGCACGGGCCAGAGAACAGACCGTCGAATCCTTGATGGCATGAGCGATAGCCTGGATAGACTCGAAATCACCGGGAGAAGCAGCAGCAAAGCCAGCCTCGATAACATCGACCCGCATCTTTTCCAGTTGGCGGGCAACGCGGATCTTCTCTTCCCGTGTCATCGATGCGCCCGGACTTTGCTCACCGTCACGCAGGGTCGTATCGAAAATAACCAGATGCTGTTTCATAAATACTCCGAACTACGGGGCTTTGCGTTTGAGCAGGCCAATCCCAGCCTGGACATAGCCCGACAAACCATAAATGACGAAGAAGCCGAACAGTGCAATTTCCGGGCTATAGGCCACCAGCGCAAAACCCAAGGCAATAGCGGCAATCACGAAGAAGGGCACACTCTTCTTGAGATTGATGTCCTTGAAACTGTAAAAACGAATATTGGACACCATGGTCACGCCAGCAAACACCGTTAACACACAGGCCAACCAGCGCACATCGCTACCGGCCACACCAGTTTCAATGCATACCCACACTAGGCCCGCTACCAGCGCCGCCGCAGCCGGCGAGGGCAAACCCTGGAAATAGCGCTTGTCCATGACCTCCAGCGTCGTATTGAAGCGCGCCAAGCGCAGAGCAGCCCCGGCACAGTAGATGAAGGCCGCAATCCAGCCCAGACGCCCCATATCGCGCAGCGCCCATTCATACATCACCAGCGCCGGCGCCGCGCCAAAGCTGACCATATCGGATAGTGAATCGTATTCTGCCCCAAAGGCCGACTGCGTATTGGTCAGACGCGCCACGCGGCCATCGAGCCCGTCGAGGACCATGGCGATGAAGATGGCCATCGCCGCCCGCGCAAAGTCGCCCTGCATGGCCTGCACGATGGCGAAGAATCCGGCGAACAACGCCGCCGTGGTGAACAGGTTGGGCAACACGTAAATACCGCGCCGCTTAACCTCTGGATTGAACAGCGATTTACGGGGTTTGAGTTCGGTCATGGGTCACATATCAACGGGCAACCCGAAAAGGATACACCCGGAAAGCATCAAAATCCGCAAACAACAAGGGCGGTGCAGTTTCCCACACCGCCCAAAGCGAAGGTAGCGCTAGGCGCGCATGCGCAGACAGTACGTTAGTACGGCAAGCGGAAGCAACGATGCGCTACCGAGCCCGCGACAACCCAATTAGTTCTTGGTCTGGTCGACGAGCTTGTTCTTCTTGATCCACGGCATCATGTCGCGCAGCTTCGAACCGACCGTTTCGATCGGATGCTCGGCATTCAGGCGACGACGAGCCGTCATGGCCGGGTAATTGGTACGACCTTCAAGAATGAACATCTTGGCGTAGTCACCGTTCTGGATGCGCTTCAGAGCATTGCGCATGGCGGCACGGGACTGCTCGTTGATGACTTCGGTACCGGTCACGTATTCGCCGAACTCCGCATTGTTGGAGATCGAGTAGTTCATGTTGGCGATGCCGCCTTCGTACATCAAGTCGACAATCAGCTTGAGTTCGTGCAGGCACTCGAAGTAGGCCATTTCCGGAGCGTAGCCGGCTTCGGTCAGGGTTTCGAAGCCCATCTTGACCAGTTCCACGGCGCCGCCGCACAGAACGGCCTGCTCGCCGAACAGGTCAGTTTCGGTTTCTTCGCGGAAGTTGGTTTCAATGACGCCACCCTTGGTGCCGCCGTTGGCAGCAGCGTAGGACAGGGCGATGTCCTTGGCCTTCTTGGTAACGTCCTGATACACGGCGATCAGCGAAGGCACACCGCCACCCTTGAGATACTCGGAACGCACGGTGTGGCCGGGGCCCTTCGGGGCGACCATGATGACGTCCACATCGGCGCGCGGCACGACTTGGTTGTAATGAACGTTGAAGCCGTGGGCAAAAGCCAGGGCAGCACCTTTCTTGAGGTTGGGAGCGACTTCCTCGTTGTAAACCTGCGGAATGTTTTCATCCGGCAAAAGGATCATGACCACATCGGCGCCCTTGACTGCCTTGGCGATCTCTTCGACCTTGAGGCCGGCCGCTTCAGCCTTCTTCCAGGAAGCGCCATCCTTGCGCAGACCGACGGTCACCTTGACGCCGGAGTCCTTAAGGTTCTGGGCGTGGGCGTGGCCCTGCGAGCCGTAACCAACGATGGTGACCTTCTTGCCCTTGATCAGGGAGAGGTCGGCGTCCTTGTCGTAATAAACTTTCATGAAATCCTCTTTATAAACGGATAGTTAGACTTTAAGAATACGATCGCCACGACCAATGCCACAGACACCGGTACGGACGGTTTCGAGAATCAGGCCGGCATCGAGCGCGGCGATGAAGGAGTCGAGCTTGGAGCTTGCGCCGGTCAACTCGATCACATAGGTCGACTCCGTGACGTCGATGATGCGACCACGGAAAATATCGGCCATCCGCTTCATCTCTTCGCGATCCTTGCCGGTGGCGCGAACCTTGATCAGCATCAGTTCGCGCTCGACATGAGCAGCCTCGGAGAGATCGACCACCTTGACCACATCGACCAGCTTGTTGAGCTGTTTCGTGATCTGCTCCAGCACCTCGTCGGATCCGGAAGTCAGGATGGTCATCCGGGACAGCGAGGGATCTTCCGTCGGTGCCACGGTCAGCGATTCAATATTGTAGCCACGGGCGGAGAACAGCCCGGCCACGCGGGAAAGTGCGCCCGATTCGTTTTCAATCAGGATGGAAATGATATGTCGCATTTTTCTTTTCCTCCCCCGCTCAGATATCTTCAGCGAGGATCATTTCAGTCAGCCCCTTGCCGGCTGCAACCATCGGAAAGACGTTAGCACCCGGATCGATGATGAAGTCCATGAAGACCAAATCGTCCTTATGCTCGGTAAAGGCCTTGCGCAAAGCCGGCTCGACATCTTCCGGTTTTTCGATCTTCATGCCGACATGGCCATAGGCTTCGGCCAGCTTGACGAAATCGGGTAGCGAAGTAACGTAGGACTGCGAGTAGCGCTTGGAATAGAACATTTCCTGCCACTGCCGCACCATGCCCAACATGCCGTTATTGAGGTTGATGATCTTGATCGGGAAACCGTACTGTTTGCAGGTCGACAATTCCTGGATACACATCTGGATCGAACCTTCGCCAGTCACACAGGCGACCTGCGCATCCGGATTGGCCATAAGCACGCCCATGCCATACGGCAGGCCGACACCCATGGTGCCCAAACCACCGGAATTGATCCAGCGACGCGGCTTGTCGAACTTGTAATATTGCGCTGCAAACATCTGGTGCTGACCGACGTCCGATGTAATGAAGGCATTGCCACCAGTCACTTCGTAGAGCTTTTCCATGACGAACTGCGGCATGATGTGCTCGGATTGCTTGTAGCGTAGAGAATCCCGCCCACGCCATTCGTCGATCTGCTTCCACCAGTTGGCGACTTCAGGGTCGGTCTTGAAACCGCCATCCATCAACTTGACGATTTCTTCGATCACATCCGGAACATTGCCGACGATGGGCACATCGACCTTGACCCGTTTGGAAATCGACGACGGATCGATATCGATATGGATGACACGACGCTTCTCTTCGCCAAAGTGCTCAGGATTCCCGATCACACGATCGTCAAAACGGGCACCGATGGCCAGAATCACATCGGCGTAGTGCATTGCATTATTGGCTTCGAAAGTTCCGTGCATGCCGAGCATGCCGATGAACTGCTTGTCCGTCGCCGGATAGCCGCCCAGACCCATCAGGGTATTGGTGACCGGGAAGTTCAGCTTGTGTGCCAGCTTGGTCAACTGCTCGGCCGCGTCGGACAGAATGACTCCGCCACCGGTATAGATAACCGGGCGCTTGGCCTCCTGCAGAATCTGCACGGCCTTCTTGATCTGCCCCAGATGCCCCTTGACCACGGGGTTGTAGGACCGCATCTGGATCGTCTTCGGGTAATCGAACTCGCACATCTGGGCAGTAATATCCTTGGGGATATCGACCACTACAGGACCGGGGCGACCGGTCGAAGCAATGTGGAAAGCCTTCTTGATGGTTACTGCCAGATCCTTGACATCCTTGACCAAGAAATTGTGCTTGACGCAGGGGCGGGTGATACCGACCGTGTCGCACTCTTGGAAAGCGTCCTGACCGATGTAGAACGACGGCACCTGGCCGGTCAACACCACCATCGGAATGGAGTCCATGTAGGCCGTAGCGATACCGGTCACGGTATTCGTCACCCCGGGCCCCGACGTCACCAGAGCGACACCGACCCGCTGCGATGAGCGCGAATAGGCATCTGCAGCATGAACAGCTGCCTGTTCGTGACGAACAAGAATGTGTTTGACCTGATCCTGCTTGAAAAGGGCGTCGTATATGTGCAAAACGGAACCGCCGGGGTATCCGAAAACACAATCGACCTTTTCTTCTTGCAGGCACCTGATTACAATTTCTGCACCGCTGATCATCATTCTTGAGCCCAAAAAAGCTATCGCGTAAAAGGGCGTAACCTTAATCGACCGACCATTTTCGGTCAAGGTTTCCCGGCATATCCCTATAATGCTCAAGAACTTTCGGAAGAGACGACCCTGTCATCACCCCAACAACTCTCCAGCTTTCTTGAATCCGTCGAGCGCCGCGCCTTCAAACAGGCGATGTTTGCCGTGCACGACGAAGACGCTGCACTGGATATCGTCCAGGACGCCATGCTCAAACTGGCGGAAAAATACGGCGACCGACCGGACGAAGAGTACCCGATGCTCTTCCAGCGCATTCTGCAAAACACCATTCGTGACTATTACCGGCGCAGCAAGGTCCGATCAATGTGGACAACGCTGCTATCAGCCTTTTCCCCGGACGATGACGAAGATTACGACCCACTCGAAACACTGGCCGCCGACGAAGACGACGCTGGCCCGAGAACGCCGGAAAGCAAGCTGCAGCAGGCCCAGACGCTCAACCTGATTGACGACGAAATAAAAAAGCTACCCGCTCGTCAACGCGAAGCCTTTCTCATGCGTTATTGGGAGGATATGGACGTCGCCGAAACTGCAGCGGTGATGGGATGCTCAGAAGGCAGCGTAAAAACTCATTGCTCGCGCGCCACTCACGCGCTGGCTGCCGCCTTGTCGGCAAGAGGTATAAAACTATGAACGAAGTTCGTTACGCACATAGAATTCGGCAAACGCTTAACCATAGTCTGAACGATATTCCGCTTGCTGCATCGCGAAGACTGGAGGCAGCTCGCCATCAGGCACTTGCGCATCAAAAACAGGCCAAACCCAAAATGGTAACGGCCAACGCTGGTGTTTCATCGTTTCATACCGGCGCCCCCATCCCGTATTTCAAGCAAATTCTCGCCGTAATAGCCTTGCTGGTCGGCATGTGGATATCGTTCTATTGGCATAGCATCCAGTACGTCACTGAGCTGGAAGACGTCGATAGCGCCTTACTCACTGACGATCTGCCTCCCGATGCCTTTCTTGATAACGACTTCTTCGAATGGTTAAAAGACGACTCCTCAGAGGAATAATCCTCTGTTTTAGCCTGACCGCCGTCGTTGCCGCCGAACCACCAACATCGGCGATCATAGGTACGCCACCGCAACCTAGTTGGCCCCAGTTAAGTACCCAGCAAAAGGACATTCTCGCCCCGCTCGCCGAGGACTGGGACGGCATGGAGAATATCCGCAAGAAAAAATGGCTGGGTATCGCCGACCGCTACCCGAACATGAAGCCGGACGAACAACAACGCATGCAGTACCGAATGCGCGAATGGGCCAACCTGACACCCGTACAACGCGCCAAGGCGAGAAGTACATACAAGGATTTCAATCAATTGCCCCCGGAGCAAAAACAGGTGGTCAGGCAAAAGTGGGATGCCTTTACGAACCTGTCGCCCGAACAGCAGAGGCGACTCCGCGAAAACAGCAAATCATCCAAATTGCTAGCGCCGCCAACTGAGTCACAGGGGGCTGGGGTGAACAGCTCAGCCACAACACTCACGTCAACAGCTGGCACATCAGACCAACCTACATCCACAGAAAAGACCAAACATTGATGTCAACCTCACTCCCCGGCATCAGGCGCCGCCTAGTCTGCATGCTGTACGAAAGTCTGGTCGTTTTTTCAATTCTGCTGATAGGCTTTCTGCTCCCGCAAATTGTCCTTTCGGGGTTTCATTTCGAACTACCCGCCCGGGTGCTTTGGCTTCACGTCTTGCTGTTGCTGCTGGTCTATTTTGCCTGGTGCTGGCTCAACGGCGGGCAAACCCTGCCAATGAAAACTTGGAAACTTCGCATTGTTTCCTCCGAGGGCGCTGTTCTCCGCCCCCTGCAGGCTGTTCTTCGCTACCTGGCTGCATGGCCCAGCATTCTCCTGCTAGGTATTGGAATTTTTTGGGCGCTATTCGATAAGGACCGTCAGTTCCTGCATGACAGAATTGCCGGAACGCGAATAGTCAGTGCCAGTTAATCAGCGACGCTCCACCCACCACAACATACTCATCGCAGCTACCAGAAACAGGGCTGCAGGTGCAGTTGCGCTGGCGAATGGCGGCCACGAATTGATCACACCAAGATTCGAGAACAGGCCATTCAGGGCATAAAAAAGTATCCCCAGCATTACCCCGGCAAAAATTTTCAGACTGACCCCACCGACGCGGTCATGTGAATAACCAAAAGGAAGCGCCAGGGCGACCATGACCAGCGCGGTCATGGGATAAACAAGCTTTTTCCAGAGAGCAATCTGGTAACGCTCGGCCTTTTGCTTGTTTTCAACCAGATGCCGGGTGTAATTGAACAGGCCATAAAGTGACATCCGCTCAGGTGCAACGGTCAAAATGGCCAACAAATCCGGAGTAACCGCAGAATGCCAGTCAGTCGTATCACTGGATTCGACGCGAGAGGTATCGGCATCAAGAATCGTTCTGACCACACCTTTTAATAGCCATCGGTCAGGCAACTGGAAGTTAGCCTCCTTGGCATCAGTCACCGACTCCAGCGTGTTTTCGGCAGTAAATCGATAAATCCGTACCCCCTCAAGCGTAGCGTCCGGATTGGCCTTGCGAATATTGATAAAACTACGCCCATCCTTGATCCACAAGCCGCTTTCCAGACCACTGCGGGCCACAACCTTGCTCAATGCCTTGGCCTTGATTTCCTGAGCCAGCCGTTCGCTGAACGGCACCAGAACCTCACCGAAAACAAAAGTCAGCAAGGCGAGCATGGCCGCCGCTCGAAACAGTGTCATCAACAAGTCCGAGGTCGCCAAACCAGAAGCCCTCAAGACCGTGAGTTCAGAATGCCTGGCTAGCGTAGACAGCGCGTACAAAGAACCGATCAGCGCAGCAATCGGGATCAGTTCATATACCAGCCCGGGCAATCCTAGCGCGACAAATAGCGCAGCACGACCTGCCGTGTAATCAGCCCGACCTACATTCCGTAGTTCATCAACAAAGTTAAAAAAACTGAACAAGGCCAAAAATGCGAGCAGGACAAGAAACACCGCCGCAAGGACCTCTCGCATCAGATAGCGTTGATGCGTATTCACCTTAAACACGGGACTTCCCCTGCCAAGGCATGCGCACGGCAATACGCCGGTAAAACAGTAATATAAGCGGCACCAGCATCACGGCGTGGATGGCCCAAACGCCGATCCAGAAAGAGAGCTTGCCCTGAGCAACCCAAGCCTGGGCAACCCATAGCAGATTGCTGTAGATTGCGTAGATAAGCACCGCAATCAGCATATTCGCCGAGCGGCCAGCCCGCGGATTGACATAGGAAAGCGGTATGGCCAGCAGAGCCAAAATGAGGGCTGACACGGGGATACCGATGCGCCAAAGCAGCTCTCCCCGGGCCTTGTTACTATCGTCCTTGAGAAGCTCTGGCATCGACAGCCGATTGGGCAAAGGTTCCGTCGGTTTGGCTTCGCCATCCTCGGTACGCACACGGTATCTCTCGAACTCCATTACACGAAACTCTGGAGAGCCTGGCTCAACTTCGTAGCGGCGCCCTTTTTCCAGAACAACAAAGCGGTCACCGTTCTCTGCAAATTCTTGATACCCCTGATCCGACACCACAACGCCCAGTTTTCCGTCCTGAAAACTGGCCACAAAGATGTTCCCGAGCAATGCCGCACCCTCATCCAGCGCTTCGACAAAGAAAACCCGCTTGCCAGCCTTCGATTCCTGGAAAACTCCCGGTGAGACCTGTGAGACATCGCTACGTGCCGACAGGACTTGCCGATACTGCGCGGTATTGAAATTGGCCCAAGGCGACAGAAATCCAGCTAATGCCGCGATAACCAGCACAAAAGGCATGGCAAAAACAAGCACAGGCCGTAACCACGCCGTCAGCGGCAAGCCGCAAGAAAACCAGACCACCATTTCGGAGTCTCGGTAGGCGCGCGTCAAACTCAGCAGAATCGACACAAAAAGCATCAAGCTGAGCACGAGCGGCATGAAGTTCAACAAGGCGAAGCCGAGCAGCGAGGCTACCGCCTCGGGCACAATACGCCCTCCGACCGCCTCTTTCAAAAGGCGAATCAACAGTATGGAAGCCAGGATTGCCAGCAAAGCAACGCTGATGCCGGCGGCTGCCTGAGCAAATTCGCGCCGTACGGCGCGTTCGAATATCATGCTTTGACGAAACCGAAAAAAATGCGAGGATAAACCCTCGGAAACTGATATTTCCCTGATCAGGAGCAGCTTGTGGAATTTAGCATAAAAAGTGGCAGCCCGGAAAAACAGCGCAGCGCCTGCGTGGTAGTCGGCGTTTTTGAACCGAGGAAACTTACCCTGCCGGCCGAGCTTCTCGACAAGGCATCTGGCGGACATATTGCCGACATCGTTCGACGCGGCGATATGGAGGGAAAATCAGGCAGCACCTTGTTGCTGCACAGCGTTCCCGGCACGCTTTGCGACCGCATTCTGCTCGTCGGGCTCGGCAAGGAAAAAGAGTTTCGCGAGAAAGAATATGGCAATGCCATCAGCGCTACCGTCAAAGTACTCAACGAAACAGGCGCTTTCGATGCATCCATTTTTCTGACCGAACTTGCCGTCAAAAAACGGAGCACTGGCTGGCGAATTCGCCAGGCAACACTGGCCGCCCTCGATTCAACCTATAAGTTCGAACAATTTAAAAGCAAGAAGGAAGATGTACGGCGGCCCTTGCGCAAGCTGACATTCAGCGTTGAAAGACGCAATGAACTTGGGCCTGCGGAGGAAGCGCTGAACCAAGGACTGGCTATCGCCGAAGGCGTAGCGATGACCAAGGATCTGGGCAACCTGCCTCCCAATATCTGCCACCCGACTTACCTGGCCGAGCAGGCGCGGGCCATGGCCAAGGAATTCAAGCTTGGCTGCGACATTCTCGATCGCGCTGACATGGAAAAACTGGGCATGCATTCCCTGCTCGCCGTTGCCCATGGTTCGCACCAGCCGCCCAAGCTGATTGTGCTCAGCTACAAGGGTGGCAAGGCCGCTGAAAAACCGGTCGTTCTCGTTGGCAAAGGCGTCACTTTCGACACGGGCGGTATTTCGCTGAAACCCGGTGCAGAAATGGACGAAATGAAATATGACATGTGCGGTGCCGCCAGCGTGCTCGGTACCATGCATGCCGTTGCCAAGATGGCTTTGCCGATCAACCTGACTGTCATCGTTCCGGCCACCGAAAACATGCCGGATGGCAAGGCGACGCGACCTGGCGACATTGTCACCTCGATGTCTGGACAAACCATCGAAATTCTCAACACCGATGCCGAAGGCCGACTGATTTTGTGCGATGCGCTGACTTATGCCGAGCGTTTCGAACCGGACACCGTGATCGATGTCGCCACGCTCACAGGCGCTTGCGTAGTTGCCTTGGGTAGCGTGGCCACTGGCCTCTTCGCCAACAAGGATGCCCTGGCCCGCGAACTGCTTGATGCCGGCGACGAAGCCTACGACCGCGCCTGGCACATGCCGCTGTGGGACGACTATCAGGAACTGCTGAAAAGCCCGTTTGCCGACATGGCCAACATCGGCGGTCGCTGGGGTGGAGCCATTTCGGCCGCCTGTTTCCTGTCGCGCTTCACCAAGAAATTCGACTGGGCACACCTCGATATTGCTGGCACAGCCTGGAAATCGGGTTCCAGCAAAGGCGCCACGGGCCGCCCCGTGCCCATGCTCACGCATTACCTGCTGCACCGCGCAGGCAAGCTCAATTGACGCAGGTATTTTTTTATCACGGTGCGGCGGACAAGATCGCTGCGGCCTGCGCCTTGCTGAGCGGGGCCTATGCCAAAAAGAAACCGATGCTGGTCTACGCCGTGGATAACTCCATCGCCAGCGGCGTCGACCGCATGCTGTGGACACATTCAGCACTCAGCTTTGTGCCGCATTGTCGCGCCGATTCACCACTCGCCGCAGACACCCCCATTCTGATCACGGACAAGCTGGAAACGATCGCCCAGGATGAACGCCTAATGAACCTGAGCCAGGAAATCCCGCCCGGCTTTTCACGTTTCGAGAGTCTGATCGAAGTCGTTGGACAGGATGAAGGTGACCGCACAGCGGCCAGAGAGCGCGTCAAGTTCTACAAGGATCGCGGTTACGAAGTTCGTTACTTCGATCTCAGCGACCGCTAAGGAAGCCGCGTGCCCAGCCCCATCATCGCCCGAGCTGACGCCCTGATGCAGCGCAGACGTCAGAGTGACAACGAATTCGACGACATTCCGATTTTGACTGATGCCATTGATCAGATTGACGACATTCCGGTTCTGACCGAAATAGAGCCGGTCTTGAAAACGGAAGACTATCCAGAGTTGATCGAGACCGCCGTCGAGCCTCTAGCCGATACCCACCAGGAGGTCTTACCGGAAGATCCGTCGAGCATTGATTCAGACTTGCGCGACGAACTTATCCAAGACCTCACCAGCCGCATCGAGAGCCGCATCAAGGCCGTTTTGCCCGAAATTATCAGTACAACCATCAGGGAATTTCTGGCCGAGCAGGAAATGATCGAGAACAGTTAATCAGTGCCCGATCGCGGCCTACAGGCCATCACCCAGAATCCCCATGAATCCGAGTAATTCATTCACCGCTCCCCAGACGGCAAACAACCGCTTCCCTTTCACGCTGCCTGGCGTCATCATCGTTGTTGCGATCTACACCACGATACACGCGCTGACCCGGCTGTTCTCGTCGGGCAATCTGGGGGAGGACGACCCACTTGACAACCTGATCGCCCAGACACTCGCGCCAGGCTACAACACCCAGCACGGTCCGCTTTATGACTGGGCGCTATGGCTGGTGCAGCATTTTTTTGGCAGCGGCCTGTCAGGCTTCCTGTTCCTCAAATACGCGCTGCTCGTCGGCATGGCCGGCTGCCTGTTTCAAATTACGCGAAAAATTACGCAAAGCGCCTTATGGGCGTTCATTGCCGTCGAGTCGATGGCCACGGTCTACCAGATTTTCTGGCGATTTCACGAAGGCTTCACCCATCGCGTCGGCGCCATGGCGCTGGCTGTTGCTACCGTATGGGCAGTCTTTCGCCTCATTGATCGACCGAGTCGCGGAAATTATCTGCTGCTGGCCACGCTGATCGGGCTGGGCCTGCTCACCGAGCACATTTACGCCTTTGCCCTGCTCTCAACGCTGCTGGCTGCCTGGCTACAGCCATCCGTGCGGAAAACGGTTTTCTCGCTGCCGATGCTGGCAGCGCTACTGCTCACCTTGCTGATCGTGGCGCCTTACATTCTATGGGTAGCAGCCGACCCGCAGCGTGCCATCGCTCTGGGCACGAACCTGTTCCCCGAAATACCACGCCATTCGCCAGCCGGTATCGCCGCAGGCCTGCGCGATGCCTTCACTTTTCCGCTCCTCGTCCTGTCGCCCTATATCGTGATCCTGCCGATGGTTTTTCCGGCCATCTTCCGGACAATCTTCAGGCAATCCCAACTTCGCCCCAGCGATTCGCTCACATTCGACCCAAAGCTGTTTCTGCTCCATCTGCTGCTCATCGAACTGAGCGGCTTGGTCCTCTTCAACGGCTTGCTGTACTCGCGTTCCAACTATGCAGTGCACAGCATCCTGCCGATGCTCGTCATCGCCATCCCCTGGCTGACGGAAAAGGCGCGCGAGACCAATCCGACCCCGCGCCGTGTGCAGGTGTTCATGGCCGTGCTGCTCGGATTTACCATTACGGCCTATGCAGTACGCAGCGGCAACCTGTTTATTTATGAGCCTTTCTGCTCGCGCTGCCGCTGGGCCGTACCTTATACGGAGCTCGCCGAGAAGCTTCGCGAGCAGGGATTTAATCAGGGAACAATCATCGTCAATGACCCTCATGTCGGCGGCAACCTCAGGCGTTTTTTCCCTGATTCACGCATCGTGATGTCCGGCCTGCCCACCCCGGCCGGTAACGACAGAAAGATCGCTGTTGTCTGGCCCGCATTGAACAAGAATGCGGAGATGCCAGCCGACTTGCGCAATGCCACCGCAGCCGCGCATGCACTGACACCGCCAGAAATCGTCGAGCTACCCTGGAAGCACCTGTGGCGACCACTCGGCTACCGGACATCAAGCTGGGGCACGGCAATCATGGAGACGCCGCACTAGTGGGCAAGGCGTGCTGCCAATCGCGGGTATAATTGCCGGTTTTCCCCTTTTCCGACAAGCCCATGGAACTCGCCAAAGCCTTTGAACCAGCCGATATCGAACGCCGCTGGTACCCCGAGTGGGAAGCACAGAATTACTTCGCTGCCGGCGTCGACAGCAGCAAGGCCGCTGACGAAAACTTCTGCATCCTGCTGCCGCCGCCGAACGTCACCGGCACGCTGCACATGGGCCACGGCTTCAACCAGACGCTGATGGACGCCCTCACGCGCTATTACAGGATGCGTGGCCACAACACGCTGTGGCAGCCGGGCACCGACCACGCCGGCATCGCGACGCAGATCGTCGTCGAGCGCCAACTGGACGCCCAAGGTATCTCGCGCCACGACCTCGGCCGCGAGAAGTTCCTCGAAAAGGTCTGGGAATGGAAGGAATACTCCGGCAATACCATCACCAAGCAGATGCGCCGCATGGGCACGAGCCCGGACTGGAAGCGCGAACGCTTCACGATGGATGCCGGCCTCAACAAGGTCGTCACCGAAACCTTCGTCCGCCTGTTCAAGGAAGGCCTGATCTACCGCGGCAAGCGCCTGGTTAACTGGGACCCAAAGCTGCACACGGCTGTTTCCGACCTCGAAGTGGTGCAGGAGGAAGAAGACGGTTTCATGTGGCACATCCGCTACCCGCTGGCCGACGGCTCGAATAGCCTGGTGGTTGCCACGACCCGGCCGGAAACCATGCTTGGCGACACGGCCGTCATGGTCCACCCGGAAGACGAACGCTACAAGCACATGATCGGCAAGATGGTGAAGTTGCCGCTGACCGACCGTGAAATTCCGATCATCGCCGACAGCTATGTCGATCTCGAATTCGGCACGGGCTGCGTCAAGGTCACGCCGGCGCATGACTTCAACGACTACGCTGTTGGCCAGCGCCACGGCCTGCCGATGATTTCGATCCTGACGCTCGATGCGAAGATCAACGAGAACGCCCCGGAAAAATATCGCGGCCTCGACCGCTTCGACGCCCGCAAGGCCGTCGTCGCCGACCTCGAAGCCCTCGGCATCCTGGAAAAGACCGACAAGCACAAGCTCAAGGTGCCGCGCGGCGACCGGACCAATGTCGTCATCGAACCGATGCTCACCGACCAGTGGTTCGTCGCCATGTCCAAGCCCGGCGACGACGGCAAGTCGATCACCGAAAAAGCGCTCGACGTCGTGCATTCCGGCGAGATCAAGTTCTATCCGGAAAACTGGGTCAATACCTACAACCAGTGGCTCAACAACATCCAGGATTGGTGTATCTCCCGCCAACTGTGGTGGGGCCACCAGATTCCGGCCTGGTACGGCGACAACGGCCAGATTTTCGTTGCTCACAGCGAGGCAGAAGCCAAGGCCGAAGCCGCCAAGCAGGGCTACACCGGCGCCCTGAGCCGCGACGAAGACGTCCTCGACACCTGGTTCTCGTCCGCCCTGTGGCCGTTCTCGACGCTGGACTGGACGGGCGACGAGGTGATCGACGCCGCCAACCCGATTTTGCAGCAATATTTGCCGTCAACCGTTCTGGTCACCGGCTTCGACATCATCTTCTTCTGGGTCGCCCGCATGGTCATGATGACCAAGCAGATCACCGGCCAGATTCCGTTCAAGCACGTTTATGTGCACGGCCTGATTCGCGATGGCGAAGGCCAGAAGATGTCGAAGTCCAAGGGCAACGTGCTCGACCCGATCGACCTGATCGACGGCATCGGCCTCGAGGCACTGATCGAAAAACGCACGACCGGCCTGATGAACCCGAAGCAGGCGGAGAGCATCGCCAAGAAGACGAAGAAGGAATTTCCGGAAGGCATCGCCTCCTTCGGCACCGACGCCCTGCGCTTCACCTTCGCCAGCCTCGCCTCGCCCGGCCGCGACATCAAGTTCGACCTCAACCGCTGCGACGGCTACCGCAATTTCTGCAACAAGCTGTGGAACGCCACGCGCTTCGTGCTGATGAATGTCGAAGGCCACGACCTGGCCCTTGAACACCAGCAGAACGGCCCGGCCTGCGGCGGTTCCGCCCCGCTCGAATTCAGCTTCGCCGATCGCTGGATCGTCAGCCAGCTACAGCGCGTCGAGAAGGAAGTCGAGCAGCACTTCACCGACTACCGTTTCGACCTTGTCGCCCAGGCCATCTACAAGTTCATCTGGGACGAGTTCTGCGACTGGTACCTGGAAATCGCCAAGGTCGAGATCCAGACCGGCAATGACGCCCAACAGCGCGGCGCCCGCCGGACCCTGGTGCGCACGCTGGAAGCCATCCTGCGCCTGGCCCATCCGCTGATTCCGTTCATCACCGAAGAATTGTGGCAGACCGTGGCGCCGATCGCCGGCCGCAAGACGCACGATTCGATCATGCTCGCCGCCTACCCGCGCGCCGAGGAGTACAAGATCGACCCGGCTTCGGAAGCCAAGGTCGAGCGCCTCAAGGCCCTGGCCTACGCGACCCGCAACCTGCGCGGCGAGATGAACGTCTCGCCTGCCCTGCGTATGCCGCTGCTGGTGGCCGGTGGCGGTGCCGAGATTTCCGAGTTCGCGGCCATCCTGCAAGCTCTGGGTAAGCTCTCCGAGGTACAAATCGTTTCCGACATGCCGGCCGATGCCATGGCGCCGGTTGCCGTGGTCGGTGAAACCCGCCTGATGCTCAAGGTGGAAATTGACGTTGCCGCCGAACGCGTACGCCTCGCCAAGGAAATCGAGAAGCTGGAAAAGCAGATTTCGATTGCCCAGGGCAAGCTCGCCAACGAAGGTTTCGTCGCTCGCGCCCCGGCGGCAGTGATCGATCAGGAAAAACAGCGGGTCGCCGATTTCACGGCGACGCTGGAACAACTCAAGCCCCAGCTTGCCAAGTTGGGTAACTAAAAAGGATTTACATGTCCCAAGACAAACGCGGCCTCCTCTCCCAGATCTTCATCGCCCTGATGATTTTCTCGGCGCTGGTTGGCGCCTGGAGCGTTGCCTTCATGATCTCGTGGCCGAAGGACAAGACCGACGTCTGGAAGCCCGAATTCCGCGTCGTCGCGATCTGCGCCAACAAGGAACCCTGCGGCTTCGCCTACAAGGATCTGGCCGATGCGAAGGCCAAGGGCCTGTACACAACGCTAACGCCGACCGAGCCGGCCGGCGACATCCAGGAAGAACAAAACTGGCTCAAATGGAAGATCGAAAACGGCGTTTTCGAGGTCAAGGCTTCGTCCTGGCACTTCCAGACGACGATCCGCTACACGGTCGAGAATGAAGTGCCTGTCCTGCTTGATTATCAGGATATCGATGTACCCCGAGCCTTCTATTACGGCGTTGCTGCCGCGCTCTTCTCGATGCTCGGCCTCTATTTGCGCAGGCTGCGCGGCTAATCGAGGCCCAAGCTGACATTGCCACGGTCAACCGGAAAAATCGGCCAAATTTGAAATTCAGGCAAATTTTCCGGTTGACCGTGGCGATACCCGCACCAGCCCCCTGAGGGCATTTCCCAGCCAGAAACCGTCGGCCAGATCGGCCGGATACAGCACCGCCTCGCGCGCCCGACCGGTCGCCAACAGCTCTGCCCGCAACACGCCGGGCAAGGCGCCACTGGCCAACGGCGGCGTCAGCAGAACGCCGTCGCGTTCGACGAAAACGTTGCTGCGCGCCCCTTCGGCCACCTCGCCACGTTCATTCAGAAAAACCACGTCGAACAGTTGCGGATCGCCGTCCAGCGCCTTGAGCGCCGCGTCATACTGCGCCCGGTCCGTGGTCTTGTGGCGACGCAGCGGATAAGCCGATTCGATGTTCGCTGCGGCCAGCACGGCATGGCGTGGCTCGCTCGGCTCGGCCCCCTGCGGGAAGGATTGAACGTCGATACAACCGTCCTTGGACAGGGTCAGGCGTACCCGCCAGACGCCGGCAACGGGCTGCGCGGCCAGCAATTCAGCCACCTGCGCTTCGTCACAGGCAAACCCCAGCCAAGCCGCCGATCGCCGCAAACGCTCCAGATGCCCGGCCAGCCTCGGATAGCCTCCGTCTTCACGACGCAGCGTTTCGATCAATAGCAGACCGGGATCGCACTCGCGCAGGAAGCGGGATTTAAGCAGGCATTCCTGCCATTCCGCGGTCGGCTGCGAATCGGCAACGATGCCACTGCCCACCCCGAGCTTGCCGTGGCCATCGGCGCCCAGCTCCAAGCTGCGAATCGCCACGTTGAGTCGAAAATCGCCATCGGGCGCCAGCCAGCCCAAGGCTCCGGTGTAAATGCCACGGTCAGTACATTCCAGTTCGCCCGCGATCTGCATCGCCCTGATCTTCGGCGCCCCGGTGATCGAACCGCAAGGAAAGAGCGCGCGCAGGATTTCGCCGAAACTCCGCCCGCCGACATTGGCCGAAACCTCCGACACCATCTGCCACAGCGTCGGGTATTCCTCGATATCGAACAACCGGTCCACCACGACGCTGCCTTGATCGGCGACGCGCCCGAGATCGTTGCGCAGCAGGTCGACGATCATCAGATTTTCCGCCCGGTCCTTGGCGGAATCGCGAAGCTGTTCGGGCAACGCGCTACGCGGCGCCGTACCCTTCATTGGTCGCGTCACAAGACGCTCGCCGCGCCGCTCGACAAACAGCTCCGGCGACAGCGAAACCAGACCCTGCCGGGTATCACCGACAAAACCGCCGTAACGAACCGGTTGCCGCTCGCGCAAACGGGCATAAAGCGCCAGCGGCGAGCCGAACCATTCAAAGTCGAGCGGAAAGGTGAAATTGACCTGATAGCAGTCGCCTTCAAAAATCAGCCGTTTTATCCGGTTGACCGTGGCAACGTAGGTTTCTTCATCGATTGCCGGCTGCAAGCCGCCAACACCGGCCACACCAAGGCCATGAGCCTGCAACCACGCCCCGGCCTCAGTCGCCGATAGCGAAATCCGCTCTACAAACCGCCAGAACCGGGCCAGGATTCGCCCACCCGCGTGCCAGCCAATAGGTGCCGAGCTCGGTTCCAGCAGATAGCCCAGCTCATAATCGAGACCAATCACCGTCCACTGCGGATCATCCTGCAGCGTCAGCAACGCAACCTCCAACGAGGCCGTATCGCGAACCTCGAGGCAATCAATCAGGCCGTCGAAACGCCAAGCGGCGGGCTCACCATCCGGCGCCCGCCTGTCTTCGAAAAATGCGGTGAATTCAGTGCTTATTTGCGCTTCAGATAAAACTCGAAAACGCGATTTTCTTCTTTTTGCTCAAGCAGTTCATTGCCGGTTTGCTTGGCAAAAGCCGGAAAATCCTTCAACGAACCGGGATCGGTCGCCAGTACGCGCAGAACCTGGCCAGACTCCATCTCGGCAAGCGTCTTCTTGGTACGCAGGATGGGCAACGGGCAGTTCAGCCCCTTTACGTCGAGATCGCGATTAAATTCCATGTTCATTCGGCCAAATGGATTAGAGGTACGATTTTACCTCTAAAAATTCCGCTTTTCCTTGAGTTCCTCGATCTGGCGCTGCTTCAACTCGCGCAAGCGCGCATCGATGGATGACATTTCGAAAAAATTCGCATCGCCAGCCTTTTGCGCCTGCTGCAGTTGCTCTACCGCCCCCGCCGTCTGGCCCTGCAAGACAAAAACCTCGGCCAATGCTCGGTGCTGCATCGCCTGCTTGCCAAGCCCGGCGTAACTTTCAGCGCGCATCTTGTGCAAGCGGACATCGTCCGGGTTATCGCCCAGGCGCGCCTCGACAAAGCGCAACGCCTCATCGTAACGACGGGCGCCCAGCAAGGCTGCGCCGTAGCCATAGAGCAAGCCCTGATTGAGCGGGAAGCGCACCATCGCATCGCGATAAATCGTCAATCCGCCCGCCGGATCGGCCTGGGCAATCCGGATATCGGCGCGCAAATGCTCGAGCATCGCGGCCGAAACCTTGAGGCGACGAATCGTTTCGATTTCCCGCTCAGCACCGCCCCAATCCCGATTCCGGTAGCGCGCGAAAGCCAGGCCAAAACGAATGGCCGCCTCGGAAGCAAACTTCCTTTCCCGCAGCAGTTTTTCCAGATCCTTCACCGCATCGCCCGGCGTCCCCTGCATGGCCCGCACCTTGGCGCGTACCAGCTGGAAATCGACGCTATCCGCCACCTGGCGGTAAGGCACCGCCTGCTCGCGGTTCTGCATGTCGGTCAGGCGCTCGCCAGTCAGCGGATGGGTGCGCAGGTAGGCCGTCGCGTTATTTTCATACAGCCGCACCGATTTTTGCAGGCGCTCGAAAAACACCCCCATGCCGCGCACGTCAAAACCGGCCTTGCCCAGGATATCGAAGCCTTGCCGGTCAGCCTCTCGCTCGAAATCCCGGGAAAACGCCAGCTGAGCTGAAATCGCGCCGGCCTGCGTCGTCGCAATCGCCGCGCCAGCCATCTGCCCGCTCGAGCGCGCCGCCAGCAAGGCCAGCGCCATCGCCACCATCGACGCCATGCCGATCTGCTTCGACTGAAACACCTGGCGCGCGATGTGGCGCTGCGTCACATGCGATATTTCATGCGCCAGAACACCGGCCAGTTCCGATTCGGTCTGTGCCGACAACATCAGCCCGGTATGCACGCCGATGTAGCCGCCTGGCATGGCAAAAGCATTGATATTCGGATCGTTGATCGGAAAAAAATAGAAGCCGAAACCGGGATCGTTGCTGACCGCCGCCAATCGACCACCCAGTTGATTCAGATAGGCCTCGATATCGGCATCATCAAGATACGACGGTTCGCGCCAGCGAATTTCATGCATGATCTGCTGACCGATTTTCTTCTCGGTACTCAGCGACAAGTCGTTGCTGGCCGCATCGCCCAACTCCGGCAATTCGTCGGCTGCAACAGGCTGCAAAGCCAGCGTGCAGGCGAGAAGGGCGGCGATGAATCGTTGGCTCAGGTGCATGGTGCTATGATACCGCAGCCACGAAAAGCGCCGTCCCGGTGCATCGTAACCAATCGTAAATCCCGTGACCGACCAGACCCTGACTCACTTTGACAACGCCGGCCAAGCCCATATGGTCGACGTTGGCGCCAAGGCCGAAACCGCCCGCGTCGCCCGCGCCGCAGGCAGCATTTTCATGAAGCCCGAAACTCTGGCGCTGATTCGCGCCGGCTCCGCCAAGAAAGGCGACGTGCTGGGCATCGCCCGCATCGCTGCCATCCAGGCCTCGAAGCGAACCGGCAACCTGATTCCGCTGTGCCACCCGATCGCCCTGACCCGCGTCACCGCCGACTTTGCCATCGATGAAGCGCAAAACGCAGTGCATTGTGAAGTCGTCGCCGAATGTTTCGGCCGCACCGGCATTGAAATGGAAGCATTGACCGCAACATCGGTTGGCCTGCTAACCATCTACGACATGTGCAAGGCCGTCGACCGCGGCATGCACATCGAAAATGTTCGCCTGCTGGAAAAATCCGGCGGCAAATCCGGCCACTGGGTCGCCGAATAACATTCCCGCAAAGACCATGTCCGAACTGCGCAGAAAATTCCTCAAAGGCAGCGCCTCTGCCGCCCTGTTATCACCATTCATCGGCACCGGGCTCCTCATGCCATCCCGTGTTCTGGCCGCGGAGTGGAACAAGAATGCCTTTACCGCCCGCACCGTCAATGACGCGCTCAAAGCCTACGGCAGCGCCAATGCCGCCGAATCGCGCGACATTGTGATCAACGCTCCCGAAATCGCCGAAAATGGCGCCAAGGTAGAAGTCGAGATCACCAGCAATATCGCCAACACCCGCAGCCTGGCCATCTTCGCCGACAAGAACCCGATGCCCCTTTGCTCGGCCATCGAGTTCGCCGGCCCGGTCCTGCCTTACGTCAAAGCCCAGCTCAAAATGGCCGAAACCACGCGCATCCGGGCCGTAGCCAAAACCACTGACGGAAAATCCTACGTTGCTTTCCGCGAGATCAAGGTGACGCTTGGCGGATGTGGAGGCTGACCATGGCAGATCAAATCAAGATTCGCGCCCAGAATCAGGGTGAAATCACCGACATTCGCATCCTCATGCAGCACCCGATGGAAACCGGGCAGCGCAAGGATGACAAGGGGCAAAGCTTTCCGACGCTTTTTATCCAGACCTTCACGGTCAGCCTGAATGGAAAGCCGATTATCGACGGCCAACTCAATACATCGATATCCAAAAATCCGCTATTCACCTTCAAGGCGCGCGGCCTCAAGACCGGTGACAAGTTGTCGGTCGCCTGGGTAGATAACAGCGGTGACCGGCGCCAGGACGAAATCACTGTCGCCTGAACATTTTCCGCTCCACCAAAGAAAAAAGCCCGTCTGAAACCAGACGGGCTTTATAACGTGCTGTTATCCGTAGCTTAGGTGCTCTGGATATTGGAAGCCTGCTTGCCCTTGGGGCCTTGCACGACGTCGAAGGAAACTTTTTGACCTTCCTTCAGAGTCTTGAAACCATTCATGTTGATGGCGGAGAAATGTGCGAAAAGATCTTCGCTGCCATCATCAGGAGTGATAAAGCCAAAACCCTTGGAATCATTGAACCACTTGACAGTACCGATTGCCATGTTTGCAACTTTCTTACAAAAGACGAACAAATTTACGGGTCTCCCCGACTCCCTGTTTGAACTCAGTGACCCGGTGCATTGCAGCAACCTCGATACAGCTAGAAGCCAAACACGATTGCTTTCTACGCCAGTTGAATTATGTCGTCAACAAGTTTCGTTGCGGCAGCGCAGCAAACTTTCGCATCGCAAATCGCCGAGCTGATCTGGAAATCGGCCAATTCGCCCCAATGTTTTTTATTGCGGATTAAGACGGACTGTATAAAATCGAACGCATGGCGACAAAGGCACAGGAAGGCGGACAACTAGCGACACAGCGCAGCAAGCTGGGGCCGCCGAAAATGTACAAGGTACTGTTGTTGAACGACGATTACACCCCAATGGATTTCGTAATCACCGTGCTGCAACGGTTTTTTTCTCTGGATACTGAACAAGCAACGCAAATCATGCTCAAAGTTCACAACGAGGGTCGTGGTGTCTGCGGGATTTTTCCGCGGGATATCGCTGCAACCAAAGTTGAACAGGTCATTGCATTCGCACGCCAGCACCAACACCCGCTTGCCTGCATCATGGAGGAAAACTGATGATTGCCCAGGAACTCGAAGTCAGCCTGCACATGGCCTTCGTCGAGGCGCGTCAAAAACGCCACGAGTTCATTACCGTCGAACATCTGCTGCTGGCGCTGATCGACAACCCATCTGCAGCCGAGGCCCTGCGCTCATGTGGCGCCAAGACCGATACGCTGCGCAAAGACTTGACCAATTTCATCGACGAGCACACGCCGACGGTTTCCGGCGAGGATGACATCGATACGCAACCAACGCTCGGTTTCCAGCGCGTCATCCAGCGCGCCATCCTGCACGTCCAGTCTTCGGGCAAAAAGGAAGTCAATGGCGCCAACGTCCTGGTTGCCATCTACGGCGAGAAGGATTCGCACGCCGTCTATTTCCTGCAAAAGCAGGGCGTAACGCGGCTCGACGTCGTCAATTACATTTCGCACGGCATCAGCAAGGTGCCGCAGCAACCGAAGGCCACGCCTGAAGGCGAAGTCGAGACCGACGGTGAAAAAGCGGAAGCCGGGCCGCTTGAACAATACACGATCAACCTCAACGCCCTCGCCTTGCAAGGCAAGATCGACCCACTCATCGGCCGCGACAAGGAACTGGAGCGCGTCATCCAGACGCTGTGCCGCCGCCGCAAGAACAACCCGTTGCTGGTCGGCGAAGCTGGCGTCGGCAAGACGGCCATTGCCGAAGGACTGGCCCGTAAGGTCGTCGAGGGGGATGTTCCGGAAATTCTGGCCAAGGCCAATGTCTATTCGCTGGACATGGGTTCGCTGCTGGCCGGCACCAAGTATCGCGGAGATTTCGAACAACGCCTGAAAGGCGTGCTCAAGGCGCTGCAGGACAACCCGCAAGCCATCCTGTTTATCGACGAAATTCATACTCTGATTGGCGCCGGTTCGGCTTCGGGCGGTACGCTCGATGCATCCAACCTGCTCAAGCCGGCCTTGTCGTCCGGTCAGCTCAAGTGCATCGGTGCCACGACCTATACCGAATTCCGCGGTATTTTCGAGAAGGACAGCGCCCTGTCCCGCCGCTTCCAGAAAATCGACGTCAATGAACCTTCAGTTGCCGAAACCGTTGAAATCCTCAAGGGTCTGAAAGCCCGTTTCGAGGCCCACCATGGCATCAAGTATTCGGCCACGGCGATTTCGTCGGCGGTCGAACTGTCGGCCCGCTACATCACCGACCGGCATTTGCCGGACAAGGCGATTGACGTCATCGACGAAGCGGGTGCTGCCCAGCGCATCCTGCCCAAGTCGAAGCAGAAGAAGGTCATCAACAAGACGGACATCGAGGAAATCGTCGCCAAGATTGCCCGCATTCCCTCGCAGCACGTCACGCTCGACGATCGCGGCGCGCTCAAGAATCTCGACCGCGACCTGAAGGCCGTCGTCTTCGGCCAGGACAAGGCAATCGATGCACTGGCCAAGGCTATCAAGATGGCACGCTCCGGTCTGGGCAACCCAGGCAAGCCGATTGGCTCCTTCCTGTTCAGCGGCCCGACGGGTGTTGGCAAGACGGAAGTGGCCAAGCAACTGGCCTACTGCCTGGGCGTCGAACTGCTCCGTTTCGACATGAGCGAGTATATGGAACGCCACGCGGTCTCCCGCTTGATTGGTGCGCCGCCGGGGTATGTCGGCTTTGAGCAAGGAGGCTTGCTGACCGAGGCAGTGACCAAGAAGCCGTATTGCGTGCTGCTTCTCGACGAAATCGAGAAAGCTCATCCGGACATCTTCAACATCCTGCTGCAAGTCATGGACCACGGCACGCTGACCGACAACAACGGGCGCAAATCCGATTTCCGCAACGTGGTGATCATCATGACGACCAACGCCGGCGCTGCCGATCTGCAAAAATCGAGCATGGGCTTCACCAGTTCGAAGCAGACTGGCGACGAGATGGTCGAGATCAAGCGTCTGTTCACGCCGGAGTTCCGCAACCGCCTGGATGCCACGATTTCCTTCGGCCCGCTTGACCACGAGGTCATCCTGCGCGTCGTCGACAAGTTCCTCATGCAACTGGAAGAGCAGTTGCACGAAAAGAAGGTGGAAGCCCATTTCACCGACGCCGTAAAGGAACTGCTCGCCGAAAAGGGTTTCGACCCGCTCATGGGCGCCCGCCCGATGGCACGTCTGATCCAGGACATCATCCGCTCGGCGCTGGCCGACGAGTTGCTGTTCGGCAAGCTGGCCAGCGGTGGCCGGGTCACGGTCGACCTCGACAAGGACGGCAAGATCAAGCTCGACTTCGAGGAAGAAAAAGCCGAAGCCACCGTCTGACGATTGCCATCTACCCCGAAAGCCGTGCAACATTGCACGGCTTTTTTATTTTGAGGACTCCAGCATGACCTTCAAGACCCCTGATCTTTGCGACGAATTCGAATCCGAACTGGGCAAAACTGTCCGCGTCGTCGCTCCGATGTTCCAGCGCTACGGTGGCTGCACAAGCTTTTCTGGCGAGATCGTCACGCTCAAGATTTTTGAGGACAACTCACTGGTCCGCGAAGTATTTGGCGAGGATGGCAAGGGCAAGGTTCTCGTCATCGACGGTGGTGGCTCGCTGCGCTGCGCGCTGGTCGGCGACCAGTTGGCCATTCTGGCGGCAAAGAACGGCTGGGCCGGCGCCGTCGTCTACGGCTGCATCCGCGATTCGGGCGACATCAACGGCATCGATATCGGCGTACGTGCACTCAACACCCATCCGCAAAAAACGCTCAAGAAAGGCGTGGGCGACAAGAATATCGCCGTCACCTTTGGCGGCGTGACTTTCAACCCAGGCGAATATCTTTACGCCGACGAGGATGGCGTCCTGGTCAGCAGCAAACCCTTGTGCTGACGCAACGCAATTCCGTTTCACAAAACCAGACAGCGTTTTACATCGTGAAAAATTGACTGCAAAACGCTGTTTTTATTGAAAAACAAAATGTCTTATGTCTTATATAAGACTATTGCTGCCCTGCAAAAAAATAACTATACTTTCTCCCATCGACGTTGCAGCATGAACACCCGGCCCAACGCCGCTACCCCCAAACCAAATCTCTGAGGAATTCACAATGAGCACTCGCGAACAGCAAATCGCCGCCCTCGAAAAAGACTGGGCTGAAAACCCCCGCTGGAAAGGCATCAAGCGCGGTTACTCCGCTGCTGACGTCGTCCGTCTGCGCGGTTCTTTCCAGGTCGAGCATACCCTTGCCCGCCGCGGCGCCGAAAAGCTGTGGGATCTGGTCAACAACACCCCCTACGTCAACTGTCTGGGCGCCCTGACCGGCGGTCAAGCTGTTCAGCAAGCCAAGGCTGGCATCAAGGCCATCTACCTGTCCGGCTGGCAAGTTGCTGCTGACAACAACGAATACGCCGCCATGTACCCGGACCAGTCCCTGTACCCGGTTGACTCCGTACCGAAGGTTGTCGAGCGTATCAACAATGCCTTCAACCGCGCCGACGAAATCCAGTGGTCCAAGAACATCAACGCTGGCGATGCTGGCCACGTCGAATACCACCTGCCGATCGTTGCTGACGCTGAAGCCGGTTTCGGCGGCGTGCTGAACGCCTACGAACTGATGAAGGCCATGATCCGCGCTGGCGCTGCCGGCGTGCATTGGGAAGATCAACTGGCTTCCGTCAAGAAGTGCGGCCACATGGGCGGCAAGGTTCTGGTTCCGACCACCGAAGCCATCCAGAAGCTGATCGCGGCCCGTATGGCTGCCGACGTCTATGGCGTGCCGACTCTGGTTATCGCCCGTACCGATGCCGAAGCTGCTGACCTACTGACCTCCGACTACGACGCAAACGACAAGCCGTTCCTGACCGGCGAGCGCACTGCTGAAGGCTTCTACAAGACCAAGAAGGGTCTGGACCAGGCCATCTCCCGCGCCATCGCTTACGCTGACTACGCCGACCTGGTGTGGTGCGAAACCGGTACGCCGGATCTGGAATTTGCCCGCAAGTTCGCCGAAGCCGTGCATAAGGTTCACCCGGGCAAGATGTTGGCCTACAACTGTTCGCCTTCCTTCAACTGGAAGAAGAACCTCGACGACGCCACCATTGCCAAGTTCCAGAAGGAACTGGGCGCCATGGGCTACAAGTATCAGTTCATCACCCTCGCTGGCATCCACAACATGTGGTACCACATGTTCGACCTGGCCCAGGACTACGCCAAGCGCGGCATGTCGGCCTACGTCGAGAAGGTTCAGGAGCCGGAATTCGCTGCCCGCGACCGTGGCTACACCTTCGTCTCGCACCAGCAGGAAGTCGGCACCGGTTACTTCGACGACGTCACCACCGTGATCCAGGGTGGCAAGTCCAGCGTTACCGCGCTGACCGGCTCGACCGAAGAAGAACAGTTCCACTAAGAAGCTCACCGCTTTGAATTGCCGCCTGACCGGGCGGCAAGCGAAGGCCGACACCCACAAGGTGTCGGCCTTTTTCATTCACCTTCCATATTCTTATATTCTCAAGTTATTACCTTCGGCATACAATGCACTTGCTAATACTAAAAATATCGGAAATATCATGACCAACATCTCTGTTCGTGCACGTCTTTTCGCACTTGTTCTCGGTATGGCCGCTTTGCTTGCCGTTGTTGGCGGCATGGGGTTTTACGCTACAGGTTCGGCCATTAACGATTTGCAAGAAACCTATGAGCAGCAAACGATTCCGATGCGCGAAGTGGCTCGCCTGCGGCGCCTTATCGTTGAAAACGAGAGCCATGTATTTCGCGCTTTCCAGCATAACCCGGCATTCGATTACGCCAAATTGCACAACCATGCGGTCACTGAGCATACCGACAATATCGAAAAAAATATCAAATTAGCCGACGAGACCTGGAAGGATTTGATTCCGCATCTTGATCCGGCCAGTCAGGAAACGAAGTTGGCCAAGGAAATTCAACCGCTGTACGAAAATTTCGTCAGCGAAGTCCTGCGCCCGGTTGCCGCTCGCCTGAAGGCCGGCGACTTCACGACGGAAAGCGTCGCCACCTTCCTGAAGGCCAATGCCAGCTACGGCGCCAAGATGAACCGGGCTTTCCTCGAACTGGCCGAAGCTCAGCAGAACGCGGTCAAGATGCACTACGAGAATTCGCTGGCCAATGCCACCCGTCTGCGCAACCTGTCGATCACGATCATCGTCGTCGGAAGTGCATTGAGTCTGCTACTTGCCTTCCTGACCATTCGTTCAGTCGTCGGCCCGCTCAACGAGATGCGGTCGGTCATTGACCGTGCCGCCAACCAGAATGACTTTACTGGCAGCATCAATGTTAGCGGCCACAACGAAATTGCCGATACCGCACAGTCCTTCAACACCATGATGGCGACGTTGCGCACCAGCCTGACCGATCTCAAGCAAAACATGATCAGCGTCGATGATGCCCTGATGACGCTGGCAACCTCGTCCGACCAGGCGGCCAGGGCATCGATGAGCACCAGCGAAGCGGCTTCGGCCATGGCGGCCTCGGTCGAGGAAATGTCGGTCAGCATCACCTCCGTTTCGGCGAGCACCAACGAGGCACTGAATATTTCCGAATCGGCCGGACAAAGTGCCGAAACCGGGGGCAAGGTAATCGACAGCACCGTCACCGAAATCGAAAAGATTGCGGTCGTCATCGATCAAGTCAGCGGCACCATCAAGGCGCTGGGCGAAAGCTCCGATCGCATTTCGTCGGTGGTCCAGGTCATCCGCGATGTCGCCGACCAGACCAACCTGCTCGCCCTGAACGCCGCCATCGAAGCCGCTCGCGCCGGTGAGGCCGGCCGCGGGTTTGCTGTCGTTGCCGACGAAGTGCGCAAACTGGCTGAGCGCACCTCGACAGCAACGGGCGAAATCGCCGCCATGATCAACAACATCCAGACCTGTTCGCGCTCGGCGGTCGACAACATGGAGCACACCGTCACGCAGGTGGGCCGGGGAACGCAACAAGCGCAGGAAGCTGGACAGGCCATCGTTTCCATCCGCGAAGGCTCGGCCCAGGTGGTGCGAGTGGTTCACGATATTGCCGACGCCATGTCCGAGCAGGGTGCTGCAAGCCAGGACATTGCGCGTCGGGTGGAAAATGTCGCCCAGGCGTCCGAGGAAAGCAGCGCCAGCGTTCAGCAGGCCGCCAACGCTGTTCGCAATATTCGCGAAACATCGGCCCGCATGCGGGCAACGGCCGAGCGCTTCAAGGTATAAGCAAGCCGCCAGACAGCAAGGGCCGACTCATTGCGAAAGTCGGCCTTTTTTTGGTCCGAACGGCCATTTCCACGGTCAACCGGAAAAAATGTCCAAAAATCGAACGCCCATCAAACCGATGGTCGCGTCCACATCCAGCCCAGCACCACGACGGCAACCGCCAGCGGTACGTAAAGCCAGGGCTCGGGCAGCGTCAGGCAGCCACCGACGACGCTGATCGCCATGAGCACCGTTGCCAGACGCTTGGCGACGAGCGGAATGGCGCCATGGTCGCGCCAGGCGCGGATGGCCGGCCCGGCGGTCGGATGGGCCAGCAGCCTGGCCTCCCACTCCGGGTGAGAACGGGCGAAGAAATAACCGGCGAGGATCAGGAAAGGCGTCGTCGGCAGCAGGGGCAGCACAGCACCAATCACGCCCAGGACCACGCACAACAAGCCGAGGCCGCGATAGACGGGCGTTTTCAACGCAATTCCCAATAGCTCGGCCGGCTGTAGGTTTCCTTGAGCAGATCGATGAACAGCCGCACGCGCAGCGGTAGGTGCCGACGCTGTGGAAAGACGGCATAGATACCCATGGGCGGCGCCTGCCAGGCGTCAAGCACCGAGGTCAGCGTGCCCTCCTTGAGATCCTGCCCAACCTCCCATAGCGAGCGCCAGGCCAGGCCGCGGCCAGCCAGCGCCCATTCATGCAGCACCGCACCATCGTTGCATTCGAAGCTGCCGCCGACCTTGATGGTATCGATCTGGGCGCTCTCCGGGTCGCGAAAAACCCAGCCGCGCTGCTGGCCGAGCGACAGGCATTCGTGGTTGGCCAGATCGGCCGGCTGACGCGGCACGCCGTGGGCAACCAGATAAGCCGGGCTGGCAACGACCATCCGGCGCATTTCGCCGAGGCGGACGCTGATCAGGCTGGAGTCGGTCAATTCGCCGATGCGGATGGCGCAATCGATGTTTTCATTGACCAGATCGACCAGACGGTCGCTCAGGTTCAGATTTACCCGCACTTCCGGGTTGGTCAGCATGAAGTCGCCGACCAGCGGCGCGACATGCCGCCGGCCGAAGCCAGAAGGCGCCGAGACGCGCAACTGGCCGCTGGCCCGCACGCTACCGAGCGACACCGCCGCCTCGGCATTGGCCAGATCGTTGAGCGTTTTCTGGCAGTCCTCGAGAAATGCCTGGCCCTCGAACGTGATGGTCAGCTTGCGCGTGGTGCGCAGCAATAATTTGACCCCGAGACGCGCTTCGAGCGCGTCGAGGCGCCGACCGATAATCGCCGGCGTGACGCCCTCGACCCTTGCCGCAGCGGAGAGACTGCCCCGAGTAGCGGCCGAAACGAAGGCTTCAATCTGTTTTAGGCGGTCCATTTGATACTTAAAGTAAAAGATGAATTGATTCTATCCGTCTTTCAAGTCTTATAGAAGAGTCATAGAATTCGCTGCAGCGCAACATCCATTCATCCTTTATTCAGGAGTTCCTCATGGCCCTCAATCTGCCGCAAGGCGTGCAAATCACCGGTCCGATCAAGCCGGGTTACGAATCCGTTCTGACCTTCGAAGCCCTCGAACTGGTCGCCAAGCTGCACCGCGCCTGCGAAGCGCGCCGCCAGGAACTGCTCAAGGCCCGCGTTGCCCGTCAGGCCCGCATCGATGCTGGCGAAATGCCCGACTTCCTGCCGGAAACGGCCCACATCCGCGCCGGCGACTGGAAGGTCGCCCCGGTACCGCCGGCCCTGCACTGCCGTCGCGTCGAAATCACCGGCCCGGTCGAAGCCAAGATGATCATCAACGCCTTCAACTCCGGCGCTGACTCCTACATGACCGACTTCGAGGATTCCAATTCCCCGAACTGGGACAACCAGATTCAGGGCCAGATCAACCTGTACAAGGCGATCCGCCGCGAACTCTCGTTCAAGGGCGACAACGGCAAGGAATACAAGCTCAACGACAAGATCGCCACCCTGCAGATCCGTCCGCGCGGCTGGCACCTCGACGAAAAGCACGTGCTCGTTGACGGCCAGCGCGTCGGCGGCGGCATTTTCGACTTCGCCGTCGTCTTCTTCCACAACGCCAAGGAACAGATCGCCCGCGGCGCCGGCCCCTTCTTCTACCTGCCGAAGATGGAAAGCCACCTCGAAGCCCGCCTGTGGAACGACATCTTCGTCATGGCCCAGGATCACATCGGCCTGCCGCAGGGCACCATCAAGGCCACCGTGCTGGTCGAAACCATCCTCGCTACCTTCGAGATGGAAGAAATCCTCTACGAACTGCGCGAGCACTCGGCTGGCCTCAATGCCGGTCGCTGGGACTACATCTTCTCCTGCATCAAGAAGTTCAAGAAGAACAAGGACTTCTGCCTGGCCCAGCGCGGCGCCATCACCATGGAAGTGCCCTTCATGCGCTCCTATGCCCTGGCGCTCGTCCAGGCCTGCCACAAGCGTGGCGCCCCAGCGATGGGCGGCATGTCGGCCCTGATCCCGATCAAGAACGACCCGGTCGCCAACGAAAAGGCATTGGCCGGCATCCGTCACGACAAGACCCGCGACGCCAACGACGGCTACGACGGCGGCTGGGTGGCTCACCCGGGCCTCGTGCCGATCGCCATGGAAGAGTTCGTCAAGGTCCTCGGCGACAAGCCGAACCAGTTCGGCAAGCAGGTCGAAGGCAAGTTCGGCCCGGCCCAGTGGCTTGATTTCAAGCCGGAACAGCCGATCACCGAAGCCGGCCTGCGCAACAACATCAACGTCGGCATCCATTACCTCGGCTCCTGGCTGGCCGGCAACGGCTGCGTACCCATCCACAACCTGATGGAAGATGCGGCCACGGCTGAAATCTCCCGTTCGCAAGTATGGCAGTGGGTCGTTTCGCCGAAGGGCATTCTCGACGACGGCCGCAAGGTCACCGAAGAAATGGTCCGCCCGATGATTGCCGAAGAGCTGGCCAAGGTGAAGGCGACTGTCTCGGCCCAGGGCGAAGACACCGCCAGCTACGATCAGGCCGCCGTCATCTTTGACAAGATGTCGCTGACCCCGGACTACCCGGAATTCCTGACCCTGCCGCTGTACGAAGCGATGGAGTAAAGCAGTACCCGGAACACGGTGCGAAGACACCCGACTCCGACAGAGAACGAAGAAGCGCCGGGGCAACCCGGCGCTTTTTTGTTGACCACGAAACAGATGCGCCCGACTCGTTCGCGGCGCGCCGACTTCCACGGTCAACCGGAAAAATGAGGCAAAAACTGCAACTCGATTCATCATTTTTTGATGATATTCAAGCCCTTGTAGGCTCCGGATCGCCTCGCAGGTTGACCTTGATCAAACAAGCTTTGATCTCCTAGTCAAAATGGCTTAGTCCAAGTTGCCTCGCCTAGGCCTTAAGCCATAATCACGCTCTGAAAATTTCGCCCAAGCTGGAAATAGAGCCGTGAATCTAAACGCAAAAGTCACCTTCTTTTTCATCAGCATCTTTGCCGGGCTGCTGGCCGTTCTCCTTGCCATCAGCCTGTACGCCTTCCGCAATTTCTCCATTGCCTCGGCTACCGAGCACATCCGGACAGCCGGTGAAATCGTCCGCGTGCATCTGACGGAAGCGATGATCAATGGCGTCATCGACAAGCGCGAAAATTTTCTGCTTCGCCTGGTCGAAGTTCAGGGCTTGAAGTCGGCGCGAGTGATCCGCTCGACGGAAGTCGAAAAACAGTTCGGCAAGGGGCTGACCCAGGAAGCGGCGGTAGATGATCTGGAACGCCAGGTCCTCAAGGAAGGCAAGCCCCGGTTTGAAGTCATCAACCAGGGCGACGAAACCATCTTCCGCGGCATCATCCCCTATATCGCCACGGCCAGCGGCAATCCGAACTGCCTGCAATGCCACCAGGTCAGCGAAGGCGCCGTACTCGGCGCGGTGAGCATGAGCATGTCGATTGAAGCGCTGCGCGACAAGGCGCTGATCACGGTGGCCGGCATTGGCGTCGCCGTCGCCTTCTTTGCGCTGCTGCTGGTCTTGTTGCTGCGCCGCCTGTTGCGCCCCATTTCGGAGACCGCCAACGCCGTCGAAGATGCCGTTCAACGCGCCCTGCGCGGTGACTTCAAGGCCCATGTCGAGAAAAAGACCAACGATGAAATCGGCCAGATCGCGACCGACATGAACCGCTTGCTGACCTTCCTCGACGATGGCCTCAACCGCATCGGCACCAATGTCGCCCGCCTCACCGAGCGCACCCCGGCTCCCGGCGAAAACCTCCTGACGGCGACCATCGACATGGTCGACGGCCTGACCAAGGCAGCCCACTTCAAGCAAGCCATCGAGGAAGACGAAGTCAAAAACGAGATCTACCAGCGCCTCTCCGTCGCCCTGCAGGACGAATTCAAGCTGCATGAATTCTCGCTCTATGAAGTCAGCAGCAACAAGAAACAGATGAAGACGATCATGGTCGACGGCGAAATAGCCGACACCTGCCGCTGGTGCGATCCGCAGATCCTGATCCGCCCGGAAGCTTGCCGCGTCCGGCGCACCGGCCATCTCGTCGACAGCATCAGCAGCCCGGACATCTGCTACTCCTTCCAGCCGCCCACCGAACTGGGCGAACGGCGCCATGTCTGCTTCCCGGTCATCCAGTCCGGCGCCGTCGGCAGCGTCGTTCAACTCATCACAACGCCGGAAAAATCAGCCGGATTGCTCAGCCAAGTCCCCTTCATCAACGTCTACCTGCGCGAAACGGCACCTGTACTCGAAACCAAGCGGCTGATGGAAAACCTGCGCGAATCCACGCTGCGCGACCCGATGACCGGGCTCAACAACCGCCGCTTCCTCGAGGAATACGTCGAAACCCTCGTCTCCAGCATGCACCGCAAGCGGACCCACGCCGCCATCCTGATGCTCGACCTCGACTACTTCAAGATGGTCAACGACACCTACGGCCACGACGCCGGTGACGCCGTGCTCAAGGCGCTCTCCACCCTGCTCAAGCAATCGGTACGCGCCTCGGACCTGGTCATTCGCTATGGCGGCGAGGAATTCCTGATCATCCTCATCGATAGTGAAGGGGCAGTGGCCGATAACGTGGCTGAAAAAATCCGCCTTGCCGTCGAGAATCTCAAGGTTCAGGTAGCCGGCATCACGCTGCAAAAGACCATTTCGATCGGCATCGCCGACTTCCCGACCGACAGCGAGACCTTCTGGCAGGCCGTCAAATTTGCCGACGTCGCGCTCTACCAGGCCAAGGAAAGCGGACGCAACCGGGTGGTTCGCTTCAACTCGGCAATGTGGAGCGACAACAAGGAATACTGAGCCTGAGCCGGCCATTCCCGCACACGCGGGCGTGCCAATCATGACCATTGCCGCCAGCACTTCGTACCTGAAGTACAAGATAAAGCGACAATTTCACCCGTTATCAAAACTTAAATCAGCCAATAAACTGGCAGCCTTCTGAACAATTCTGGAGGCTGCCCGTGCTATCCGCCCTCTCCGCCCTGCTCGTTTTTCAGTTGGCCGGCGAAGTTCTCGCCCGCTCGCTCAACCTGCCCATTCCCGGCCCGGTCATCGGCATGCTCATGCTCTTCGTCGCGCTCGTGCTGCGCGGCGGCCCCGGCGAAGAATTGAAAACCACCGGCCAGAACTTGCTCCAACACCTCTCTCTGCTCTTCGTGCCGGCCGGCACCGGCATCATGGTCCATCTCCACCGCGTATCCGACGAATGGCTGCCGCTGCTCGTGTCGCTCCTGGTCAGCACCCTGGCAACCCTGGTCGTCACCGCCCTGGTCATGAAACTCTGCCAGCCCTCGCCCGCCGCTTCGGGAGAAAAGCCATGACCCAGGACATCAGCCAGATCTGGGTATACCTCTCAGCCTCGCCGCTACTCGGGCTGACCATCACGCTGCTCGCCTATCAGCTCGCTTTCGCACTCTACCGACGCTCGGGCAGCAACCCGCTGGCCAACCCCGTGCTCATTGCCGTTTTCATTCTGGTGCTGTTTTTGACCTTGACGGCGACCTCCTATGAAACCTACTTCGCCGGCGCCCAGTTCGTACACTTTCTCCTTGGCCCGGCCACCGTGGCGCTGGCCATCCCGCTCTACACGCAGTTCCGGCGTGTCCGTTCGATGCTGTTGCCGGTGTTCGCCGGCCTGTTTGCCGGTAGCCTGACCGCCATCGTGTCAGCCGTGCTGGTCGCCCGCCTGCTCGGTGCCAGCACCTCGACCCAGCTCTCGCTCGCCCCCAAGTCGGTAACGACGCCAATCGCCATGGGCGTCGCCGAACGCATCGGCGGCATTCCGTCGCTGACCGCCGTGCTCGTCATCGTCACCGGCATTCTCGGTGCCGTCGGCGCCCGCTTCGTGTTCGATGCCATGAAGCTGCGCGACCCGGCCATCCGGGGCTTTGCCATCGGTATCGCCTCGCACGGCATCGGCACGGCGCGCGCCTTCCAGGTCAACGAGCAAAGCGGCGCCTTTGCCGCGCTGGCCATGGGCATGAACGGCGCGCTCACCGCCATGCTCGTGCCATGGATTGCCGCTTATCTCATGAACATAGGGTAAGTACCTATGGCTGATATGAGGCGCGGGGCGAAGAATTTGTCCATGCTCATGCGCCCTCCTGCTCCCCAGCCGAAACACACACGGCTATGGCTCGCGCCCTACGTTGCCATCGGCATTTTTGCCCTGGCCATGCTGGTGCTGACCGCCCTGCTGCAGTGGCGCGAACTGGACACCGCACGATCGGCCCTGGAGGCCGACATGCACTGGGCGGAGCGGACCATCGAAACCCGCCTGCATGCGCATCAGGATTTTCTCGGCGAGCTCGGGCGTGAACAGGAGTTCAAGCAACTCACCTACGAGGCCTTCCAGGTCAAAGCCAGCCGCTATGTGCGCGAGGCGCCGGAGATCCAGGCGATCATCTGGGTCGATACCGATGGCAAGGTCGAATGGGTGGCGCCCAATGAATCGACCGCCGTCTTCGTCGGCGAGCAGCTCTCCGGCGAGCGCCTGGCCGCCCTGCAGGAAGCCCTGCGCGTCCGCCGCGAGGTGGTTTCGCTGGACTACCGCGACGCCACCCAGCGCACGGCGCACGACATCATCCATCCCGTGCAGCGCGGCAGCGCCGACCTTGGCGCCTTCATCGCCCTCCAGTCGCTCGAAGCACTGTTGCGGTCAACCTTGCCGACCGTCTTTACGGCGCGCTACAGCCTGACCGTGGTCGACGCTCAGAATCGCGAACTCCTGAGCAATTCGTCGGTGAAGCCGACCGACCGTAAGGTTTCCGGCCAGATCAGCCTCGAACTGCCCAACAACCGCCTCGGCCTCAACATCGTCGCCTACCGGGTTGGCGGTGCCTGGCTGCCGTTCGTACCGGCGGCGCTGATCATCGTGCTGACCCTGATCGCCTCGGTGACGCTGGTTCAGCTGCGCCGGCATGCGCAGCACCGCGCCGAGACGGAGGAAGAACTGCGCACCGCCTACGCCTTTCGCCAGGCCATGTCGGAATCGCTGATCACCGGCCTGCGCGCCATCGACCTCGATGGCCGCATCACCTTCGTCAACGCCGCCTTCTGCCGGATGACCGGCTTTGACGAACACGAACTGATCGGCATCAAGCCGCCCTACCCCTACTGGCCACCGGAAGAATTTGACCGCCTCAAGCACAACATCGACACCGCGCTGGCCGGGCTGGCGCCGGGCAGCGGCTTCGAGATGCGCATCATGCGCAAGAATGGCGAGCGCTTCGATGTCCGCCTCTACTTTTCGCCGCTCATCGGCACCAACGGCCAGCAGATCGGCTGGATGGCCTCGATGAACGACATCACCGAGCCAAAGCGTGTTCGCGTCGAACTCGAGCGCGCCCATGAGCGTTTCGTGACGGTCATCGACGGGCTGGACTCGGCGGTGCATGTCGCCGATGTACAAACCGGCGAAATCCTCTTTGCCAACCGCGCTTTCCAGAACATCTTCGGCTTCGACGCCGTCGGCCAGAACTCGGCCCAGCTGACCGCCGCCTGCCGGCCGGCCAACGAATGGCTGCACTACGACCCGGCCACATTGAATGCCGAAGACCTGCCCTGCGAACTGTTCGACGGCGAACTCCAGCACGCCCTGTCCGGCCATTGGTATCACCTGCATGAACGGGCCATCCGCTGGGTGGACGGGCGCACCGTACGCGTCCAGATCGGCGCCGACATCACCGACAAGAAGCACATCGAGGAAGTCAATCTGCAGCAACAAAAACGCCTCGAGCAGACTTCGCGCCTCATCACCATGGGTGAAATGGCCTCGTCGCTGGCCCACGAGCTCAACCAGCCGCTGTCGGCCATCGCCAACTACTGCGCCGGCTGCGTCAAGCGCATGCAGGCCGGCAATTACAAGCTCGACGACCTGCTCGCCGCCATGCAGAAGGCCTCCGACCAGGCCGAGCGGGCTGGCAAGATCATCCGCCGCATGCGCGACATGGTGAAGAAGGGCGATCCCAACCGGCAACCCATCGCCCTCGAGGAACTGGTCGATGAAACCCGCGCCTTCGCCGACATCGACGCCCAGCGCACCGGGACGCAGATCGTCGTCGACCTGCCGGATAATTTGCCCAAAATCGTCGTCGACCGCATCATGATCGAGCAGGTGCTGCTCAATCTGTTCAAGAACGGCATCGAAGCGATGGTCGACGTGCCGGTCGAGCGCCGTCTGCTCACCCTGCAGGCCCAGCGTGTCGACGAGCGCATGCTGGAAATCAAGGTGGCCGACCAGGGACACGGCCTGGCCGAGGAAGATGTCGAAAAGATTTTTGCCCCCTTCTACACCACCAAGGCCGAGGGCATGGGCATCGGCCTGGCTATCTGCCGCTCGATCATCGAGTTTCACCAGGGGCGACTGTGGGTCGAACCGCGACGCGAGGGGGGTACCGTGTTCCACTTCACCGTACCGATCGAAGAAATTGGCGAGGAGAACGAAGAGCAATGAACGATCAGACGCAAACCATCTATGTCGTTGATGACGACGAGGCGATGCGCGACTCGATGACCTGGCTGCTTGAGGGCGAAGGCTACGTCGTGGCCTGTTTCGATTCCGCCGAGAGCTTTCTCAAGGCGCGTCGCGACGACATGTGCGGCTGCCTTATCCTCGACGTTCGCATGCCGGAAATGAGCGGCCTCGAATTGCACGAAAAGCTCGACGCGCTAGGCTCGCAGTTGCCGGTCATCTTCGTCACCGGCCACGGCGACGTGCCGATGGCCGTCTCGGCGCTCCAGCGTGGCGCCTGCGATTTCATTGAAAAACCTTTCCACAACGAGGACCTGCTCTCGCGCATCGTCCGCGCGCTGGAACTGGATGCCCAGCTCTCGGCCCGCCGCCAGCGCAACGGCGCCATCAGCCATCGGCTCGACCAACTGACCCAGCGCGAAAGCGAAGTCATGAAACTGGTCGTTGCCGGCAAGCTCAACAAGCAGATCGCCGACGAACTGAACATCAGCATGAAAACCGTCGAGGCCCACCGGGCGCGGGTCATGGAGAAAATGGGCGTGCGCACCCTGGCCGAACTGGTCAAGGCGGTGGTGACGGTTAACTGAAATTCGTCAAACAGTCCTTACCGAGGCCGCAACACACCCGGAAATCCGTTTCGCGGCTGGCGAAGCGGGAAGGACGAGGCAAGCAGCGCGATTGGCGGCGAGCCGGGCCGATCAGAGCGGGATGATGTCGTCGCCGCCAGTGCCGAAATTGCCTTCGAAGTGCTTGAGCTGGCGAACTTCCTTGCGGCGCAACAGCTTTTCCTGAACCTTGGGCGGCAGGTCGGTGAACATGATCAGATCCTTGGCGATCAGCAGCTCGATGGTGTCTTCGATAACCCGGACGAAATCGCGGTCCAGCTCGTGGAGTTCGTTCTGCCGCCAGCGTTCGTGGATGAACTGCAGGACCTCGGGATGATCGGCTGGCAAGGCTTCGCTGGCATCGCCGATGGGCATCGGATGCAGTTCGCGAATCTTGCCATCGCTATCTCTCGCCACGTAAAGCATGCCCATTCCTCTCTCGTTTGATCGACGCAGTCTGCATTAGCTGCTCTTCATTTGCAAACGGACCCGGCCCGAAACGCGCGGTATCAGTAGTTCTTGACCGGGGCCTTGATCGGCATTTTCGGCGTGCCGAAGTAAGTCGCCGGCGGCGCCTTGAAGCCGCCTGCCTTGGCCCCGTCCTTTCCACCTTCATCGGTAACGATGGTGGCCGACTGTTCCTGCGGTTTCTTGCGGCTGGCCGTAATTTCCATGGTCACCGCCCGCACCGGCGTCGGCCTGTCCATTTCGGCGCGCACGATACGCACGCGTTCGGTGGCGATGCGCTTGTCGATGACGTCCGTCGTCATGCCCCGCTCGACCAGCTTTTCGCGCATGCTGAGCAGTTCTTCGAGTTCCTTCGAGCTACGCATCGAACGCACCGGCGCCCCCCATTTTTCCTTGGGCTGGCTGACTGCGATGTTGAACTCTTCCGGATTGGTCACCATGCGCGCCAGTTCGAGCCGGTCGTGACGCATCGCCCACTCCAGCGCGCCGTCGCCCCAGTCGTTCTTCGGCGTGCGGTCGGCGCCCTTTTCGATCAGCTTGCGCGCCAGCCCCTGATGCCCTTCATACACCGCCATCATGAGCACGCTGGAACCATTGGTGCTCAGGGCGTTGATATCCGCCCCCTGAGCGATCAGGAAATCAGCCACTTCGGTGTGCCCGGCGAACACCGCGTAATGCAGCGCCGACCATTTGCGGGCCGGCGCGTTGATGCGTGCCCCGCGCTCCAGCAGCCATTTGACGGTATCCAGATTGCCCCGCCAGGCCGCCAGCGCAATGGCCGACTCGCCATTCGAGTTGAGCTTGTTGATATCGGCGCCACGCGACAGGAAAAGGCGCATGAGTGCCAGCTTGCCCTCCCAGGCGCCGATCATCAGGCCCGAACCTATCCGGCTGCCCATGAAATCGGGCGGCAGGCCGGCATCGAGCCAATTTTCCGCCTGGCTGACATCGCCGAGCTCCATGCTGACGGTGAAGCGCATCGGATCGGGCAAGGCGTCGGCGGAAAAAACCGGCGCCGAAGCCGACAGCAGAAACCCCATCGCGCTTATCATGGCAAGCCATCGTTTTACAGTGTGTTTCATTGCATTTCCATTGCCTCAGGCCAGCCCCCATTTTCTCATGACCCGGATCGATTACCGGCTTTTTGCGGCGCTGGCGTTGTCGCTCTTCCTGCACCTCTTGCCGCTGCTGCCGGATTTCAATTTTGGCCAAAATTCCCGGTTGACCGTGGCACCGCTGACAGCCGAGCTGCGCCCGCTCCCGGCCGCATCCGCAACGCCGCCGCTGAGCCTGCCGGAGCAGCCTCAACCGGCCAGTAAGCCCACGCCAAAACCGCCCAAGCCAGCACTGTCACAACCGGCCGAAAAACCCAGCGCATCCGCCCCGAAGACCTGGACCCAGGCCGTCCGCGACCACCTCAGGAAACTCGACAACGCCGGCCAGTTCTACCCGGCCGACGCTATCGCCCGCAGCCTGGAAGGCGAAGTCCTTGTCCTCATCATCATCGACGAAGGCGGCAAAGTCAGCGCCGCCCGCGTCGAACAGGGCAGCGGCCAGCCGATCCTCGACGACGCAGCCCTGCGTGCCGTGCGCTCGCTGCAATCGCTCCCCGCCGACGCCCCGCGCCAGGTCGTTCTGCCCGTTCGCTTTCGCCTGCGGTGACCGGCTGACCGCAGATCGCCCCCAGCCGACCGATCGTCGCGCCTTGGCTTTTCGCTCGTAGAGAGATTGAACCGTTAGCGGGAAGCGCATTCAAACTTAGGGAAGCATTAACACGATAGGGTTTTTCCGGAAGGAGTCTGCCATGTCGATCTTTGCCCGCTACCAGAGTCGTTACGAGGCTCAGCAGGAAGAGGAAATGTCGGTCCAGGAATATCTGGATCTGTGCAAGAGTGACAAGACGGTTTATGCCAGTGTCGCCGAACGTATGTTGATCGCCATCGGCGAGCCCGAGCTCGTCGATACCCGCCTTGATCCGCGACTTTCCCGTATCTTCGCCAACAAGATGATCAAGCTCTACCCCGCCTTCCGGGAGTTCTACGGGATGGAAGAGGTCATCGAGCACATCGTTTCCTACTTCCGCCACGCTGCCCAGGGGCTGGAAGAAAAGAAGCAGATTCTCTATCTGCTCGGGCCGGTCGGCGGCGGCAAGTCGTCGCTTGCCGAACGCCTCAAGTACCTGATCGAGAAGGTGCCCTTCTACGCGATCAAGGATTCGCCGGTCCATGAGTCGCCGCTCGGTCTCTTCAACGTGCTCGAGGACGGGCAGATACTGGAAGAGGACTACGGCATTCCGAAACGCTACCTCGGAACCATCATGAGCCCGTGGGCGGTCAAGCGCCTGCATGAATTCGGCGGCGACATCACCAAGTTCCGGGTCGTCAAGCTGCGCCCGTCGGTACTGTCGCAGATCGCCGTGTCGAAGACCGAGCCGGGCGACGAGAACAACCAGGACATTTCATCGCTGGTCGGCAAGATCGATATCCGCAAGCTGGAAAGCTACTCGCAGAACGACCCGGATGCCTATTCGTACTCCGGTGGCCTGTGCGTCGCCAATCGCGGCATCCTGGAATTCGTCGAGATGTTCAAGGCGCCGATCAAGGTCCTGCACCCCCTGCTGACCGCCACCCAGGAACAGAACTACAAGGGAACCGAGGGCTTTGGCGCCATTCCCTTCGACGGCCTGGTGCTGGCCCACTCCAACGAGGCCGAATGGCAGGCCTTCAAGAACAATCGCAACAACGAGGCCTTCCTCGACCGCATCTACATCGTCAAGGTGCCGTACTGCCTGCGCGTCACCGACGAAATCCACATCTACGAAAAACTGCTGTTCAATTCGTCGCTGGCCAACGCCCCCTGCGCTCCCGACACGCTGCGCATGCTGGCCCAGTTCTCGGCCCTGTCGCGCCTCAAGGAACCGGAAAATTCGAGCATCTACAGCAAGATGCGGATCTACGACGGCGAGAACCTCAAGGACACCGACCCCAAGGCCAAGAGCTTCCAGGAATACCGCGACTTCGCCGGGGTGGACGAAGGCATGACCGGCTTGTCGACGCGTTTCGCCTTCAAGATCTTGTCCAAGGTCTTCAATTTCGATCACCGCGAAGTAGCGGCCAATCCGGTGCACCTGATGTACGTGCTTGAGCAGCAGATCGAGCAGGAGCAGTACCCGCCCGAAATCGAGGAGCGCTACCTGCGCTTCCTCAAGGAATTCCTGAGCCCGCGCTACGCCGAATTCATCGGCAAGGAAATCCAGACGGCCTACCTCGAAAGCTATTCCGAATACGGTCAGAACATTTTCGACCGTTACGTGACCTATGCCGATTTCTGGATCCAGGATCAGGAATTCCGCGACCCGAACACCGGCGAAATGCTTGACCGCGGCGCCCTCAACGACGAACTGGAAAAGATCGAGAAGCCGGCAGGCATCAGCAACCCGAAGGATTTCCGCAACGAAGTGGTGAATTTCGTGCTGCGCGCCCGGGCCAAGAACGATGGCAAGAACCCGGCGTGGACAAGTTACGAGAAGTTGCGGGCCGTCATCGAGAAAAAGATGTTCTCGAACACCGAGGAACTGCTCCCGGTCATTTCCTTCAACACCAAGGCCAGTGCCGACGAGCAGAAGAAGCACAAGGACTTCGTCGAGCGCATGACCTGCAAGGGCTACACCGAGAAGCAGGTGCGCCTGCTCTGCGACTGGTACTTGCGGGTTCGCAAGTCTTCGTGATGGTGGAAAGGCGGGGCGATTTCGCCGCGCAACGGGAGGTCACCCATGACGGTACGCATCGTCGATCGGCGGCAGGACAGCAAGAACAAGAGTTCGATCAACCGCAGCCGCTTCATCCAGCGCTTCAAGGGGCAGATCCGCAAAGCGGTGGCCGATGCGATTGCCCGGCGCGGCATCCGTGACCTCGACAACGGCGAGAAGATCGGCATTCCCGGCAAGGACATCACCGAGCCGCATTTCCGCCACGGCAAGGGCGGCAAGCGGGAGATCGTGCATCCCGGCAACGACCGCTTCAATAGCGGCGACAGCGTCGACCGCCCCCTCGAAGGCTCCGGCCAGGGTTCGGGCGGGGCGAGCGAGGATGGCGAGGGCATCGACGACTTCGTCTTCACGCTGACCCGCGACGAGTTCCTCGACATCTTCTTCGACGAACTGGCCCTGCCCAACCTAGTTAAGCGCCAGCTGGCCCGTATTGACGAATACAAGCGGGTGCGGGCCGGTTATACGCAGAGCGGTGTGCCGACCAATATCAATCTGGTCCGCACCATGCGCGGCGCGGCCGGGCGGCGCATCGCCGTCGGCGCCCCGTTTGCCGCCCGCCTGCGCGAACTGAAGGATGAACTGGAACGCCTGCGCCGTGACTGCCCGGGCGACCCGGACATCATCCGCATCGAACGCGAGATCGCCAGCCTGCTGGCGCGGCGCGAAGCCATCCCCTTCATCGACCCCTTCGATCTGCGTTACAGCAACCGCATTCGCATCGCCCAACCCTCCACGCAGGCCGTGATGTTCTGCCTGATGGACGTTTCCGGCTCGATGGACGAATCGAAGAAGCAGATCGCCAAGCGCTTTTTCATGCTGCTTTACCTCTTCCTCAACCGTAACTACGAACACATCGAGGTCGTCTTCATCCGCCACCACACGGTGGCCGAGGAGGTCGACGAAGAGAATTTCTTCCATTCCCGGGAGACCGGCGGCACCATCGTCTCCAGCGCCCTGACGCTGATGCACGAGATCATCGTCGCCCGCTATGCCTCAAGTGCCTGGAACATTTACGGTGCCCAGGCCTCCGACGGCGACAACTGGAACAACGATTCGCCGACCTGTCGGGAACTGATCAGCGAATCCATCCTGCCGCTCGTCCAGTATTTCGCCTATATCGAGATCGCCGACGCCGAACCGCAGAACCTCTGGCTCGAGTACGAACGCCTGCTCGAAAGCCACCCCGGGATCTTCGCCATGCAGCGCATCGCCGCGGTGGCCGACATCTATCCGGTATTCCGCGAACTCTTCCGAAAGCGACTGGCATGAGCAAAAAGCGTATTCGCCCGATTGCCGAGGGCTCGGAATGGACGGTCGAAGCCATCGAACGCTACGACGCCGAGATCGGCCGCGTCGCCAAGGCCTACGGCCTCGACTGCTACCGCCACCAGCTGGAGATCATCACCGCCGAGCAGATGATGGACGCCTACGCCGCCATCGGCATGCCGGTCTATTACCACCACTGGTCCTTCGGCAAGCATTTCCTGGAAACCGAGAACCGCTACAAGCGCGGCCAGATGGGGCTGGCCTACGAGATCGTCATCAATTCCGACCCGTGCATCGCCTACCTCATGGAGGAAAACACGCTGACCATGCAGGCCCTGGTCATCGCCCATGCCGCCTACGGCCACAATTCATTCTTCAAGGGCAACCATCTGTTCAAGCAATGGACCAGCGCCGACGCCATCATCGACTACCTCGTCTTCGCCCGGAACTACATCGCCCAGTGTGAGGAGCGCCATGGTTTCGCGGCGGTCGAGCAACTGGTCGATGCCTGCCACGCCCTGAGCAATCTGGGGGTCGATCGCTACAAACGTTCGCCGCACCTGTCGCTGGACAAGGAAACGCTGCGTCAGAAGGAGCGAGAAGATTATCTGCAGGCCCAGGTCAATGACCTGTGGCGAACGCTGCCGCGCCACACCGCGGCCGTCGCCGAAGAGGAGGAACGGCGCTTCCCCGCGGAGCCCGAGGAGAACCTGCTCTATTTTGTCGAGAAGAACGCGCCGCTGCTCGAACCCTGGCAGCGCGAAATCATCCGCATCATCCGCAAGATCGGCCAGTACTTCTACCCGCAGCGCCAGACGCAAGTCATGAACGAGGGCTGGGCCTGCTTCTGGCACTACACCCTGATCAACACGCTGTATGACGAAGGCAAGCTGACTGACGGCTTCATGATGGAATTCCTGCAATCGCATACCAATGTCGTCTACCAGCCGCCGTACAACAGCAAGTGGTATTCCGGCATCAACCCCTATGCCCTGGGTTTTGCCATGTGGCGCGATATCCGGCGCATCTGCGAGGAACCGACGGACGAGGATCGCGAATGGTTTCCCGAATTTGCCGGCTCGGACTGGCGCGAAACCTTCAATTTCGCGATGAGCAATTTCAAGGACGAAAGCTTCGTCGCCCAGTACCTGTCGCCCCGCCTGATGCGGGAATTCCGCCTGTTCGCCATCCTCGACGACGAGGCCAACCCCAAGCTGCGCGTCGACGCCATTCACGACGACATGGGCTATCGCGCGGTGCGCCGCGCGCTGGCCGAGCAATACAACCTGGGCAGCGCCGACCCCGACATTCAGGTCTGGAACGTCGACCTGCGTGGCGACCGCTCGCTGACCCTCCGCCATTTTTCTCATCAACGTCGGCCGCTCGGCCCCGAGACGGATCGCGTCCTCGAGCATCTGGCCCACCTCTGGGGATTCACGGTGCGTCTCGAAACGCTGATGCCGAGCGGGGATCTGCGCCCGGTCGCCGAGTGCCGCAGCGAAAAGCGCAATCGCCCGATCAGTTGACTCCATCGCCAAGGAAACCCCATGCCCATCCAGACCCTGCTTCAGCCTCATTTCACCGATCTCGGCGGCGGCATGACCGTACGCCGCATGCTGCCGGCGGCCAGTCGCCAGTCGGTCGGGCCGTTTCTGTTCTTTGACCATTTCGGCCCGGTCACGCATATTCCCGACAGCAATACCGACATCCGGCCGCACCCCCACATTGGTCTGGCCACGGTGACCTACCTGTTCGAAGGCGCCATGCTCCACCGCGACAGTCTGGGCAGCGTGCAGCGCATCGAACCCGGCGCCATCAACTGGATGACGGCCGGGCGCGGCATCGTGCATTCGGAACGCACCCCGGATGACCTGCGGAAGCAAGCCCACGTCATCCACGGCCTGCAGTTGTGGGCCGCCCTGCCCGTCGCCTTCGAAGAGGTCGAGCCGGCCTTCGCCCACACGCCGGCCGCCGCCATTCCGGTCTGGCGGGATGAACTGATTACCGTCCGGGTGCTCATCGGCCAGGCGTTCGATCTCGTCTCGCCGGTGCGCACCTTTGCCCCGACGCTCTACCTCGATGTCGCAGCGCAAGCGGGCGGCGTCCTTCATCTGGATTGCGCAGCGGAGGAACGTGCCATCTACGGCGTCGAAGGCCGTCTGACGGTTGATGGACAAGTCCTCGAACCAAACCAGCTCGCGGTCCTGAGCGATGGCCAGCCGGCCGTCATCGTCGCCGAACAGTCGGCCCGTTTCGTCGTCATCGGCGGCGCACCGCTCGAAGGACGCCGGGCCATGTGGTGGAACTTCGTTTCCTCGCGCCGCGAACGGATCGAGGTGGCCAAGGAAGACTGGCGCCAGCAGAGAATGGGCGTCATTCCCGGCGAGACCGAGTTCATTCCCTTGCCGGAACGCTGAATCAGGCGCACGCCTGGCTCATTTCTGTTTTGGCCGAAATTTCCGGTTGACCGTGGTGGGTGCCGCGGCCGCCAGAATGGCCCTCGGCAGCGTAATATGCCAATGATATTATTCGCCTCCTTCGCCTTGCCACGGAGGCCATTTCTGTGCCCGCCCCTGAACACTACACGCCCAATCAGGTTCCGCTAAAAACGCGCATCCTGCGCACACTCGGTTCGCTCGGCCTCATCGCCTACGGCGTTCTCGGCGTAGTGATCGACGATATCGTGATCCCGGGAAAACGCAGTTCGCTGCATCTACATGGACTCCCCGCCTGGCTCATGGCACTGGCCATGGTGTGCGCAGCGATAACCCTGATTTCGCTGGTCGTCGATCATTACGACCGGAAAAACAACGAGCCGAGCTACCGTCGACTTGAAACCCGCGCCAGCAAACTAGGCTGGATTCTCGCGGGCTTGGCAACCGGTAGCCAGATCGCCGGGATACATTACCCCCAGCCCTCAAAAATCACGACGCTGTCGGCGATCCTGGGCCTGTTCGTCATGGGCGCCGTCGCTGCCATCGGTTTCGTCAAGACACAATCCGCCCCGTCGCAACCGCCGCAGGAAGCTACCAGCCCCGCGCCATCAATCCTGTCAGTGATCCTGGGCTGGGTATTCATTTTCGCGGGCGGCATCGTTCTGCTCCTTGCCCTGCCCGGTATTCCCGCCTTCAAAATCACGCATTTCATTGCAGCGGCCGCAGCCATCTGCATCATCGCCGTCGGTCTTGTCATCCGGCGGCCGGCGGAAGCCGCCCCGGCTTCGACAACGTCGTTTCAACACTGGAAAGCGGTGCGCGTTTCAACCCTCTTGATCGTGGGCCTGGGCGTGATCTGGTACGCCAAATCACGGCAATGGAGCGAATGGCTCGATCAGGACGAACAGGAGCGCCAGACAGCGCCAGCCTGGGCCTATCATTTTGAAGACTTCACGGCCGGAATATCGCGGGCGCACCTCCAGAAACACCTCGGCCAGGAAGGCTTTCACATGCGCTGCTACGGCAACCTCAAGGTCGAAGAGCGCCTTGAGCCGGACGACAGGGAAGTGTGCTGGACCATCGCCAACAACACGGACGGCATTCCTTCCCGGATGATCACCTTCTGGTTTGGCGACGACGGACTGCGCCAGATTCGCATGGATTTCGGCAAGTCAGAATGGCCGGCGGTGCAGAAGTGGTTCGAAGGCCAAGGCTCGTTTTTGTTCGGCAATTTCGGCCGCGAACAAGGCGGACAACTGATCGTCGGGCGGCGAGGAAAAACCGGTCTGATCCTGACCGCCGCCCCCGGACCGCTGAACTCGGTCATGGTGCTCTGGCAGTCCAGGGAAATCCTGCAACAGCGTAGTTGCGCCAAAGCCGATTCGTCCATCGGCGAAAACTGGGGCGCCCTGTGCCAGAACTGGCCGGCGTGGCAGCCACCGGCAGGATTCACTCAGCGACATCAGCCGGCGCAGAGTTAAGTCACACGCCCGGAAACAATTTCAATTTTGGCCCAAATTTCCGGTTGACCGTGGAAGCCTGCCCCACGGCGCCACGGCTGATCAGATCGCCCCTTCGGCCCTTATCACAGCGATACGCTCCGGCGCGTAACCCAGTTCGGCCAGGACGGCGTCGGTATGCTCGCCGAGCGCGGCGCCCAGCCATTCCGTGCTGCCCGGCGTTTCCGACAATTTGGGGACGATGCCGGGGATTTTGAATTCCTTGCCATCAGGCAGACGGGCTGACTCGAACATTTGGCGGGCGATGAATTGCGGGTCGGCGAACATGTCGGCCGCGGAATAGACGCGCGACGACGGCACTTCCGCCTTGGCCAGCGTGGCCAGCACCTCGGCCTCGTCGTGTTCGGTGGTCCAGGCGTCGATCAACCCGTAAATCTCGTCGCGTCTTGCATCGCGGCCGGCGTTGTCGGCCAGGGTCGAATCGTCGGCCAGATCGGGCCGGCCGATGGCCAGCATGAAGCGTTTGAAAATCGCATCGCCGTTGGCGCCGATCGTCACGTGCTTGCCATCCTTGGTCGTGTGCGTGCTCGACGGCGTGATGCCCGGCATGATGTTGCCGGTGCGTTCGCGGACGAAACCGAACACGTCGAACTCCGGCACCATCGACTCCATCATGGCGAAGACTGCCTCGTAGAGCGCGACATCGACCACCTGCCCGGCCCCGCCATTGACTTCCTTGTGGCGCAGCGCCATGAGCGCGCCAATCGCGCCCCACAGCGCGGCAATCGAATCGCCGATGGAAATGCCGGTGCGCACCGGTGGCCGGTCGGGAAAGCCGGTGATGTAGCGCAGCCCGCCCATCGATTCACCGACCGCGCCGAAGCCCGGCTGATCCTTGTACGGCCCGGTCTGGCCGAAGCCGGAAAGGCGCACCATGACCAGCCCGGGGTTGTCCGCCTTCAGCGTATCCCAGCCCAGCCCGAGCTTTTCCAGCACGCCGGGGCGAAAGTTTTCAACCAGGATGTCGGCTTCGGCAATGAGCTTGCGGACGAACGCGACGCCCTCCGGATGCTTGAGGTTGGCCGTCACCGATTTCTTGTTGCGCCCCTGCACGGCCCACCACAGCGAGGTGCCTTCGTAGAGCTTGCGCCACTTGCGCAGCGGGTCGCCGCCATCGGGCGATTCGACCTTGATCACCTCGGCACCGAACTCGCCCATGATCCGCGTGCAGAACGGCCCGGCGATCAGCGTGCCGAGCTCGACAACCTTGAGACCGGCCAGCGGTTTTTGTATCTCGCTCATCTCAAGGCTCCCAGTGTTCGATTTTCAATTTTTGCCCAAAAATCCGGTCGACCGTGGCAATCACCGCCGCCGGCGCGCCGCTCGTCGCCACCGTCAGCCGCCCCTCGCCGCCACCGAGCAGATTGCCCGCCGCCAACAGCCGCTCAAGCTGACGCGCCACCGGCTCGCCGGTATCGAGCAGCACGGTTCCCGCCGGCATGCGCCGGGCAATCGCCGCCGACACACATGGATAATGCGTGCAGCCGAGCACCACGACATCGGCCGCCGCCGCAGCCAGCGGCGCGACAAAGGTATCGAGCAAGGCCGCCACGGCAGCACTGTCCGGCCCCTCGGCCTCTATCGCCTCGGCCAGCCCCGGACAAGGCTGGGCAATGACACGATGGCCGTTGGCATGATTGCCAACCAGCCGCTGAAAACGCTCGCTGGCCAAAGTCCGAGTCGTCGCCAGCACACCAATAACGCCTGTTTTGGTCAGCCCCACCGCCGGCTTGACGCCAGGCTCCAGCGCCACCACCGGCACCGCTATCGCCGCCCGAATCGCCTCAGCCGCCGCTGCCGTCGCCGTGTTGCAGGCAATCACCAGCGCCTTCGCCCCCCGCCTGACCAGCGCCTCGGCAATCAGCACGCCGCGCTCGCGCAGGAAGGTCTCCGGCCGGTCACCATAGGGCAGGAAACGGGTGTCGGCGAAATAGAAGAAATCTTCCTGCGGCAGGCGGGCACGCAGCGCACGCAATACCGTCAGGCCGCCGAGTCCAGAGTCGAAAACTGCGATGGGATTTGAGGTCAAAGGAAAATCCAGATAGATAGCTAATTGCTAAATTTAATAATTGCCCGCTTAGCGCCCATAGCGACTGATCGCATTCTCAGAATAAACGTGCTCATTTGCACTCGGGGTATTGTTTTTCGATAGCGACAAGTATTTCTGACCCAATTTGTCGGGTCAGCTTGGAAATTCGCAATGCTTCTTGAAATTTGTTCAATGGCGCTGGCGCAGAGTTCAAAAGCCCGCCAGGCTTAACGTCTTGAACCACGGCCTCAAGCAATTGATAAAACTCAACAACTTTGACCTGAATTTGAATATCAATACTACCCAATCTTTCCATACTGCTTTTGAATATTGGATACCTGTCATCCGGCACTTGGACTTCAAACGAATACTCTGTGATCTGGTTGGCTAGGAATGCTTTTTCAATTGCCTCTAGCGCCTCAATATACTGCCGATGCTTTGCTATCTCTATTGTGGCTTTGATCTCTGAGTACAACTGGAGTGTTGTTGAGCGCTTTTCTGAGCGCTCTTTCCGTTTAGCAATGAGGTAATTTGGAATAAATGACGCTATTGCACCGATGAATGCGCCACCAAGAGCACTCCACACCGGAAGATAAGGATCAGCACTAACAAATAGCGGTTTGGCCGTTCGCAAAATTTCGACCACAGCCTGAAAAGTCTTTGTGTCGAGCTCAGTCATAGGAGCCAAAGGGGTCAGAGTAATTTTCCAATTATCCCACCCGTCTTAAGGAATCCGCCTCATTGAGTCTATAAATTGACTGCCACGGTCAACCGGAAAACCCGCCGTCCTTCCAACCGCAAACTGACTCATAGCCCGAAATGATGGCGGACTTGGCCTTCGAGCAGTTTGCTGGCGGCCGCTTCGCTGCAACCGGCCAACCGCTCGAAGATATCCCGCGCCATCGGGCGAAAGACGGCCATGACGGCCGGATCGAAGTGACTGTCGGCGTCGGCTTCGAGAATGGCCATCGCCGCGTCAAAGCCCATCGGTTCTTTGTAGGGGCGTCGGGAACAGAGCGCGTCGAAGACGTCGGCAACGGCAAAGATGCGGGCGGCCAGGGGAATCTGCTCGCCCTTGAGTTGTCGCGGATAGCCGGAACCATCCCACTTTTCGTGATGGCCGGAAACCACTTCTTTGGCGTCTTCGAGCCAGCCGATGCCGATCATGATTTCTTCGCCCAACTGGACATGCGAGTGCATGACGGCCAGTTCGTCGCTGTTCAGTGGCCCCGGTTTGAGCAGAACGGCGTCTGGAATGCCGATCTTGCCGACGTCGTGGAGAAAGCTGCCGATGATCAGCGATTGCATCGAGGTGCCACGGAACCCGAGCTTCTCGGCCATCCGCCCCGCCATCCAGGCGACCCGGTAATTATGGGTGCCGGTATCGGAATCGCGCTTGGCAATGGCGCGGCCCAAGGCCTCCATCATTGAAATGTGCGAATCCAGCACCTCGCGCGCCTTGCGCTCATTGTCGGCAGAAAGACGAACGACCACGGGATAGATCGCCGCACCGCATAGCAGCGAGGCAAAGCCGACCATCAGGGCGGCAGACAGCGCGCTGTCGAGCATCTGCTGCCGTTGCCATTCGGGCACGACACGGACACCTTCGAAGTAACCGGTGATCTCGGATTGGCCGTTACCGCTCAGGCGCAAGGGAACAAAAACCCGCAGCACCCAGCGTTTGTCGGGCAACCGGAGACTTTCATAACTGGTCGTCGTATAGGTGGGTGCAGCGTGGTGAAGCAGGATGCCTTCGACCAGCGTACCGTCCGCAGTCATCGCTTCAGCCAAGCGTTGGCCTTGGCCATCATAGATTTCAGCAATATCGAACAGGCCGCCGACCAGCGTTTTGGCGGCACCATGGGCGCGCAAGGCGGCATCCGGCCCACTCAGCGCGATGGCGCCGAAACGGCCGAGCAGACGCTTTGATTCCTCGATAGCCAGCGAAACCGTGCTTTCTTCAGCATGTTCCCTGGCCACAAACCAGACAACCGGGCTGGCGAGAAAGGCCAGCAGCAGGCTGACGGCGCCAATTCGCCATGCCGTACGCTTGTTGAACGCATTCATGGGGCCTCCCGTCTTCGCTGACTTGGGTAAGTCCTGATTATTGCCGCCGGACCTTAAGACAACCTGATGGCCGAACCGAGACTTCGCCTATGGCTGAAAGCCGCCGGCCTTCAGCATCCGGTCGTAGAGTACGACATTGACTGTCGCCGCCAGGTTCATGCAGCCATGCGTCGGGATGTACACGATGTCCTTGCACCACGAAGTCACGTTCTTTTTCAGGCTGCCGTCTTCCGGGCCGAAGATGTAGAAGGCGCGTTCGGGGTGCTGGTATTCGGTGAGCGGTCTGGCGTCCGGGTGAACTTCGATGGCGACGGGAACGCAGCCGAAGGGGATGACCTGCTGCAGGTCGTCGACGCCGATCAGCGGCAGTTGCAGATGGACCTGTTTGGTATCGGTGCGGAATTCGACGGCGCGCTCGTAGCGTTTGCCGGTGTAGAAAACGCTATTAACGCCATAGCAGCCAGCGGCGCGCATGATGGAGCCGACGTTTTCCGGGCCTTTCGGGTTGTAGAGGCCAATGCAGGAATAGCCGGTGTAGCCCTGGACGGCCTGTTTGCGGGTGATGGTTTCGATGCTCATCGTTACTCGGGCTGACGGAATTCGTCGTCTATCCAGGCGTTGGCGCTGGCCGGGCTGAGCTTGAAGTTCGGGCCGACACGGACCTTGGCCAGTTGCTCGCCATCGGCATCTTCGGCCGACAGCGTGGCGTAGGGATCGTCCTCGTCGGGAACGATGTCCAGGCATATCAAAATTGGCCCGTTTTCCCGGTCGACCGTGAGTTTCCGGTGCAGTTGGGCATGCAGTTGATGCTCGTGCCGGCGCAGGACCTCCGAGGCGGTCTTGATCAGGGTCTGGAAGGCGGAAACGTCGAGCGGCTTGGGATTTTTCTTGTCGCGACCCATGGTCCACGGGCCGACCAGCGCCGGTTCGGCTTCGCCGTCCTTGATCATTTCGACGGCCCAGCCTTCGTCATCTTCGTTCTTAATGACTCTGGCAGTCCAGCCGTTATTGCGCCACAGGCGCGGCTCGTTGATGACGTCGGACTCTTCGGAGTCGACGGTGTCGTTCGTTGCGTTTTCAGTCATCCCCGAATTGTACTTCCCGGCAGGCTAGCGACGCTTCCCGACGCGCTGGTTCAGGGTGCTGCGGTGGCCTTGGCGGCATCAATCTCGAGGTGACATGGCGCCAGCAGGAGGTGGGCCAGATGTTCCGGATCGGTCGAACCCAGGTGTTCGGCGAAGGCAGTCAGGCGGGGATCTTTTGCCTCGACCAGGGCGGCGATGAGCAGCCGTGCGGCTTCGCGCGGATTGGTCACGCCAAGCACGTAGCCGGGCCAGTCCTTGTAGTGGGTCAGCAGTTCGGCCTTGTAATCCTGATAGAGCGCGGAATTCTGCACAAATTCGAGTTCGGCCTTCTTGGCGGCAATTTCGGCATCGATCTCGGCATCGGTGTTCTGGTAGTGCGCCTTCTCAGCCTCGGTCCAATGCGGCTTTTCGCCATGCTTTTCACGCAGGGTGGCGAAGGTGCTGGCCAGCTCGATCTGCGAATGGGTCGAAGCGTCGCGGAAGACATGGACCTGATCCTTGCCGTGGCCCTCCTTGCCAACGTAGCGCATGCTCGCCGTAATGCGCCGCGGATTGAAGCGGAACTGGCGGGCGCAGGCGGCGCGCAGGAGGTCGAAGAGTTCTTCAATTTTTGCTGGGCTCACAGGACTGTCCTTTCATTCGCCCTGAACTGCGGCGCGTGCATCACTGGCCAATTGGCTGGCCCACAGCATACGCCCGCCCTTGTCCCAGCGGGGGCGCAAAATGACAAAAGCCACCTTGCGGTGGCTTCGTGCAAACAGTCTCCCGGCCAATCACATGCGGGCGATCATCGCATCGCCAAAAGCGGAGCATGACAACTCCTCGGCCCCTTCCATCTGGCGGGCAAAGTCGTAGGTCACCTGCTTGTCGCCAATGGCTTTTTCCATCGACTTGATGACCAGATTGGCCGCTTCCTTCCAGCCGAGGTGGCGCAGCATCATTTCGGCCGAGAGGATGAGCGAACCGGGATTCACTTTGTCCAGCCCGGCGTACTTCGGCGCCGTGCCGTGCGTTGCCTCGAAACAGGCGTACTGGTCGGAAATGTTGGCGCCCGGCGCGATGCCGATACCGCCGACCTGCGCGGCCAGCGCGTCGGAAATGTAATCGCCGTTGAGGTTGGTCGTGGCGATCACATCGTATTCAGCCGGGCGGAGCAGGATCTGCTGCAGAAAGGCGTCGGCAATGGAGTCCTTGACGGTGATTTCGCGCCCGGTGTTCGGGTTGGTGAAGTGGCACCATGGCCCACCGTCGATGGGCTGGGCACCGAACTCTTCCCGCGCCACCTTGTAGGCGATGTCGCGGAACAGGCCTTCGGTGAATTTCATGATGTTGCCCTTGTGCACGATGGTCAGCGACTTGCGGTCGTTATCCACGGCGTACTTGAGCGCGGCGCGCACGAGGCGGGTAGTGCCTTCGACGGAGATCGGCTTGATACCGATGCCGGAGCTTTCCGGGAAGCGGATTTTCTTGACGCCCATTTCCTTCTGCAGGAAATCGATGACTTTCCTTGCCTGCTCGGAATCGGCAGCCCACTCGACACCGGCGTAGATGTCTTCGGTGTTCTCGCGGAAGATGACCATGTTGGTCAGTTCCGGGTGCTTGAGCGGCGACGGCACGCCCTTGAAATACTGCACCGGGCGGACGCACTGGTAGAGATCGAGCTCCTGGCGCAGCGCGACGTTGAGCGAGCGGATGCCGCCGCCGACCGGCGTCGTCATCGGCCCCTTGATCGAGACGGAATATTCCTTGAGCGCAGCGAAGGTTTCCTGCGGGAACCACTCGTCCGGACCATAGATGCGCGTCGATTTTTCGCCAGCGAAGACCTCCATCCAGTAAATCTTCTTCGTCCCGCCATAAGCCTTCTCAACAGCGGCGTCGATAACCTTGATCATGACCGGCGTGATGTCGATGCCGATGCCGTCACCCTCGATGAAGGGAATGATCGGGTTGTTGGGAATCGGCTGACCGGAAACGATTTTCTGGCCGCCTGGCGGCACCTTGATGTGAGAAGTCATGGTCTTTCCTTGGCAAGTGATCGGATGGGCCGTAGCCACATTCCGTTGATCGGCAAAGCCCGACGCCATCCTCAGGCGCCAAGGCTGCGCGCTGATTATGTCGCAAAACCTTGTCCGGTGTCAGCCAATTGGCCGAGCGCCGAGACTTCCACGGTCAACCGGAAAAAGAGCCCGAAAATGAAAAAAGCGAAGGTCGAATCGACCTTCGCTTTCTGGACCACAAGCGCCGCAGCGCCGGTCAAACTCAGCGGCGCGCAGCCTTCAGTGCAGCGTTGAGCGTCGGGCTCGGACGCATTACAGCCTTGCACTTCTCGGCATCGGCCTTGTAGTAGCCACCGATATCAACCGGACGGCCTTGTACCGACTTCAACTCGGCAATGATCTGTGCCTCGTTGTCGGTCAGCGTCTTGGCCAGCTTGGTGAAGTGGGCTGCCAGTTCGGCATCCTCCTTCTGCGCAGCCAGTTCCTGCGCCCAGTACATGGCAAGGTAGAACTGCGAACCGCGGTTGTCGAGCTCACCGGTCTTCGGCGACGGCGACTTGTTGTTGTCGAGCAGCTTGCCGGTGGCGGCGTCGAGCGTCTTGGCAAGCAGGACAGCACGCTTGTTGCCATCCTTGATGCCCTGCTCTTCGAGCGACACGGCCAGGGCCAGGAACTCGCCGAGCGAATCCCAGCGCAGGTGATTTTCCTGCGTCAGCTGCTGCACGTGCTTCGGCGCGGAGCCGCCGGCACCGGTTTCGTACATGCCGCCGCCGTTCATGAGCGGGACGATAGACAGCATCTTGGCCGAGGTGCCCAGCTCCATGATCGGGAAGAGGTCGGTCAGGTAGTCGCGAAGAATGTTGCCGGTCACCGAGATGGTGTCCAGACCACGGGCGACACGTTCGAGCGTGAAGCGCATGGCGCGAACCTGCGACATGATCTGGATGTCGAGACCGCTGGTGTCGTGATCCTTGAGGTACTTCTGGACCTTCTTGATCAGCTCGTTCTCGTGCGGACGGTAGGCGTCCAGCCAGAAGATGGCCGGCATGCCGGACTGGCGGGCGCGGGTGACGGCGAGCTTGACCCAGTCGCGGATCGGCGCATCCTTGACCTGGCAGGCGCGCCAGATATCGCCGGCTTCGACGTTCTGCGTGAGCAGGACTTCGCCGGTGGCGTTATCGACGATGTTGGCGATGCCGTCTTCGGTGATTTCGAAGGTCTTGTCGTGCGAACCGTATTCTTCGGCCTGCTGGGCCATCAGGCCGACGTTCGGCACAGTGCCCATGGTGCGCGGATCGAAGTTGCCATGCCATTTGACGAAGTTGATCATCTCCTGGTAGATGCGGGCGAAGGTCGATTCCGGCATGACGCACTTGCTGTCGTAGGTCTTGCCGTCGGCGCCCCACATCTTGCCGCCCTGACGAATCATGGCCGGCATGGAAGCATCGACGATGATGTCGTTCGGCGAATGGAAATTGGTGATGCCCTTGGCCGAATCGACCATGGCCAGACGCGGACGGTGTTCCTGACAGGCGTGCAGGTCGCGGATGATCTCGTCGCGCTTGGATTCCGGCAGCTGCTTGATCTTCTCGTACAGATCGACCATGCCGTTATTGACGTTGATGCCCAGTTCGTCGAAGGTCTTGCCGTGCTTGTCGAAGGCGTCCTTGTAGTAGATCTTGACGCAGTGGCCGAAGACGATCGGGTGCGAGACCTTCATCATCGTCGCCTTGACGTGCAGCGAGAAGAGGATGCCGGCTTCGCGGCAGTCTTCGAGCTGCGCTTCGTAGAAGTCGCAGAGCGCCTTCTTGCTCATGAACATCGAGTCGATGATCTCGCCTTCGAGCAGGGAGAGCTTCGGCTTCAACACGGTGGTCTTGCCGCCCTTGGCGATCAGTTCCATGCGGACTTCACGTGCCTTGTCGAGCGTCAGCGACTTTTCGCCGTGGTAGAAGTCACCGTGTTCCATGTGCGAAACATGGGTCTGCGACCATTGCTTCCACTCGCCCATCGAATGCGGGCGCTTCCGGGCAAAATTCTTGACGGCGCCCGGCGCGCGGCGGTCGGAGTTACCTTCGCGCAGCACCGGATTGACGGCCGAACCGATACACTTGCCGAAGCGGGCCTTGAGCGCCTTGGCTTCTTCGGTATCGGCGGTTTCCGGGTAATCGGGGATCTTGTAGCCCTTTTCCTGCAGCTCCTTGACGCAAGCCTTGAGCTGGGCGACGGAGGCCGAAATGTTCGGCAGCTTGATGATGTTGGTTTCCGGCAGCAGACACTTCTTGCCGAGTTCGCCGAGGGTGTTCGGCACTTTCTGGTCGTCGGGAAGGAATTCGGAGAATTCGGCGAGAACACGGGCGGAGACCGAAATGTCGGCCTTCTCGATTTCAATGCCGGCCGGCTCCGTAAAAGTGCGGACGATCGGCAAAAACGCACAAGTCGCCAGCAACGGCGCCTCGTCGGTGAGCGTGTAGATGATCTTGGACTTGCCTGCGGACATACGAACCCCTTGGTGATGGTTTTTGATATGCGAGTCGGCGACGATACGCCGACACCCTTGCGCGGTGCTTACAGAGTCTCGGGAGTATCCGCAACGCGACGCTTCCGGTCAACGGTGAAATACGGTTTCACAGTGTGGTCCGCCACGGACACCCCGAATGGCGGCAATCTCGTCATTTCGCCCCCGGACCACTAAAATCCCCTGACATACGGAGCGATCACATGAAAATCTCAGTCGGGCTCTACGGCACCAGCGCGCACCAGATTGCGCTGGCCATGATCCAGGGATTCAACAAGCACTACACGCTGTTTCGCCAGAGCAGCCGCGAAGCCAAGTCGCGTTTTGAGCAAAGCGACTGGCAGGGCGTGCACAAGGCAGTGCGTGAGCGCATCCGCTTTTACGACGACCGCGTCGACGAGTGCGTCGAACGCCTGCGCGACGACTACGACGCCCAGCACCTCGACGACAGCACCTGGCAGCAGGTCAAGCTGCTCTACATCGGCCTGTTGCTCAACCACAAGCAACCGGAACTGGCCGAAACCTTTTTCAACTCGGTGACCACCAAGATCCTGCACCGCAATTACTTCCACAACGATTTCATTTTTGTCCGCCCGAGCATTTCGACCGAGAACATCGAGGGCGACGACACCCAGACCTACCGCAGCTACTACGCCAAGGCAAACGGCCTGCGCGGGGCGATCCACGCCATCATCGACGACTTCGGCTGGCAGCGCCCCTTCGCCGACCTCGAGCGAGATGTCGGTCACGTATACGACGCGGTCAGTCATCACCTGAACGGCATGCCGCGACGCGAAGTCAATTTTCAGATCCAGGTACTCGGCTCGCCTTTCTACCGCAACAAGGCAGCCTACATCATCGGCAAGGCAATCAACGGCGCCAATGAATACCCGTTTGCCATCCCGGTGCTGCACGACGAGGAAGGCAAGCTCTACCTCGACACCATCCTGCTCGACGGGTGGCGGATCGGCCTGCTCTTCTCGCTGTCGCGCGCCTACTTCATGGTCGACATGGAAGTGCCGTCCGGCTACGTCCAGTTTCTGCGCTCCATCCTGCCCAACAAACCGCGTTCCGAGCTGTACATCATGCTCGGTCTCGGCAAGCAGGGTAAAACCATGTTCTTCCGCGACTTGATCTATCACCTGCACCATTCGGAAGACAAATTCATCATGGCTCCCGGCATCCGCGGCATGGTCATGCTGGTGTTCACGCTGCCCTCTTATCCCTATGTCTTCAAGATCATCAAGGATGTTTTCGGTGCCTCGAAGAACATGGACCGCGCCACGGTCAAACGCAAATTCATGATGGTCAAGCAGGTCGACCGCGTCGGTCGCATGGCCGATACGCTCGAATTCTCAAACGTTCTGTTCCCGCGCAACCGATTCGACGACGAGGTCGTGGCCGAACTGGAAAAACTGGCGCCGTCCTGCTACGAAATCGACGGCGATCAACTGATCATCAAGCATCTCTACATCGAACGGCGGATGGAACCGCTCAACATACACCTTGACCGCATGGAACGCGCCAACAACATCGAAGGACTGGAACACGCCATCATCGAATACGGCAGCGCCATCCGCGAAATGGCCCAGGCCAACGTCTTCCCGGGCGACATGCTATGGAAGAATTTCGGGGTCACCCGCTACGGGCGCGTGGTCTTCTATGACTATGACGAAATCGAATACATGACCGACTGCAACTTCCGCAAGATCCCACCAGCCCCGGATTTCGAAACCGAGATGTCAGGCGAAATCTGGTACCCGGTGGCCAGGAACGACATATTTCCGGAGGAGTTCGCCACCTTCCTGCTCGCCTCACCAACCTTGCGCAGAATATTCAACAAATATCATGCCGATCTGCTATCGCCAAAATTCTGGCAAGATTCGCAGCAGAAAATACGAGAGGGGCATGTTGAAGATTTTTTCCCATACCCGCAGGAACTCCGTTTTTGCAATACAGCGCCATTAAGTGACTGACAAAAAAGTCATACATCATTACAATCCGCGGGATAATTTCCCACAAATAGAGAGAGCAGCATGCCAATAACCATATCGGTCGTCAGCGAGCGCGCCCCCGGCGAAAGCCGGGTCGCCCTCGTTCCCGAGACCGCCAAGAAGTTCGCCTCGCTCGGTGCGGTTCTGCGCATGGAGCAAAGCGCCGGCACCGAAAGCCACTTCCTTGATTCCGACTACCCGGGCGTGACGCTCGTCGACGGCATCGCCGAAGCCTACGGACCGGCCCAGCTGATCCTGCGCGTGACCCCGCCGTCGCCCGAAGAGATCGCTGCGCTGCCCG
>JAAXVL010000017.1 GCA_013335535.1 Azonexaceae bacterium
TCTCGTTGATACGGTCAACCGGTAAAAAGGTGAAAAATCGCAAGAACTTGTAGACGTCGGCGTCGCTGGTATTGAGCCAGAACTGGTAGAAGGCGTAGGGCGAGGTCTTTTTCGGGTCGAGCCAGACAGCGCCCGATTCGGTCTTGCCGAACTTGGTACCGTCGGCCTTGGTGATGAGCGGCACGGTCATACCGTAGACGTGCTGCTGGTGCAGGCGGCGGGTCAGGTCGGTGCCGGCGACGATGTTGCCCCACTGGTCGGAGCCGCCGATCTGCAGGACGCAGCCGTAGCGCTTGTTGAGTTCGGCAAAATCGTAGCCCTGGAGCAGGCTGTACGAGAATTCGGTGTAGGAAATGCCCTGGTCTTCACGCTGCAGGCGCTGCTGCACGGATTCCTTCTTGATCATGGTGTTGACCGAGAAATGCTTGCCGATGTCGCGCATGAATTCGAGGCAGTTCATGCCGCCGAACCAGTCGTAGTTATTGGCCATGATGGCCGCGTTGGCGCCGTCGAACTTGAGGAAGGGCTCAACCTGGCCGCGGATCTTGCCAACCCAGGTCGCGATCACGTCTGGCGTGTTGAGCTTGCGTTCGGTGGCCTTGAAGCTCGGGTCGCCGATCATGCCGGTGGCACCGCCGACCAAGGCGATGGGCTTGTGGCCGGCTTCCTGGAAGCGCTTGAGGATGAGCACCGGCACCAGGTGGCCGAGGTGCAGGCTGTCCGCCGTCGGGTCGAAGCCGCAATAGAGCGTTACCGATTCCTCAGTCAGCAGCTTGTCGAGCGCAGCCGCGTCGGTGATCTGGGCGATCAGGCCGCGATCGTGCAGATCCTGGATGAGGGGGGACTGGTACATTGCGTTTTCTCCACTAGGCTGGCACCGGACGATTAAAAGACGCCGGAAATTCGAACCCGCGATTTTAGCAGAGCGGCCGACGGTCTTTTCGGGTGTGCTTGGCGATTTGAAATTTGGCGCATTTTTCCGGTTGACCGTGGTAAAGCGGCTTTTGTGTCAAATCGCCGGAATGGTGGGGCTGGCGGGGCGGTTAGGGGAGCTTGGCGGTTTCGGGTAAAATCGCCTTTTTTTCCAGCGGCTTTCGCCGCCCCTTGGCGCCAAATTGACCATGACCCAGAACACTTCCCTCTCCTACCGTGATGCCGGCGTCGATATCGATGCGGGCGATGCCCTCGTCGAACGTATCAAGCCCCTGGCCAAGAAGACCCTGCGCGAAGGCGTGCTCGGCGGTATCGGCGGCTTCGGCGCACTGTTCGAAGTGCCGAAGCGCTACAAGGAACCGGTGCTGGTGTCCGGGACCGACGGCGTCGGTACCAAGCTGCGCCTGGCTTTCGACCTGAATCGTCACGATACGGTCGGTCAGGATCTGGTCGCCATGAGCGTCAATGACATCCTCGTGCTCGGCGCCGAATCGCTGTTCTTCCTCGATTATTTTGCCTGCGGCAAGCTCGATGTCGATACCGCTGCGGCCGTCGTCGGCGGCATCGCCAAAGGTTGCGAACTGGCCGGCTGCGCGCTGATCGGTGGCGAAACCGCCGAAATGCCGGGCATGTACCCGGCCGGCGAATACGATCTGGCCGGTTTCGCGGTTGGTGTTGTCGAAAAATCCAAGGCCATCGATGGCAAGGCGTCGATTGCTCCGGGCGACGTCGTTCTCGGCCTGGCTTCTTCCGGCGCCCATTCCAACGGCTACTCGCTGGTCCGCAAGATCATCGAGCGTTCGAATCCGGACATGAACGCCAAGTTCGACGGCGAGCGCACGCTGGCCGACGTCGTCATGGCGCCGACCCGCATCTACGTCAAGCAAGTGCTGGCGACGATGGAAAAGGTCACGATCAAGGGCATGGCCCACATCACCGGCGGCGGCCTGCTCGAGAACGTGCCGCGCGTGCTGCCGGAAAATACCGTTGCCGAGTTGGAAAAGGCCGCCTGGCCACGTCCCAAGCTGTTCGACTGGATGCAGGCTGAAGGCAATGTGGCTGAAAACGAAATGCACCGCGTCTTCAACTGCGGTATCGGCCTGGTCATCGTCGTTGCCGCAGCTGATGCCGATGTCGCCATGGCTGAACTCAAGGCGCAGGGCGAAGCCGTTTATCGCATCGGCAAGATCCGGGCGCGCTCGGGTGACGAAGCGCAGACCGTTGTGGTCTAAATGGCAGTTGCGGGTCGCGGCAATTGTCTGCGGCCTGTTCTTGCTCAATGCCTCGTCGCCAGTCTGGGCGGCGAGCAAGAAGCCGTCGCATAAAGTGGTGCATAAAGCGGCGGCAAGCAGACATACCAAGAAACTGGTGCGGCATGCACCGCGCCACGCCGAACTGAACCCCGAGTTCGGGCCGGCCGATCTGGTCGAGGATGGTGTTCCCGGATTGCACGGCCACGCCAGCTTTTACGGCAAGGGTTTTCATGGTCGCAAGACGGCCACAGGCGAACGCTTTGACGTTCAGCAATTTACCGCCGCCAGCAATCGCTTTCCGCTTGGCACGATGCTCGCTGTTCGGCGGGTGGATATCGACCGGTGTGCCATCGTCAAGGTCAATGACCGGATGCACCCGAAGCACCACAAACGCATCATCGACGTCTCGCGCAGCGTGGCGGAATATCTCAACATGATTCGCGCCGGCGTCGTTTTCGTCAGTGTCGCGCCGCTCAAAAAAGGCCGGCAGGATGCCGATGTCGCCTCTTGTCGCGCCGCTTTTGAGCCCGACCCGGATGCGGAATGTGCATCTTGTGCCCAGCTTCCGAAATTGCCCGACTTTTTGCCAAGTATCGATGGGTGATTTTCTTCTGTGAATTCAGCCGGTTCGTTACAATTCGGCTATTGCTGACTGCCCGGTCAGTTCGACCTTTTGCCGAATGCCATGAATAAAAACTCCCGTCTTGGAATCATCGCCATTGCGCTCGCCGGCCTGGCTGGCCTGGGCTACTACGCCTACACCGCCAATCGCGCGCCGGCCGCCGGGCCAGCAGCGCCGAACGGTGCGCCGGCCAAGCCGGCAGCAGGTGGAGCGCCGGCCAGCTTTCCGACGGCAGTGGAGGTGGCCCGGGTCGCCGCGAGCGATTTTTCCGACGAGGTGGCAGCCGTTGGCACCCTCAAGTCGAACGAATCGGTCGTCCTGCGTCCCGAAGTCTCCGGGCGCGTGGCGTCGATCGGTTTCAAGGACGGCGCCATTGTGGCCAAGGGAACGGTGCTCGTCGTTTTCGACGCGGCCATCCAGGACGCCGAGTTGCAGCAGGCGCGGGCCAATCTGGCGTTGGCCAAAAGCAGTTACGAGCGCAACGTCGAACTGGTCGGCAAGAAATTCCTGAGCCAGCAGGCGCTCGACGCCTCGGCGGCGACGCTCAAGGTGCAGGAGGCTGCTGTCCAGCTGGCCGAGGCCAAGGCGGCAAAAATGCGCATCAAGGCACCGTTTGCCGGCATGGTCGGGCTGCGCAATGTGAGCGTCGGAGATTACCTCAAGGACGGCCAGGACCTCATCAACATCGAGGACGTCGCCACCTTGCGCGTCGACTTCAAGCTGCCGGAAAACTACCTCGGCCGCATCGTGAAGGGCCAGATCGTCGAAGTGCTCAGCGATGCCCTGCCGAGCGAGCGCTTCAAGGCCGTACTCGACGCCATCGATCCAATGGTGGATCAGAACGGCCGCTCGATTTCAGCGCGGGCCCGGCTCGACAACGCCAAGGGCAAGCTGCGGCCCGGCATGTTCGTGCGCGTCCGCCTGCTGTTCGGCGAGCGCAAGGGCGTCCTCATGGTGCCCGAGCAGGCCATCGTGCCGGGCGGTCAGCCGGCGGTGTTCAAGGTGGTCGATGGCAAGGCCAGCCTGGTCAAGGTCAAGCTCGGGGTTCGTCGGGCTGCGCAGGTCGAGGTTGTCGAAGGACTGGCGACCGGCGATCTGGTCGTGACCGCCGGCCAATTGAAGTTGCGCGAAGGCGCTGCGGTTCGTCCGGTCGGTGAGGGCGCGCCGCAGGCTGCTGCGGGGACGGCGGCCGGCAAATGAAAGTTTCCGAAATCTGCATCAAGCGACCGGTCTTCGCGACCGTGCTGTCGCTCGTCATCATGCTGCTGGGCATCGTTTCCTACACCCGGCTGCCGGTGCGCGAGTATCCGAAGATCGACGAACCGGTGGTCACCGTCAACACGACCTACCGCGGCGCTTCGGCCGAGATCATCGAATCGCAGGTGACCAAGCCGCTCGAAGACTCGCTGGCCGGCATCGAGGGAGTGGAAGTGATCACTTCCATTTCACGGGCCGAAAACAGCCAGATTTCCGTGCGCTTCAAGCTTGAGCGGGCACCTGATTCGGCCGCTTCCGATGTCCGCGACCGCGTTTCCCGTGTTCGCAACAAGCTGCCCGACGCGGTCGACGAGCCGGTCATCGCCAAGGTCGAGGCCGACGCCAACCCGGTGATCTGGATCGCCTTTTCCTCCGACAAGCATTCGGCGCTCGAAGTGACCGACGTCGCCACGCGCATCGTCAAGCCGCGCCTGCAGACATTGCCCGGTGCAGCCGACGTGCGGGTTTTCGGCGACCGCAAATTTGCCATGCGCATCTGGCTCGACAAGCAGCGGCTGGCGGCTTATCAGCTGACGCCTGCCGATGTCGAGGACGCCTTGCGCAAGCAGAACGTCGAAGTGCCGGCCGGGCGGATCGAGAGCCGCGAGCGTGAGTTTTCCGTAGTGGCCAATACCGATCTCAAGACGCCCGAGGAATTCGGTGCTGTCGTCGTCAAGACGGTCAACGGTTATCCGGTGCGTATCGCCGATCTCGGTCGGGTTGCCATCGGCGCTGCCGAGGAACGAAGTGCCGTGCGCTTCAAGGGGCGTTCGGCCGTGGCGCTCGGCGTCATCAAGCAGGCGACGGCCAATCCGCTCGAGTTGTCGAAGGCCTTGCGGGCCGATCTGCCGAAAATCACCAGCGAATTGCCGGAGGGCATGAGCGCCAATCTGTCCTACGATTCGTCGGTGTTCATCGACCGTTCGATCGAATCGGTGTTCCACACCATCGGCGAAGCCATCCTGCTCGTCCTCGCCATCATCTTCTTCTTCCTGCGTAATCTGCGGGCGACGCTGATTCCGCTGGTGACCATTCCGGTATCGCTGATTGGCGCCTTCGGCCTGATGTTCGCGCTCGGCTTCACGATCAATACGCTGACCTTGCTGTCCTTGGTGCTGGCCATCGGCCTCGTCGTCGACGACGCCATCGTCGTGCTGGAGAATATCTTCCGCCACATCGAGGACGGCATGCCGCGCATGCAGGCCGCCTTGCAGGGCTCGAAGGAAATCGGCTTTGCTGTCGTGGCGATGACGTTGACGCTGGCTGCGGTCTATGCCCCGGTCGCCTTCATGACCGGGCGCACGGGCAAGCTGTTCATCGAGTTCGCCCTGACCCTGGCTGGTGCCGTCCTCGTTTCCGGCTTCGTTGCCCTGACCCTGTCGCCGATGATGTGTTCGGTGCTGCTCAAGCATGAGGAGAAGCATGGCAAGGCCTTCCTCATGGTCGAGGGCTTCCTGAACTGGCTCAACGCCGGCTACAAGAAGGTGCTGACCGCCTCGCTCAATCGTCGCTGGATCGTGCTTGTCGGCTTCGTCGTCGTCGCCGCGTCTTGCGGCATCCTGCTCAACGCGCTCAAGTCCGAACTGGCGCCGGTCGAGGATCGCGGCATCATTTTCGGCATGTTCCTCGGGCCGGAAGGCGCCACGCTCGATTACACCGAGAAGTACGCGCGCCAGATCGAAGGTATCTACAGCCAGACCAAGGATGCCGAACGTTACTTCGTGGTGGCCGGCAACCCGACGGTGAGTCAGGGGGTTTCCATTCTCGGCCTGACCGACTGGAACGACCGCAGCCGCCGCTCACCGGAAATCGCCAAGGAACTGTTCCCGAAATTCGCCGGCATTCCCGGCGTCATGGCCTTTCCGATCACGCCGCCGTCGCTGGGGCAGAGTCCGCGCGAGCGGCCGGTCAATTTCGTCGTCGTGACTGCCGCACCTTACGAGGAACTGCAGAAAGTGACCGGCCAGATTCTGGCCGAAGTGGCCAAGAATCCCTCGCTGACCAACGTGGACACCGATCTCAAGCTCAACAAGCCGGAACTCTCGATTAACGTCAAACGCGACAAGGCGGCCGACATGGGCGTGCCGGTCGAAACCATCGGCCGGACTCTGGAAACCTTCCTCGGCGGTCGCCAGGTCACGCGCTTCAAGCGCGACGGCGAGCAGTACGACGTGATCGTCCAGGTCGCCGAAGCCGAGCGCCGCAATCCGGAGGACATCCGCGACATCTATGTGCGCGGCCGCGACGGCAGCATGATTTCGCTCGAAAACCTGGTCGATGTTCGCGAGACGATCAGCCCGCGCGAGCTCAACCATTTCGGCCAGCGCCGCGCCGTGACGATTACCGCCAACCTGGCGCCGGGCTACACGCTGGGCGAGGCGCTGACCTTCCTCGACGGCGTCGCCAACCAGGTGCTCAAGCCGGGCTATGCCGCCGACTATAACGGCCAGTCGCGCGAATTCCGTCAGTCCTCGTCATCGCTGGCCTTCACCTTCGGCCTGGCGCTGGCCTTCATTTACCTCGTGCTGGCCGCGCAGTTCGAGAGCTTCCGCGATCCGTTCATCATCATGCTGACCGTGCCGCTGTCGATGGCCGGCGCGCTGCTCGCCCTGTGGCTGAGCGGCGGGACGCTCAATGTTTACAGCCAGATCGGCCTCGTTACGCTGGTCGGCCTGATTACCAAGCACGGCATCCTGATCGTCGAATTCGCCAACCAATTGCAGGAAAAAGGCATGGCGCTTAAGGAGGCAGTGATCGAATCGGCCTTCCTGCGTCTGCGTCCCATCCTCATGACGACCGGCGCCATGGTCCTCGGTGCAGTGCCGCTGGCCTTCAGCACGGGGGCGGGGGCCGAGTCGCGGCAGCAGATTGGTTGGGTCATCGTCGGCGGCCTGTTGCTCGGTACCTTCTTTACGCTCTTCGTGGTGCCGACGGTTTATTCCCTGCTCGCCGCCAGAAAAGAAGCCGAGGTCTCCTGACGACGCTGCTTGCCGTTGCCGGAAAATGCCTTCAGAATATTCCATTGGCAATTTCCGGGGCGGGCAGTGGATTCGAGCATGCGTGTTTATGTCGTCGACGACGACCAGGTGTTTCTTGATGCGCTGAGCGGCATTCTCGAAGGCGTGTGCCAGCTCGAGACCTTCAGCTCGGTGGATACCTGCCTGAGCCGCCTGGCGGTTGCCCGGCCGGATATTTTTCTGCTCGACATCCAGATGCCGGTCATCGATGGCTATGCGTTTTGCCGTCGCCTCAAGGACGATGTCGATACGCAGGATATTCCGGTCCTCTTTGTTTCATCGCGCGATGACAGCGAGACCCTGCTGCTCTGCTACGAAGCCGGTGGCGACGACTTTATCCAGAAGCCGGTTGAGCCGGCCATGCTCATCAGCAAGCTGGGTGTGGCCAGCCGGATGCTGGACGAGAAGAAGGCCCTGCGCGAGCAGGCCGGTTATGCGCGGGAAACGGCCATGGCGGCCATGGTCAGCATGGGCGAACTGGGCGTTGTCCTGCAGTTTTTAAGCCGCTCGTTCAACGTTAATGGCTTGAAGGAGCTGGCTGCGCTGGTGCTCGATGCCATGGGCCAATACGATCTGCTGGCTGCCGTCCAGTTGCGTCTGGGCGACACGGTGCTGACGCTGAGCCAGAATGGCCAGGATGTGCCGCTCGAGGCGTCTGTGCTCAATCTGATCAGGGATAGCGGACGGATATTCCAGTTCCGTTCGCGCTGCGTCTTCAACTTCGGGCGGGTCAGTCTGCTGGTCAATAACATGCCGCTGGCCGATGCCGAGCGCTGCGGACGTATCCGCGACAACTGCGCCATTCTGGCCGAAGGGGCCGATGCGCGGCTGAAGGCAATCGAGTCCGACCTGCTGGCCCATCGCCGCCGGGTCGGGATCGAGGCGGCGCTGCCTCGTCTTTATGCCACGCTGGACGGTGTGCAGAACAATTATCGGCGCAACTGTTTCGAGTTGACGCAGGTGATGATCGACTTTGAGGAAAGCCTCAACAAGACCTTCATCCACCTCGGCCTGATGGAGCGGCAGGAAGCTGAGCTCGGCAACATGGCCAACGAATTCATGCTGCGCGTGGTCGGGACGCAGGATGCATCGATCGAGATCGTCGGCCGCCTGGAAGGGCTGGCCGAGGATCTCAAGGACTTGCTCAGGAACTGAGGAAGGCGGCGACCCGGCTGGAAACGGTATCGGCCAGGGCCGGGTCGAGGCAGTCGATACTTTCCGCGGCAAAAGAATTGGTCAGCCAGGTGATCTGGCGCTTGGCCAGCTGGCGTGTCGCGAAAATGCCACGATCGCGCAGTTCCTTGCGCGGCAGCGTGCCGTCCTGGGCTTCCCAGGTCTGCCGGTAGCCAACGCAGCGCATCGACGGCAGGTTGAGGCTGAGCTGGTATTTCTGGCGCAGCAGTCGCACTTCGTCGTCAAGCCCGGCCAGCAGCATTTCGTCAAAACGGCGGGCGATGCGGTCGTGCAGTACGGCGCGGTCGGACGGCAGCAAGGCAATCGACAGGAAGTCGTAGGCCGGTTTCTGTTTTTCGCTTTCGGCCAGCAATTCGGACATCGGTCGGCCGGTCAGCCGGCAGATTTCCAGGGCGCGCTGCAGGCGCTGGCTGTCGGTGCTGTGCAGCCGGGCGGCGGTTACCGGGTCGAGTTCGGCCAGTTTGGCGTGCATCGCCGGCCAGCCTTCGGCCGCCGCTTCGGCATCGATTTCGGCGCGCAGCGCGGCATCGGCCTGTGGCAGATCGGCCAGGCCGTGGAGCAGGGCGCGAAAATAGAGCATCGTGCCGCCAACCAGAACGGGCACCTTGCCGGCTTTCGTCATTTCGTCCATCGCGGCCAGTGCATCGGCGCGAAAGCGGGCGGCGGAGTAGCTTTCTTCCGGCGAGATGATGTCGATCAGGCGGTGCGGGTAGCGGGCCAGGGTGGCACGGTCCGGCTTGGCCGTGCCGACATCCATGTCACGGAAAACCTGGGCCGAATCGACGCTGATCAGCTCGACCGGAAAACGGTCGGCCAGCGCCATGGCGGCAGCCGTCTTGCCCGACGCGGTCGGGCCCATGATTAGGATGGCAGGCGGCAGGCGGGGGGGGCTCATGGCGGCGAATGTTAACACGCAGCGGAGGAAGCGACCTGGCGCGCGACGGCCATTCCCACGGTCAACCGGAAAAAACGACCAAAAATGAAATGCTCAGGTCGCGCTCACAAGGCGGCTTCGAGGCGGGTCGCCGCGGCGTTGTAATCGCGCCGCACTTCCTCGGGCGTTCCGCGCGAAACCCGGCCGAGCGGACGCCACAACGCTTCGGGTATGCCGCCAAGCACGCCGTGCATGCCGATGAGCTGGGTGGCCGGAATGGGCATGGTGCCGGCCGGTGGCGATTCCAGTGCCGCACTCATCGTCCCGACGTGGGCAGCGAGCAGGAAAACATGGCGCAGGCGCGGTGAGCTGGACTGTTCGACGCGTCCGGCAACCCCCTCCGGATCATCTTCAATGCGCTGGGTCAGCCCGCTGAAATCGGCCGCAGTGCGTACCGGCAAAAGGCTGACCGGCGCAACGCCGAGCAGCACGGCCGTTTCATCGAGGCGGCGAATGTGCCCTTCGACCGGTCGCGACAATTGCGCCATGATTTCGGCGGGCTGTTGGCCATAGCCGCCCAGCCACTGGCTCAGGTAGCCGTATTCGAAACCGAGCACGAAGACGCGACGGGGAAATTGCGGGTCGAGGGTCTGTTCGCGCGGCTGTGATTTTTCGGCAATCTCGGCCGCCTCCTCGGCGTAGGTCCGGGCCGGGTCATTGACCGTCCAGCCGACGTGCGCCAGTTCGGCTGCACCCCACATCCAGAACGCCTGAATGCCAAGGTAGAGCAGCGTGATGGCCAGCGTCGCCAGCAGAAAACGCAACGGTTCGCGCCAGCGGGCGGGATATTCGGTTGTTTCGGGGAGCGGCATGGTCATGACAGTTTCCTGAAAATGACGTTGGCAGTAGGCTAGCACCATTGTGGCCTGCCGGGAGCGAGCGATGCATGGTGGCGAACCGAGCGTGCATTTCATCAACAGCGTGCTAGTCACGGTGGTCGTGGCGCTGTTCGTCCTCTGGCGCTACCGCCAAGCCATTCTGGAAGGGATGATGCGCGGCGATGGCGCGGTTCTGCCCTTGCCAGCCAAGTGCTCGCCCGTTCTGCCGGAGTTCGTCACCGGCGACCTCGCCACCGGTGAGCGCGCACTAGGCCGACGCATAGCCGCAGCCTGGCTGCTGACTACCGCCATGTGCGGCCTGCCGATGGCTGTGCTCTACATGCTTGCCGGGGAGATGAGTGCCTCGCCGACCTATGCGCTGGCGCTGACCTGCAGCTACATGATCGCCGCCTTGCCGATGATTGCGGTCTCGCTGGCATGGCCGGCCCGGCGCATTGTTGTCGCCCTTGTCGTCATGCTCACGAGCTTTGCGCTGCTCTGCCTGATGACCGGTGTTGTCGAGCGCAGCATGCTCGGCCGACCCCTGAGCTGGAAAATTATCGGCCTGCTTCCCCTGTTCTTCGATATTGCCTGGAACCAGCTGTGGATGGCCGGGCTGTTCTGGCTCATGTCCTGGCCAACCCGGCTGCGTGGCGTTGTGCCGATCACCTTTGCCGCCCTCCTGGTTTTTGCTGCGGCCCCCTTTGTCGGCGCTCGCCTGACAGCCGCTCTGGCCGCAACCGAGGCCGGCTCGCCGTGGGTCTATACGCTCGGGCTGAATGGCGTTTTTGTGCTTATCGCGCTGCCGGTCGGCTGGCTGGCCTGGCTGCGCTTGCGCAAGCTGGCCGCCGACTACGAGGCCAAGCGCTTTTCCGACGCCCAGTTACTGGCTCGCACCTGGTGGCTGATGCTCGTCGTCACCATTGGTTTCGACATTCTGGCTGGACGGGATCGCCCGCTCTTCGCGCTGGTTCTGGTTGCTGGCGAAATCGTGCTCTTCCCGCTGGTCAATCACTGGGTGATGCGCTGGCTGGGTGTGACCAGGCTGGCCACGGCCACGCCGTCCCCGACGCTGCTCCTGCTCCGGGTTTTCGGTTACACCGCCCGCACCGAGCGCCTGTTCGACCGTGTCGCATCGCGCTGGCGCCTGCTTGGCCCGGTCACCATGATTGCCGCACCTGACGTTACCGCCCGCACCATCGATGCCGGCGACTACCTGCGCTGGCTGACTGGCCGCATCGATGAGCTCTTCGTCACCTCCCGCGCCAGTCTCGACAACAAGTTGGCGAAGCTCGATCTGGCCCCCGACCCCGATGGACGATTCCGCGTCAACGAATTCTGCTGCCGCGATTCGACCTGGCAGGCCACCGTGGTCGAGCTGATGCTGCGCGCCGATGTCGTGATCATGGACGTGCGCGGCATCAGCGCAGCGCGGCTAGGCTGCGAATTCGAGCTGCAGCAACTGTCCAAGCGCCTGCCGCCACAGCGGCTGGTCCTGGTTGTTGATGAAACGACGGACAGCCAATATCTCGAGACACTTTTCGGTGCGTCTCTGGCGTTGGTCAGGCTAACTGAACTGCGTCGCCGCCGTGACGCCGACCGAGTCTTTGACTCACTTGTCGATGCATCGTGCGGAGTCCGTGCTCATCCGGATGTCGCGCCGAGCGCAATCAAAAATGACGCAGACTGAGCTGCGTCAGGGATGCTTGCCTACCGTCAAGCAGCGGACATCGCTTCAGCTACCACAACGCCTGCGCCGACGGGCAACGCCGCCAACGATGGCCAGACCGGCCAACAGCATGGCGTAGGTTTCCGGTTCAGGAACTGCCGGCACAGGCGTCCTGGCCAGCCAGGTATTGAAGGCATTTAGGTGGTTGTAGGAGGCGTTCATCAGGCTTCCATAGGATGCGTAAAGGGTCGAGTCCATTGGAATCAGGGCCCTGGCTGCAGTGAGATCGGCGATATCGAGCAGTTCGATATTCTTGCCGACGGTCAGCGCGGCAAAGCTTGAGGTGCTGCCTTGCGCCACCAGGTTCAGGTAGAGCGATTTCAGCGTCGGGTTCTGGAACTGGCCGGCCGCCAGCGAGGTCAGGTCGCTGACATCAAGCCCAATGACGTTGGCTTGACCAACCAGGGTAGCCACATGCATCTCTTCTGATCGGGGAATATTCCTGAACGGCATGATTGTCGGATAGAGGACGCCGAACGAGCGGTACACGTCGCCTGCCAGCTTTTCTTCCTCGATCATGTAGCGCAGGCTATCGATTGCCTCGGGCGAATAGCTCTGGGCTTGTGCGATCGTGGTGCCGGTCATATGAATGGCCAGCGCGGAAATGAGAATCCTGAACGCGTTCAAAGTGTTACCCCCTGATGAATTTATTATTGAAATGGCGCCTAAACACCCCCACAGCCTGTCTGACGAACTGGACGGGGTGCTAGGCCGGGCGATCATAAGTAAAATCTAATACTTTCGGGATGTGTCAAATTGCCGCATGTCATGGCGCTTGTCTGGCGCCGCGGCGGCGGAAAACGAAGGAAAAAGTAGCTAATTCCCGTGTCGCCATTTGTCGGTCGATTTGATGAATATAATGTCTCTGTTAAATCGGCTTTTTCCGGGCAATACTCGCCTGGCCGCCGATTCCTTCATCTCGGGGCTTGGCATCATGTTCGGTTTTATCAAACGCGTTTTCGGCATGGGGAGTGGGCAATCGGCCACTGACAAGGGCGGAAGTTCGCCGATGGTGGTCCCGGTCGCTTCGGCGCCGGTAAAACCCGTCCGCAAGGCGCCGCCTGTGGTTCTGCTGCGTGACGAGATCATCGATGCCCGGACACGCATAGCCGGCTACCGTTTTTCCGCTCGCCGGCCGGATTCCGAACTGGTCGCCGATGCTGCTTCGACGTTGGAAATCCTCGCGGCCAACAACGTCGCCGTTTTCGCCGAGCGACGCCTGGCGCTGATTCCGTTGAGCCACGAAGACTGGTCGCGGCAGGACTACAGGCCGCTGATCGGTCCACTGACGACTTTTTTGCTCACCCTGCCCGGTGGCGCCAAGGTGTCCGATGCCTGGAACGACGTGGCCGCTGCAATTCATGGCGCCGGGGCGCGGATTGCGCTGGCGGCGGGCGACATCGTGACGCACCGGCAGACGATCCTCGACCACGCCGACTATCTGCTCCTCGATTTTTCGGCGCTTTCCCTGTCCAGCCTTGAGGTTCTGCTACGCACCCTGCGCCAGGAAAAGCCGGGCCTGGAACTGATTGCCGACAAGCTGAAGCGCTGGCCGGAGCATCGTTACTGTCTGTCGCATGGCATTGCGTATTGCCTCGGCACCTTTACAACCGAGCCGGACGAAGAGCAGCAGGCCAGGGAAATTGGCCAGAGCCAGCTGGTCCTGATCGAAATGCTCAACGAGTTGCGCAAGGACGCCGACCTCGCAGACATTGCCCAGATTGCCAAGCGCGACCCGGGCGTCATCGTCAAGGTGATGGCCATGGCCAATTCGCCGATGGTGGGTTTGGCACAGCCGGTGGTTAGTATCGACCAGGCCATCATGGTGCTCGGCCGGGAGCAGCTCTACCGCTGGCTTTCGATCGGCATGTTCCGGGCCGGCGCCGGCTCGCCGCGCGACGAGGTGCTGCTCGAACTGGCCTTGGCGCGCGGGCGTTTCCTTGAGCTGCTCGGCCAGGGCAAGCATGGCAAGCTGGAGTGCGACGAATTTTTCCTGCTCGGCCTGCTTTCGCTGCTCGACAGCCTGCTCGGCTTGCCCATGAATGCCGTGGTGGCCAAGCTCAATCTGCTGCCGGCGCTGAGCGAGGCCCTGCTCAACAGCAGCGGGCCGCTGGCGCGCTATCTGATGCTGAGCATCGCGGTCGAAAAGGGCCGTGTCCAGAACGTCGCGCGGCTGGCCGATGAACTCGGCTATTCGCTCGAAGCGATCGAATCGGCGTCAGTCGAGGCGATTGGCTGGGCGGAAGAAGCGGTCAACCAGACGAAGTAAGCCCAGGCCAGCCCGGCTCGCCGGCGATCTGGCTCAACAGCTTCGGCCACCCGCCCGGGTGAAGCCGAAGCCGCCTTCGCCCGAGCCCGCCGGGTTGATGCAGATGCGCATGGTCAGCGAGCGGGCCGCCTTGTCGAGATCGATCGGGAAGGGCGAAAAGGGGATGGAGCGTTCGACGACGGCCTTGACGAAGGCGATCTCGTCGGCCTGATCGCCGGCATTGACGACCCTGAACGACTTCATCGTGCCGTCCGGATTGATCTTGAATTCGATGGACGCCGGCCGCATGCCCTTGGCGCGCGGGTCGTTCTTGACGAAACTGGCGCTGCGGTTGAGGCGTCGGAGCAGGCCTTCGAGATACATTTCGAGGCTGAACGGGTCGGGCGGCGTGGCGTTCGGGCGCAGGTCGAGCAGGGCGCTGCCGGCCGATTCTTCCCGCGCCTGCTTCCACGCTTCCTCGCGGGCCATGGCTTTTGAGCGCTGGGCGAGGCTTGGCTTGGGGGCGGTTTTGGCGTTGTTGTCGAGCTCGTCGAGAAAGCGGTTCATGTCCGCCTTTTCGGCCGCCGTCCACTGCGGTGCGCTGGCGACCGAGGTTTTGCCCGGCTTGTTGGTAGTCAGTAGCCGCGGCTTTTGCGGCTTGACTCTCGATGGTTTCTGGCGCGCCTCGGGGACATTCGCTGTTTCGGTCGTCACCGGCTTGCGCAGCCGGGCCTCCATGCGCGGCGGACTCGAGGCTTCCTCCGGATCATGCCGGGGGATCATGAGGACCAGGGCATGAATCAGGAGCGAGGCGGCAAACGCGAAAAGCGGTGCGCGCCGGGCCGGCGAGAGTGGAGGGGCGAACATCGCCGGTATTTTAGGCGGCGTAGCCGATGATTGGCTGTAACGATGTGTTGTTTTGTGCGCTCGCCCGCGCCGTTTAGCCTAGTTTTCGGGTTGTTGCCGGGCGACGATGTGTTGCATCTGGCGGCGATGAGCCATGGTATGCATGGCAGCCAGGGTATGCCAGCCGCGCAGGTCGAGCTGGCCGAACCACGGGTGGGTGTGGCGCAGCGTGCTGCGCAAATCGCCCAGACTTTCGATCAGCCGGGCGTAGTCGTCGACCGCCGCGCGCAGCCGGGCGTGCTGTTCGGCACCGGCAGTGGGCTCCGGCTTGACTTCGGCAATGCGCAGCTCGCGCGCGAAGGCGGTGTCGTCGGCCAGGGCTTCGGCCAGCTCACGGATGCCGGTGTCCACGATGACCAGATGCTGCAACACCATGTTGGCCGACCAGCTTCGACTGCTGTCTTCAAGCCCGGTGACACGCGGCACGAGGACCGGCTGGCTGGCCTGCGCTTCAGGCAGGCTGGCGGCCAGGGTGAGGACGGTTTCAGTCTCCCGGCGCAGCCAGCGGGTCAGGGCGCCGTTGCTCAGGAAAACCCGCAGGGTTTGCAGCAGGGTGCGGGAAAACCAGCGTTCCAGCCAGGGCAGGCCGGCGCCGGGCGGGGCGAGTTGAGTGGTGCTCATGGCTGGCCGCCCGTCATTTCGATTTTTGGCAAAATTTCCGGTTGACCGTGGAAGGCTCTGACTGAAGTCATTTTTTGCAGCCGTAGCGCCATCTGGCGGCCAGCAGATAAAGCGCGCCGGTCATGAAATTGGCGATCAGCAGCCATTTGCCGGTCGCTACCACGCCGGCGATCAGGTACAGCGCCGGGGCGTGGCTGGTCGCTTCGGAGATCAGCTGGAGATGGAGGAGGTTTTCGATGGCATCGAGTACGGCGGCGCCAGGCATGCTCCAGCAGGAAAGGCGCCGGGTGGTCTCGTCAAGTAGCTGGAAAAGGCAGCCGTAGCGTACAAGCAGGTAGCCGAACTGGCCGTAGCTGATGAGTACCGGGAAGTCGACGAGGAAATGGTGGCGGAAAAGCTCGATTCCGTCCGGACCCCACTGGGCGAGAATAGCCTTGAAGTCGGCCTCGTTGAAGGTGAATTGCAGCGCCGGAATGCCGGGAGAAAGGGGCGCTGAGTGGATGACCATGGCGACAAAAAGGCCGAGCGCCAGCGCGCCGGACAGCCAGAGCAGCAGGGTGGCCGTACGCCGCGTCAAACTACGCCACCCGCCTTTTGCGTTTCCACCACCAGAAAGTTTCGCCGCCAACATAGAGCGCGAGCAGGGCGCCGATGAGGCCGCGTGCCAGTTCAAGCTGGTTGTCGGCGTTCGGGGCCAGGGTGGCGACGGCGTATTTGGTCGCCACCACGGCTACGGCGATGAAAATCAAGGTTCGCAGTGCCAGCCGACGCCAATTGTAGGGACGGCCGATGGCATCGGCGAGACGGCCGGCATCGGCTACCCATGCCTCATCGCGCAGGTTGATGGCCTGCCGATTGACGAGGGCGCGCAGATCGTCCGGCAGCGACGCCACGCTCGGCAATTCGGCGCCCTGAAGCAAAACCGGGATGACCCGCTTGCCGAGTTTCAGCGCGGTGGCGATCTCGATGCGCACGAAATCGGGCTCGGGCTTGGTGAGACGGCTATTCAGTTCAGCCAGCCATTTTTTGCCGATGAGGACGATGGTCACCTCGGTCTCGGCCAGTTCGCGCTGCAAAACGACCTCGAAGTCCTCGCCGGCCGGGATATCGTCGGCATCGCGAAAGACGCAGGCGGCGCCGAGCAGGTTCTCCAGCGAGTCGGCCAGTCGCCCGGCTTCTCCCGTCGTGTCGCTGCGCCGGTAGCTGATGAAGACGGGATTAGCCATGTGCGCGCTCTACGATCAAAGGATGCTCAGGGGTTCCCAGATGCCCCCCTTGTCGAGATGCGTTTCGCCGGACACCGCGCTGGGCAGCAAGGTTTTCGCCGGGCCGGACTCGCCCTTTTGGAATTCGTAAATCAAGGCGCGGGCGCGATAGTTCTCGCCATACGGCAAGGCGCCAATCGATGCCGGCAGGGTGTGCGCCCCGCCACCGGCCCAGCCCTTGATCCTGTCCTCACTCGGAGCCGTGGTGGATTGCACCCAAGAGGCGTCGGTCACGACAAAAACGATTGCCCGGTAATAGCCGGCCGGCGCAAAGGCCAGCGCCTTGATGAAGCTCGCCAGCGACAGATTGCTCACCGACGGCGTGCCGATCTTCCAGCGATCCGCCCCAGGCATCGGCGTGCCGTCGGCCTTGATCTGCTCGAGCTGGGTCGCCAGCGCAAAACCACGCGGCACGGCGTAATAACTGCGCTGCTCGTAATGGGCCAGACGCAGGGCCTTTTCGAACTTGTCGGCAACATCGGCCAATTTGGTCGTCGGGCCGGTGCGCAGCCATTTGTCGGGAATCGACTCTTCGGCGGACGCTTTGGGCGGGGGCCAGTCGAACTGCGGGATGGCGGTCGAAGCATCGCCGGCCGTTGGCTTGGCCGAAGTGCTGCCATGACCGATGGCAGCGCTCGGTGGTGAAGGTCGCGCAGCTGGCGCCGGAGCAGGCGGTGGGGGTGGGGGTGGCGGGGCAGCGGCCGCCGGGCTCGGCATGGACGCCGTCGGCGGCCCCTCGCTGCCGACACTCGCCGCTTCCCGCTTCGCCTGACAGGCCGTCAGTCCTGCCAGCACACAAAACAAAAATAGCAGCCGCCAGGCCGAGAGGCGAAGGACGGCGGTAAAGGAAGTCAATCTGTGCATGGGAACCTCCTGCGACCGAAAGTTGAGCGGCGAATATGCCGATCTTCATGGAACGCCCGGCCCGATAACTCAGAGCCCGATCTGGAGCCTACGAACTTTCTGGATGCGACGCAAGCATGTTCATGGCATGGCATCCGATGGTCGTGCGGGGACGAGATTTTGTTTCTAGTTAATTTTTCCGGTTGACCGTGGAAGGGTTGATCAATTTTTCGATATAGAGCTTAGGGATGTTAATGAATTCTATGCGTATGAGATAAAAATATACAAATGGACTAATGACAATGGGTTTTAAGCCTGATACGCTAAAAAAGCAGTTGTTCAATTTAAGGGGGAATAATGAAGTCTGTATTCAAGAAAATTGCTTTGGCTGGCGCCATTGCCGTGGCATTTGCAACACCGGCTGTCGCGGCCGTATCCGCTTCGGCGACGATCAGCGATCTGACCATCGCACTGTACGATCTGAATCCGCTGGATGGTATTGCGCCAACGATTACCTGGAGCAATACGTCGTATGACTACAACTACGGTACGTCTACAAGCGCCAGTGCCTTCGGTTCTTACGGCGCCAGCAATACGTACAATTACGCGCCGATTGGCCAGGCCAACAGTTCGGCTGCATCGATCTTGAACGCTGCCGCCAATGCGAGCATTTCCGCCAGCACAAGTGCCGGCACGCCATCAGGCCAGTATTCCGCCTCCGGCAGCGCCAGTGCGACCGACCTCTACAGCTCGAAGGGTTTCAACGCAGCTGCACAGAGTGGCACTTTTGGCAGCAGTGTCTTTTCATTGAGCGCCAATACGGCAGTTATCTTCCAGGCCAATGCCTCGACGCACGCGACGGCTTCAGTTGGCTATGATTTTTTGTCTGGTCAGAACGAGTATGTCTCAGCCCAGGCATTTTTGAATGTGAGTGGCCCCGGTGCGAGCGGCAACGGTAGCCAGTCGTCGAGCGATTCGATTTCATCGTCGATCCAGAATTATTACTGGGGAAATGGTTTTCCCGCCAATGCCCAGTCGTTGGCGAGCCTGGCCGGGAGTTTTGTTAATAGTTCCAAAGGCTCACTAACAGGTTCTTTCCAGTTGGGTGTCAATGTGAGTGGTAGCACGAATGTCGTGGCTGCCGCTGCGGTCGCCGCTGTTCCCGAGCCGGAAAGTTACGCCATGTTCCTGGCTGGTCTGGGTCTCATTGGCGCCGTGGCGCGTCGTCGCCAGCTCCGTTAAACGATCTGTCGTTTGAATGCGAACCCCGCTGCGGCGGGGTTTTTTTATTGCCCGCGCAAAAACAGCTTGTCCAATTGATCCATCGTCAGCTCTGTCCACGTTGGCCGGCCGTGGTTGCATTGGCCGGCGCGTTCGGTTTCTTCCATCTGGCGGAGCAGAGCGTTCATTTCGGGAACGCTGAGCAGGCGGCGGGCGCGGACGGCGCCGTGGCAGGCCATGGTGGCCAGCAGTTCGTTGCGGCGGGCGGTGGCGAGCTGGGTGATGCCGTGTTCGCGCAGTTCGGCGATCAGCGATTTGGCCAGCGCGGCTGGGTCGCCGGACTGAAGCAGGGCGGGGACGGCGCGCACGCCGAGTTGGTTGGGGCCGAGCGGGGCGATCTGGAAGCCGAGATCGGCCAGCGCTTCGGCGTGCTCTTCGACGGCGGCGATGTCGAGCGGGTCAGCCGAGAAGACGGCCGGGATGAGCAGCGCCTGGGTGGCGATCTGGCGGTTGTCGAAGGCGGTCTTGAGCTTTTCGTAGAGGATGCGCTCGTGCGCCGCGTGCATGTCGATCAGGATTAGGCCGCGGGCGTTCTGGGCGAGGATGTAGATGCCATGCAGTTGGGCCAGGGCGTAGCCGAGCGGCGGGCCGGCGCTGTCGGGCTGCGGGGCGTCATTGCCACGGTCAACCGGAAAATTCGGCTGAAATTGAAATGTCGCGGCCGGGCTGGCGGACGACGGTGCGACCTGCTGTGCGGCGCGGGCGAAGGCGAGGTAGGCCGCGGCGGCCGGTTCGGCGACGCCGAGGCTGCCTTGATGGCGGAGCGGCGGGGTGTATTCGAAATTTGACGGATTTTCCCGGTTGACCGTGGAAGTCGGGTAGTTGCCGCTCTCAGTGCTGCGCTCAACCAGCGCCAGCGTTGCTTCGGCCTGTACCGGTGCAGCCAGCGTGCGCTGGATGGCATGGAAGACGAACTGGTGCATCGCACGCGAGTCGCGGAAGCGGACTTCGGTCTTGGCCGGGTGGACGTTGACGTCGACGAGCGCCGGGTCGATGTTGACGAAGAGGCAGACGGCCGGCTGGCGGCTGCCGTGCAGCACGTCGCGATAGGCTTCGCGCAGGGCGTGGCTGATGATCTTGTCGCGCACGAAGCGGCCGTTGACGAAGACGTACTGGCCGTCCTTGGCGTCGGTGGCGCGCGTCGGGTCGATGGCGAAGCCGGCAATCGACAGCGCACCGGCGCCGGCATCGACAGCGCGGGCGGCGCCGAGGAAGTCGTCGCCAAGAATGTCGGCAATGCGCCGAGGCGCCTCGGCGGGTGCGAGCTGGAACAGGTTCCGGCCGTTGTGGGTCAGGCTGATCGCCACATCCGGCCGGGTCAGCGCCAGCCGCCGGACGGCATCGGCGCAGTGGGCGAACTCGGTGCTTTCCGACTTCAAAAACTTGCGGCGGGCCGGGGTGTTGAAATAAAGGTCGCGCATTTCGACGACGGTCCCGGCCATCAGGGCGGCCGGCTCAGGCTCCGCACCTGGCTCGCCACGCAGTTTCCAGGCATGCGCCGCGCCACGTTCGCGACTGGTGATGCTCAGCCGGGCGACAGAAGCCACCGAAGCAAGCGCCTCGCCGCGGAAGCCAAGCGTGCCGACTCGTTCAAGATCGTCTAGCGTCGAAATTTTCGACGTCGCATGCCGGGTCAGGGCCAGCGCCAGTTCATCTTTCGCAATGCCGCAACCGTCATCGGTGATGCGGATCAGCTTGACCCCGCCTTCTTCGAGATGCACCTGGATGGCCTTGCTGCCAGCATCGAGGCTGTTTTCGAGGAGTTCCTTGAGGACGGAGGCGGGTCTTTCGACCACTTCGCCAGCGGCAATCTGGCTGATCAGGAGGTCGGGTAGGCGGGCGATAGTCGGCATCGGCGCATTATCCCAGATTGCTTTGCTCGGAGTGTGGCGGTGAAGGGATAAGAGAGTCTGTCGGGAAATTTTACAGTGTTCATGAGTGTTAGAAAAATTGAAATTTCAAATTTTTTTAACTTATTGATTTGTATTGAATAATTTTTTTTAGGTATTGTTGTTGCTTTGGTTTTTATATGACTAATAAATTATGCATTGGGGGCAAGATGTCAAAGTTATCGCTCGTCGCGATTCTCGCGAGCTTATTCATTAGCTCCGCTCAAGCGGGGACTGTCTACGACGAATTGGCAACCGTGGACTTGGCTCCATTTTCAACTGTTGACCTTGGCTTCTCGAACGGTTCGAACTCGGTATTTGGTCGTGGGTCAATTGGTTCTGATGGCTCCGATTTCGACGGCTTTCTGTTCCACTTGGGGGCTGGTCAGACGCTAACCAGCGTCATATTTTCAGCATTTAATGTTCGCGTAGGAAATATTGCGACGCTGACTTCCTCATGGGCACTGAATGCAAATGGACATGCTGGCAGTTTGTTGGCTTCCAGCGAAGCCAATGTTTTGGATAGTGCGGAGCAGGATTTTTTTGTCGATGCGCTACCGCTTGGTGAGGGGGCTTACGCGTTTTCTCCGTTCTTGATAGCTGCCCCTGCCGGCGCTAATGGCAGTTGGGAGTACGAGATCATCTTCGAGGTGCAGGGTGAAAACCGGGTGCCTGAACCCGAAAGCCTGGCCCTGTTCGGCTTGGGGCTTGCTGGTCTGGCTCTCGCTCGGCGCAAGAAGAAAACTGCTTGATCTTTTTTATTCAGCACTTAAAAGCCAGGTTCTTAAGCCTGGCTTTTTTGTGTCTGTCATCGTTTTAGTTCTTGCTACAGGTCGTCGGATGAGGCGCTCAGATGACCCCGTAGCAAAGTCCTGCGGATTGTATTTGCTGCATCGGCCGCGGTTAGCCCATGGGTTAAAATGCGGCCTCATTCAAAGCCCGGCGCCCTGCATGGAACTCCTCACCCAATTCATCGATATCGTCCTTCACCTCGACAAGCATCTGGCCGTGATGGTGCTGGACTACGGGCTGTGGATCTACGGCATCCTGTTCTTCATCGTCTTTGCCGAGACCGGCTTCGTCGTGACGCCCTTTCTGCCGGGCGATTCGCTGCTTTTCGTGGCCGGCGCACTGGCCGCCATCGGCGAGGGCGGCATGGATATCTTTACGCTGATCGGTGTGCTGACCGCAGCGGCGGTGCTTGGCAACACGGTCAATTATCAGATCGGCCGCTTTCTCGGCCCCAAGGTCTTCCACTGGGAAAATTCGCGCTTCTTCAACCGCGATGCCTTGATCAAGACGCACGCGTTCTATGAAAAACACGGTGGCAAGACCCTGATCATCTCGCGCTTCCTGCCGCTGTTCCGGACCTTCGCGCCCTTCGTGGCCGGCATCGGCTCGATGACTTATGCGCGCTTCACGCTGTTCAACCTGATCGGTGCGCTGGGCTGGGTAGTTTCGCTGTGCCTGGCCGGCTACTGGCTGGGCAACATGCCGTGGGTCAAGGCCAATCTGTCGGTGATCATCATCGGCATCATCGTTTCCTCGCTCATCCCCATCGGCTGGGGCTACCTCAAGAGCAAGGAAGCCTGATGCGCTGGCTGGCCGTCATCCTCGTCCTGACCCTGGCGGCCTGTACGACGAAGATGGACAAGGCCGGCCGGACGGAATCCACGGTCGACCCGAAATATCTGCTGAAATCCGAAGTCGATCGCATCGCCGATACCAATCGCGCCGAGGTGGTCGGTGGCCTGCTGCTGATAGCCGACAAGCTCTACAAGCGCAATCCCAAGGAATGGAAGAAGAGCGGCGCAGTGAGCCGTGAAGCGGCGGTCGAGCGCCTGCGCTTGCGTCAGTTCCGCAACTGGCCGGAGTTCAGCGGCTTGCGCGAGGGGGCAGTGGCCTCGCTGGCCTTCACCGAGGTGTACACCGGTGACCGCGTCATGGCGCTGATGTTTGGCCTGCTCGGCATGGTCGATGCCGCCTTCGAGCACAAGGAGGAGTTCTACATCCTCGACAGCCTCAACGAAATGAAGCTCTACAACAGCGCGCGCAACATGGATGTCGCCATCTGGAAGCTCGGGCATGATCGCACGGCGGCGGGCGAGCTCTTTCTGCTCTCCAACGAGCTTGATCCGGCCAACCGCAACCTGTCCTACGAGCGCGAATTCGGCCGCGTCATGGGCCTCCTCGATTTCATGGCCAAGGTCGTCGCCGACCGCAATGGCCGTACCTTTTCCCGGCTGAGCCAGTCCGTGGCCAGCGCCGTCTTTCTACCCGTGAGTTTTTTGAAATGAAGAGAATCGTCATCCTGATTTCCGGCCGTGGCAGCAACATGGAGGCGCTCATCGCCGCCCGCGATGCCGGCAATCTGCCCGTCAATATCGTCGCCGTGATCAGTAACCGGGTCGAGGCCGAAGGGCTGGAAACGGCGGCAAAATCGGGCATCACGACGCACTTCATCAATCACAAGGCCTTCGCCGGACGCGAGGCTTTCGACAGCCGCCTGGCCCAATGCATCGACGAATTCGAACCCGACCTCGTCGTTCTCGCCGGCTTCATGCGCATTCTTTCCGATGGTTTCGTCCGCCACTACGAAGGCCGGCTGATCAACATCCACCCCTCGCTGCTGCCGTCCTTCCCCGGCCTGCACACGCATCAGCGGGCGCTTGAAGAGGGCGTGCGCATCCACGGCTGCACCGTGCATTTCGTCACGCCGGCCCTCGACCACGGCCCGGTCATCATCCAGGCTGCCGTGCCGGTGCTCGATGGCGACGACGAGGCCAGCCTGTCGGCCCGTGTCCTGCGCCAGGAGCACATCGTTTATCCGCAGGCCGTGCGCTGGTTCGTCGAAGGCAAGCTGACGCTGGAAAACGGCCGTGTCCGGCTCGCCGCCGAGCTCGCCGAGCCACTCGCGCTCGTTTCACCGGCCACCGCGTTGCCAGGGATTCGCTAGGCCGGCCATGCCGCTTGCCCTCGTCATCGCGCTCGCCGCTTCGCTCGGCATTCATGCCGCAGCGTTGTTCGGGACCGATGTCGAGATCTTCGGCGGCGCAGATGAACCGGTTCCGCTGCGCGCCGAATTGCAGCCGCCACCGCCCGCCGCTGCGCCCGTGGCCGAACAGAAGCCGGCCGTCAAACCTCGCCCGAAGCCGGCCAGGCCGGTCCCGCTAGCCACCGCCAAGCCGTCGCCGGGTAGCGAAAAAGTTGCCCCGGCACCGGCCCCGGAAAACAAAGTTTCTGAAATTGTCCCAAATTTGCCGTCGACCGTGGCAACGAAAGCGCCGGAGCCAGCAAAACCTCTGCTGCCTGCCAAAGGCCGCATGCGTTTCGTCATCAACTATGGCACGCAGGGTTTTCAGGTCGGTCGCGCCGAACACAGCTGGGAATTCACCGAGGACGGCCGTTACCGGCTGACCGGCATGACCGAAACGAGCGGTCTGGTCGCCCTCTTCAAACCACTCGTTTTCGAGAATGAAAGCAGCGGCAGACTGGTCGCCGGCGGCCTGCAGCCCGATACCTACCGGACGCGCAAGAACGGCAAGGACGCCAACGAAAATGCCGATTTCGACTGGTCGACCGCCGAAGTCCGCCTGTCGCGCAGCGGCGCCGTGCAGCCGGTCAGCCCCGGCGCCCAGGACATCCTGTCGCTCAACTACCAGCTCGCCTACCTGCGCCAGCCGGAAAATGGGGCGACGGTGGGTGTGGTGACCGGCAAGAAGTACGACCGTTTCGCCCTCGACTCACTGGGCGAAGAGGAAATCGACATCCCGGCCGGCCATTTCCGCACCCTGCACCTGCGCGCCATGGGCGACACCGTCACCGAAATCTGGATTGCGCTCGATCGCCACCGCTTGCCGGTTAAAATTCGCTACACCGATAAAAAAGGCGACATCTTCGAGCAAGTCGCTACTGAAATAGGATCACCATGAAAGCCCGCTTCACACCCGCCCTCTTTGCCCATGCCGAGGCCGTTCTCGGCTTGCTGCTGCGCTTCGATTACCCGGCCGACGCCGTCGTTTCACGCTATTTTCGCGAGCATCGCGAGCTCGGCCACGCCGACCGTGCCTTCGTTGCCGAAACGGTATTTGCCGTGCTGCGCCGTGGCCGTAGCCTCGAAGCGCGTTGCGCCGGCAAGCTCTCCGACCGCCGCCGTTTACTCGTCGCGCTGGCCGTGACACGCGGCTGGAGCCAGCGCGAACTGGCCCCGGTGCTGAAGGCGAGCGAGGAAGAATGGCTGGCCGCGGCCAAGGCCATGCCGGAAGCCGATTTTCCGCCGGCCGTCCGCTGCGACCTGCCGGACTGGCTCTACAACCGTCTCGAAGCCCAGTTCGGCGCCGAGCAAACGCTGGCCCTGGCCCATGCCCTGAACCAGCCGGCGCCGCTCGACCTGCGCGTCAATACGCTCAAAGCCAATCGCGAAGACGTGCTGGCCAAGCTGGCCGAGGATGGCATCGCCGCCATGCCCGGCCCGCTCTCGCCGATCGCCGTTCGCCTGCGCGACAAGCCAGCGCTGGCCAAGCACCCGCTGTTCATCGAAGGCGCCGTCGAGGTCCAGGACGAAGGCAGCCAGTTGCTCGGCTTTCTGCTCGAACCGAAGCGCAGCGAAATGGTCGTCGATTTCTGTGCCGGCGCTGGCGGCAAGACGCTGTTGCTTGGTGCCCTGATGCGCAACACCGGCCGGCTCTACGCCTACGATGTGTCCGACAAGCGCTTGGCCAACCTCAAGCCGCGCCTGGCCCGTTCCGGCCTGTCCAACGTCCATCCGGCCCGCATCGAGCATGAGCGCGACACCAAGATCAAACGCTTGGCCGGCAAGGCCGACCGTGTGCTGGTCGATGCGCCGTGTTCGGGCCTCGGCACGCTGCGCCGCAATCCCGACCTCAAGTGGCGGCAGGATGAAGCTTCGGTGGCCGAGCTGACCGTCAAGCAATTGTCGATTCTCGAAGCGGCGTCGACGATGGTTCGCCCGGGCGGCCGTCTGGTTTACGCGACCTGCAGCCTGTTGACCGCAGAGAACGACGACATCGTTACCGCTTTCCTGGCCAAGCATCCCGATTTCACGCTGGTCCCGGCTTCGGCCATTCTCGCCAAGCAGGGCATCGCTTTCGACGGTGACATGCTGCGTCTTCTACCCAATCAGCATAATACCGACGGCTTCTTCGCCGCTGCGCTGGAAAAGAAGGCATGAGCGAGAAAAGCCAGGCCTTGCGCCTGATCAACGATCTGCTCGCAGATTTCCGTGATCCGGATTTCGTCTGGCAGGTCGTCGCATTAGTTGGCTGTATCGTCCTCGCCGCGCTGATCGCGACCTGGTGGCGCAGCCGTCGAACCGAAGGTGCCGGGCGCCTGTCCGACGCCAGTTCCCGGCTCGCTTTTCCGCTGACCGGCATGCTGCTGACCGGCATCACCATCGCCACGCTCGGTTCGCTGATCCACCTCAATCTGCTCAAGCTGGCCATGCCGCTGTTCGGCTCGATGGCGCTCGTGCGTGGCGTGGTCTTCGTCCTCCGTCAGGCTTTTCCGCGCGCCACCTGGCTGGCTGCGTGGGAACGCATCATCGCGATGATCGTCTGGGGCTGGCTGGCGCTCTACATCACCGACCTGGCACCCTTCGTCATCGATGCCATGGAAGCCGTACAGTTCCACGTCGGCAAGCAGCATGTCGATTTGTGGACCGTGCTGCGCGCCGTCGCCACCATCTTCCTGACCGTCGTCTTCGCGCTGTGGATCGCCGGCGTCATCGAAGCGAAGCTCATGCACGTCGAAAGCCTCGACGCCAACCTGCGCATCGTTGGCGTGCGCGTCGCCAAGGCTGGTCTGACGGTCATCGCCATCCTGGCCAGTCTGGGGCTGGTCGGCATCGACATGACGGCGCTTTCGGTCTTCACCGGCGCCCTTGGCGTCGGCCTCGGCTTCGGCCTGCAGAAGATCGCCAGCAATTACGTCTCTGGCTTCATCATTCTGCTCGACCGCTCGATCCGCATCGGCAACGTGGTTCAGGTCGGTGCCGATGCCGGCGAGGTCACGCAGATCACGACGCGCTACACCGTGCTCAAGAACCCGGGTGGCAGCGAATTCATCGTGCCGAATGAAACGTTGATCAGCAGCACGGTGCAGAACCAGACCTATTCCAACGCCCAGTTGCGTCTGACCACGACGGTGGGCGTATCTTACGACAGCGATCTCGATCTGGCCGCACGCCTGATGACCGAAGTCGCGACGGCGCAGGAACGCGTGCTGGCCGAGCCGCCGCCCAGGGTTCTTCTGACCCAGTTTGCCGACAGCAGCATCAATCTGGAACTCGGCTTCTGGATCGACGACCCTGAAAAAGGCAAGGGCAACATCGTTTCCGACATCAATTTCGCCATCTGGCGTGCCTTCAAGGCCAACGGCGTGGTCATTCCCTTCCCGCAGCGCGAAGTGCGCCTGCTCAACGAGCCCGCCGCCAGCACATGAAAATGGCGCGGGGTAAGCGCGCCATTTTGATTTTGGTCGTTTTTTCCGGTTGACCGTGGAAGTCGGCTTCCGGACCGAGAGGCTTAGCTGAGCAGCATCATTTGCCGCTCGTAGTTGCGCAGCAGGCGTTCCTTGCGTTGCTGGTCGAAGGCCTTGCTGGCGTGGGCAATGCGCTGCCCGAGCTTGTCGAGTTTGAAAAATTTCTTGATCTTGCGCTTCGTCTTTTCCATGGTGATGTCTCCGGTGGGGGTGAGGACGAATTCACTTTATCGAGCCTCTCCAGCAGCGTCTGTGTTGGTCGTTTGCATAATTTGTAACCAATTCTGACGCCGTTCAGAACAGCGTCGTCGCCCGCACCCAGGCATCCGGCAGCACGCCAACTGCTTGCGCCTCCAGCCATTTGTCGGCGCCTGACAGGATGGCGATGCCGGTGAGCAGGATGATCACGCCGAAGGCTTTCTTGATGCCGTCGATGCGCTGCAAAACCCAGCCGCGCGCCGCATTGAAGCCCTTGCGCGAGGCGTAGGCGACGGCGACCAGCGGAATCGCCGCGCCGATGCCGAACAGGCCAAGAATGACCCCTCCGCGCACGGCGCCGCCGTCGCTGGCGACCAGCGTCAGCGCCGAGGCGAGCAGCGGGCCGGAGCACGGGCTCCACACCAGGCCTAGTACGCCGCCGAGCAATAGTGCGCCGCCCAGCGAGCCGCCGTCGAGCCTGCTCGAAGCGGCATTGGCGCTCGACGCGATGGGTAGCATCCATTCGGTGAAACGCCGGTTTAACACTGGCACCAGCATGACCAAGCCGAAGATGATCAGCATCCAGGCGCCGAAAAGACGGACGCTGTCCGAATCGATGCCGAGCGCCGGACCAAGGGCGCCGAGGACGATGCCGATCAGCGCAAACGACATCGCCATGCCGGCGCCCATGGCCAGCGGCGCCAGCCGGTTGGCTTGCACTGCGCCGCCGAGGACCAGCGGCAGGATCGGGAAGACGCAGGGCGAGAGTGTCGTTAGACTGCCGGCGACGAGGCTGAGCCCGAGGTGGGAGAGGGGAATGTCCATGATGCCTACTTCGTGCTGTCGAGCACGGCGCGCAGGGCCTTGGGTTCGGTCTCACCGGCCAGTCGCCCGGTTTCCTTGCTGCCCTTGTAGGCGATCAGCGTCGATTGTGTGCGCACGCCAAGCTGACGCTTGAGTTCGCGCTCCTTGTCGTAATTGACGATGAGCAGCGTGCCGGGCACGGCGGCATCACCCTTCCAGCCGTTGAACACCTTTTCTTGGGCGCGGCAGGTCGGGCACCAGTCGGCATGGAAATGCAGGACCACCGCCTCACCGGCTTTCTGTCTGGCGGCCAGGGCTTCCGGGGTGTAGGGCTGGATGTCGAGGGCGAAGGCGAGGCTGGCGGCGGCCGAGAGCGCCAGACTGCTGAGGAGCTTGATTGTTTTCATGCTTATTCTCCGTTGAGATGGGGGTAAGCATTAGTCGCCGGCACGGCGAAAAACTTACAGACCAACGGGGAATGCTTGAGACAGACTGAATTGGTGCTGCTGGGCACCAAATCGCATCCGGGCCGGATGGCTCGCGCCGACCCTCATTCGTCTATCGATTTGCGCAGAAATCGATGCTTGAACCTGGCTGACTACCTGCCGTTCAAATCTCTGGCCTTGCGAACCATTTCAGCAGGTTCGCGTAAAAGTCGTTGGGGACAAAAGGCTTGGTCATGAAATCATCCATGCCGGCTTCCAGGCAACGCGCTTTATCTTCCGCAAAGGCATTTGCGGTCATGGCCACGATCGGCGTGTGGGCTTGCCCTTCAAACTGACGAATCTTGCGGGTGGCTTCAAGGCCGTCCATGTTCGGCATCTGCATATCCATGAGGATCAGGTCGTAGTTGTTGCGCGCGGCCAGTTCGACTGCCTGCAGGCCATCTTCGGCGATGTCGGCGGTTAAGCCGACGTCGATCAGGATTTCCAGCGTTATTTCGCGGTTGATCGGTTCGTCTTCAGCCAGAAGGATGCGTTTGCCGGCACAGTCATGCCGCAAGATATCGGTTGCTGCATTGCCGCTTAGGCATTGGATCGCCTCAGACTCGTGTTGCCCTTTGCGCAGGCGAGCCGTGAACCAGAAGCGACTGCCAACCCCCGGCGTGCTTTCGGCACCTGCATCGCCACCCATCAGTATTGCGATCTTGCGGGTGATGGCGAGGCCGAGACCGGTGCCGCCATATTTGCGGGTCGTCGAGTTATCCGCCTGCTCGAAGGTGCTGAACAGGCGTTCCATCGCTTCCGGCTCGACCCCGATCCCGGTATCGGCAACCTCGAAACGTATCAGTACGCTATCGGCGCTTTCTTCGATCAGCCGGGCGCTGAGCGTGACCTGCCCGGCGGCAGTGAACTTGATGGCATTGGCGACGTAATTGAGCAATGCCTGCTGCAAGCGGGTGATGTCGCCTTGCAGATTGCGCGGCATGGATTGGATTTCGCTGCTGAGCAGCAGATTTTTGGCGCTCGCCCGATCATGCATCATCGATACGACATTGCCGATCAGGGCCTCTACCCGCAATGGCACTTCATCCAGGTTAAATTTGCCGGCCTCGATCTTCGACAGGTCCAGAATGGCATTGATGATTTCGAGCAGGTGCTCGCCGGCAGCTTCCAGTTTGTTGAGGCGATCGACTTGCTCGAGCGTCAGCTCCGTTCTTTGCAGCAGGTGTGCCATGCCGGTAATGGCATTGACTGGTGTCCTGATCTCATGGCTCATGTTGGCCAGAAAATCGCTCTTGGCAATGCTGGCTGCCTCTGCCTTGCGGGTTGCTTCGGCCAATTGGGCGGTACGTTCCTCGACCTTCATTTCCAGCCCCCGCTGCTGGTCGACCAGCGCCAGTTCAACCCGCCGGCGATGGCGATTTGCGACTGCCAGCGCAAAGACCAGGGCGGAGAGCAGTGCAATTGCCACCCCTGCGACGATAACCGCCGCACGGTAGTCCCGCCACAAGGAACGCGGCTGATTCAGAAAGATCGTATTGGCGGGTAGCGAGGCCGGATCGCCACCCCATCTTTTCACTTGAACCCAGTCGAACAGCGGTTGGGCTTGCAGCGGATGTTCGGCGAGACCTGGATTGATGGTCGCCACCCCGGCCAGATAATCGGCGGCGATCTCACCGGCACGGCGGCCGATCAGGGGCGTCATCATGGCCGAGCCACCGGTTAACCCGCGACGAATCTGTGTGTCATATACCGCCAATACCGGCCTGTTGGCTCGCTTGCCAATCTCGCTCGCCACTTCGACGGGTATAAAACTGCGTCCGGTCTTGTCCTTGAAATAGGAGCCCATCAAGACCATGGCATCAGGCGGCAGGCTGCCGATGCGTTCCAGCATCTCTTCGTAGCTCAGATCCGCTGTGCTCTCGACAGTAAGCTTGCGGGCCTGCTCCGCTAGCGCCTCGATGGCCAGCGGGGTGATGGCAGTTCTGTCGTCGCCGTCAGTGCCAACGGTGACGATGTGCTTCACTTCGGGAAAGAGTTCAAGTCCGTAATGCAGCGAGCCTGGGATGTCCGGCCGGGCGACGACATTGAGGCTGGGCGGTGGCGTATCGCGCCAGGCTTTGGCGGGATTCTGAATCAGGGTGGTCAGCACGGGCGTGCCGGGGGGCAACAAATCGCGTCCTTCCTCGACCAGGAAGTAGAGGGCGGACCGGTTGGCCACGATCACCAGAGCAAGATTGACATTCGCCAACTTGCTCCGCAGTTGGGCGGTCAGCGCGGCACGTTGCGCCGGGTTCCCGGAGCGGACGAGATCAAGGTATTCAACATAGATGTCATTGACGCTGAATCCTTTTTCCTGGAGCACCTGCACGGCACCGCTCACCACGATGTCAGATGTTGGAAGACCGTACTGCACGCCGGAAATGATCAGCACGGCCTTGCTAGCCTGGGCCTGCTTCTCCGTCACCTTGCCCTGTGCCTCGCCTGTCGAGGAGGCGGGCCAGGCCGCGACGGGGATCAGCAGCGCGATGCAGAAACATAACATCTGCAGCATGGACAGCTGACGCTCACCCGCCTGCCCTCCGGCTCGGGTGCAACTGTTTGTCTTACCTGCAGACGTCCGTTCGAGTTGCATCACCCCGCTCCAGAGAAACATCCAGACAGTTTTTTTGCAGTCTATGCCCATCGCAGCTCCAATACCAGAATGAAGGATTCTGCAGGCTTGAACGGGAAAGGCGGCTTGCCGGGAGGCTTCAGAAGTTAATCGGGCGGGTTTCAGTGCGGTGCGTTTGGTGACGGCGGAAAAGCACGTCTGACCGAACGGTTTCGGCTGCTTGAGGCCTGATTCCAGGCTGTCATGTAGACGATGTTGCGTTGCTCAAACTGCCGAGCACGATGCCCTGCTGATGGAGCTCGGCGAGTAGCATGGCGCCGTGGGCGAGCAACTGTTCGGGGGCGGGGTGGTGGAGTTCGCTGGCAATCTGGCGGATGGCGGCTGCGCCGGCGGTCGGGGCGGTGGCGAGCAGGCTAAGGAGGCGGCTGGTGACGGCGTTGATCTGGGTGAACTGCACCGTGTCGGCGTTGTCGCGGTAGACCGCGAGGTAAGTCGGCTGCGGCTTGCGTGGCCGGTAGTCGGGGCTGATGCGGTGCACCGGCCAGGTGTAGGCGAGGCTGAGGAGGGTCGGGTTGAGGGCGACTGGATGGGCCAGCAGGTCGCCGGCCGGGTCGTGGGATGGCGTCGGTGCATCGATGACGTCGACGGCCAGTTCGGTCCATTCGTAATGCGTCAGTTCGGGTAGCCAGGCCGGCAGCGACTGGCGGATGTCGGCTTCGGCCAGGTAACGGGCGAATTCGCGCGGGATTTCGCGGAACCATGGTGTTTTCAGCGGCCAGTCGCGATAGAAGCTTCGGCACAGTCGCTGCCAGCGTTTTTCGCCCAGAATCGCCTGGCTGACCGGAAAACAGCGGTCGACAAAGCCGCAGATGTTGTTGAAGAGCAGTTCGTTGTACACCGCCATGCGGCGTGCTGGCACGCCGGCCGGGCGGGGGACGCGCTGCGGGTCGCGGACGTGGGCAGCGAAGGCGCGCTGGAAATCCTGGAGGTCGGGGGCGGGTGCGACCGTCATCAGGCAGCCTTCCGCGCGGCGGCAGCCTGCAAACGGGCAATTTGCTGGACTTCCACGGTCAACCGGGAAAAATCGGGAAAATTGAAATCGCGTTCGAGGCAGGTCGGCACCTCGCCGCCGATGCGGGCGTAGGCAGCTTCGAGCAGCGCCCACACCGGGTCGATGACCTCGGCCCCGTGGGTGTCGATGAGCAGCCCATCCGGTTCGACGAAATGCCCGGCGACATGCACATAGCAGGTACGCTCAAGCGGCAGGGCGTGCATGAAACTCAACGGATCAAAACCGAAATTCTGGCTATTGACGTAGATGTTATTGACGTCGAGATGGAGCTGGCAATCGGCTTCGCGGACGATGGCTGAGATGAATTCTGTCTCGCTCATGTCGGCGCCCGGCGGTGCGACGTAATACGAGGCGTTTTCGATGCCGATGCGCTGGCCGAGAATGTCCTGCGCTCGCTGGATGCGTTCGACCGTCCATTTGACAGCCTGCTCGGTCAGCGGGATCGGCAGCAGGTCGTAGAGCTGGCAGTCGTCGGCGCACCATGACAGGTGTTCGGTGTAGAGGCTGATGCCGTGCTCGCCCATGAAACGCTTGATGCGGCGGAGCAGCGCTTCGTCCAAAGGCCCGGGGCCGCCTAGCGAGAGCGACAGGCCGTGGCAGACGAAGGGGTAACGCTCGGTGAACTGGCGCAAGTCTTTGGCCGAACTGCCGCCCATGCCAGCCCAGTTTTCCGGGGCGATCTCGAAGAAGCGGATGGCCTCCGGCACACCGGTCTTGAGCGGGGCGATCAGTTCGCGGCGAAAGCCGAGGCCGGCGCCGTGGGCGTGACGTACTTGCATTGAATGACTTCCAGTCGGTGAGAAAAGGCGGCCAGGGAAATCCCCGTACCGCCGGGTTTCAGGGCCGACTTACTTCTTGGCGCCGCAGGCGGCATCCTTCTTCTTGTCCGCACCGCACTTGGCTTCAGCCGCCTTCTTGGCCGCGCCACAGGAGGCATCCTTTTTCTTGTCGGCGCCACACTTTGCCTCGGCGGCCTTCTTCTCGGCACCGCACTTGGCGTCCATCTTCTTGTCGCCGCCGCAGCTGCCGTCCTTCATCTTGGTATCGGCCTGGGCCAGCTGGTAGCCGGCTTCCAGTTTGGTCGCGCCGAAGGGGTTTTCGGCGGCGTGGGCCAGTGGGCTCAGGGCAACAGCGGCAAAGGCAGAACCGACAGCCAGCGATACGAAATTTTGTTTTTTCATGATTTTCTCCGTTGAGATTGAGGTGGTCGGATCAGTCTTTTTGACTCATCCAGGCGCCCGTCACCTGACGCATGAACGCGAACTGCTTTTCAGCCCGTCGGCAGCCGATACAAAACGCCAGGTGCAGGCGAAACTGGAGGCGCTCCCAGCGGCTGAGCGGGCGTTCCAGTTGAAGCGAGGCGAGGCGGGTGGCTTCCTTGCAGCTGATCATTTCAATTCCTGTTTCACGTCGTTGGCTTGGTGGCCTGCTCAATTAGTCGGGGCACCGGTCAAAACCTTACAAAATTTTTTTCCAGTATGATTCTCCGCCATCACCCCATCGAGTTGCCATGGCTTCTGACCCACTGAATGATCCGGAGTTTCTCACAAGCCTGCGCCGCGACATGCTGCGCTTTGCCGACCTGCAGCTGCGCAACCAGGCACAGGCCGAGGATGCCGTGCAGGAGGCGCTGGCCGGGGCCCTGGGCGGGCGCGAAAAGTTCGCCTCGCGCTCATCGCTGCGCACCTGGGTGCTCTCCATCCTGAAAAACAAGATCGTCGATGTGCTGCGTGGCCGGGTCCGCGAAAATGCCACGGTCAACCCGGAAAATGATGAAAATTTGCAAGGCTATTTCAACGACCGCGAGCACTGGGCCGAAGACACCCGGCCATCCGAATGGGAAACGCCGCAGCAGGCCATGGAAAACAAGCAGTTCTGGGAAGTCTTCGAAGCCTGCCTCTACCGGCTACCGGAAGCCAGCGGTCGCATCTTCACCATGCGCGAAGTGCTCGGCTTCGATACCGAAGAAATCTGCCAGACCCTGGGCATCACCACCAACAACTGCTGGGTGCAGTTGCACCGGGCAAGGCTGGCCCTGCGCGCCTGCCTTGGCGCCAACTGGTTTGGCGAAGCGGCCTGAGTGGTTCAGGCCGCTTTAACTGCTTAAACCCGCTCCCAGACGGTGACTTCCGACAGCGTGTGCTGGAACTTGCGTTTCGTTTCGCGAATGACAAAAGGCACTGATTCGGGCCCGCGTACCAGGCGGAAATGTGGGCCCAGCATCGCTTTCAGGCCGTCGAAGGTAGTAAAGTTCTCACCGTCCTTCTTGAAACCGCCGATCCATTCCTCGCGCTTGGTGTGTTCCGGCAGCCAGGTGTAGGGCGAGGTCAGCATCAGCAAACCGCCCGGGTTCAGGCGTTCATGGATGGTTTTGAGGAAAAGCGCCGGGCTGTACAGGCGGTCGATCAGGTTGGCAGCCAGAATCAGGTCGTAGCCCGAAAAAACTGGTTTCAGATTGCAGGCGTCGCCCTGGAAGAACTCGACCTTGGTCGCGACCTCGCTGAGGCCCAGCGCGGCCAGCGAGCATTCCTTGTAGCTGACCAGTTCGCCTTCATCGGTCAGCGTGTAGCGTAGCCGGCCCTGTTCGGCCAGTTGCGTGCCGACGCCGATGAAGCGGGCCGAGAAATCGAGGCCGGTGACCTGATCGAAATGGCGAGCCAGCTCGAAAGTCGCCCGGCCGGTAGCGCAGCCGAGGTCGAGCGCCTTGCCAGCCGGCTTGTCACCCATCGTCTCGATGGCCAGTTGGGCCAGGGTTTTCGGGAAATTGGCCACGCCAAAATACGTGTCGCCGTAATGGAATTCGATGTATTCCGAAATCAGCCGGTCGGTTTCGTAATGCGAAGCCGGCTGGGTCGCCTGCGCATCGGCCACGACATAGCGGAAACCGGCGTGCTGGAAGAAATGGCGGCGGAAGGCGTAGCGCGAAATCGGCGTCGCCTCGTTGCCGCAGGAAATCCACGAGCCGCCCTTGAACAGGTTGTGGCGCTCGTCGAAAGTCGGCGTTGTGAAATCGTCGTAGATCGGATGGACTTCGAATCCGGCAAACGGATAAATCGGTGTTTCCAGCCATTGCCAGACATTACCGATGACATCGAACAGCGGACCATGGGCAAAGCGATTGACCGGGCAGCTTGATGCCCCCTGGCTCAAGCCGATATTCGCCGGCACCTCGCCAGGCAGGTCGGCTATTCCGGCGAACTGGCGCAAGGCCTGCCATTCGTCCTCGCTTGGCAGGCGCACGCTCTGGCCGCTCTCACGCGCCTTCCAGTTACAGAAAGCCTTGGCTTCGTGGTAATTGGTTTCGACCGGCCAGTCCCACGGCATCGGCACTTCTTCCAGCATCAGGCGCAGGCGCCATTGGGCAACATCCTTGATCCAGAACGTCGGATGCTCGGCACCGGCGAATTTCTTCCAGGCGGCGCCTTCCTCCTGCCACAGCGAGTCGTCGGCATAGCCACCCGCTTCGACGAAGGCGAGATACTCCCGGTTCGATACGAGATGGCGGCTGGCCTTAAATGCCGCGGTCGACGCCTCGTGGCAGCCGAATTCGTTATCCCAGCCGTAGATTTTCGGGTCGCTGCGCTCGCGTCCAAGGCGCGGTTCGGCGGCCGGAATGTCCGCCAGCGTGTTCTCCGGTGCCTGTCCGCTATCGCGACAGGGTTCCCAGGCCGGATGTTTTTGCACGTATTTGAGCTGATGCTGGCGGATCAGCACCGACGAGGTTTCGAGGTGGATACGTTCATGCTCGATGCCCATGATGACGATCCAGAACGGGTCTTCCCAGCCGATCGGCAGGCTCAGCGGCAAGGTCTCGATCAACTCGCTCACCGCTGCCCGCACTGCCCGGCGATAGGCCCGCACCTCATCCACGCGCGGCCAATCGTAGCGCTGGTCGCTCAGGTCGTCCCAGCTCATTTCATCGACGCCGATGGCAAACATCGATTCGAAGCCGGGGTTGATGCGCTGCGCAAGCAGTCCGGCCAGCACCAGCTTGTTGATGAAAAAAGTGGCCGTGTGGCCGAAATAGAAAATGAGCGGATGGCGCAGCGCGATCGGCTTGACGTAATACGCCTCATCGCAGGTCAACACGTCGAACAAGCGCTCGTAGCGGTCGAAGGTAGCGTGAAAGTAATCGAGTATCTGCCGGCGCTTCTGTTCGGCATCGGCGCCCGTCAACAAGGGGGTGGCGGGGAAATTGTCTTGCTTCATTCGGTCACCGGTCAAGGATGTGTTTACAGGTCGGGAATGTGACTGTGTTGCATTACGGCCCGAAGGCGAGTTGGACATTATCCGACTTCCGACGGGCAATGGTGGCTATAGAAGCCATTGGCCTGCCGTGGATTGTAGCGAAGGCAAAAAAAACCCCGCCACGAGGGCGGGGTAACAGGGAGTTTCTCGAATCGGGGGAAATTCGAGAGGAGGGTAAAACGGTTCAGCGTTTGCGGTGCTTGTTCAGCCAGTGGCGGGCAATGGCGATCAATGCGCCTGCTGCTACCGCGGTAACGGCGGCCTTGAGCGGTTCTGCCTGACCTTCCGACAGCCAGTCGAATCCGGTGATGCCAACGAAGACACCGATGGATTCGCTGATTGGCAGGTTGTCGGCAAAGGCCATTAGCGGTCTGCGCGGACGGGAATGGTGGCCAGGGCCGGCTGGGCCTGGGCGATGGCCAGTTCGAACAGATACTGGCGAGTAGCTTCGATAAATTGCTTGATGTTCATTTTGATCATTTCCTTGTTGTCCTCTTGATGGGATTGGTTTGCTTCCATGCCTCGCATTCTAGGGACGCGCCGCTCCCGCGTCTGTGGCGCAAGCGTGGCTCAGCGGTAACAGGTTTTGATCTTGTGTGACGCTTTGTGACGCTGGCGAAATCGCCTATTGGCGCGCTTTCCAGGTCAGCGTGAAGCGGGCGCCACCGAGGGGCGAGGCGTCGGCCGCTGCGGTGCCGCCATGTAGTTCAAGCACGCGACGGGCGATGGCCAGGCCGAGGCCGTAGCCACCGGTAGACCGGTCGCGCGAACGGTCGAGGCGGGTGAAGGCCGAGAAAATGTGCTCGCGTTCTTCCGGCGGGATGCCAATGCCATCGTCGTCGACATGAATCCGGATGGTTTCGCCGACCAGTTCGGCATCGATCGAAATTCGCTTGGCGGCGTACTTGAAGGCATTGCGCAGCAGGTTGCGCAGGGCGTAGGGCATGGCCTTGCGGTCGAGGTCGACAAACAGGTTTTCCGGCAGGTTTTGCGTGTTGACCGTGACTTCGAGCTGGCGGCCGAGCAGGCGGACCGAATCGACCTCGTCGGTCAGCCATTCGGCCAACTTGACGCTGGAAAAATGCGCTTCCGGTGCTTCGCGCTCGAAGCGGGCGTAGGTCAGGCTGGTGTCGATGAGCTGGTCGAGTTCGTCGAGATCGGCTTCCATCATCGCCCACAGGCGTTCGCGTTCGTCCCGCTCCTCGGTCTCGGAAAGCATTTCGAGCGCGAAACGCATGCGGGCGATCGGTGTGCGCAGTTCATGCGAAATGCCGCAGGACAGCTCGCGGTGAGTGGCGAGCAGTTGCCGGATACGTTCCGCCATGCTGTTCATCGTGTCGGAGAGCGGCGCGAAAAGCTGGGTGCGGACGGGGGGCGAGATAGCATCAAAATGGCCATCGCCGAGATCGAGCGCGGTCTGGCGCAGGCCTTCTAGATCGCGCCAGACCGGGCGAATCCAGAACCACAGCGCAATGGCGAATATGACGCCGATCAGGCTCCAGGTCAGCAGGCGCAGACGCAGCTCGAGCGGCAGGCGGTCTGTCAGTTCCGGGTTGCGGTTGGCGGCGAGTGGGCCGACCACCAGTACCTGGCTGGAGGTGCCCAGGCGGTGATACATGATGTCGCCGTCGTGGTCGATGGCGATGTCGCCGGCGTCGAGTTTGATGACCTGGCTGGGGGTCAGCATGCGGTCGAGGCTCATACGTTCGACGATGCCCAGTTTGTAGGAAAACTTGTCGTCGATTTCCTTCAAGTGCTTTTGCCATTCGCGGCGCGGCTGACGGAAGAGTTCATCCTCGATCATGGTGATCGTGCCGCGCATGAAACGGCGCGCGTAGTCATCCGTAATGCCGCGCTGGGCTGTAGATATGACGAAATCGGCGGTGAAGGCGATGGCGACGAAGGAACCCATCGCCAGCAGGTAGAAATTGAAGAAGAGCTTGGACAGGCTGTAGCGTTTGCCGCGCCAGCGCGGCAAGGCAACCCGGATCAGCGAACGGGCCAGACCTTCGTTCTTTTCCTTCGGTCTCGCCGCCCCTGCTTCGGTTTCAGTTCCAGTCATGCTTGCTGAAAAGGTAACCCTTGCCGCGCACGGTCTTGATGCGCGTCGGGTTCTCCGGGTCATCGTTCAGCTTCTTGCGCAGGCGGGATATGCGAGCGTCGATGGAGCGGTCCAGCCCGTCGAAGCCGATGCCGCGCAGTTCCTGCAAAAGGTCGTCGCGTGACAGCACATTGCCGGCATGCGTGGCGAGCAGCCAGAGCAGGTCAAACTCGGCGGTGGTCAGATCGATGGTCTGCCCGGAGAGCGACGCGGTGCGCGTCGCTTGGCTGATCTTGAACTGGCCGAAGACCATGCTCTCCGATTCGCTGTTGCCGCCGGCTTCACCCGCCGTCGGCAGGCGCCGCAACAGGGCCTTGATGCGGGCGAGCAGGACGCGCGGCTGGACGGGTTTGGCGATGTAATCGTCGGCACCCATTTCGAGGCCGAGAATCTGGTCGAAATCCTCGTCGCGTGCCGTCAGCATGAGGATCACACCGCGATACTGCGGCCGGACGGCGCGGCAGACTTCGAAGCCGTCCTTGCCAGGCAGCATCACGTCAAGAATGACCAGGTCGGGCTGCTCGGCCAGGATGCGCGCCTCGGCGGTGTCGCCGCGGGGCTCGATGCTGACTTGCATGTCGTTCTTGGTCAGGTATTCGGCCGTCAGTTCGGCCAGGCGTTCGTCGTCTTCGACTAGCAGGATGCGTGTATTCATCCAGCAATCTTAACCACCTGCCGCGTAGCGGTCCACTTTCCCGTGCCTGAAGGGGCTTCCACGGTCAACCGGAAAAACGGCCAGAATTTCAAGTCTCGCCAGCGATGGCATAGAATCCAGGCTCATCGTCACCTGAGGAATTGTCTTGATGAATTGGTCAAAAGTGCCCATGAGCGCCTGGTTTGCAACATTGGGGCTAGGTTGCCTGGGACTCGTTGCGGTGGGCATGGAGTTGCAGATGCTGCTGCGTCTGGCGCCCTGTCCGCTCTGTATCTTCCAGCGGCTGCTGTATATCGTGATCGGCATCATCGGCCTGCTTGGCTTTGTCTGGCCGGCTGGACGAATGCTGTGGGCCGCGCTGATCGGCGGACTGGGCATATTTGGTTTTGGCGTCGCCAGCTATCAGACCTGGATGCAGGCTTTTCCGCATCTGGCACCGGAATGCAGCTTCACCGACCCCAACGCCATCGAGCGTCTGGTCGACTGGCTGGGCATGGAATGGCCGTCGATGTTCCTCGCCACCGGCTTCTGCACCAGCCGAGACTGGGAATTTCTTGGCCTGTCGATGGCTAACTGGTCCGTGCTTATGTTTGCCGGCATCGTGATCTATGCCGCATTGCTTTTCAGGTACAAACAGCGGGCCTGAAAAAACAAAACCCGCCGAAAGGCGGGTTTATCGAATGCTCGGGAGAAGCTGAATTACTTCAACTTGACTTCCTTGTAAGCGACGTGCTTACGAGCTTTCGGGTCGTACTTCATGAACTCCAGTTTTTCAGGCGTCGTGCGCTTGTTCTTGGAGGTGGTATAGAAGTGACCGGTGCCAGCTGTGGATTCCAGCTTGATTTTTTCGCGACCGCCTTTAGCCATTTTATATTTCCTTCTTTATCAGACTTCGCCGCGAGCACGCAGGTCGGCGAGGACGGCATCGATGCCGTTCTTGTCGATCAGGCGCAGACCGGCGTTGGAAACGCGCAGGCGCAGGAAGCGGTTTTCAGATTCGACCCAAAAACGACGGTACTGCAAGTTCGGCAGGAAACGGCGTTTGGTTCTATTGTTGGCATGGGAAACCTTGTTCCCAACCATCGGGCCTTTACCCGTTACTTGGCAGACACGCGCCATGATGGTGCTCCAGAATTCGCTAGAAGAGAGCCCACAAGTATAACCAAAAGTACTTAATCGTTTCAAGGGGTTTATTGAATTTTATAGCAAGCCCCGTTCGGCAAAGGAGAGTGGCGGGGTGTTGCCGGCGACGATGAAGTGGTCGAGAACCTTGACGTCAACGAGGGCCAAAGCTTCTTTTAGTGATCGCGTCAGCATCTCGTCGGCCCGCGATGGCTCGGCAATGCCGGACGGATGGTTGTGCGCCAGAATTACTGCGGCGGCATTGTTGGCCAGCGCCGCCTTGACGACTTCGCGCGGGTAGACCGAGGTCTGGGTCAGCGTGCCGCTGAACAATTCGTCGGCTTTGAGTAGGCGGTTCTGGGCGTCGAGCCACAGCGCCATGAAGACTTCGTTGCCGCGGCTGGCCAGTTTGAGGCGCAACCAGTCGCGCACTTTGCCCGGTGAGGTGAAACTGTTGCGGGTGGCCATTTCCTGGGTGAGGGCCCGCCTGGCCAGTTCGAAACTGGCTTTCAACTGGGCGGCCTTGGCCATGCCGATGCCGGAAACGCTGGCCAGTTCCTCAAGCGAGGCTTCGGCCAATGTGCCGAGCTGGCCGTCGAAGCGCTGCAGCAGCTCACGCGCCAGATCGACGGCGCTTTTGCCGCGCACGCCGACGCGCAAATAGATGGCCAGCAGTTCGGCATCGGAAAGGGCTTCCGGGCCATGCGCCAGCAGTCGTTCGCGTGGCCGCTCGCCTTCGGGCCAGTCGGTAATCGCCATATTCTTTTCCGTTAGAATGTGCGGAGTCCAATTCTAATGGCAAGACAATGGAATTACAGGGAAAACGCATCGTTCTTGGCGTCACCGGTGGCATCGCCGCCTACAAGGCGGCCGAGCTGGTTCGCCTGCTCGGCAAGCAGGGGGCCGAGGTGCAGGTGGCGATGACTGAGGGGGCGACGCACTTCGTCACGGCGACGACCTTCCAGGCGCTATCGGGCAAGCCGGTCTATCTTGACCAGTGGGATGCGCGGATGCCCAACGCCATGGCACATATCGACCTGTCGCGTCAGGCCGACCTTATTCTCGTGGCGCCGGCTTCGGCTGATTTCCTGGCGCGCATCGCCCACGGCATGGCTGATGACCTGCTGGCGACGATGGTTCTGGCGCGCGATTGTCCGCTGCTTGTCGCGCCGGCGATGAATCGCCAGATGTGGGAAAACCCGGCGACGCAACGCAATACAGGCCAATTGCAGGCCGACGGCGTTCAGATTCTTGGCCCGGCCTGCGGTGAGCAGGCTTGCGGCGAAGTCGGCGCCGGCCGCATGCTCGAACCCGAGGAAATTCTCGAGGAAGTCATCGCCTTCTTTACGCCCAAATTGCTGGCCGGCCGAAAAGTTCTGATTACTGCGGGGCCGACTTTTGAGGCCATTGACCCGGTGCGCGGCATCACGAATCTGTCGTCCGGCCGCATGGGCTATGCCGTCGCCCGCGCGGCGCGGCAGGCCGGGGCAGACGTGACGCTGGTATCCGGCCCGGTTGGCTTTTCGGCGCCGCAGGGCGTCGACCGCGTCAGCGTGCAGAGCGCGCTTGACATGCACGCGGCCGTGATGGCGCGGGCGGTGTCGTCGGATGTGTTCATCGGCGTGGCGGCGGTGGCTGATTACCGCGTGGCCAATGCGGCCGAACACAAGCTCAAGAAGGATACGGGTGGCATTCCGCCGATCGAACTGGTGGAGAATCCGGACATCCTGGCCGAAGTGGCGGCGCTTTCGGGCGGCCCGTTCTGCGTCGGCTTCGCGGCCGAGAGCCGCAATCTGGAAGAGTACGCGCAGAGCAAGCGGCGCAAGAAGAATATACCGTTGATCGCCGGCAACCTGATTCAGGATGGTTTCGGTGGCGACGACAACCGGCTGGTGTTGTTTGACGACGCCGGCGTTCATCCGCTGACCCCGGCGCCGAAATCGGTGCTGGCTCGCCAGTTGGTGGAGCACATTGCGAACATGATTGGGAGAGCCTGATGCATCAAATTGACGTGAAAATTCTCGACAACCGCCTGCGTGATACGCCGCCGCATTACGCCACGCCCGGTTCGGCCGGACTGGACCTGCGTGCCTGCATCGAAGCCCCCGTTCATGTGATGCCGGGGCAGACCACGCTGGTGCCGACCGGTATGGCGATCCATCTCGCCGACCCCGGGCTGGCAGCCATGATCCTGCCGCGTTCCGGTCTGGGCCACAAACACGGCATCGTGCTCGGCAATTTGGTCGGGCTGATCGACAGCGATTATCAGGGCGAATTGATGGTCTCGGTCTGGAACCGCAGCAGCGTGGCCTTTACGCTGAATCCGCTGGATCGCATCGCGCAGCTGATCATTGTTCCGGTCCTGCAGGTTGGCTTCAATGTCGTTGACGACTTCGATGCGAGCCATCGCGGTGAGGGCGGCTTCGGCAGCACCGGCCACGCATGAGACTTGAAAGCGCCGCGTAAGAAAATTACGATTTAATTATTTACTTTTGGTCGCGGGGTGAGGGAAATGAAAAAAATCGGATTTCGACTGCTCGGTGCCATGCTGGCAACGGCTTTTTCCCTGGCTGCCAGTGCGGCTGACGGCGTCAATCTGGCTCGCGCTGAAGAAATCGTTTCCGGACGATGCTTTCTTTGCCACGGACTGGAAGGCGAATCGGCCAGCCCGGTCTTCCCCCGTCTGGCCGGCCAGCATGGCGATTACATCGCCAAACAGCTGGCTGATTTCAAGTCCGGCAAGCGCAACAGCGACACCATGAAGCCGCAGGCCGAGGAGTTGACGCCAGCCGAAATGAAGGCGCTTGGTGCCTTCTTCCAGGCCAAGGTGGTCGGGCCTCGCGTTGGCCGGGATCAGGAATTGCTGGCCGTTGGCAAATACGTCTTCAATCGCGGCAACCAGTTCTCCGGCCTGCCCGCCTGTTCGACCTGCCACGGCGCCAAGGGGCTTGGAACGCCGCAATTGCCGCGTCTGGCCGGGCAGCATCCGCGTTACATCGAGGATCAGTTGAAGCAGTTCAACAAGCGTGAACGGACCAACGACAATGCGGTCATGCACACCATCGCTTCCAAGCTGTCCGAGCTTGAGACTCATGCGGTTGCCGAATACATAGCGACGCTGGATTGATCTGACGTCTTCCACAAAAGGCCGCCTGCGGGCGGCCTTTTGCGTTTACGCGGTCAATCGCGTCGTTTTCCGGCTTTCAATTTTGGCCCAAATTTCCGGTTGACCGTGGGAAGAGCCAAGTCGCCCTGCCGGCCGTAAAAAAAAGGCCGCAAACGCGGCCTTTTCGGGGTGAAGTGGCGATCAGGTCAGCATGTCGGCCCAGATGTTCTTGGCCCAGCCCATGGCAACCTTGCCTTCCAGTTCGTTGCGGGCGGCCGAAACGCCACCGGCACCCTTGACCGGTTGCACCGTCTTGGTCGCCGCGTCGTACTGGTGCACCGACGAAACGTGAATGACGTTCTTGGCGTCGACGAAGCTGTAGCAGGTATTCATGACGACCGGTTCCGGGTTCGGTTCCTGGCCGGACAGCATGTTGAGGATCGCCGCGGCGGCGAGCTTGCCGTGCTGGTTGGCCATGTGGCCGGACTTCGGCATGGTCGGGGCCGGGAAGACGGCGTCGCCGAGCACATGGATGCCCGGCGTGCTGGTCGATTCCATCGATAGCCAGTTGATATCCACCCAACGGTTGTTGATCAGCTTGATGCCCGACTTGGCCGCGATGTCGCCGGCGCGGTGCGGCGGGATGACGTTGAGCACGTCGGCCTTGAACTTGTCGAATTCGAGCACGGCGGTGTTGGTGGCGACTTCGACATCCTTCACTTCGCTGTTGTTGCGGTACTCGACCATGCCTTTGTACAGGTCGGCCCAGGCCTTGGTGAACAGGCCTTTCTTCGACATCACGTCCTCGTTGGCGTCGAGGATGACGACCTTGGACTTGGGCTTGTGTTCCTTGAAGTAATTGGCGACTAGGCAGGCGCGCTCGTAGGGGCCGGGCGGGCAGCGGTAAGGCGCTTTCGGGATAGCGATGGCGTAGGTGCCGCCGTCCTTCATCGACTCGAGCTGCTTGCGTAGGGCGACGGTCTGGGCGCCGGCCTTCCAGGCATGGAGAATCTTGGATTGGGCGTCGGCGTTATTTAGGCCGGGGATCTGGTCGAACATGAAATCGACCCCCGGCGACAGGACCAGACGGTCATAACTCATCGCGCCACCAGCCTTCAGCGAAATGGTCTTCTTGGCGCTATCGACGGCGACGACGTCGTCCTGGACGACGCGGACGCCCCATTTGGATTTAAGGCCGTCGTAGCTGACGGTGATGTCTTCCATGGTCTTGGTGCCGCCAATGACCAGGTTGGAGATCGGGCAGGAAATGAAGGTCGGGTTGCGCTCGATCAGCGTCACCTGGACACCGCCTTCGCTCCACATGCGCAGGTACTTGGCGACCGTGGCGCCGCCGTAGCCGCCGCCGACCACGACAACATGGCCGCTGGCCTTGCCGCCGCCGGCACAGCCGTAAAGGGAAGCCATCGCACTGGCTGCCGCGCCGACTTTGAGGAAATCACGTCTTTTCATGAGCATCATGGTCATCCCCTTATTTTTGCGCGGCGAAGTAGGTGGCAATCAGATCGAGCTGGCTATCGGTGTAGCCCTTGGAGATCTGATGCATGATCGACGCGGGCTTGTCGCCACTCTTGAATTCGGACAGTTTCTGCAGAATCTTGTCCTTGGGAACACCGGCCAGCGAGTCGAGCCCGGCACCCTTGACGGCATTGCCGTTGGTGCCGTGGCAATTGGCGCAGGTGGCGGCCAGGTTGCGGCCAAGGTTGGGATCGGCTGCCTGCGAGGTGCTGGTCATGGCCAGCAGACACAGGGCGGCGAGCGGAGCAAATAGTTTCATCGATACATCTCCTCAAGTGTGGTCGATAGGTCTCATATAGCCCGGATTATTTTTGCTTTGTCCGAAACGGCGTAGTGCCAAGGTTATAGGCCTTTGGCAGGAAATGCATGCTGCGTCGCAACAATATTAGTTGTTGACTATATAAGCGTGCAGTTATACATTGGTTTTGACCGAAATCAAAATAACGACATGGACGAGACACTACAGGTTTTCGAGCAGGTGGCGCACTACTTCGGATTGCTGGCCGATCCGACCCGTTTGCGCATTCTTTCGTGCTTGTGTGCGGATGAGCGCCCTGTGCATGAGGTGGTCGAGAAAATAGGCCTGACCCAGGCCAACATCTCGCGTCATCTCAACATTCTCTTCCGGGCTGGTGTGGTCGACCGGCGACGCGAGGGCAGCACCGTTTTCTATCGGGTCGTCGACCCGAATTTCGTCGACATCTGCCGAACGGTCAGCATCACGGTCGCCAGTCGCGATCTGGGTGACCAGTTGGGCGTGTCCTAGGTGAATTGCAGTACTGACGTCAAACAAGCATAGGGGCTTTTCCATATGGGTGAAATCAACAAGCAACCGGGGCGTTTGCGGGCAGCGCCCGAAAACTTCCTGTCGGAAGCGCAGATCAAGGACGTTGCCGCCGGCCGTCGCGATTTCCTGCGCAAGAGCCTGTTCGCGGCTGGCGCCGCCGGTGCCGCGCTGGCAGCACCGAAGGTCGTGCGCGCCGCCGAGGGCGATCCGAACATCCTCGAAAATCCGCCCTGGACGACTTCGCTCGGCCAGCCGGTAGCGACCAATCCGTACGGCATGCCGTCGAAGTACGAAAGCCAGTTGCTGCGTCGCGAGTCGCCGGGTCTGGCCCGCGTCGGTGGTGCCTCGGTGTCGTTCTGCCCGCTACAGGGGCTGTTCGGCATCATCACGCCATCCGGCCTGCATTTCGAGCGCCACCACCAGGGCTGGCACGACATCGATCCGTCCAAGCATCGCCTGATGGTCAATGGTTCGGATGATTCGCTGCTCAAGAAGGCCAAGGTTTATACGCTCGATGAACTCATGCGCTTGCCGTCGGTGTCGCGCATCCACTTCATCGAGTGCGGTGCCAACACCGGTCTGGAGTGGGGTAACGTGGCCGTGCCGACGGTGCAATACACGCACGGCATGATTTCCTGTTCCGAATTCACTGGCGTGCCGCTCAAGGTACTGCTGGAGGATTGCGGCGTCGATTACAAGAAGGCGCGCTACGTGCTGGCCGAAGGGGCTGATGGCTCCTCGATGACGCGCACCATTCCGATGGAAATGGTCGAGTCCGGCGAGGTGTTCGTTGCCTACGGCCAGAACGGCGAAATGCTGCGGCCGGAAAACGGCTACCCGCTGCGCCTCGTCGTACCGGGTGTGCAGGGCGTGTCGTGGGTCAAGTGGCTGCGTCGCATCGAAGTCGGCGACAAGCCTTACGCCACCAAGGACGAGGCCGTGCATTACATCGACCTCCTGCCGAGCGGCCAGCATCGCCAGTACAGTTCGATCCAGGAGGCCAAGTCGGTGATCACCACGCCGTCCGGCGGCCAGACGCTGCTCGACAAGGGTTTCTACAACGTCTCCGGCCTTGCCTGGTCCGGTCGCGGCCGCATCAAGCAGGTCGATGTCTCCTTCGATGGCGGCATCAACTGGCAGACGGCGCGCCTCGAAGGCCCGGTGCAGAACAAGGCGCTGACCCGTTTCAACATCAGCTGGGTGTGGGACGGCTCACCGGCCATCCTGCAGTCGCGGGCCATGGACGAAACCGGTTTTGTCCAGCCGACCTACGGCCAGCTGCGCAAGGTACGCGGCACCAAGTCGATTTATCACAACAACGCAATCCAGTCCTGGAAAGTCATCGAAAGCGGGGAGGTCAGCAATGTTCAGGTTCTCTAAACCGCTTTTCGTTTTTGCCCTGTTTTTCGGGTCCACCGTGGCAATCGCCTTCGAGAACTACAGCGGCGTTGGCCGGGCTGCGACGCCGGCCGAAGTGAAGGCGTGGGACATCGATGTTCGTCCCGACTTCAAGGGGTTGCCGAAGGGATCGGGCAACGTCGAGCGCGGCAACGAATTGTTCGAGGAAAAGTGCGCCTCGTGCCACGGCTCCTTCGGCGAATCGAACGAAGTGTTCACGCCACTGGCTGGCGGCACGACCAAGGACGACATCAAGACCGGCAACGTCAAGGGCCTGTCTTCCGGTGAGCTGCCGCAGCGCACGACCTTCACCAAGGTGGCGACGATTTCGACGGTCTTCGACTACGTCCAGCGCGCCATGCCCTGGACCTCGCCGAAGTCGCTGAAGCCGGACGAGGTTTACGCCATCCTGGCTTATCTGCTCAATCTGCAGGAAATTGTCCCGGCTGACTTCGTGCTGTCCGACAAGAACATTGCCGACGTGCAGAAGCTGCTACCCAACCGCAACGGCATGACCACCGACCACGGCCTGTGGCCCGGTGCGCCGGCCAAGAAGGGCGGCATCGGCAACGGTGGCAAGCCGGACACGGCGAACAAGGCGTGCATGAAGAACTGCAAGCCGGAAGTGCTGATCGGCTCGACCTTGCCCGAATACGCCCGCACCGCACACGGCGAACTGGCTGACCAGTATCGCAGCTTTGGTCCGGTGCGCGGCACTCGTACGCTTGGTCCGGAAGCGGCCAAGAAAGCGGCCAATGCCGGCACGCTGGAACTGGCGACGAAGAGCGGCTGCATGGCCTGTCACGGCATGAAGAGCAAGATCGTCGGGCCGGGCTACAGCGAGGTGGTAGCACGTTATCAAGGCCAGACGGACGCCGAGTCACGCCTGATCGCCAAGGTCAAGGCTGGCGGGCAGGGCGTCTGGGGGTCGATCCCGATGCCGCCGAATGCGCATGTCAAGGACGAAGACATCACCACCTTGGTGAAGTGGATTCTCAACGGTTCCAAGTAATCCCAATTTCTACAGAGGAGAAGTCATGAACAATCAACGTCGCACCGTACTGAAATCCGGCTCCGGCGCCGCCCTGCTGGGCATGCTGGCCGCCGCCGGCATCATCACCCCAGGCATGGCCCTGGCCGACTGGAACAAGGCCGCCTTCGACGCCAAGAGCATGGCTGACACGCTCAAGGCGCTCGGCGCCGGCAGCCCGGCTGACAGCAAGGACGTTCAGGTCACCGGTCCGGACATCGCTGAAAACGGCGCCGTCGTGCCGGTTGGCGTGGCTTCGAGCCTGCTCAACGTGACCATGGTCGCCATCCTGATCGAGAAGAACCCGAACGCGCTGGCCGCGTCCTTCGTCCTGCCGGAAGGCACCGAAGCCAACGTCCAGACCCGCGTCAAGATGGGCCAGACCTCGAACATCTACGCGCTGGTCAAGTCGGACGGCAAGTTCTTCATGGCGACCAAGGAAATCAAGGTAACTCTAGGCGGCTGCGGCGGCTAAAAACGGGTTCGAAGCTACCGCGCTCGACATGACTTCGTTGCGCTTGCTCGCCGTGCAGATTGCACTGTCTCGCAAACGCGCCTCGTCCTGTCATCGCTCGCTACGCTTCGCCTCCCGTTTTCACATTTATTGAGTTTAGGAGATAGAAACATGGGCAATCCAATGAAAATCCGCGCCGCCAACAAGGACGGCGTTACCGAAGTGAAGGTGCTGGTCAGCCACGAAATGGAAACCGGCCAGCGCAAGGACTCTGCCGGCGCCATCGTGCCGGCCTGGTTCATTACCGAACTGACTGCCAAGCACGGTGACAAGGTCGTGCTGAGCAGCGAATTCGGGCCTTCCGTCTCGAAAAACCCGTACCTGGCTTTCAAGTTCAAGGGCGGCGCCAAGGGCGACAAGATCACGGTGAGCTGGAAGGACAACAAGGGCGATACGCGCTCCGACGAAGCTGCAATCAACTGATTGTGCTCACAAGCGGCAGTCAGGCGGCACAGATCGCCGCTGCCGTTGCCTTTACCCCGTGGAGGAGTAGTCAATGATTCGACGTTTGATGAAAACGCTGGTTGGGGCTGCCATTCTGGCTGCCTTTGCCGGTAGTGTTGCGGCCCAGGACAGCAAGGTGGCCGATGAACTCGCCAAGTATCGCGAGGCGCTGGCTGACGGCAATCCGGCCGACCTGTTCGAGGTCAAGGGCGAAGGCCTGTGGCTGGAAAAGCGCGGCCCGAAGAATGCCTCGCTTGAGCAGTGCGATCTCGGCCAGGGGCCGGGCAAGCTGGAGGGCGCCTACGCAGCCCTGCCGAAATATTTCAAGGACACCAACAAGGTCATGGACGTCGAGTCCCGCCTCGTCCATTGCATGGTGACACTGCAGGGTTTCACGCAGGCCGAGGTGACCAAGCAGTGGTATTCCAAGCCGGGCAAGGATTCCGATATCGAGGCGCTGGTCACCTTCGTCGGTGCCAAGTCGAACGGGATGAAGATCAACGTGCCGGCGACGCACCCCGAAGAAGCGAAGATGGCCAAGATGGGCGAGTACATTTTCTATCGCCGTTCCGGCCCGCAGGATTTCTCGTGCTCGATCTGCCACGGCCAGGATGGCAAGCGCATCCGCCTGCAGGATCTCGGCAACCTGACGACCAAGGCCGGCGCCGGCGAGGCGATGCGGACCTGGCCGTCGTACCGCGTCTCGCAAGGCACGGTGTGGACCATGCAGCGTCGTCTGATCGACTGCATGCGCCAGGCGCGCTGGCCTGAACCCAACTATCTGGCCGATTCGATCATCGCGCTGGAAACCTATCTGCAAAAAACTGCGACCGGCACCGTGATGGAAACGCCGGGAATCAAACGCTGAAAAAGGGGACGACCATGAATTTCAAATTTGCCCTTTTTTTCGGGTTGACCGTGGGAATGGCCGCTTCGGCCTTCGCTGACAAAGCCGTCGAGGCACCGGGCGGAAAATACGCCAAGGACGCCGAACAGATGTTCCGCACCTCGTTCAAGGCCGAGAATCCGAAGTACTGGATGACGCGTCTGGAGCAGGACGAGACGATGAAAGCCTGCCAGCAGTACCGCGATAATCCGCCGCGCAAGGTTGGCGAGAAGCTCGAAAAGCTCAACGCGGCGACCATCCGCTACCCGGTCGAAGGCAAGCTGATCGGCGACTGGAAGGAAGGCGAGAAGCTGGCGGCGGTGGGCACCGGCGGCCACATCGGCTTCATCCAGCCCGATCCGGCCGGCAAGCTGCGCGGTGGCAACTGCTACGCCTGCCACGAATTGGCTAAGAAGGAAATCGCCTACGGCACCATCGGCCCTAGCCTGCGCAACTTTGGCAAGATTCGCGGCAATACGGAAGAGAACATCAAGTACGTCTACGACAAGATCTACAACTCCAATTCGTTCACGGCCTGCACCAACATGCCGCGCTTCGGCCTGCACAGCTGGCTGACCCCGGAGCAGATCACCCACATCGTGGCCTTCCTGATCGATCCGGAATCGCCGGTCAATAAAGATTAACTTGCGTCTTGGCCCGGCCCGGAAACGGGTCGGGCATTTTTTCGGCCAGGCCGAAACCCTGTTTTCAAGGAAACTTTCATGAGCATGAATCGCCGCGAATTTCTCCAGGTCATGGCCGTCGCCGCTGCCGGCGGCATGAGCCTGCATAGCGAGCTGGCGCAGGCCGAAAAAGGTGCTGCCAAGCTCTACGACCTGCCCCGATTCGGCAACGTCAGCCTGCTGCACATCACCGACTGCCATGCCCAGTTGCTGCCCATCTATTTCCGCGAGCCGAACGTCAATCTCGGCTTTGGCGACCAGTTCGGCAAGGTACCGCACCTCGTTGGCGCCAACCTGCTCAAGCACTTCGGCTTCAAGCCGAACAGCCTTGAAGCGCATGCCTACACCTACCTGAATTTTGAAAAAGCAGCCCAGACCTACGGCAAGGTCGGCGGCTTTGCCCACCTGGCGACGCTGGTCAAGCGCATGAAGGCGAATCGCCCCGGCGCGCTGCTGCTCGACGGCGGTGACACCTGGCAAGGCTCCGGCACGGCGCTGTGGTCAAACGCCCAGGACATGGTCGATGCCTGCAAGGCGCTCGGCGTCAATGTCATGACCCTGCATTGGGAATCGACCTACGGCGAGGCCCGGGTCAAGGAAATCGAGGAAGAGGATTTCGCCGGCCAGATCGACATCGTGGCCCAGAACGTCAAGACCACCGATTTCGGCGATGCCGTCTTCAAGCCCTTCGTCATGAAGAACATGAACGGCGTGCCAGTGGCCATCATCGGCCAGGCCTTCCCCTATACGCCGATCGCCAACCCGCGCTGGCAGACGCCGAACTGGAGCTTCGGCATCCAGGAAGAGAACATGCAGAAGACCGTCGACGAAGCCCGTGCCGCCGGTGCACAGGTCGTCGTCGTACTGTCGCACAACGGCATGGACGTCGACCTCAAGATGGCCTCGCGCGTCAAAGGCATCGACGCCATCCTCGGCGGCCACACCCATGACGGCATGCCGGCCCCGGTCGTCGTCAAGAACGCCGGCGGCCAGACCCTGGTGACCAATGCAGGCTCCAACGGCAAGTATCTCGGCGTGCTCGATTTCGACGTCAGGAACGGCAAGATTGCCGACTTCCGCTACAAGCTGCTGCCCGTCTTCGCCAACCTGATTCCGGCCGACCAGGACATGCAGGCGCTGATCGACAAGGCGCGCGCACCCTATCTGTCCAAACTCAACGAAAAGCTGGCGGTCAGCGAAGGCCTGCTCTATCGCCGTGGCAACTTCAACGGCACCTTCGACCAGGTCATCCTCGACGCGTTGATGAAGGTCAAGGACGCCGAAATCGCCTTCTCGCCGGGTTTCCGCTGGGGCACCTCGCTGCTGCCCGGCCAGCCCATTCTGATGGAGCACGTGCTCGACCAGACGGCGATCACCTATCCGTGGACGACGGTCACCAACATGAGCGGCGAGATGATCAAGACGGTGCTCGAAGACGTTTGCGACAACCTGTTCAACCCCGATCCTTACTACCAGCAGGGCGGCGACATGGTGCGCGTCGGCGGCCTGCAATGGACCTGCGATCCGACTGCCAGGATGGGCAACCGCATCCAGAACATGATGCTCAAGGGCAAGCTCATCGATCCGGCCAAAACCTACAAGGTCGCTGGCTGGGCGCCGGTTTCGGAAGAGGCCAAGAATGCCGGCGAGCCGATCTGGGATGTCGTCGCCAAGTATCTACGCGACATCAAGACCGTCAAACCAGTCAATCTCAACCTGCCGACCCTCAAGGGGGCAGCCAACAACCCGGGGATCGCCTGATGAAAACCATGCACAAGCTCTTCATGGCCATCACCCTGGCGGTTGCCACGCAAACCTTCGCCGCCGATTGGGCGCCGGGCAGCACGGACTGGGACAAGTTGCCCGAGGTCAAGAAGTCGAAAATCGGCCTCTACCTGACACCGCAGCAAGCCTACGACATGAAGAAGAAAGACCCGAAAGGTGTCGCCTTCTTCGACATCCGTACCCGCGCCGAAGCCATGTATGTTGGCTGGCCGGGCGATGCCGATGCGCTCGTGCCCTATGTCGAACACCCCGAGTTGATGAGCGAGTGGGACGAGAAGCGGGCCAACTACAAGCTTGAACCCAACTCCGATTTTGCTCCCGAACTCGACCGCCGCCTGAAGGCCATGGGCCTAGGCAAGGATGCAACCATCATCCTGATGTGCCGCTCCGGCGACCGCAGCGCCAAGGCGCAGGATCTGCTGATCCAGTCGGGCTATACCAAGGTTTACGGCGTTGTCGAAGGTTTCGAGGGCGACATGGCCAAGGATGGCCCGAACACCGGGCGCCGTGCCGTTAATGGCTGGAAGAACGCCGGCCTGCCGTGGACCTACAAGCTGGATAAGGTGAAGATGTATTTCCCGCGCTGATCATTCATCGGGCTCCAGAGAATATCCTCGCCGTGGTGGGGATTTTTCGTTTTAGGCCCAGGAGATTTTAATTTTTGCCGTTTTTTCCGGTTGACCGTGGGATCGGTCCTCAGGGCGGGAGGTCGGCGGGCTAGGGCGACGTCGCCGCCGTGCCGCCGACGCTCTCGCTAGCTGACGAATTTGCCGGTCGATCGATCAGGCGGTCGGCCAGTCCGGCACCGATCCACATGCCGATCAGCGAAATCCACGCTGTCAGCGCAAAAATCGCCGCGCCCGACACGCCGGCACCGACAGCGCAGCCGCCAGCCAGCATGCCACCGAATCCCATGCAGACAGCGCCGGCCATGTAGCGGCGCATGCTGTGGCCGTCCTTGAAACCTTCCAGCTTGAGTTCCTTTCCCCACAAGGCGGCGAGGAAAGAGCCAAGGACGACGCCGGGCACGAGGCCGATGTTGAAATCCCACGGTTGTCCGGGTGGGGAGAGGACGAGCATGAGCATGTCGGCCGACGGGCCGGTGAAGCTCAGGCTCTGTACGGGAATGATTTCGAAGGATTGGGTGCCGACCTGGTAGGTGATGAGCCAGGCCAGCGCGACCATGAGGCCGACACCGGTGCCGCCCAGCCATTCTCGCCGGGCAAGGTGGGCGCGGCGGGCAAAGTGGATGGCGGCGGCCAGCCAGATGAGGCCGAACAGCAGTCCGCCAATATTACCCAGATGCAGGAAGGCGAGCAGGTCGCGGGCGGCGCCGCCATCAATGGTCAGCCAGCCGGAAATCCAGGTGCGCAGCGGCGAGAGCAGGCCGTTCAGCGAGGCCTGGGCCGCGACGGCGAATATCAACCCGGCGAGCAGGGCGCGCAGGTTGCCGTTGGCGGCGAGCACCAGCATGCGCGATGAGCAGCCGCGGGCGAGGATCATGCCGATGCCGAAGAGCAGGCCGCCGACCAGAGCCCCGGACAGGCTGCCCTTGGCGGCCAGTTGGCGGGCTTGCGAGACATCGAGCCAGCCCTGGGTGATGAAGAACTGGGTAGCGATGACCGCTGCGGAAAAGGCGAAGAGCCAGACGGCGAGCTTGCTGCAACCGTTGCGGTTCCAGAATTCGACGACGGCGGAGCGCAGGCAGAAACGGGAGCGCTGGGCAAAGATGCCAAAAAAGAGGCCGATGGTCACTCCGGCCAGCGTGACGGCGGTCTTCTCGCCAAGAGATTCAATCAGGCTGGTAAATTCCATTTTTGACCTGAATTTCCGGTTGACCGTGCCAATGCGAAACCGGCGTCAGAACAGTTCGATATCGCCTTCGCCGCTGCTTGTGGTGCTCGCGCCGGCATGGCTGGCCTTCATCGCGTCACCCTTGACGTGCGAGTTGACCAGCAACTCGACCAGCTTCTGGCTGCGCGAGCGGAAGCGCTGCAGACCATCGGCTTCGTTGTCGTGCTGCAGGGCCAGGAAGGCGTGCATGTATTCACCGACGTTGGTCGTCCGCTGGCTGATGCGCGACATCATCTGCGTCACGATGTCCTCGAACTGGATGGCCATGACGCCTTCCTCGGTCATCTCGTGCATCTGTTCGGTGATGGCTGTGATGTGGTCGGAATGTTCGCGTGCCTTGCCGGTCAGTGTCAGCAACTCGGCGCCCAGATCCTGCAAGGTTGTACGGGATTTTTCGGCGAGGCTCATGTCGATGTTGGTCGCATCGGCCACGCGCGCGCCGACATCCTGCAAGGAGGTCATGATGTCGCTCAGCGAGGTGCGGATATCAACATTGAATTCGCCGGTACGGGCGGCCAGATTGCGCACTTCGTCCGCCACCACGGCAAAACCGCGGCCCGCTTCGCCGGCCCGCGCCGCTTCGATGGCGGCATTGAGCGCCAGCAGGTCGGTTTGCTTGGTAATGCCGGCGATATCGTTCAGGGAGCGGTTAATCAGCGCTACCTTGCCCTGCATTTCATCGAAACTGACGGCAATGCCATGGCTGGTCGACTGAATTTGCGTCATCTTGCTGACGAATTCGGCAATCAGGACATTCGTTTCGTCGAAGAAGCGTTGCAGGCTGACCTGTTCCTGTGCCGAGGCGTTCTCCCCCGTCATGTTCAGCATCTGGTCGATCAGCGAGCGCAGGATCTGGCGCTGGTCGGATGATTGCGACTCAAGACCGGTCAGGCTACCGGAAAGCTTGCTGACTGAAGTTCTGATGATCTCCTGCGCCTCACGCATGTCGTTTTCGAGCGAGGAGAACTGTAGTTCGGCATGAGCCATGGCCTCGTCGGAAAGCACCTGGTATTCCGACATGACGTTCTGCAGTTCAGCGACGTGGGACCGTTGCTTGTCCTTCCAGCGCCGCCGTTCGCCGTACGAAAACAAAATGGTGCCGGCGAGCAGGACGGCAAGTACCACCAGGAAGTGCGGGGAAGCAGGGCCGACAGCCAGCGACCACAGCCAAAGTGCAAGGCAGGCTGCTGCAGCCAGCCAGATCAGAAGGTCATCAATGCGCTTCATTCACCGGTTCCGGGAAATATATAGCTCAATATTGTAAGGCCGTGCGTGCACGGCCGATACAAAATTCTGAGCCATGTGCACCGATGTGGTGCGGATTGTGCGGCTTTACCCCATGGTCTTCAAATGCTGGATGATCTCCCCGGCCATGGGCTGGGCATCGCCATAAAGCATGCGGCAGTTATCGGTATAGAACAGCGCATTCTCGACACCCGAGTAACCGGTGCCTTTCCCACGCTTGATCACGATCACGTTCTGCGCCTTGTCGGCATCGAGAATCGGCATGCCGTAGATCGGGCTGGATTTGTCGG
>JAAXVL010000029.1 GCA_013335535.1 Azonexaceae bacterium
GCCAGGGTGTGCAGGAAGCCCCACACGCCAGCGCCCAGGAAAGCCATCACACCGGTGCCCAGCGCCCACAGCACAGCAGCCTTGTTCGGATGCTCGCGGCGGCGACGGTTCACCATGTTGAAGGCAAACACGGTCATGGCGAAGAACGGAATCGGCTCCAGAGCGGAGAAGATGGAACCCCACCACTGCCAGTATTCCGGCGTACCGATCCAGAAGTAGTGGTGACCCGTACCGATGATGCCGGTGATCAGCGTCAGGGTGACGATAACGTAGAGCCACTTTTCGATCACTTCACGGTCAACACCGGTCGTCTTGATCAGCACGAAGGCCAGGAACGAACCGAGGATCAGTTCCCATACGCCTTCCACCCAGAGGTGCACCGTCCACCACCAGAAGAACTTGTCGAGAACGACGTTCACCGGGTTGTAGAACGAGAACAGGAAGAAGACGGCGAGGCCCCACAGACCGAGCAGCAGAATGATCGAGATCGAGGTCTTCTTGCCCTTCAGCACCGTCATGGTGATGTTGAACAGGAAGGCCAGCGCAACGACGACGATACCCAGTTTGGTTGGCAGCGGCTGTTCGAGGAACTCGCGGCCCATGGTTTCGAGGAGGTTGTTACCGGTCATTTCTGCCAGCGTGGCGTACGGCACGGCCAGGTAGCCGACGATGGTCAGCGCACCAGCGACCAGGAAGACCCAGAACAGGATCAGCGCCAGTTTCGGGCTGAACAGTTCGGTCTCGGATTCTTCCGGGATCATGTAGTAGGCGCCACCCATGAAGCCGAAGAGCAGCCACACGATGAGCAGGTTGGTGTGGACCATGCGGGCCACGTTGAACGGGATGGCGGGGAACAGGAAGTCGCCGAGCACATACTGCAGGCCAAGAATCAGGCCGAACAGGATTTGACCGACAAACAGGCCGATTGCCGCGATGAAGTAGGGTTTTGCAACCGCTTGGGATTTATATTGCATGTTCAGTTCTCCTCTCGATCAGCCCTGGCTGTTAGGCGGCCAGTTGGCGGTGTTGATCGAATTGACGTGCTTCAGGAAGGCCACGATGGCGTTCAGTTGCTCGTCGGTGAAATTGAACTGCGGCATGCTGCGGCGACCCGGAATGCCTTCTTTCGGACGGCTCTGGATGAATGCCTTGACGCCTTCGTCGCCGTAGCGAACGATGACATTGCCCAGCTCCGGAGCGAAATAGGCACCTTCACCCAGCAGGGTGTGGCAACCAATACAGTTATTGACTTCCCATAGCTTCTTGCCCTCGGCGATCTGCGGCGTGATATTGGCCCGCATGTCGCGTTTGGGTAGTTGAGAATGGGTGTCGAAAGACAGCGCAAGGAACAACAGGAAGAAGAAGACGGTCCCCCCGTAAAATATGTTCCGCGCCATCGATTTGGTGAAAGCGCCACTCATTGTTTCCCCCTTTCGGAATTTGTTTGGCCGACGGATGGTAGGTCGGGGGGGCATGGGCAATCTTTGATGCCCGCTAAAAATGCGGAATTACTTGGGGCGTCGGGGAGAGCGGCGTCGGCGGTATACTCACCCCTCCTCAAGTTGAAAGCATTCCATGGCCTCATCCAGCGACAACCCCAGCATGGCGCTCTTTTGCGACTTCGAAAACGTCGCCCTCGGCGTCCGCGATGCCAATTACGAGAAGTTCGACATCCGCCCCGTGCTCGAGCGTCTGCTCGCCAAGGGCAGCATCGTCGTCAAGAAAGCCTACTGCGACTGGGATCGTTACAAGACCTTCAAGTCGGCCATGCACGAAGCCAATTTCGAACTCATCGAAATCCCGCATGTGCGCCAGTCCGGCAAGAATTCCGCCGACATTCGCATGGTCGTCGATGCCCTCGACCTCTGCTACACCAAGGCCCACGTTGATACCTTCGTGATCATTTCCGGCGACTCCGACTTCTCGCCGCTTGTCTCCAAGCTGCGTGAAAACGCCAAGAAGGTCATCGGTGTCGGCGTCAAGCAGTCGTGTTCCGACCTGCTCGTCACCAATTGCGACGAGTTCATCTACTACGATGACCTCGTCCGTGACCGCGAGGGCCGTGGTAACGCTCGCCGTGACCGCGAAGCGCCCAAGCGTTCGCCGGAAGAAGAGGCCAACCGCAAGCTCAAGCAGGAAGAGCGCAAGGCCAAGGCGATCGATATCGTTGCCGCCACCTTCGTCGACCTCATGGCCGACCGTGGCGAAAGCGAGCGCATCTGGGCCTCGGTCCTCAAGGAAGTCGTCAAGCGCCGCAATCCGGGCTTCAACGAAAGCTATTACGGTTTCCGGACCTTCGGCAATCTGCTCGAAGAAGCTGCCAGCCGCGGCCTGCTCGGTTTTGGTCGCGACGACAAGGGGGCCTTCGTCTTCCGTGGTCAGGGCCGACCTGCTGCGGGGGAAAGCGAGTCCGCTGGCGATCTGCCGGTTGCGCAGGATGTGGTAACCATGGAAACAGCGGCTTCCACGGTCAACCCGGAAAATCAGCCAAAAATGGAACCGCCGGCCAGCGAGCCGGAAGTCGCTGGCAATGCCCGCCGACGCGGTGGCCGTCGCTCGCGCAATGGTCGTGAGCGGACGGTGAGCGAGCCGGTCGAGCCGGCGGCCGAAGCGGCGCCTGTGAGTTCGGTGGTGGACAGCCAGCCACAGCCGGCGGTGAGTGAAAGCACTTCGGCCGAAAAGGCCGAAAGCAAGCCGCGCCGTGGCGCTCGTCGTCCGCGCAAGGCCGATGTGGCGAAAGAGCCGGCGGCATCGGTTGCCGAGTCGCCCGCGCCGAATGCGTCATCGGCTAGTGCCGAGGGCGAGGCGAAACCGGCCAAGGCCAAGCGCCCGGCGCGTCCGCGCAAGGCCAAGGTGGTGGCAGAAACGCCGGAAGGCTGAGATCCGGCCGGGCCGCTGCTGGCCCGGTCCTCGTCAGATGACGACGAGCAGCTTGGCGCGCAGGCTTTCCGCCTCGCGCTTGCCTTCGCGCGACATCACGATGGCGTGGTACCACTCGTCGTACATCGCGCGCAGTTCGGCGTGGCCAGCAGCCTGCTCGATGCGGTCGAGGAGGGAACTGTTGCCGAGGGCGCCAACGAAGGCGTTGAGCGTGTTGGTCATGAAATTGCGCGCCTTCTGCAGGCGAACTGGATCGTGCTCGGCCGGCAGCTCGCCGAAAGCGGTGATCGAAGCCAGGGGCGCTTGCGGCGCCACGGGTTTTCCGGCGGCGTTGGTGACGCTAGCCAGTACGATGTAGCCCTCTTCCTCGAGCATGCCCAGCGTGTGCTGCAAGTCGTCCGACTGCAACATGCCGCGCAGGTCGTCGACGGTCCTTTTTCCGTCGACGAATATCAACACCCGTCTGACCCGCGGTGACAGCCCGCCGGCTTTCGTGGTGATTTCGTCATGCCCCTTCGGGGTCTTGGCGAAAGCAATGCCCATGGTTTGTCTCCATTATTCGTGTAAATTTTTGTAGCGCATTGTACACAAAAGAAAAACCCGCCGAGGGGCGGGTTTTGAGCAAAGCTGAACTACTTGATGATCAGGCGGCAGCTTGTACCGGGATCTTGTGCCCGCGACGTGTGATGCGGTTTTGCGAATCGACGTAGATCAGGTCAGGCTCGTGGCGGGCCAGTTCGACTTCGTTGTAAACCGCAAAGGTGGCGATGATCAGGATGTCGCCCGGAGCGGCGCGGCGGGCAGCCGAGCCGTTGACGGAAATGACGCCCGATCCGCGTTCGGCGCGGATGGCGTAGGTGGTGAAACGCTCGCCGTTGTTTACGTTCCAGATGTCGATCTGTTCGTATTCCTTGATGTTTGCCGCTTCAAGCAGGTCTTCATCGATGGCGCAGGAACCCTCGTAGTGCAGGTCGGCGTGAGTTGCGGTCACGCGGTGCAACTTGGATTTCAGCATTGTTCTCTGCATGGTTTCACTCATCCAGAAGGTTGGGGGAAGCGCATTGTAACGACAATGGATTTGCTGTCAACGGCCGTAATTATGGATATTTTGGCCGCGTCAAATCTCGATGTTGTCGATCAGTCGCGTGTTTCCCAGGCGACTGGCGGCAAGCACCACCAGCGGGGCATCTACGCCATTTGGCAGGGACAGGTTGGACTGTTGTCGCACCGCAACATAGTCGGTTTTCCAGCCGGCTGCACTCAGCTCGGAAATGGCTGCATTCTCGAGTTTGACGGTGTCTGCATCACCGGCCCGGATGGCGGCGCGGATATCGTTGAGCAGTCGGTACAGACGCGGCGCTTCGGCGCGCTCGGCGGTGCTCAGGTAGCCGTTGCGTGACGAAAGTGCCAGACCGTCCTCGGCGCGTACCGTTTCGCCGCCAATGATTTCGATGGGCAGGGCCAGCTGGCGGGTCATGTTGCGGATGACCATGAGCTGCTGGTAATCCTTCTTGCCGAACACGGCGGCCTGCGGCTGGACGATGTTGAACAGCTTGAGGACAACGGTGGCGACTCCGCGGAAATGGCCGGGGCGGAATTCACCGTCAAGGATGTTCTGGATGGCCGGCGGCTCGACGACGTATTCCTGCGGCTCCGGGTAGAGATCGGCCTCGGTCGGGGCGAACAGCACATCGACGCCGGCGGCGGTCAGCTTGGCGCAGTCGTCGGCAAAAGTCCGCGGGTATTTGTCGAAATCCTCGTTCGGGCCGAATTGCAGGCGATTGACGAAGATCGAGGCGACGACGGTATCGCCGTGGGCGCGGGCCTGTTCCATGAGGCTGATGTGGCCGGCGTGGAGGTTGCCCATGGTCGGCACGAAAACGACGCGGCCACGGTTCTTCAATGCGGCGCGCAGGTCGGCGATGCTGGAATGAATTTGCATTTGCTTGGTTCGGGAAGGGCGTTTGTCGAATCGTCACTCCTGCGCAGGCGGGAATCCAGCAGCTTTGGATCCCCGCAGAGGCGGGAATGACAGGTGTCAGGCCGCGTAGGTGTGTTCCGGACCCGGATAGCTGCCGTCCCTGACGGCGGCGACGGCGCGGCAGGCAGCATCGTGAATGCTGCTGGCGCCTTCCATGAAATTCTTGACGAACTTGGCCTTCTTGCCGGGCGGGATGTCGAAGGCGTCGTGCAGCACCATGACCTGACCCGAGCAGTCCTTGCCGGCCCCGATGCCGATGGTGATCATGCTGAGCAGGGCGGTAACCTCGGCAGCGAGCACGGCCGGGATGGCTTCGAGAACGACCATCGTCGCTCCGGCATTCTGCAGCGCCAGTGCATCGTCCTTGAGCTTTTGCGCAGCGGCTTCGCCCTTGCCCTGGACCTTGTAGCCACCCAGTGCATGGACCGATTGCGGCGTCAGGCCAACGTGGCCACAGACCGGAATGCCACGGTCAACCAGGAATTTGACGGTTTTTGCCATTTCCTGACCGCCCTCGAGCTTGACCATCTGGGCGCCAGCGGCCATCAGCGTGACGGCGTTGCGGAAAGCCTGTTCCGGCGATTCCTGATAGCTGCCGAATGGCATGTCGGCGATGATGAAGGGGCGGTCCGAGCCGCGCTTGACGCAGGCGGTGTGGTAGGCAATGTCGGCGACGGTGACGGGCAGCGTCGTGTCGTGGCCCTGGATTACGTTGCCCAGCGAATCGCCGATCAGGATCGAGTCAACGCCAGCACCATCAAGCAGACGGGCGAAGCTGGCGTCGTAGCAGGTGAACATGACGACTTTCTCGCCGGCGGCATACAGCTTGGCGAGGTCGGCCTGGGTCAGGCGGCGGGTGGCGACTTGTGCAGACATTCAGGTCCTGAAAACGAAATAGACGGCGCCTAGGATACACAGAGCCGCCCACAAGTAGTCAAGCTTGAGCGGCTGGTTCATGTAAAAGACGACGAAGGGAACGAAGACGGCCAGGGTGATGACTTCCTGCAGGATCTTGAGCTGGCCGAGGCTGAGCTCGGTATTGCCGATGCGGTTGGCTGGTACCTGCAGCAGGTATTCAAACAGCGCGATGCCCCACGAAATCAGCGCGGCGATCCACCACGGCTTGTCGTTGAGGTGTTTGAGGTGCGAGTACCAGGCGAAAGTCATGAAGACGTTCGAGAGGGCCAGCAGCGTCACCGTCTGCCAGAGCACGGGGATGTGGAAACCGAAAACGGTCACAGCTTGACGATGCCCTGGTTGGCGACGGCCGGCAGCCAGGCGGCGACGCTGCCTCGCCCGGGAATGGCCAGATCGGGAGCGATTTCAGCCAGCGGCTGGAGCACGAAGGCGCGCAGGTGCAGGCGTGGGTGGGGCAGGGTCAGGCGCGGCAAATTGAGAAACTGGTCGTTGAAGAGCAGCAGGTCGAGGTCGAGTGTGCGCGGGCCGTTCTTTTCGGCGCGGATGCGGCCGAAGCGCTCTTCGATATCAAACAGCGCATCGAGCAGGGCTTCCGGCGCCAGCGTGGTTTCCAGCTCGGCGACGGCATTGACGAATTCGGGCTGGTCGGTGAGGCCGACCGGCGCTGTCCGGTACAGCGAAGAGCTGTGGACGACGCGGCTTTCCGGCAGATTGGCCAGGGCGGCGAAGGCAGCAAGCACGGTGGCGGCCGGGTCGCCAAGGTTGGCGCCCAGCGCAACGTAGGCAGTGTTCATTCTGCAGCGGTGGGTGAGCTACCTTCAGCGGCCGGTTTTTTCTTGCGGCGACGGCGTTTCTTGTCACCGGCTTGTTCCGGCTGCAGCATGTCGGCACGCTCTTCGCCGTCAACACGCTGAAAACGCGTCCACCAGTCGGCCAGTTCCATGTCGATTTCGCCGGATTCGGCGCGCAACAACAGAAAATCGTAACCGGCCCGGAAGCGCGGCTGTTCGAGCAGGGCGTAGGGGCGTTTGCCGGCCCGCGCCTCGAAGCGCGGCTGGAGAGCCCAGATATCCTTGATGTCGCCGGCGATGCGGCGCGTGATGGCGAGCTTTTCGCCCTGCACGTCGATGACGGTATCCATCGCCTGATAGAGCGCCGGAATTTTCGACTCGCCCTTGGCCTTGAGTTTTTCCCAATGGGCCAGCACTTCGTGCCAGAGCAGCGTGGCGAACAGAAAACCGGGCGAGACGCCTTTTTCCTGACGGATGCGGTCATCGGTGTTCTTGAGCGAGAGCATCACGAACTTTTCGCCCATCGGCTGTTCGAGAATGACGTCGAGCAGCGGCAGCAGGCCGTGGTGCAGGCCTTCGTCGCGCAGCTGGGTGATGCATTTGACCGAATGCCCGGAGGTCAGCAGCTTGAGCATTTCGTCGAAAAGGCGGGCGGCCGGCACGTTTTCGAGCAGGCTGGCCATTTCGCGGATCGGCTTCTTGGCTTCCGGGTCGATGAACAAGCCGAGTTTGGCGGCGAGGCGGACGGCACGCAGCATGCGGACCGGATCTTCGCGGTAGCGGGCGCGCGGCTCGCCGATCATGCGCAGGGTTTTTTGCTTGAGGTCGCCGACGCCGTGGTGGTAGTCGATGACGGCTTCGGTCGCCGGGTCGTAATACAGCGCGTTGGCCGTGAAGTCGCGGCGGGCGGCGTCATCGGCATGGCTGCCGAAGACGTTGTCGTGGAGCACGCGGCCGTGTTCGTCGGTCTTCGTCTTTTCGTCGAGCATGCCGCGGAAGGTGGTTACTTCCAGCGTTTCCTGACCCATCATGACGTGCACGATCTGGAAGCGACGGCCGATGATGCGCGAGCGGCGGAACGCGCGACGGACTTCTTCCGGCGTTGCGTTGGTGGCGATGTCGAAATCCTTGGGCTCGGCGCCGATCAGCAGGTCGCGTACGGCGCCGCCCACGACATAGGCCTTGAAGCCGTGGCCCTGCAGGGTTTCGCAAACGCGCCGGCTGCCGCTGCTGATGCGGTCGCGGGTGATGCCGTGGCTGGAGACGGGGATGACGGCCGGCTCGTGCTTGCCGGCATTGGGCTTCTTGCCGCTGAAAACGCGGGAAATGAATTTTCGGATCACGTATTACCGTTCAATGAGCGTTCTGGGCGCTACGGGAAAAGGCGGATTCTACCGCAATGTAATGATTTTCCAGCCCATTTTACTGGCATGGGCGTGCAGCTTCTCGTCCGGGTCGACGGCCATCGGCGTCCTGACCTTGCCCATGAGCGGCAGGTCGTTGTGCGAGTCACTGTAGAAATAACTGTCGGCGAAGCTGCCCCACCACAGGCCGAGCGATTCGAGCCAGCTTTCGACACGAGCGATCTTCCCTTCGCGGAACGATGGCGTGCCGCTGGGCGATCCTGAAAATCGGCCATTTTCCGGGTTGACCGTGGGAACCGTGCCGATCAGGTGCGGAATGCCGAATTCGCGGGCGATGGCGCCGGTGACGAAGCTGTTGGTGGCGGTGACGATGGCGCACAGGTCGCCGGCGTCGAGGTGTGTCTTGACCAGCGCCCGGGCTTGCTCGCCGATGATGGGCCGGATGTGGCGAGCCATGTATTCGCCGTGCCAGGCATCGAGTTCTTCACGCGGATGGCGGGCCAGCGGGGCGAGCTGGAAGGCGAGAAATTCGTAGATGTCGAGCGTGCCGGCCTTGTATTGCTCATAGAACTGGATGTTCTTGGCTTCCTGCAGTTCGCGGTCGACGACGCCCTTGCTGATCAGGAATTGCGCCCATTCAAAATCGGAGTCGCCGGTGAGCAGGGTGTTGTCGAGGTCGAAGAGGGCGAGATTCATGTGGTTTCTTGGGCTGTGGGATCAGGGCTGGAGTTTACCGGGGCCGGCGCAATTCGTTGAGCAGATCGAGCTGAACTTCCTGGATTTCGATCATGCGCTCCCACTGGTGCGACAGCAGATGGTCGATTTTTTCATGCAACTGACGGATTTCGAGCTCGGCCTTGAGATTGACCTGATAGTCGTTGCGGGCGCGCAGGCGGTCTTTTGCTTCTTGCCGGTTCTGGCTCATCATGATGATGGGCGCCTGGACGGCAGCCAGGCAGGACAGGAGCAGGTTGAGCAGGATGAACGGAAAGGGATCAACCGGGCGAAAGTACAACACCAGTGAGTTGGTCGTGATCCAGGCGACGATGAACAGTCCGAACAGGATCAGGAAGGTCCAGCTACCACCAAAGGTGGCGATGCGGTCGGCCAGGCGTTCGCCAAAATTCCATTTCTCGGCGTAATCGCTCTCGATGTCGGCGGCCAGCGTCTGGTGGGTCTGCAGGCTATGGAGAACCTCGTGTTCCAGTTCCGACAGCTCACCTTTTTCGGAAATGAGCAGGGAGTGGATGTATTGCCCGCGATAGCGCGCCAGGTCGGGCTGGCAGATGCTGCTGGCGGGCGACCATTCGGGGTGCTCGGCCTGGATGTTGTTGGCGATGTTGGCGCGGATCAGCGGTGCGGCGATCAACTCGCGAACCGGGAAAATCTTGCCGCAAACCTGGCAGGTGCCGGTGGGTGACTTGTTATGACTCATGCTTGCTCCCGGGGGTGGCGTTCAGCACAGGGTAACAGCGGGCTCGGCGTTAGCCCTGCGGCGATTGCAGCAGTTCGCGCAGCAGGGGCAGGGTGACTGCGCGCTTCTGTTCCAGCGTGTACTGGTCGAGGGCGACGATGATGGCACTCAGCGTGCGCATGTCGCGCGGGGCATGGCGCATCAGGTAATCGATGATTTCCGGCGTCAGCTTGAGGGCGCGCTCTTTGGCCTGGGTGGTCAGGGCTTCGGCCTTTTCGGCGTCGGACAGCGGTTGCAGGCGGCAGATCAGGCCGGAACCGAGGCGGGTGCGCAGGTCTTCGCGCAGCTTGAGATGGGCCGGCGGCTGCGCGGCGGCGGTGAGCAGCATGCCGGAAGCCATTTTCAGGCGGTTGAAATGGTTGAAGAGGGCGATCTGGCCGGTTTCGTTGAGGTTTTCAACATGGTCGACGGCCAGTTGATCTGCGGTCGGAGCGCTTTTCAGCGCCGGGTCGAGGGCTGCGTCGACATAGGAAAATCCGCTCGCCTGCAGCAAATGCGTGCATCCCGAGCCGGCTTCGCCCCACAGGCAGAACGAGGTGTCGGTCCGCGTTCCGGCCAGCCATTCGGTGTACAGCGTGAGCGTTTCAGCATTGCCGCCGGCGACGAAGTTATCCAGCGTCGGCGAGCTTTCGGGCAGCAAATCGAGAATCAGCTGGCGCATCGGGATGGCGTAAGGGAATGGGGCCGAAATTCTAGCATTGCTGCCGACGACAGCGCCGATTTAGACCGGTGCCGCGCTACTCGATGGCTGTTTTTTGGCCCGTCCGGGCTTCCTGGTTCGGAAGCCGGCCTGGTTTTTAGACCGAGGCGCGGGCAAGGATGGCGGCGAGTTGCGGGTAGTAGCCGGTTCGGCTGATCCGGATGTGGTGTTCCATTTCCTGCGATTCGGCTGCGTTGCGGGCTGCCGGGGAACGGCTGAGCAGGTCCGGGAAGGTTTCTGCTGCATCGACGACGGTGAAGATGGTCGTCAGCAGGCGGGCGCATGCCTGGTAATAAGCCGGATCGAGTTGGACGAATCTGGCGCCGTTGTCGCAGGCGTCAAGGTAGGCGGCCGCTGTTGTCGAGGTTTCGGCAAGCGACCTGATCTGGCTTGGGCTTAAGTAGGTCATGGCGCATCTCCTTCGGTAACTCTCTACCGGAAAATTAACCCGGCAAGTTCATTAACGTCAGGAAATGCTTCACGTTTAGTGCATTTACGCGCTGTAACACTTTAATTCAGCGCGCCTGCCCAAGCCGCTTATTGCCAGCTGACCAAGCCGTAGTTCTTCTTGCCGCGGCGCAGGATGGTGAAACGACCGTAGAAGCGCTCGTCGTCGGCGATCTGGTGGTCGATTGCCTCGGCCTTGGTGCCGTTGATGGCGACGCTGCCGCTCTGGATGAAGGTGCGCGCTTCGGATTTTGATTTGGCCAGGCCAGCAGCGACCAGGGCATCGATCAGGCCGGCGTTGGCCTTGTCGAGCTGGACGCCGGGCATGCCGTCCTGCGCCAGTTGTTCGAGGTCGTTTTCGGTCAGATTTTCCAGTTGACCGTGGAAGAGGCTGTCGGTGATGCGGCGGGCGGCCATCAGCGCGACTTCGCCGTGCACCAGGCGGGTGGCTTCTTCGGCCAGGATGCGCTGGGCTTCCGGTTTGCCGCCGCTGGCCTTGTCGGTCGCTTCGATCTCGTTGATACGGTCAACCGGTAAAAAGGTGAAAAATCGCAAGAACTTGTAGACGTCGGCGTCGCTGGTATTGAGCCAGAACTGGTAGAAGGCGTAGGGCGAGGTCTTTTTCGGGTCGAGCCAGAC
>JAAXVL010000006.1 GCA_013335535.1 Azonexaceae bacterium
GGAACAGCGGGCGACTCTGTCGATTTTCTCGGTCAAGCAGGATGTCCGTTTGCTCAATGCCGAGGTCACCTACCAGACCATCGGCAAGTCGCTGGAAAAAATGCAGCGCACCCGGGATGTGAAACCGGCTGATATCGACTGGTTCCTGCCGCACATGTCTTCCGAATATTTCCGCCAGCCAATGGCTGACTGCATGGCCACCGTCGGCTTTCCGATTGCCCAGGAAAAATGGTTCACCAACCTGCAGACCAAGGGCAACACCGGTTCGGCATCGATCTACATCATGATCGACGAACTGCTGAAAAGCAGCCGACTCAAGGATGGCGATCGGCTACTCTGCTTCATCCCGGAAAGTGGCCGTTTTACCGGTTCGCTCATGCACCTGACGGTGGTCGGCCATGCTCGATAACGAGGTTCCGCAGGAAGGCAACAGCACGCTGGCCGGTCACCGCAAGGCGATGTACGCGCGCGGTACCGATGGCAAGCTGCACATCGTCCAGTCGGCCGGCTGGGAGGTCGAGGAAATTGTCACCCGACAGGCCGTCGACGATCTAAATCGGCTCGCCGAAGATGCCCGTCAGCGTGTCATCGCCGGCCAGACCTCGGCGCTCGAATACCACATGCACAAGGCGCGTATGGACGTGCCCTTGCTGTCGCAGGTCACCGGCCTGTGGCAATGGCGCATCCGCCGTCATTTCCGTCCGGATATATTTCACCGCCTGTCGGACGAGCTGCTGCGCTGTTATGGCGAGGCCATGGGCCTGAGCATCGAACAACTGAAGAAGGTCGATTGATGGAATTCCAGCACAGCCACGCGTCCCACTGCGAGAGCGGCGTCATGTCGTCGATGCTGCGCCATCTCGGCCTGCCGATTTCGGAAGCCATGGCCTTCGGCCTGTCGTCAGCGCTTTCCTTCGCCTACCTGCCCATCGTCAAGATCAACGGCCTGCCGCTGATTGCCTACCGCATGCCGCCGAAGTTCATCATCAAGGGCCTGCAAAAGCCGCTCGGCCTCAAGATGCGCTTCGAAACCTTCCGTAGCCCGGAAGCCGGCGAACGGCGGCTGAACGACCTGCTCGACGCTGGCAAGCTGGTCGGCATGCAGACCTCCGTATTCTGGCTGCCCTACATGCCGGAAGACCTGCGCTTCCATTTCAACGCCCACAACGTGCTGGCCTACGGCCGCGATACGGCGTCCGGCGATTACCAACTGTCCGACCCGGTCGTCGAAACGACGGTGACCTGTGCCCCGGCCGACCTGCGCCGCGCCCGCTTCGCCAAGGGCGTGCTGGCGCCGAAGGGGCTGCTCTATTATCCGGAAGGCAAGCCGTCCGAACCAGACTGGGCCAGGGTGCTGCCCAAGGCCATCAAGAAGACGACGCGCATCATGCTCGATTCGCCGATCCCGATCATCGGCACGCGTGGCATTCGCCGCCTGGCAAATGCCATCGAGCGCCTCGATGCCCAGGGCAATCCGGCCGCAGCCAAGATGTTCATCGGCCAGGTCGTCCGCATGCAGGAAGAAATCGGCACCGGTGGCGGCGGGTTCCGCTTCATTTACGCGGCTTTCCTGCAGGAAGCGGCCGAACGACTGGCTCGCCCGGCGCTCAACGAACTCTCGGACACCTTGATCGACATCGGCGACGACTGGCGCGAATTCGCCCTGTCCACGGCCCGCATGATCCGCGATCGCGAGCCGCTCAACCCGACCAAGCTGGCCGACAAGCTGCGCGCCATCGCCGACCGCGAGCAGGGCTTTTTCCGCGACCTGCGCCGCGCCGCTGCCTGATGCTCAAGGTCGATGGCGTTTCCTACCGCTATCGTGATGCCGCCAGCCCGGCGCTGCAGGACGTTTCGCTAAGCATCCCGGCCGGTGGCATCTACGGCCTGCTCGGCCCCAACGGCGCGGGCAAGACGACGCTGATTTCCATCCTCGCCGGCTTGCTGGACGCTGGCCACGGCCAGATTGCCCTGAACGGACAACCGCTCGCTGCCGCACGCGCCGCCAACCCGCGCGCCATCGCGCTGGTCCCGCAGGACTATGCGTTCTACCCGATGCTCACGGTGGCCGAGAACCTGCGTTTCTTCGCCGGCGTTCTGGGCCTGAACGGTCGCGAAATCAAGATACAGAGCGACGCCGCCATTGCCTTCGCCCGCCTCGAACAGGTCGTCGGCAAGCGGGCCGAGCAACTGTCCGGCGGCCTGCGCCGGCGCCTCAACCTGGCCATCGGCCTGCTCGGCCAGCCGCAATGGCTGCTGCTCGACGAGCCGACCGTCGGCGTCGATCCGCAATCGCGTCACTTCCTGCTCGACGCCATCGCCGCCCTACCCGCCGCCGGCACCTCGGTGATCTACACCAGCCATTACATGGAAGAGGTCGAAGCCATCTGCCAGCGCATCGCCATCGTCGATCAGGGCCGGGTTTTGGCCGAAGGCGCGCTGGCCGACATCCTGTCCAGCCCGGAACCGCAGGTCGAACTCGAACTGGACCGCCCGCTGCCGCCCGATCTCGCCGAACGCTACGCCGCGACGCCGCTTGGAAATTTCAAATTTCGGCTTTTTTTCCGGTTGACCGTGGGAATGACCAGCGAACTGCCGCGCCTGCTCGACGAACTGGCCACGGCCGGCTGTACGGTCAAAAACCTGAATTTCGGCCAGCAAAACCTTGAGCAGGTCTTCATGAACCTGACCCAGCGCTCGCTCCGGGACTGAACGATGATGCCCCGCCTCCTCGCCCTCTGGCTCAAGGAAAGCATCGCCCTGCTGCGCGACCGCCACGGCCTGATCGCGCTGTTCATCATGCCGACGATGTTCATCCTGGTGATGACCATGGCCCTGCGCGATGCATTCTCCCCCGGCATCACCGTCGACGTCGGCTACGTCATCGTCGACCTCGACCACAGCTCCAACTCGCAGGCCCTCGCCCGGCGCCTGGCCAAAGGCGCCAGCTTCAAGTTGCAGGCGACCGGGACGCCAACCCCGGAAGCCGCCCGCGACGGCGTCCAGTCCGGCCAATTCGCCCTCGCCCTCGTCCTGCCCAAGGGTTTTGGCAGCCGCCTGCTGACGCCGGCCGGCGCCGATGGACAGGCCACCGAGCCGCTCACCCTGCTCGTCGACCCCGCGCTCAACCCCGCCCTGCAGCTCGCCTTCCGCAATCAGGTCATGGCCGCCCTCGGCGCCCTGCGCGCCGATGAACTGACCCAGCGCGCCGGCAAGCTGTTCGGCCTGCCGACCGCCCCCGGCGCCCGCCCGGAGCGCGACTGGCCCGATGAAATCACCAGCGTCGCCGTGCGCAGCGGCAAAAACATCAAGCCGCCGTCGTCGGTCCAGCAGAACGTCCCGGCTTGGCTCATTTTCGCCATGTTCTTCGTCGTCATCCCGATCTCGTCCATCTTCATCATCGAGCGCCAGCAAGGCACGCTGCAACGCCTGCGCACCATGGGCGTCCCCTTCCGCCTGCTGCTCGCCGGCAAGCTGCTGCCCTTCTTCATCGTCAACCAGTTGCAGGCGGTGGTCATGGTGCTGATCGGCCTCGTCGTCGTCCCTCTGTTCGGTAGCGAGGCACTGGAAATGCCGAGCGGCCTGGGCCTGCTCAACTGGTGGGCCGTCTCGGTCGCCGTCAGCCTGGCGGCCGTGGCCTGGGCGCTTCTTGTCGCCAGCATCGCCCGCACCGCCGAGCAGGCAACCATCGTCGGCGGCGTCAGCAACATCCTGATGGGCGCCATCGGCGGCGTCATGGTCCCTAAATTTGTTATGCCGGCCTTCATGCAAAAGCTTGCCGCGCTGTCGCCCATGGCCTGGGGACTGGATGGCTTTCACACCGTCATGCTGCGCGACGGCAGTTTCGCCGACCTCCTGCCCAATCTCCTTCCCCTGCTTGCCTTCGCCGCCGGATCGCTGATCCTGGCCGCCTGGCTCAACCACCGTACCATCGCCGCCCATTCATGAACGCTGCCCTCTGCCTCGAACTCAAGGCCCTGATCGTCGAAGCCTGCGACAAAGACTGCGACCCAGCCAGCATCACCGATGACGAAATCCTTTTCGGCCCGGAAGCGCCGCTCCAGCTTGATTCGCTCGACGCCCTGCAGGTTTCGATGGCAATCAAGAAGCAATACGGCCTGCGCCTGCCCGACAGCAAGGAAACCCGGCGCATCCTGTCCAGCGTCGCCAACCTGGCCGAGCATCTTGACGCCTGGCTGGCCAGCCGCGCATGACGCGTCCGGTCTTCATCGCCGACACCTCGCTGCTCTGCGCCCGCGGCAGCTCGCCGACGGCAGTGGCCGATGCCATGTGGAACGGCGAATGCACCGCCGGCCGGCGGAAAATCGGCGAACGGACCTTCCCCTATTTCGCTCTGCCGCTCGATGAAACCGACTGGATGGCCCGCGCTGAACAAGCCATCTGCCAGGTCGCCGGCCAATTGGGTGCGATCGGCCCGAAAACGCCGCTGTTCATTGCCTCGTCATCCTTCCAGATCGGTCATTTCGAACAAGGCGGCGCCCCCTTCGACCTGCCCCCTGCCACCGCCTCGTTCAGCCGGCGGATCGCCGAGTGGATGAACCTCAGCGGCGCCCGGACCAGCTTCTCCAACGCCTGCACCTCCGGCTTTTCCGCCCTCGATGCCGCGCGCACCCTGATCGCCGCTGGCCTCATCGACGACGCCATCGTCCTCGGCATCGAGCTCGCCAACGACAGTACGCTGGCCGGCTTCGCCTCCATGGAACTGCTCTCGCGCACCATCGGGCGCCCTTTTGATGCCCTGCGTGACGGCCTGGTGCTCGGCGAAGCCATCGCCGCCGTTCGCCTCACCGCCAGTCCTGCCACCTGGCGCCTGGCCGGGCTGAGTACCGGTCTCGACGGCCATTCGACGACCGGCCCAAACCCGGATGGCAGCCGCATTGCCGAAGTCATGGCCGGCTGCATGCACGACGCCAATTTGCAACCGGACGACATCGAACTGATCAAGCTGCAGGCCGCCGGCTCGCCGGGCACCGACCTGGCTGAAGCCAATGCCCTGCGCAGCGTCTTCGGCCAGCACATGCCGCCGCTCATCTCGCTCAAGCCGGCCCTCGGCCACACCCTCGGCGCCAGCGGCCTGGCCGAACTCGCCGCCCTGCTCGCCTGCCTCGACGCCGACAAGATTCCCGCCACCGCCGGGTTTTCCAAGGTGGATCCCGAAATCGCCCTGTTTCCCATGGTCGAGCGCAGCACCGAGCACATCGAACGCGCCCAGCTCAACCTGATCGGCTTCGGCGGCGGCCTGGCCAGCCTGATCGTGGAGCGTCAGCGATGATTGCGCTCACCAACATCGTCAGCCAGTCATTCACCCCCGCCGACCTGCCCGGTGCCGTGCGCGCCGCCCTCGGCAAGCCGCTACGCCGCGCTGCGCCGCTCACCCAGCTCACGCTGGTTGGCGCCCTGGCCTGCCTGCCGGCTGAGCAGCGCCATCGGCCGACAGCCATCCTCTGGCAATCGACCAGCGGCCCGCGCCTCGAAACACTGGCTCTGCTCGACGAAGTCTGCTCCCACGCAGCCGAGCCGATGCCCTACGATTTCCTCGCCACCCAGCCGGCCATCGCCCCGGCGCAGATCCAGTCCTTTCTGCCCGGCCTGCAATCGGCCATGCACCTGCCACTCGACAGCGAAGGCGTCTCCCAGTGGTCCATGCTGCTGTCGCTGGCCGCCATCTGGCTTGAGGAAGGGCGCTACGAGCAGGTGCTGTGCGCCCAGCTCGACCACTGGTCTGATGCCGCAACCGGACACTGGCTGGCCCTGAGCCGCACGCCGCTTGAAAATTCGCTGGCCAGTCTCCGTCTTTCAAACGATGCCTGCGCGAGCCAACTGCCCGATACGCCGGACTTTCCGGCTCGTCTCGCTGACTGGCTGGCGCACCGCGACAGCGCGACACTTGCCCTGCACCCTCCCGTCGCCATGAAGCAGGCGTTAGAATTCGCCCGACTCTAATTTTTACAGGCCAAACCATGTCCGAATTCGCTTTTGACGTTTCCATCGAAGACTTCGAAACCAAGGTTCTCCAGCCGGCAGAAACCGTGCCGGTGGTCGTCGATTTCTGGGCGCCATGGTGCGAACCGTGCAAGGTGCTCAAGCCCCTGCTCGAAAAACTGGCCGAGGAATACAAGGGCCGCTTCCTGCTCGCCATGGTCAATGCCGACGAAAACCCCGAGCTTTCCCAGCATTTCGGCGTGCGCAGCATTCCGTCGGTCAAGGTCTTGTTCCAGGGCCAGTTGGTTGATCAATTCGATGGCGTCCTGCCCGAAGGCCAGATCCGCGAATTCCTCGACCGCTTTGCCCTGCCGCCCGCTCCCGGCGGTGACCTGCGTGCTGAAGCCGCCGCGCTGGTCATCGACGGCAAGCTCGAAGAAGCACTCGCCAAGCTGGTCGAAGCCAGCAAGGCCAAGCCGGAAGACCAGGCCATCCAGCTCGATGCTGTCGACGTCATGATGCAGCTCGGCCGCAACGACGAAGCCGGTCAGCTGCTCTCCGGCGACTACACCCAGGAAGCCGACCGCGCCAACGCCCTGCGCGCCCGCCTGGCGCTCTCCGCCGGCGCTGCCGATACGGCCGAACTTGAGGCAAAGCTGGCGACCAACCCGGCCGACCACGCCGTCCGCCTCGATCTCTCGCGCGCCTACGCGGCGCAAGGCAACTTCCGCGCAGCCATGGAAGCCGCCCTCGAAGTCGTCGTCCACGACCGTGCCTTCAACGAAGGTGCCGGGCGCAAGGCCTTGCTGACCCTGTTCGAAGCCCTGGCCGGCAGCGACCAGTACGACGACCTGATCCGCGAATTCCGCCGCAAGATGTCGGCCGCCCTGAACTAGGCTTTTCCGCGAAGGCATCGGCCGTGCGGCTGTTTTACACCGATGTCTTCGTTCTGCCCTTGCCTGCCGGGCATCGTTTTCCCATGGAAAAATATTCCCGGCTGCGCGCAACACTGCTCGCCAGCGGCGAGTTCGGCCCGGCCGATTTCCATTTGCCACACGCCGCCAGCGACGAAGAACTGGCCCGCGCCCACGACCTCCACTACATCCACGCCGTTTCCCACGGTCAACTGGAAAAAACGGCCGAAAAGCAAATCGGCTTTCCGTGGAGCGCAGGCATGGTCGAACGCTCCCGCCGCTCGGCCGGGGCCACCATCTGCGCCTGCCGCGCCGCGCTCGAAGACGGTGTTGCCGCCAACCTGGCCGGCGGCACCCACCACGCTTTCCGCGATCACGGTGAAGGCTTTTGCGTCTTCAACGACGCCGCCGTCGCCGCCCGCGCCATGCAGGCCGAAGGCCGGGTTGAACGCGTCCTGATCGTCGATTGCGACGTCCATCAGGGCAACGGCACTGCCAGCATCCTGCGCGGCGACGACAGCATTTTCACCTTCTCCATCCACGGCGCCCGCAACTTTCCGTTTGACAAGGAACAGAGCGACCTCGACATCGAGCTGCCCGATGGCTGTTCCGACGACGCCTACCTGCTGCAGCTCGCCCACGGTCTGGACACGGCCTTCGACCTCGCCCAGCCTGAGCTCGTCATCTATCTGGCCGGCGCCGATCCGTATCACGACGACCGCCTGGGGCGCCTTGGCCTGAGCATTGATGGCCTGGCAGCGCGCGACCGTCTGGTTTATGAACGATGCCGCACTCGCCAGACACCGGTCGCCATCGCCATGGCCGGTGGCTATGCCCGCCAGATTGACGACACCGTCAGCATCCACCGGCAGAGCATCCTTCTGGCGAAATCCCTGCTGACACCGTAAGCTGTCAAAAAAACAGGAGACTTCGCAAAGCGCAATGAAGAAACTGCTCGCACTGTTCGATTTGCGATCACTGCAGACGCGCATCACGATCGGCGTTCTGCTGCTAGGCCTGCTCATTTTGTGGAGCGCTGTTTTGGCTCTGGGCCACACGATGCGCCGTGACATGGAGACGACGATCTCCCGCCAGCAATTCTCGACCGTCTCCCTGATCGCCAATGAACTCGACCGCTCCATTCGCGAACGTCAGGAAATCGTCCAGAGCATTGCCAACGGCTATCGAATCGACCGGCTGGGCAACTCGCCGGAAGCCCAGGCGGCGCTTGAGCGCAACCCGCTTCCCGAGAGCATTTTCAACTGGGGTGTGATCGTTTTCGATCATCGGGGAGTGGCCGTGGCGAGCATTCCAAGCAAACTGAACCGCACCGGCGTCAGCTTTATCGATTACCCGGGCATCAAGGAAGTACTGGGCGGCGCCGGCCCAACCATCACTGATCCCCTGTTCAGTGAACACAGCCAGCAACCGGTCTTCGCCATCCTGGCACCGATCCGCGATGCGCAAAGAAAGGTCATTGGCGGCGTCATCGGTGTCACCAACCTTAACCAACCCAGTTTTCTCGACCAGATCGGCACGACAAAGTACGGCGTGACGGGCGACTTCCTGATCACCGCGCCAAAATCACGCAGCTACGTCACCGCCTCGGACAAGCGCCGGCTCCTCAAGAGTGGCCCGCCGCGCGGCGTCAACGCGGTATACGACCGCTACATCGATGGCTACGAGGGATCCGGCCTGGCCCGCAGTTCGCGGGGCGTCCTTGAACTGTCGTCGAGCAAACAAATACCCAGCACCGGCTGGCTCATGCAATCTGTCCTGCCTGCAGCCGAAGCCTTCGCCCCGATCAATGCGGTCGAAGAGCACCTCATCATGGTCTCTTCCGGCCTCACCCTGGTTCTCGCCATCCTTTGCTGGTGGTGGCTGCGCCGGCAGTTCCAGCCTCTGGCCGAGACCTCTCAGTTGCTGACCCGGATGAGCAGCGGCAAGATGCCGCGCCAGGCGCTGCCCGTGCACAAGAACGACGAAATCGGACAACTGACCAGCGCCTTCAACGGACTGCAGGAAGTAATCATCGCTGAAGAAGCCAAGGCGGCCGAACATGCCGCCAATAACCGCCTGCGTCAGATCGTCTCGGAAGTGCCGGGCGTCGTCTTCCAGTACCGGCTGCATGCCGATGGACACGGCAGCTTTCCATTTGCCAGCGATGCCATCAAGTCGGTCTATGGCATATCGCCCGAAGAAGTCAGCGACACGACGGAACCGATCCGAAAAATGGTCCACCCGGATGACTACGGGCCATTCATTTCGTCCCTGAATTACGCCGCACAAAACCTCAAGCCCTGGCGCCACGAATACCGCATCAACGTCGAGGGGCGGACCCGGTGGCTGCTCATTCGCGCCGTTCCCGAAGCAACGGAGGACGACAGCATCACCTTCTGCGGCTTCGTCGCCGACATCACCGACATCAAGGCCATGGAGACCGAACTGCGCGAGGCGCTCGACGAGCACAAACGCAAGGATGCCGAGATCGAACGTTACCGCAATCACCTCGAACAACTGGTCGCCGAACGCACCGCCGATCTCGAGGCAGCGCGGGCCGATGCCATCCGGTTGGCCATGGCCAAGAGCGAATTCCTGGCCAAGATGAGCCATGAAATCCGCACCCCGCTGCATGGCGTACTGGGCATGACCCACATCGCCCTGCGCGCCACGGACGAGACCAGCAAGGCGCACGATGCCCTGATCAAGATTCAGCATTCCGGCAAGCTGCTGCTCGGCATCATCAACGACATCCTCGATTTCTCGAAGATGGAAGCCGGCATGCTCAAGATCGAAGACGTGCCAGTCGACCTCCGTGTCATCCTCGATGAAAGCGTCGAGATGCTGCGGGAACGCGCCACCGGCAAGGGGCTGGAATTTCACCTGATCCTGGCTGAAAACCTGCCGACCGAGTGTCGCAGCGACGCCCTGCGGCTGCGCCAGATCCTGCTCAATCTGCTCTCCAACGCCGTCAAGTTCACCAATAGCGGCAGCGTCAGCCTCGAAGTAGACCTTGATGGCGGGCATCTGCGTTTCCGCATAACCGACACCGGCATCGGTATCTCGCCGGAGCAGATCGCCAATATCTTCAACCCCTTCGAGCAGGGCGACAACTCGACCACCCGACGCTTTGGCGGCTCGGGCCTCGGGCTGGCCATCACCGATCATCTCGTTCGCCTGATGGGCGGCACGATCAATGTCGATAGCACGCCCGATGTCGGCAGTTGCTTCACCGTGCTCCTGCCTTACTGCGCGGTACCCGTTGCTTCCGTGGCAAACATCGAAACGACCCAGGTTACCGCTGAAACACCGCAACTCCTCGCCGGCCTGCGGATTCTGGTCGCGGAAGATGTGGACATCAACCGCCTGATCATGAGCGAAATACTGGCCGAGGTGGGCGCCGAGGCAAGCTTTGCCGAAGATGGCCAGCAGGCCGTCGACGCCATTCGCAAGCATGGTGCGCAGGCCTACGATGCCGTACTCATGGATATCCAGATGCCGGTGATGAACGGCCTCGACGCCACCCGGGCCATCCGCCAACTGGCGCCCGATCTGCCCATCATCGGCCAGACCGCCCACGCCCTGGCTGAAGAACGGGCCGCCAGCCTGGCCGCCGGCATGGTCGACCACATCACCAAGCCGATCGATCCGGACGCCCTCTTCGCCATGATTCTCAAGCATGTACGCCGCGCCCCGGCGATAAAATAAGCGCATGAATCCGCACACGCTTTACCGCTCGCCAAGCCTGCGCCAGATCGAAAGCAAGCACGCCAATGATGCCTTGATGCAACGCGCCGGCGCGGCCGCTGCCGACTGGGCGGTCAGCCTCGCTGGCCAGCGGAACCTTCCCGTCCTCATCCTCGCCGGGCCGGGCAACAACGGTGGCGACGCCTTCGAGGTGGCGCGCCTGCTGCGCCAGCGCTTCTTCGACGTGTGCCTCGTATTCACCGGCGACGCGGAAAAACTCCCGGCCGATGCGGCGGCCGCGCGGCAAGCTTTCATCGCTGCCGGCGGCACGACGAACGCCGCGATTCCGGATGACGTGCGCTGGTCGCTGATCATCGACGGTCTGTTCGGCATCGGCCTGACCCGCGCGCCGGATGGCAGCTACGCCCAGTCGATCATCACGGCCAATCGGCTGGTCGAACGCGATCGCTGCCCGCTGCTGGCGCTGGACTGTCCATCCGGGCTCAATGCCGACACCGGTGCCAGCTTTGCCCCGTGCATTCAGGCCAGCCACACGATCACCTTCATTGCCGGCAAGCCCGGGCTGCTGACCGCCGATGGTCCGGACTGCTGCGGCGAGATGCGCGTCGCCGACCTTGCCCTGAACCCGGCCGACGAAGTCGAAGCGGACGGCCATGTTGTAAGCCTTGTCGATTTCAGCGCCCGCCTGAATCCGCGCCGCAATAACACGCACAAAGGCAGCTTCGGCAGCGCCGGCATTCTCGGCGGTGGCAAGACCATGGTCGGCGCGGCACTGCTGGCCGGCCGTGCCGCACTCAAGCTGGGCGCCGGCCGCGTCTATCTCGGGCTGCTCGATGCCGATGCGCCAACCGTCGATCTGGTCCAGCCCGAGCTCATGATGCGCCGCGCCGATACGCTGCTCCAGGCCGACCTCCAGGCGCTTGCCTGCGGCCCCGGCCTGGGACGTTCGTCGGAAGCGCTGCGCCTGCTCGAACAATCGATCAAAGCCCCCGTCCAGCTTGTCCTCGACGCCGATGCACTCAACCTGCTGGCCGAAGACGGGCGCCTCGAAGGCAATCTCTACAACCGTGTCGGGCCGGCCATCATGATCCCGCACCCGGCCGAAGCCGCCCGCCTGCTCGGCTGCTCGGTGCGCGACGTGCAGACTGACCGGATCAAGGCCGCTGGCGAACTGGCCAACCGCTATCGTTGCCATGTCGCCCTAAAGGGCTGCGGAACGGTGATTGCCACGGTCAACCGGAAAATCTGGCTAAATTCAACAGGCAATCCCGGCATGGCCACGGCCGGCATGGGTGATGTATTGAGCGGTCTGATCGTCGCCCTGCTCGCCCAGAACTGGCCGCCCGAACTGGCGCTGCTGGCTGGCGTGCATCTGCATGGCGCAGCGGCTGATTGCCTGGTTGCCAACGGCGTCGGGCCGGTTGGCCTGACTGCCGGCGAAGTCATCGACGCCGCGCGCAATCTCTTCAACGAATGGGTTGCCGGCAACGGCAAGCTGTAAAATCCCGCCCTCCACCGCATCCTGAATCCCGCAATGACCATCGCCTTCGACTACCCGCTCGCCGCCGAAATTTCCCGCAACGTTGATGCCGCGCTAACCGAAGATGTCGGCGCCGGCGATCTGACCGCCAGCCTTGTCCCCGGCGAACGCCAGGTCAAGGCCACGGTGATCTGCCGCGAACCCGGCGTGCTTTGCGGCCGGGCCTGGTTCGACGAATGCGTCCGGCGCTGCGACCCGACGGCCGTCGTCACATGGCATGCCGCCGATGGCGATCGCATCTCGGCCAATCAGCTGCTTTGTGAAATCACCGGCAATGGCCGCGCCCTGCTCACCGCCGAACGCAGCTCCCTCAATTTCCTGCAACTACTCTCGGCGGTTGCCAGCAAGGCACGCATCTACGCCGATGCCATCGCCGGCACCCGTGCGCAGGTGGTCGATACGCGCAAAACCCTGCCCGGACTGCGCATCGCACAAAAATACGCAGTTCGCGCCGGCGGCGGCGGCAACCATCGCCTCGCCCTGTGGGACGCCATCCTGATCAAAGAAAACCACATCCACGCCGCCGGCGGCATCGCCCAGGCCATGGATGCGGCCAAGAAGGTAGCGGCTGGTGCAGCCGATCGCTGCAAGTTCATTCAGGTCGAAGTCGAAAACCTCGACGAACTGAACCAGGCCTTGAATGCCGGCGCCACAATGATCCTGCTCGACAATTTCGACAACGACCTGCTCCGCCAGGCCGTCGCCATCAACGCCGGCCGCGCCGTACTTGAAGCCTCGGGCAACGTCACGCTGGACACCATCCGCGCCATTGCCGAAACCGGCGTAGACCGGATTTCGGTTGGCGCCCTGACCAAGGACGTCAAGGCGCTCGATCTCTCAATGCGCTTCGTCGGCTAGAATTCCGGACAGATTGTCGTCATAATCAGACATCCGACGATCAATAAAATATTCAGGGGAATTTTAGATGCTGTTTGCGCTGTTCTACGTCGTCGCCATTTTCATTCTCGTACTGCATTTCACGGGCTTCCTGGCCCGGCGCAACCTCGAATGGCTGGTCATCGTGCTGGCCGTCGCTGTCTTCCCGGCCGTCATCTACCTCTAGAGATCAGCCTCTAAGGTTTGCGCGCGACAAGGTCGATCAGTGCCGATCGACCGATGTGGGCCGACCCTTCTTCGATCGTGTCCTCATGCTCGTGCAGCGACACGATTTCCCAGTCGGCAAAAAACTCTCGCAACATCGCCGCGGTGTACAGGTTTTCCACCGCTGACGGCCCGCCCGTCTTGTATTCAAGCTGTTTCGGCGTATAGCCCTGCAGAAACAGCAAGCCACCCGATTTCACCGCCTGCTGCATGCCAGCCAACTGGCGCGGTCGCTCTTCCGGTGTAGCGAACTGGATGAAAATGCCGACCACGGCGTCAAAGGCATCCTGCGGCCAGTCCCAGTTCAGGATATCGGCCTGGACGAAATCAACCGCGACATTCCGGCCGCGCGCCAGTTTCGCGGCCTTCTCGAGCGCCACCGGCGAAATCTCGGTGGCCGTCACCTGGCACCCCTGCTCGGCCAGCCAGACGGCGTTGCGGCCCTCGCCATCGGCGACGGAGAGCACGCGCATGCCACTGCCAAAACAATCCGCCTGAGCGGCGAGAAACCGGTTGGGCGCCGTGCCGAACAGGTATTCCTCGCCAGCATCCCGGTAGCGGGCCGACCAGAATGCCTCGTGGTCAAAACTCATACGTGGTCGACGACGAACTGCTTGACGGCGGCAACATCGGGCGCCATAACCACGACACGCTGCGGCAGGTTTTCGATGCCGGCCAGATCGGCCGGGCGGACCGGTTCGGTGCCCAGCGCTTCACGGATGGTTTCCTCGAACTTGGCCGGCTGGGCGGTTTCGAGGACGATCATCGGGATGTTCGGCAAACGATGTTCCAACGCGACCTTGAGGCCGTCGGCCGTGTGCGTGTCGAGCATGACGTTGTAGCGGCCCTGAGCGAAACGGATGGTGTTGATGCGGTCGATGTGCGTGCTCTTGCCGGAAACGAATTTGAATTTTGGCAAGTTTTTCCAGTTGACCGTGGAAGACAGGTCGAAGGCTTCACCCTTGTCGACCTTGGCCCACAATTCCTTGACCACAGCCGGATCGCGACCGACCAGATCGAAAACGAAGCGTTCGAAGTTGGAAGCCTTGGAAATATCCATCGACGGGCTCGAGGTGATGCTGGTCTGGGCGGCGGTGCGCGGACGATAGACGCCAGTCCGGAAGAACTCGTCGAGCACGTCGTTCTCGTTGGTGGCGAGCACGAGGCGAGCAATCGGCAGGCCCATCTGGTGCGCGATGTGGCCGGCGCAGATGTTCCCGAAGTTGCCCGACGGCACGGCGAAGGCGACCTGTTCGTCGTTACTCTTGGTGGCCAGGAAATAGCCCTGGAAGTAATAGACGATTTGCGCGGCAACGCGCGCCCAGTTGATCGAATTGACTGCACCGATCTTGTATTTGGCCTTGAAGGCGGCATCGTTGGAAACGGCCTTGACGATGTCCTGCGCATCGTCGAACAGGCCGGTGACAGCGATGTTGAAGATGTTCGCGTCCTGCAGCGAATACATCTGGGCACGCTGGAAGGCGCTCATCTTGCCGTCCGGCGATAGCATGAAGACCTTGACGTTGTGCTTGCCGCGCATGGCGTATTCGGCCGCCGAACCAGTGTCGCCGGAGGTGGCTCCGAGGATGTTGATCGACTCGTTGCGCTTGTCGAGCACGTACTCAAAGAGGTTGCCAAGCAACTGCATGGCCATATCCTTGAAGGCCAGCGTCGGGCCATTGGACAGTTCCTGCGTGTAGAGGCCATCCTCAAGCTTGGTCAGTGGCGTGATCTGGGCCGCATTGCCACCGTTGCGCGTGTGGCAATAAACCTCGGCGGTGTAGGTCTTGGCGACCAGCGCCTTGAGGTCGGCAGCCGGAATATCGGTGATGAACTTGGCAAGGATTTCGTAAGCCAGATCGGCGTACGACAGCTGGCGCCAGGCATCCAGTTCGGCCCGACTGATCTGCGGGTAGCTTTCCGGCAGGTAGAGACCGCCATCGGGCGCCAGGCCACCGAGCAGAATGTCGCAGAAAGACTGGGGCACGGCGTGGCCGCGGGTCGAGATATAGCGCATGGCGAAAACCTGGAAGGCGAAAAACCGTGATTTTACCGCGTCGACCGTGACACGCGCACGGCTTGCAGTACGGCGATGACAAAGAGGCCAAGTCCGGACCCCGCCAGCACGGCGCCAAGCACCTCCAGTCCGGCCAACAGGGCCAGCGCCGACGAGACGAACAGCCCTGCCCGCACCGTACCCGACGAAGCCAGCTTCCGCCGCATCAGCAGCCGCTCGGGTGTTTGTGGGCCGGGCCAGCGCCAGACCGGCAACAACTGGCTCAAGGCACCGCTTACCAGCGGCAGCAGGAAACCGCTTGCCCAAGCCAGCAGGGACGGACGTGTCGGAATAATCCCGGCGCCATGCAGCAGGCCCGCCGCCAGCGTCAGCAGCAATCCGACGACCGCTGCCAACAGGGAAGCACTGACGCCATCGCGGATCAAAGGCCATGCACCGAAACGTCGCCCCCACTGGCCGAGCAAGCCAAGGGAGGCAACCAGCATGAGTGCCGTACCGGGGGCGGCGAACGGCCAGGCGATGGCGGCCCCCGTGGCCACCATCAAGGCGCCGGACGCCACCAGCCACAGCCGCCGGCGCAACCAGCCCCCGGCCTCGGGATCGGCCATCCCGAGCGCCGTCGGCAACAGCACGGGCAAGGTCCCCAGTGCGGCCAGACCAACCAGGCCAAGCGTATTGAGATGCAGGTGAAACACCCGCAGGGCACGCCAATACGAGGGCCAGAAAGGAATCAGGACAATGGCCGAGAGCGCCAGCATCAGGCAGCCGAGCGCCGCTCCGTACCAGCGCCAGCCAGGGTGTGGCGTACCGAGCGTGGCGCGGGCACGCCGGGCAATCCAGTTGAGCAAAATAGCGGCAAAAACCAGATCGACCGTGGCAGCCAGATAGACCGCCACATAAGGGAGCAGCCCCTGCATGCCGGCTACGGCCACCAAGCCGTTCGCCTGAACAGCGGAAGGCAACTTTGCCAGACGTCGATCCGGTTCGCCGGTACGGGTCAGCACCGGCACAAAATGCATCATCGCCGCAAAAATCAGAGGCACGATGCCGACGGCGAACGCCAAGTGCGCCACCGCCAACGGCGAACCCAACCCGCTCAGCGCTAGGACGGCACTGCACACCAATGAAAGCAGGGTCAGGCTCGCGGTCTGTATCACTCAGCCAACGACGGAGAAATCGATCACGATGGCGCCCGGTTCGCGCTGCTTGTATTCGATGGAGAGATGGGCGCCATAACGGGCCTGCAATTGGGCCAGCAGCGGCAAGGGATCATGATCGTTGCAGAAGCGCATCGTTTCACCGACCTGCAATGCATCGAGCGCGCCGAAAATGGCGGCATGACGGAAACGCTTGGCGATACCGCGGGCATCGAACGGATAGAGGGCTTCAGCGGTCGGACGATCGCAAGAGTGGACGGCGTGAATGGTTTGCATGTGAACTCCAGAAATGGCGTGCCGGGATGGCATCAGGTAGCGATTCTGCCCCTCGGCCGCCACCATTTCCTTGATCCTGATCGCAATACCCCTTTCGCTATCAGGCCCTCCCGTCACCATCACTTTCCCGTTCCCGATTGACGCGCCTGCTCCAGCGCCTTCTGGATCTGCACGCGATCTCCCGCACGCAAACCTTCCACCATGGCGCGCGAAGCATCGCGCCGCTGTTCAGCGTAGCGCGTCAAGCGTTTGGCCGCCAAGGCCGATGGCAGGTTGGCATCGCGCGGCAAAGCCGAAAGCTCTTCGAAACTGTGCTCATAGCGATCTGCCACCACCGACTCGATAACGTCGGCCAGCTCTTCAAAGGAAGCGCCTTTTCTCTGCCCCTGCTGCATGATGCTTTCCCAGGCCCGTGTAATCGCCGCATCCTCCTGCAAAAATTCACCGATCTCTCGCTGGACCTGCCTCTCGTCACTCCAGCGGTAAGCCTGCTGCGGAATGTTGGCAACCATGAGAGCAATGAAGGCGACGAAGACGAGGCCCGCCGCCAACTTGGCGCGCCGAGGCATGACCAGGACTTCGGCATCCGGCTTGATCAATACTCCCATCAGCAGGCCGCCGATCAAGCCGCCGATATGCGCAGCATTATCAATCCCGGGCACCATGAACCCAAAAATGATGCTGACCACCGAGAAACCGATGGCAGCCCAGAACAGCCAGCGAAACTCGGCACGCTGGATTCGTGAGCGCTCCAGCCAGAGATAGCTCAGCAACGCCCCATAAAGGCCGAAGATGGCCCCCGATGCGCCACCCGACACGGCATGCCCCTGATGGCTCACCAATGACAGCAGGTTGCCGGCCAGACCCGCAACACAATAGATCGCCGCAAACCGGAAATGTCCGTACATGCGCTCGACCCATTGGCCGCCATCCCACAAGGCCCACATGTTCAAGCTGAGATGAAGCAAGCCAAAATGCAGGAACATCGCACTGCCCAGACGCCACCACTCGCCATCCTGAGTCGCCGGGCCAAAATTGGCACCCCACGCCAATTGGACTCCGTTCTGTGAATGCCACAATCCTGCTCCGCTCAGCAACATTGCGGCGAAGACCAGCACGTTTGCCGCCAACAACAGCGGCGTTATGCGCAATTGCGGCACGCGCAGGCAAAGCTGATCGTTGAGCGACGACATGGTTGAGAAGGAATAATGATCAGTGGATTTCAAGAGTGTGATTATGCGCGACAATCAGCTCACTGTTGAATAAGCGAATCGCCATGCCCGCCAAGCATCTACCCGTTTTCCTGCAACTCTTGGGCTTTGCCCTCCTGCTCGGAGCGACGCATGTTTTTGCGGACACCAATATCCTGTTGCCGAGAACCGGCATTTCCGCCGACGAACTGGCGCTGCTGATCAACGATAACGATCCCCTGTCCCGCGAGACTGGTGCCTATTACCAGCGGATGCGCCGATTGCCAGAGCAAAACGTCATTCACCTGCGCTTTCCCGCCGGAAAGACAACGCTGAGCCGGCAGGAATTCGAACCCCTCAAGGCCGAAATTGACCGACTGACCCCGACGCACATTCAAGCCTTTGCAGCGGCCTGGACACAGCCCTATAAGGTCGGCTGCATGTCGATGACCTCTGCCCTGGCCTTCGGCTACGATGAAAAATATTGCTCGACGAAATGCGGCCAAAGTAGCCCCAGCCGCTATTTCGACACGGCCAGCACCTACCCCTTCAATGATTTCCAGACACGTCCGGCCATGATGCTGGCCGGACAGAGCTTCGCTGACGTCAAGGCCCTGATCGATCGTGGTATCGAGGCCGACCGGAGCTTCCCCGAAGGCACCGCTTATTTGCTGAGCACATCCGACAAGACGCGCAGTGTTCGCGCCAAACTATTCGGCATCACCAAATCCGTAGTCGGCGCCATGCTCCCCATTGAGGAAATAGAGGCAGACTCGATCACGGGGCGACAGGACGTCTTGTTCTATTTCACCGGGCTGGCTCAGGTACCGAATCTCGGCACGATCAAATTCATGCCGGGTGCGCTGGCCGACCATCTGACCTCCTTCGGCGGCCAGCTGACCGACTCGACGCAAATGAGCAGTCTGCGTTGGCTGGAGGCGGGTGCCGCAGCGAGCTACGGCACGGTCACCGAACCCTGCAATCACCTGCAGAAGTTTCCAATGCCCGCCGTTGCCATGTTTCACTATCTATCAGGCGCAACGGCCATCGAAGCCTACTGGAAAAGTGTAGCCTGGCCGGGTGAAGGTCTTTTCATCGGCGAGCCGCTGGCCCGCCCATTTGCGCCGACCCTGACCAGGAACGGCGATGAAACCTATCAACTGAAGCTGATTTCGCCTAAAAAGGCGGTCTGGCGGGTCGAACAAGCGGATTCGATCATGGGGCCTTTTCAATCCATTTCCCGAGGCCTGCCTGTCGTGGCTGGAAGAAACACTGTGCGCATAGCCATTCCAGCAAGCACCAGGACCTATCTCCGCTTGATACGTTAACAAAAAACGGGAGCTCAAGGCTCCCGTTAAATCTGGCTGAGAAATTGCCTTTATTGCAGCTCTTCCAGGCGAATACGCTTGACCTTGCCTTTTTGGGCGGACAGCGCTTCGATCTTGGCAATTGCCGCGTCAGCAGCGCTTTCCTTGCAGACGTGGGTCAGGATGATGATATCGGTCTCGCCTTCACCCTCTTCCGGCTCGCGCTGCAGCATGGCATCGATGGAGATGCCTTGATCGGCCAGGATGCGCGTGACGTCAGCCAGCACACCAGGCTTGTCTTCAACGCGCAGACGCAGGTAATAACCAGTCTCAACCTCGCTCATTGGCAGAATCGGCAGGTTGGACATGGCATCCGGCTGGAAAGCTAGGTGCGGCACGCGGTGCGCCGCATCAGCCGTGGCCAGACGGGTGACATCGACCAGATCGGCAATCACGGCCGAAGCAGTCGGCTCTGCACCAGCCCCCTTGCCGTAATACATCGTCGCACCAACAGCATCACCCTTGACGAGCACGGCATTCATTGCGCCTTCGACATTGGCAATCAGGCGCTTGGCCGGAATCAGGGTCGGATGAACACGCAACTCGATACCTTTTTCGCGGCGCTTGGCAATACCGAGTAATTTGATGCGATAGCCGAGCTGCTCGGCGTACTTGATGTCGGAAGCTTCAAGCTTGGTAATGCCTTCAATATAGGCCTTGTCGAACTGCACCGGAATACCGAAGGCAATCGAGGCAATCAGTGTTGCCTTGTGTGCCGCATCGACACCTTCGATATCGAAGGTCGGATCAGCTTCGGCATAACCCAGACGCTGAGCTTCCTTGAGCACGTCGTCAAAGGACAGTCCCTTGTCGCGCATTTCTGAAAGGATAAAATTGGTCGTGCCGTTGATGATGCCAGCCGCCCATTCGATGCGGTTGGCGCTGAGACCTTCACGCAACGCCTTGATGACTGGGATACCACCAGCCACGGCGGCTTCGAAAGCCACCATGACGCCCTTGTCCTGGGCTGCGCTGAAAATTTCAGTGCCATGCACGGCGAGCAACGCCTTGTTTGCCGTAACGACGTGCTTGCCATTGGCAATAGCCTGCATGACGACTTCCTTGGCCACGCCGTAGCCGCCGATCAGTTCGACAATGATGTCGATTTCCGGATCATTCACCAGCGAGAAGGCATCGTCGGTGATACGGGCTGCACCACCAGTGATTTCCTTGGCCAGCTCAACATTCTTGTCGGCCACGGCCGTAATTCGGATCGGACGACCGGCGCGACGGGCAATTTCGTCCGCATTACGCTTGAGAACAGTCCAGGTACCACCGCCGACGGTGCCGATGCCGATAAGGCCAACATTGATAGGTTTCATGTGCAGTCTTTACTTGGTTTGGTTGGTGTTGTGACGCTTGCGATAGTTTTCGAGGAAGCGGGCGATGCGCGCGACGGCCTCCCGCAAATCATCCTCATGCGGCAGGAAAACAAGCCGGAAGTGATCCGGATGCGGCCAGTTGAAGCCCGTGCCCTGCACCAGCAGCACTTTTTCTTCCTGAAGCAGTTCGGAAATAAATTGCTGGTCGTTCTTGATCGGATAAACCGCCGGATCAAGCTTCGGGAACATGTACAACGCCGCCTTTGGCTTGACGCAGCTGACACCCGGGATAGCGGTTATCAGTTCATGTGCAATGTCACGTTGGCGCCGCAGGCGGCCGCCATCCCTGACCAGGTCGTCAATGCTCTGATAGCCACCGAGCGCTGTCTGTATGCCATGTTGACCGGGCGCGTTTGCGCACAGGCGCATCGAGGCCAGCATGTCGAGACCTTCGATGTAGTCCTTGGCATGACGCTTGTCGCCGGAAACCACCATCCAGCCAGCCCGATAACCGCAGGACCGATAGTTCTTAGACAGGCCATTGAAGGTGATCATCAGAACATCTTCGGCCAGCGACGCGATTGAGGTGTGCTTTTCGGCGTCGTAAAGCACCTTGTCATAAACCTCATCGGCATAGATCGTCAGGTGATGCTGGCGGGCAATGTCAATGATTTCGTACAACAGGTCGTCCGGATAAAGCGCGCCGGTCGGGTTGTTCGGATTGATGATGACAATCGCCTTGGTGTGAGCGTTGATCTTGCTGCGAATGTCATCAAGGTCTGGTAACCAGCCCTTGCTCTCGTCACACAGGTAATGCTTCGGCGTTCCGCCGGAAAGGCTGATCGCTGCCGTCCACAACGGATAGTCCGGTGCCGGGACCAGCACCTCATCACCGGCGTCGAGCAAGGCATTCATCGCCATCACGATCAGCTCGGACACACCATTTCCGACATAGATATCGTCCAGCGTCACACCCTTGATGCCCTTCTGTTGGGTGTAATGCATGATCGCCTTGCGTGCCGCGAAGATACCCTTGGAATCCGTGTATCCCGCTGCATTAGGCAGGTTACGAATCATATCCTGCTGAATTTCCTCAGGCGAATCAAAGCCGAACGCGGCCAGATTGCCGATGTTCAGCTTAATAATCTTGTGGCCTTCCTCCTCCATCTGCTTGGCTTTCTGCAGCACAGGGCCGCGAATGTCGTAGCAGACGTTGGCGAGTTTGGCGGACTTCTTGACGTGTTTCATGGGAATCTTCCGGCGTAACAGCTTATGGCCCAGAAGGGCCAAAGGTATAATCCTACTTTATCGTATGGTGCACCGCAATTTTGGCGGACTTTTCGGAATGATCGCGCAGTGAAACTTCACATCTCGAATACCGCAGGACTCAATTTGTTTACCGCTTATGGTGACGACTATGCTGCGGTCAACCACGAAAAACATGAGAAAAACCTGATTCTTCTACCGGAATCGATCATTCCTGCCTGGACTACCGCCACGGTGAGCACGCTGTGTGAAGCGGACATGCAAATCCTGCTTGGACTGGATACAGAAATAGTCCTGCTCGGCACCGGCAGAAGCCTGCGCTTCCCGCCCGGCGCCCTGCTCCGCCCCTTTGCTGCAGCCGGTATCGGGCTAGATGTCATGGATCTGAAAGCCGCCTGCCGGACCTACAACATCCTCGCAGCCGAAGGTCGCAAGGTGGCTGCAGCACTGCTCTTCGACTAATCACTCAGTCAAGCTTCTTAAGGTATTCTTTGGTAAATATCTTGTCGGGCAAGTCACGCAGCTTCATGTCCGAATAATCCAGAACGGATTTCTCCCCATTGCGCAATGCGTCCTCCATGACCAGCCGCGTAGGACGAACCCTTCCAGCCAGCGTCTGAAAATTCTCATAGCTGCATTTCTTCATCAGACGATTGGACAGCGAATAAAACTCAGCCTTCAAAGGCCATCCAGACTTCTCGTTGACCCAATAAACAACACGCTGATAGGTAACGCTACGGTCAACGGCAATTAACTCAAGAATATGAAAAGAGTCGTTGCCGATTTTTTCGGTGCCGATGATTTTCGGATTGTAGTCACCAGCAAAATTGGCGCGCGCCAGATCACCGTTAGCCACCTGCCCCGTCAGACGCTGCGCTAATGAAATTCGGACCGGCTGCGATACCTCTGGCATGAAAACCCACAGATCCCGCCCTTTCATCAGAATAATCTGGCCGCGCTCCGATGCCGGCTCCGTCACCATGACAACAGTGTTCTCATTACCCTTTGAAAGCACGCGATATTTGCGCATGTCGGCATCTTTGTCCGGGCGCACGGAATTTATTACAATGTCAACCTGAAACCCGTCGACGGGAAAACGAACCTTGTCCGCCTTTTCAACTATACTGCGGGCAATCGCATCATCGGTCGGCGTAACACTGCTTCCTTGCGCTGCAACGGTCAGTGACAGGAGCAAAAGAAAAATGCCGGACGTCAGAGCAAAAACCCATCCGCCATTCCGAATGTCGTCTTTATGTACCATGAATATTCTCCTGCGCTATTCCGATGTAAATTTTGACGGCAGAAACCAGCCATGAGCGTTGTCCGCATCGAACACGTCTTCAAGGACTACCAACTCGGCGAACAGACCGTCCACGCCTTGAATGATATTACATGGTCCATTGATGCCGGAGTCTTTCTCGCCATCTCCGGCCCTTCCGGTAGCGGCAAGACCACCTTGCTCAACCTGATCGGTTGCATCGACAAACCGACCAGCGGCAAGATCTTTATTAATGAAGAAGATGTGTCGGAAAAATCCGCCAACGAACTTGCTGATCTGCGTTCGCGTTCAATCGGCTTCATCTTTCAGACCTTCAATCTTCTCCCGGTACTTTCGGCGGCCGAAAATGTCGAGTATCCATTGCTGCGCCGCACCGACATTTCCGCCCAAGAACGCAAAATGCGGGTCGATTATTTTCTAGACATCGTCGGTCTCAGCCAGTTCGCCAACCATCGCCCCAATCAGCTAAGTGGCGGACAGCGTCAGCGCGTCGCCATTGCCCGCGCTCTGGCCATCAAGCCCAGCATCGTTCTGGCCGACGAGCCAACCGCCAACCTCGATAAAGCAACCGGCCGTGAAATTCTCAGCCTGATGAAGAAAATCAACCGTAACCTAAAAACCACCTTCATTTTTTCCACGCACGACCAAAAAGTCATCGATCGCGCTGATCGACTGGTTCAAATGGAAGATGGCAGCATTACAGCCTTTGGCGTTCGCAACGATTTCGACAAAACTTGGAGCCTAGCGCGAGTGCGCGCTCTGGTTGAATCCGACGAAGAATAACCGGCCAACCGAAATTAACAGGAATATCCCGTGACCGAACCAAGAACAGCCCACTGCCTGACCATTATCGCGGCCTGCTGCCTAGCCATTGGCGCCAATGCTGCAGACGACCTGTTGGGCCGAGACACTCTCTTTGGCGACGACATTCCCAAGCTCTCTTTACCTGCCCGTGAAGCCAGCCCCGGTATCAAAGGCTTCCTCCAGTTCGAAGCTGCCCGCACAACTGGCAATCCAGAACACTGGTCCAAGCTTCGCACCCGCGCCGAGTTGGGCAGCGCTGGCAAGCTCGGCGAAGGGATGAAATGGAAAATGGGAGCCCGCTTCGACTACGACGCGGCCTACAGCATCTACAACTATTACCCTTCCGAGGTCGAAAAAAATCAGCGCTACACCCTCGAACTGCGCGAAAACTATCTAGATGTCAGCTCCGGCAACTGGGATTTTCGATTCGGCAAACAGCACGTCGTCTGGGGCGAGATGGTGGGTCTATTTTTCGCCGACGTCGTATCTGCCCGAGACCTTCGGGAATTCGTCCTCCCAGAGTTTGACCAAATGCGCATTCCTCAATGGGCAGCCCGAGCTGAATACTTCGTTGATGACCTCCATGCAGAACTATTATGGGTTCCAGTAGCCAGCTACGATAACATCGGCAAACCGGGCGCCGAGTTCTACCCCTATCAACCCGTACCGACCGGCTACAACGTCCGCTACTTACCGGAGCAGAGACCGGAACGCAACGCTGACAACATGAACTATGGCCTACGCCTTTCCGCGCTGAAAAATGGGTGGGATATCTCTGGCTTCTACTACCGCAGCACTGACATTACCCCAACGTTCTACCGCCAACTAGAGGCACCGACAACGTTTGCGTACCAGGCGAGGCATGATCGCATCCACCAATTCGGGGGAACCATCTCGAAGGATTTTGGTGACGTAGTACTCAAGGCTGAAACCGTCTATACCAATGGCCGCAATTTCACCACGTTGGACTTTACCGACACCAATGGCGTTGTTCGCCAGAACACCCTAGATTGGGCTGTAGGCCTTGACTTCACCCTACCAGCCGAGACACGCCTCAACGTTCAGCTTTTTCAACGGCAGTTCTTCAATTACGACTCGAACATCATCTCCGACAAACAGGAAAACGGATACAGTCTGCTAATCAACAACAAATTCTTCAACAATTGGGAAGCACAAGCCTTATTCATTTCCAGCCTGAATCGAACCGATTGGTTATTCCGTCCACGTGTCACGTGGAATCTTGAGCGGAACTGGCGTTGGCTGATAGGAGCAGATGTTTTTAATGGACCAGCGTCCGGGATGTTTGGCCAATATGACCAGGCGGACCGGATCTATTCTGAAATACGCTATAGCTTCTAGCTTCCAGCCACGGAGCAATGTCGGTTTTTCTTACACAACATAACAAACCGAGCCTGTGATTATTTTCAACAAATTGATTTTAAACAATAATTTTTTTCTGGCCCAATTTGTGCTAATAAGACATCGTAGCAATATTCTAAACCTGCCTTAGCCAAAACATTTTCCTCGCGAGGACTACCATGAAGAAAATTACTGTATTAGCTGCAACACTTGTGAGTGCTGCGATATCTCAATCCGCATATGCACTTCCTGCGCTCGTTGGTGGTGAAAATGAAATATTTTTCAAAGCGGTAGAGAACTGGGTAGACAAAGATCAGAATGGCGTGATTAGCCAAGGTGACTACTTCTACGGGATCATCAACGCTCAAAACATCGATGCAAATGGCGGTACTAATTGGTACGGCTCAGCGACCGATCAACTTTCCGGTTACTTTTTGCAAGAGGTCGCAAGCGTAACTGCCACCACCACGGCGAACATCTACAATATTCAGCTAGGCGCTTTTACGGGTGGCTCAGACCCATTCGGCGTTCTTACGGCTGCGGACATTGCTTCTGGTGCTCAACTTAAGTTGTTTACCGACTCTACCACCCCATTTGTTACAAACACTGGCGTTGTTAATGATATAACCAAGGCTACAGATGGGACCCTTTGGGGAACACTGGGTAATACATCTGCGAGCAATTATTGGTATTCCCTCGGGATCATTAACCCCAATATTGTTTTTGCGGCTGGTTTAGCCAACACAGTAGGTAACACATTAGCTGGGCTTGATTTCATCACCAACAATACCGGCAAAGTGTTTGTAGATGTGAACGACCCCAGCGAAAATCTTTTCGACACACAGGTTGCGCTATATGCAAATGCAGAAATTGTTGACAAATATGGCCCAACATCGAACCCAGATGCGATCGGTCCTTCTGCATGGCGTTTCCAAGTTAACGACCCCGCGGTTGTAAATGCCATTCCTGAACCGGGTTCGTTAGCGCTTCTTGGTTTGAGCCTACTTGGATTTATCGGCGTGCAACGTCGTAAGAGTTCAGTCTAATTCCAGACAGCTCCAGTCGGAAAGGCCCACCGCTTATAAGCAGTGGGCCTTTTTTATTTTTCATTGCAGATCAGGAGTATTCGCAGCCTCAACACATCAACTGCTCCAATTCCAACCGAATTGACCGACTTATTGGAGCCACGGAAATACCAACACGCCCAAAGAATCCGAATGGACTAGTTTCAATAGCATTGACAATACACTCAAAATTCTTGGACAAAGCAGAAGCTCTCTCTGCAAACCTAGGATTCGAAGAAAACTGGCAGCCGGTTTGAGCATACCAGCGAAAAATAACAGGCGTCATCTCTGGCTGCAAATACATCTCCTTCTGGGTTGCTGTAAGCCAAACACGCTGCATGGCAGCACCTAAATTTACCCAATCTTCAAGACATACCGGGGGTACCTTTGGCCGAATCAGCAGGTGTGCAGCACAAAATAGAGCAGGCAGGTAATCCAACTGGATTCGAGGTGAGAAAGTCCCCAGAAGATATCGATTAAAGAATTCAACCCGCCCCCAGCTTTGCATAACCCAACGCATCAATACTGCCGTCAGACGATCTACACCAACAGCTTCTTCCGGTATTCGGTCCTTGCTAAAGCGCGCCCCCCACTCGATGATACTTTGGTGCACCTGAAAAGCTTCTGGGCAAGTCAACCGGATGTAAGCACTATCCCAAAGCAATTCGGCAATTTTCTTTCTATCCGAGAAGCTTTCAAATAGCTGGACCAAATATCCATCCCCAGGAGCATCCAGCAATGCCTGGCGCTGCGCCACCGAAAGCGGCGTCAGGCGCATTGGCCTGCGCTGAACAGTTCTCGTTTCGATACACAAATGAAGTGGATCGGGTGAAAATTCAGGTGCCTCGACAAATTGAACCATGTACTTGATCTGTCGCCACTCTATGTCCGATTCGGCATACCACTCCATCACCAACCCTTCAGCGCTAGCAGCGATCCGGATGGTCTCCAGCAATGCGCCGTGCGCCATATGGCTGGCGTGCCCGTCAAAATCATAGAGAATTTCATCACGGGTATCGTGGCCATGCACGATAAGCTTGTCATCCGCGATAATCTGAAAGCGCCACGGCTGCGTGTTGTCACCACTCGGCGCCCATCGTGCCCGATCAAGTACGCGTAGGAGCGTTTCCCTAGATAGCTTGCTGCTGCGACCAGCCATGATTATCGACTCATTTTTGCAAGTTGCTGCCGGACTAAATTACGCATAAGTATCTGCAAGGGATTCTTAGCCCCCCACGGACGCCAAGTACGAACGTAGCGCATCCGATAGGCATCGAACTGACTTCCCCAAGGCGCCAATTTCACCCCGGGACGATGCAGAGCCAGCTTAAGCACCTCGACTGCAGCGATCCCTGCACAAAGTTCACATGCGGCGATACAAGAAGGGCCACGGCGCTCAGCGAGGTTAACGCGGGTCATATCCGCCACATACCCGCGTTGCAACATAGCCGGAGACAAACCGACGAGAAATCGAATAGCCATCTCAAGTTCGTCACAATCTGCAAACCCAAAATACTCCTCGAACGACATCCCTCCTGGACCGAAGACCAACAAGGCTGACCCCAGCCCCAACGGTGCAGCAGTCACGGCCGGAATTCCCTTTTCTTCGCACGCTTTAAACGTTGCCCGCCGGGTTTCAAAGACAAAGAAGTCCAGTCCATCGACGTAGATATCGACACCATCAAGAAAACTGTCCATATTTTGCTCCTGAACACCGTCAGGAAATACCCTAAGCTCAACATCAGGATTAACATCCTGAAGCATTTCGGACAACACATCGATTTTCGGGCGACCGACTGTTGAGACCATGGCACCAACTTGTCGGTTGAAGTTAACGATGTCAAAGACATCAAAATCTGCAATCGAGAATTTCCCAATACCAAGCCTCGCCAGAGTAAGCAAGTGAACTCCGCCGACACCACCCAGCCCCCCAATGGCAACATGAGTCTGCCGAAGCCTGGCCTGCTCGGATTCGGTCACCCAGCCGATGTTGCGTGAGAAAGCATTTCGATAGTCAAATGAAGACATGGTTCTCTACGCCTCGCTTAAAATGCGTTTAAGATGATAAACAGAACACTACCCGAAGCATGAGCAGCCGCCAATGATCAATCTCGCCGCCGACCTGAGAATGGCAGTATTAAATCTGCAGCGCAATGTCCGCCGCACGCTCGTGGCCATTCTGAGTGTATGCGGGGGAATTGTGGCCTATCTGCTGGCAAGTGGTTTTATTGCCTGGATTTTTCAAGACATGCGCGAGGCGACCATCCACTCGCAGTTGGGGCACATCCAGATTTCCCGCCCCGACTATTTTGACAAGGGTATCGCCGACCCCTACCGATATCTGCTTCCAGCTAACTCTGCGGAACAAAAATTGATTGAGGAGAATCCTCAAGTCAGAACACTAACACCTCGCCTTGCTTTCAGCGGTCTGTTGAGTTTTGGGGAAGCAACGTTACCGTTCATTGGTGACGGGATTGATCCTCAACTTGAATCCCCAATCAGTACGCGTATCAATATTATCGAAGGCGAGCAACTCAAGGATGCCACTGAATCTTCAGTTATTCTTGGAGAAGGCCTTGCCCGAAGCATCGGCGCCAAGGTTAGCGACTCTATAGTACTTCTGGTAACCACAGCTAACGGTAGCCCGAATGCCGTGGAACTCAAGGTTGTTGGAAGCTTTGCAACTATCACTAAAGAGTATGACGACAACGCATTACGTATACCAATACAGGTGGCGCGCAAGCTGATGCGTGTGGAAGGCGCAACTACCTGGGTCGCGTTGTTGAGTTCCACGGAATACACGGAACAAGTTGCCGCCACCCTTCACTCGAAATTGCCTAGTGGTACCTACGAGTTGCTCAAATGGAACGAACTGGCAGATTTTTACAACAAGACAGTCGCCCTATTTTCCAAACAGGTGGATGTCGTCAAGCTCATTATCGCAGTCATCATCATCCTTACTATATCGAATACCCAGACTATGAGTGTTCTAGAGCGGACAACCGAGATCGGGACCAGTCTGGCCATCGGCCTAAAACGCAGTGAAATACTGCGCTTGTTCCTGCTTGAGGGGGTGATGATCGGCTTGATTGGGGGAGCACTGGGCCTCCTGCTAGGTTTTTCGCTGGCGCACATCATTTCGACAATCGGCATACCAATGCCCCCGCCACCCGGTATGGCTCATGGCTACACGGGGCAAATTCTTGTAACTTCCAAGCTTGCGATCGACGGTCTCATTCTGGCTATTTTCACGACCTTGTTGGCCAGTCTGATGCCAGCCTGGAAAGCCAGCAGGTTGAATATCGTCGATGCTTTACGGTGCAATCAATAATGCCGGAAATGCAATTTCTCCTCTTTGCTCTGCGCAATATATTTCGCCACCGAGCGCGCTCTGCTGCTACCTTGGCGGCAATCTCCATTGGAGTTGCCAGCCTGATTCTGGCAGGAGGTTTTGTGAAGGATATCTTCATTCAACTGGGTGAAGCGATCATTCATTCTCAGACTGGCCATATTCAGGTTACACGCCAAGGTTACCAGGAAGGGAAAAATCGAGCCCCTGAGAATTACCTGATCGAAAAGGCCGCAGATCTCAGGGCAGAACTTGCAAAAAATATTCCGGCAACAGAAGTGATCACATCGCGCCTCAGCTTTAATGGCACCTTGAATAATGGGAAGCGCGATCTCGGAATCATCGGCGAAGGGATCGAAGCTAGCCTCGAAAATAAAATGGGCACCTACCTGCAGTTCGTTTCAGGGAGGCCTCTTAAAGATACAGATTTTGATGGTATTGTTATCGGCCAAGGTGTTGCAAAAAGTTTGGGCCTAAAAACCGGGGATCGTGTCACCCTGCTTGCCACATTAGCGCAAGGTGCTGTTAATACACTTGATTTCGAAATCGTCGGAATATTCCAGAGCTTTTCCAAGGATTTTGATGCGAGAGCAGTACGTATCCCGCTAGAATCTGCTCAAAAACTGATGGATACCTCTGCAATCCACATGCTGGTAGTCGTACTAAAAAAAACGGAAACGACGGCAGAAGCAACAATAAAATCTCGGCAACTCCTTTCAGGAAGAGGTTTTGATGCAACGTCCTGGAACAAGATTTCCGATTTTTATGAAAAGACAGTCGAACTCTACGATCGCCAATTTGGCGTACTTAAACTTATCATCCTGATCATGGTTTTATTAAGCGTCGCCAATAGCATTAACATGACCCTTTTTGAACGCACACGAGAATTCGGGACGATGAAGGCGATTGGCGACCGAAGCTCAGATGTTTTCAAGTTGATTACTACGGAGAGCCTCTGCTTGGGCGCGTTGGGTGCGCTGCTAGGCATGCTTATTGGTACCATCGCCGCGATCACGATTTCTGCGATCGGTATCCCAATGCCTCCTCCACCCAACGCAAATCTCGGCTATTCGGCGCTTATTCGACTAGATGCTGTATCAGTTATTGTTGCTGGCACGATCGGTTTCACAGCCTGTGTTCTGGCCAGCCTGATTCCCGCTCGCCGTGCATCCCGGATCGATATCGGAGAAGCCTTGCGTCACGGCGTTTAAACCAAACCGTGAAATACTTCCATGCATCGCAACGGGTTAAGCATCATCCTTCTCCGGATTCCGCTATGATTATGTCCGTTGCTTACACCAAGCGCTTCTCAGCGAATTCATTGAGGAACTGACTATGCTCCGTATTTCCGCTCAACTACTTTCTGGCACAAAGTGGCTTGTACTTGCTGCTACACTTGCTATAAGTGCGTGTGCTTCACACCAGCAAGCTCCTATCAACGCCGCTACTTCCGATTACAGCTACAAAATAGGCCCAGGCGATACACTAAACATCGTCGTATGGCGCAACCCGGAGTTGTCGATGAGCGTGCCGGTTCGCCCCGACGGCAAGATTTCCGCCCCCCTAATTGATGATTTGGCCGCTATGGGTAAGGATTCAACCACCTTGGCCCGGGACATCGAAAAGGAACTCGCCAAATTTATTCGGGATCCTGTGGTTACAGTGATTGTCACCGGCTTTGTCGGTCCTTACAGCGAACAAATTCGTGTTGTCGGAGCAGCAGCCAAGCCGCAAATCCTTGCTTACAAGCAGAAAATGACGATTCTTGACGTAATGATCGCAGTGGGGGGCATCACCGACTTCGCTGATGGGAACAAAGCAAGCATCCTGCGAACTGCTGAAAACAATGCGCAATACCGGGTTCGACTCAAGGATCTCGTCAAAAACGGCGACGTTTCCGCAAACGTGGAAATGAAACCAGGCGACGTAGTCATCATTCCGCAAAGCTGGTTTTAAGCCATTTAGAACAACCTACCGCCACCGTAAATCTACGGTGGCGGTTTATTACTTGAGCTCATAGATGGAAGAAATTCTTCGGCAGGCGATTACTATCCTGCGTGCAACATGGAAACATCGGCACCTCGGAATGGTTGTCGCGTGGGTGGTTGGTGCCATTGCCGCGGGTGTAATACTACGCATTCCGAATCAATTTGAGGCATCCGCCAGGATCTACGTAGACACTCAATCCATATTGCGCCCTTTGATGTCAGGGCTTGCTGTTCAGCCCAATATTGAACAGCAAATCATGATGCTCAGCCGTACCCTGATCAGCCGGCCAAATATCGAGAAACTGATTCGCATGGCAGACTTGGATCTGAACATCAAGGGTAAAGCCCAACAAGAAGCCCTGATTGATTCGTTGGCCAGTGACCTGAAGATACTGGGAGTTGGCCGCGATAATCTCTATACGATCTCTTATCGAGACCCCGATCCTGCAAAGGCCCAACGCGTTGTACAAGCCCTTGTTTCGATCTTCGTAGAATCAAGCTTGGGCGACAAAAGGCAAGATACCGACTCGGCGCGCAAATTCCTGGAAGAACAAATTCGCAACTACGAAAAAAAGCTGGAAGACGCCGAAAACCGCCTTAAAGAATTCAAATTGCGCAATATTGACCTAGCGACCACAGAAGGAAAGTCCGGCATTGATCGCTTGGGCGACCTTTCAAATCAACTCAACATCGCTCGCCTTCAACTAAGAGAGGCGGAGCAATCACGCGATGCGCTTCGCCGCCAAATCATAGGCGAAGAGCCCGTGTTATTGCCGGACGCCAACAATGGTGGTGATTCAAGTATTTCCTTGCCGGAAATTGACGGCCGAATTGATACCCAGAAGCGGAATCTGGATACATTGCTTCAGCGCTACACCGAGCAGCACCCTGATGTCGTCGGTGCTCGACGTCTGATAAAAGACCTGGAAGAACAGAAACGCCAAGAGCTACAGGCACGCAAGAAATTTGCTGCAGCCAATCCTGGAGCATCCGTAAGCAATAATCCCGTCTATCAACAACTGAAAGTATCCCTGGCCGAAGCCGAAGCCAATACCGCCTCGCTCCGAGCCAGAGTCAGCGAATATGAAGAACGCTACAAGCGCACCACCAGCGTCATGAAGAACCAACCGCAATTGGAAGCGGAATTCGCCCAATTAAACCGTGACTACGAACTTGACAAACGGAATTATGAGCAACTTGTTTCACGCCGAGACTCCGCTGAAATGTCTGGAAATCTGGATTCAGCTGGCTCTATGGCCGACTTTCGACTGATTGACCCGCCACGTTCATCATCCAAACCTGTGGCACCGAACCGAATATTGCTTTTCCCTTTAGGCCTTGTTCTCGCAATTGCTGCGGGTTTGTTTGTTGCTTTTGCGGCCAGCCAGATTCGGCCAGTCTTTTTCGACAGCAAATCTTTGCGCGAAGCTACTGAGCTCCCTGTACTTGGCACTGTTTCCCTTATTCCAAACGAAACTCGTCGCCTCAAGGAGCGGAACAGTCTCCGCCGTTTCCTGCTTGCGTTAGGTGGTCTTGTAATTGCCTATGCATTAGGCTTGGGAATTCTTACCTTCCTTTCCCAACGTGCTAGCGGAGGCTAATTGATGAGCCTGATTGAACAAGCAGCCAAACGCCTTGAGCAACTCCGCCAAGCCGGCGTTGAACTTCCTGAAGAGAATATTGTTGCCTCACCGGTAAGCCGTCCTGTGGCGGAGGAGCCGCCCAACAGAAGTCAAATTAGGACACCAACATCGACGTTGGCTCAGTCTAGCGAAGCGACTATCAATGCCATTTTCACATCCAATCCCCAAGTTAAGTTGGATTTGGAGGCAATCTCTGCTTCCGGCCTGCTGGTACCTAACGCTGCCCGCAGCCAGTTGGCAGACGAATTTCGCGTTATCAAGCGACCGCTGATTGCCAACGCCATGGGTAAAGGTAGCGCACCGATACCGAATGGAAATTTAATCATGGTGACCAGCGCATTGCCCGGTGAAGGCAAAAGCTTTTCAGCTATCAATCTAGCAATTAGCATCGCCATGGAACTCGACAACACCGTCATGCTGGTCGATGCCGACGTCGCCCGCCCATCGGTGCTCAATATGCTCGGCCTGCCCCCAAGCAAGGGGCTTCTTGACGTGTTGCAAGATAATTCTATCGATATTTCAGGCGTTCTTTTACGTACAAATATCGAAAAACTCTCCATCCTTCCAAGCGGCACGGCCCACCCTCGCGCCACCGAATTGCTGGCGAGCGATACCATGATTCGGCTATTGGATGACATGGCGAGTCGCTATAGCGACCGTATCATCGTTTTCGATTCCCCTCCGTTGCTACTAACTACTGAATCACGAGTTCTTGCCACCCATATGGGACAAGTAGTTATTGTTGTCAATGCCGAAAATACTGTTCAATCGGCAGTAAAACAGGCGATCTCAACCATCGAAGCCTGCCCGGTAAAAATGATGCTTCTCAATCAGATACGGACAGCAAAGACAGATGGGTACGGGTACGGGTACGGGTACGGGTACGGGTACGGGCATGAGAAATAGAACCATGCATCTGACATTCCCCCTTGGATTGATCGTTGCCGGCCTGTGGATCAACGCCGCGGTGGCACAAGAATCTGACGGAACACAGGGCCAAGCTTTAGTTATCAAACCACGTATTTCCCTGACTGAGACATGGACGGACAACATCGCGGTGGGTAGTGGCCTGAACAAAAAGGAAAGTGGTTTCATCACTCAATTTGCCCCCGGTATTCGTATCGATGCAAAAACAGCCCGACTCAAGGCTTACTTTGACTACGCATTGACGAACAGTTTCTATTCAAACACATCGGCCAATAGCCAAACACAAAACGCCCTTAACACCTTTGGCACGCTTGAAGCTGTATCAAACTGGATGTATTTGGACTTTAGTGGTCTTATCGCCCAGCAAGCGATTTCCGCCTTTGGTGCACAGTCACCCAGCAATGCCAACGTCAACACCAATAGCGCTGAAACATCAACCTATCGCCTGTCACCCTATATTCGAGGGCAATTGGCGAGCGTTGCCGATTACTCATTACGTTACACGTGGTCAACCACTCAGTCGAATGCGTCAATCGCCTCTGATATCGAGTTTTCCGACTGGGCTGGCCAATTACGTGGGAGTACTCCATTTCAGAACCTGAAATGGTCTATTGATGCAACCCAGCAGAATGCCAGCTATAGCCGTGGTCGAGCGACAGAGGCAACGCGAGTGTACGCGATGGGAACCTATACTATTGTTCCGCAATTCCGCGTCTCGCTGAGCAGCGGCCAGGAGTCCAATAACTACGCATCGCAAAACGTCGAAGACAAGCTGACTTACGGTTATGGATTTGACTGGACACCGACTGAACGCACACAGGTTTCCGCCTTTAAGGAACATCGATTTTTCGGTGATGGTCACCGGTATAGCTTCAATCACCGCTTTCCGCTGAGCAGTATTCGCTATTCCGATACCAAGGATGTATCGGTTTTGCCGAATCAATTTACATCGGTCGGGCTTGGTACAGTCTTCGACCTCTTTCGGCAAATTTGCAGCCAACAGCTTTCCAGTATATATACCGACCCCAATCAACTGGAGCAGGCAGCCAATATTTGTGCAACCAACGTCTTAAACCAGTCGGGCATACCGCTAAACACACAGGTCACGAGTAGTTTTCTCAGTTCTCGTGCTACGGTGCAACGTAGTCAACAACTCGCTCTGGCTGTTCAAGGAGCAAGAAACACCCTTACCGTGTTATTCAATCGAAACGAGAGTCAATCAATTCTGGCAGCGAGCATCGGCATAGATGACTTCAACAACACAAACAACATTCGGCAACGTGGTGTCAGCGTAAACTTGTCGCATCAACTGAGCGCAATTTCAAGTGTCAACATTATGGCTTCCCGACAAGAAAGTACAGGGACAGGAAATAGCACCCTCAAAGCCAAGACCATGATGTATCAGGCAGGGCTTACTTCGAAGCTCGGCTCCAAGACAAATGGTGGTCTCACCATCCGTCGAACAGAATTCGACAACAGCACTACTCCTTACACCGAAAATGCACTTGTCGGCACCATTTCGGTCGTTTTCTAGCATCATGTACAAATCCTTCTACGGCTTGACCTGCAAGCCATTTCAGCTGAACCCTGACCCAGCCTTTTATTTCGGTAGCAAGCAACACCTTCGTGCTCAGGCCTACCTTGAGTATGGCATGCACCAGAACGAGGGGTTCATCGTCATTACTGGCGAGGTAGGTGCGGGAAAAACGACGATTGTGCGCGGACTGCTTGATGGTCTCGACCCGGAAAAAGTGGTTGCCGCACAACTGGTTAGCACACAGCTAGATGCCGACGATACGCTACGTCTGGTTGGTGCAGCATTTGGCCTGCGTACTAAGGATGTCGCCAAATCCGACGTCCTGATGTCGCTGGAGGCTTTTCTGATCAGCATGACATCAAAAGGAAAGCGCTGTCTTCTGGTTGTGGACGAAGCTCAAAACCTTACAGCTCGGGCGGTCGAAGAGTTGCGCATGCTTTCCAATTTCCAGTATGGCAATCAAGCACTATTGCAAAGCTTCCTGATCGGCCAACCTGAATTCCGCCAGATACTGCAAAGTCCGCACATGATGCAGTTCCGCCAACGAGTGATCGCTGCCTGCCATATCGGTCCGCTCGATGTCGGCGAAACCCAGGCTTATATCGAACACCGTCTACACCATGCCGGCGCGACCGACTCACCCAGCTTTACCAGCGCTGCTTACGAAGCCATCTTCAAGGCCAGCAGCGGCATTCCCCGGCGTATCAACTCCGTCTGCGATCGACTCCTGCTGTTTGGCTTTCTCAACCATCAAAAGAACTTTGACATAGCTGATGTCGAAGAAGTCGCCCGAGAGATCTTCGAAGAAACGATTGGCGGATCGACCCAGGTTCAGATGCAATACGCTCTGAATGATGGCAGCGGAGTGTCGGCCCAACCAAACCCCATAGCAACGGGAAACCTTGGCGAGTATCCCCGCCCCCCCCAAGAGTTGCTGGCAGCACTAAATGCCGAGCACGTTGCGGAACGCCTCGCAAGGCTGGAGTCAAGCCTGAGTCAACTGGAACGAATCAACAGCGCTACGCTGCAATTGCTGCAACAGGTTTTTGCCCAGCACAATCCAGCCACTGCTCCACAAAACAAGAATGAAAAATCAGATGCCTGATATTTGGCCAACCCAACTCGGCCCGGTCATATGCGTGGTCGGCGCCCGTCCCAATTTCATGAAGATGGCGCCCATCCTTCGCGCCTTCGCGGCTCACCAACCGGCTATTCCGACCCTGCTCGTGCATACCGGTCAGCATTACGATCGCGACATGAACGACAAATTGTTCGAGGACTTGCGGCTTCCGCATCCGGACATCAATCTTGAAGTCGGCTCAGGCAGCCACGCCATTCAGACTGCCGAAGTCATGCGGCGTTTCGAGCCGGTTGTGGATGACCGGAAGCCCTCCTGCGTTCTGGTTGTCGGCGACGTAAACTCGACACTTGCCTGCACTCTGGTTGCGGTCAAGAAAGGGATTCCGGTCGTTCATGTCGAAGCCGGCCTGCGCAGCTATGACCGCGCCATGCCAGAGGAGATCAATCGCGTCCTGACTGACCAGGTCGCCGATCTGCTCTACACGACCGAACGAAGTGCCGCCGACAATCTGGCGCGGGAAGGAATCGCAGCCGAGCGCATTCGTTTCGTCGGCAACGTCATGATCGATTCGCTGTTGAGCAATCGAGAATTTGCACGCAAGCCAGCTGAATGCCTCCAGACCGCCGGTATCGACCCGAACTTGATCAACGGACCACAAGGCTATGGCATCGTCACCATGCACCGCCCGTCCAATGTTGACCATGCTGATGTACTGGAGTCCCTGCTCAACGTATTGCGTGAAATCTCCGCATCGATCCCGCTGGTTTTTGCGCTGCATCCGCGCACCAAGGCCAATATCGAACGGTTCGGTCTGGGGCACTTGATCAACAGTGCCCGCATGATCATGCTCCCCCCCCAGGGCTACCTGGAAATGCTCGGTCTGATGTCCAATGCCCGAATCGTGCTGACCGACTCGGGTGGCTTGCAGGAAGAAACGACAGCCCTCGGCGTACCCTGCCTGACCATGCGCGAGAATACCGAACGACCCATCACGGTCGAGCAAGGCACAAACACCATGGTCGGCCGGGATATCGAGGCCATTCGCCACCATGCTGCAGAAGTGCTGGCCGGCCGCGGCAAGAGCGGTCGTGTGCCTGAATTCTGGGATGGCCATACGGCTGAACGGATTGCCGCAGATCTCGCAGGCTGGCTGATCGAGAACCAAGGGCGGCGTTGATTGCCAACGATGAGACAACCCACCGTTGCGCCACGCAATGCGCTGACCATTGACGTAGAGGATTATTTTCAGGTTTCGGCATTTGCCCCGCATATTCCCCGTTCAGATTGGGCCATTCGTGAATGCCGCGTCGAGCGTAACGTGGATTGCATCCTTGCCATGCTCGATACGCATGGCACCAAGGGCACCTTCTTCACGCTGGGCTGGCTGGCCGAACGTTACCCACAGGTCGTTCGGCGCATTGTAGACAACGGCCACGAACTGGCCAGTCATGGCTATGGGCACGAACGGGCCAGCGATCAGACGCCCGAGAGCTTTTTTGCCGACATCAATCTGGCCAAACTGATCCTCGAAGACCTTTCCGGCAGCGAAGTGAAGGGCTATCGGGCGCCGAGTTTCTCGATTGGCGAAAAGAACCTCTGGGCGTTCGAATGTCTTGAAAAAGCCGGTTACCGCTACAGTTCAAGCATTTATCCGATACGCCACGATCACTACGGCATGCCGAATGCGCCCCGCCACGCGCACACCATTGGCGCTCTGGTCGAGATTCCATGCACAACGCTGCGTTTTCTCAATCGTAACTGGCCGGCCAGCGGCGGCGGTTATTTCCGACTGATGCCCTACAGCCTGTCACGCTGGATGATCGAGCGTATCAACCAGGTCGACGGTCTCCCGGCCGTCTTCTATTTTCACCCCTGGGAAGTCGACACCGGGCAACCGCGCATCCCCGGAATCAGCGCCAAAACGCGTTTCCGCCATTACGTCAATATTCACCGGATGGAACAACGCCTGAACCGGCTGCTGGCTGACTTTGCCTGGGGCCGGATGGACGAGCTGTTTCTCGCCCCCGTTGGTAGCGACGATGGAGATTAAGCAACTATCCCACTCCGACCCGGCCAACGCGGCACGCTGGGACGCGTTCGTTCAAGCCTGCCCGGAAGCCACTTTTTTTCATCGCGCTGCCTGGCAAGGCATACTGCGCAACGTTTTTAGGCACCCGACCCATTTTCTCTATGCCGAGCAGGACGGTGCGATCTGCGGCGTCCTGCCGTTGGCCCACATCAAGAGCCGGCTATTCGGCAACTCGCTGATCGCCCTGCCCTTCGCCGTCTATGGTGGCGTTGCAGCTTCCTCTCCGGAAGCCGTTGCCGCGCTCGAGCGGGAAGCACAGTCATTGGCAAAAAAGCTCGACGTCGATCATCTCGAGTTTCGCAACATCCAGCCCCGACATAGCGACTGGCCGACGCAGGATCTCTATGTCACCTTCCGCAAGGAAATCCTGCCGGAAGTCGACGCCAATATGGCAGCCATTCCCCGCAAGCAGCGCGCCATGGTCAGAAAAGGCATCGCCAACAACCTGATTTCCACGGTCGACCGGAAATCCGACCGATTTTTCAAATTGTTTGCCGACAACGTGCATCGGCACGGTACCCCCGCCCTGCCCAAGCGCTATTTCGACACCCTGCTCCAGGTCTTTGGCAACGACTGCGAAATCCTCACCGTCACCACACCTGACGGCAAGCCGCTGAGCAGCGTCCTTTCCTTTTACTTCCGCGACGAAGTCCTCCCCTACTATGCCGGCGATGACGAGACAGCACGCAACTTCGCCGCCAACGATTTCAAGTATTGGGAACTGATGCGCCGCAGCTGCGAACGTGGCATAAGGGTTTTCGACTACGGCCGCAGCAAGGTGGGCACGGGTCCCTACTCGTTCAAGAAAAACTGGGGGTTCGAGCCGCAAGCGCTGTATTACGAATACTGCCTCTACAAGCGCGACAGCATCCCGCAGAACAATCCGAACAATGCCAAGTACAAGCTGCTGATCGAAGCCTGGCGGCGCATGCCGATCGGCCTGGCCAACCTTATCGGCCCCCATGTCGTGCGCAACCTGGGCTGAACATGGCAAACATTCTCTATCTCGTCCATCGTCTGCCCTACCCGCCCAACAAGGGGGACAAGGTTCGCTCTTTCCACTTGCTGAAACACCTAGCAGCGAAGCATCGCGTGTACCTCGGCACCTTCGTTGACGACCCGGACGACATGCAGCACATCGAGACGGTTCGTGGTTTCTGCAGTGACCTGCACGTCGCCCGCCTGGAACCGAAATTTGCCAAACTGCGCAGTCTCAACGGCCTGCTCGCCGACGATCCATTGACCCTGCGCTACTACCGTGACGCCGGGCTGCAGGACTGGGTCGACAACACCTGTCGGCACCAGAAGATCGACGCTTCCGTCATTTTCTGTTCGGCGATGGCCCAGTACATTGACGGCATCTCCCGGCTGCCGACCATCGTCGATTTTGTCGATGTCGATTCGGCCAAATGGACGCAATACGCGCCGAACCATCGCTGGCCGATGTCCTGGCTATACCGCCGCGAAGGACAGAAATTGCTGGCCTACGAGCGCGAAGTTGCCGCCCGCTCGGCGCGTTCCTTTTTCGTTACCAAAGCCGAAGTCGAACTCTTCATAAAAAAGGCTCCCGAGTGCGCCGTTCGCGTCGAAGCGGTCTGCAACGGTGTCGATGCGGATTACTTCGCTCCGGACGAAAATCGCGCTTCGCCTTACGCCGCCGATGAGATTCCCATCGTTTTCACCGGCGCAATGGATTATCTGCCGAATATCGATGCCGTCCGCTGGTTCGTTGCCGACATGTTGCCCTCACTGCGCGAACAGTGGCCGCAACTGCGCTTCCATATCGTCGGCCGCAGCCCAACGCCGGAAATCCTGGCGCTAGCCGGGGAGAACGTCCGCGTGACCGGCACGGTTCCCGATGTTCGCCCCTATCTTCAGCACGCATCGGTCGTCGTCGCGCCACTGCGTATCGCCCGCGGAATCCAGAACAAGATTCTCGAAGCGATGGCCATGGCCCGGCCGGTCGTAGCTTCCAGCGACTGCGCTGCTGCGGTCGACGCCGTTTTTGGCCAGGAATTGAAAACTGCTACCACCCCCGCCGACTTCATCGCTGAAATCGGAACAATGCTGCAGGATGCCGAACGTTGCGCTGCTATCGGCAAGGCGGCCCGCCAACGGGTACTTGCGCGGTATAGCTGGGAAGCCCATCTCAGCAGCATTGATCAGTATCTTCCCGCTTCGAATGAGGTCAGTTCGTGACCCAAACGGCACAAATCGGCCCAAGCTGGAAGCCGACGCTGGCCGCCATTGCAGCTATCTTGCTTTGGATCGGCTATTGGTACTGGGGAACGCTGGAAGCTATGGCGGAAATCTGGTGGCGATCGGAAACCTATACCCACGGACTCATCGTACCTCCAATTGCAATCTGGCTCATCTGGCGCGACAGGCAGCGCCCGGCAGCAATGCAACCCCGGGCAACCATCTGGGCTGCCCTGCCGCTCGCTTGCTTTGTTTTTCTATGGCTGCTGGGCGACCTCACGGCCGTCAACGCCCTGACCCAGTTTGCCGTAATTGGCCTGCTCGTCATGTCGGTCATGGCGTTGATTGGCTGGCAAGCCAGCAAGACACTTCTCTTCCCACTCCTCTTCCTCTTTTTTGCGCTTCCCATTGGCGATTTTCTGCTTCCGCGCCTAATGGAGTGGACTGCCGACTTCACCGTATTGGCCTTGCGCCTGAGCGGGATACCCGTTTTCCGTGAAGGCCAGAACTTTGTCATCCCGAGCGGCAATTGGTCAGTCGTCGAAGCCTGCAGCGGTGTTCGCTACCTTATTGCCTCGCTGACCGTCGGCACGCTGTACGCCTATCTGACTTACACCTCCCTCACGCGCCGCCTGACCTTCATCCTCGTCTCGCTGCTCGTCCCCATCCTGGCCAACTGGTTGCGCGCCTACATGATCGTCATGCTCGGCCACCTTTCCGGCAACAAGCTGGCGGCCGGGGTGGACCACCTGATCTACGGCTGGATCTTTTTTGGTGTTGTCATCGTCATCATGTTTGCGATTGGCGCCCGTTGGGCCGAGCCGGTCCGTAATCCCCGACAAGTCAATACACTGATGAGCACGAATCCTCGTAAGCCGCTGCATTCGTGGCTCATCATGACCGCACTTGCCTCCATCGTCACCGCCGGACCCGTCTACGACGGAATTCTGCGGCAGAGCAATACTGATGGCGTGATCAAACTTGGAATGCCAACATCGACAGGCTCCTGGCATGCCGAGTCACCCGGCATTGACTGGCAACCACGATTCGAAAATCCCTCTGCGGAGTTGCACTCGGCTTACCGTACCCCGAACACGTGGGTCGGTCTCTACATCGCCTACTATCGAAATCAGGATTACGACCGAAAACTGGTCACGTCAACCAACGTCCTCGTCACATCGAGCGACCCGCTCTGGCAAAGCATCCGGAACCGGCAGGCCAGGGCCAGCATTGGCGAAAGCGAGGTCGCCATTCGCGAATCCGAACTGTTGAAGAAGCAAGGCATGACCGATGAGCGCTACATCGTCTGGCAGCTTTACTGGATAAACGGACACCTGACCACCAGCGATATCGAAGCTAAATGGCTGACTGCATGGTCCATGCTCACCGGAGGCGGCGACGACAGCGCGGCCGTCATCCTCTACGCCCCGAAGGAATCTGCCACCCTCTCGTTAGCGACTTTCGTCCGCCAAGCTGGCGGCGATATCCTGCACAGCCTGAGCGAGGCCCGGTCGAAATGAACGATGACCGCCCCCTCGTGGCCCACGTCGTGCACCGCTTCGACACGGGTGGCCTCGAAAATGGCGTGGTCAACCTGATCAACCATATGCCGGCAAATGCCTACCGCCATGCCGTGATCGCACTCACCGAAATTACAGACTTCAGGAATCGCATCCAGCATCCCGATGTCCAGTTTTTCGCTCTGAACAAGCAACCCGGGCATGTGCTCTGGATCTATCCACAGCTATATCGCCTGTTCCGCCAGATCAAACCAGCCATCGTACACACCCGTAACCTGGCGACGCTGGAAGCCGCTGTTCCGGCCTGGGCTGCCCGTGTACCGGCTCGCATCCATGGCGAACATGGCCGCGATGTGGGCGACTTCGACGGCACAAACAAGAAATGTCAATGGATTCGGAGAATCTACAGCCCGTTCGTGAAGCATTACATAGCGCTTTCCCAGGATCTCGCGCACTATCTAAACCATCCCGTTGGCATTGGCGCAAAGCGCGTGACGCAAATCTATAACGGTGTGGACTCTGCACGTTTCCATCCCGCCACTCAGCGACAAGACATCCCCGGCTCACCCTTCAATGACGCCGGGCTGTGGCTGGTCGGGACTGCCGGGCGCATGCAGACAGTCAAGGACCAGACCAACCTGGCCCGCGCCTTTGTCGATGCCATTCATGCCGAGCCGTCCCTGCGCGAGTGCCTGCGACTCGTCATGATCGGCGACGGCCCCTTGCGCCAGAAATCAATCGACATCCTCGAAGCAGCCGCTCTCACCGGGCTCACCTGGCTACCCGGCGAACGCAACGACATTCCCGATATCATGCGAGGGCTCGATTGTTTCGTCCTGCCCTCGCTGGGCGAAGGCATTTCCAACACCATCCTCGAAGCCATGGCCAGCGGTCTGCCGGTCATCGCCACGGCCGTCGGCGGGAATCCGGAACTGGTGCTCGAAGGGCGCACCGGGCATCTGGTACCGGCAGGCAATCCCGCCGCCCTCGCCGAAGCCATCATCAAACTTGCCCAATCCCGCGAAAAAGCCCGCGCCATGGGCCAGGCCGGACGACAACGCATCGAAACCCAATTCAGCATGGCCGCGATGGTTGATAGCTACCAGCAGATATATGATCGCATGCTTGGCCGAATGCTACGGTCAACCGGAAAATAACCCCAAAAATCAGATTTCGAGAACTCCATGTGCGGCATAACAGGCATCTTTGACACCCGAGGCAGACGCGACATCGATCGTGCAGATCTGCATCGCATGAACGAATCGCAATTTCACCGCGGTCCGGACGAAGGAGGCCTGCACGTCGAACCCGGCGTCGGGCTTGGACATCGCCGTCTCTCGATCATCGACCTGTCCACGGGCCAGCAACCGCTCTACAATGAAGACAGTAGCGTCTGCGTCGTCTTCAACGGCGAAATCTACAATTACCAAGAACTCATTCCCGAGCTGCAAGCCTTCGGCCATATCTTTCACACCCGCAGCGACACCGAAGTCATCGTCCACGCTTGGGAAGCCTGGGGTGAAAGTTGCGTCGACCGCTTCCGAGGCATGTTTGCCTTCGCCCTCTGGGACCGCAATCGCGAAACACTCTTCCTTGCCCGCGACCGTCTTGGCGTCAAGCCTCTCTACTACGCCCCGCTCGACGATGGCACCTTCCTCTTCGGCTCCGAACTCAAATCCATCCTCGCCCACGGCGGTCTCAAACGTGACATCGATCCGTGCGCAGTCGAGGAATACTTTGCCCTCGGTTACGTCGCCGAGCCACGCGCCATCTTCAAACAAGCCAAAAAACTCCCGCCCGCTTGCACCCTGCTCCTGCGCCGAGGCCAGCCGGTCGGCGAACCCCGCGAATACTGGGACGTCCGCTTTACGCTCAACAACCCGATCAGCGATGCCGACGCCCGTGCCGAACTGACCCACCGACTCGAAGAGTCGATCAAACTGCGCATGATCTCGGAAGTGCCACTCGGCGCCTTCCTCTCCGGCGGCGTGGACTCGAGTGCCGTCGTTGCCATCATGGCCGGTCTCTCGCAAAACCCGGTCAACACCTGCTCGATCGGCTTTTCCGACCCCGCTTTCAACGAATCCGAATTCGCCAAAATGGTGGCCGATCGCTACCACACCAACCACCACCTCGACATCGTCGAAAGTGACGATTTCGACCTCATCGACACCTTGGCCAAACTCTACGACGAGCCCTACGCCGACAGCTCTGCCATCCCCACCTACCGCGTCTGCCAACTAGCCCGCAAGCACGTCACGGTGGCTCTTTCCGGCGATGGCGGCGACGAAAGCTTTGGCGGCTACCGCCGCTACAAGTTGCACCTCATGGAAGAAAAAATGCGCTCAGCCCTGCCGCTGAGCCTGCGCCGCCTGGTCTTCGGCACGCTGGGCAAGCTCTACCCGAAAGCCGATTGGGCGCCACGCATCTTCCGAGCAAAAACCACCTTCGAAGGAATCGCCCGCAGCTCGGTGGAGGGGTACTTCCACTCCGTTTCCATTCTGCGCACCCCCATGCGCCAGCAGCTGTTCAGCCCTGCCTTCAAGGCAGCCCTTGGCGGCTACGACGCTATTCAGGTTTTCAATCAGCATGCAGCAAAAGCCAACACCGACGACCCGCTAGCCCAGATCCAGTACCTCGACCTCAAAACATACCTGGTCGGTGACATCAACACCAAGGTAGACCGCGCCAGCATGGCCCATTCGCTGGAGGTCCGCGAACCATTGATGGACCACGAACTGATCGAATGGCTGGCCACGCTGAACTCCTCCCAGAAAATTCGCGGTCAGGAAACCAAATACCTGCTCAAAAAATCGATGGAACCCAAGCTCCCCAACGACGTTCTCTATCGTCCGAAAATGGGTTTCTCGGTGCCGCTCGCCCGCTGGTTCCGCGGCCCGCTCAAACAGCGCGTCCAGGATGCACTGCTCGGCCAGCGCCTGGCTGATACCGGCTGGTTCAATCGCGACTACCTACAACATCTGGTCGACGCCCACAACAACGGCAGCCGCGACTACAGCGCCTCCATCTGGACCATCCTGATGTTCGAAGCCTTCCTGCGCAACGTCATGCAACAAGGCGAAACCGCATGACTCGCATCCTCCACGTCCTCGACCATTCCATCCCGTTACACAGCGGCTACACCTTCCGTACCGCAGCACTGCTGCGCGAGCAACGCGCATTGGGCTGGGAAACCTTCCACCTGACTTCGCCCAAACAGGGAGGCACCAGTGTGCCATTCGAGGAAGTCGAGGGCTTGCGCTTCTACCGTACCCCACTCTCCAGCGGCGTTCTCGCCAACCTCCCCATCAGCAAGGAAGTGGCGCTGATGAAGCAACTGGAGGTCCGTCTGGAGGAAGTAGCCCGCGAAGTCCGACCGGACATCATCCACGCCCATTCTCCCGTTCTCAATGCCTTGCCTGCCATCAAGGTCGCCCGCAAGCTTGGCATCCCGGTCGTCTACGAGATCCGCGCCTTCTGGGAAGATGCTGCTGTCGACCATGGCAGCACAAACGAAGGCAGCTTGCGCTACCGCATCACGCGAGCTCTCGAAACTCGCGCCATTCGGCAAGTCGATCACGTCTTCACCATCTGCGAAGGCTTGCGTGCTGACATCGTCGGGCGCAGCATTGCCGCTGACAAAGTTACCGTCATCCCCAACGCCGTCGATATTTCCGCCTTCAAGCTGGCCAGCCCACCCGACCCAGCACTGCAGCAAAAATGGGGGCTGATTGGCAAAACTGTCATCGGCTTCATCGGATCTTTCTACGCCTACGAAGGCCTTGACCTGCTCCTCGATGCCTTGCCTGCCGTCATTGAACAAATACCAGACACTCGCGTGCTACTCGTTGGCGGCGGCCCGCAAGAAGCCAACCTGCGCCAGCAAGCCGAACAACTGGGCCTAAAGGATCACGTCATCTTTACTGGCCGCGTGCCGCACAGCGAGGTCAACCGTTATTACGACCTGATCAACATCCTCGCCTACCCGCGCCACCCCATGCGTCTTACCGAATTGGTCACCCCGCTCAAACCCCTGGAAGCAATGGCTCAAGGGCATCTCTTTGTCGCTTCGGATGTCGGCGGGCACAAGGAACTGATTGAACACAACAAAACTGGCATCCTGTTCAAGGCTGGCGATGGCGAGTCGCTGACGCTAGCGCTACTTAACCTTCTTAATAATCGTCATATTTGGCCAGCACTGAAGAAAAATGGCCGTCAATTTGTAGAAAACGAGCGCAATTGGACGAGGAGTGTGGCGAATTACTGCTCAATAATCGAAAAACTTGCAAGTCTTGGGTAATACATCCGAAATACTCAATGACTAAAAAAGTACGCACTCTATTGTTTTCAACGCTCTACCCCAGTAGCGTGAGACCTCGCCATGGAATTTTTGTTGAGAATCGCCTGCTTGAATTGTTAAAAAGTGATCAAGTCGAAACCAAGGTAGTGGCGCCGGTTCCGTGGTTTTATTCGACGAATGAGCGTCATGGTGAGTATGCACGCATGGCGGCAACGCCAAAGCGAGAAGTCCATAATGGTATTGACGTGAGTCATCCGCGCTATTTAATGCCACCTAAAATCGGGATGAACGTAGCCCCATTCTTGCTTGCTATTGGTGCGATTGGCACCATTCGTGACCTGCAGAGGGAAGGGTTCGATTTTGACCTTATTGACGCCCATTATTATTACCCAGACGGTGTTGCAGCAGCCATACTGGCCAAATATTTCGATAAACCATTTGTGATTACAGCTCGAGGAACAGATATCAATCTGCTCCCGGCTTACCCCATTCCCAGAAAACTAATTCGATATGCCGCGAATACAGCATTTGCCTCTATTTCTGTATCCAGAGCATTGAGCGACAAAATTGCCAAACTTTGCTCCAGCCATGCCAAGCTTATCGTTCTGAGGAACGGTGTAGATCTCGTGCGTTTTCACCCGATTCCTCGTCCGGAAGCAAGAGCCATGCTGCAATGGTCAGACAAAACCACATTGCTTTCGGTCGGCAACCTTGTTGAATTGAAAGGCCACCACCTGATCATCGAAGCTCTTGCAAAGCTGCCAGCGTACAACCTCGCAATTGTCGGGGATGGCCCGGAACGCAGCCCCCTTCAGTCGCTTGCGATTACACTTGGCGTTTCTGATCGTGTCAATTTTGTAGGATCAGTGGCCCAGGAAGAACTTTTCAAGTATTACAGCGCTGCAGATATTCTTGTATTGGCGTCGAGTCGGGAAGGCTGGCCAAATGTCCTTCTTGAGTCGATGGCTTGTGGAACGCCAGTTGTGGCTACAAACATATCTGGAACTTCGGAGGTGGTAACAGCACCAGCAGCCGGACAGCTTTCACAAGAAAGATCTGCAGAGGGCCTTGTTGAAGCAATTGGATTGCTGTTTGCCAGGATGCCAGCGCGTGAAACAGTTAGAGAATATGCCGAAAAATTTACATGGAATAATACAACCGCCGGCCAACTAGACCTCTTCCGAGAAGCGATCATGGCTACTACCAACTCATCCGTCGCGTGAAGCACTTGGGCAAACGATAAGGTTTCACAAATGCGGGATATTCTAATCACGGCAATATTTATCGGACTGGTGCCAGCCATTCTTTATCGTCCCTACTTAGGGGCACTTGCTTGGGCGTGGGTTAGCCTGATGGCCCCTCATAGATTTGCATTCGGATTTTCCTACGGTTTGCCATTTGCCATGGTTGTAGCCATTACGACGCTACTAGTCTTGCCAGCCACATCTCAGCGAAAACCTTTTCCAGTCAACGTCATTACGATCCTTCTTATCCTCTTCATCTGCTGGATGTCGATTACGACGATGACTGCACTCAATCCAGATCATGATTCAGTTATCTACATGTGGAAACAAGTCTTGAAGATGCATTTGATGCTGCTAGTCACATTGATGCTTATACGTGGGCGCAAGCAGATAGAAAATCTGATATGGGTAATAGTGGTATCGATTGGCTATTTCGGTACAAAAGGTGGCATTTTTACGCTTCTTACCGGTGGCAACTTTCGTGTCTGGGGACCATCCGATACGTTCATTGAAGGCAACAATGAATTGGCGCTTGCTCTTGTAGCACTAATTCCATTGATGTACTACTTAGTCAGAGTTTCTGAAAACAAATGGGTGAAGCGGGGGCTCTGGGTCAGCATTATTGCCTGTATCTTTTCAGTGCTGGGTAGCCACTCCCGCGGAGCCTTTTTGGCTATTGTAACCATGATGTCGTTTTTCATCATCAAGAGTGATCGCCGCGCGATGCTATCGCTCATTCTTTTTGTCGTAGTAGTCATTTCGGCAATGTTCATGCCATCTGAGTGGTATGCTCGAATGAACACGATTGGTGAATATCAGAGCGATGAATCTGCCAATAGCCGACTTAATACATGGGCAACCATTTGGAACATGGCCCTAGACCGCCCAATTATGGGTGCAGGATTCAAGGTTGGCAGTGATATCCTGTACCAGCTCTACTCACCAGGTCCGTGGTCAAAGTCTTTCGACGCCCATAGTATTTTTTTCCAGGCGTTGGGAGAGCATGGATTTCCTGGCCTTATCCTATTTCTGTCAATTGGCATTGTCACATGGGTCAAAGCAGGTAAGCTCGCAAAGACCAATTCAGAAGGTCCTGAGGCAGAGTGGATTCCCTTACTTATGCGAATGATTCAGGTGAGTCTCTTGGGATTTGCTACTGGCGGAGCATTTCTCGGGCTCATGCACTACGATTTTCCGTACTACCTTGCGGGCTTGGTCGTGTTAGTCGGCGCTACAGTCGAAGAAGAACGCAAAGATCTCTCAAAAAAAGCAATACTTAACTCAACCTGAGAGCTATTGCCATCTCGCGAATAATGACTTGATAGAGAACCTCATCAGGACAATAACCAATGTTCATGAAAATCCATAGATCGGCACACAGAAACATGCAAGGCCCGCTTGGCAAGTTCGCATATCTGGCGATACCAGCGCTCCTTGCTTTGTCATCCCCCCCGGCTGTCGCTCTTGAACCGATGACAGAGGCTGAATACCTAATGCTTCCCGAATATTGCAAAGCGCAAGGGAACGTCTCGGACAGGTATTTTCAGAAGCATGGCCGAGCTGATCTTGTACAGAAATGGAAGGCGGCCTTGGGAAGCGACCATCAGCACTATCACCATTTCTGCTGGGCTATCGTCTCGATAGCGCGCGCCTACAAAGGATCATCGGCCTATGGTAGTCGTAACTCTTTAGCTCTGAGAGCAATCCATGACATTGAATATGTTCTTGATCGCGCAAACCCTGACCTTATTCTCTTGCCCGAGATATACACAAAACTTGGTGAAGCATACCTGTTAGCGGGTGACGACAGAAACGCAGAAGCCGCTTTTCGCAAAGCCTGGGAGACAAATCCTGCCTATTGGCGGCCCTATGTCTGGTGGGCTCAAAGGTTGATGCAACTTGGAAAAATGCAGGAAGCGCGCTTCGTTGCAGAGGAAGGGCAAAAGAATGCACCTGGGGTCAAAGCGCTGGATGACCTGATCAGGGACCTCGGTACTTCTCGAAAGCACCCTTCCAAAAAATGATAACTGGCGTATTCAAGCCAGCGTTTCGCATACTCTCTCCGAGCGGTCGGCGAGGGAAACTGTTTGTCTTCATTTTTCATCGAGTCGTCGATCAAAATGATGCCCTCTTGCCTAGCGAACCGGATGCAGTCCAGTTCGACTGGATGATGAACTTTGTTAAGAATAATTTTCGGGTTCTACCCTTTGGCGAAGCTGTTTCCCTCCTCAATAACGACAAGTTGCCCGCTGCAGCCGCCTGCGTTACCTTTGATGACGGCTATCAGGATAATTTCTCAGTCGCCATGCCCATCCTTCAGCGCCATGGCTTAGTAGGAACATTCTTTATATCCACAGGATTCCTGAACGGCGGACGGATGTGGAATGATGACATTATTGAAGCTATTAGGGCATCACCAAATGCTGTCGTTGACTGGTCAGAATTTGGACTCGACCAGTATGACTTGACCACCCATCAGGGACGAATTCTTGCCATAAACGCAGCCTTGGGCAAGCTCAAATATTTCCCCCACATGGAACGCAATGTGATCGCAAGGGAAATCGCACATCGTTCAGGAATTCCGGGAAACTCCACACTCATGATGAGTTCCGATGAAGTCAGGTTGCTGCGTGCTGCAGGAATGGAACTTGGAGCACATACGCACTCTCATCCCATCCTGAGTAATTTATCTGCACGTGAAGCCGAGTCTGAGATTGCACAAGGCAAGGAAGAACTTGAAGCAATCCTGAGAGAAACAGTAACTTCTTTCGCTTACCCTAACGGCAATTCAACACGCGATCTTGGCATGCGTGATGTAGCGATAGTGAAACGTTTGGGATTTCTTGCCGCAGCAACCACCGACTTTGGGGTAGCTGGTTCGCGCACAAATCCATTTTTCATTCCCCGCTTTACACCGTGGGATCGAACACCCCATCGATTTGCTCTGCGCTGTGCAATTACGCTTGGTAAGACCTTGGGAAGATGAAACCCATCGCTGAAAAAAACGACATCCTTGTTACCGCTCCTTGGGCGATCGCAGTCTTTGCCTCGCGCGAATCCGTTGACACAGTTGAAAATGTGCTACGTTCGATTGTCATCGCATGTAACGGCATAGAAACTCATATTGACGTATTAATAAACGGAAACGGATATTTGGCCCAAAGCCTTGGTCAACGCCTTCGATCGGAGCCAATTGATCTAGGCAGAGAGCATAATGTATGTGTTTGGTCGGTTAAATTGGGCGACAAAGCAGAAACATGGAATGTTTACGTCCATCATCTTCATCCAAAAGCGAACATTACATTTTTTATCGATGGTTATGTTCAACCAGAAGCTTCGTCGCTGCGAGAACTGGCCATCGCGCTAAAGGACAGCGAGCACGCTCTCGCAGCAACCGGAGTTCCTTCTCTCGGAAGGACGGCAGAACGGCACACAAAAGCGATGCTTCGCGAAGGTGGTCTGCAGGGTGGTCTTTTTGCCCTTTCTAGTCTGGCAATGGATGAGATAGTTAACCAGAGATTTCGCCTCCCCATAGGCTTATATCGAGTGGATTCTCTGATCGGTGCAGCGATAAATTTCAATTTCAATCCCGCAACCAATAGCTGGGCCCCATCGCGCATACGAGTACAACCGAGCGCTACTTACCGATACCAAACTCTCCGATGGTGGCGAATCAAGGATCTCATTACCCACCTGAAGCGGATGCGACGACAAGCGCAAGGTGCCTTGGAAAACCAGGCGGTCAGAAACCATCTAGCACATAACCGCCGATCGCCAGGAACACTCCCTCGTACTGCGCGGGAGTTGGTTCTGTCATGGTGGAACAGTGAACATGGGCCTGGTTGGTGGCAAATAATTCGTCATCCATCATGGCTTCTTGCTCTAGAACATTTCAAAAAAATTCAAGATTGGTCTGCTGCAAAGCAGAATCCAGAATTGGTGTTCAATAATAGTGACTTGGCCACAACGCCACTTGGTTTGAGCGAATTAATTCATGGAGTAACACAAGATGCTACCAACTGTTGAGGCTGGCTCAGCTGAATGTGTCTATGTCGTCGTTCTAAACTGGAATGGCTGGCAAGATACGGTGATCTGCCTAAAGCACCTTCTGAAATCAGAGGGGCACAGATTTATCACAGTGGTATGTGACAACGGCTCTACCAACGGTTCTTTGGAGCATATCGAGACCTGGGTTCGTGGCAACGCAGCCGATGACCTCGGAAGAGTATTGTCCTACAACCGTCTTGGCCGCGCAGAAGCAGAAGCCTGCGACGCCGAGAGAGACAAGGTATTCACCGACCTTGTACTGATCGATAACGAGGCAAATCTGGGGTTTGCCGGTGGTTGCAACGTGGGCATTCGCTACGCACTCCGCCAACCGGACTGTACACATGTGTGGTTGCTGAACAACGATACCAACGTGCCACCGGACTCCCTTGCGGCTTTGGTCAATAGATTTCAATCGAAACCGCGTCTTGGATTATGTGGAAGCCAGATACGCTATCAGGAGCGTCCGGAAATTGTTCAGACGTTTGGCGGCGTTCTAAATACCTGGTTCTGCACTACTCACAGCCTAAGCTGCGGCCTGCCCGCCCAACAACTCAAGTCTGAGCCGCTCGATATAGATTTCGTGCCGGGGGCATCGATGATGGCTTCTCGGGCCTTCCTGGAAGAAATAGGGCTTATGCATGAAGAATATTTCCTTTATTATGAGGAAATTGACTGGGCTGAACGAGCCAAAGGAAAATTTGATATTGGCGTTTGCCTTGGGAGTCTCGTGTACCACGCTGGTGGTGCCAGCATTGGCTCCCCGGGAGAAGGTGGGGAACGAGGATTGAGATCCGAATACTACCTGCTTCGTGGAAGATTGATATTTGCCCGAAGGTTCTATCCTTACCGTCTGTGGGCCGTCTATCTGGGACTATTGGCATCGGTCCTCACTCGGGTGAGAAGACGTCAGTGGGCTAGGGTTCGGATCGCGCTATGCGTCTTATTGGGACGCGTTCCAAGAAACCTCACCAGGACATGACATAAGGAAACACATCGCACAGCTTGCGATGGTCTGGCGTTCAAAATTGAAGAATTGCAATCTAGTATTGTTGTTTAGGGAAATCGCATCAAATGACTGCATTTTGCGGATATTTCGACCGACACGCAAGTAACGGCCGCTCCGACCGTCAACATCTCTTGCACGAAGCCCAGGGTCGTGCCCGGACGAACCTGTCACGTGATCCTCACCACAAGCTTCACGAATATTCCGACACTTGCATGTTTCTCATTGCCTTTGACAATGGCGCATGGCGTCAGGGGACGATTATTCCGGTTGACCATGCTGGCATAGCATGGGTCAGCGGAAACCCATTGATACCCCGTGATGATGGAATTTCAAACGATCCTGATGAGAGTTCGTTACAGGTTGCCATGGCCTTGGCAAATCAAGATCTTGTTGCACTATCCGGCAGTGCAGGTAGTTTCAGTGCCGCATATTGGTCACCATCAGAAAAAAAACTGAGGTTGTGTGCCGACAAACTCGCGCTGCGTCCCCTTTATGTGTATCTGGATGATGACTCCTGTTACTTCGCATCAAGTATCAGGGTGCTGCGATCCTTGCTACCGTGCGAACTTGATCTAGACGATACTGGTCTTGCCCAATTCATATACTTTGCTCAACCCCTCGGATGCAGAACCATATTCCGGAATGTTCAGGTTGTCGCACCAGGGAGTATCCTCGAAATTGACACCGGAACTGCAAGCAGTACCACCTATTTCTGCTGGGACAAGATCACACCTTGCGATACCGACTTGGCAACATCATCCCATGACCTCTATCGCCGTTTCATTACGGCAACCAAGCGACGCACACAGGGCCGCATCGCGGCCGAAGCATTTTTAACAGGGGGAATGGATTCGCGCAGTGTTGTTGCGGCTCTCCTCGACTGCGGACTGAAAGTTCGCGCCTTTAACTATTCATATCCGAACAGCGCCGATGATGTTCTTGGTCGCATGCTCGCCGATAGGCTTCAGGTTGAGTATCTTTGTTATCACAGCAACCCGCAGGACCGCCTGAAGATAAATGCAGACTATTTCGCACTAAATGCCAAGGCTCATTTCCCAAGGCAACCCGAAGCAGATCAAAATTCCGGGCGCCTTATTTGGTCGGGAGATGGAGGAAGCGTTGGCCTAGGGCATGTCTACATAACTGCGGAAAAAGTGGTTCTTGCCAAAAGTCAGATTAACGAGAGCACAGTATTACAACTTTTCCCGGGCATAAACCAGCCAGCCTCAAGACTGATTAAGCGCTCATTAGGCAATAAATTGAGTGATCTAGCTACGAGTTCAATGGTCGATCATTGGAAGTCCATTAATCCGACGCAACCAAGCCGACGAATATTCATGTACTACCTATTGAATGACCAGATGCGTCATCTTTATCACCATTATGAGCAAATCGACCTGAGCAATATTGAGTTTGAGATGCCATTCTTTGACATGGATTTTCTGTCTCAGGTGGTATCACTGCCGATTGATATGTTCCTGAGACACAAGCTTTACAATTATTGGATTAGCGAATTCTCAGCCCCGGTTAACCAGACTCCATGGCAAGTATATCCGGGACATGAACCGTGCCCCTTACCTCAACCAGAGAATTTTCTCTCACAATGGGAAACAAACTGGTATGGCGGCAAAGTTGGAGCAATGGTCGCAAAAACGGTGATCGACGTGCTCCAAAAAGACAGAAGCAGCCCAACATGGAAATATCTGGATAAAAAATGGTTTTATGCACTGAAGGTCGCAAATACCTTGGGCATTCATAGTTATAACTACGAATCTGACTTTGCGCGAAAAATTTATGAGGATGTTAGTGGTAAAACCATCTTTGCACTTCCAAATTAGTCATAAAACCCTTCAGGTTTCCATATGCAACGATGAAAAATATCGAAATTTTCATGGTAACTTCTGTTAAAAATAAAAATAACTTAGTCAAACAATAATTTCAAGCAAATCAACGAAATAAGGAACTTTAATGGCACACGCAACCCAACGAGAATTTATCGAGGTACTATCCGATAATATTCCAAACTTTTTCTGTAATTGTCGAGTTCTTGAAATTGGCTCACTCGATATAAATGGATCGATTCGCGATTTTTTCAAAAACTGTGATTATATAGGCCTAGATATTGGATCAGGAAAAGGTGTTGATATTGTCTGTGAAGGGCAAAAATACGATGCGCCAGATAACTCATTTGATCAAGTAATATCATGCGAAGTTATGGAGCACAACCCACATTGGCTCAAGACCACTCTGAACATGATCCGTCTTTGTAGGCCTGGCGGACTAGTGGTAATAACCTGTGCCACCACGGGACGCCCAGAGCACGGAACTACACGTACAACCGCAGATGATTCTCCGCTTACTACAGACGCTGGTTGGGAATATTACAAGAACCTAACGAAAGATGATTTTCTAGAGCAACTTTCGTTGGATTCAAACTTCTCTGCACACTTCATCAGTATCAACTGGGCTAGTTATGATCTAATTTTCTTCGGTATTAAGAGCGGAGGCCTTGTCAATGGAAATGAAGATGGATCTATTACTTCTGCAATCCGTGCCGTAGATGCGTACGTAACGAACAGAAATAGGGAACTGATATGCAGGGTCCGCAGCCTCTTCGCTGCCATATTTGGTGACAGGGGATTTGAAATAGCACGATCGTTTCGCTCTACAATGCAGCCACGATGATAAGTTTATTGATAGCAGGAAATAAATACAAGCCACATTTCACAAACGATACCTATCAATATTATTAGACAACAATAACAGTCACAGCACCTTGAAAATATCTAACTTATACCGCCGAACAAATTTATCTAATATTAGTCAGAGCAAAGACAATAACTTCAATCTGATTCGTATCGTCGCGGCTTTGGCTGTACTAATTTCCCATAGCTTTACATTATCGACTGGCTCAGACTATTCGGAACCTTTTATCAAGAGCCTTGGCATGAGCTTAGGGTCGATAGCAGTTGATATGTTTTTTACCACCAGTGGATTTTTAGTAACCGCCAGTTTATTTGCTAGACAAAGCGCTATTGAATTTATTTTGGCCCGATTCCTTCGGATATTCCCTGCGCTACTAGTGATGCTAGTATTAACAATATTTGGAATTGGAGTCTTCTTTACTTCAATGCCCATAGATTCGTACCTAAGCGACTCAAGAACATATATCTATTTCCTAAAGTGTTCAACTTTAATTGGTGGCATAACTTACAACTTACCTGGTGTTTTTGATGAGAACCCATACAAAAATGCTGTTAATGGCTCACTTTGGACCATGCCACATGAATTACGAATGTATGCATTATTGGTGATTATTTGGATTTCACTAAGAACCGCGAAGTCATTTAGATTAATGTTTTTTGAACTAATAATTGTCTTTGCTGCAATTATCTCTGGAATATTAGTTTTAGCGCTGCATTTTATTGACTCACAGGGAAATACGTTTCCCAAACTTTTTTTTATGTTTTTTGCTGGTTCAGCATTTTATGTTCTTAAGAAACAAATAATCATTTCTAATTTATATTTCATATTATTTATAATTGCACTTTCTATCTCAGCAATAGCAAACAAACATGCCTTTTTCGTCACTTACATACTGACAACTACCTATATATTGTTTTATATTGCATACATTCCTTCTGGAATTATTAGAAAATACAATCTAGTGAGTGATTATTCATACGGAATGTATATATACGCATTCCCAATTCAACAATCTGTTGCCGCGCTCATTCCGGGCGTCTCTGTTCTCATCATGACAATTATTTCGCTCACAGCAACCCTACTCCTTGCCATTATTTCTTGGCACTTCATTGAACGTCACGCTCTTGACCTAAAAATAATTTATGCCGACCACACTAGAAAAAACTCTCAACCCCACATATAAATAATGCCTTAACCATCACAATGATTCTAAGGAATGAAATTTATCAATTAACGCAAGCCTATAGAATTCGAGATTTTATTCGTTCAAAAACGATTTCTAGCCAAGGCAAAGGATCATTCAATCTCCAATAGGCATCAATAACATCTCCGCTGGGTTGCGGTAATTCAGGCTGGAGTTCTGCAGACCAGCGATCCGTAATGGGCTCTCGCCATATTCGCGGGGGAGTGAGGTAGGCTGAACGTGGAACGGATAAACCTATCTGGTAAAAATAAGCAGCAAGAGCAATATTGGTACCATTAACGGTAGCCACTTCTTCTTGGAAGTCAGTACGCCCCACTGTGGGTTCCACCATGTAGAAACAACCATCTCTCGGGTCAAGCTTATATTCCATGCTACCCATACCAACGAAACCGACTTTTCGAAAGAACAACTCGGTCATTGCTGTCAATTCATCATGGTATTCAGGAGCACTGGTACAACTTGCGGTACCACCGACACGTGGCGGCCACGAACGTATTTTTCGACCAGCGAAAGAGGCCACTGTTGTCTTGTCGGCCCCAATGTATTGGAGGCAAAAATAGATGTCTGAATCAGTCCCTTCAATCCATTCCTGGACGATCAGGTCTGATAGCACAGGGGCGATTTCCCGGAAGCGTTCGGATGCTTCTTCGGCGGATTCGACCACATAGGCTTTTTTGAATTTTGCGCCATAGTCGTAGTCCTTGAGTGCTGGTTTCAATACGCAGGGAAAACGCAGCTTGCTCAGAGCGACTAGATCGGCCTCGCTACGTATGTGGACAGCGTGAGGGATAGGGCTGCCAAACTGGTTCGCCAAATCCTGGAATCCCTGTTTGTGCATTAGCGCTGCAAGCAGTTCCTGGTCAGGCAATGTGATGAGGAAGTATGGCAATATTTCATCGCGGCGTTCGGAAACCGTTACAACCGACTTTTCTTCAGTCAAGAACAGAACAGGTTTGTCTAATGACTTCTGACCGATGGCCAGCAAGGTATTGATCAGTACATCACCAGCGGTGTCCTCGATAAACAGCTTTTTGGCATGACGTGTGTGGGCTGTTGCATCCCGCTCAGCAAGCACCAAGAGCACGGGAATTTTTTTTAGCGCAAGACTGCGGACGATTCCAAGCGCGTTCAGTCCGCTGCCAACCACGACAGCCAATGGCTTGTTCCTTGTCATCACGCCCTTCTCTTTCATGAAAATGCTCAAAAATTTGGTTTTCGGAATCCACTATGAATAGCGTTTTAATTGGCTTGGAAGCAACCAATTAATCTCGCTTAATTCCCTCCCCCTTCAAAGCCGAGGTGCCATGAACGCATTATTACCTTGTAATACTTCCATCAAACGATCGCATACCAGTGCTACATCCATATTGCTCATTGTTGAACTGGCAGGCAATTCAAGCAATCTGCCTGCAACTTCCTTGGCAGAAGAGGATACAAAATTTTCATCCGAAAATACTGGGTAACCACCTCGCGTTTCAATGGATTTCAGTTGTAGATCCCGTCGACACCGATCAAGATCGACGCCATGTGGTAACAGCACCATTGCTCGTGCGAGGTATCGACCAAGCTCATATTGAGGCATGCAAATAGCATAGCCAACGGATTGAAGGTATTTCGCATAACTATCCAGAATGCGGATACGTTCCTCACGTCTACGTTTGAGCGATTTAAGCTGGCATAGAGCAATTTTCGCGTCTAGGTTCGCAATACCTTCCTGTTTTATCTCGCGATGGGATGGGCGACAGATGCGTTGCCAGTAGTAGGTTGCCAAACGCGTATGGGAGGTAAACAGGTAGTTCCAGACAAATGCGGCAAACGCCCTTCCCCGCGATTGTGCGGGTTTCAGCGCTTGCAATTGATTGATCAATGTCATTAGCATTTCCTGATTTTGACAGACCAACGCGCCACCCGCCCCACTTTCTCCAGTAACCATGCATTTTGACTGCGCAAAGCTGAGGATGCCAAAGTCGCCAAACGTACCAAGCATCTGTCCATTAGCAAACTCCCCCACCGCCTGTGCTGCGTCGTCGACAAGAAAAATGCCAGCCTCTCTTGTCAGCTTCTCAAACTCGACGATATCAGCGGGGCAGCCATACATATGGGCAACGATTATTCCCAGGGTGTTGCTACCGATCAACTGACGAGCACTGTTCAACTGAAGATTTAAGTCTGTACCTATTTCTGCAGGCACGGGCTTTAAGCCAGCGGACTTGACAGCATTGACCACTGCCGGGCAAATATATGAGGGGACAATCACCTCCTTGCACTGTGGGCGTAGTTTACCCATCACCTCAAGCCCAATCCTCAAGGCTGTGCGTCCGGAATTGACGGCAAATACTTGGGAACCACCCAGAAGTTGGCTTAGCTGCCGTTCAAGTTCGCTAATATCAGGGCCGGAATGTACTCGGAATTGAACACAAGCGATAAGGGCGGCCTGATATTCCGGCCAACCCCAGCTTGCATAAGGGGGGTGAAAATAGCTCATCGAGTTGGTCTGCAGCAACGAAACCAAGAGGTTGCACAGTCCCTTGACTCTCTCCCACGACATGGGAGGCCATCGGCAATATCAATCATTCTCCATGAGGTGGGTACCCACGGGTTTCTTGATCTCATTGTGATTCCAGCTTTACCAATCTCATTGCCTTCACGCCGTTTCCCGTCTCAGCATGTGCCTTGCTTCTACGATTCCGTCCTTGTTAAAGACAAAACTTCCACCTATGTAAACAGCACCTCCCACAGCGACCAAAACTGCCAGCCTGGGCAAAGGCTCCATGACCAAGCTATGGCGTGTTAATGCAACAGCGGCATACATAATCGCACTCACCACTGCGGGTTTATAAATGGCCGCTATGACTTGACCCATGGTCAGATCAAGGTGCGGGCAGGAACGTGCCACATTCGAATAGAACATAGGTGGCAAAACAAGAACCCATGCCAGCGCCAGACCAACGAGAGAGAACTGGCACCCGACTATAAATGCCATACACATTACCACTGCGGTGATGCATGTATTTTTGAAACTAACATCCGCTCGCCCCACAGATTGGAGGCCGGCGTGGAATATCGGCCCCACTACCCGTAATGGCATAATTAGACAAATCAGGGACAGTGCTGTCGTTGAGGCAATCCAGTTGCTTCCCAGCAAGCCACTTACAATTTCAGGGGAAACGCTGGACATACCCCACATCACCGGAAAGGCGACCAAGCTGATGCCTCGTATGCTTTTCAAAATAAAAATGTTTACATTTTCACCATCACGTTTCGCCTTGGACATGGCTGGAAAGGCTACCTGATTCACGATAGAGGAAATGCGCGAAGCTGGCATTGAGGCCAGATTAATTGCCACAGAATAAAGACCGAGTTGATGCCGACCAAGCAGTTTTCCGGCAATGAATGAGTCAGCTTGAGAGTAGAAGTAATACAGCAATTGATTTGCCGCGACATCTCTTCCAAAACGTAACATCTGGCCACTGCCGGAAAAACTAAAAAGCGGCAGTTCTTTATATGGTTTAAGCCAGCATAGGCCCAGTGCTCGCAGCGTTCCTGAAACTACTGTACCCCAAGCGAGGGACCAGGCACCGTAGCCAGCAACAGCCATGGCAAGTGTAGTCAGGCTCCCCAAAAGGATCGACGCGAAATCCAATGCCGCTCGCCCTCGGTACTGCATCTCTCGATCTAGCATTGCGCTCGGTAGAACACTGAAGGCCGCCGGGATAAATTGCAGGGCGACAACCTGAATCAGCAATTCAAGTCGGGGTTCGCCAAAGAATGCTGCTGCAAGTGGCGCAACAACAATCGCCAGTGCTACGAATACACCAAAGTTAGATAAAAGAACAACACCAAATACCTGCCGCATCTGTTCGGATGAAACCTCCCTAGCCTGGACAAGGCTTGAGCCCAAACCAATTTCGGCAACCAAGGCAAATAGCCCGCTAAAGATAGTGGCCATGGCTACCAACCCGTAGTCTTCCGGGTTCAGTAGACGCATCACCACAATAGTTATTGCCCAAGATATGAACTGGGTACTAAATCGGCCGATTAACGTCCATTTAAGGGCAGAGAGAACTTGGGATCTGAAAGTCATTGATTGGCTTGCTCAATACCCAATGCGTGGCAAGATCGGCACAAGGATAGGTGATTGATTCTCGAATTAATAATGGCGCTGTGAAATAAATAAATCACTATATGAATAATTAATTGACTTGGAAACTCAGATTGTCCGGATGCTTCACACCGGTAAAATTCAAGCCACGCCAGAATCAGAAGCAATTTCCATTAACTGTGCATCAACACAAAATTTTGCTGCCCAGTTAAGATATTCGTAGGGACCGTACTCGCCGTTCACTGGAAAGGCTCCGCGGCATCCTCCGACAGTATCTGGATTGCCGGTCAGGTGTACCGTTCGCCTGACATAACGATTAGCCATTTTTGCTGCGTCGGCATACTCCACTTTCCCGGTAATGGAATACAGCAAAAACCAGCATGCAGCAATTTGCACGCTCCCGGTCAGGCAGACCCAGTCGACTGTAGGCCTCCAATTTTTGTCGAGTTGCCCACCGATACGGCCATCGCTTTCAATGACTTTTAGCAGCGCATCGGCTGTTCTCTGGGCGGCAATGAGTAACGCTTCATCTCCTGAGAAGCGATAGGCTTCGATGACACCACGAAGCACGTAGCCAACGGTATGGGTGAGGGGTTCTTCCGGAGATGACAGACAGTTGCTGGCAAACCAGCCGTTGTCGGCTTGCTTGGTCAGCGCCCAGCGTACTTGCTTGATCCCGGCTTCGCCGAAACCTTGGTTGGGTTCCAGGCGAGCCGCTTCGAACAGGCCCCATGAAACATGGGTTTCATAGGCTTTTTCGCCCGGGGCTGCGAAAGGCGTGGCGTGCTTGCGCCAACAACCGTCAGCATCCAGTGAGTCACGCAGCCACGCAGCAGCCATGTTCATTGGAGCCCGGTAGGCATCTCCAAATCGTCTAACACCGGCTGCCAATCCTATCAGTATCTGCCCGGTATTGAAGGTGACAGGAACTCGAGGTGAGGCGTCGACTTTTCCGCCCATGAACCCACCTTCGGGAAACTGAATCGAAACCAACCAGTCCAGCATACCCCGGGCGCGATCTGCCAGTGCCTGGTCGTTTGTCCGGTCAGCATAGTCAATGAGCGTCGGAATGATGTACCCTGAGGTTTCCGGGTAGGAGCTTGACCAGCCTTTGATCAAGCTATAGTCGCGCGCAGAACCGCCATCACGGTAGATGGACATGTCCTGCGAGCGCTTCAGCCACTCGATGCCGGCAGCCGCAACGGCAGCAGGCCCGGCATCATGCACAGGCAAACCGCTGCGATCCAGTTGCAATTGACGCTTGGCTTCCTCCGGCAAAAGGCGTTCGTCGATGTAACGCTCTTTGAGGCGTGATGCGATGTCCTTGAGTCCCATTCCAGTTCTCGATATCAGGGTGTCAGTTGGTTCAAAAGATTGGCAAGCTCTGCGCTTCTGGACTTGCGGGAATTTTTTTCAGCAGCGTCCTTTGCAACACCACTGCTCCGCCCTTCTTTCAGGGCTTTTATCAGGCCAAGCAGGGTATTTGCAATCTGTTCCACACTGGCAATATCCGCAATATCCGGCACGCCAACCTCTCGCAACTTACTGGCGGTGATCCCACTGGGGTCAACCAGCGCGAGAATCGGCTTACCCGCACGATAGTACTCATAGATCTTGGCTGGAATCTGATGGTTACAAACACTCCCCTGAAACAGGAGCAGCCCATCGGCGCGAAGCATCTCGCGCAATGCATCACGATATGCAACTACAGGCTCAAGATGAACAAGGTCATCAATTCCCAGTTCAGCGATGATTGGCTGGTATAGCCCGTCACTTCCAGTCGCGCGAAGTATGATCTGAACATCCTGAGCCGTAATTTTTCCCTCACGTTTTAGCGCTGCAATCGCAGCGAAAAACGGCTTGGGATCGCGCTCCTTTGGATAGAGTACACCGCTATGAACAAGGGTGATTTGCCCTGCCGCTCCCAGCGGGGTCCAATCGAGATCAGCCTCTGCATCAAGAAAGTTTTCCTCGTCGAAGCCATTCTCGATAACAGACCACCGCGAGTCGTCGTACTCAGGATAGCGTTCAGCATACATCTGCCGAGTTGGTTCAGTAGTGAAAACGGCTTTCGCACAATGCTTGACTACCTGCTCTTCAAGCCTTCGGTTGATGTTCCATGTCAGAGGATCTCGCGGATATCCAGGCTCAGTCATCGAGTCACGAAAGTCGGCAATCCACGGGAGTCCGCTTCGCTTCTGCAGGCTTAACCCAATGCGGTGCGCAGTGGCAATCGGAAATGTGGACATGATGGCTGCGGGCTTGTATCGCTTGATCATGCGCATACCTGTCCATACAGCTCCCGGCCACCAACTGATCCAGCGGTCGGGTTGTGCCATACGGTGGATGTATTTCCCGGCAATTGCCAAATGGCGCGACGTATCTAGCCCGAAGGCGCGTTCGACAATCACGTCCTCTGGTATCTCCTTTATCTGATCCGGGCTGGTTACCTCGTATGCTGAAGGTGAAATTGTTAGAACTAGCGGATCCCAACCATGTTCTCGAAGGTATGTGCAGAATTTTAACGTTCGCTGAATACCGCTACTTACCCGGACTGGCGGGAAATGGTAGGCGACTATCAAGAGACGTTTTCTTTCTGGGATCTGCGTGGCGATATTCATTCGGAATTTAGTTGCCGCGTTTCGAAGATTGTAAAGTCTATCTAGTCTTGGCTATATTGTCTGTGAAAAATTACGCTATTTAGGAGTTCCGAACCAAGGGCGTGAGACTGAGTCAGAGCGCAGATTCAACCTTGAACCCCGGAGAATTGCCACGCAACCACTGTTCGAGCATCATTGATATCCAGATCATTTCCCCAAAATAGCCCGGGTGTTCAAAGAGACGCTTTGTCAATAGCGCTTCTACGAAATCAGCGCGCAGAATTCCGCGCTCTACAAGTCCATAGACTGATTCTGAAGCCAGCTTTCGCAAGGCTTCATTTCGGGTTACCCAGACCCCGAAGGGTAATCCAAAGCCCTGTTTTTTCTTGATAATTATTTCATCAGGCAGGAAACCGCGCAGCGCTTCCTTAAAGAACCATCGGAGCTTCAAGCCCTTGAGTTTATAGTCGACCGGCAGGCGCAACGAAAACGCAAGAAGGTCGTCATCAAGCATCGGAAAACCAACGTCCAGTCCAGCTAAGCGGGTTGTGCCACAGACTTTTGGCAGATCACTTTCCGCCAAGGTATATCGCCAGTCGAATGCCAGTTCGCGATTGGTGTTGTTACTTGTTTGCGCACTCGCCCACACCTTGTGCTGGTGTTGCAATGGTGAAGAAATATCAACCTGTGCCAGAAACCCCTTGGTCAGCGCATGCTCAATGCCTAGTCGGGTAATCAGGTTGTACATCTGCAATCGGCCAGGCATTGGGACGCGTGCTTGTTCAACGTAGCTCGATGCCTTACGGACCAATGGCAGGCCACCCGCGAGGCTGGAACCCAAAAGAGGTTCCATGACGCCTTTGCGAATAGACCCGGGAATGTATTGATACCAATCGAAGATGCGTTGCTTGGCGTAACGAGAGTTGCCACCAAAGAGTTCGTCGCCTCCATCGCCAGCCAGAATGCGCGTCACACCATCTTCCTTGGCCATTCTAGCGCAATAATAAGCCGGCAATGCGGACGAGTTGCCGAAGGGCTGATCGTAACTTGCGGCAACCATGGGAATGCTGCGCACCAGATCATCCGGGGTGATGTAATACTCGTGGTGCTCCGTGTTAAAACGGCTTGAGGCAATGCGGGCGAACTCCATTTCATCGTAGCCTTCAGCTTCAAAACCGATGGAATAAGTTGCTGCCGGCGTGCCATGTGCCAAGCCAATCATGCCGGCGACGGTGGAACTATCAGTGCCTCCACTCAGAAAGCAGCCAGCTTTACCACCGTCCAGTTGGCGCGCTGTAGCTTGTTGCAGAAGCGCTCGGAACTCGTGACCTAGCTGACCGAAGAGCGTAGGGGCATCTTCATGAAATGCCGGTATCCAGTAGGGTGCTACGGTCAACTGGTTGTTTTCGTATAAAACGTAGTGCGCTGGCGGGACCCGATGGATGCCTTTGTAGATAGTTCTGGGCGATGGAATAGCATGGGAATACAGGTAGTCGAAGATGCCTTGCGGATCGATTTCAGTGCTCGAATCCGCAAGATCGTCGGCACGTTCAGCAAACCGAAGTTGATCCCCTTCTTGTCGATAGCAAAGGCTGCGAATGGCAAAACGGTCCACCGCCAGAAAGACCCTGTTGCTTGATTCGCGCAGCGCAACTGAGAAATCCCCGGAAACATGTTCTGGCGCTTTGGTTCCCAAACGCTGGAAGGCTGTTCGCCACGCAGCCTCCACCCCCCCCTCTCCCTTTGCTACTTGAGACAACGAGGCATCATTGAATCGTGGCTTTCCGAGTACGAGAATGTCTTTATTGCGAGTCATAAGTGGAACCAATTTGATCCGAAGAAACAGGGGCTTTGGAGTAGTAATCGATCATCAAGCCGAAAACCGCATCGATAGTGCTTCCGATTCGATCCGCAGCCTCCAAGAGAAACTCATACTGCCTGAAGTGCATATTGACGCTGCAGTTCTCCCCAGCGCCATCGTCGAGGTCCTGATCGACGCCAGTCAAGACTTGGGCTTGAGTCCAAAATTCGCCGGAATCCACCATATAAGCCGCCAATAGATGACGCGCGGCAGCAGATACACTAAGCCCCTGCATATGTGAAACTCGTTTAAGCGTTTCAAGCTGTCTGCTATGGAAGCGAACCTTTACCTCGGTCCAGTCGCCGCCGGACGAGTACCGAGGTGAAGCCTCTTTGCCGTCCGACTTGGATACAAAACCCTTTTCGGCTAACTTCACCTGATGGGCGCGGTCAGGCTGCCAAACCTGATACCCACGCGCCCAACGGATAACCGGTAATTCGAGCAGCCAATAAGATACCGCCGCTACTACCACGGATGCGGACAGACTCAGTACCGCAAACAACCACCAGAAATCGGTCATCGCGAGACCAGCATGATCGAATAAGCGTACTACAAACGTTTGAATCGGAAAATGAAAGATATAGAAACCATAGGAGATCACCCCCAGCCAACGCAACGGTCTCGATTCCAGGAGCGCTTTTGCATGCTTCGCGCGCGGCATCACTAAGATCATGGCTGCGAACAGGAGCGGCACAAACGGCCAGTTATAGTGGCCATACGGAGCCTGCAGGACATCGTCCAGATCCGAACTCAGAATCAAAAAGACAGCGGTAGCACTGGACCAAAATACCAGATCCGCAAGCAACCCTGGCGTCTGATTGGCGAGCACCTTATCGCCACGCCCCCTAGTCACGAAAACTAGGGCGGTGGCGACGCCAATCAAAAAGAAGCTCAAGTGCGCCAAGAGCGAATAGGTCAGGACAAAACTATCTGGACCGGAGATATAGAGCGAGAACGGCCAGATCAAGGTCATCTGTATCGGCCACTGGTTTCGCTCCAGCAAATAGGACATTACGCCATAGTTCGAGCAATATGTACCAACCACCAGCACTGTGAGCAAGACAAATGAAACCCGAGCAGAAAGTCCATTAAGTGCAAACATCAGAAGCGGTAGCAATAGGTAGAACTGCATTTCCACCGCCAGCGACCAGAAAGGCGCATTCAGGCTGAGTATGTTCCGGTCGTTGATGTTGTAGAGAAAGACAACATGCGAAAGAATATTATCGATTTCAAATATGCTCCCAGTTCCCTCTTTGATGACCAAAAGGCCAAACAGGCAGAGATAGTATGCTGGAAGAATGCGCGCCAGACGACGGAAAAAATAGGATTTGACATCAACCTTTGAGCCTGCTGCATGCTCCTGACGCCAGAATGGCAAGGACAACAAAAATCCGCTGAGCACGAAAAAGAGTGCAACGCCCGTGTTGCCATTCGCCAGCCAGCGCCCCAGATCGAATGGCCCGATGCTGGTATCCAGCCCCGCTATCTGATTAAAGTGCACGCCAAAAACGCTCAAGGCTGCGATGGCACGAAGACCATCCAATCCACCGAGATGAACAATTTCGGCTTGGGTCGTAGCTTTTGTCTCAGCCAGCTTAGGCGGCGCCTGAGCTGGCTTGGGAGCTTGCACGCAGAGATATCCCCTCCCCTCCAGAAAACGGGCATCGTTGCTCATCCGATCCGTTTTCAAAGCAACGCTTAGTGCTACAACTAGTCCCAAGACAACATAAAGAAAAACCAGATCATGCCGCGACATAAAAATGCTTATGGCTATGAATGCAATAATTGAAGCTTGAAGCGCAATCGCAGTTCCTTGAAACGCCAATATTCTCGATTGCCTGGAAATCTGCCCAAGCGTTCGAAAGCCCATGTAAATCAGCGTTAAAAAAAGAGCGAGGGCAAAGAAACCAGCCTCGGCTGCAACCGAAATGAAACTATTGTGGGCTGGGAGTTTACTTTTTCCAATCTGGTAGATACCTATCAGATTTGCATAATTTCCGGGGCCGACTCCTAAGATAGGATGATCAAACGCCATCTCGATCCCACCTGACCAGAGCTCATACCGTTCGTTAATCGTTGCCCTATCCAGCGCCACAGTCGCATGCGTTGCTTCGGGATTCCATAGAACACTGAACCGCGCCTGGTATTCCTTCAAAGGGAGTAGAGCGTAAGACAAAGAAAGGATCAGCAGGATAACGGCTGGCAGCAAGAACCTCTTCAAAGTTAAACCTGACACAAAACTCAGGCCTGACAAACGACCAATAAACGTTCCACTGTTCTTCTTGGATATTTCCATTTTTTGCCGCTTGAACTCACTCCATAAAAGAAAAACAAAACCAAGTGTCAGTGAAATTGCAGAGGCCCGATTCTGGGCGAATCCAATTATTCCGAGCATGGCTACAGCAGATGCAAAAAACAAAATCCGAACCAAAATTCGCTGAACATACCAGGCTCCGACCAATGCTATAGGCATCAGCAAAGTCGAGAATGACGATATATCGTTATCCAGATAAATGCCTTCTGAACCTTGTAGAAACCAACGAAAGCTGGGCAAAGTGCAAAGAATAAGGCCCCAGATAACTAGCGACTTGTTACGTACCGGCAAACTGGATGCCATCAAAAAGAGAACAAGTGCATGCAGGAAAAGTAGTGGTGTGTGTCGAGGAAAGATATCTATATCTCGGAACGTGTTGCTGGAAGCTGCAACGGCCCACGATAATGCCAATACAAACAGGAAAGCAAAAAAAACTAGGCTTACAGGATGTTTCCATTGAAGAATGCAACTACGCCAAGTGCTCCCCACAATCCATCCGATTAACCCAATCAAGCAAATCCAATTCAAGACACCGGCCTTAAGTATAAATATGGACTCGTTGGAGTATCTCGGAAACGCGTAAGATATAACAAGATAGGAAATAATGGCGAACTCAGGACATCTACTTGAAAATGCTGATGCGATGATACCTACTATCGGAATAACAAAATATAATGCAGGCATGCCCAACAAATTCTCTCGGCCAATTAATACAACCAAACCAAGTGCAGCAAAGGCAAGAGGCAGAAAATCAAGTACGAAGTGTTTATTGGTGAAAGGGGAAAAATACCTCATCTGACTGAAATGCAGAGAAGTTATTTTTCCTGATAATATCCCGAATAAAAAACAAACTCTGCCAAGACTAAAATAATTATCTTTCCGTTCTGAAAACGTATATTTGACAAATTCTTTTCTAACTTGGTATGCAGACAACACCCACGCACCTGCGAGCATGCCTGTCAGAGCGCCTACTGTTTCAAGGAGCACATCCGTCAAGTCCGCGAACTTGCCTGGAATGAAAAGCTGTCCCGTTTCGACTGCGATGGCAACAGAAACCAGTGCAAAAATCCCAGTTGTTTTTGATCCAGTTATTCGGTCATTTTTTCTAAATGCTGCCATCCCCAAGCACCAGATCGTCCCTCCGGGGACGAAAAAAGCAATTTTTCGCAACATTTCGTTAATTGCATTTAATTCACTGCCCTCAAAGAGCATGAGAAATGGGATACGTGTAAATGCCATCCATGCACTCTCAAGACTCACATTCTTCGTTTGAAAATCGAAGGGGTACCAGAACACACAAAAGACACCTAACGCCCAGAGCATCCAGATCGAAAACCAGTGAACCGTACCTAAACTTGAAAAAAATATGACAATTTTGGCGCCCCTGTATGCTAATAATGCACCAATACCAGCTCCAAACCCCGCCAAAAACACATCGGTAACATCCGTCACTCTTGAATAAACAAGTAGTTGGGCGACTTCTATTATCGCTGCCGCAAGCCAGGCGACACCCGCAACCCGAATGAGCGATGACCGGCGGTCAAGCGCCAATAACAAACCAACCGGCACCCAAACCAACAGATCGGTAATCGTTTCATAAATGTTGTCGAACAAGCCCCCCTTCAGCCCGCCGAACGGCAAAAGCACCACCCTGCCTTCGCTCCACTTGTGGTAGATCTCAACGAGGCTAATAGTCAGATCAAGAGGCATCACGCTGAATACGAAAAATATCAAGAGATAGACGTGAAGCAGTTGAATCAGGCGTGTCTGACCTCTTTCGTTTTGCCAGAGCTGGCTTAGCCAGCGTTCGACATAGCCACCCAATCTTTGCTGAGCAACGACCCCGACAAACGCCCCCATACTTAATGCCAGTATGTCTTTTTGAGATACCGTTCTTGGCGGAAAATAGAGTTGGCTAAATTCAAGGAAAAATGCAATTGCTACGCTAATGCCAATGATCAATAACCGATAAATCAGCCTTGACAAGCCCTGCCGAGCCGGCAGGAATCTCTGCGCCCAAAGGAACGCCAGAGGTATAAGTAGAATAAAATTTATTGCCCAGTCTGTGGCAGAATCAATTGTTTGTTCTGAGAACGGGAGCGCTGCGAAAGTTTTTAGCGCCTCGGCAAAGGGTAGTGACACAAAATGAAATGGTACCCAACTACCGTAGAAAACGAAGAACAGATAGAGCGTTGCAAGGACACTCAGCAAGCGAGTTGTTGCAGCACGATCAGTCTGGTCATCACCACGGTTCATTTACTACCTTATTGGAACGGGCGTTGCGAATATAATTAAAGCCGGTTATTTAAACAATTTACCAGCGTCCCTACTGTTTCAAATATCGCGCGGTCAAGCTGATCTTCCGAAAGCTCGAAGCCAAACTGTTCCTCAAGAGCCGTAACCACAATTACGAAGGCCATTGAGTCAAGTTTCGGGAAGCTATCCCTCAGCTTTGTTTTTGCGGTGAAAGCCAACGCCTTTTCCTTTAGATTTAATTCCCGGTCATGTATGGCTAATACATTGTTCAGCAACGACATGCCAAAACCCTATAAATCGAGCGCAACGGTTTCCGAATAGAGATAATCGATGTCCGAAGGCGCCAGTGACGAGCCAAGAAACTGCTTTGCGTTAAAGCCCGTTCGAATGACCGCTAGCCTGGGGACCTTAGCCAAGAACCTTCGCTCGATGTGAGTGCTCATCATCCCATGCCAGAAAAAATGGCTGCTCAAGCGAGTCAGATAGCGATTGAATACAGCACCATTACTAATGTAAATGACATTTGCGCAGGGCAGCCTTTTAAATTTGCCTCGCTTGTAAATGATGTGGCACCAGTCATCCACTTGGCCGACGACGACATGCCGCAACCAAGGAAATTTGGCGTGGTCTTTCCAGATGGTGAGCATTTCGCCGTTCAGGCTGCGCTCAATGTCGCTGGGTTTTGTCAGCACGCGCCCGGAAAAAGAAAACAACGGCAGGTTCGGTATCACGGCAACTGCTTCATCCAGAGATTTGAATTTGAAGAACTGAAGCGTCCCGGCAACAACTTTGGTCGGTGAAAAATCGGTAAAATTGTAGCCCGGCTGGGCGACGACATTCATCGCCAACTGCATGCTGTATTTGCGGTGGCTATCGAGAACACACCAACTGGTGATGTTACAAAAACGGGCTGGCTGTCCGCGAATGATGCGATCGGCGTAATAGGCGCCGATTCCGCCAACCACTTTCCCTTCGTCGCGCATAAGAAAGCCGTAGTTAGGACGGCTTACACACCAGTTTGCCAGCAGGCCGGAAATCCAGTCCCGCGCCGTCCGGCTAACCGGCATGTTGGTTTCAAGAAACGCGGCGAACTCGGGTAGCGTCTGTTCGGTGATGGGTTCAATAACGGGTTTGGCCATGACTTTAGTTCGCTGTCTGGGTTGAATCGTTATGTGGACTGCTGTGGAACGTCGTCAGCCAGTTGATGCCCCATGCTGCTACTTGGTCGCGCCAGGCGCCGGTGGAAAAGGTGTGATCGGCGTATTGAAGATCATGGCGAACCAGCGCGCATGCGGCGAGACGCTCCTGCCAGACGGGTGCGGTTTGCAGCAGATCATCAAACTCCCTAGCGACCATGTCCCGTCCGCTCATGACCAGCATAATTCTGCCTTTAAAACGGGAGAGGCCTTCGAGCATGCGCTCAGGTAGCGGTTTGCTGCGGTCGACTGCATTTTTTGCCGTAATTTGAGGCTTGGTAGCCGATGCCCCTCGAGCAAGGGAGATCATTTGGATTGCCGAGCGCATCGAGTCAACGAAATCAAATTTCAGGCTGAACACTTTTATCCAGAATGACCGTTGTTTCAGGCGATCCAGATAGTAATGCTTGATCACGGCCTTGGCTTGGCCCTGCTCGGTTCGCACCCAGGGGTTAAGCATGACCAGGCCCTTGATGCGGGGATCCGTATATGCATGGAACAATGCTGCTGAGCAGGCATTACATTCCCCCCACAGGACGATTTGTTTGAGGCTGGGTGTTTCCTTAAAGAAGCGGTCGATGGCTGCATTGATGTCATCTTCGACGTTGTCGAACTCGACATATTCACCGTAACTGTCGCCCATCCCGCCAAAATCGAAACGGAAGACGGGAAAGCCGCAGGAGGATATCTTGCGCGCCCACAGCACGAGTTGGCGGTGACCGCCAATGCGGTATTGCGGGCCACCCGCCACCATCATCAAGACACCAATTTCCTGATTTCCTGCTGCCGGGTGCAGCATGCCGATCAACGGACCGGCCTCGCGTTCTATAACAATTGGTTTTTCGTTCATTTCGCCGGCCTGAATTGTTGCAGCCAATCGGCTGTCTTGGTCACTAGATCAGGGGCAAGGAAACGCTCGTGCAACGCCCAGAATGCAGGGCCATCGAACAACATCACTTCAGCCGCACGGCCCGCCTGTTGCCAGGTTTCAATCAGTTTTCCACTAGCCGGTGAAAGGGCGTTTTCCGCGCCGGCTGCTTTTTCAAGCCACATTATCTTTGACGCTTCGGGCGGCGGCAAGTCGCCCAGTTTCAAGTTATCCAGTGCATTACCCAGTTCGGGATTGATCTCGTAACCCGCGATTTCAATGGGACTGCCAGCCGCAAGTTGGGCACGCATTTCTCCGGAGGTTTCCTTGGGAATGTCAGTGCGGTCCATGTTGGCGGCGATCTTCATGCGCATGAACTGGGTAAAATAACTCTTGCCATCGACAACCGCCTGCCAAGCGATCAAGGCGCGGGTTTTTTGACCTTCCCGAGCCGCACTTACCGCCAGAGAGAAACCCAGCCGAATACCCAGCAGTGCTAGGCAAGCGCCCGGTTGAGCATCCAGCCAATCGGCGGCACGATGAATGTCGTCAATCCATATCTCCCAACGGGCATCACCGTACTCACCATCACTCTCACCGGTACCGTAAAGATCGATAACCAGCGTACCAAGCCCTTGTTGCGCCAAGGTTTTGGAGAGGTTGGTCACCATGCTGCGGCAACGGTTCATCTCTTCATTGAAGCCTGGGACGATCAGTACATTGCCCCATGGCTTAACGTCGCCAACAGGCTCATGATAGACGCAAAAAATTCTGCCCAGACTACTGGGCAGAAAGAAGGGGCGTGGCTTTGAGTGGCTAATTTCCAATGAGGTAATCCCTGAATGCTGCCGATTAAAGCAGGCCTTTTTTGCGCAGCACGAATTCGGCCATGCGCGCTAGCGTACCAAGGTTGTCAATATTGATTTCTTCCTGCGTCAGCGGAATCTGATAAGTTTTTTCATACCAGGCGATCAGCTCCAGCAAACCGGTCGAGTCGATCAGGCCGGTCGCCGGAATAATTTCGTCGACGCCCAATTCAGAAGCATCGTCTCCGGTTTCAGCGGCGATTTCGACAATCCTCGCCTTGATGGCTACTACAATTGATTCTTTACTGAGCGACATCTGAGATATTCCTAATTTAGTTTTTGTTTGGCGTGGAAAGCTTCTTAAGCACGCCCACAACTTGCCCGCCATTGAGAACGCGATGGTCATAGCTGGCACCAAGCACGCCTTTACCATCCCGCCCGGCCGCGTGGGCGACCATCAAAGCAGTGTGCGGCGGTAAAATAGGAATGTGGCGCGTTACTTTCCAGCGTTCCATACTAGAAAACCCAATCGTTGCCCCCGAGGCCTCCGACTCTTTCAAATTATGCCCTGCTGCGCGGCGCAAGACATCGCCGAGAGCGTTGACGAAACCCTGTTCATCCTTCGATTGTGCATTCCGAACCACAGCCAGATAGAGTGACTCGCCGGCTTGAATAGTGAAGCCCAGGTTAACCAGGTTGTATTCGAAGCGCTTGTTGTCGATGAAGGTTCCATTCAGCACCGGTTTTTCCTGGGCAATCCCGATCAATCGCCAGGCCATCAACGGTAGCAAGGGCGGCATCAACAGCCCTTTTTCTTGCTGGAAATTTGCGGCGTATTCAGCCCACGGTGCCAGCTCGTATTCAATCTCGATATAGCCGGGAACGGCAAAATCACGATGCCAAGTCACCGTCGCCGCCATGCCTTTTTCTTCACGTGTCAGATTGACCAGAGTGCCGTCAACATCGGGCTGGACATCGACCGCCGGGGATCTATCTACTGCTGCCCCTGCCATTTTGATGCCGCCTTGCGCAGCCAGAAAGCGCTCAACTGCCTCGACAGTAATTCGTCCGTCAATTGGCGGAACCGCATCGGCCTGCAGTCCGGATTGCGCAAGCAGAAGGCGCGCCTTGGCGGTAATTTGGGAGATTTCTCCGGTGGACCGTGGCAATGTACTTTCCTGCAGCTCGGGGATAGCTTCATCCGCGCTTTCGCCCAGCCACAGCATGATGCTACCAACTTTGACCACTTCGTCTGGCTTGGCGATGAAGCCGAGCACGAAGCCGGCATCGGAAGCGGTTACATCAAGTACCGCCTTGTCGGTTTCCACTTGCCCGACAATCTGCCCCCCCTCAACCTTGTCGCCTGTAGCGACGTCAAAGGCTAAAACTTTGACCTCATCGTCATTGTTATTGACGCGCGGTATGTAAATCGCTGTTGCCATTTGTTTTTTCCGAAAATCTACAGAATATCGAGTACGGCCAAGACGATTGTATTTTCATCCGGCAGTAGCGCACTTTCCATGCTGCGCGCCGATGCGATCGGTACAGGCGCCGTACCCAAGCGGGCAACTTTGCCGCGATAACCATTTTCGGCCAGCATAGCCAGTACCTCGGCGCTGAAGCCAAAATGGTGATGCGCCTCTTCGACGACCAGAATTCGTGGACGATGAAGCAAGGCCTTTAGTAGTGAGCAGCGCGGCAACGGCGCTAGCAATGCCGGCACGACGATTTCAACAGTTAACTCTTCATTTTCTTCCAACAGGCGGGCGGCTTTTTCGGTGAGAGGGAGCATGCCACCGTACGAAAGCAACGTGATATCCGGATCCAGGCGACCTTTACGCAAAGTCGGGAACAACTCAGCGCCGAGATCAGCGACTTCGGACTCAATTTCCTCATAGCCAGTCGAATCGTGCTTTTCTGCGTAGAGCAGCTTGTGCTCAAGAAAAAGGGTTGGATTCGGCCAGCGCACGGAGGCGTTAATTAGTAACTGGCCGACTTTGTGCCGATGACTGGCAAAGATAACGGTCAACCCGGGAACCGAGACAAACATACTTTCAAGGCTCTGACTATGTGTCGGGCCATAACCCCGACGACCACCACAGGGAGCCCGAATAACAATTGGCACAGTGGAATCAGAGAACATCGCTGGAAATTTGACTGCGTGGTTGTAGATCTGGTCCATGCAAAGGGTCAAAAAATCGGCGAACATTATTTCAAGAATTGGCTTTTTGCCTGCCATGGCCAGCCCGATAGCAGCCCCGGTGATACCAGCTTCGCTGATTGGCGTGGAGATCACACGGTTCTTGAATTTTTCAGAAAGCCCTGCTGTGACCTTGAATGCCCCACCATAGGGATCATGCAGATCTTCGCCAAGAAGAATTACGTCTGGATCATTCGCAAGCAAGGTTTGCAATGCGCTATTGAGGGCCGCCCTCACATTAGCGACGCCAGACTCTGCCTCAGGAAAATCAATGCTCAATGCGGGCTTGAAAGAATGCTCCGGCAAGTGGTCAAAACTAGACAGAGTTGAATGGATAGCGAGACTCTCAACTTCCCGAAGAAAGCTGGAACACCTACTTTTGATCTCCTCAAGTTGACTGGTTGAAAGAGCCCCCCCCAAGCGCATCAGTGGATCGTTTTCGGTGAGAGCAGCTAGTTCCGTCGCATCCCGCAGATCATCCCCCTTGCTATGAGGGCCAAGGCGTCCAGTATCAATAATCAGCATGGCAGGACGACGATCGCCCCGAAGCTTAGCAACCACACCCTCGACCTTGCTGGAAAACTCAATGTCGCGATCATTCAAATGCCATGTCGACAAACCGAATGCCTGCCCTCGCAACTCGATTTCCCCGCCGATGGTGTCACGTGTGTAAGTCGTCTGTGCGATGCCATTGTGCTCAACGACGAACAGGACAGGGACATTCCAAATGGACGCAAGGTTCATGCTCTCGTAAAGCAGCCCTTCTCCAAGCGTCCCATCGCCAATGACCACGGACACAACACCTTGGCTTCCCCTTGACTTCAAAGCAGCTGCCAAGCCAACGGCAATACCGGTCATACCTGCCTGAACCCCGTTGCTATGAAAATTGCGGAAGGCCAGGTGCTGACTACCACCATATCCCGCACAAACCCCATCCTTACGACCCATAATCTCAGCAACCAGGCCGACAAAATTCCCGGAGTAAGTCAAGAAATGCCCATGATTTCGATGATTCGAAAGCACATAATCATCGGGATGATTGAGCGCCCTCACGACTGACATCTGACATAACTCCTGCCCAAGGCAAGTATGCGTCGTGCCGGAAACCAATCCTCGTCCAAAGAGATCAAGAATCAATTTCTCAGTTTCTCGGATCAACAGTCCGAATGCAAATAACGATTGAGGCGTCGTCTCAACTCTAGGCTTGCCGAACTCATCAACAGAAAAAATCTGGGATATCACCATCTACCGATCCAGTATCTGCCGCACTAAGCAGCTAATAACAATGCGTCTACTAAACAGCCGAGCCCAAGTCAAGACGCTCACGCACTCCGTTGACTACTTTTTTCGCTAACAAAATTGGTCAGTGACCCAAGTGTCGCGAAGATTGCACCATCAATTTCATCATCATCGACCACGCAGCCAAAACGTTCTTCTATTGCTGTAATCAGCGCAATGACCGCCATTGAGTCCAATTCTGGGATCGCTCCCAACAGTGCTGAGTCAGCTTCCAAGACAAAGCCCCTACCGCCAAGGTGAAGTACCTCATCCAACAACTTCTTAACATTCTGCTTAAAGTCCACTGACATTCCCCGGTTTAATTTGACAATCGAGCCTACCAAAGACTAATACATCTACAGTGTGAGATACTTCACACGACATTGGTCTAGCTACCCGTCATCTTTCCAACTGCGCGAAGTTTACCACCTGATTTGACCTACTCATGACTGATTCGAATCTTCTCCATGAACTGATTGAACTTTCTGCCAACCGCGCCCCGGAGTCGATTGCCCTAAATTATCGCCAAGACGACCTAAGCTATGCTGATTTGGCCAATTCGATCAACAGCTTTGCCGACGGCGTGATCTCCCTTGGCCTGCAACGTGGTGAGCGCGTCGCCATCTATCTTGAAAAGCGTTTCGAGACAGTCATCGCCAGCTTTGGGGCGCCAACTGCTGGAGGCGTATTCGTTCCGTTGAACCCGCTGCTCAAACCCGAGCAGGTCGGCTACATTCTGCGCGATTGTAACGTTCGTGTTCTGATAACTTCGCCGGAACGCTTGGATTTGCTGAGTGAGACGCTGCCAGCCTGCCACGATCTACGCCACGTTGTAGTACTTGAGGCCAACGCCCCACCAATAAAGATTAATGGGCTAAATATCGTTCGCTGGAGTGATCTATTAGCAACCCCTCGCGCCATTAGACACAGGGTAATTGACACCGACATGCTGGGTATACTTTACACTTCAGGTAGCACCGGCAAACCCAAAGGTGTAGTGCTTTCACATCGCAACATGGTTGCCGGCGCCAAGAGCGTGGCCAGTTATCTCGAAAACCGCTCGGATGACACGTTGCTGGCTGCCCTGCCCCTATCCTTCGACGCCGGGTTCAGCCAGTTGACAACTGCCTTCCATGTTGGCGCCCGGGTTGTTTTGCTCAATTACCTATTACCTAGAGATGTAATCAAGGCAATTGAGCGCGAAAAGGTGACTGGCCTGACAGCGGTGCCGCCGCTGTATATCCAGTTGACGCAACTTAACTGGCCAGAAAACATTTCCGAACATCTGCGCTATTTCGCCAATACTGGCGGACGAATGCCGCTTGAGACGCTCGGTACGCTGCGCCAACATCTGCCCAAGTCAAAACCGTTCCTCATGTATGGCCTGACCGAAGCATTCCGCTCGACCTTTTTGCCCCCAGAAGAGGTTGACCGCAGGCCAGACTCGATAGGAAAGGCTATTCCAAATTCAGAAATTCTGGTTCTTCGGGAAGATGGTACGCCATGCGCGCCCAACGAACCAGGGGAACTGGTGCATCGCGGCGCACTAGTAGGCATGGGCTACTGGAACGATCAGGAAAAGACTGCAGAACGCTACAAGCCGCTACCAATTCACGCCCCTGGCCGTGAAGCCGGCTTGGTCCTGCCAGAAATTGTCGTTTTTTCGGGAGACACCGTGCGCATGGACGAAGAAGGCTATTTATATTTCATTGGCCGTCGCGACGAGATGATGAAGACTTCCGGCTATCGAGTCAGCCCAACAGAGGTTGAGGAAATTCTCTACTCCACAAAACTGGTCGGGGAATGCGTCGCCTTCGGTGTCGACGACGATCGCCTTGGGCAATCCATTCAGGTAATTGCGACTCCCCCAGCCAACGGAACCCTGAGCATCGAAGAATTGCTAGCCGAATGTCGAGCTCGCATGCCTGCCTACATGGTACCTAGCGGCATCGATGTGCACGAAGGTCCGCTACCGCGAAACCCGAATGGAAAAATCGATCGAAAAACGCTGTCGACCGTGTGGGTCGAGCAGAAAAGTCTGTAAACCACTCTTATAGCCATCACGAGAATGAGTACAACAACGCCCCCAATCCATACGACCATGAACCAGTTTTCCGCAGACGAAAACGAACTGCTGGTCGGCGGACTGCCGCTATCTCGACTAGCTGAACGGGTTGGGCAGACACCTTTCTACGCCTATGATCGCAAACTGCTGAGGTCGCGGGTTGCCGAATTGCGTTCCGCGCTGCCAGCAAATGTCAAACTGCATTTTGCCATGAAGGCTAATCCGATGCCGGCTGTTGTTGGCTTCATGGCCAGCCTTGTTGATGGTATCGACGTCGCTTCTGCAGGGGAGTTGAAAATTGCACTAGATGCGGGGGCAGCCCCGCATGAAATCAGTTTCGCCGGCCCTGGCAAACGGGACAACGAACTTCGCCAGGCAGTCGCCGCAGGGGTTTTGATCAACGTCGAATCATTTCGCGAAGTCGAATTATTGGCAGGCATTTCGCAAGCGCTTGGGCTTCCAGCCCGGATTGCCGTACGAGTCAATCCGGACTTCGAACTCAAGGGCTCCGGCATGAAAATGGGCGGCGGCCCCAAGCAGTTCGGTGTCGATGCCGAACAGGTGCCTGACTTACTAACCAAAATCGACGAACGTAACTTGGCCTTCGAAGGTTTTCACCTGTTTGCCGGCTCGCAAAACCTCAAAGCCGACTCGATCTGCGAAGCCCAGCAAAAATCCTACGACCTAGCACTCGAACTCTCTCACCATGCTCCATCACCGGTCAGTTTCTTAAACCTCGGCGGCGGATTCGGGATACCCTACTTTCCGGGTGAAAAGCGACTCGATCTGACAGGCATAGGTCAAAATCTTGAACAACTTTCCCAACGCGCCAGCGTCGATTTTCCTGGTGCCTCGCTTGTCATCGAACTAGGCCGCTACCTTGTCGGCGAGGCGGGCATTTATGTCACACGGATAATTGACCGCAAGATTTCTCGCGGACAAACTTTTCTCGTTATCGATGGCGGCCTCAATCACCATCTCTCAGCCTCGGGCAATTTCGGGCAAGTCATCAGAAAGAACTACCCAGTCGCCATCGGCAATCGAATTAATCCAGGCAGCACCGAGATAGCTTCCGTGGTCGGCCCGCTATGTACACCACTTGACATTCTGGCGGATCGCATGACACTCGCGGTCGCAGAACCGGGCGATCTGGTCGTACTATTCCAGTCCGGTGCCTACGGGGCTAGTGCCAGCCCACAGCGTTTCCTGGGGCACCCGGAAGTCATCGAAATATTGGTTTGACAACATGACGGTTTCCCGAAGCAATCAACCAGACCGCCCGGTGACGAGGCTCATCGCTGCATCCCGGCATCATCTTCAATTCGCAAACTGACACCAATGCACCTAATCCGTCTGTTCTAAATCTCGTTGCGTACCAAGGGTAAAGCCTCGTATAGTGCGTTTCCAGCAACCAAGGAAGCAATTCATCACTATTTTTTATAAAAATTAACGAATTTAACTAAATTTATCTGAATTTTGGCTTTTTTGAATTAGATAACGACTACTTCTAATGAAACTTGTTACATTGATACGTAGTCTTTGTGAAATAGTGCACAAGCAAAATATGCTGGAGTCCATACAATTTGCATTGTGCCACGCAAATACGCGTTAGGGGCCACGCAGGCGCAAGCTGACGACTTGGCAACAAATGTATCAAGGGGATGCAGGGGTATCATGATCAGGCTGTTTAATCACTGGTTTACTTGGCGAAGCATCGCGGGGGTGCTGTTTGACTTTTCGTTCTTGATTGTCAGCCTTGTGATTGGACTGATGTGGATCAATAGCGGTCTTCCGGTCAACCCTCTGCAGGTCGTGCTATATGCCATGCTGTTTGGTCTTGTGATGCTTGCCATCAACTCCCTGCTCGGGCTCTATCAACGTGCCTCGATCCGCCCCATCACGGAAACCCGAGCCCGGGCGGTGCTGTCCATCTACCTGTCCATCCCGATTGCCTACGCACTTTACGCACTGCTACCCATTGCTGCGGTCAACCGGGATTTAATTCATCTTTCTGCAATGTCTGCCGTATTCGGCATGCTTGTAACCCGTGTCAGCGCTGCCCACGCCCCAGCCACGAAAATGCTGCGTAGGCGCATTCTGGTGTTCGGCACAGGGCAACAGGCATTGGCCGTCAAGCGCGCACTCGATCACTCCGACCCATCCGCCGAGATCATTGGCTTCTTCCCTGGCAGCAATGAAGATAAGCCATTGGTTTCACCTACCATGATTCTCAGCCGCAACTGCTCATTGACGGATACAACTCGCAATCTCAAGGTCGATGAAATCGTCGTAGCACTTAGCGAACGCCGTGGAGGCTCCATGCCCATGCGCGAACTGCTCGACTGCAAATTGCAAGGCATCAAGGTTATGGATCTGGCGAGCCATTTCGAACAGACACTTGGGCAGATACGGTTGGACTCGCTTTATGCGGGCTGGCTGATTTTTGGCGACGGTTTCGGCCAAGGTGTATTCCGCACAATCGTCAAACGGCTTTTCGATATTATCTGCGCTAGCATCTTGATCGTACTGGCATTGCCTATCATGCTGGTGGCAACCATTCTGATCGTTCTGGAAGATGGCTTTCCGCTGCTTTACCGGCAAGAACGCGTTGGCGTCAACGGAAGGTTGTTCAACGTCATCAAGTTTCGCAGCATGCGACGTGATGCCGAAAAAGACGGAAAACCGATCTGGGCACAAGCTCAGGACAACCGCGCAACACGCGTTGGGCACTTCATTCGCAAGTTACGCATCGACGAACTGCCTCAACTATTCAGCGTTCTTAAAGGTGACATGAGCCTCGTTGGCCCCCGCCCGGAACGCCCTTTCTTTGTTGATCAGTTGACCAAGGAAATCCCCTTTTACGCCGTACGGCACAGCGTCAAACCCGGCGTCACAGGGTGGGCGCAAGTCCGCTATCACTACGGCGCGACGGTTGAAGACTCTGCAGAAAAGCTGCAGTACGATCTGTATTATGTCAAGAATCACTCCCTGTTTCTGGACATGGTGGTTCTTTTCGAAACCGTGGGTGTCGTACTAACCGGTAAGGGCGCCCATTAAAATTTGTCACGCTCATTCGTGACCTGAAAAGTCCACTGCATGGAAATCACAAGTGCCTCGCTGATTATCTGGAGCTATGGGCTTGCCGCCTTCGGCTACCTGGCACTTTGGATTTACCTGATCTCGTTCGGTGCCGATTGGCGATCGGGTTTGCACACCCGGCGCATGGTTTCCGTCGCCATCATGTCGACCTTGTGGGCTTCTGCCGGCTTCCTCTATACCTACAGCGGAAATACTCTGGCTCTAATCGCTGCATCCCTCGCCGATGTCGCCAAATACGGCGTCTGGTACCTTTTCCTGGTAACACTGCTTGCCCCAACCGACAAACAGGACGACAAGCCATTTCTCCCATCTTGGCTACCTGCGATCTGCTGGACTTTGGTTTTTGCGGGTATCGTTCTTCATTTTTCAGTCACGCTTCGCCTCATATCGCCAGCGGAATGGTTACGCCTCCTGTTTTTCCACGGACTCGCCGAAGCAGTAATCGGCTTGGTGCTTGTCGAGCAGCTATTTCGTACCGTTTCCGAGGATTCTCGCTGGAACATTAAGCCGCTCTGTTTAGCTCTTTTCTTTCAATTCGCCTTTGATGTCTATCTGTTTTCCGAAGCCGTGATGTTTAGCCGCATCGACAGAGATGCACTGGCCGTCAGGGGTTTTGTCCATGCGATAACCATTCCCCTACTCATGATGGCTACCGACCGAGCTAGAGACTGGACATCAAAAATCCGTCTTTCACAGAAAGCTGCCTTCCATTCAGCCACCCTCCTTCTTGCGGGGCTTTACCTCCTTTTCACGGCCGGCGTCGGCTATTACGTGCGTTATTTCGGTGGTGAATGGGGTCGCGCATTCCAGTTGGCCCTAATATTCGCAGGACTTCTTCTGCTTGGTGTACTGCTGGTTTCCGGATCGATGCGCGCCAAGATGAAAGTGCTGGTCGGCAAACATTTTTTCCGCTATCGCTACGACTACCGTGAAGAGTGGCTGCGCTTTACCCAAACGTTGACCGAGCAGGAGTCGCCGCAAGCCTTGGGACAACAGGTCATTCGCGGTCTGGCCAACATGGTTGAAAGTCCCGCTGGAACCCTATGGCTTCGGGAAACCGGCAATCCAATCTATCGACAAAGTGCGCGCTGGAATCTTCCGGAATGCGTTGCCCAAGAGGCGCAAGATTCGTCGCTCTGCCGATTTCTTTTCGCCAGTGGATGGATCGTCAATCTTGAGGAATACCGCAGCTACCCGGCTCGCTACAACAATCTGGATATTCCAGGATGGCTTTCGGACCTGCCGAACGCCTGGCTGATCGTTCCATTGATGGCCGGGAATGAAATGCAGGGATTTGTCATTCTGGCCAGTTCGCGTACCCCGATCAATGTCAACTGGGAGGTCAACGATCTGCTGCGCGCTGCAGGTTGCCAGGCAGCCAGTTATCTTGCCAGGATGCAGGCCACAGAAGCACTGCTTGAGGTGCGCAAATTCGATGCGTTCAACAAAATGTCCGCCTTCGTAGTTCACGACCTGAAGAATATAGTGACGCAACTTTCGCTGATGCTCAAGAATGCCGAGCGCCACAGCGATAACCCGGAATTCCAGCAGGACATGCTGATGACCGTCGGCCACGCAGTCGAACGCATGCGCCAGCTCATGATGCAGTTGCGGGAAGGCGCTGCCCCCCCGGGGGGCATCTGTGGTGTTAATCTTGCAGATGTCATCCAGCGCATTCAAAAGGACAAAATGAATCAGGGAAGAGCCATCGAAACACAGATACAGGATCGATTAATAGCTCGCGGCCACGAGGAACGACTCGAAAGAGTCATCGGTCATCTCGTCCAAAATGCCATCGATGCCTCACCCCAAGGAGCTCGCGTGTGGGCTTTGCTCGAACGCCGTAATGACAAGGCTGCCATTGAAGTTGGCGACGATGGTCATGGGATGACTCAGGAGTTCATCCGCGACCGCCTCTTCAAGCCTTTTCAGAGTACCAAGGATGCAGGCATGGGAATTGGCGCCTACGAGAGTGCGCAATACATCCGAGAGTTGGGTGGCGACATGCAGGTCGATAGCGAACCGGGCAAAGGAACGCGCATTACCGTCACACTCCCGCTTTTTGTCATTCGCACCGAATCCGATCTTCACGAGCAGGAAGCCGCATGAGTACGGAAAAAACCCGCTCCCTTCTCATTGTCGAAGACGATCTTGCGTTGCAAAAGCAGCTCCGCTGGTCTTTTGACCAATTTGAGACGTTGACCGCAGCTGATCGTGAAAGCGCACTGACACAAATACACCGTCACTGCCCTGCCGTCGTCACCATGGACTTGGGCTTGCCTCCTGATGCGGACTCCGTTTCAGAAGGTTTCCGGTTGCTAGAGCAGATTCTGGCAACCGCTCCCGACACCAAGGTCATCGTTCTCACTGGGCAGAATGACAGAGCCAACGCGCTACGCGCGATCGCCCTTGGTGCCTATGATTTCTTTGCCAAGCCCTTCGAGCCGGAAATGCTCGCGCTGACAATTGATCGCGCCTTTCGACTACATGATCTGCAGCAGGAAAATCGTCGACTGCTGGCTGCTCAACATCCGCCAGCACTTGCCGGCCTGCTAACACGTGATGCCGGCATGCAAAAAATTTGCCGGACCATAGAAAAGGTAGCCAGCAGCAATGCAACAGTGTTGCTCCTCGGCGAAAGCGGAACCGGCAAGGAATTGCTGGCCCGGGGTCTGCATGAATCTTCGCCGCGCAGCAATGAGCGCTTTGTGGCAATAAATTGCGCAGCCATCCCGGATAATCTCCTGGAAAGTGAACTCTTTGGCTACGAGAAGGGCGCGTTTACCGGCGCAACAAAAACAACCCCTGGAAAAATCGAAACCGCCAATGGCGGCACTTTGATGCTCGATGAAATCGGCGACCTGCCCTTACCGCTTCAGGCCAAGCTGTTACGTTTTCTTCAGGAGCGCGTCATCGAACGCCTCGGTGGACGTGCTGAAATCCCGGTGGACGTACGCATTGTCTGCGCCACACATCAGGATTTGAAAACACATATCAGCAACGGCAGTTTCCGCGAGGATCTGTATTACCGACTAGCTGAAATAGTTGTCCAAATTCCCCCTTTACGCGAGCGCAGGGGAGATCCTGCGCTTATGGCCCACGCCTTCGTGCACCGTTTCGCCAACGAGCAAAAGAGGGGCAGCATGACGCTTTGTGAGGAAGCAGTTCGAGCAATAGAGACTCATCGCTGGTCCGGCAATGTTCGCGAACTGGAAAATTGCATCAAGCGCGCAGTAATCATGGCTGATGGATCTCGCATTACCCTTGAAGACATAGGTCTGGAGACAGAAGACTCTGGTGAGATCGAATTCATAGATCTGCGCAAAGTGCGTGACGAAGCCGAGCGTCAAGCCATTGTCACTGCACTTGGCCGCGCCAACGGCAATCTCCTACGGACCTCAGAAATACTAGGTATTAGCCGGCCAACCTTGTACGACCTGATGCATCGCCTTGGTCTGAAGTAACCCTTTACCCGAGAAGAAGACAACCATGAAAACGTCGCGTTCACTTTTCCCGACCGTTGTTGCAGCGGCGCTCTTGGCATTGATGCTGGGTGCCTGCGGAGGCGATTCACCGGAAAGTCTGATCTTGTCCAGCAAGGACTATCTGGCCAAGAACGATACCAAGGCTGCGGTTATCCAGTTAAAAAACGCGCTGCAAAAAAATCCAAATCTTGCCGAGGCTCGCTTCCTACTCGGTTCAGCGTTACTTGAAAGCGGTGACATTGCCGGAGCGGAAGTCGAACTACGCAAGGCGCTGGAACTCAAGCATACTCCCGACGCGACTGTTCCTCTGCTAGCTCGTGCCATGCTGGCTGCTAGCAAAGCCCAAAAACTAGTCGATGAGTTTGGCAAAACTAGGCTGACGGGCGGTGAAGCTCAGGCGTCCCTTAACACGACCCTAAGTGCTGCATATGCGTCTTTGGGGAAAGGCGACGTTGCCAGAGATCTGCTTGCTGAAGCGCTTGCCGCGAACCCTGATTATGCCCCCGCCCGTCTTGCTGACATAAGGGAAACAGCCGCAAAGAAAGACATCGCCGGAGCTCGTTTGAAGCTGGATGCCCTGTTGATCAAAGATCCGAACAATCCGGAAGCTCTCCTGATCAAGGGCAACCTTCTTGACTTCGACGGCGATGCTGCCGGTGCGCTGGTGCAATATCAAAAGGCTATCAGCGCGAAACCCGGTTATCTGAATGCCCACTCGGCAGCTATAGGATCGCTCCTCAAGGCAGGTAAAATCGATGAAGCCGCGAAACAACTGGATGCCCTGAAGAAAATATCCCCGAAGCATCCGCAAGTGTACCTACTTGACGCCCAAATCAACTATCAGCGCAAAGACTACAAAGCTGCCCGGGAATCTGCTCAGCAACTGTTGAGAATTTCTCCCAATAACCCGAGCAGCCTCCAGATGGCAGGGGCCATCGAATACCAGTTGCGCTCATACCTTCAGGCAGAAACCTATCTTGCCAAGGCACTCCAGTCTGCACCCGGACTCTCGCTGGCCAGGCGCCTTCTGGTAGCCAGTCACTTGCGTACAGGCCAACCAGGAAAGGCACTTGAAACCCTCCAACCCGTCCTTGGAAGGATTGATCAGGACTCAGCACTATTGGCTCTGGCCGGCGAAGCCTATTTGCAACAGGGAGAACCAAACAAGGCTGCTGAATATTTTGCTAAGGCCAGCAAACTGGAACCGGAAAACGCTGCAAAGAAGACATCACTCGCCTTGGCACATATGGCTCAGGGTCACTCCGATAGCGCCTATCAGGAACTTGAGCAAATTTCGGTGGCAGACAAAGGCATAACGGCCGACCTCGCGCTTATCGCCGCCCATCTCCGCAACAATCAACTGGACAAGGCCCTGAAGGCTATTGATAGCCTTGAGAAAAAACAGCCGAACAATCCGGCCACCCACAACCTCAAAGCGCGCGCTCTTCTAGCCAAGAGAGATATAGCAGGCGCCCGCCAGAGCTTTGAAAAAGCCGTATCGATCACACCAACATTCTTCCCGGCGGTGGCCAGCCTGGCCACCCTGGATCTACTCGACAAGAAGCCTGACGATGCGCGCAAGCGCTTTGAGACTGTCATCAGTGCCGACCCGAAAAACACGCAGGCGCTGCTCGCCTTGGCTGAACTCAAGGCTACCGACGGTGGTACGCCCGACGAAGTTTCTTCCCTGATCGGCAAAGCCATCAGCGCGGCCCCCAGCGAACCAGCTCCCCGGCTCGCCTTAATTCAGTATTACCTCAAACTCAAGGAATACAAGAAGGCCTTGACTGCTGCCAATGAGGCATCCAGCGCCATCCAAGACAAACCAGAAATTCTTGATGCACTTGGCCGTTCACAGCAACTTGCTGGCGACTTAAACCAGGCCCAGATCACCTACGGAAAGCTTGCCTCCCTTCAACCGGCCTCACCATTGCCATTCCTCCGCCTGGCCGAAATTCAATTCGCGAACAAGAACAAGGAAGATGGAATCAAGAGTCTCAAGAAAGCCCTTGAAATAAAGCCCGATATCGTGGAGGCACAGCGTGCGCTGCTCCTGATTGCCATGGAAGGTAAGAACACGAAGAATGCGCTCGAAATCGCCCGGACAGTACAAAAGCAGCGTCCCAAGGAAGCGGTTGGCTATGTGCTTGAGGGTGACATCCACGCATTTGGCAAAGCCTGGCCCGAGGCGATCAGTATTTTCCGAAGTGGCCTGAAACAGGTTGCAGCCCCCGAACTCGCCATCAAGCTTCATGGCTCCTTGATTGCATCTGGAAATGCCGCTGAAGCAGACAAAACAGCAGGTACGTGGCTGAAGGAGCATCCAAAAGATACCGCCTTCCGGATGTATCTGGGTGACCGTGCTTCAGGACAAAAGAATTTCGCCCAAGCCGTGAATCATTACCAGACAGCTTTGGAACTTCAGCCCAATAATGCATTGATCCTTAACAATCTCGCCTGGGCATCGGGCCAGGTGAAGTCTCCAAAAGCACTCGAGTATGCAGAAAAAGCCAATCAGCTCGCACCAAATCAACCAGCATTCATGGACACCTTGGCAACATTGCTCGCCGATAAAGGGGACACGGCCAAGGCTGTTGAGTTACTCCGCAAAGCACTAACAACTGCACCTCAGGCAAGTGCGATCCAGCTCAATCTGGCCAAGGTCCTGATAGCCTCAGGCAAGAAGGATGAAGCGCGCAAGGAACTGGAAGCGCTGACAAAACTGGGCGACAAATTCCCGAGCCAGGCCGAAGTCAGCCGGTTGCTCAAATCCCTTTGAGATTCAATTTCGAAACAAACAAACATTAGATAGATACAGGAATCAACATGACGACAATTGCTGTAGTAGGTCTGGGATATGTCGGGTTACCGCTCGCTGTCGAATTCGGCAAGAAATTCCGGACGATCGGCTTTGACCTTTCACAGGCAAAAATTGACAGCTATAAGCGCCACATCGATCCGACGGGCGAAGTTAGCAGCGAAGACCTCAAGGCGGCAACACAACTCACCGTCTCGACCAATGCCAGTTCCCTGCGTGAGGCGGACTTCGTCATCGTTGCTGTCCCTACGCCGGTAGACGATGCTCACCAACCAGACTTTAGCCCCCTTGTCGGCTCTTCAACCACAGTAGGCCGCAACCTTAAACAAGGCGCAATCGTGGTTTACGAATCGACTGTTTACCCAGGCGCTACCGAAGAAGTTTGCATCCCGATTCTCGAAAAAGAATCCGGCAAAACCTGGAAAAAAGACTTCTTCGTCGGCTATTCGCCGGAGCGTATCAACCCGGGCGACAAGGAACGTACCGTCACAAAGATCGTTAAGGTGGTTTCTGGCGACACCCCGGCAACGCTCGACAAGGTCAAGGAAATCTACGGTAGCGTGATTACCGCAGGCGTCTATCCGGCCTCTAACATTAAGGTTGCCGAAGCCGCCAAGGTCATCGAAAACACCCAACGAGACCTCAACATCGCCCTAATGAACGAACTCGCTATCATTTTCGACAAGATCGGGATCGACACACTCGAAGTGCTCCAGGCTGCCGGGACCAAGTGGAATTTTCTACCGTTCCGCCCCGGCCTGGTTGGCGGCCATTGCATCGGTGTAGACCCCTACTACCTGACGCACAAGGCTCAGAAGCTTGGCTATCACCCTGAAGTCATCCTGGCTGGCCGGCGTATCAATGACGGCATGGGCAAATTCGTTGCCGAACAAACCATCAAGATGCTCGTCCATGCCGGTCACCCGATCAAGGACCAACCTATCATCGTGCTCGGCCTGACCTTCAAGGAAGACTGCCCTGACCTACGCAACTCCCGAGTCATCGACGTCATCAGAGAACTCGAATCCTACGGCGCCAAAGTGCTGGTACATGACCCGGTGGCCGACACCGCCGAGGCGCATCATGAATATGGCGTCGACCTCGTCGCTTGGGAAAATCTGCCCAAGGCAGCCGCGATAGTTGTTGCTGTCAATCACAAGCAGTACAAGGCACTTACAACCGCCGAATTCACGGCTAAACTGAAATCTGATGGCGTGATTACCGACGTCAAGAGCATGCTGGACTACAACGCTTTTGTGAATACAGGCATTACAGTTTGGCGTTTGTAAGGAGTTCTCGATGAAACGCTCAAGGATTTCTACCGCACAGCCTTTTCCTTGGGCGCTTTGTGTGCTTATCGGTGCGGGCGTATTTTACAAGCCAGCCATCGCCGACACGAAAGCCTTCAAAGAACGGGCGACAGAGCTACGCAATGAAGCGAAATCGTTTGAACATGGTGACGGAATCCCACGTAACCCAGCAAAGGCAATCGAGCTTTATTGTGAAGCTGCTCGACTTGGTGATGTGGAAGCACAGTACAACCTTGGCTGGATGTACGCCATGGGTCGCGGCATAGAACGCGATGACGCAATAGCTGCCTACTTCTTCACAATGGCTGCCCAGCAAGGCGATGCACTAGCTCAACGCATGCTACGTCAAGTCGGCACACCGATCGCCAAAGTCCCGACTTGCCTCTCAGATCCCGAAGTGAACGACACCGATGGCCACGATATTGTTGCCAAGGCAATGCCGGAACATCGCAAGGTCATGGACCTTGTCCAAAAGCTGGCCCCAGAATACGGTGTATATCCACGTTTGGCCATGGCAATCATTCGTGCTGAGTCAAACTTCAACCCTGGTGCGGTCTCTCCTAAGAACGCACAGGGCCTCATGCAATTGATTCCGGAGACCGCTGAACGCTTCAACGTCAAGAAACCATTCGACCCGGAGCAAAATATTCGCGGCGGCCTCGCCTACCTGCGCTGGTTGCTAGCCTATTTCGAGGGAAACATCACGCTGGTTGCTGCGGCCTACAACGCGGGCGAAGGCGCGGTGAACCGCTATGCCGGCATCCCTCCTTACGCAGAAACTCAAGGCTACGTGAAACGTATCCGCGAAATTTTCAAACGCGAGGAGCACCCTTTCGACGCAAGAGTTACGACGCCTTCGCCGCAACTGCCACGAATCATTGCAGCAAAAAGGCTAATGTGATACGGGGCATGCTCACCCTTTGAATTTGCATTTTTGGCTTTTTTTCCTGTCAATCAAGCGGGCCAGCATTTCGTCCAATTGCGCCGGCCTGATAGCGTTATTCAGGACGGACTACCTAACACCCATCAGACATTCCGAATGTTGGGGTCATTTCTTTCAGCCATCGTCTCATTGTCCCGAATGAGCGCTTTTCGTCCCAGATGATAGGCTAATAGATGCAAAGGCATCCGCAGCCAGTGCGACCGAAGATAGAGCGCAAATCGCGCTGACCTGCTTCCCGTATCATCTGTGCTTGGGTGTAACGGCCTTAAAGCTCGCAAATAGCAGAAGTCCATGACGTACAAAAGCCCACCCACGGGCTTGGCAACCATGGCGGCCATGAAGACACTTATCGGGATCGGAGTACCCAGTATCAAATTTGTATATCTCAGTGCATAAAACAGCGGACGTTCAAGACCCAATTCAAGTGCGCGCGGGACCAGTTTCTCCCAGAATCCGTCCTTGCTACCAAATTCACGGAGCAGACTGTCGAGATCAAAAAGATCGCGCAAACCTTTTTCGAATTCCCCTTCATGAAACAGGTGTGTTGCACTATGAAGAAACATGTCTGTAGGTTGCAGGACATACACGCTGTTGTGCCCTACGAGTGGCTTTGCGGCCGCCAGCAATGCCTCAGTATTTACCTTTACCCGCGCAGTCGGGGGCAAAATAGAGTGGTGTACGTCAATTACTGTTCCGCGGCGAACGTGACGCATTGGCGGAATTTCATGCATCCAGCGACGATAGTAACGTTGATCATATTCGTCATATTGCAAGCTCTGCCAGCCATGAAGCATCAACCCGCTCTCGACATCCGCCAACCGGTGCATAGGCACAAGGATGTCAATATCGGAAAATAAACGCCCTCGCGCCGCCCGTAACTCTGACAGTACATAAGCAGCGCCTTTGAGGAGTATTATCGGCATCTCGGTATCAGCGACCGCCTTACGGATGCACTCGACCTCCCACCGCATAGCAATATTCTGGCGATCCACCAACCGCAACGCCGATATCAGATGCTGTCGAGGGGAGTGCGGTACAATTTCGAGAAGATTCGCTTCAACGAAGTGATTGGCGAGTCGCGCAAGAAGATTGGAACTGCGCGCTTGCCGGATCAGCAAGTCCCACTGGCTTGCCGAAGCACTCATCAACTGGTTAGGCTCGGTAAGCAGTGCGCGCAGCAATAGATCACGTTCAGCCATAAACGCACTCTGCCACCAAGCGATCAAGGGTCAGTACCGCGGCTTCCAGATCACTATAGGTAATACGATAACAATCGCATTGGTCAATTAACTTGCCGACTGCTCTGAAGCCACGGACCCCCAGAATATCGTAGTTGAAAGACTGTTCGGCAAGCAGAAGAAAAGTGTGTGCAGAACTGTTCGACTCTAGGCTTACCGGTGCATCAGGCAAATATTTTGGCAAAACGATCCAAGCCGGCAGCGCGGAATTTTGTGCCTGCTGAACGCTAGCCGACGGCGGCCGCATCAAGGCCACGGTACCTTTCGTTGTATCTGCCACCGGTTCAGACATCACGACTTCTGGGGCAAAGCTCTTGATCACATCTATTGAGGCATTTTTTAGATTAACTGGGCGAGCCATGCCGTAGATCAAGTTGCTATCCATATCATATAGCGCTAACTCATCTGAAAGTAGGCGCCATCCGCGACAGACAAGACCTGCGCAAAGAGTGCTTTTTCCCGACCCGGGCGGAGCAGGTAACACTACGGCCTTCCCGTTCTTTTCGACAACGGCAGCGTGAATAACTAAATATTGATGGCAATGTGCGGCAACACACCAATTCAGGCCCCACTCGAGCATTGGTAATGCTTGACCAAGGGGAAGCGGCTTGAAAGCCGGAATTCCGTCAAAGTAAAACAATACTTGGGGCTTTATCCAACGACGAAGACCGGAGGGAGCAGCAAGTCGAACATGAAAATCCGCAAATTCCGCTGGATCTATGAGCTGAAATTCTCCGTACATCAACGCTAAGTTCTTTGCTAGCGACTTAACCGATGATTGAATCCGCGCGATGAAGGGCGGAATGCTAATCAGCAGATCACCGCGCTCTAGGCGAGAAACCAGTTCCGCAGGGGCTAGTTCGGATACTCTCAAGCGACTAATGGAACAATCAAGCCGACTCGCTGGAGTTCATGCAACGCTGAGGTAGCAAGCAAACCGATATCGTCAGATGGCGCGAACACAAATATCTTCCCCAATTCGCGGATAACACCATCCAACGAAAGCGACTGCAACTCAATCAATGCCAAGACTTGCATCAAGAACGCATCTAGCAGGTGCGTATCACCCGTTACCTGATTGTAGAGGATTGATTCGTCAAAGAAAACATGGCGGCTTAAATGCTGCCCGTCAACATATGTCCAGATCAACTGGCTATCAACATTAGACGTCAACAGCCATCATCCTGTCACAATGTAATTTTCTTGGAGGTATTTGATGATCTTGGTGGCGTCCCAATCAATACCTGCGGAAGGATGATATACCCCCCCCCCAACCACGGCGTACATTTCTCGAATGTCCTGCAGCAACAAACACTTGTTGCCATCCGTGTAAAGTGTCCCGGAATTGGCCTGCTGTTGAATATTAAGAGCGGCAGCAATAAGGTATTTTTCAAGTTGACCACCTGACGAAAGACGATCTTTTGCGAGAGTAGAACTCCCTGTACCGAATATGGTGTTCATCGTGGTTGTGTTCTTAGGGTACTGCGACGGCCACGAGTTGCTTTGCCAATAGCTGATAGTCTTAGTATTTTCGTCACGCCACTCGGCATGGGTATGGTTGCTTAGATTCGCAGAACCATAAGCGGATGGCGACTTGCAGTGCCAAGCCAATACCGGACGACTGGCAAGAGTCAACACGACCGGAGCAAGCCCCGCCTTGATCAATTTCCGGCGCGCAGAGCCATTTTCGCTATTCATCGCACCAGAGGATTGCCGCTCTACCAAGCATTGATCCAAATCATGATTGTTTTTGCTCATGTCTTACATCCTTTGCCGACTCATTTTAGCAGTGCCTTATTTAACGCAAAATAACACGACTAGAACTTCACCGCCAAGCATTCATACCCGTAACAACACAAAATTGTTACGAACCCATAGTCAAATATAGCACAATTTATGCCAATCAATAAAATGAGTATTACTAGGTTGTTTTAATTGTTTTTTTTCCCACATAAAGCCATTTCCTGCTCTCGACAGGATTTGCGTGTAAGTAAAACCGACACTAAGAAAGCTGAGGGACTTCGGTGCAACGTGCATTCAAAGAAAGCGATGCATCAAAACCCAGATCGCAACTCCGGGCACCCTCCCTGACGTTGGTGCCATACCGCCCGAAAAACCCAAGCGATGGGGGCCCTAAACCCGTCGGCACCGATGAGCAACGGTCATTTTTTAAACATCAGCCAATTTGCATCAGCAGTTTATTTGGCACAAATATGCACGATTATTTGACACACTGGATTGCAAGAATTGCCTCCACCTACCACAGGCGTTTTATATTCCTGTCGCTACGGCCGAGATCGGGCAGTTCGGCGAGATGAAAACGCTCTGCGTCGAACGTTTCAACCGTCGTTAGACGACCGATGGTCGCCTCGACGTCTTCCAATGGTGGATTTCGCTCAGGTTTTCGGTGTACCGCCTAATATTAAATACGAACACCAAGGCGACCCCAGCACTCGTCCGATCCTTGATCAACTCAACGAATTAAATAAAGCGCAAATCGACCTGCGGGGCATCTTACGCACGCAGGTCGAATTCTGGATGCTTGCCGCAATGAATGGTCACGCCAAGAATTTCAGCTAATTCATTGAGTCGAAGCGCTTTTGCCACCTACCCTCTCGCTAAGGGGTGCTTTCCGCACCCTTTGGTAGCGCAGAGATTTACGAGCAAAGTAACATCAAGGTAGCACCGTATCCGGAAGCAGCCCAACAACCGGGTAAATGGCCAAAATACCAGCCCAATGCATTGATTTAATTGGTGTGCCCGGAGGGACTCGAACCCCCGACCTGCTGCTTAGAAGGCAGCTGCTCTATCCAGTTGAGCTACGGGCACTTGAGGGTGAATCTAGAAGAATTGGTCGGGGCGGTGGGATTCGAACTCACGACCCTCTGCTCCCAAAGCAGATGCGCTACCAGACTGCGCTACGCCCCGACACGAGAGACGGCATTCTATCACCCTCCGGAAAACCGCACCAGATCAAGAGCCTATCTTTCTGAAAGAAAGAATCCTTGCCCACTGGCTGTCTTCATGATATTTAATCGCTTTTTTCGTCACTAGGACGCACCAGAACATGGCAGAAGAACTGCTCCACAAACACTTCGCTCCGTACCAGCCGAAAGCCGGCGAGGATTATATGAGCGCGAAGCAACTGACGCATTTCCGCAAAATTCTCGAGACGCTCAAAAAGGAGTTGGGCGAGGATATCGACCGCACGGTTCATACCATGCAGGACGAAGCTACGGTGTTTGCTGACCCGAATGATCGCGCCAGCCAGGAAACCGACATGGCAATCGAGTTGCGCAACCGTGACCGCGAACGCAAGCTGATCAAGAAGATCGATGAGACGCTTGCCAGCATCGAAAGCGGCGATTATGGCTTTTGCAACAAGTGCGGTGTCGAGATCGGCATCAAGCGCCTGGAAGCCCGCCCGACGGCAACGCTGTGCATCGATTGCAAGACGCTGGACGAACTCAAGGAAAAACAGATGGCGAAGTAATTCGCCCTCTTCCGGCACTGCCACGGTCAACCGGAAAAAATGCAAAAAAAGGGCGCCGCGAGGCGCCCTTTGTACGTTCAGCCTAAGCCAAAACTTATTGCTGCTCTTGCGGAGCCGCTTCGCTGGCAATCGGCTGGGCAGCCGCAGTGCCTTCTTCAGAAGCAGCAGCCTTCATCGACAGTTTGACGCGACCACGATCGTCGGTTTCGAGAACCTTGACACGAACGATCTGGCCTTCCTTGACGTAGTCTTCAACCTTGTTGACGCGTTCCTGAGCGATCTGGGAGATGTGCAGCAGACCATCCTTGCCCGGCAGCACGGAAACGATGGCGCCGAAGTCGAGAATCTTCAAGACAGTACCTTCGTAGATCTTGCCGATTTCGACTTCAGCCGTGATCGCGTCAATACGGGCACGAGCGGCGGCAGCGGCTTCACCACTGCTGGAAGCGATGGTAATCGTGCCGTCGTCCTGAATATCGATCGTAGTGCCGGTTTCTTCGGTCAGGGCGCGGATAACAGCGCCGCCCTTACCGATGACGTCACGGATCTTTTCCGGATTGATCTTGAAGGTGTACAGACGCGGCGCGTAGGCCGACATTTCTTCACGCGGACCGGCAGCAGCTTCCTGCATCAGGTTCAGGATGTGGATGCGGGCATCCTTGGCCTGAGCCAGCGCTACCTGCATGATTTCCTTGGTGATGCCTTGGATCTTAATATCCATCTGCAACGCGGTGATACCCGTCGTAGAACCAGCCACTTTGAAGTCCATGTCGCCGAGGTGATCCTCGTCGCCAAGAATATCGGTCAGCACGGCGAAACGGTTGCCGTCCTTGATCAGACCCATGGCGATACCAGCCACGTGCGCCTTGAGCGGCACGCCGGCATCGAGCAGGGCCAGACAGCCGCCGCAAACGGAAGCCATTGAGGACGAACCATTGGATTCGGTGATTTCCGAAACCAGACGCATCGAGTAGGAGAAATCTTCCGGCTTCGGCAGCACGGCAAGCAGCGCACGCTTGGCCAGACGGCCATGACCGATTTCGCGACGCTTCGGCGTACCGACACGACCGCATTCGCCGGTGGCGTACGGGGGCATGTTGTAGTGCAGCATGAAGCGGTCACGGTATTCACCAGCCAAGGCATCGATGATCTGCTCGTCGCGGTTGGTACCGAGCGTAGCCACAGCCAGCGCCTGAGTTTCGCCACGGGTGAACAGAGCCGAGCCATGGGTGCGCGGCAGGACGCCGGAGCGCATGGTGATCGGACGCACAGTGCGCGTGTCGCGACCGTCGATACGTGGGGCACCGCTCAGGATGCGGCCACGAACGATGGAAGCTTCGATTTCGTGGAACAGGTTGCCGACAGTGTTTTCGTCCGGAGCACCCTCGCCCTGGCACAGGGCGGCAATAGCTTCAGCACGGATTACCTTGACGGCCTGACTGCGCGTTTGCTTGACGGTGATGCTGTAGGCTTCTTCGAGCTTGGCGCTGACCAGAGCGGACAGGCTGGCAACCAGCGCTTCGTCCTTCGGAGCAGCTTCCCATTCCCATTCCGGCTTGCCGGCTTCTTCAACCAGTTCGTTGATGGCGTTGATCGCCTTTTGCATTTCGGTGTGACCGAAAACGACGGCGCCAAGCATGACTTCTTCAGACAGCTGGTCGGCTTCGGATTCAACCATCAGCACGGCGGCTTCGGTACCGGCAACGACGAGGTCGAGCTGGCTACCCTTGAGTTGGCTCAGGGTCGGACACAGGACGTACTGGCCGTCGATGTAACCAACGCGAGCGGCACCGATCGGGCCGTTGAACGGCACGCCGGAGATGGCCAGGGCGGCGGAAGCACCGATCAGGGCCGGGATATCGGAATCAATTTCCGGGTTCAGTGACATCACGGTGGCGATGACCTGAACTTCGTTGTAGAAGCCATCCGGGAACAGCGGACGAATCGGGCGATCGATCAGGCGGCAGGTCAGCGTTTCCTTTTCGGAAGGACGGCCTTCGCGCTTGAAGAAGCCACCGGGGATACGGCCGGCAGCGTAGGTCTTTTCCTGGTAATCAACGGTCAGCGGGAAGAAATCCTGGCCTGGCTTGGCACTCTTAGCGGCCACAACGGTGACCAGAACTACGGTTTCTTCCATGGAAACGAGAACGGCACCGCCAGCCTGGCGGGCAACTTCGCCGGTTTCGATGGTGACCTGATGGGCACCATAGGCGAATGTTTTTTTCACGACATTAAACATATTTTCCTTTCACTCTCAACACAATAAACAACGATTTATCAACAACTTACAATAGACAACAACAAACAGTACTGCAAAAAAAGAAAAAAGCGGCCGGGATAAACCGGGCCGCTCTTTCGTGGCGTCGATCTGGCTTACTTGCGCAGACCGAGCTTGGTAATCAGGGTGCGGTAAGAATCGATGTTCTTGCCCTTGAGGTAGTCCAGCAGCTTACGACGCTGATTGACCATGCGCAGCAGACCACGACGGGAGTGGTGATCCTTCTTGTGCTCTTTGAAGTGCGGGGTCAGATCGTTGATGCGGGCGGTCAGCAATGCAACCTGAACTTCCGGAGAACCGGTATCGCCCTTGGCGCGCTGGAATTCGGCGACGACGCCGGCTTTGATTTCGGTAGTGAATGCCATTTCAAACTCTCTTTCATGATAACGACGCCGCCCCGGTTTGATAGAGCCAGCGCCAGTGGATAAAATTTTCCGTTGGCGACGGAAAGCGTTGGATTATATCAGTTAATCAGCCAGTTGAACCAGGCGTTTTGGCCACAAACGCTCCCCCGCACCAGGCTCACCGATACCAATCAGCCTGTCATTCGCATAAACGCGAATCTTGCCGCTCAGGCCGGCCGGCAAATCGACGGGATTGCCGTGACTGAAACGCTGGGCCGCCTCGCCTTCGATAGAAACAATCGGCAAAGTGTGCAGTAGCGCATCGACCGGCTTGAGCCGAGCCATGCGCTCCGTTTCGTCGAGCGCTTCAAGCTCGGCAAGAGTGACAGCGCCGTCCAGATCAAGATCGCCAACGCGAGTTCGACGCAGGGCAGTCAGGTGTGCACCACAACCAAGCGCGGCGCCAATATCGGCAGCCAGAACACGGATGTAGGTTCCCTTGCTGCATGCCACACGCAGCGTCAGGGAATCGCCGGCAAAGTCGAGCAGATTGATGGCATGAATCTTCACCGCCCTCGCCTCACGCTCCACCTCAATGCCTTTGCGGGCCAGTTCGTAGAGCGGCCGGCCATCGCGCTTAAGGGCCGAATGCATGGGCGGAATCTGCTGAATATCGCCAGTGAATTGCGGTAACAATTTCAAAATTGCGGCTTTTTCCGTGTTGACCGTGGAAGTGGCCGTCACCTTGCCTTCAGCGTCGCCGGAATCGGTGGTGACGCCCAGCTTGAGTACCGCCTCATAGGTCTTGTCGGCATCGAGCAGGTCGGCGGAGAATTTGGTTGCCTCGCCAAAACAAAGCGGCAAAAGGCCCGTCGCCAGCGGGTCGAGTGTGCCGGTATGGCCGCCCTTGGCTGCGGAAAACAGGCGACGCGCTTTTTGGAGCGCGTCATTCGAGGTGAAACCGATGGGTTTGTCGAGCAACAGCACGCCATCGACCTGTTTCCAGGTCTTCTTTACTTGCATGGGGTGCTTAGTCTTCCGGCGTCTGATCGCTCAGGGCATTGGCCTGGTCGATCAGGAGCGACATGCTGGCGCCGTGTTCGATGGAGTTGTCGTAAACGAAATGCAACTCCGGGAGGGTGTGAATATGGATCCGACGCCCCAGTTCGCGCCGCAGAAAACCGGACGCCCGTTTCAGGCCACGCTCGATCTCTTCGAGATGATCGGAATTGAGCGTTGCGTAAAATACCTTGGCGTGGGCGTAATCCGGCGTCAGTTCGACAGCCGTCAGGCTGATCATTCCGACGCGCGGATCCTTCAATTCCGTCCGAATCAGATCGGCAAGGTCGCGGCGCACTTGCTCCGCGACCCGGTCACTACGCTGAAATCCTTTTTTCTTCATTACAGCGAGCGTGCCACTTCCTGAATTTCGTAGGCTTCCAGCTGGTCACCCACCTGAATGTCGTTATTGCCGCGCAGCGACAGACCGCATTCGAAGTTGGAGCGCACTTCCTTGACGTCATCTTTGAAACGCTTGAGCGAGTCGAGTTCGCCGTCCCACTGAACCACGTTGTTGCGCAGCAGGCGGACACGGGAATTGCGCTTGACGAAACCTTCCAGAACGTAACAACCGGCAATGGCGCCAACCTTGGAAACGTTGAAAACCTGACGGATTTCGACCATACCGGTGATCTGTTCGCGCTTCTCCGGCGACAACATGCCGGAAAGAGCCGCCTTGACCTCATCGACCGCATCGTAAATCACGTTGTAGTAACGGATATCGACACCGAAGTTTTCGGCCAGCTTGCGTGAACCGGCATCGGCACGGATGTTGAAGCCGATGATGACGGCGCCAGAGGCCTGGGCCAGATTGACGTCGGATTCGCTGATCGCGCCGACAGCACCATGGATGATCTGAACACGAACTTCTTCGTTGGAAAGCTTGGCCAGCGTCTGCACCAGAGCTTCCTGCGAACCTTGCACGTCGGCCTTGACGATCAGCGGCAGAGTCTTGACTTCGCCCTCTTCCATCTGCTGGAACATGTTCTCGAGCTTGGCGGCCTGTTGCTTGGCCAGCTTGACGTCACGGAACTTGCCCTGACGGAACAAGGCGATTTCCCGGGCCTTCTTTTCGTCGGTCAGCACGATGGCTTCTTCGCCAGCGGCCGGCACATCGGACAGGCCGAGAATTTCGACCGGAATGGACGGACCCGCCTCGTTGATCGGCTTGCCGTTCTCGTCGAGCATGGCACGAACGCGACCGAAGACCTGACCGGCCAGCACAACGTCACCGCGCTTCAAGGTACCGGACTGGACCAACATCGTCGCTACCGCACCACGCCCCTTGTCGAGACGCGCTTCGATGATCAGCCCCTTGGCCGGCGCGTCCTTTTGTGCCGTAAGCTCAAGCACTTCAGCCTGCAGCAGCACCTGCTCGAGCAGTTCGTCGATGCCAGTACCCTTCTTGGCCGACACCGGGCAGAACGGCGAATCGCCGCCGTATTCTTCCGGAATAACGCCTTCGGCAACCAGTTCCTGCTTGACGCGGTCCGGGTTGGAATCAGGCTTGTCGATCTTGTTGACCGCAACGACGAGCGGTACACCGGCCGCCTTGGCGTGGTGGATCGCTTCCTTGGTCTGCGGCATCACGCCGTCATCGGCGGCAACCACCAGAATGACGATGTCGGTCGCCTTGGCACCGCGAGCTCGCATCGCCGTAAAGGCTTCGTGACCCGGTGTATCGAGGAAGGTGATCATGCCACGGTCAGTTTCGACGTGGTAGGCACCGATGTGCTGGGTAATACCGCCGGCTTCGCCTGCTGCAACCTTGGCGCGACGGATGTAGTCGAGCAGCGAGGTCTTGCCGTGGTCGACGTGGCCCATGACGGTCACCACTGGAGCACGCGGCTCAAGCGGCACATCCTTGTGCTCGGCTGACTCTTCGAGGAAGGCATCGGGATCGTCCAGCTTGGCGGCGAACGCCTTGTGACCCATTTCCTCGACGACAATCATCGCCGTTTCCTGGTCCAGCACCTGGTTGATGGTAACCATCGAGCCCATTTTCATCATGACCTTGATGATCTCGATGGCCTTGATGGCCATCTTGTGGGCCAGATCGGTGACGGAAATGGTTTCGGGAATATGCACTTCGCGAACGACCTGTTCGGTCGGCGCCTGGAAGCTGCCCTGACCGTCGTCACCCTTGTGCGACTTCTTGTGGCCGTGGCGATTGTCCTTCCAGCCGGTAGCACCATCGGAACCGCGCGTCTTGAGGCCGCCCTTTTTCTTGCCATCGTCGGCAACGCGACCCTTGTCGCCCTTCTTGCCCGGAGCATCCGGCTTCTTGTGCAAGGTGCCCTTGTCAGCAGCCGGAGCAGCAGCTTCGCCAGCCTTGGCAGCGGCAGCCACCTGCTGTTTGGCTTGCTCGGCGACCTTGGCTGCGGCAGCAGCAATTTCTGCCTGCTGACGCATGCGAACCAGCTCAGCCTCACGCGCCTGCTTTTCACGCAGCTCACGCTCCTGGATTTCGCGCAGCGTCGTGTAGCGACGATTTTCCTGCTCGCGAGCCTTGAGTTCCTTCTCGCCGATAATGGCCGCACGATCCAGAATGACCGGAGCCGGTTTCTCGACCACAGGCTCGACTACCGGTTCAACCGGGATTTCGACGACCGGCTCTGGAATAACTTCGACGACCGGCTCTGGAATAACTTCGACGACCGGCTCTGGAATGACTTCCGGTTCCGGAGCAAGCTCGACCACAGGCGCCTCGGGCTCAAGCTCGAGCGCTTCGAGTTCAGCCTCGGGCACATGCTCACCGACTTCGCGTTTCATCAGGATGCGCTTCTTGCGCACCTCGACCTGAACGGTGCGGGCGCGACCATGCGAGTCTGTCGCCTTGATTTCTGAAGTCTGCTTGCGCGTCAGCGTGATCTTGGTCTTCGACTCGTCACCATGGGCGCGACGCAGATAATCAAGCAGCCTGGCCTTATCCTGATCGTTCAGGGCATCGTTGGCGCTCTCCTTGCCTACGCCGGCCTTGCTCAATTGCTCGAGCAGGGCCGTAACCGGCATTTTGAGTTCAACGGCAAATTGTGAAACTGTTGTTGCGGACATACTTTGCTACCTCCCGCTCACTCGAACCAGTGAGCCCGTGCCTTCAGAATGAGTTCCTTGGCACGCTCGTCGTCAATGCCGGTCATCTCGGTCAATTCATCCACCGCCAGTTCCGCGAGATCATCGCGGGTCTTGACGTCGTGACCTGCCAGTTTCGCGGCCAATTCCTTGCTCATCCCCTCCAGACCCATCAGGTCCTCGGAAACATTTTCCAACTTTTCTTCGGTCGCAATCGCTTCGGTCAACAAAACATTGCGGGCGCGATTACGGAGTTCATTGACGATCCCCTCGTCCAGCCCGTCAATTTCCAGCATCTCGGCCAGCGGAACATAAGCCACTTCTTCCAGCGACGAGAAACCTTCTTCGATCAGCAGATCAGCCAGCTCTTCGTCGATGTCCAGCTTTTCCATGAAGGTGACGCGGGTCACGGCGTATTCGGCTTCGGATTTCTTGGCCGACTCGTCCTGAGTCATCAGATTGATGGTCCAGCCGGTCAATTCGGAAGCCAGACGAACGTTCTGGCCGTTGCGACCAATAGCGATAGCCAGGTTGTCTTCATCGACAACCACGTCCATGGCGTGCTTTTCTTCATCAACCACGATGGAAGAAACTTCAGCCGGCGACAGGGCGCCAATAACGAACTGGGCAGGATCCGCCGACCACAGCACGATATCGATATTCTCGCCGCCGATTTCATTACGCACGGCGGTAACGCGGGAACCGCGCAGACCGACACAGGTACCGATCGGATCGACACGCGGATCATTGGACTTGACGGCAATCTTGGCACGCAGACCGGGATCGCGGGCACAGGCCTTCAGTTCCATGAGGCCATCGGCGATTTCCGGCACTTCCATGTCGAACAGCTTGATGATGAATTCAGGGGCGGTGCGCGACAAAATAATCTGCGGGCCACGAGCGTTGCGGTCGATGCGCAGCAGATAGGCACGGATACGATCGCCGATGCGCAGATTTTCCTTGGGGATCATCTGGTCGCGCGGCAGCAGGGCTTCGATCTTGCCAGCTTCGACAATGGCGTTGCCACGTTCCATGCGCTTGATGGTGCCGGAAACGACATGCTCCTTGCGATCGAGGAAGTCAGACAGGATCTGCTCACGCTCGGCATCACGAATCTTTTGCAGGATGACTTGCTTGGCGGCTTGGGCGCCGATGCGGCCAAAATCGATCGGCTCGAGACCTTCTTCGAGCGTGTCGCCGGATTCAATGTCGGAGTCGTCCTTCTGGGCTTCCGACAGCGGAATCTGCAGATATTCGTTGACGTACTCGTTGTCCGGCACAACCTGCCAGCGACGGAAGGACTCGTAGTTACCCGTGTTACGGTCGATCGAGACACGGACATCGGCCTCGTCATGGATACGCTTCTTGGTGGCCGAAGCAAGGGCCAGCTCGAGGGCGCCAAAAACAATTTCCTTGGCGACGTTCTTTTCGCGGGCGAGTGCATCAACCAGCAGCAATATTTCACGGCTCATGGGCTAAAACCTCCTAGTCCTTCAGTCGAAACGAGGCACCAGTCGTGCCTTCTCGATATTATTGAATTCCAGTTCCACATCATCTTTTTCAAGGCGCAGACCAACCTTGCCATCCTTGCAGCCGAGCAGTTCACCCTGGAAATTACGGCGACCACCATGCGGAATACGCAGCTTGATCTGGATATCCTGACCAGCAAAACGCTCGAAGTCTTCGGCTTTCTTGACGACGCGATCGAGACCTGGCGAAGAAATTTCAAGACGGTCGAAATCGAAGTTTTCCACTTCGAAAACACGCGTCAATTGATTGGAGACCTTGGCGCAATCTTCGACATCGATCCCCGTTGCACGACCAGGTGCGTCGATGAAGACACGAATCGTCCGCCCACGCGGCGACATCTCGACATCAACGAGTTCATAACCCAGACCGACAACCGTCGTTTCCAGCAGCGTGTTTAAATCCATAGCCACAAATAAAAAATGGGCGAAACGCCCACCTCATGAAAAAAAGATGCCCCGCCAAAAACGACGGGAGGAACAAACCCGTGAATTATAACGGATTTATTCCTTACCGTAAATGGATTTACGTGCTCTCAGAGCCCTTTCGGGGGGCTGGCGCGTTGTTTTCGAGCTCGCGGAGCAGCATTTTGATTTCTACCTCCTTGAGCTCGCGTGCCATGCCGCGTTTCAGTTGCGGCGGCAGAACAAACGGGCCGTAGCGCACACGAATCAGGCGACTGACCGTAACGCCAACCGCCTCGAACATGCGACGCACTTCGCGATTGCGCCCCTCGAAGATGGTGACGCGATACCAGTGATTGGCGCCTTCGCCGCCGCCGTCGTGCAAGGTCCCGAAATTCGCCCGACCGTCCTCAAGTTCGACGCCGTGCAGCAGTTGCTGCTGGGCTTCGAGCGTCAGTTCGCCAAGGACACGAACGGCGTACTCACGAACCAGTTGCGAACTCGGATGCATGAGTTTGTTGGCCAGATCGCCGGAGGTCGTAAAAATGAGCAGGCCGGAAGTATTGAAATCGAGACGTCCGACATTGATCCAGCGACCGCCGCGCATGCGGGGCAGCGCAGCAAAGACCGATGGACGGCCATCCGGGTCATCACGCGAGACAATTTCGCCTTCCGGCTTGTGGTACATCAGAACGCGTGGCGGACGCGTGCTGCCGGTAAAACGGATATTGATCAACCGGCCACCAATCTTGACCTTGTCGGTCGGCACAACGGACTGACCAATGGTGGCGACGACACCATTGACGGTGACCTTGCCGGCCAAAATCCACTCTTCCATTTCACGGCGCGAGCCGACACCGGCCTGGGCCAGAATCTTCTGCAAACGCTCAGGCTTGGCTTCGACCACCGCCTTGCCGTTGCGCGCGATGTTGCCACGACTGGCCCGGCCGGTTGCCGGCAGTGCGGCACGGCGGCGCGGCTTGGGGGCCTCGACTACCTCTTCGACCTCGGGGGCTTCATCGCGTACGTTGCGGGCACCACGGCCGCGCGGCGCCGGGTTGCCACGGTCAACCGGAGTTTCCGGCCTTTTTTGAAATCCACCCGGCTTGCTGGCGGAACGGAGAGGGGTGCGTTTATTGGTTTTCATAGTTCAGCTCCAGTGTCTGGGCGATTTGTTCGAGCGGCGGCAGTTCGCTGACGCTGCGCAATCCCAGATCATCGAGAAATTGCTTGGTAGTGGCAAACAGTGCCGGCCGGCCAGGTGTTTCGCGATGGCCGACAACATCGATCCAGCCCCGCTCTTCCAGTGTTTTGACAACGTTTGTATTGACGGCGACGCCGCGAATTTCCTCGATATCACCGCGCGTAACCGGCTGACGGTAGGCGATGATGGCCAGGGTTTCGAGGACGGCACGCGAGTATTTCGGCGGCCTTTCCGGATTCAGACGCTCAAGATACGGCAGGAATTCGGCCCGTGTCCTGAAGCGCCAGCCGGAGGCAAGCTGGATCAGCTCGACCGGACGCTCGGCCCATTCCTCGCGCAAGTCGTCGAGCAGCTTGCGCAGGGTATCGGCCGACAAGTCCTCGTCGAACATCTTTTTCATTTCGCTGGGCGACATCGGCTCGCGGGCGGCGAGCAACGCGGCCTCAAGCACTCTCTTGACCTGACTCGGCTCCACCTTGATGCACTCTGACGTAAATGGGTTGAAAGGCTTCGGTCTGCGTGATTTCGATCATTTTTTCACGGCCCAGCTCAAGCATGGCAATGAAATGGACTACCAGCCCCTGCACGCCCATATCGGGGTCGAACAGGGTTTCGAACTGGACAAAACCACCTTTGGCCTGCAAGGCGCGCAGGATGATGCCCATGTGCTCGCGCACCGACAGTTCCTCGCGCCCGATCTTGTGATGTTTGTTGAGGCCAGCCTGACGGACAACCGCCATCCAGGCTTCCTTGAGATCATCGACCGAGACTTCCGGCAAACGTACCAGCAGCGATTTCTCGACCAGTGTCTCGACCCAGAAAAACTCGCGCTCCGCCTGCGGCATCGCGTTCAAGTTCTGGCCGGCGAGCTTCATCTGCTCGTATTCCATGAGCCGGCGAACGAGTTCGGCACGAGGATCTTCGGCCTCATCGCCCTCGCCCAGCTTGGGCCGGGGCAGCAGCATGCGCGACTTGATCTCGATGAGCATTGCCGCCATCACAAGGTAATCGGCGGCCAGCTCGAGATTGCTCGCCCGCATTGCCTCGACGTAGTCGAGATACTGTCGGGTCAGCGGCGCCATCGGGATATCGAGGATATCGATGTTGGCGCGACGAATCATGTACAGCAGGAGATCTAGCGGCCCCTCGAAGGCGTCGAGCATGATGGCCAGCGCATCGGGCGGGATGTACAGATCAAGCGGCATCTGCTCCAGCGGCTGGCCGTAAACGCGGGCGACCGGCTCGACTTCGCCAACCGGAAGCACTTCGAGGACGTCGCTCATGCGCTCAGGAGGCCGCCGCGCGGCCCTGGCTCCGATAATGCAGATGCAGGTTGCGAAGATAGATCACGACAGGCAGCGCCTGGCCGAAAATGAATACCGGATCCCTACGGTGAATCGCATAGATGACCAGCACAAGACTTCCGGCCAAACTGAAATACCAGAAGGCAACTGGGATAACAACGCGTTTGGCTTTTTCGCTACTCCACCACTGAATGACAAAACGCATCATGAACAGTGCCTGGCCACCAAAACCGATGCCGATCCAGATCAGGTCTTCCCAAGAATAGCCAAACATCAGTGGTATTCCAGCCCCATCGCTTCGCGCACGTCGCGCATGGTTTCGCGGGCGTATTCGCGGGCCTTCTCGCAACCATCGGCAATAATGTTCTTGACCAGCGTCGGATCATCCAGATAGACCTGTGCGCGCTCGCGCATCGGGGCCTGTTCCTTGAGGATGGCATCGATCACCGGTTGCTTGCACTCGATACAACCGATACCCGCCGTGCGGCAGCCCTGCTGCACCCATTCCTTGCAACCGTCGTTGGAATAAACCAGATGCAGTTGCCAGACCGGGCACTTGGCCGGCTCGCCCGGGTCGGTACGGCGTACGCGCGCCGGGTCGGTCGGCATGCTGCGCACCTTCTTGGTCACCGACTCCTCGGATTCGCGCATGGTTATCGTGTTGTTGTACGACTTGGACATCTTCTGGCCGTCCAGCCCCGGCATTTTGGAAGCTTCGGTCAGCAGGTAGCCCGGCTCGACTAGAATCATCTTGCCGGTGCCCTCGAGGTAGCCGAACAGGCGCTCGCGGTCGGCCATCGACAGGTGCTGCACTTCGTCGAGCACGGCCTTCGCCTGCTCGATCGCGTCACGGTCGCCGTTTTGCTGGAAGCGGGTACGCATCTCTTCGTAAAGGCGCGCCTTCTTGCTGCCCAGTTTCTTGACGGCTTCGCGCGCCTTGTCCTCGAACCCCGGCTCGCGGCCGTACATATGGTTGAACCGGCGAGCCAGTTCGCGGGTAAATTCAACGTGCGGAATCTGGTCCTCACCAACCGGCACCTTGTCGGCGCGGTAGATCAGAATATCTGCGCTCATCAGCAGCGGATAGCCGAGGAAGCCGTAGGTCGTCAGATCCTTGCCGGCCAACTTCTCCTGCTGGTCCTTGTAGGTCGGCACGCGCTCCAGCCAGCTGAGCGGCGTCATCATCGACATGAGCAGGTGCAGCTCGGCATGCTCGGGTACCCTGGACTGGACGAACAGCGTGGCCTGGTTGGGATCAACACCGGCCGCCAGCCAGTCGACCACCATATCCATCGAAGCCTTCTCGATACCCTGCGGATTGTCGTATTGCGTCGTCAGCGCATGCCAGTCGGCGACGAAGAACAAGCAGGGATATTCGTGCTGGAGCTCGATCCAGTTTTTGAGAACGCCATGGTAGTGGCCAAGATGCAGCGACCCGGTCGGGCGCATGCCGGAGAGAACACGTTCTGCGTACATATTATTTATTTAGTAGAGACCAAAAATGAGGGCAATAAGCTCGGCTGACGTATTGACCAGCGGATTCATGATTGCGCCGAGGATACCGGTGAACAACAGCACCAGCAAAATCGGAAAGCCCCAGCGTTCGAGCTGGGCGAATTTCCAGGCGATCGAATGCGGCAACAAGCTGACGGCAATCCGCCCGCCATCGAGCGGTGGCAAGGGAAACAGGTTGAGCACCATGAGCACGCAGTTGATCTGGATACCCATCTCGGCCATGCGCGCCAGCGGCGTACTGAAAAACTGCGGCAACAGCCACGAGAGCTTGAAGGCCAGCGCCCACAGGCAGGCCATGAACAGATTGGCGCCCGGCCCGGCAGCGGCGACCCAGAACATGTCTTTTTTGGGCTCGCGCAGGCGGCTGAAATCCACCGGCACCGGCTTGGCGTAGCCGAACAGGAAATTGCCGCCGGAAAAGAGCAGGATGCTGAGCGGAATCAGGATAGTGCCGATTGGATCGATATGACGCAACGGATTCAGGCTGATCCGCCCCAATTGCCAGGCGGTCGGATCGCCAAAATGCCGGGCGGCATAGCCGTGGGCAGCTTCATGCAGCGTGATCGCGAAAACCAAAGGCAGGGCGAGAATCGCAATGGTCTGGATGATGGCGTTGATATCCAGCATCTCAGTCCAGACCAAAGAGAGCCAGCGGGCCACGGCCTGCCCGGACCAGCTCAGGCGCGGCGCCAGTCAGATCGATGACCGTCGTCGGCTCTGTACCACAGGGGCCACAGTCGAGAATCAGCTCCAATTGATCCTCGAGCCGATCCTGAATTTCCCAGCCTTCGGTCAGCGGAAGTTCGTCACCCGGTAACTGCAGGGTCGTCGTCAGCAGCGGCTCGTTGAGTTCTTCTAGCAGGGCCAGCGCAACCGGATGATCCGGCACGCGCAGCCCGATAGTCTTGCGCTTCGGGTGCATGACACGGCGTGGCAACTCTTTCGAACCTTCGAGAATGAAGGTGTAGCTGCCCGGCGTCGCCGCCTTGAGCAAGCGGTACTGGGCGTTATCGACACGCGCAAAATGAGCGATTTCGGACAGGTCGCGGACCATCAGCGTGAGGTGATGACGCTCGTCCATCTGGCGAATCAGGCGAATGCGATCAAGCGCTTCCTTGTCGCCGAGATGGCAACCGAGGGCGTAGCAGGAGTCGGTCGGCAAAGCGACGATCGCCCCTTTGCGAATGAAGTCGACCGCCTGGACGAGCAGGCGCTGCTGCGGAGATTCGGGATGAATATTGACGACGCGAGCCATGCTCAGACCACCAGACGCCAGATCGGCTTGAGATCTTCTGGCAGTTGCGGAAGCTTGCCGAGATCAACATAACTTTCGTCCGGTCCGTGAAAATCGGAGCCGCGCGACGCGTGAAACGCGTAGTGACGGGCCAGACGGGCAAAATGCATGACATGGTCGGGCGAATGGCTGCCGCAGGTCACCTCGATGCCCTGCCCGCCGGCATCCTTGAAATCATCGAGGAAGCGACGCATGTCAGCGCCCGACATCTTGTAGCGGGCCGGGTGCGCAACAACAGCCACGCCACCGGCACCATTGATCCACCTGACGGCTTCTTCCAGTGTCGCCCAACGGTGATCGACGTAGCCAGGCTTGCCTGGCGTCAGGTAATGCTGGAATACGCCCTGCACGTCACGCGCAATGCCGATCGACACAAGATAGCGGGCGAAATGGGCGCGGGAAATCAGGCTCGGATTGGTCACGAAGCACAGCGCGCCTTCATAGACGCCGGGGATGCCGATGGCGGCGAGCGCGTCGCCCATCCGCCTGGCGCGTTCAATACGCCCCACTCGCAGTTCGTCTAAACCACCACTCAGTGAAGGGTTGGCCGGATCGAAACCCAGACCAACGACATGAATCGGCACGCCGCGCCATTCGATGGAAATTTCGACACCATTGACAAAACCCATTCCTGCTTCTTCGGCTGCCGCCCTCGCTTCGGTCAGGCCACCAAGATCGTCGTGATCGGTCAGCGCCCAGAGATCGACGCCATTCCCCGCCGCACGACCGGCCACAACGCGAGGCGGCAGAAAGCCGTCGGAAACGATGGAGTGGCTATGAAAATCGAAATTGGCAGGTGTCACGGGTAAGCAATTGAAGGCAAACGAAGAGTTTAGCACGAAGGCGGCTCCGGCCCGAGGCCCTTGTGCAGTGCAGCAGGTTGATCAGACCGCGGCATCCCGTTATAGTGCCACCCGTTCCGTGGGAGAGCGCAGATCCGTCTGCCGCCGAAGGCGCAAAACCACCCGAAAACGCTCAGGCAAAAGGACCGCGGAACACGGCGCAAGCCAAAAAACTCTGGAGAGCGATGGCGGCGATTGCCGGCATCCACCGATGGGGCAAATCTCTCAGGTATCGAGGACAGAGGGGTGAAACGAAAGGCCATTCTTTCGTTTCACCCTTTTTCCGTTTCTAGAACCGACGTTAACAAACGATCGTAAAGGATTGATATGCTGAAGAAAACGGTTTTGAATGCCGCTCACCGCGCGATGAATGCCCGGATGGTCGATTTCGGTGGTTGGGACATGCCGGTCAACTACGGTTCGCAGATCGAGGAGCACAATGCGGTCCGCAACAACTGCGGCATGTTCGACGTTTCGCACATGTGCCCGGTCGATGTTGTTGGCGCCGATTGCCGCGTTTTCCTCTCCCGCCTCGTCGCCAACGATGTGGCCAAGCTCAAGGTGTCCGGCAAGGCGCTTTACGCCGCGATGCTCAATGACGCCGGCGGCGTCATCGACGACCTGATCATCTATTTCCTGACTGACACGCGCTTCCGCATCGTCGTCAATGCCGGCACGGCAGAGAAGGATCTGGCCTGGATGCAGGCCAAGGTCGCCGAATGGAAGCTGGACGTGACCATCACCCAGCGCCGCGACGGCGCCAATAACCTCGGCATCATCGCCGTGCAGGGCCCGAATGCCCGCGCCAAGGTTTGGGAAGTCCTGCCGCAGAGCAAGGCCGCGACCGAAGGCTTGAAGGCTTTCTTCGCAGCCGAAGTCGATCAATATTTCATCGCCAGCACCGGTTACACCGGCGAAGACGGCTACGAAATCATGCTGCCAGCCGGTGAAGCCGAAGCGCTGTGGAACAAGCTCAACGCCGCCGGCGTCGCGCCCTGCGGCCTGGGTGCCCGCGACACGCTGCGCCTGGAGGCCGGCATGAATCTCTACGGTCAGGACATGGACGAGACGGTGTCGCCACTCGACGCCGGTCTGGCGTGGACCGTATCGCTCAATACCGAGCGCGATTTTGTCGGCAAGGCAGCACTGCTCGCCAACGGCCAGCAGAAGCAGTTCCTCGGCCTCATCCTGCTCGACAAGGGCGTGCTGCGCGGCCACCAAAAAGTCATGACGGCGCAGGGCGACGGTGAAATCACCTCCGGTTCATTCTCGCCGACGCTGCAGCAGTCCATCGCCCTCGCCCGCCTGCCGCTCGGCGTGCAGATTGGTGACGAAGTTGAAGTCGACATTCGCGGCAAGGCGCTCAAGGCCAAGGTTACGAAACCCGTATTCGCCCGCAACGGCAAAGCAGTCATCTAATTCAACCCATTCAGGAGAAACCCATGTCAAAAGTCCTCGCCAACCTCAAGTACGCTGCCTCCCACGAATGGATGCTGCTCAACGCTGACGGCTCCGTCACCGTCGGCATCACCGACCACGCTCAGGAAGCCCTCGGCGACCTCGTTTTCGTCGAACTGCCGGAAGTCGGCGCCCATTTCGATGCAGAAAAGGAAATTGCCGTCGTTGAATCGGTCAAGGCTGCGGCTGACGTCTACGCGCCGATCTCCGGCACTGTCACCGAAGTCAACCAGGCCGCCGCCGATGCACCGGAATCGGTCAATCAGGATGCCTACGCCGCATGGCTGTTCAAGATGACCCCGGACAACGTCGCCGACCTCGACAAGATGCTCGACGCCGCTGCCTACCAGGCCGTTGCTGACGCCGCCTGATAGCCGCCACAAACGCTTGATCCGTTGTTCCCGCGCCGGCGGGAACCCAGAGGATGCGCCTGGACTCCCGCCTGCGCGGGGGTGACGATGCGCCAGTTTTGCCTGATTGCAAGGACAACCATGCCGTTGAATCTTCCCCTTTCCGCCCTTGAGCAGCACGACGAGTTCATCGGCCGCCACATCGGCCCCTGTGCTACCGAAATGGCCGCCATGCTCGCCGCCATCGGCGCCGACAGCCTCGAACAACTGATCGACCAGACCGTTCCCGCCGCCATCCGCCTGCCGGCCGATCTGCCGCTGCCCGCCCCGCGTCGCGAACACGAAGCCCTGGCCGACCTCAAGGCCATCGCCAGCAAGAATGTCGTCAACAAGTCCTGCATCGGCATGGGCTATTACGACACGCTGACGCCCAAGGTCATCATCCGCAATGTGCTCGAAAATCCGGGCTGGTACACTGCCTACACCCCCTACCAGGCTGAAATCGCTCAGGGCCGCCTCGAAGCACTCATGAATTTCCAGCAGATGGTCGTCGACCTGACCGGCCTGGAAATCGCCAACGCCTCACTGCTCGACGAAGCCACCGCCGCGGCCGAAGCCATGACCATGGCGCGCCGCGTCTCCAAATCAAAATCGAACCGTTTCCTGGTTGATGCCAACTGCTTTCCGCAGACCATCGACGTCGTGAAGACCCGCGCCGGCTATTTCGGCTTCGAACTGGTCATTGCCACGGTCAACCCGGAAAATGCCGCAAAAATCGAAAGTGAAGATTTCTTCGGCGCCCTGCTCCAGTACCCGGGCGACAACGGCGAAGTCCGCGATCTGACCGCCACCATCGCCGGCCTCAAGGCCAAGGGCACCACCGTTGCCGTCGCCTCCGACCTCATGGCTCTCGTCCTGCTCAAGTCGCCTGGCGCCATGGGTGCCGACATTGCGCTTGGCTCCAGCCAGCGCTTCGGCATCCCGATGGGCTTCGGCGGCCCGCACGCCGCTTTCTTCGCTACCCGCGAAGCCTACGTCCGCTCCATGCCGGGCCGCATTATCGGCCTGTCCAAGGATGCCCGCGGCAAGACCGCATACCGCATGGCGCTGCAAACGCGCGAACAACACATCCGCCGCGAAAAGGCCAACTCCAACATCTGCACCTCGCAGGTGTTGCTCGCCAACATGGCCGGCATGTACGCCGTCTATCACGGCGCTGAAGGCCTGCGCACCATCGCCGGCCGCATTCACCGGCTGACCGCCATCCTCGCCGAAGGTCTCAAGCGCGCCGGCGTCAGCCTGCTCACCAAGCAGTTCTACGACACTGTGCATCTCGACCTCGGCGCTCGCGCTGAAACGGTCTATCACGACGCCCTGGCCGCTGGTTACAACCTGCGCCGCGTCTCGGCAGGCGTGCTCGGTGTTTCCTTCGACGAAACGACGACGCGCAACGATGTCGCCACGCTGTTCAAGCTGATCACCCAGGTCACGCTCGACATGGACGTCATCGACGCCCAGGTCGCTGCTGCCGACTCGGCCCTGCCCGATGCGCTGATCCGCAACGATGCCGTGCTCCAGCACCCGGTGTTCAACACGCACCACACCGAACACGAAATGCTGCGCTACCTCAAGTCGCTGCAGAACAAGGATTTGGCGCTCGACCACTCGATGATCTCGCTCGGCTCCTGCACCATGAAGCTCAACGCGACCAGCGAGATGATCCCGGTCACCTGGCCGGAATTCGGCGGCCTGCATCCCTTCGCCCCGCGCGATCAGGCGGTCGGCTACCTGGAAATGATCGCCGGCCTGACCGAGTGGCTGAAGACCGTGACCGGCTTCGACGCCATCTGCATGCAGCCGAATTCCGGCGCTCAGGGCGAATATGCCGGCCTGGTTGCCATCGACCGCTATCACGCCAGCCGCGGCGAGGAACACCGCAACGTCTGCCTGATCCCCAAGTCGGCCCACGGTACCAATCCGGCGACCGCCCAGATGGCCAACATGAAGGTCGTCGTCGTCGATTGCGACGAGAACGGCAACGTCGATGTCGCCGACCTCAAGGCCAAGGCCGAAGCCCACAAGGACGACCTGGCCTGCCTGATGATCACCTACCCGTCTACGCACGGCGTGTTCGAGGAAGCGGTCCGCGAGATCTGCGCCATCGTTCATGCCAACGGCGGCCAGGTGTACATGGACGGCGCCAACCTCAATGCCCAGGTCGGCCTGACCTCGCCCGGCTTCATCGGCGCCGACGTCAGCCACATGAACCTGCACAAGACCTTCGCCATCCCGCACGGTGGCGGCGGACCGGGTATGGGCCCGATCGGCCTCAAGGCGCATCTAGCCCCGTTCATGGCCGACCACGCCGTCCAGCCGACAGGCGACGCCGGCCGCGTCAATGCTGGCCAGGGTGCGGTCTCCGCCGCCCCGTTCGGCTCGGCCTCGATCCTGACCATTTCGTGGATGTACCTCGCCATGCTAGGTGGCGCCGGCGTCAAGAAGGCGACGCAGGTCGCCATCCTCAACGCCAACTACGTCGCCAGGCAGCTCAACGCGCACTATCCCGTGCTCTACGTCGGCAAGAACGGCCGCGTCGCTCACGAGTGCATCCTCGACATCCGCCCGATCAAGGCCGCCACCGGCATCGCCGAGATCGACATCGCCAAGCGCCTGATGGACTACGGTTTCCACGCGCCGACGGTGTCCTTCCCGGTCGCCGGCACGATCATGGTTGAGCCGACGGAATCCGAGTCGAAGGCCGAACTGGACCGTTTCATTGCGGCGCTGGTCAGCATTCGTGAGGAAATCCGCCAGATCGAGAACGGCGTGTGGACGGCCGACAACAATCCGCTCAAGAATGCCCCGCATTCGCAGGCGGACGTCATCGATGGTGAATGGAAGCATCCGTACAGCCGCGAACAGGCGGTTTTCCCGCTGCCATGGGTGGCGGCCAACAAGTTCTGGCCGAGCGTCAATCGTATCGACGATGTGTACGGCGACCGCAATCTGAACTGTGCCTGCCCGCCGATGGAAGCGTACGCCGACTGATGGCCGTCGATCTCTCTGCCATCGCCAAGTGGCCCAACGTCCCCGCCTGTTACGACTGGTTGTCGCTCGACCGGCGGGGCGACTGGCGATTGCAGGGAGAACGCGTGACACACCGCGGCCTGATCGAGTTCATCAACCGGCAGTATGGTTGTGACGAATCAGGCTGCTGGTTTCTGCAGAACGGCCCGCAACGGGTTTTCGTTGCGCTGGCCTACACGCCCTGGGTGTTCCGCCGCGACGGCGATGCCTTCGTCAGCCATACCGGCGAAGCCGCCGGTCAAATCAAGGCCATTTACCTCGATGAGGAAGGCAGTATCCTGCTCGAAACGAGTCTGGGCATCGGCCTGCTCGACGATCGCGATCTGGCGCAATTTCTCGCCGAATGCCATGACAGCGATGCCCGGCCGGCGAGCGACGACGCTCTGGCCAGCCTGATGGAAACCGGTATCGGCGATATCCGCTGGCAGAACCTGCCGCTCCAGTCGATTGCCACGGTGAACACGAAAAAACGCTTTAATTTCAATCCGCGCCCGCAGCCCTGAGCTGGCCACCTACTCGATCCCGTAAGCGGCTTTCCAATCGCAAATCTCCGGCAAGGCATCTGCCACGTCGTCGAGCAATGCCGCATTGGCCTGCAACAGCAGCTTACGTTGCCGAGCGTTGAGCTTGCTCGGAAATACCGGCTCCAGTTCGACCACCAGATCACCCGCGTGATTCTTGCCACGCCCCGGATAGCCCTTGCCAACCAGCCGCAACAGCCGGCGTTCGGCCGCGCCGGCTTCGAGCGAATGACAGATCACGCCGGCCAGCGAGGGCAAATCGATATCGCCACCGGCCATCATGGCCAGCGCACTGACCGGCATCCGGAAATGCAGGTCGCGACCGCGCAACTGAAACAGCGGATGCGAGCCAAGCACAATCGTCAGGAAAAGATCGCCAGCCTGCAAATCATCCTTGCCCGGCTCGCCCTGCCCGACCAGGCGCAATTCGTCGCCCGGCAACATGCCATGCGGCACACGGATTTCCAGGCTGACCCCAGCCAGCTCCCGGCCACTGCCCCCACAATCCTTGCAAATACGCTCGGTGAAGAGCCCTCGCCCAGCACACGCCTCGCAACGCACAAGATTGCGCTGAGCGTCATGCACCCGGCCACTGCCATGACAGGCGCCGCAAAAGCGCGTTCTGGTCATGCCATGCTCGCCGGTGCCTTCGCAGGTCAGGCAGGCGTTGCCACGGGCGTAGTGAATGGTCTTGCGGCAGCCGGCGGCAGCCTCTTCCAGACTGATTTCAAGATTGAGCCGAATATCATCCGCCCTTGCCACGCCTTCATCGGGCGCGGCCTGGGGCGCTTCATCCGCTTCGCCATCCTCGGCATCGGCTGCCAGCAACTGCTCGTAAGCCGCGTTGATCTGCTTGAAACGCTCCGTCGCCTGCGGATGATCGCTTCGATCAGGATGCCAGCGCATGGCCAGCCGCCGATAGGCGCGCTTCAGCTCGGCCGGCGCGACACCGGGCGAAACACCGAGAATTTCATGGGGATCGGAATTCATTGACTGCATTCACCAGGCAAGCCCCTCAACAACGCAGTACGGCCGATGCGCATGGGGTCAAAAACCGGTGCCTGATTGCCATTCTTGGGATACGGAAGGCGCCAATTATAAAAGACCTCACCGCCATTCCGCCGACCGGACGAAAATACCGTCCCAAACAGCCATCGGAAGCTGAACAAGCTTTCAATAACGGCCTGAATTGATCAGGCGATACGGCGCCAGGTCGTCCGCAGCGAGACGAACTCCATCGGTATAAAGGGTCGGCATCGGTGCATCCGGCATCAGTTCCTTCCGATACGAGCGAAGAATTCCCTGAACATAGCCCTGCGTCTCCGGATACGGTGGAATCTTGTTGCCGAAGCGACTCACCGCCCCTTCACCCGCATTGTAGGCAGCCAGGGCCAACGGCACATTGTCGAAACGATCGAGCAAATGCCGAAGATAAGTCGTGCCGGCCAGGAGATTGCGTTCCGGCACATCGAGATCGTTGATCCCGAAACGCCTCCCGGTCGCCGGCATGACCTGCATCAGGCCAACGGCCCCCTTTGGCGACAATGCATCAGGACGATAGGCAGACTCGGCACGGATGACGGCATGAACCAGCGCCGGATCAAGCCCTTTCGCATTGGCATGGCGATCGATCATTGCAGACAGCGCCGACCCTTTTTTCTGCGGTGCCAGCGTTTCGGTCGCCGCTTCCGCATTCAGCCGATAATCTGCCCGCTGAATCTCCAGGCGAAACGGGCTTGGTGCAACCGGCCGTTTGTCCAGGCGCAGAGTTGCGCGCGAACTGTCGCGACGCGCAACTGCCTCAGCAGAATGGCCCAGCACAGGAACAAGCAGGCCCAGCACCACCAAAGCGTGTACACCCCTTTTCGCGCAAGCCGAAAAGATCATCGGCCCTGCCTCAGTAGGCGCTCGCGTCCTTGAAAACCAGCAGGACGGTGCGGAAAATGATGTAAAGATCGAGATGCAATGACCAGTTGCGCAGGTATTCGAGATCGTAGTCGATACGCGCCTGCATCTTGTCCAGCGTCTCGGTTTCGCCACGGTAGCCATTGACCTGAGCCCAGCCGGTGATACCCGGCTTGACCTTATGGCGAACCATGTATCCCTTGATCAGCTTGCGATACATCTCATTGTGCGCAACGGCATGCGGCCGAGGGCCGACAATACTCATGCGCCCCTGCAGAACGTTCACGAACTGCGGCAACTCGTCGAGCGAAGTCCGCCGAAGAATGCCACCAATACGCGTCACGCGGGCATCGCCCTTGCGCGCCTGGGGAACATTCGGACCATCTTCACAGACGCTCATCGAGCGGAACTTATAGACCATGATCTCCTCGCCATCGAGACCATAACGCCGTTGCTTGAAAATGATCGGCCCCGGCGAACTGAGCTTGACCAGACAAGCCACCACGAGCAGGACAGGCGAGATCAGGATCAGAATCAGGATGGAGAGAACGATGTCGCTCAAACGCTTGACGATACCGTTCAGGCCGGAAAATGGCGAATCGCACACGGCAACCACCGGCATCCGGCCAACCGCGTCCATGCGCGCCTGGATCAGGTCCGTCACGAAGATGTCCGGTACGAAATAAACCGACGCCGTCGTATCATTAAGCGACTCGAGCAGCGAAAGAATCCGTGGTTGCGTTGCCATCGGCAAGGCAAGGTAGATCAGATCGATCTTGTTGGCCTTGACGTACTCGGCAACGTCGGAAAAGCGACCGATCAGGCGGCTATTACCCATATCCAGCCGCTCGATGTCGCGATCATCGAAGTAGCCGTTCAGCTTGATGCCCTGCATCGGATGAGCATCGATTTCGCTTGCCAGATGACGGCCCAATTCGTTGCAGCCAACCACAACAGCCCGCTTCGGAAAGCCGTTTGCGGCAAGCACTGCGGGCATCGTGACGCGAAACAGGAAATGGCCAGCCAATTGCGCAGTCGGGGCCATCCACAGCCAGTTAAACAGGACCTCTTCAGGGAAAAGCGTGTAGAGCCCTGTCGCCAGGCCGAAAAAAATCAGCAGCGCAGCCATGCCCAGCCAGCTAATAAGAACTTCGCGGACACTGCCTCGCACCGTTTCCTGAATCAGGCTTTTTCCCGGGAAGGTCAGTGAAAAAACGAGCACGCCGAGCACAGCATAGCGAGCGTATTCATCGTCGCGAAACCACAGCATCAAGCCAAAAAGCGTGGCGAGCACCGTAACGGGATCAACCAGCGACTCAAAAAGTCGAAATAAAGCCCCGCCAACCCGTTCCATACCCAGAAAAGGGCGATTCGATGCGACGCCACCGAAGCGCGAGGAGGACAAAATGTTCATGGTATTAAACAATACTTATTGAATATTTAACAATGGCAAATTGTATACCAAATGCAACACGATGCCGCACCGCAGCATTTCAATTATTCGTGAAATATTCGACATCGGAAAAAAAAGACTAACGTAATAATGCCGACTCAAAACAACGGATACGTGAGAGTCATATGGCATCCAGCCAGTCACAATTCGACCCGGAACTGATCGTTCGGATCATGCACAACTCATTGTCGATCCAGAGCCACTTTCAGCTTATGCTCTGGCTTCGTGGTGATTTTCAGGAAGCCATCCAGCATGATGTTCTCATTTGCTTCAGCGGGGCGATTGGCGGCGAGACCTATCATTACGATATCGTTTCCGGCATCCCGGGAATACGCGGAGCAAAGCCCTTGCATGACGCGATTCACGAATTCAGAAACGGTGTTCACCAACATTGGGCTGCCGGTTGCGGTCGAGTTACATCGGCATCTATATCTAGCGTTTGCGGAAGTAATATTGACGTAACAATGCTTCACTCTGAATTGCACGAAATGAAACACATTTTATTCCATGCAATTCCAGACACCCGCTTCAAGGCGGATCACCTGTACATCCTGCTCCGACGGGACGCCAGCTTTGATGAGCAGGAAAGAAGGTTATTCGAACTCCTTCTTCCCCATGTTGACGCTGCAGTGAGAAAGACCGACGGTTTACCGATCTATGAACCGGACCAGGTTACGGCGCCGACGCTGATCAACTCCCTGATCAAGTCAGGCCTAAGCACGCGCGAAATTGAAATTCTCGAATGGGTACGCAATGGCAAGACCAACATTGAAATTGGCATGATTCTCGACATCAGCTCATTTACCGTCAAAAACCACCTGCAACGGATTTTCAAGAAGATTAACGTCAGCAATCGGGCCCAGGCTGTCGGCAAGCTGGAAAACATCGCCAGCAATGGCTCACTTGAAGCCAACTACCAGTTCGGATAGCAATAGTTCCCCAATCAGCGCCGGAAATGACGCCAGCTGGCGGCCAGTACAACACCACACGACCCCGCCAGCCAATCGTCCAGACCCGGCTGACGGCCTGGCAGAAATATCTGGTGAAACTCGTCGCCCGCTGAAACCAGCAAGGGAATCATCAGGGCCAGCCAGAGCGGCAAGACCAGCGCGCTATCCAGCACTAGAAAAAGGCTACCAAACGCCAGCGCATGCGCCACCTTGTCAAACGGCGAAGGGACAATCCCGACAGCGAACGGCTGGGCCCCTAGAACAAAAAGTGCGGACACCGCAAGCAGCCCCACGATCAGCCAGAACCAGCTGCGCACCCAAGGCTGCTTCGTCGTCATGCCTGCTGTGTCCATAGCATCCCTGACATCACCCCCGCGAATCACCCCAGCGCAATCTGCAACGATCATCACCGACATAGGTCGTGTCGCCAGCCCGGTCCACGCAATAACGAGGCGAGACGATCATCTCGGAGAATTCCATGCCTTCGCCGATGCGCGTGTATTCGAACAGCACGCTGCGGATCACCTTGGCGCCCTGACGCAGATGGCTGCCATGGCCGATCCAGGCCGGACCGATGACGGAACAGCCCGGTTCGATCCTGACACTTGAGCCGATGTAGACCGGCCCGACAATCTTGGAACTATCCCAATTGATCGAGACATTCGGGCCAACCCAGACACCCGGCATGATTTCCTTGCCCGGCATGACCATCTCGGCCACCTCGCCACGCAGCACACGTTGCAGCACCGACCAGTAATCGGTCACGCGGCCAATATCGATCCAGTTGAAGAACCGGCTCTGGGCATAGAACGGGAAGCCCTTTTCAGCCAGGAGCGGGAACAGCTGGCTGCCGATGTCGAACTCGACGCCCGACGGCACCAGATCAAGCACCTGCGGCTCGAAAATATAGATGCCTGTACTCGCCAGGTTGGATTTAGCCTCAGCCGGTTTCGGCTTTTCCTGGAATGACTCGATCTTGCCCTCGTCGTCGGCAACCACGATGCCGTAGTTCTGCACCTGATCGTTAGGCACTTCCAGCGTCACCACGCTGGCCAGGGCACCCTTGCTCGTGTGCTCGAACAACGCTGCCCCGATATCGAGATCAACGATGGCGTCACCGCAGATTACCAAGGTCGTTTCGTCAAAAAATCCGCTGAAATCCTGGATAGCCTTCATGCCACCGGCCGAGCCCTTGGGCTTGGGGAGGATTTCGCCGTGATCGCAAACGCCTTCGTAGGAATAGCCGATATTGGCACCCCAGCGCCGGCCGTCGCCGAAATACTCTTCGATTTTTTTATGGTGATACGCCACGTTGACCATGATGTCGGTAATGCCATAACGCACCAGATGCTCGATCAGGTAAGCCATGACCGGCTTGCCGAGAATCGGCACCATCGGTTTTGGCCAATCCTTGGTCAATGGACGAACCCGCGTACCCTGGCCTGCAGCCAGAATCATTCCCTTTGCCACTCTATTTTTCTCCCTCAAGCCGCCAAAAAAAATGCCGCCAAAAGGCGGCATTTTAATGCAAATTGACTAAAATCAGATGCTCTTGCGGCGAGCCATTGCACCAATCAGACCAAGACCGGCCAGGAACATGGCGTAGCTTTCCGGTTCCGGAACAGACGTCACTGGGGTCGCAGGAGCCATGGCCAAGCTGACTGATGGAAGCGAATCTGTGGTCCAGTTTGCACCACTCTTGCCACTCCAGCTACCTGAAAAGATCACGCGGTATTTGTCGCCAGAAAGCAAGGAATCGAAAGTATGGGTATAAGTACCTGCGGTAGCGAAACCATCATCGCCAACATTGATATCATCGAAAAGCACTTTGGTACCAGTTGTGAGGTTCTTCAGGGTCAGGGTATAAATGCCATCAACTTCGATGTGCTTCTTGTTCTTGGACTGAAGCAGATCTTCCCAAGAAAGCTGGAAGGTAGCAGACGATGAGGTTGCAAGGAAGCTGTCGGATTTCACCGTAATGTCATAGTCGACAGAAGCAGCGTTAGCTGCAACGGGCACAGCAGCGGCCAAAGCCAGTACGAGCAAAGTTTTTTTCATGACAAATCCGTTCAAAAATATTCAGATCGGATGCTATCACGGTTTTGCAGTGCAACAATAGTCCGAACAGACTAATGTCATTATTGACTGATGCCGGAAACGACCATCCAGAGAGCTTCTTCACACAAAAAATGTCAAATAACTGCCAATTCAGTTGAATTTGTCATTCCCGCTAAAGCATCCGAAGAAACTGCACCGCTGCGAATTGATCAAGCCTCCGGCACGGCCTCCTCTCTTTCGAGAGGATGACCGACTTATCGGCGTATGACCGAACTCAACTCCGCCCGTAAGTATCCTCAAAGCGCACGATATCGTCCTCGCCAAGGTAGCTGCCGGACTGGACTTCAATCATTTCGAGCGGCACGATGCCGGGGTTTTCAAGGCGATGGGTGACGCCAAGCGGGATATAGGTGGATTGGTTCTAGGTGACGAGGAAGGTTTCGTCACCTTTGGTCACGCGGGCGGTACCGCTGACGACGATCCAGTGTTCGGCGCGGTGGTGGTGCATTTGCAGCGAGAGGGTGCCGCCCGGTTTGACGCCGATGCGTTTGACCTGGAAGCGTTCACCGGAATCGACGCCGTCGTACCAGCCCCACGGGCGATAGACCTTGCGGTGCCATTGGGCAATGCTGCGTTTGTCGGCTTTGAGACGGTCGACAATCTTTTTGACGTCCTGCGTGGCGTCGTGATGGACGACGAGGACGGCGTCGTCGGTTTCAACGACAACCAGATTGCTGACGCCAATGCAGGCGACGAGGCGGTTTTCCGAGACGACGAGGGTGTCGCGGCAATTTTCGAGCATGACATCACCCCGGGTGGCGTTGCCTTCGCCACATTTGGGCAGGACTTTCCACAGGGCGTCCCAGGCGCCGACGTCGGACCAGCCGGCGGTGAGCGGGATGACGGCGGCTTTGGGCAGGCCGGCTCCGCCGGTGGTGAGGCGTTCCATGACAGCGTAGTCGATGGAGTCGGAGGGGCAGGATTTAAAGACTTCAACATCGACGCGGATGAAGTCGCCGTCGGTCTTGCCGCTGGCCAGTGCTTGCTGGCAGGCCGCCAGAATATCGGGGCGGCAAATGCCGAGGGCGGTGATCCAGACTGATGCCTTCATGACGAAGATGCCGCTGTTCCACAGGTAGTCACCGGAGTCGAGGTAGCTTTCGGCCGTTTGACGGTCGGGCTTTTCAACGAAGCGGGCCAGACTGAAGGCACCGGAGCCGTCGCTCAGTGCTTGGCCGCGCTGGATGTAGCCGTAGCCGGTTTCCGGGCAGTCGGGGGTGATGCCGAAGGTGACGGTGACGCCGGTTTCGGCCAGGGTGACGGCGCGGGTGACGGCGTCACGGAAGGCGGCGCCATCGGCAATGTCGTGATCGGCCGGCATGACGACGAGGACCGGGTCTTCTCCAACGCGCACCGCCCACAGGGCGGCCAGGGCGAGCGCTGGCGCGGTGTTGCGGCCGAAGGGCTCAAGCAGGACCGAGCCTTGCAGACCGAGGGTACGGACTTGTTCGGCGACAACGAAGCGATGCTCCTCGTTGCATACCAGCAGCGGCCCCGCCATGTCGGCCAGGCCACCCAATCGCGCAACGGTGGCTTGCAACATGGACTGTTCACCGACCAGCGGCAGCAACTGCTTCGGGTATTTCTCCCGGGACAGCGGCCACAGACGCGTGCCGGAACCACCGGAGAGAACAACGGGGAGAATCTGGGTCATGAAAATCAATACCTATAAAAAACGTTAATTGCCACGGTCAACCGGAAATTTAGCCCAAAAACAAAATCCGGATCAGAACTTCTTGGCCCTCAGGCCAGATGGCCAGGGAACGGCAACAAACCTCGCCTACTCCCCAACCGCATCTCGAAACCTTTGCCCCGCCGCATCCTTGGCCGACAGCAGCGGTTCGCCCTGGAGCTGCCAGTCGATTGCCAGATCCGGGTCGTTCCAGGCGATGCAGCGCTCATGAGCGGGCGCGTAGTAATCGGTGGTCTTATAGAGAAACTCCGCCGTTTCGGAGAGCACGACAAAGCCGTGCGCCAAACCAGGCGGAATCCACAGTTGGCGTTTGTTGTCCGCCGAGAGCAATTCACCAACCCACTGACCGTAGGTTTTCGAGCCCTTGCGGATGTCGACCGCGACATCGAAGACCTCGCCCTGCACCACGCGGACCAGCTTGCCTTGCGGATGTTGCACCTGATAGTGCAAGCCACGCAGCACGTTGCGGGCGGATTTGGAGTGGTTGTCCTGAACGAAGGTTACATCGAGCCCTGTGGCTTCCTGAAAAATCTTCTGGTTGTAGCTCTCATAGAAAAAGCCGCGGTCGTCGCCAAAGACCTTGGGATAGAGTGCGATCACATCGGGAATAGCGGTCGGGATCGCACGCATCAGAACACCCGTTCCTTGAGCACGCTCATCAGGTACTGGCCGTAAAGGTTCTTGATCATCGGCTGGGCCAGCTTCTCAAGCTGTCCGGCATCGACCCAGCCCTTGCGGTAGGCGATTTCTTCCGGGCAGGCTACTTTCAACCCCTGACGCTTTTCGATGGTGGCGATGAACTGGCTGGCATCGAGCAGGCTTTCATGCGTGCCGGTATCGAGCCAGGCATGGCCGCGGCCCATGACCTGGACGTTCAACTGCTGGCGTTCCAGGTAAACCCGATTGACGTCGGTGATTTCCAGCTCGCCACGCGGCGACGGCTTGAGGTCGCGGGCGATGTCGAGCACCTGGTTGTCGTAGAAATAGAGGCCGGTCACCGCGTAATTCGACTTCGGCACCGTCGGCTTCTCTTCGAGGCTGATTGCCTGCCCAGCCTTGTCGAACTCGACTACGCCGTAACGTTCCGGATCATGCACGTGGTAGGCGAAGACGGTGGCGCCGCTGGGTTGGGCACCTGCCTCACCGAGATCGTTAGCAAATTCGTGGCCGTAGAAAATGTTGTCGCCGAGGACCAGCGCGCTGTCGCCATTGCCGACAAAGTCGCGACCGATGATAAAAGCCTGGGCCAGACCATCCGGGCTGGGCTGAATAGCGTATTGCAAATTGAGGCCCCACTGGCTGCCGTCGCCGAGCAATTGCTGAAAGCGCGGCGTGTCCTGCGGCGTCGAGATGATCAGGATGTCCCGAATCCCGGCCAGCATCAGCGTCGTCAGCGGATAGTAGATCATCGGCTTGTCGTGGATCGGCAGCAGTTGCTTGGAAACGGCCAGGGTGACCGGGTAGAGACGGGTGCCGGAACCGCCGGCCAGGATGATGCCTTTACGCATGATGTGTCCTCAAATCAAAGAATCTGTTGCAGCACGTGGTCCAGCCCGCAGTGCCAATCAGGCAGTTCCAGCCCAAAGGTCTGACGCAGGCGGCTGGTGTCGAGCCGGGAATTGCTGGGCCGGGGCGCCGGCAGCGGGTAATCGGCCGTGGTGATCGGCAGTATCTCATCGGCCGTCAGCTTGAGCGGCTTGCCGGCTGCCTGCGCAGCGCGCACCACCGTCTGGGCGTATTCGTGCCACGTCGTACAGCCACCGGCGACCAGGTGATAGAGGCCGAACGGGAAGCCCGCCCTGCCCTCGCGCTGGTAGCGCCCAAGCACTTGCGCCGTCACGTCGGCCAGCAAGGCCGCCGAAGTCGGCGCGCCAAACTGGTCGGCCACGATCTTCAGGCTATCGCGCTCAGCCGCCAGACGCAGCATGGTCTTGGCAAAATTGGCGCCGTGTGCACCGAACACCCAGCTCGTGCGAAAGATCAGGCAATCCGCCCCGCTCGCCTGCAAGGCCTGCTCACCGGCCAGTTTTGTCTGGCCATACACGCTGAGCGGGTTGGTAGCATCGCTTTCACCATACCAGCGGTTGGCTGAGCCGTCGAAGACATAGTCCGTCGAGTAATGAATGACCAGCGCGCCAAGGCGGGCCGCCTCCTCACCGAAGACGCCCGGCGCCGTGCCGTTGATAGCCTGGCCCAGCGTCGGCTCGGCTTCAGCCTTGTCCACCGCCGTATAGGCCGCTGGATTGATGATGACCTGTGGTTTGACCTCGGCCACCAAGCGGCGGATGGCGTCCGGATTGGCCAAGTCACATTCCTGATGATCAACCGCCACCACCTCGCCGAGCGGTGCCAAAGCCCGCTGCAACTCGAAGCCAACCTGGCCGTTCTTGCCAGTCAGAAGAATTTTCATGGGGCGCACCAATAGCCTTGTTGAAGGCATTTACGGCATCCAAATTCCGTTTTTCGCATTAACAACCCTTACCCATAAACAGTCAATGACTGCTCAATCAAACATATATATTCAAAAGGCATTTTCTCACACCACCTTGAGCCAATCGCCAAAACCTTCCTCCGGAAATTGTCGGCTAAGCGCAAACACCCCCCGCTTGGCTCGCGACGACCACCCATTTCCACGCCCCAACAGATCGGCCCACGCTTCCTCCACCTCCCACGGACGCATCTCTTTCAGCGCCGATAGCAATAGCCCCGCCTGCATCAGATCCTTACTCGATTTGGACTGAAACGCCCCTTCCCGCTCACCTGCAACAATCAGTTTGTGCAAGGCATAGCGTGCAGGATGCGGGACATTGACCGTGGTGGCACTATCCCCGCAAAGCAAGGCCGTCTGCTGCACGTTTTCCAGCGAAAACTCCATGAAACGCAGCGGTTGAAGCGTGACATGCAAGTCCGGATGCTCAAATGGCACCTCTCCAGAACGTCCCACTGTCGTCAGGAAATCCAGCCGGAACTCCTTCTCGTTCGGAATCAGGTACGCCCCCCCGGTCTTGCCGGATAAACCAGCAATCGGCAGGAAACCCATATTCAACGACTGAATAGCCTCATGCGTCTGGATCTGGCAATTCGGCGCCAAGGCCAGTGAAATGCTTTTGCCTGCATGTGCAAAATCAATGTCCTGTGTTCGCGCTGCATCGGCGCCTCCCCAGCGTACGCCAAGCATGTTGCCGTACACCACGAAAGCATGCGTCCCGATCAAGACCCCACCCGCCTTGAAAAAACCATACTCGGCAAGACGCCGCAGCACCCGGTAATGGCGCGGCAAAATCTCCGCACAGCCCAGCACAGCAGCCGAACGTACCAAAGGGCCCAACGACTCTGCCGCAGCAGGATCCCCTGCGCGCGCTATCAAGGCCTGAACCGCATCACCTTCGGGGCCGACAAAAACCTGCCGGCGAACCCCGGCTGGCTCGGTATATTGGTAGTACCAGTACTTATGGCCCTTGACCGTTTTTGCGACAAAGGCCCCCGGAAGATCAGCCACCGAGCGCATATGCTCAATAGACAGCGCAACCTCCACGACCTGAGAAAAAGCCGTCTGGGCAGTCATCGAAAGAGGCTGGAACATCATCCAGTTATACTCAATTAAAATTTATTCGAGTATAACAAACGCACAGATGCATTCAACATTACTCTACCGCAACCATCTCGCCGAGCGGCGCCAAAGCCCGCCGCAGTTCAAAACCAACCTGGCCGTTCTCTCCTGTCAGAAGAATTTTCATAATCAGGCGCTGTACTGCTTGCCAACCCAGTTCTGGTAAGCGCCGCTGGTTACATTGGCTACCCAGGCCTGGTTATCGAGATACCACAGGACGGTTTTCCTGATGCCTGTATCGAAAGTTTCAGCCGGTTTCCAGCCCAGTTCGCGCTCGATCTTGGTGGCATCAATGGCGTAGCGGCGATCATGGCCCGGGCGGTCAGTGACGTAGGTGATCTGCTCCTTATAGAGCTTACCGTCGGCACGCGGGCTCAGTTCGTCGAGGATGGCGCACAGGGTATGCACGACATCCAGATTCGGCTTTTCATTCCAGCCGCCAACGTTGTAGGTCTCGCCGACCTTGCCCGCTTCAAGCACACGGCGGATAGCGCTGCAGTGATCCTTGACGTAGAGCCAGTCACGAATCTGCTGACCGTCACCGTAGATGGGCAGCGCCTTGCCAGCCAACGCGTTGTGAATAACGAGCGGGATCAGCTTTTCCGGGAAGTGGTAGGGACCGTAGTTGTTGGAGCAATTGGTGGTCAGCACCGGCAGACCGTAGGTGTGGTGGTAAGCGCGGACCAGATGGTCGCTCGCTGCCTTGCTCGCTGAGTACGGACTGTTCGGCTCGTACTGGTGGGTTTCGGTAAAGGCCGGGTCATCCTTGGCCAGCGAGCCATAGACTTCGTCGGTCGACACATGGAGAAAACGGAATTCATTTTTGGCCGTTTTTTCCAGTTGACCGTGGAAAGCCCGCACCGCTTCGAGCAGGCGGAAGGTGCCAACGATATTGGTCTGGATGAAGTCTTCCGGGCCGTGAATGCTACGGTCGACATGCGATTCGGCAGCAAAATTGACCACTGCCCGCGGCTGATGCTCGGCCAGCAGCTTCGACACCAGATCGAAGTCGCCGATGCTGCCCTTGACGAAAATATGCCGCGCATCGCCACCGAGCGAAGCCAGGTTTTCGAGATTGCCCGCGTAGGTCAGCGCATCGAGGTTGATGACGGGTTCGTCGGACTGGGCCAGCCAGTCCAACACGAAATTACTGCCTATAAAACCTGCCGCACCGGTAACTAAAATCATGACAGCTCCATCAAAAATAACGACTCATAAAAGATTTTACTGCACCCCCTTGGTGCCAATCCCGGGTTTCTAAGGCAAACGCCCATTTTCCTTCAACCTCACTTTTGCCATTTACAGACTAGCCAGCAAGCATCGCCAGCACAGTTTGCTTTGCCACCCCACGCATTCGCTCGGCCGATTTTTGCAAACTTGCTTTCGGAGAACCATAGGGCAAGGCAAGGAGCGCCACGAATGCCAAATCAAGATCATCCCTTCGCCCTGTTTCAAGCAGGGCTTCAACCACCTCGGAAGCTTGGGCAATATCCTTTTCAACCTTCGTTTGAAATGACGCTGTCCGCTCTTGCGCGACCACCAGCTTGTGCAGCGCAAAACGAGCCGGGTCGGGCAAAGTGACCGGGATCGCGTAAGAACCAACCAGCAGACCCTGCGACAGTTGGCCGCCAATCAGGTAATCCGTGAATTTCAGTGGCTCTACGGGAATAGAAAGATCAGGAAAGTAATGCGGCGTATCGTCGCCCAATGTCTTTTGGATCGTCAAAAAATCGATCTTCACCTTCGTCTTCCGACTCATCATCGATGTCGACGGGTGTTTGAGATTAAACCTCGGCACCTCAAAGAACGAATCATCAAGCTCCTTCATGACCTCAGGCACGCAGATCGCATCCCCAGAATCCGGGATTGCCAGGCTAATGCCGGTCGGCCGTGCAAAATCCATGTCTGTTGTCTTGAGGCTGCAGCCCCAACGAACCCCAAGTCAATTACCGATACCGGCAAATGCGTGCGAGCCAACCACCACCACGCCCTTGGAAAACAGACCACAACGTGCCAGCCATTCCAGCACCTTGAAATGCGCCGGTTCCACAGACATTCCGCCACTACCCACGAAAGCACGCGTCGTTGCCCGCAGTGGCATCTTCAGCCGTTTTTTTACGCTCAAGCAAACTGCTGATCAGTGCCGTCGTCACCTCAATCTCAACACCAATCGACTTTCGCTTGAAGCGACCATCGGGTAACTTGATCTGCCAATAGACGTAGCGCTTCCCTCTCGCCGTATTGGTGTAAGGGCTGCCAACAACCCCATTTTCAAAGATCAAAACACCATACGCCATCGCCTCTTCGAGCAGTTGCGAATAGAGAGCCTGAGTGACGGCGCTTTGCAATTCCATGAGCAATTCAGCAAGTTGTAGTACACAGAATAGCGTGTACTACAACAACACATTCGATGACGGATAAATCCCCTCTCAAGACAATAGTGCTTGAAGACAAAACGGGCTATTCAGCGTAAGTACCCGGCATAGCGTCCACCCGACATACCCCTTCAACTAAAACCGCGGACTGAACTACGTCCCTAAGCACCATCAAAACGAACGATGCCATCCCTGGCGAGATAGCAAGCAGAGCGTCAGATAAAGACATCATCGTTTTTACGCGCAGATTCAACTCCTTTACCGGATTTCGATTCAGGATGATCGACTATCGGCTTGCGCGAGCTGCCAGATCCTAATGACGATTGGGAATCGACCACCTCAGTATCTTGCAACGAAGCTTCTGGATCTCTCATTTTGAGAAGTACAGACGTTAATTCAGCAAACTCTTCCCACGTCGTTTCGACGCTGAGATTATCACTCGGAAACTTTACCGTCAGCCGGCAATCTCTTGGGACACACAACTGGCGCTCAGTCCAGTTTTTATAGTCCTCTTTCACCAGATTCAAAATCCGGGCATGGTCATGACGACGCTGAACAACATCTGTTTCACGCAATCGTCGAATCCAGTTGGCGACAAACCACCAATGCAGCAATACACCCAGCAAGACCGCCACCAATACGGCTCTGGACTGATGCAGCCACAGCCAGGCAATTTCAGAACGATAGTCGGTCTCCTCGCCATAAAACTGGAGTACTTCATTGGGTAGCGCGAAATAAAACGGATCTCGCGGCAGCATCATGGTTTTGCTCCCATGCCTGAAGGGTTCCAGGACTTCTGATCGAGTCATTAGACCCTGCAGCCTCACGCAAAGCTGCGTGGCGTTATCACACGACGCAATCGCATCTGCCACATTCTGGATGCGCTCTCGAAGCTCTTTACATGGCGCTTTTACGGTGTCGCAGGCACCTAGCTGAGCAGTCAACTTCTCAAAAGTAGCCACTCCCTCCCACGCTTGGTTGGCAACAGACACAGACTCTGAATCAACAATCTTCAAAATCTTATGATCATTACTCTCAAAAACCTTAACTCCAAGAAAAACAATCAGTATCAAAAACGCAACACCAGATAGAGGCGACATTAAAACTCCAGCAAAACAAAACCCAGTTACAAATAAAATAACACCACTAAATTATATCATTATCAAAACCGCAAATACAGAATAAACATAATATTTCAAAAACAAAACCGGAAAAATAGAAAAATATATTTATCAAGACAAAAACGCAAACCAAAATCAGCAATCAAATATATCTCCTGATGCAACAGCCATGATTTCTACAAATACCGAAATCAATTCACTGACCTTTTCGACGTCAAAGCCTACCGAAACATCAACAAACAAGTCGCTTCGCGGCTTCATTAAGAACCAGTCATACTGATTTATGTCACAGCAGTTTTCTCCATCCCAAACAACAGGACACAATTCCGGATCACCAGAAAACTGACTAATCTGGTCCATATGTTCAACTACGGAGGAAAGCAGTATTTTTGCATCAGGATGATCTTCAAAAACCAATCTTATTTTAAAAAATGGCGGCCCCGATTCATTCTGATGAAGCGAAACATACAATCCAAATGGTGGGGAATAACATAATGCTTTCTGGACAATCGGATCACACCCCTCAATACCGCTCAAGGCCGGGCCAGGCAGAACACAAATCATTCCGCGGCATCCACTCCCAATTCCAACACCATCAACAACCCTGACGTTAGTCGAAACGTTACCGGCAGAAAGCATATCCAATAGCTCAGCAACTTGACCAGCCAGTGATCGCAATCCAGCCCCCGGGTGAAAATCCTGACTAAAATCAACATGGTTTACAAGGCGATCAAGGTCGGCAAGGACGTCAAACATAGATCGCCCGATTTTTACAATAGATCTCATCGTCTTAATACCCTCTACCTCATAATAGGAACACGTGATAGAGATATCTCTTCACCAAATATCAAAACAGGTATCACTTTGACCGAATAAGTTGCCGGCAACATCCAGGCTCGACAATTCATCAGTCATCATAAAACCACTCTCTGGATTAAATCGGCAATCCTGAAGCTGTTTATAGTATTCAGAATCAACCTGACTTCGATCGGGTCCATCAATACTTTCTATAGATTCAATGTTATCGCCGTGATGGGCATCCGATAAAAAATCAAACCCGCGAACTGAGTTAAAAGCTCGTCCGATATACTGAATAATCCTCACCACGTACCCCCCGAAATAGCCTCAAAAGTAGCGCCTTCATTGTCACAATCAGAAAATAAAAAAACATCCTGAATCGACAAACGAGCTCAATTACATAAAAGTACGCGTCACCCAATCCATGGCAGCAACTCAAAGAAGAAACCCCAAGAACCTTCGAATTACACTGGCCAAATTCACTTGGCCTGTTTCTGACGCGAAATTTTCCGTCTATTTGTATAATATTTAATCCAAAACGCCAAGCCAGCAATAATCATCGCCAGGGCTACGGTAATCAAAATAAAAACCACCATCAAAAACCTCTTAATTTGATATCGCAAAAATCAAAACAGACGAACATGGAAAACTGCTCAAAATCAATATCAGATAAATTTAAGCACTCTCTTTGTCCATGCCACCAATAATGACAACCACCAAGACAAAAGTCAACTAACCAATTGAATTTATTCAGTTTTTTGTGCAATAAAATTAGCGGCAAAACAAATTGCCTATTTCCAACAAAAATTTGGAATCGGTTATATCGATTTGATCGGTAAACATCGCTAGCGACGCAGCGGATTCACTACAATAGCTGGCCGACATACAACCCCGAAACTGCCTGATAACAGGAAAAATTAGGGCGTTAGTAGTGCATGAAAGCTATTGACTAAGACGGCGCTCTGAACGTGACACGTTGCAGCTGCCGACGTGTCGAATCCTGTTCGTATAAAAACGAGTGTTTCAACAAATGCTCTCAAGCACTCAGACCTGATTGTCAGGCCGAATGGGATATTGCATGTGTCGAAGCATCAAAGCTCATTTGTCTACGAAACTAACCCGCAACGGATCGTTTCATATCCCCTGCAAAGGCAGTAACGCACCGTATTACTGTTTGGCATACGCAGCCGAAGGTTTTGCACGCAGCTACGGTCCACACCTGTTTAGACACGCCGTGCCGAGTTGCAGGTATGAAGTCTCGCCTAACCAAGGCAACATCTTGATCAGCGGTCGAATCAATCAGCATGCTTGGTTCCCTGGAACTGATATGGCTGACCCCTATTTGGGAATATTCTTTCGGCATGGACAGAAGCTCGCCGAATTTGTATTTGGCGGATGGTCCTGGAGGCAGATAGTTGCGATCCATCCTCGGCGCGATGGCGGCATTTTAGTGACAGCCCCCAATAGAGCGTTCAGCTAAAGAGAACGGCACATGGCTGGCAAGCATTTCCGATCAAGGAAAAATTTTCCTTGGAAAAAATCATTGGGCTTCCCGCAAATACTGCAATAACCGAAGTCCATGACGGAAACACTGCCTTTGTCAGGTTGCTTTTCGGTTCCCTGACCAAGCAACAACGTTGCAGCTGCATGTTCTTGGTTGGCTGAGTGGAAATTAGGCCTCTAATTCCAGTTGTGTAGCCAAAATACGAGCCACCGCAATGGGCTGCGGTCGTAGGGTGTCTGGCCAGAAGCGACCTTCACAGGATAGCCCGGGATGCTTCCGAGTCAGTTGCTCGTAGCCCCTTGCGTGCCGACAAATCCCGCCTTTTTCTTGTCCTTCCGTCTTTAGCTATCGTCCCTTAATTTTGATGATGTGGGCGTGATGCAGCAACCGATCCAAGAGTGCAGCACAGTCAGGGTGTCGTCGCCATTGAAAGCGGTGCCCCACAGCCCAACAGGGAGATTGGAGGTGACGATCACCGATCCCTTCTCATACCGCTTGGCGATGACCAGAAGGAACAGGTTTGATTCTTATCGTCGAAACGGCAAGTACATTCTGCTTGAATACCCATGACTCCCTCCTTAAGCGGCGGCAGCGACCAGCTGATCGCAGAACGACAGCGGGCGTTGCAGCGGGGTAAGCCTCCCCATTCTCGGCGAGTCCGGCACACTGGAAGATGCGGTGCGGCATGACAAGCTAGCCTGTGATGCTCGCACCGGTTTCAAGAAACCAAAAACACAGTGAAAACGCTATTCACCCCGACTCGCCGCACTATAACTGGCCAAATTTTCCCTCTCGTAGAGAATATTCGTCTCGCTATTGCCGTTTGAAACCGAACTAATCGATGAAACCGATTCCATGCGATGGACCTGCCACGCCTCAGCAGACAAACGCAGATTCGATTTTACGAAACGGCGACCATCCACAATGCGACCGGCATGGCGCTTGATCCAGCGGCCCAGCTTGCGGGTGTTAATTTCTCCCCTTTCCCCGGCAATATCATGAAGAACCTCACCCAGTTCAACATGAGCGTCCCCCGAGCACAGACTGCGATTCCTGGCATCCCTTACCCTCGTTGGCATGGTATCGAATACGGACTCCCAGACCTCCAGCAAGCGCCCAAGTGTTTCCCGGTCAGGGTCCTCCGCCATTGACTGGAAGACTGACGCAGCAGGATCGGCATGCCCCAGCCAGAGCAAAGGTTGCCGGCAGATGTCCGACCACTCCCCGAAACTGGCCAACGACTGACAGGCGGTCTTTGGGCGCCCGGCAACAATCCACGCCAGAATGACCGTTAGGACTGCGCTAATGTACTCACCACGAGCCTTCCGGATGTCTTCGACAAGATTCGGCTGAGCGAACTCACGATCTGCCGGCATTTCGGATTTGGTATCCAGACTAACGGTAATTGCACGCCGACTCATGTCCTTTACTGGACCGACATTGTTGCCACTGGACAACAGCAAGGTACGCGTACTGACCATTCCCGTCTTGGATGCTCCAAGGATTCGACCGGTCATATACTCTGAGGTCAGTGCGGTACACAGACTGTTGTGGGCCAGCAGATCAATTGTCAGGTTATCGAACTGGATAACCGCAGGGGATTTCATCAACTCGGAATGCAGCAGCTTGCGACATTCTTCGTCGTCACCCGGGAAGCTCATCGGGATACTCTTCTGCGGCGAGACGAACGTCGTAATAACGTCACAAAGAAAGGACTTTCCCGAACCAGACGTATTTGATCTGACATGGATCAACGGCGCGTGGCTTAGAGAACTGCGCACAACAGCGGTGAAGATTGCACACAATGCAGCGGAAAGATCCGAGCGTTCCGCAAAACAGAACTCCCGCAGGATATTTTCGAGCGACTTGAGCGCAATTTCCGCCTGTGCGCGACTCGGCCTTTCAGGGATATTGAAATCAGCGGGGTTGAACACACCGAACATGCAACTCAAGGGATCGTAACCAGCCTCCCTCATGAGACTGCCGTCACTGCGCAAGCAGGGCTGGCGAGCCAATCCCTTAACCACCGGCAGGTGCGAATAACTCAAAGAACCTAGCAGCACTTCGGCATGATGCATCGGAGGATCTGCCGGCACCCAATCCTGGGCCTGGCGATCAAAACGCTCCCAAATCGCACGTTCGGCAAGGGCAAGAATCAACGGAGCTCTAGACATGGGTTGGATGCGTGCTTCTGCCGTTTCCGGATCTTTCACAACCGTAACAATGCCCCCAGCGCGTTGATAATATTGCCCGCTCTCAGCCAGGACGACCTCGGCTGCATCAATAATCTCGCTCAGCTTTCCGCCTGAGATACGAATAGTCGGCAACATACGCATCGATTGAGGTTTAACTTGGATGGCAGACAGCAGATCGGTAATGTGCCGATCAGTGCAGTGCCCATGCAGGCACTTGAATCCACCGATTTCGCTTTGCTCGCTTGGCTCAAAATAGGCAGCCCCGCTATCGATTCCGTCGGTATGCTCGGCCACCCAAGGACACGTGATGTCATGTTTGCCCTCACCAAGGTTAGCCCTGTAACGACCTTGCGCCTGCAGAGCGGCAATTACCGGATTTTCGGTTGGTGCAAGCGTCAAGGTTGACGTACTGGACGGCGGAACCCCAAGCGTTTTTTTATGCGATTGGCGTTTCGCTTCCTGCACAGGTTTGAGCGTGAGCTGAAAACCCTCAACGAGTTGCTCAACTGAATATCGGTTATCAGGTGCCCAACAAGCCAACCGACAACGAAAAGCTGGAGAGCGTTTGCCATTGCTGGCAACCGGCAAGCGTGCCATGCGCGTCTGCGGACCATTGGCTCCGGGATCGCAGAGGCCTGCAATGATAATTGCCTGCATGAGGTTTTCAGCCAGGGCGCCATCGGTAATCGGATGTTCGAAAATGTATCCCGCCTGAAAATTGCCTGGCGAGGTTTCGATCAGCCAGGAAGGCGCCAAGCTCAGGCGATCAATTGCCACCTTGCTGCCAACATCGTCCAGCATGAGCGCATGCAGGGAATGAAAAGCCGATTTTTTCCGGCGAACCTGGCCGTCGACACCCGTGTGAAAGTCAGCCAAGCTAAAATAGTTATTGCTGTTTTCCGTCGCTTTCGGCAACGGATCCGATGCCCCCTGCCAGGCAGATCCGTGCCATGCCCGGCCGGGAACATTGGCGGGGTTGCCCTCAAAACTGACGACAACCGGGCAGGCATCGACCAACTCACGGCCAAACACTTGGGACATGAACTCACTGTTACTGAGCGACTCGTCATCGGACGACGAATCCACTCCCGAAAGCTTCTGAAAAACATTTTGATCCGAGAAATTCAACACGAAGGGCTCCTAGAAAGAAATGAGCCCGCAGTAAACTCTCACGGCCAATACTGATACATTAGGATTCAAACAAATTTTCGAACGCGAAGCTCGTCACCCTAAACTATCCATCAAAATCTAGTCACACGAGACTTTGATCCTGTCCATCAGCGAAGTTTTTCTATTGAAACGATAGATTGCAATTTCCTCGGGCGATATGTCATCCTTCAGCATGCCAAAGGCCAAGCCCAACTCGGAAAGGCTTTTGTCGGACAATGAAAACCCTTCGGGCAATGAATCGGTTTCGGTGTTGGAATTTCTGGCGATCCACTCATCGATTGCCGCAAAAAAATGTGACGCTTGCTTGTGACCTTCGATGCCCAACCAAGCTTTGTGAACTTTGTACCAATGTTCGCTCGGCGCGTTCATCGATGTCTCTATACGATGCCTGACTGCCTTCGTAAAATCGGATAAATCCTTTGCCGCCTGCAGTATCGGTCCCCGGCGTAACATCAACATCTGAAACTCGTCACGGATACCGCGCAAATAGCCCTCGCCTTCGTTGGCGTGCGCATCCATATCCTCGATGATTTGCAACGGATCACAATCCAGCGCTCGCGCGGAGAGCCTGCTCGATGCATCGTGATGCAGGTCTAGGCTACGGATCAGTTTTTCCAGATACCATAGAATTTTCTTAGCCTCTACCTTTTGGGTGCGCAGATCTTTAATCGCCGAGGGTCGATTTTCTAGGGATTTCGCGCTGCCAGAAGGCGCGAAATAATCTGCACACACAATCACCGTCTGAAAAAATTGGATGCGTTGCCAGTCGCTATCCGTAATCGCTTGCGCACTACCATTGCCAGTCAGCGCAGGAAGTTTAGCCTCTATCTCTCTCAAGAAGCCGCCACTCTTGGCTCCCATTAAATAGGTATTTATACGCTCCCAGAGATAGAAGTACTCTTCTCCACATGCCGTAAATGCTGCCTCGGCCCAGGCTGGCAGTTTTTTTGCAGACATTATTAATGCCACTCACAATCTGACGTTGGTAAATGAGTGCCCCCTGCCCGTATAGCACGGACTGGGACGAAACAGTTGGTGATTGCAGGACGAAGTGACGGTGCTGGCGCCACGAATTTTCATAATAACATGTACCCCCATCCCGATCTTTCAGTGAGGCAGAACGTATTCAGCCGCCGCATACAGACTGTCGGACAACGCCAATCGTCTCCGTTCGTGTCGTGGCAGAACGTGCGGATGTGTCTCGGCAAACACTGTACAACGTCGAGTAAGGAGAGCCCTCGGTGAGCCTGGGCACCTATTTGCGGGTAATGGCCGTATTGGGTTTGGAGAACGACATCGCTCTTGTGGCTGCTGATGACATCGTCGGACGTCGGCTGCAGGATGCTCAACAGGCAGTTCCACGACGTGCGCCCAGATCAAAACGCACGACGGAGCCCTCTGAGAATGAGGCATGACTGCCAACAACAAAACCGCCTCAGTTTCTGCATCAATGCCAGAGTCCGTTTGGGGTATAGCTTGACGACATCTCAGCTGGCCCTCTTCTGCCTAAGGGCCGCTTACACCGAACAGGTCCCAATGCCGTTCGTTTTGAATACGATCAGGCATGGCTAAAGCACCCGCTAGCCCTGCCTACTCAACCGTCACCGACTTAGCCAGATTACGTGGCTTGTCCACATCCGTCCCCTTGACCAGTGCCACGTGGTACGACAGCAGTTGCAGCGGAATGACGTGGAGGATCGGCGACAGTTCGCCGTAATGTTCCGGCAGACGCAGGATGTGCACGCCTTCCGATTCCGGGATTTCCGAGTCGGCATCGGCGAAGACGTAAAGTTCGCCGCCGCGCGCCTGGACTTCCTTGAGATTCGATTTCAGCTTGTCGAGCAACTGGTCGTTCGGTGCCACGGAAATGACCGGCATGTTGGCATCGACCAGCGCCAGCGGGCCGTGCTTGAGCTCGCCAGCCGGATAGGCTTCGGCGTGGATGTAGGAAATTTCCTTGAGCTTGAGCGCGCCTTCGAGCGCAATCGGATAGTGACGACCGCGTCCGAGGAAAAGCGCGTGGTGCTTGTCGGCAAAGCGCTGGGCCCAGGCCTTGATCTCGTCTTCGAGCTCGAGCACCTTGTTGACCGCAACCGGCAGGTGGCGCAACTGATGAATGTAGGTGGCTTCCTGTTCCTCGCTCAGACGTCCCTTGACCTTGGCGGCGACCAGCGTGAGCAGGAAAAGCGCTGCAAGCTGGGTGGTGAAAGCCTTGGTCGAGGCGACACCGATTTCCGGACCAGCGCGGGTGATGAAGCGCAGCGCGCATTCACGAACGATGGCCGATTCCGGCACATTGCAGATGGCCAGCGTCTTGGTCTGGCCGAGCGACTTGGCATGGCGCAGGGCAGCCAGCGTGTCGGCCGTTTCACCAGACTGCGAAATGGCGACGATAAGCTGCCGCGGGTTGGGCACCGAGACGCGATAGCGGTATTCGCTGGCGATTTCGACGTTGCACGGCACGCCGGCGATGGCTTCGAGCCAGTAGCGGGCGGTAAAGCCGGAATGGCTGCTGGTGCCGCAGGCGAGAATCAGGATGGAATCGACGTCGGCCAGCAGGTTACCGGCTTCGGCCCCGAAGATGCCAGGCTGGATGCTCTTGCTGCCACCAACGATTTCCAGGGTATTGGCCAGCGCTTCGGGTTGCTCGAAGATTTCCTTCTGCATGTAGTGCTGATAGTTGCCGAGCTCGACCGCTGCTGCGGAAAGCTGGGAAACATGCACCGGACGTTCGACCGGGGTGCCATCGAGACGGGTGATCCGAACATTGTCTGCGGTCAACTCGGCGATATCGCCGTTTTCCAGATAGACCATGTTGCGCGTGACTTGCAGCAGGGCCGAGGCATCCGAAGCGGCGTAGTTGCCGGTGTCGGAAACGCCGAGCAGCAGGGGCGAGCCTTCACGGGCGACGATGACCTTGCCGGGCTGGGTATGATCGATGACGGCGATGGCGTAGGCGCCAACCAGACGCTGACAGGCGATCTGTACCGCCTTGAAGAGGTCTGGCTCAGTTTTCAGCGTAGCCTGAATCAGGTGGGCGATGCTTTCGGTGTCGGTATCCGAGGTGAAGACGTAGCCTTGGGCGCTCAGTTCAGTGCGCAGCGACTCGTAGTTTTCGATGATGCCGTTGTGGACAACGGCGATGGTGCCGGAGACATGCGGGTGGGCATTGCGTTCGCACGGCACGCCGTGGGTGGCCCAACGGGTGTGGGCGATGCCGGTGACGGATTGGGTGCTGGCCGAGGCGGTTTCGAGTTCGGCAACGCGCCCGACCGAGCGGACGCGCTCGATGGCGTTACCGGCAATCACAGCCAGTCCGGCCGAGTCATAGCCGCGGTATTCGAGCTTCTTCAGGCCTTCGACGAGGACGGGAACGATGTTCTTGCCGGCTGCTGCCGCAACGATGCCACACATAAGCTAACCCTTAAAATTCAATACAAACAAAACGATAGGAAATTTATCCGCGCCACAGTGGAACGCTCCGGCCATAATTAGCCAGCGTCGTAGCAAGCCAGTACAAGCGCCAGACCAAAACCCGGGTAACTTCTGGCAGTCATCTGCCTGACTTTCTGCTTGGCGAAGAAATTGCCCGAGCCATCGTTGATGAGCCGGACTGGATGATCCGAACTGCAGACTCGAGCAATGCCACGGTCAACCGGGAAATTCGCCCAAAAATGAAATGTGCTCAATCCTTACCGAACAAATCCCGCGTATAGACCTTATTGACTACATCGCTGATATCGTCCGTCACGCGGTTCGCCACGATCACATCGGCGACACGCTTGAATTCGGCCAGATCATTCACCACGCGTGAATGGAAAAACTCAGGCTGCGTCACCACAGGCTCGTAAACAATCACCTCAATGCCCTTGGCCTTGATGCGCTTCATGATTCCCTGGATGCTCGAAGCGCGGAAATTATCGGACCCCGCCTTCATGATCAGCCGATATACGCCCACCACCTTCGGCTTCATGCGCAGGATGCTATCCGCCACGAAATCCTTGCGGGTCGTGTTCGACTCGACAATCGCATGAATCAGGTTCTGCGGCACATCGCTGTAATTGGCCAGTAACTGCTTTGTATCCTTGGGCAGGCAATAACCGCCGTAGCCGAATGAAGGATTGTTGTAATGTCCGCCGATCCGTGGGTCCAGACTCACCCCATCGATAATCTGCCGCGTATCCAGGCCGTGCGACTCCGCATAGGTATCCAGCTCATTAAAATACGCCACGCGCATCGCCAGATAGGTATTGGCAAACAACTTGATCGCTTCGGCCTCAGTCGAGTTCGTCAACAAAACCTGCGCATCCTTGCTGACCGCACCTTCCTTCAACAAATCAGCAAACACCTGCGCCCGCTCTGAGCGCTCGCCCACAATAATCCGTGACGGATGCAAGTTGTCGTACAACGCCCGCCCCTCGCGCAAAAACTCCGGCGAAAAAATCACATTGTCGCAACCTAGTTCGGCCCGCAGTTTCTCGGTATAACCCACCGGCACCGTCGACTTGATCACCATCGTCGCAGTCGGGTTGATCGCCATTACATCCTTCACCACCGCCTCCACCGAGCGTGTGTTGAAGTAATTGGTCTCAACATCGTAATCGGTGGGTGTCGCGATGATCACGAAATCAGCCCCGGCATATGCCTCAGCCTTATCCAAGGTAGCGCGGAAATTCAGCGGCTTGTTCTGGAGAAAATCCTCAATCTCGTCATCGACAATCGGTGAGTGCTTCCGCTGCAGCATTGCCACCTTTTCCGGCACGATATCCAGCGCAACCACCTCATGGTGCTGCGCCAGCAACATGGCATTTGACAAACCAACATAGCCGGTCCCGGCAATGGCAATTTTCATGACTAACCTTTTTACTTACGAATGAATGAAATTCTTCAAATTGCTGATCAATTCCGGCGAGGCGAACTCTGATATACCCTCGCCGACCTTGATATTCGCCCGATCATCCAGATGCCGGGAAATATCCTCCGCCTCCCAAGCCACCGTGACGCCTGGTTTACCGCCCAACCATTTGGCAGTAGCCATCTGATGATCATTTCGATGCTCACCAAGCCCGGCCTTTCTCGGCATGATCAAAATCGGCTTCCGGTACTTCAGCGCCGTGAGAATCGAGCCCATCCCCGCATGTGAAACAATCAAGTCAGCTTCACGAAAAAGCGCATTTGCCTGATCCGGCGGCACGAAGTCTCTCGATTCCATATGAGCAGGCTTGAAATCAGCTGGGCCAATCTGAGCAAACGCCCGCTCTCCAGGATTGCAGCCAACCCATGCATCAACGGCTTTTACCAAACGGTCGAATGCCAGTTGGGTCCCCACCGTAACCAGAATCACAGCACAGCCCCCCAAAATGCCGGTCCATCGGCCTTCGATAGATGCTGCCATTGAGTCACCCAGGCGCTTGCCCAGCGGCGCGCCTGCTTGCCCGAATTCGACAACTCCTCAGAGTTCGCAATGCTGTCTATCCAAACCGTTCTTGCACCAAGGAAGCGGCCAAAGAAAATCGCTGCAAACCCTGGTGCCGCACCAGTCGTGACCACCACATCGGGGCGCACCTTGAGCATGACCCAAGCCACCTCGACAAACATCTTCAATAAGGCAAGCTTGTTCCACATATTGGCATCGGTCACTGCGTATAGCTTGCCGCCCACGTCCTTGGCATAAGCCGCATTTGTGCTCAGAAACTCAACGTCAGCCCCTTCAAAAGCCGGACGCAAGCGAAGCAATTGCACCCAATGTCCTCCACCTGATGCCACTGCCAAAATTTTCCGTTTCATTGAATCGTTTCACCCATTTATAAGCTGAAATAGCTACTTAACAATCACACTTCCCGGCCCGACAGAAACAACATGCCCAGCAACTTTTACATTTGCTGTATTTCCCGAAAAAGTAACCACCTCCTGGGCTGTTGAGCAGTCCATGCGAAATACCGAAATAAAGACCGAATTTGAAGATGGCGATTTGTAAGCGAATCGATTCCAAAAATGCGGAAGAACCTTTCCAGAGTCCATTTCCGGCATGGGGCTATATCCCTGATTTGAGCTCAAAGAAATTGCAGCCGGTGCGGAGACGCTCAAACACATCTCGACCCCATCGCTATTCATACTGTAAGAGGAACCTGTACCGATTAGAGAAGAGGGAGTATGAAGATTCCACTCCCAACGACGAGGAATTGCGCTTGCGAGCTCATCAACCACGACAACCGTAGACGGTCTGATGAAAACAACCGTTCTGATGGCTTTCGATAGCGGAGGATCGAAAGCCGAAGCAGCATCGCCAGCCACCAAATCATAAGTAGCCGACTGAACAAAACGGGTTACGCGACCGACTTTTGCTTTTGTGCCAGTACCGGTATCCCCCAAGCTTTGCCCCTGCCCACCATCAAACGTAATAGCGTTATGTGCCCGTGTTTGCTTGTACCAATTCCGCCAATGCGGTGAATTGTAGTAATCGTAATAACCGCTATCCATCGCCAAAACACGACCACGAGCATGAATCACGAAGGAATTCTGGTCGGCGTGCGAGTGATTGAACGAGCCTAAGGGGCTACTCTTAAAATAGACAGAAACCCGGCCTCGATCCGCAAGTGAGCTGTGCATGGCAGCCCAACCGACCGACGGAAAATATATGGAATCCGCCAATCCGAGTGACTGGAAACTAGGAACTTGAGAAACGGTATCGGGTGAAGAAAGCATCGAAAAATATCTCCGATCCTCCCCAAACAATTGCGACGAGTACCAGTCAAGCAATCCGGATGGGACCCGAGCCGAAAACGACTTCCCGTATCTAGCGATCGAACTAGCCATACGAACCTCTGCACCATCGCCAAAAACACCTTCCGGTGCTCCAGGGGGGAGAAAGTAAGCCATTAAGGCCCCGAAATTCTTGATCGCTGGCTTCTGATAATAATTAAACCCCGTTGACCAGCGCAACAAATCAAACAGCACTATAGATTCCGGAACATCCCAAACGCCGTAAGCGGTGCCATTCCCATAACCTCCGTCGTCACCACTCCAGGCAGGAAAAATTGCTGCATAGAGCGGAAATGATTCCGCAAACCAGTTATCGGCATCAGGTACATCCTTGGCAAGTAAGGGTGCGGTAGCAACCAGATAACCAAGCGTGTATGAGTTAAATGAATTTAGCGGCCTGGCAGCGAGGCTCCCGTTTGCAACAATTGCATCGTAGAGCGCGCGATAACGGATCGTCGCCGAAGTCAGAATCTTATCCCGCTCACTCGCTGTCCAGTAGTCGTGGAACCAGTCAAAACCCACTGAAAGAATAAGCAATATCGTTCTAGATGCTTGAGTATGCGATATACGCCCGGTTGAACCATCTGGATCCCAGTTCGCCAGATTCCTGACTCTAGCCATGGCCGCATCCCGCCAACGAGTATCCCCCTCCACAAGCCACAACAAACCAAGAGAGAGAACCAACTCCTGCTCGTCCTGCAACTGATTCCTGATTTCGCCAACTGCCTGATTGGTAGCCGCACTCACAGGAAGCGTGTCAAAACGGTGAAGCGGCTCCACTGGCGCCGCAACAGAAAGTGATTTTTGAATTCTTTGCTTCAAAAGCAAAATATCATTTCGCCTGGAACCAGCAAACGATTTCTTCAATGAAAGCAAGTCATTGCCACGAGGCACCCCACGAGGATGCGAGCGACTTATAGCGTCGGCCAACAACACCGAGGGCTTGCCCACAACGAAATTCTGAGCCTCCGGCCCCACCCTGAAACCCCGTTCGTCGCTCCAAATCGCTGAAGCTCCCGACGACGTTTCCACGCGAACACGCCACCGATAAAGGCCTTGAGCAAGCGGCCCCGGCAGTTGAAGCCAATTCAACTTTACCCGATATGAAAGCCACCCACTTTGCTCGGACCATACCTGCACTTCATAACCCGTAGACTTTGCCTGAGCCGGCCAACTGAAAACTGGCGGATTCTGAAGAACACTGCTCCCTGCCGTAGGCCGGACAGGCATCCCTAATGGATCGCTGTCCCACCAATCCGCGGCAACAGCCAACTGCGACAGCAGTCCCAATATAGCCAGGCACCAACGCCAAGATTTACAAAGTTTCATTTTGACCTCGAAACTACTTACTACCAATGGCGTTATTTCCGAGTATTTTCTCGTAAAGATCGCAAATACGAGGCAAAACGCTCTGGACGCTATAACTCTCGCAAAACTTCGTCTCGCCACGCCGACCCATATCAATTCTCAAAGCCGGATCTTGAGCCAAATTCAGCATGGCAGCAGACAGCGCCCAAACATCCCCAACAGGCACAAAAAGAGCCTCTGCCTGATTCTGGATAGTCTCCGGAATAGACCCGACAGGGCAGATAACGACAGGCAAGCCAAAACTCATTGCCTCAAGCATGGAGATCGGCAAGCCCTCAATATGAGATGGGAGAACGAACACATCCGACTCACGAAGGAGACGCTGCTTCTCCTCCCCAACAACCCAACCGGGGAAAACCACCTTGTCAGTAATACCCAAATCCGCCGCACGTCTCTGGCACACATCCAACTCGCCGTTCCCGCACAAAACCAGTCTAGCGCAGGGAAATACCCGTACAACGTCGGCAAAGGCGGCCAATAAATCGTAGACGCCTTTATCTTTCTCCAGGCGACCAAGGAAAACAAAGACCACTTCGCCGCTTGCATCCTTGATTTTGTGAGTAGTCAAAGGAGGAATCACAGGGTTCTCAATCACGACACACTTAGATGGAGAAACAATCCCCTCCAACCGACCAACCCAAGCCTGAGACAAAACAACAATATTTCTCGCGCGGCCAAACAACCACCTAACGAAGCGCTGCCCGATGGACGGCAAATTGGCAAAAAACTCTACGAAATTTCCGCCGTGCACATGAAGAATGACGGGTCGGAAAAAGCTATAAGCCAAAAGCACAAAAAAAGCCTTACGCCAAAAGCTGATGCCAGACGCCACATGAACATGAACCAAACCGACTCGACAAAACAGCAACGCACCAAGAAATCTAAACGCGGCAACAAGCGCTGCAGCCATCTTGTGAAAACGCGAGCCATACCCTACCGGCGAAACATAAATAATCCGATACTGATCAAATAAGCCGCCATCACGATAGGCGGCAGAAACGGCAGACATTCCACCCTGCCCATCTACCGGAGTTCCAACCATGATTACGCGACGGCAAGACATCACTAAAACGCTCTTACGACAACTCGCAACTTCCCGTTGGAAGTTCTCGGCACGCTTTCGACATGCTTCACGCTAATGCGCAATCCATCCCCCAACTGTTCCCGAGCTCTGGCAACAGTATCCTCGTCATCAAAAGGCTTACCTGGAACAGGAACAACAAGAATTGTCACCTCGTCCGGTGACTCTTGGCGAACCTGACCTTCGAGCAAATTGGGAATAGCATCCAGCATATTGCTCATCATGAATACATGCCTTCCGTCCGGCATCAAAACATAGTCCTCGACACGACCAACAATACTTTCCACCACAGGGAAAGAGCGACCACAAGGACAAACATAGTTTGGATCAGCAGGGACAACAGAATCGCCCAAACGATAACGAATCCATGGCATCAAGAAATTATCAAATGACGTACCAACCACCTCACAAGTACCATCACCCTGTGGAATCAGTTCGGTATATCCATAGTCAGAATTGACGTGATAATTCCCGTGTTCGCAGGTACCAATAAAGGTCACACGCTCAGCCGAGCAATATTGATCAAAAATCTGGCAGCCAAAGGCCTCCTCAACCAGCTTCCGATGCTCACCGGTAACCGTTTCACTTGAAGTAACAAACCCTCTCAAACTCTTTCCGCGATATTTTCGGCCAGCACTGATCATGTATCGAGCCAAGAGCAAAACAGGCGATGGATACGCCATACCGAACACAGGATCGAACTCCTCCAATGCACGGATATAAGACTCTGCACTCTGCTCCGACAGATGATAAGCCGACATCATCAGCGTGTTATCAGCGCGGCTGAAACGCCAAAATGGGGGGTTCGTAACCTTCGAAGGAACAATCTGATCACCGCGAATCCAAACCCGACGATCACCATGCTTGGCCCCTGCCCAAATACTTTGGCGCCAGTTAAACGCACTCTCACGATTGATCGAATGAAGATCACGAACAACTCTCATCGACATGCCCGTGGTACCGCTCGTAGAATTTTCGAATCGGGGCCCTTTAAAATTCTGAGCAAGCATCTGATCCCCGGCTGAAAAAGCATCGCGTTTTGTCAAAAACGGAATCAGCTTCACATCCTCCAGTGAAGCCAGCTGATCAGGCACAAAGCCAGCCTTGGCAAATGCCTCGCGGTAATACGGAACGTTATTCGCCGCAAACCGAACGACCTTTTGCATTCTGGCCAACTGAAGCGCTTCCAACGCGCTGCGATCAAGCCATTGGCTACGGAGAACCTCATCTAGTTCGCGCCGGAAGACAGCCCCTTCCCGAAGCGCACCACGAACAAATCCGCGAGCAGAAAGCAAAGTATTTTGAAGCCATACCGGGCTATCTCGGTAAATTCTATAAGAGTACATAACAATTTGTAAAATATATTGGTTGAATCTTTAATAAACGAAAAAACTGACGATTAAACCTGTGCTTTGTTAAATACATCTTCGCAAATACCCGATTTGGCAACAAATGACGGATTTCCAATAACCAAAGAAAACGGTGAAACACTCTTGTTAACAAAAGCTCCAGCGGCGATACGACTTCCTCTACCAACCACAACATCACCAACGATAGTTGCATTTGGCCCAACCCAAACATTGTCCTCCAATGTTGGATAGCCAATAATTCGCTCATTACAATCAGAGAAACGATCTGCCCTCCCTAAAGTAACGCCGTGAAAAAGAGTAACATTGGAGCCGATCTTGGCTCCTTCACTAATTACAAGCCCCCACCCATGCGTTATTGCCAGTCCTGGACCTATATTCGTCCTCCAAGGCAAATCGACACCAGCAAGTTGGCAAAATACAACGTGGAAAAATTTAGCAAATGGCAAAATAGTTCGCCTTACCAGAAAACCTTTCCCGTACAAAAACTGACACACTCGGAGCGATATAAGAACCCGATGGGTACGAGAAAAAATAAGACCGAACACAACATCACGAAATCGTACACGGCCATGTTTTCTATACGAATCAAAATACAATATATCTATCAATTAAATAGCCCAAATAATTAAACGTTCGCGGAAATACAGCCTGCAAACAAAAACGCGCTCTTTGCCGCTTGATCTTTCCAAACAGGAATTTGCTTCTCAAGTTGAGAGCGGATCTCAGAATCTCTTTTCTCCAATACACCCAAATAATTAATTAAGGAGTCGCAAGAGTATTTCGGCGTGGGCAAAACAAAATCTTCATGACCAAACAGATCCAAGTTTATCCCTCTTGCCTTTATGCTATAGGCAATGGAAATGGTAGGAACCCCTGTAGAAAGAGCTGCGATTGTTGCGTGAGTACGGCCACCAATAAAATAATGGCACTTAGAAATAACGTCTTTAAGCTGACAACAGTTTAAACCAGAAGGAGTCACCAAAAGGCGCGAGTTTTTCTGCGAAACTAACTTTTTAACTTCATCCAAAAAAACCTCATCGTTATTAAATTTATCTCCGTTTAATGGCGCAACGTGAGGAACGAGAAGTACGCAATACGACGTCTCTTTTAGAATGTAATCAATAAAATTAGCTGTCTCGGAAATTACCGACAAATCACTGCCATATTTTTTTAGTGAAATTTGCATCACTTCACTAACGTTTAGCCCAATCAACTTCCCCCCAACGTTGCTCCCTAAAAAAACAGCGGGGTCTACCGATTGACGATTTAACGCAAACGCCGAATCCACGACGGACTGCAAGCTCTTCACTGCCCCTATTGATTTTAGATAGTTAACTGAATGACTTTCCCTTACCGAGACCAAGTTCATTCTATTTAAATGGTTAACCATCCCCTTCTCTACAAAACCATCCTGGCTAAACGGACCAACCGAAGCACCCCACAAAGCAGTTTTTTTGCCTAACTCCATTGCTCGCTCAGCAATACCAACAAAGAAAAACAGTGAAACCACTCCATAATCCAGTGAATAATTGTCTCCGCCAATAGACACAACGGCATCTGCCTTTTGCAAATACTCCTCAAGATTCGGCAATCCGCGCAGCGAAGGCCATTTTCTGGATTTCAAAAACGGCACCAGGCGGCATAACCTTCCCCACCAGCGGTAGCTGGCCGGAACCCGTGGTGCAGGAACGAAGGTCACGCCATTTTCTGCGGCCTCTGGCCATTGAGCAGAATCGCGCGGAATGTCAAAGGACGGGACAAGAAAATGTGCATCCTTGATTTGCGTTCGCAGGGTTGCAACTGTTGAGCGCACAAGCGCCTCGCATCCGCGATTGCCAAAATTGTTCTGACCCGTTAGGTAGATTGTCGTAGCCATAATTTTTTCGAATCAAATGAAATTGAGTACTTCGTTTAGAGGGCGGCGCGGGCTTTGTGCCACAAGCAACTCGGCAGGGATATGCCCGACAGCAAGCAGCATGATAATTGCATGTCCTTTCGGTATACCTGGCAGCTGTTTCATAGCCTGATCGGCCTCAGGCTCAACACTCCAATTCAGGCAGCAGCTCCCCAGGCCCAGTGAATGCAATGCGTAAATCAAACTCATCGCAAACAGCCCACCGTCAATCCAGCACTGATAGCGCTCACCAACCGTCAGAAACGCGTCCAGTCGAGATGTGATCACCAGTACGCGATCGGCCTGGTCACCAAAACCGCGATTTCCATTTTGCAGCGAAAGCAATCTTGCCTTCTGCTCTTGGTCACTAACGACAAAAACGCATCCTGACTCTCGGTTGCACACCGATGGTGTCTTTTTGGCCATTTGCACCGCCTGAGTTAACAAATCATCGTCGACGGCCTGGCTAGTAAACTGCCTGATGCTGTAACGGCTATTGAAAAAATCTTTGAGGTCGATATTGGCTGCTGCGGCTATTTCATCACGCGTAACGCGACGCGTGCCACCCGCATTTTCTGACCCGATTGAATTTCCCAAGCGCTGAAGTCTTGCCTCCACCCAGGCAACATCGGCATTGTTCGCGCTGTTAAATCGAACATACTCTTTGAGGGTATTCAAGGCCCGGTGCGTGGTGTGATTCTGTCCAAATCGCTGGACATACTGTTCGACACCATCAAGCACTGTCTGAACGGCATCCTTGCCAAAACCAGGCCTTGGATCAGCAAGCGACAGCCCCTTTTCTACACGATGGTAAGCCTTGATTATTTTGGCTTCGATAACCCCTTGCATGCTGGGTCGAAAAATTCCCGAATACCTCCGATATAAATCAAAATCATACCGATAGGCTCGCGCCAAGCCGAAGCTGTCCCGTACGCGATGAACAAGGAATCGCAACGATTCTTCGAAGCTTTTTGGAAAAAACGATAAAACATATCTAGCTATTTTTTTCATGGCCATCCAACAAAATACGTAAAGCAATTACCAAATAATGAATTTCGCTGGAACTATCTGAGCAACCAGCGCCCTTTCTTGTGCTCTCAACGGCTTGGCCAACATGGAAAATGCCAAAAATGAAACACCCAAAATAATTGCAGATACGGAAATATCCAATAAGGTCGCCTGTTCAAATCCGCCGAAAGACATGACAAGACCGGAAACCACACCCGCAATAATTAATCGCAAGCTACCCTTGAAATCCCAGACCAGTACCACATTCTTTCGTGCCAACAGCAGAGAGGCCGCTACAAGCCAAACGAACTCACTGGACAGCAACCCAATGGCAGCACCTTCCACTCCATATTCCCAAATTAGAAATATCGAAAACGGCAGGCTAACGGCAGCAAGAAAGGTAGCGACGATATTGGCATTCGGCTGTTCCAGCGTAATCGTTATCATCGAAAACAGAAGATGAACCGTTTGCAAGCCGACCATGATGGTCAGGAGGGTAAACAGATTGCCGGCATGCGAATATTTTCCATTGCTAATCAATGCCCCAAAGGCATCTCCACGAAAAAAGAAAAAAGCTGCCAACGGCACTATTCCCAACATATTCAACTTGAGAATCAGATTTGCGACATCGGCCAAATCATTCAGGTCGCGACGCACCAAATATCGGGAAATCATCAAAGGACGGAGCCAGCCGGACAGCAGGTGTGCGGGCAGGAAATTTCGCAACATATCGGTCACGGATTGAGCAAAGCCAAATACAGCGGCCTGAAGCAGACCGAGGTAACGCGAAATCAGCATTCGCGAAATATTTGGTCCATAGAGCTGCCCGATTAACTGAACCAGATAGAATTTTCGGGCTGCGGGCCACATGCCAGGATTATGATAATTGTCGTTTCGTGCCGTCTCGTTCTGATCGTTTTTTAGATGAAAACTCAGAAGCACATGTCCAACAATTATGGCGAGCGTACTGGTCACACACTCGATGATCAGCATGTATTCAATGGAAACATTCACACTGCCCCATATGAGAATGGAGACGAGGACCAGTTTTATGAAAACTTTACCTACCGATATTCCCTGAAAAAGCCCTTGCAAAAGCAATGAACCAAGAATCTCGTCAAGAAAATAACCACTCGCAGCAACCACCAGCCAGAGTGCAACCCAGTAATAGCCTGTATCTGCCAGGCTCACGCCGACAAGCGCAGCAAACCATTGATGGGCGATCAACAATACAAACGCAAAGAACAGGGAATGGACAATACGCTGTAAAAATAGACGATTCAGGAATGCCCTCAGGCAAGTACTGGAGGCTTTAGTCTTGTATTCAGTAACGTAACGTTGGGCAATGGTGGACAAACCAAAACCGGTCGTTAAATAAAACACATCGAGCGACGCCAGGATAACGATATATGCGCCGTAATCCGCAATATTCATGTAGCGAACGGTGAGCGCGAGATAGGCGATACTCAGGCATGCGGATAGCAATTTACCGAACGCAAAATGAATCAGACTTTTCTTGGCGCGGATCGCAGAATAATATTTATCGCCCACGATTCAGCCCGTGAACTTCGTTGGTTTCGCAAGGGCCTTCGTGCAGCACCAGACTTTCCAGTGCCGTTGTAGGCGACACCACGGGTAGGAAAATACCATACAGCAACGCAGCCGCGTTTATGTGCCAAATCACTACAGACTGAAACGCCTGCCGCACACTTTTCTTTTTAAGCGACAAGGCGATAAAAACCGAACCTGCGATGACGGCAAGTGCAATCAGAAGATCGCCGGCAGGGTCGCGCCACGGCACAACCAACAGCGCGAGAAGCGAAAGCCAGCCCAATATAACCGCCAGTGGATGCAGCAAAAGCAATATGACTTTATTCAGCCAGGGTTTTGACAACGCAGATTTGAACAACACGCCGTTCGCCATAAGGCGCTTGCTCTTCCAATGCCTGGCGAGTAGCGACCAAACATTTGCTGAATGGCCATCATGACTTACTGCAGAAACTGCTATGCGACGAAGGCCCCAACCAGCCGCTCTCAAGCGCATTCCTAATTCGGCCTCTTCCCAACCCTTCAGGTTGCGATTTGCAGCATAACCACCCGCACTATCAATCGCCTTTCGCCGATAGATGCCCCCACCATTGAGCCATGGTTCATCTCTCGCGACAGAGGAGGCGCCACTACTTACGCGCAGTTCATCAAAGGTATTTCGAATGGCAACTTCCGATACCAAGCCTGCAACACCGGCCAGCTTGTCGTTGTTTTGAAGGGTTTTGAGCGCAGCGGGCAGAAACCCGGCCTGAAGCGCCATGTCACCATCCAGCAAAAAGACCAAATCACCTATTGAATGCTGATAGCCGAGTTGCACGCCAGCGCCACAACCACGATCCTGCGGATTCTTGAATTGGACTATTTTTACCGGATAGCGCGCAGCAATATCGACCGTACTATCAGTCGATGCGGAGTCGGCGATTATGATTTCGTAAGGGTTTGACAAACCATTCGCCGCATCCAGAACCGATTCGATACAGCGTACTATTTTTTTTTCTTCGTTGTAGGTCTTGATAATGAAAGAAATCAAAACCTCGTCAATAGCGAATCTCTGAGCTTTATTCATGATCCGTGTTTCGCTTTAACCAGACGGCCACCCGAAACAGCCAATTGCCCAAGCATGAGCATCATTAGTATCTGTATTTGTGGCGCGTAGAAAATATCGGTGTTGTACGGTAATTCCAACAACAAGATGATCAATCCTGCACCGCATGCAAGAAGAACAGATCGCTCGGATTCAGGTATCAACGGGCTGCAGGATATTTTGTGGGCCCTAGAATATGCTGCCAACAGCATGGTGGTGAAAATAAAGGTTCCCAGCAGGCCCGTTTCCCACAATAGAATTGCCAGCGAGGAACGAGCAATATTAAACATCCATCGTTTGGCTGCTTCACCAGTAACGAGGTCCCCTTTCCGGCTCGATCCCAGCCCGTGTCCAATGAGGAATTCGACCGGTCCGTACTGCTGACCAGCCCAAAAGGTTATTGCGGCAACACGCCCAATTTCACCGGTTTGATGATTGATAAATCGATTATCTGTTGCTGCCGAGAAATTTCTTTCAAAATATCCTGAATTACTGCGCTCTATCGCGTCATTTGAAAACTGTGCCTGATAGGAAAACAATACTAGAGCGGTAACCGTACCGGTAACAATTAGAGAGGCCAATGCGGCAACCGGGCGCAAAGAGAATTCCCTGCGAAATGCGACGGCAAACGCAATTGGCAGCAACAGTACGGCAAATTTAACTTCGGCGAGCAGGAGTGTCACCAAGCCACTGCCAACAATGACGATGCAGTGCGAACCTTTTAGCGTCCCCTGCCTCCATCGTGCAACCGATAAGGTAATCGCAAATACGATAAATATTCCCATGGCACCACTGGCCCCTCCTCCATCAGGGTCGCCACCAAATGCGCCGACAACAGCATCCCACTCGGCACCCATGCGAAGTACAGCCCTGCGAGCGGCAACAACAAATCGCTGGTACAAAACCAGCGGTAATTGCAATGGCAACAGCCACGGCAAAAGGCTCCATATCCGAGCAATTAATGAGGGTGCGACTAACCCGGCGGCTATAACAAAATACAACCCCCATAAGAAGAGATATTCCTTGCTGCTGACAAATACCTGCAAAGGACCGTTACGGTTGATCAACGTCGTCGCAACTAGCGTAATCAGATACGAAAACAAAATAACGGTGACGGCTTTTGATTGCATCGGCGCAAACGGCAATTGCCACGGACTTCGAAAATTTCTATGCATCAGTTCTCCGGGCAAACGCACCAGAAGCAAGAGGCCGAGTAGAAATGGAAGCCATGAGGCTTTTTCAATACGCGCAAAATATATGAGTTGCCCCATGACTACGAAGGCAACAATAACGGTCATCGCAACGAGATAACGTAACGGAAGAAAAAAGGCCACTGCGCCAATAATCAGCGCTGCAAATGCTGCTCCCGCTTGCACGCCAAACATTCCAACCGCAAGGCCAGCAAAAGCCGCAAACAAAAAAAGGCCGATTCCGCCAAGGATTGGCATCAGTCTCAGATTGCCGGGCATTGTTATGCCGGAACCAATTAACAGTGTGGCTTGTTTCCTATTCATGAACACCCATCAACCGAAGCCTGTCGTGAGCAGTCATTGCGTCAGCAAGAGCATTTATAAACGAGTCTTGAATCAAAAATGCCCGAACCGTTTCGGAATCAATAGAGGAAACCCTAAAAAGCAACCCGTCCGGAATCCGACCGCGAAGCGTATAGTTCATTTCCGCAATCTTTTTATCTACCCCGCCAAGAGTGGGAATATCTCCGATCATCGTCCAGTAAGTAACTGGTTCGTAACGCTGCGTGCCTAATACTGTAAATATGCGACGCACAGGAATATAAGTCTGTCTAACGGTCAGCACAGATTTTTCGTTAGACATAACCTGGAAACCTTGTGCCGGATAACACACTTCCGGGTAATGCGTTTGCAACGAATCACGCTGATCATCGCCATAGGCTATCGAAAGCATGACCCGCTGACCCTTGTTATTGGAATATGTGCGTGAGAGTGTCTGCGTATAAATCTTCTCAAGCATCTGCTTTTGCTGCGGATCAATTACTAGCGCCGACGACTGCTTTTCTTCCTGCCACCCGCCAAAAGCGTGCGGGATCATGGTTTCCAGGTCCACTTTGGGACCGTCGTTAGTGATCTTTTGCGTTGGCCGCATGGCAATAGACAGACCGGCGGTTGCCAGCATGAGGACGAGAAGGACGGTGTTGCGGCTCAGGAGATTCATGCTTGCACCTTGGCCACTGCAGCCTGCCCACGCCAGTGTTTTTCGCCGAGTTGCAACAGCGAATCAACACCCATGATGATCAGCAATGCGGTAATGAACAGCACCATGCCGGCAAAGCCGTGCAGGAAGCCCTGCCCAGCTGCATCGCCAAAGTGGTAGGTGATGAGCGTCAGCACCATGACGCGGATGACGTTGGCAGTGAAGGAAATGGGGATGATCAGGATGGCCAGCGCTACGTTGCGGAACAGGGAGTCGTGGCGAACGATGTTGAGATAGAGCAAGCCCAAGGCTTCGAGCGTAAACAGGGTTTGCAGGCCGGCGCAGGCGTCGGCGACGAGCAGTTTGTATTGACCAATCTGCAGGATGACACCGGTGCGCGAAATGGGGTAGCCCACCCAGTAGAGGACGTCTTCGGCCACGTAGGAGACGGCCATCTTCATAGGGAGCGTGAGCGCATCGACGAAGGCGCCAGGCAACGGAATCATGAAGAGCAGGAAGAAGAGCGGGAACCACGCGGCACCCAGGGCTGCCCAGCCGCGCAGGATGAGCAGCAGGCTGATGATGACGATGATTTGCGAGCCGACTTCAAAGAGCAGGATGTCTTGCGAGCGACCGATGGTGTAGAGCAGCAGGCCAAGGATGAAGATCGGCCAGCCAGCCTTTGAGGGTGCGGCGGGCATATCGTGGATGACGAGGCGTTGTTTCCAGAAGAACCACAGGGCGACACCAAGGATGATGGGGCCGTGCGCCTGCGCTTCAGTGGCCCAGATGGTCCGAGAAAGATCGATCCAGGTGGGAACGTAAAGCGCGATGAGGCCGAGGAGAATGGGGAACCATTCGGCGATGGTAGGGCGCGGTTGTACTGGCAGCGTTAGCGCCTTGTCTGCCGTTGATTTCATTGGCAGGCCTTGGGCGAATGATTGCCACGGTCAACCGGAAATTTGGCCAAAAAATGAAATGTCATAGGCTGTGCGTCTCGCAAAAACCGGGGAAATCCCCCGGCATTTTTGGTGCGCGAAACGGAGGAACATCTGTTCCTCTCACGGAAACGCGCATCCAAAAGTGAAAGCGAGAACGGCTGAGCTGCATTGGCCTAGCCGTTATTGAGCACTGCGCCAACGACGGCAACGCCGCTGTGTTGCAGCGAGGTGACGAAGGCTTGCAGGGCGGGAGCGGATGACAAGTCCTTGCGGGCGACGACAACGGCACCGCGGGTGCGGGCTGCGATTGTCTGGGCATCGGCAGTTTCGGCACCGGCCGGTGTGTCGACGATCACGATGTCGTACTGGCCGGCGGCCGTGGCCATCAGCGCGTTGAAGACGGGGCGGGCGAGCAATTCCTGCGGGTTGGGCGGGGTTGCGCCAGCCGGCAGAACGGAAAGGTCGATGAGGCCGGGGATGCGGGTGACGGCTTCGGCCAGCTCAGCGCGGCCGGCCAGCAGGCTGGACAGGCCGAGCTTGTTTGGCAGGCGGAAGAAGCCGTGCTGGCTCGGGTTGCGCAGGTCGGCATCGATGAGCAGCGTGCGTTCGCCGAGTTGCGAGAAGACGACGGCGAGGTTGGCGGCAGTGAAGCTGCGGCCTTCTGCCCTGCCCGCGCTGACGACAGCCAGCGTCTTGTGACCGACATCGGCGTCGAACCAGCGCAGCATGAGCTGGCTGCGCACGGCGCGCAGCTGTTCGACGATGGGGCTGAAGGGTTTGAAGGCGGCGACGACTTCTTCGCTGACGCGCTCGTCACCGGGCATCAGGTAGGGGTAGTCGTACTGGCGGGAGAGCGCCTGCTGGATGTCGGCTTCGGTTAGTAGACCAAGCTGGATGGCGGCATCGCCAAAGCGCAGGCCCTGCTCTTTTTGCAGCTTGAGGATGCGTTCGGCAGCGTCCGGCGTCAGGCGGCCGTTGTCGATGAGAATGGCGCCAATGGAGCGGCCGGCACCGGTGTCGAGTTTTTCGTTCATTGCGTTCATCTCTGATCAGGCCTTGGCTGCGGCGGGCTGATTGCCGGTTTTAAGTGCGGGTTTGCGATTGCCACGGTCAACCGGATTTTTTGCCCAAAATCGAAATCCGCTTTTGGCCTTGCTATTCGTCGAATCGAGTTCGGCCAGCACGGGCAGGTCGAGCGCCAGGGCGAGGTCTTCGGCTGAACGGATGCGACGTTGGCTGAGTTCGAGCACGAGTGCAGCACCTACGCCGAGCATGGTGCCGAGGAAGATGGAGACCAGTACGTTGAGGAAAACCTTGGGGCGCGAATGCATGGTCGGCTCGGTAGCCGGGCTGAGCACGAGCACGTTGGTCTGTTGCGACTGACCCTCAAGGTTGCTTTGCGTCATGCGCTGGCCGACGGCCTCGTAGGCTTTCCGCGCCGTTTCAACGTCGTTAACCAGCACGCTGAGTTCGTCGCGCTCCGAGCGGATGGCGAGGACGCGCTTTTTCTGCTCTTCGATAGCCTTCTTAAGCTCTTCCTGCTTGACGACGCCGAACTTGCTGGCGACGGCATTTCCACCCGAAATGCGACCAATTTCTTCGCGCAGTTGCTGGCGTTGCTCGGCGATCTGGGCTTCTAGCTGCTGGACTTGCGGGTGGTTCTTGCCGAGGTTGCTGCTGATCTGCGACAGCTGCGATTCGGCACGGGCAATTTCGGCCTTGAGGTTCTGGATCAGCGGGTTTTGCAGCACTTCGAGCGACAGTTCGCTGGTGCCGCTCTTTTGCCGGCTGGAGGCGTCGGCGCGCTGGGCCTGGGCGGCGGAAAGCTGGGCGGTCAGGTCGTTAAGGCGGGCAGTTTCGTTGTCAATGCGGTCGTCGGTCACGACGATGCCTTTCTCCTGTTGGTAGGCGGAAAGGCGGGACTGGGCTTTTTCCAGCGCGGCGCGCAGGCCTTTCTGGCGTTCTTCGAACCAGGCGCTGTACTGGCGGGCCGGCTCGACGCGCATTTCGATGGAAGTGTCGATATAGGCCTGCGCGAAGGCGTTGGCGACGGCGGCAGCAAATTGCGGGTCGGCACCGGAGAAGTTGATGTTGATGACGTTGCTCTCGCGGGAAGGCTTGATGTCGAGCTTCCTTTGCAGAATGTTGGCGTAGTAGCTTTCCAGCGTACCCTTGCCTTGGCTGGCTTCCTTCCACTTCTCGACGGCTTCGGCGCTCTTCTCGAAACCAAGCAGCTTGACGACGCGGGAGGCCACGCGGTCGCTGTTAATGATGTCCATCTGCGTCGCCATGTAGCCCGGCGCCATCATGCCCTGCATGATCATGCCGGCGATGGGGTCGGGTGACTTGACGTCGATGACCAGCGAGGTGGTGGCGGTGTATTCCTTGGGCAGGATTAGGCTGATGACCAGCGTGGTCAGCACCGTGACGCCAAAAATCGACAACGCCAGCTTGCGGCGCGCCCAGAGAATGAGGAGGAATTGCTGAAAAGTCATGCGGGTCTTTCGGTGATCTTCTTGAAGTGACGCTGATTAATTGCGGCCAGTCATTCCCGCGCAGGCGGGAATGACGAACTGTTCGGCGTTTCCTTAGAAGAAGCTTTCCTGGACGTAAAGAACGTCGTCAGGCTGGATGAGTTCGGATTTTTCCGGGGAGATGATCTGTACCTTGCCGTCCGGACCGCGACGGTGAATACGCAGGCCACGCTCGGTGCCGCGAACGGTCAGGCCGGCACCCTGGGCCAGGCCCTGCAGCACGCTCATGTTGCGTTCCAGACGATAGGAGCCGCCGCGCTGGACCTCACCGTAGATGTAGAAAACCGGGGCACGATGAACGTAGATGATGTCGCCGCCGGCCACCGGAATGTCGAGATCGGTGTTGCCGCCGATGAACATGGCGGGGATGTCGATTTCCTGACGGAAAGCCTTGCCGTCACGGATGCCGGACAGAATGATGACATCGGCGCCGCCGGAGGGAATGGCACCGCCGGCCGTGGCCAGCATGTCGGTCAGGCGGGTGTTGCCGGTTTCAATGGGGTAGCGGCCCGGGCGATTGACCATGCCGAGAACGGAAACCTGGTTGCCCTTGAATTGCATGAGCAGGATGTTGACCTGCGGCTTTTGCACAAAGCCGCCTTCGCGCAGCTTGCTGGCGATGGCCAGTTCGGCATCGGCAATCGACAGCCCGCCGAGTTGCACAGCACCGATCAGCGGATAGGTGACGGAGCCGCTTTCGGCAACGCGCGTTTCAACGGTGAGATCCGGATTCTGGAAGACGCTGATCTTGATGGCGTCGCCGGCGCCGAGCCGGTAGTCGGCCTGTTTGCCTTGCGCCTGCGCGCCCGTGATCAGGCCGAAGGTGACGAGAACGCAGAGGAGAAGTCTGTTTAGGTAGCTCATGTAGGTGTGGTTTCCGATTTACTTGAGACCGGCAATGCCTTTGTTGACGGCAGCCTCGGTGGATGTGGCAGCGGCCTTTTGCGGCGCTTCGGCAGCGGCAGGCGCGGCGGCAGCTGCCGGGGCGGTGCTGACGAATTCGCCGACGTATTCGATCTTGGCCTTTTCACGCAGCTCTTTCATGGTGCTGCGGGCGGCGTCGGATTTTTGCTTGTTGCTGATGAAGTTTTCAATAAATGGCTGGGCCTTGATTTCGTCCATCGGCTCGGACTTGCTGGCCAGCACGGTAATGAGCGCAACTCGGCCCTGGTTTTCGATCATCTGGACCTGGCCATCCTTGACCTGCGACAGGCGCGGCAGCAGTTCGAGGGCAAGTTGCTCGGCCGCCTTGACGCTGACGCCGCCGGCAACTTCGACGCCCTTGGCCTTCAGGCTGGTGACCACTTCGGCCACGGTGGATTTGCCGCTGCCCAGCTGCGCCTTCACGCCGGCGATGATTTCCGGGCTGGCGGCGAAGGCGACTTCTTCAATGCGGTAGATCTTGCGGTTGGCAAACAGCTCAGGGTGTTCGCTGTAGAACTTGTGGATTTCTTCAGCCGACGGCTTGGCCTGCTTGGCAACCTTTTGCTCGATGAAGGCGCGGGCGAGAATTTCACGGCGGGCACTTTCGATGGCCTGCATGACATTCGGCGTGCGCTCGAGTTTGGCTTCCGTGGCCTGCTGGACGGCCAGTTCCTGGTCGATCAGGCTTTCGAGTACCTGGCGCTTGGCGATGTCGGCCTTGTCGGCGGGAATGTTGGGTGTGCGCTGCAGCACGAAGTTGATCTGATGAACGGAGATTTCACCGCTGTTCACTTTGGCGGCAACTTGGCTGGCCGCTTTTTTCTCAGGCGGACGATCGCCGCAAGCACCTAGTACCAGGGAGGAAAGAACAATGGCAGAGATGGTTTTAAGCTTGGTCACGGGGTCACCTTAAATAAGTTGCAGCGGATTCTTGAATGGCGTCGGTCGCGTCAGTACTGGGCACTGAACGAAACAAAAGTGGTGCGGTCTTTGTAGTCGTAGCGGTCGTCGTTGACGTTGCGCTTTTCGTAATTCATGCCGGCCTTGATTTCAAACCAGCGCACAGGCCGATAGCCGACATCGAGACCGGCCCGGGTCGTTTTGTCCTGACGTTGATCGACACCGGCCGGTAGCGGCAGGATTTCGCCGTAATAGCTGCGCTTGCCGTAGCCCAGACGGGCGCTGGTGGAGATTTTGTCGGTAGCGGCCCAGCGGGCGCCCAAGTTGAGTTCGTCGAGCTCGTAGTAGCTGGAGGTAATCAGGTCAAAAGGTGGCTGCGCTTCCCGGTAGCTGCCCTGAAAGCCAGCCAGGTCATGCTTGTAGCCGAAGGTGAAATTGCTCTTACCGGTGGCGGCATAGACGAGATCGAGGTTACCGGCCCAGCCGCTGTAGTCGCGCGAGGCAAAGTGGTCGTGCTTGCGCTCAAGATATTCGAGCCGGCCGCGCAGCTGCATCTTGCCGGTAAGCAGCCAGCTGGAGTCAAGCTCGACGCCATTGTGCGAAAAACCGTTGTCGGATTGCGAGGCCGCATTGAACTGGCGATTCGAGTAGCTGCCATCCAGTTGCTTGATGCGCAGTGCAACGGTGTTGCCGGAAACGGGGCGGTAGCGGATGCCGTAGTTGAAGCCGCTGGCTTCATAATCGCTTTCGGCCAGGACGGCCTGCTCGTTGGTCACGCTGTTGCGCGATACACCCAGAAAAGCAGCCCAGCTGGTGTGAAACCAGTAGTTGGCCGTGAAGCGCTCGTTCTCGATCAGGCGGACGTTGCGCGCCCGATAGTTTTGGGTGGTGTAGTCGGAATAAGTGTTAAGCGTTTCGGCACGATCCAGCGACAGTTCGCCCGTCCAGCGGGTGCCGGCAGCCCATAGCCACTTGCCGTCGTAGTTCAGGGCCTGAAAATCGAGGTAGCTGTTGCGCTGGTAGCTGGAGTCAACAAAACTGATATTGCCGATCAGTTGCTGCAGGCCAATGGTCTTGTTGAGATTGAGACCCACCGAGGTCATGGTGATGGTGTCCGAACGCCCGTCGAGTCCGTAATTTGCAGGGTTTACCGACGGCGCAAGGCGGAACATGTTGTTGTCGTGCATCATCGTGACGGCGGCACTCAGATTGACGACATCGCCCTCATTCGCCTCCACAACGGGAGCATAAACAAGGACCGAGGCCGCGAATGCGATCAGGATTTTTTGACATGACATCATTCTTGAAATGTTACCACATTGCACCGCAGCATTTTCACCCTGATTAGCTGACGTCATCGATCAAAGACCGGGTCACAAACCCGCCGAAGCTGACAGACCATTCAATATGCATTAATTGGCCGGGCGAGATTTTACTTCTCCCACAAGCTTCGGCAACAGTTCATTCAGACTAATTCGTGATTATCTTCACAGTTATCTGCCATAAACCAAAAAACCCGTGCGTCATTTTGACGCAGCGGAGACCACAAGCGTATCGGATGCTTGTTGCATTCGAATGACAGTTGGGATGGGGATGGGTTTGGCATGAACTTGCACGCCACATCACATCTATCGCGATGCTCCCCGACCCTCCTCTTGAAGGGGTAGAAGCCTGGGCAAATGCTCGATACCGGGAATACCGGCTTTTCAGCGAATTACTTGTCGCTGCCGGGCGGCAGCATCTCCCCGATCAAATCGGAGATCAGGCCCGCCGTTGTGCCATGGCGGTCGCGGTCGGGGTTGTATTCGACGATTTCCAGCGCTTTCAGGCCAGGCAGGCCGCCTATCCGGCGCATGGCTTCGACTACGTCGTGCACGACCAGGCCATCCGGCTCAGGGCTGCCGACACCGGGGGCAAGGCGTGGGTCAATGGCATCGAGGTCGAGCGTCACACCAAAACCGGCCGGAGCACTGGCGACGATGGCTATCGCTTCATCGAGACAGGCGGCGAAGCCTCGGCGATCAATTTCATCGCTGTCGATGATGCGGACCTGCATGCGCTGAAGGAATTCAAGCTCTTCGGGTTCATAGCTACGCGGCCCGAGAACAACGGTGTGAGCGGCGCTGATCTGGGTGCCGTCGAGGCCGATATTGAGCAGGCGTTTGTCGCCGCGCCCGAGCAGACAGGCCAGCGGCATGCCATGAATGGCGCCGGAGTAGCTGGTTTCCGGGGTATGGCTGTCGAGATGGGCGTCGATCCAGAGCAAGCCAACCGGTTCGGTCGCGGCCCGAGCGACGCCGCTCCAGGTGCCGATGGCGACGGAGTGGTCACCACCGATGACGACGGGGAATTCGCTGGCGTCCAGAGTGAGCGCGACTTCATCGGCGAGATTGCGGCACAGGGCGGCGATCCGCCCGGTAATCGAGGCGCCATCGCCTTGCGGGGCGAAAAGCGTCTTGCCCCAGTCAATCAAGGGGTGATGTTCCAGCTCATGCCAGGCTTGTGAACGATGAAAGGCGACCGGGCCGTCTTCGCAGGCGCGATCCTGCGCCCCAATGCCGCTGGCGGCGCCGATGATGCGAATGCGTGCGGGGACGGCCGGATGACGGGGTTTCATGCGCCGACTGCGTCTAACCGGGCACGCATTTCAGCCAGTTCGCTTTCCAGCGCGGTCACCCTCGCCTTCAGTTCTTCGATTTCCTGGCTGGCCGAATGCGATGACTTTGCCGGCGAGATGGCTTCGATGTCCGGCTGGCCGCTGAGCAGGTGCATCCAGCGGTTTTCGCGCGAACCTGGCAAACGCGGCAATTCGACGACCAGGGCGCCCTCTTCCCGGCTGGCCAGTTCTTCGAGGAAGGCTTCGACCGACGAGATGTCGGCAAAGCGGTGCAGGCGTTCGCAATTGAGGCGCAGCTCGCCAGCTGTTTGCGGACCGCGCAACATGAGCACGGTGAGCAGCGCCGAGGCCTGGCTTGGCACGCCGAGTATTTTTTCCAGCCGATGTTCGAAGCGGCTGACCCGGCTACCGCTGATTTCATTGATCAGCCAGAGGCCTTTCAGGACATCGATAGCCTGCACGACGTCGCTCTCGCTGGCTTCGATGACTGGATTCCGGCTCGTTTTCTGGTTGCAGCCGGCGACCAGGGCATTGACCGAGAGCGGGTAGGTGTCGGGCACTGTGCGCTGTTTTTCGACGAGCGTGCCGAGTACGCGGGTTTCGAGCAAGGAGAGCATGGGCAGTGGTTCAGCCATGATGTTTGTTTCCTGAGGTTGATTGAGTTGCCGGAGCCGGCGCGGCTGGCGCCAGGCGCTCCGGGTCGCGCAGCCAGGCCCGGTAGATCTGCAGGGCGACATGCGCATCGTTGGCAGCGTATAACAACTGGCGTTCGTTGAGGCGTGCGCTGGCCCAGTTGCTGGTGCCGACTTTTTTCGATTTCTGGAGTTTCTGGCCGAAGTAGTGGGCGACGGCAACTTTGGCCCCGACCGTGCCGCGATGGCCGGGCCCGCGCAGGACTTCGCCGAGGTCGAGCACATTGGCCAGTTCAATGCCGAGGCGTGAACGCAGGGCGCTGCGGTCATTGCCAAGGCCGAAGCCAACCTTGAGCAGGCTCGGCGCGGCGAGGATTTGCCGCAGCACATCATGGTTGGCCGCAACGACGACGGGAAAAAGATAGACGTGTTCGTCAGTGGCCAGTTGAACCAGATGCGGCCCGGTGGAAATCTCGCCTTTGAGAAAGGTGGGCTTCGATTCGGTGTCGAAGCCGATGGCCGGCGCCGCGAGCAAGGCGGCCAGCGCCCGCCCCGCGAGGGCGGCATCACTGACCAGCGTGATTCGAGCCATCGAAACGCCGTTGTAGATTGGCAACTCGCTGGCAGCGAGCATGCTGCGGCTGATCGTTACCTCGCTCAAGATCGTGTGCTCCCGGGTCGTTCCATCTTCGTTGCCAGCTGCATCCATGTATCCTTCAGCTTTTATCCAGAAGCAAGTGTATGGGATCACGCCGGCCGACGGGCCTTTTCTCGCGAATTTGGGCGCTGCTTTTCGGCCGCCCCGCCCCGCTTTCGGACTACGCGCGGGCCCGCCAGCTGATTGCAGCGGTGGATCGCGGCGGCATTCCGCTCAATCCGGCCAAGGTCAATGCCATCGCCCGCGATCTCGGTCTCGACGTGCCCCGCCATGCACCGGTCGAGGCGACACTCGAGCGCATCCGCCTCGCCCTTGCCCGATCGACCGAATCATGAGCAAACCGTGGTTTCTGTACATGATCGAGTGTGTCGATGGCAGCATTTACACCGGCATCGCGGTCGACGTGGCGGGCCGCTACGCCGCCCATTGCCAGGGCACCGGCGCCCGCTATACGCGCTCACACCCGCCGCTCCGCCTGCTGGGCTACGAGAATCACCCCGATCGTTCATCAGCCTCGAAGGCGGAATACCGGGTCAAGCAGTTGTCGCCTGCCGAGAAGCGCAGATACGCGGCGTCGCTGGCACATGGGGTGGTGGAAATCTGAAAAGCAATCTGCCCTGCTGAATTGGCTCACCAGCACGACAGCGGATGGGAAACCGGACGACTGCTACAGGGCGCCGACCATCGAGCATTTTGAATTTTGGGCAAAATTTCCGGTTGCCCGTGGCAAGCTAAGTTGCTGAAAACTCCCTTTCCCCCTGCCTTCGGCACCACTTCTCCTTGAATGCCAGAGCGATTGTTCTATGCTTTTTGTATGGACATCGATTCGCAAAATGCACGCCCTGCAGACTTTCTTCCTGTAACAAGCGTGCCGTTTTGCACATTTGTGCATCACTGACAAGGAGCGTTACCCATGCCCGACTTCACCAGCAATGCCATCAAGCTCGGCGGCGTCATTTCCCAGCGCCCCCCGCTTCGCCCGCCACTCAATTTCTGGCGAACGGTCACCATCACTTTCGACGACGTGCCCAGCGGCACTGCCGTTGATTCAACCTACGCCGGCTCAGGGGTGACCTTGGCCAGCGTGACCTACCCGCCACGCACGTGGTCCGCATTCGCCAAAGAGATGCCGTGGGGTGGCGGCCAGAGCGGGAAGAATGTTCTGACCATCATCGAGGCCGACCCGGCCTTCCCTTGGTTCGATGCACGCTACGGCGCCCTTGAGGCGACTTTTTCCCAATTGCAGCAATCGGTCAGCGTCTGGGCCTATGCGATGAACTCGCCCGAAGGGTCCGGCAATGCCGACAACCGGCCATTCATGGAAGCCTACGATTCAACCGGAAAATATCTGGGCAAGGTGCTGACGCAGTTGGGCATTCACGACGCCAACTTCCTTGGTCACTGGCATCCACTGAGCTTTTCCTCGACAAGCCGCAACATCGCCAAGGTCCGCCTCTCGTCGCAAGCCAACGGCCTGCCCTGGACCTACGCCGCCTTCGACAACCTGACGTTCGACCGGAACATCCTGATCAGGCCGTAATCCGGATTTCAGAAAACAGATTCCGGACAACAAAAAGCGCCCCAAAAGGCGCTTTTTGTCTTTGTGCATCAGAAGGAACGAAGGTTGGTCTCAGCGTATTCGCGGGGGCGTTGATGATTCCCCGGTTGACGATGGCGACAAAGGTGTGGGCGGTGAAGGCGATGGTGGCGGGCTGGAATAATCCGGAAGAATCGCCGGCATGGGCGCAGCGGCCCTTGCCCGTGCATTTTCGGCAGCCTGCCTCTCGGTATAGGCCTTCTGTCGCTCTAGCTCTTTTCGTGCGGCCTCCGGATCGGACACCGACTCGCTCGGGCTTATCTTTTCGATTACCGACCCCTTTTCACATGGCACGTCGGAATAGACAACATCTCCGGAACGCGTGTGGCAGGTAAAGACATCAGCTTGGGAGGCAGAGGAAGCAAGCAGCAGTACAACAAGGATGGCGTAGCGCATGGATATCTCCCTTCGATACCACTCTAATCTACGCTCCGAACAAGGCTGCGGCAAGATGCCCGGAGGCAGACGACTCGCCCCCGAAGGTCTAAAAAACAGACTCGTAGGGCACTATCGGCGAGTCGCAAGACGCACCCGCCGAAGACATCTGGCTGTTGATCCGCTTGAGCAGCTCTGACTGAGCAGACAGGCAACCGTTTGTTTGGCCCATACAGTAGATTTCATCGACGAATTCCATGAACTGCTGGAAAGACATCTTCCCAATCCGGAGGTCTGTGTATTTCTGCATGTAGTCGGGAACCATATTCATATCCTTCGCAAGATTTTGTGCACTGCACAACAACGTACACACTTTAGGCTTGCAAAAGAAATATGTCTTCCCGTGTTTTGTAGCCGTTTGTGACTACCGAGAAATGGTTTATCCAGTCAGTAATTTGGCCGCTGGCCAGATCTAACAGAACACGAAGGCCAACATGGCCGGATCATCCAGAAAATTAAGTGCCGCGTAGGTGCTTAGGCGATAAAAATGCATCTGCAATAGGGCAACCAGGCCAAGGTTCAATGGCTGCTCTTCGACGACGGCTTGTATGACTGCTTCCACCAGAATTATTCCTGCGCACAAAGACGTGGCGATGACCAACCCGAAAAAGCAAAAAGCCCCGAATGATCGGGGCTTTGAGCAGCGTTGTATTGCTTGGCGGACACGCAGGGATTCGAACCCTGGATCCAGGTTTTGCCCGGATGCACCCTTAGCAGGGGTGTGCCTTCGACCACTCGGCCACGTGTCCAAGCCTGCTACAACGAGGCGCGGATGATATAGGCTCCGCGCCCTTTGGTCAAACCTTACTGGTCAAGACCGAAAGTGCGGTGCAGAACGCGAACGGCCAGTTCCAGATACTTTTCGTCGAGAACGACGGAAATCTTGATCTCGGAGGTCGAAATCATCTGAATGTTGATGCCTTCGTCAGCCAGCGCCTTGAACATCTTGGAAGCAACACCCGGGTGCGAGCGCATACCGACGCCGACGGCGGAGACCTTGCAGATTTTGTTGTCGCCGGTGATTTCACGGGCGCCGAGCTTGGCCTTGACGCCTTCCAGAATGCCCTGGGCCTTGGCGTAATCGCCACGGTTGACGGTGAAGGAAAAGTCAGTGGTGCCGTCGTGGCCAACGTTCTGGATGATCATGTCGACGTCGATGTTGGCGTCGGCGATGGAGCCCAGGATCTGGTAGGCGATGCCCGGGGTGTCGGGAACACCCAGCATGGTGAGCTTGGCTTCGTCGCGGTTGAAGGCGATGCCGGAAATGATCGGTTGTTCCATGTTCTTGTCTTCCTCAACAGTGATCAGCGTACCTTCCCCTTCATCCTGGAAGCTGGAAAGAACGCGCAGTTTGACCTTGTACTTGCCGGCGAATTCGACCGAGCGGATCTGCAGCACCTTAGAGCCGAGGCTGGCCATTTCCAGCATCTCTTCGAAGGTGATGGTGTCGAGCTTCTTGGCTTCAGGCACAACACGCGGGTCGGTGGTGTAGACGCCATCGACGTCGGTGTAGATCTGGCACTCGTCGGCCTTCAGGGCAGCAGCGAGGGCGACGCCGGAGGTATCTGAACCGCCACGACCGAGTGTCGTAATGTTGCCGTGCTCGTCAACGCCCTGGAAGCCAGCGACGACGACGACGTGGCCGGCATCGAGATCGCGGCGCATGTTGGTTTCGTCAATCGACAGGATGCGTGCCTTGGTGTGCGTGCTGTCAGTCAGCACCTTGACCTGGCCGCCGGTGTAGCTCTTGGCCTTGCAGCCGATGTCCATCAGCGCCATGGAGAGCAGGCCGGTAGTGACCTGTTCGCCGGTGGACATGATGGCATCCAGCTCGCGCGGATCGGGAGTGGCCTGAACTTCCTTAGCCAGTGCGATCAGCTTGTTGGTTTCGCCGCTCATTGCTGAAACGACGACGACCACTTGATGACCCTGTGCCTGGAATTTGGCAACGCGTTTGGCGACATTCTTGATGCGTTCGGGATTACCGACCGACGTACCGCCGTATTTTTGAACAATCAACGCCATGGATTTGTCCGGTTAAACGTTGGAAACATGAAAAAGAGGGCGGGATTTTACCCCACCCTGGTCTTTTTCCGAAAGAAAACAGCGACTAAAGATCAGCCAGCGAACGCAGATGCGCGCCAACGCTACGCGCCAGCGAGGTCATCACGTAACCGCCTTCGAGCATGGAGACGATGCGCTTGTTGCACATTTCGGCAGCCAAAGCCTTCAACTGGTCTGTGACCCAGGCATAGTCCTTTTCGAGGAACTTGAGGTTGCCCATGTCGTCCTCGAAGTGGGCGTCGAAACCGGCCGAGATCAGGATCATCTGCGGCTTGAACTCACGCAGGCGCGGCATCCAGACCTGGCTGACGGCATCGCGGAATTCTTCGCCGCCGCAACCTGAAGCCAGCGGAACGTTGCACATGTTGGCAGCAGGCTTGTCGGCGCCGCTGTACGGATAGAACGGGTGCTGGAAGATGGAACACATGAGCACCTGCTCGTCACCGGCGAAGCAGTCTTCGGTACCGTTGCCGTGGTGAACGTCGAAGTCGATGATGGCGACGCGCTCGAGGCCATGCGCCTTGAGCGCATGTCGGGCAGCGACGCCGACGTTGTTGAAGAAGCAGAAACCCATCGGGTTTGCTTTTTCGCAGTGATGGCCGGGCGGACGCACGGCGCAAAAGGCGTTTTCTATTTCGCCTTTCATGACGAGGTCGACCGCAAGGCAGCCTGAGCCGGCAGCACGCAGTGCGGCCTGCCAGGTGTGCGGATTCATGGCGGTATCAGGGTCGAGGTGCACAACGCCGATTTCCGGCGAGGCGCGTTTGATGCGCTCGAGATGTGAAGCGGGGTGGACGCGCATCAGTTGTTCGAAGGTGGCGAGCGGCGCGTCGTAGTAGACGAAATAAGCGTCGATTCCCTGGGCGATCAGGTGATCGTTGATGGCGGTCAGGCGCTGGGGGCATTCCGGGTGATGCGAACCCATGTCGTGCAACTGGCAGTCACGATGGGTGATGATGGCAGTGGTCGTCACTTGTTCTCTCTCTGCGAAGCGGCGCACAAAACGGCGCACGTCGAATTGTCATTATCGTCCCATTCATCGCGCCGCTTCAAGCATTAGAATGGGTTTGAACAGACACAGCGGAATCATATGATGTTCAAAAGCACACTTTCCGGCCTTGCCGGTCGCCCGCGGGCATTCGACGGCGTTCTCGAGCAGGCCGGACGGATCATTCTCGGCAAGGATCATGAGATACGGCTGGCCATTGCCTGCCTGCTGGCCAACGGTCATTTGCTCATCGAGGACCTGCCGGGGATGGGCAAGACAACGCTGGCCCACACGCTGGCCCGCCTGCTTGGGCTGCAGTTCTCGCGCATCCAGTTCACGAGCGATCTGCTGCCGGCCGACATCACGGGCGTTTCGGTCTTCGAGCGCGATCGCAGCGAGTTCCGTTTCCTGCCCGGCCCGGTCTTCGCCCAGCTCGTGCTGGCCGACGAAATCAACCGTGCCACGCCGAAAACCCAGAGCGCCCTGCTTGAAGCGATGGAGGAAGGCCAGGTGACGGCCGAGGGCCAGACGCGACTGTTGCCGACGCCCTTCTTCGTCATCGCGACACAAAACCCGGCGCACCAGATCGGCACCTTTCCGCTCCCCGAATCGCAGCTCGACCGTTTCCTGATGCGCCTCGAACTCGGCTACCCCGACCGCACCGCCGAACGCGCCCTGCTCGCAGCGGGCGGCCAGCGTCGCCGTGTCGAGGAATTGATGCCATTGCTCACCCCCGATGAGCTTCCGCCCTTGCAGCAGGAAGCATCAGCCATCCACACGGCCGCTCCGCTCATCGATTACGTCCAGGCGCTGGTCGAAGCCACTCGCCAGAATCCGGCTTTCCAGCACGGCCTGTCGCCACGCGCCGGCCTCGCCCTGCTCGCCGCCGCCCGCGCCTGGGCCTGGCTGGCCGGACGCGACATGGTGCTGCCCGACGATGTTCAGGCCGTTCTCCCGGCAGTCGCCCGCCACCGTTTACGCTCGGCGCAGGGTGGCGGCTACGCGCTACCCGAGGACATCGCGGCCCTGATCCGTAGCGTCGCCATTCCCTGAGTTCCGTGGGCATCGTCGCCACCCTGCAGCAAAAACTGTTTCGCTGGCAGAGCGACGGCACGGCGCCCTTGCGCCTCGGCCAGCGCCGCGTCTTCATCATTCCCTCGCGCGGCGGCCTGCTCTACGCCCTGGCGCTCATCGTCATGCTCATCGGCGCCATCAACTACAACCTGGCGCTCGGCCATGCGCTGGTTTTCCTGCTCGCCGGGCTGGGCCTCGTCGGCATGATCCACACCTTTCGCAACCTGCACGGACTGATCATCACGCCGGGGCGCAGCGGGCCGGTGTTCGCCGGCGAAACGGCGCATTTCCAGATCACGCTCGACAACGACCGCACCACCCCGCGTCTCGGGCTGGAACTGGAAGCCGAAAGCGGCCATCCGGTGTTTGCCACGGTCAACCGGAAAAAAAGCACAAAATTGAATATCCCGGTCAGCGCCAAAAAACGGGGCTGGCTTACCCTGCCGCGCGTCCGCCTGTCCACGCGCTATCCGCTCGGCCTGTTCACCGCCTGGGCCTACCTGCAGCCGGCCATGCGCTGCCTGGTCTATCCGCAACCGATAGGCGCCCCGCTCCCCCCGGCCTCGCCGACGCCGGTCGGCGGTGAGCGCAGCGGCGATGGCGGCCAGGAGGATTTCGCCGGATTCCGCGAACGTCAGCCGGCCGACTCGCCGCGCCACGTCGCCTGGAAAGCCAGCGCCCGCAACGCCAACGGCCCCTTGCTGATCAAGCAATTCGCTGGCGGCGCACAAGTTGAACTGCGGCTCGACTGGCAACTGACCGACGCCGGCCTGGCCGACGAAACCCGCCTCGGCATCCTGACCGGCTGGGTGCTCGCCGCCGACGCGGCCGACGCCCATTACGGTCTGCGCCTGCCCGGCGTGGACATCCCGATCGGCAGCGGCGAGCGGCATCGCCAGCTTTGTCTCGAAGCCCTCGCGCTCTACCAGCCATGAGCACGCCGGCCCGCGAAGCGCTCGACCGCCACGCCACCCCCTGGCTGTTCGCCACTGCACTGGCGACGACGGCGCCGCATTTCATCCATCAGCCACCGTGGCTCAGCGTATTGACCGGCGCCATGCTGTTGTGGGCCGTCTGGCTGTGGTGGAAAGATCGGCGCCTGCCCGGCCGCTGGATATTGATCCCGCTGGTCGGCGCCGGCAGTGCCGGCATCCTGCTCGAATTCCACACCCTGTTCGGACGCGACGCCGGCGTCGCCATGCTGGTCATGTTCATGACGATGAAGCTGCTCGAACTCAAATCGCGGCGCGATGCGATGGTCATCGTCACCCTCGGCTATTTCCTGCTCCTCACTCATTACCTGTACTCGCAAAGCATCCCGACCGGCATCTGGCTGCTCGCCGCCATGTGGCTGGTCACGGCGACGCTGATCCGCCTGCATGGCGGGCCGACCAGCCAACCCCGCGACTTCCTGCGCTACGCGGGGGTGCTCTGCCTGCAAGCCATTCCCTTCATGCTCGTGCTTTACCTGCTCTTCCCGCGCATTTCCGGGCCGCTCTGGGGCCTGCCAAGCGACGCCTACGCCGGCAAGACCGGGTTATCCGACACCATGACGCCAGGCAGCATCGCCCAGCTTGTCCAGAATGCCGACATCGCCTTCCGCGTCCGTTTCGACGGGCCGCTACCGCCCAAGCAAAAGCTGTATTGGCGCGGACCGGTCATGGAACAGTTCGACGGCACGACCTGGCAGCCCTACAAAGGCCGCCACCCGGCACCCCAACTGGACAGCATGTCGCCACCCATCGCCTATGAAACGACGCTCGAAGCGCACAACCAGCGCTGGCTGCTTGCCCTCGACGCACCGGGGAACCTGCCGGCTGAAACTTCCCTGAGCGGCACCTTGACGGTCAACACTGCGAACGCCATCAACGAGCGCCAACGCTTCCGGCTGTCGGCCAGCCTCGATTACCGTTTCAACGCCAGCGAAGACCCGTTGGTGCTGCGCCGCAACCTGGTCCTGCCGGCCAACAGCAATCCGCAGACGCGCGCCCTGGCCGCCCAATGGCGCGTCGGCAACACGCCGGAAGGCGTCATCAGCAAGGCGCTTGGCCTGTTCGCGGCCGATTTCACCTACACGCTCTACCCACCGCTACTCGGCCGGCACAGCGTTGACGATTTCCTCTTCCGGAGCAAACGCGGCTTCTGCGAACACTACGCTGCCGCCTTCGTGACGCTCATGCGCGCCGCCGACATTCCGGCCCGTGTCGTTGGCGGCTACCAGGGCGGCGAATTCAATCCGCTCGATCAATACCTCGTTGTCCGCCAGTCCGACGCCCACGCCTGGGCCGAAGTCTGGCTCGACGGCAAGGGCTGGGTCCGGGTCGATCCGACGGCCGCCGTGTCGCCCGATCGCATCGAAACCGGAATCGCCAATGCGCTGGCCTTCGGCGAGCCGCTACCAATGTTGATCCAGATACGCGCCGACTGGATCAGGACCCTGCGTTACCGCTGGGAAGCGATCAACAACGCCTGGAACCAGAACATCCTCGGCTATGACCCGCAACGCCAGCGCGAACTGCTCGCCCGCCTCGGCCTGGCCGATACGGACTGGCGCAGCCTTGTCATCGCCTTGGGTGGTACCTGCGGCCTCCTTGTCGCCGGCCTTATGGCGTGGACGCTCTACAAACGTCCGGAGCGCGACCCGGTGGTTCGCCTTTGGCATAAAGCCTTGCGACAGCTGGCCCGAAGAAAGGTAGACTGCGCGCCGTGGGAAACGCCTCTGGACCTGGCCCGACGTGTGCGGGAGCAGCGCCCGGAACTGGCCGAACCTTTCCAGCGCGTGGTCGACGCCTACCTTGTGGCGCGCTATGGCAACACCGACGAACACCTGAAAACACTGCGCGACGCCGTCGCGCAATTACGATGAAAAATCTGAAACTGACTTTCGCCCCACTGCTGCTGGCAATCATGAGCACCTTGGCCCAAGCCGCGCCTAGCGCCAAGCCGAATACGCCAACCTTCGCCGACGATCCGGCCGTCATCGAATTCGCCCGCGACCTCGAAACGCGCCACGGCTTCAAGGCCGACGAACTGATCAGCCAGTTCGCCCAGACCCGCCCCAACGCCACCGTCCTCAAGCTCATCCAGCCACCCGCCTCGCCACTGCAGCGCTCGTGGGAACGTTACCGGCCACGCTTCCTGAACGAGCGGCGCATCGATGGTGGCGTGAGCTTCTGGCAGGAAAATGCCGGGCAGCTGGCCAAGGCCTCGGCGCTGTATGGCGTCCCCGAGGAAATCATTGTCGCCATCATCGGCGTCGAAACCGAGTACGGCCGCAACATGGGCGGCTTCCGCGTCTTCGAGGCGCTGTCGACACTGGCCTTCAATTACCCGCGGCGAGCCGAGTTTTTCCGCACCGAACTCGAGCAATTCCTGTTGCTGGCGCGCGAGAACAGTCTCGACCCGATGGCTGTCAAGGGCTCGTTTGCCGGCGCCATTGGCATCCCGCAATTCATGCCGGGCAGCCAGCGTCGTTATGCCGTCGATTTCGACGGCGACCAGCGCGTCGATCTCGGCAACAGCGTCGACGATGCCATCGGCAGCGTCGCCCGCTTTCTCGAACAACATGGCTGGCAAGCCGGAAAGCCCATCGCCGTACCGGCCATGACGGCCGGTACGCCCGATGCTGAGCTGATTCAGGCCGGCATCCGCCCCAGCCTCAAGGTTGCCTATCTGGCCGACAAAGGCATCCGCGCCAACATCGATCCACAAACGACAGCGGCGCTGATCGATCTCGTCTCGCCGGGGCGCGAGACGGAATACTGGCTCGGGTTCGAGAATTTTTACGTGATCACGCGCTACAACCGCTCAAGCTTCTACGCCATGTCGGTTTTCCAGCTGGCGGAAGAAATCCGCGGCCGGATGTGCGCGGCTACAGCAGAGAATCGCGCGAGATATTGCCGCGCTTGATGATCTTGCGCAGGCGATCCAGACCTTCCATCTGAATCTGCCTGACCCGCTCGCGGGTCAGCGCGAGATCGTGGGCAATGACGTCGAGTGTCGCCACGTCGGCGCCATTCAGGCCGTAGCGGCGCTCGATGACTGAACGCTGACGCTCGGTCAGTTGATCGAGCCAGTCGCCGACCAGTGAGCCGACTTCACTCACCTGAAGCAGAGACTCGGGGTCACCGGCACCGTCGTCGGCAATGACTTCGGCGATAGTGTGGCTGGGATCGATATCGAGCGGCGCATCGAGCGAAGCGATGTGTTCGTTGAGCGACAGCGTGCGCCGTACATCGTCGACTGACCAGTCGATCAGCGCGGCGATCCGCTCAACCGTCGAATCGCGCTTGTCAGCCGATTCCAGATGGCGCATGGCGCGCAGGACGACGTTGATTTCCTTGACGATATGCACTGGCAGCCGAATGGTGCGCGACTGGTTCATGATGCCGCGCTCGATGTTCTGACGTATCCACCAGGTGGCGTACGTTGAAAAACGGAAACCACGCTCCGGATCGAATTTTTCCAGCGCGTGAATCAGGCCGAGATTACCCTCCTCGATCAGATCGAGCAGCGGAATGCCGCGGTTCAAGTAATGCTTGGCGATATTCACGACGAGCCGCAGGTTGTGCTCGATCATGCGTTGCCGGGCGGCAAAGTCACCGGCGCGGACGAGACGCGTTGTGGCCAGCTCCTCTTCCGGCGTGAGCAGTGGCTTGGCGCCGATCTCGCTCAGATAAAGCTGGGTAACATCCTCAAGCAACTCAATTTCGGGCGCTGCCACTTCAGGCTCAGGCAGCAGGACCGATTCATCGGGCTGCCCCTCGAACTCGTCTTCCATGCCTTCGCCGGTATCGCTCATCTTTTCGGCAAATACTGAGCCGGGTCGACCGGCTTGCCCTGTTTGCGAATTTCGAAGTGCAGCTTGACCGAGTCGGCATCGGTATTGCCCATCTCGGCGATCTTCTGGCCACGGCTGACCTGCTGGCCTTCCTTGACGAGAATCTTGCGGTTGTGCGCGTAGGCCGACAGGTAAGTGGCATTGTGCTTGACGATGACCAGCTCGCCAAAGCCGCGCAGGCCGCTGCCGGCATAGACAACCTTGCCATCGCCGGCGGCCAGAACGGGGTCACCGGCCTTGCCGGCAAAATCCAGCCCCTTGTTGCCCGAATCACTGTAGGGTGCCGAGAGCTTGGCCGAGGTCGGCCACATCCAGGGTACGTCGTCGGGGCCGGCGGCAACCGCTGGCGCCGCTTCGGGTTTCACTTCCGGCTTGGCCTCGACCGGCTTGGCGGTTTCGCCACCGACCTTGTTCAGACGGGCATAGGCTTCATCCGAATACGGCTCCTTGCCAACCCGCGGCTCGCGCTTCAATGCGCCATTTTGCGCGGGAGCGGCAACGCTGCTGGCTGGCTGGTCGAGCGAGCGGGATTCGACGGCGGAACCGACCTCGATCGGTTTGGTGACGGCCCCGTCAGCGACAGGTTCGGCGGCAAGGCCCGGCGGTGCAACACGCAGGATCTGGCCTTCCTTGATGGCGGACGGGTTGGCGATATTGTTCCAGTTGGCGATATCGCGATGATCCTGCCCGTGCTCCAGCGCAATCCTGTAAAGAGTGTCACCGCGCTTGACCGTGTAATAGCCTGGACCGGCCGGCTGAACGGCGGCCCTGGAGGTCGAGCGATCGACCGCTGGCACCGGTTGCTGGGAGATACAGCCGGACAGGAGCAGGACGGGAATTAGTGCGACGACGATTCGAATCATTGCGTTCCTGAAAGTAGCGGGACGAAACGCACGGCATCGAGCCGCGTTTCGACATAACCCTGAGGCGTGTGTTCTATGAAGCTAAGATACTGCTCCGCAGCCCCGACTGGCAAGACCAGGCGCCCACCTGGCGCCAGTTGCTGGAGCAGCGCGGGCGGCACACTGACCCCGGCGGCAGCGACGATGATGCTGTCAAAGGGCCCGGCCTCGGGCAAGCCGAACTGACCGTCGGCGTGTTTCAGGCGAACATTGAACTGCTGCAGGGTGCGCATGTTGGCCTTGGCTTTTTCAAGCAGGGGAGCAAGCCGTTCGACGGCATAGACTTCATTGGTCAACTGAGCCAGCACCGCAGCCTGGTAACCACAGCCAGCGCCGATTTCTAGTGTCTTGCCCAGCGTCTTGCGGCCGTTGAGCAGCAATTCGATCATGCGCGCCACGACATAGGGCTGCGAAATGGTCTGCCCCATGCCGAGCGGCAACGCGGTGTCCTCGTAGGCCCGCGAGGCCAGTGCCTCCTCGACAAAGACGTGGCGCGGAACGGCAGCCATTGCCTTGAGGACGGTTTCGTTGCGGATGCCTTTTTCACGCAGGCGCTCGATCATCCGCGTCCGGGTGCGCTGCGACGTCATGCCGATACCGTTCAACACGCCATGACTCACTTCATCCACTGACGAATCGAAGGGAGCTGGGCAGCGTGCGTGAGATCGATCTGCAACGGCGTAATCGACACGACATTGCGCTCGATTGCGTTGAAATCGGTACCCGGCCCGGCATCGGCAGCCGCGCCGGCCGCACCGACCCAATAAACGGTTTCATTGCGCGGCGAGGTCATCTTCACCACCGGCTCGGCTTTATGCCGACGACCAAGACGGGTGACCTCTATGCCTTTCAATTCAGCGTAGGGAATATCCGGAACATTCACATTCAATAAAACCGGCTCGCGAATTGGATTTCGAATAAAGCGCTCGACCAGTTCGCGCGCGACACGACCAGCCGTCGCATAATGATTTCCCTCGAAATTGGTGAGGGAAATGGCGATGGAGGGGATGCCGAGCAAATAACCCTCAGTTGCCGCAGCGACGGTTCCCGAATAAATCGTATCGTCGCCCATATTGGCGCCGTTATTAATTCCCGAAACGATAATATCCGGTAATTCGTCGAGCATGCCGGTAACGGCCAAATGGACGCAATCAGTAGGCGTGCCATTGACGAAATAAAAACCGCTGGCCGCTTTTTTCAATAACAGGGGACGATCGAGCGTCAGCGAATTGCTGGCGCCGCTGCGATTCTGCTCGGGAGCAACGACGACAACCTCACCCAGGCCATGCAGCGCCTCAGCCAGGGCGGCAAGCCCTGGCGCAAAATAACCGTCGTCGTTACTCAGCAGAATACGCATCATCAGACCAGCAGGTTATCCAGCGAGCCGCCATTGGCCACCCAGGCTTCAACCCATTTCGGCGTACGGCCGCGGCCGGTCCATTCGAGTTCAGTATTTTGCGGATGACGATATTTGACCTTGACCTTATTACCGGTCGACGCCTTGACCTTGACTTCCTTGCCCAGCAAATCCTCGATGGCATAACCACGGGTTTTGGCGAAGGCGCGCAATTCATTCAGGACATTAACCTTTTCCTGGGCTTCACGACGTTTGATTTCGGCCGGAATCTGCTGTTGCAAATCACGCAATTGAGCAATGGTCAGTGTAGAAATATCCATGATTATTTCCTTATTTAAATAGGTGGCGACAATTTAATTTGTTTGAAACATTTTTTCAACGCCACCCATTAAAAAAACCGGCAATTGCCGGTTTTTTTAATGGGTGAAACCGATGGCGCAAATGCACCGCAGGTCCAAGTTTACTATTGTTTCAGGGCAAAGTCTTGGCTGATTGGGAAGACTGGCTTGCCACGGTCAACCGGAAAATTCGGCCAAATTTGAAACAGACGAATGGGGCTCAATCATCCTGCATAAATGTTTTCCCGGGTGCTTCGGCATCACCGCCCAGTTGGCTTGCCACTTCGGAAAGATGCTCCGACTGCGCAATCGCGAAAGCCCCCTGCCCTTTCACTGACTGCGGTACAGGCAGCGGACGACGCGGCAGATTGGAGAATATTTCTATGCCGTCAGGACCGGTGATGACATAAATCTCCGCTTCGGCACCACAAACCGTGGGCGGGAGACTCACGATGGTGCCAAAAAGCATGGCGCAACGCCACCATGCCCGGTCAGTGCGTATGACTGTGACCATCCTGGCGCATGACGCGGGCGACGAAGGGATCGTTTTCCATGTCGCCGAAATCGGCGGCGTCGATCAGGCCATAGTCGCCAATCCGTTCTTCGGTCGCCCGCGGCCAGGTGGCCGGCGCCTGCCCACGCAGTTCCTTGAGAACCAGAGTCATCCGTTGGCCAGTCCGGGCCATTTGCAAGCTGGCCGGGAGTTGGGCCTGCTCGAGCCACCACAGCTCGATGCGCTGGCCACCCAGCTGACCGGTGTAGCGCACGGCCTTTTGGCCGAACAGTGTCTTGCTGGCACCGCGCTTGAGTTCTTCAAGCAGTTGCGGCGAGATCACCGAGGCGAGTTTCGACCAGTCCGGCTCGGCGTGGCGGGTCCTGATTTCCCCGGTGGTGTAATCGACCACCCGCTTATCTTGGTGGAATACGCGACGATAGGTGTATTCATCGGCCTTGATGCGTTGCCAGATGTCGTTCCGGGCAGCGGCGGCATTCGCCGTTTCGATGCGGTCGGCTTCGCGCCAGAGATACCAGTCGGATTGAGCCTGGTTCACTTTCAGTTCGAAGCGGGCAGCGACGGGAGCCGGGGCGGTGGCCATCGCGGCAACCGAGGCAACGTGATCGTGGTGTGCTTCATGAGCTGCAACCTGCCCGGAAAGCGATAGGGCCAGCAGAAGACTGGCGAAAATCGAGTTGTTTCTGGTGTTCACCGCACAATTCCTTATCAAACGCAGAGAGCGCCCGCCGGCGCTACGCTCCTTCAATACAGCAACCCGGGCGACGACCGAGGCCGCCGCCCGGGTCATGCATCAGAAGCCGAGAGCTTCCTTCATGACGTGGTAAATCCAGTTCTGCTCCATCGAACCATGAACCAGGTGCGCCTTCGGACCGGTCGCGTAGATGGCGACGTCTTCACCGGCATGGGTTTCCGAACCCATCGGCACGACAGCCTGCTGCAGATAACCGAGGGCAGCGGTGTCGACGCTGGTCAGATCGGCGCGAGCACCGCTGACGGCACCCGGACCATTCTGGTAACCCAGCGTGGTGTAGGGCAAACCATCGCCAGCCTTGGTCGGCGACGTCGCTGTCCCGTCGATAGCCGGCACCTCCTTCGATAAGCCAAGGATGTCGTTGCCGCGGTGCGGATAGCCGGCGATGGTGAAGACGTGACTGTGGTCGGCGGTGACGATGATCAACGTGTCGTTCGGATCGGTCATCTCGACAGCCTTCTTGACAGCCCTGGCCAGCTCAATGGTGTCGAGCAGGGCGCGCTGGGCATTGCCGGCGTGGTGAGCGTGGTCGATACGGCCGCCTTCAACGTGCAGGAAGAAGCCGTTCTGGCTCTTCTTCAGCATGTTGATCGACTTTTCTGTCATCTCGGTCAGCGAGGGTTCACCGGCCTTGTCGTTGGCGCGATCAGCTTCGTACTGAACGTGTGAAGGCTCGAACAGGCCGAGCAGGAAATCGGTAGTGGCCGGGTTAGCCGCATCAAAACCGGCCTTGTTCCAGACGAATTTGGCGTTGGCACCGCGCGTGCTAACCCATTCGGCGGTCAGGTCGCGGCCGTCACTGCGACGCCCCTTGGTCGAGCTGTATTCCGGATCGAAGGCGGTTTTCGGCAGGAAGTAGGTACGGCCGCCGCCCATGGCGACTTTCAGGCTGTTGCGGACAACCGGCGACAGTTCGATCAGCTGACGGGAAATATCCTTGACCACGGGCACGCCGCGCGCCTTGCAATCGGCAACGCTGGCGGCGAAGAAAGTGTTCTGGTCGGAATCGGATTCCCAGTCGCGGACCGAAATATGGGAATAGGTCGCGGCGGGCGTTGCGTGCGTCAGGCGGGCGGTGGACACCACACCGGTCGCCTTGCCGGCGGCGGCAGCCTGTTCGAGCAGGGTTGGGACGGAATGAGCGGCAATCACCTCGGCCGAACATTCGCCACGGGCCGTCAGATGATTGACCGAAAGCTGGCCTTCGCGGGCCTTGTAGCCGGTGATCATGGCCGTCATCGTCGGCGCCGAATCGGAAGTCTGCTGGTCGGCCGAATAGGTCTTGGAAAGCGCGACGTTCGGAAAATGTTCGAAGGATAAACGGTTTTCCTCGCCGGTCTTGCCCTTCAACTGCCCTTCCAGGATGCGCGCGGCAGTCAGTGTCGACACGCCCATGCCGTCACCGACGAAGAAGATGACGTTCTTGGCCTTGCGGTTGTTCGGGAACGACTTCTTGCTGTCTTCGATGAATTTCTGGCCGTTGTTGAACCAGTCCTGGACAGACTCGGGGGTCTTGACGGCCGGTTCGGCAGCGAAGGCCACCGGGGCGGCAATGGCCAGCGCGACGGCGCTGACGATGGTCTTGCGAAATAGAAGGGACATGCGGAAACTCCTGTTGGCTTATGACAATGTATCAGGCGCGATTGCGACGACGTGAAATGGCGGCGATGAGGCCCAGGCCGGCGAGCAGCATGGCGGCTGACTCGGGCTCGGGAACGGCGGTGACCTGCAGGCTGACGTTATCGACGCCCATGACCATCGAACCGACGTTGCTGGCTGTGGCGAAGCGCAGGGTGTAGTTGCCGCCGTTCGCCAGAAGGCCGCTCAGGTCATAACTGAAGTCGCCGTAGCCGTTCGACTGGTCCTGGAACTTGCGGCCGGTGGCACCGCCGAGATAGAAGGTGGTCACGACATCGCTGGCGGATGCATCGGCCGAGGCGCCAGACTTGAGCAGATCGACACGGGCATAGTTGATCGGCAAATAGGCGTCATTGGCCGCCTGGACGTCGAGGTTGTTGCGCACGGTGGTGATGCCGTCGGCGCTGTTGTCGTTAACGAACATCTTGAAGCTCAGCGTTGCCGACGACACCGCGCCGGTATTGAACGACTGGGTCATGATGAAGGCGCCGGGCCAGTACGAATCGAGCACGGCGTAGTTGTTGCCCGCTGCCGCACCGGCCGTCGCCCAGCCGCTAGCCGGCGACAAGGTGCCGTTGTCGACCACAACACCGCCGATAGCCATGGTTTCAGTCACGGTCCAGCCGGTGGGCGCGTAGGAACCGGCTGCATCGGCTTCGAAGCCGCCGTTCTGGATCAGCTGGGTGGCGCCGGCCTGGGCGGAACCCAGCACGAGGGCGGCAAGCACCAAACCGCGCGCGGCAGATTGGGAAAACAAGGGGTTCTTCATGGAGGCTCCTGAGTTGAACAAGTTTATGCAAACCAACTTGCAGCCCAGCTTAAATTCCATTTGTTACAAATAATGCAGCGCGTGCCTTAGCCGAAATAAATCTTGATGGAATGCAAAACGGCACTTTCTCCCACCGGGAAAAAGTGCCGTTGCGAATGCCGGCCGGAAAGCCGGCGCTGGATCAGGGCGCCAGCAGTTCCGGGCAATGACCGGCCTGGGCCGGGGTATCGGCGATGGCTGCACCGCGTCCGATACATTGATCGGGCGGCAGTGCCTTGCCCTGCTCGACGTGGCTGACCAGCAGGTCGAAGGCACGCTGGGCATGCGGCTGGATCAGTTCCAGCTGCGGCAAGCTGAGCTTGTAGGTTTCGATGTGGTTGCCGTTCTGCACCTCGTAGAGGCGGTAGGCCGGGTCGCGGCGATGGCCGTGGCGGCGGTCGTCATCGTCCCCTCGCTCGTCCGTGCTGGCGGCCACCTTGCGGGCGTAGGCGCGAGCATGGTGGTCGATGGGCAACAGCGCATCCATGGTGCCGGCGACGGTGATGAGCGGACGCTTGATGCGGCCGGTCGTGGCGAAATCGGCGACGGTGTCGTCGGCCTTCGACACAGGCAGGCGGCCGATATAGTTGTAATCTCCCGGGCCGCTGCCGTAGGTGTCGTAGGCCGGATCGACGCGCTTCTGCCACTGGCAGAGCGTGACTTCCCAGAAGGACGCCGAGTTCATGGCCCACAGCGCGGTCGCACCGCTGCCCAGATCGGGCGGGAAGCCGGCGCCACGGATGTTCTTCGCGGCAGTGCTGGCGGCATCGGCGCCGCTGGCCACGTAGTCGGGATAGTTGCGCACGGCGACCGGCAGGTCGGTCAGCAGGTTCGGGCCGTTTTCATCGACGAAGGTACCTTCCCAATCGACGCCGCCATCGAACCAGTCGGGCGCCGACTCGACGGCACGCCGAACCTGGTAGGCGCCGTTCGAGGTGCCGACCGCGTAGGTGTAGCGCGGCGACTTGCCGTAATTGGCTGCCGCGCCTTTGTGGGCGAGTTTGGAGGCGAGCACCATGTAGTCGCGCCAGCGCGTGAATTCCTGGCCCGGGCCGTTATCGTAGAACTGGACCCACAGCGGCGAACTCGGGTTCAGGCGGCAGGCCAGTGGGTCGCTGGCATCGCTGAATTTGAGGTTGAGCACGCCCTTGTTCTGCGAGGCGTAGGCGTAGCCCTTCTGGACGACGTAATCGCTCCAGGCGAAGTCACCGTTGAATTCGCTGCGCGTGCCGGACGCCCCAGCAACAACAAGGCGACCGTTCCATTTGGCCGGCAGACGCAACAGGAAGCGGGCCTGGCCGGTCGGATCGCTGGCGATCCGCGCATTGAGCTGGACACCGGGCACGGGGCCGGCGATGGGCGTGCGGTTGGCAGCATCCGGCGCGATGGTCGCGCGGTCGGTCTGTGGCGTGAAGGCGAAGGGCGGCAGGCCGGGCAGCGAGTTGTTGGCTGGCGTGGTGGCCGGGTTGGCCGTCGTCAGGTCGGCACTATCGACACAGCTGACATCAGCCAGTTGATTGCCGAAAGCCTGGATCAGGACACTGCAGCGGTCTGCCTGGGCGGCGCCGGCACCGAGCAGCATGAGCAGCGCGCTGAGGCAGCGCACAGCCGGGCGTGACATGATTTTTGGTCTTTTCATGTTTTGTCTCCATTTCGATTTTGGGGATTTTTTCCGGTTGACCGTGGAAGCCGACCGCATGACATCCTAATACGACAACAGCCTGTCAGCGTATGAAAATGGGGTATGGAAAACCCTTAGTGCTGGCCGTCATATTGCCGAAACACAGCACCACTAGAGTCGGAGCCATGGCCTTACCAGCCCCCCCTCCCCTCTTTTCCAGCGACAAGAAATCATGAAACTAAAACCCAGCATCGTCTTGCTCAGCATGTTGTTCGCCGGTTCGATCCAGGCTGCACCGACTTTCGTCAATGGCCTCACTCTGGATGGCAGCATGCTCGACCTCTCCGGTGGCACGACGGTCAATAACGGCCGCGTCGGCTACTTCTCGGACATTTACTACGACACCAACCGCAACGAGTGGTGGGGCCTCTCCGACCGCGGCCCGGGCGGCGGCACGCTGAGCTACGACACCCGCGTCCAGCGTTTCACGCTGGATATCAACCAGGCGACCGGCGCCATCTCCAATTTCAACATCGTCCAGACCGTCACTTTCAAGAACGGCAACGCCACGCTGAACGGCCTGGCGCCGAGCTCCTCCGGCGTACTGGGCAATTCGATGGATCCGGAAGGCTTCGTCGTCAATCCGAAGACCGGCAACTTCCTCGTATCCGACGAATACGGTCCGTCGCTGCGCGAGTTCGACCGTAACGGCAACCTGCTGCGCACCTACACTACACCAGCCAATCTTCTGCCCAAGGTCGGCACCACGGTCGACTACAACAGCACGCCACCGGCGCTGACCAGCGGTCGCGAGCCTAACCGGGGACTTGAGGGCCTGGCAATCAGCCCGGATGGCAAATACGCCTACGCCATGTTGCAGAACGGCACCATCCAGGACGGGTGGTCCAGCAGTTCGCGCGGCGAATACAGCCGGATCGTCAAATTCGACACGACCAGCGGCGAGGCCGTCGGCCAATACGCCTACAAGCTGGACAATGCCAAGCAGGGCCGCGGCATATCGGCGATCGTCACCATCAACGACCACGAGTTCTACGTGCTCGAGCGCAACAATCGCGGTATCGGCGTCGGCGCCGATCTGGCCACGGCAGACAAGAACGTCTACAAGATCGACCTGAGCGGCGCGGTGGATGTCACCAACACCAGCCTGCCCGCCACCGGCAGCTTCGCCGGCGCGGTCAACAAGAGTGCCAAGATCATTGACCTCGACGCCAATACCCTCGCCGCCCTCGGCAACAAGTCGCCGGAAAAATGGGAAGGCCTGGCCATTGGGCCCAAGCTGCAGGATGGCAGCTTCCTCGTGCTGGCCGGCACCGACAACGATTACAGTGTGACCCAAAACGGCACGGGCACGCAGTTCGACGTCTATTTCCGCTTCAGCGATGTCGATCCCTACAAGTCGTCGATCCAGTGCCCACTCGGGGCGAACTCCGGCTGCTTCCTGACCAGCGACGGCGTCACAGCCGCTTCCTTGACCGCCGACTACAAGCTGCTGCCCGGCGTCCTGCATGCCTACAAGGTCAGCGCGTCAGACCTCGCCGGCTACACCGCGCCGGTGCCAGAACCCGAGTCGTGGGCCATGCTCATGGCCGGCCTCGGTCTGATCGGCTTTGCTGCGCGCCCTCGCCAGACAAAGTAACTCGCCAGGGCAGACACGGTATTAGGTAGCAGTTGCCCCGAAAAGAGCCCCCCGTTGGGGCTCTTTTCATTTCTATACTTGGTATTGGAATTTGACTAGGACAACAGGTCCCCTTGCCGCCTGATCCTGGCCAGAGGCCCAAAGTCAGCTTCGGCCGAGGTGCTGCCTGTTGCTTCCGGCATGAGCGCGGATATCGGCCTGAGCGGTCATTCGACTAACAGGCCGGTTCTGTCCGCACTGTTCTACTTATCAGCCATGCAATTTCAATCTAAACCGAACGTTTCACGAGGGTAATCATCCTTGTCCTCATGGCTTCAAGTGGCGACGGCCCAAAGCTTGATTCATAAGTTCGACCTGGACTGTGAAATACAAACGTCAGCAATAACAAACAGTCACGGTTTGTGGGAAAATATTACACGGCGTGGATTTTATTAGGAACAGGCATAAACGATCCGACACACAATCTGTGTGCCTATCGAATCTTCTTTGACTTCGAAAAGTAGCAATCGCTCCTGCACCCACTATCTATACCAAACTGAGGTTCGAGGTTACCAAATTTCGATTCGATAAATTTCCGAGACATTTTTCAATGAAGCTACGCTCGACCCAAGCACTACTAATTTCGCTCGCAGTTGGCTTATCGTTTCCTGCTCATGCCGATCGGTATGATGATGGTTACGATCGGAGAGATGGTTACGAACACCATCACCATGACCATCATGAGCGTGAGCGCCATCAATACGACCAAGGGTATCGACAAGGTTGTCGGATTCAAGGCGGGTATGATCGTGATGGCTACTACCACGAGCGGCGGGTTTGCCCCGAACCGACCGCGGTCATATCAATCCCATTGCCTTTACCTCCCGGCATCCCGCTACCGCCAGGCGTACGGTTCCGCTGAGTCTTTGTGAGAAAAAAAGCCCCACACTGCGCGGGGAGCGCAAGGGGCGGAACTGACGCACAACCCGGACAGAGGGTATCAATGCAAGGAGATCGTATCTTTGTATTCCTTGCGAATACCTGACGGGGTTTTGCATAGGAAACATCTTCAAGTAGCAAATTTCTAGCGATTCAGATTGCCTTAAGGATTGTTCGATACAGTTATCGCGTCAATTCTTTTTCTGCAGCGCGCGATGCCAGGGCAATTCCGAGATCAACGTTCACATCAGGAGAGGCGCGTTATCGACGAACGCCCGCCGGATGGGGTTGAACGGCGAATAACGCCTGAGCGCCGTCACCCGATCGTTGAATTTGTGGACTTCGATGAGCATATTGAGATCGGGAAGCCGGACACCTCGGAAGTTCAAACGAGCTGACCTAGCCGCAATATTTTTGCGGATACTGCGCATCAGCAACCGCTATCGCTTGCAAAAAAATAGCCGCCGACGGCGGCTATTTCCAGATCAAGAAGGGCTTACAGCAAAACATCCTGTTTCATCTTTAGGATGAGATTACGGATTGCATTGTCTCCCAACTCCTTTTCCATCGGGAATGGATTGGCAAACGGGAAGGCAAGCGCCATTGGCAGCCATTGCACCATTGTCATGGAGTCCTTCACATCGTAATTACGTTTGACGCTACCCTTTTGCGCATTGACTGTGACGTGGAAATTGATGGTGACCCAAGAAGGAATGGTGTACAGCGAGAAGCCAGTAATAAGAGCCGGAATAATGGCTGCTTTGCTATTTTCGTCGTAGCCTACGCCATCTACGACCAAATCGGCCTCACCGGGTGCTGCCACGATGACACAACAGTTAGCGGCTGTTAGAACCTCGTCGAAACGTTTTTTATAGGTCGCAACATTGACCGCATTGACCTGCGCATTCGCTGAGTCGGTCTTGAAATCCCAGCGCGAATATACCTTGACCTTATTGGCCGAGGAGGTACGCAGTTGATCTGCATTTACCTTTTCGATGTTATTGGCGTGAAATCCCGCGCAGCCTTGTAGCAAAAAAAGCATGCCAGCAACAACAATTAGGCCAAAATTCTTCATTACTTAATTCCCTCTGAATTATCCAATTGGAATATCAGTTTAACAATCGTCGGCGAACATTTCCATTCCTTATCTCCGCGAGAGCTGAAATTTCTTCGCACCACATCATCCAATGCGCATGCATACTTGTTTGTTAATTCTCCGATTCCCGGCTATCGGCCAAGACTTGAAACAGCGCCAAGCGCCAGACAACAATGAAATCCACATCGGTCAATGTGGCCACGACACTACGTTTAAGGTTGCGTTAAGGGCTGCGATCTAGACTGGAAGCTAACATTGCTCGTGGAAGATGAAATGCAACCATTGAATTGGCCCCCACTTGTCAGAATTCAGCATTGGCTGACAGTTCTGCTCATGGTTCTTTGTATTGGCGCGGTGTGGAGCCATGAGGCTTTCGATAAATCGAATCCCTTGCGTACCCAACTCATGCAACTCCACTTTCTGCTGGGCGGATTAATCGGCCTATTGATCCTACCTCGATTTCTAACAAGAGCCTTCGTAAGAGGCCCTTTACATGCCATGCCCCCGCTAGTTGCTTTGCTCGCTAAGGCGGGTCACCTCGCCATCTACCTTCTAATCGTGCTGCTCCCAATTTGCGGTTATGTCGCAGTATCTGGCAAAGGATTGCCTATCGACCTGCTTGGCTTACTGGAGATTCCGCCGCTACCTGTCAGCACGCAGGTAGCCAAGCTCGTCAAGGAACTTCATGAGTGGTTCGGTAACGCCATGGTCGCTTTGGTCGCGCTACACGTTGCCGGTGCGATATTCCACGCAGTGGTTCTGAAAGACAAGGTGCTGCATGCAATGCTGGGACGTGCCACTGTTTAGCGTATCGCGCCTGTTTTTGGAGATTTGAAAATTAACTGGTAGCCAAGCACGGTCCTCTCTGTCAATCAGGCGTGGCTTGGTGCCAAAAATTCCGATCTGTATTGAGTCGCCATTTCGGAAACAAATTCTGGGGTAACCCCAAGGATATTCATGCACGCAGGGCCCAGTTTAGCCCACTCACACGTCATGTTCAGGCCGCTTTGGCCTTGAATAAGAAACTCCGCCAATTGCGCAATGGCAACTAACTGGCGAGCAAATTCTGGTATCGCCGCGGGATGGTCTTCATCTAAGGCATGCGGTTCGTGGTGATGCCTGATTGCGAGACAAATGTCATCTGGCAACAACCAGTTTTCCGCTAATTCAGCCCCGACGTGGGCGTGATTGATGGAAAGAGCCTGATCTTCTACCGCGGTAAAGCTAAGCATCTCTTCCTCATTCGCCTGCCGCAAAACCGACAGGTATTCCGGAAATGGAATCAGGAGAACCGGAATCCCGCAATCTCGAAACAGGGCGAAGGTATATGCATCAGAAGATCGGACCATACAACGTCCTTTGAACTGCTGGGCAATCCATCCAGAAACCCTTGCCGTGCTGGCCGATGTGTCCCAAAAACGCTCGAGACTCGGAACATAAGGAAATATCTGCTGTAAAGCCAAACCAGCGATCGTACGCGTGACGACCTTGAGTCCTAAGACGAGCATGGCCTCGTTGACGGTACGCACCTTCTTAGCAAATCCAAAAAATGGAGAGTTGGTTGTTTTGATCAAGCCGGCGGCAAGGGCAACATCTGATCCTATGATCTGTGCAAGTCTGACGAAATCGGGTTCGTCTTTTGCCATTTCACAATCGATTTCAGTGAGTATTGCTGGACGTGGCGGAATGCCAATGTCGCGGATTTCTATCCGCATTTGGGCATCCACATCACGTACTTCGGGAGTTGCATTCGTCGCGGTTTGAACTTTTTTATCCACAGCTGACTTTGGTCTCGTTGTGCGCACCGATTACGAAGATGGGCGGTATTAGCTCACAGGCATATGAAACTTGTATCCATACTTTAACTGCCCATTTGCTGCGCCGCAATATTTCGAATGAACTACTGGTGGTTTTTCCATGTTCTACCCCTCGTTATAATTTTGCCCTCCGATGCGGTAGCTATTTGGGATCAGAGAGTTAGCCGGCGCACCGCCACAATAAGAGCCTTCTGACGACGCTTTGGGCCAAACCTCAATCCTCCTTGAAGAGGCATTTCAAGGCATCACTTAGAAAGTTATCGCCCTATAGTTGGCGCATCTTTGCTACGAATTTAATACTTTTAGTTAATTCCAGTCGCTATTACCTGATCCGCCATCATCCCAGGATGAGGTATCCGCTATCCCGAAATCGTTACCCCCCATATCGTTCAGGGGCGTCGATGGCAAATCAGGAATGCTGTCGAAATTTGAGAAGGCCCGGTCATTGGTTGGTACTGCTTTGTTGCCGTCCATAAAGTGATGCATCAGGGCTTCTCCGGCAACGACCCCCGCACCAACTGCAGTTCCCGTAGCCAATCCGCCCAGTATCTGTGAACCGAGGCCCGGCCCGGACGCCTGGGCGGGAGTACCGGAACTGCCATAGACTTGCGATGCTCCGCCTGAAGGGCCTGTTGGATAGGCCGGGTGATAGCCGCCAAATCCGGGTTGTGACAGCCCATTGTTGCCAAGTTCACTACGGCGAGACATGAACGTCACGGCCCATGCGATAAATGCAATCAATCCGAAGCCGATGAACAGCATTCCCCATGGGAAACGCGACTCTTCATGTTTAGACGGAGCAATAGAAGGGATGTGCTGAGCTTGCGCTGAAGTCATCACGCTGGAGCTTTGATGCGAGATGGTCTCTTTAAGGCGTAATACCGCCTGAGGTGTAGCAAACGATAATCCAGGCGAGAGCTTCTCGGCCGTTTCCAACTCACTGGCAGCCTGTTTCAGACTGCCTTGCTTTGCCAAAAGCTCAGCCTCGACGTAGTGGGCCTTCCCACTATTGGGATGAGCCTGCAGCACGTTTTTCATCATGCGTTGTGCGTCCTCCATCTTGCCACCGTTGGCAGCCTGATAGACCTCATGCAGTGAAGGCTCTGAAGCAAACACCGGCGCGCTCACGGCCATGGTTGTAAATAACATCAAAGCAACAGCTGTTTTCTTCATATCAACCTCCAAACCAAAGTGAAAGCGTCCTCACTGGGTCCTTCCATGGATTGCAAGATATGAATACGAAAAGCGGGTTTCAAGTGCGCTTTTACTGCATATTCGTAACAGTTCGTATCGGGAGACATCTGCAGAACGCCAGTACCGTGGGGAATGATCGTGAACGACGAAACGACAATGTCGTGTCAGACCGTGCAAAGGTAGCAATATCTAAGGTTGCACTCTGCAGAATTCTGGTTTGCAACGGGTTTTGCAATACGCGGCCGATGAATTTGGTCATAGAGTACCGTGACTAGCGTAATGGCTGCTAAGAAGTAGATTGCAGCCGGATTCTGATCAGCAGCCCAACGGCTGCTTTGTGCCCTGAGATGGTCGTCAAGCAGTTTTTATTAGATCGCGAGCGTTGCAAGCAGAGGTGACCCATGTCGCTTCGCAGCCTCTCAGCTTGCTGTCGATGGCCAGATTGAACATGGCAATATCACGAATAGCATGGGTATTCTGAAGATAGATTCGAATGGCCCAAATGTCTTTTGGCTTGAAAGGGGGCTTCTGGCCAACGAGCCTGCCTTTGTTCCACGCGGTTCATTTCTCAGTGAGTTCCATTTCTGACTCCTTGGTAGTTGATCGGAGTCTGATTGATAGCCAACTTGGCCAAGGGCTTCTACCTCGCCTTCAACAAACCGTCCCTGCTTCGGGCAATACTTGCCACGAGAAAATAACGACACTAAATGTCGCTATTAAAACCCATCATGCTTTTCACTAGATCAGCTGGAGAACATGATGAAACGTCAGCAACGTCGTGCCCAATCACGTGGCCTTTGTCTTGAGCGCGCAACGATTCCCTCGTCGCTGCAGGCTCGCCAGGCAGCCTTGTGGGCCATACGCATGGCTCAAGGTAAAGTGCGTAACGACTTTCTCGCCCAAAGTCCGGAACGCTTTGTGGAAATTGCTGCGCCTCACCTGAAATGGTGTGAAACCAGCTTCAAGCGTTTCTTTTTCTATTACGACGGACCGGAAGAAGAGCGCGAGGCTCTGTCGCAGCTTTCTCCTCAACTGGCCTGGGAGCAGTTGTCGTCCGAGGGCGACTACAACACCCAGCAAGCATTCAAGGCCTTCCGTAAATTCGAACCGGCAGCTTTGAACCGTCTGCTCGCCGCATCGCAACAAGCGCTTGAGGAAAGCCTTGCCAACGAAGCTGATACGGTGCAGGACAACGTCCTGATGTTGCAGCATCTGCTTGGCTTCTCCATGGTGGAAGGGGTGCTGCTCCATCTCGCCGCGGTGGCCAGCCAGAATAATGCCGTACGCGGCATGTTGCAGGGAACGACTATCGAGAACGAGGCTGATGGCGCCTCCATGCTGGCCTACCTCCTCTCGGTTGAAGAATCGGCAGTACGTGAAGCCTTGAAACAAAGCGGAATGCTGAACAACTTGGATTTTCTGAAACACCCGGAGGTGGCAGGCGATTTGTACGAGATGCTGACCCTTCAGGTGTGGTGCCATGCCTGTTTTGCCGAGCCGCATGAGTCGATCGCTGAACTGGTTCGCCATTTCCTGGTGCCGGCGGTTCCCGGCAGCCTGTCAGCTGGCGATTTCCCCCATCTGGCCGATGATTTCCTGGCGCTCACCCAGTACCTGCAAGGTGCCATGAAACAACGGAGCCAAGGCGTAAATTTGCTGATCTACGGTCCGCCAGGAACGGGCAAGACGGCTTTTGCCAAGGCCCTCGCTCAATCACTCAATGCCCGTCTCTATGAAGTCTCCAACCACTTTGAAAACGGCGAACCTATCCGCAAGGGCGAACGCTTGGCATTCCTCAAAATGTCCGAAAAGTTTCTCGCCAAGCGCAAAGACGCCATGATCCTGTTCGACGAAATCGAAGATGTCTTTCCGGAACGCTTCGATCCCTCCCGTCCCTCAATCACCCGGCGCTACGCATCCGCAGGCAAAGCCTGGATGAACCAGACACTTGAGAACAACCAGGTACCGGTGATCTGGATCAGCAATGACATCGAGCAAATGGACCCGGCTTATTTGCGGCGATTTTCCTATCACCTTGAAATCCGAACACCGCCGTTGCCCATTCGGCAAGCCATTGCCCAGCGTTACTTGGGCAATACGGGAATGCGCTCTGATTTCATCAACATTCTCGCCGCAGATACTGCATTGACTCCGGCCATGCTGGAAAATGCCGCCCGTGTTGTCCAACTGGCTGCTCAGCCGCAGGCACAGGCTGCAGAGCAACTGGCGCAGCGGGTCATCCGCCAATGCCAGATGGCGCTCGGACAATCCAGCGAGAACCTCATCCGGACTCATGCCACCGGCTATTCGCTCGACTACCTTAACCTCGACAGCCGCTACAGCATCGATCGCATCATTAGTGCGTTGGAGCGGCAACCGGTCAGCAGTCTGTGTTTCTACGGCCTGCCGGGAACCGGCAAGACGGCATTGGCGGAACATGTCGCCACAAAGCTGGGCCGTCCGTTGATTGCCCGACGCGCCTCCGACTTGCTTAGTAAATGGCTGGGTGATGCAGAAAAAAATCTGGCTGCGATGTTCGAGGAAGCCCGAGCCGAACAAGCCGTGCTGCTGCTCGATGAAGCCGACAGTTTTCTGCGTAATCGGGAGCAGGCTGAGCGAAGTTGGGAATTCAGCCAGGTCAATGAATTGTTGCAACAGATGGAGCGCTTCGACGGTATCTTCATCTGCGCGACCAATCTGTTCGAACATATCGACGCGGCTGCCCTTCGGCGATTCGCCTTCAAAATCGCCTTCAAGGCGCTGCGGCCGGAACAACGGATCAAACTGTTTGTGCAAGAAGCGCTCGATGGCCTTGAAAACGAGTTGAATTCAACTTTGCGCAATCGCCTGCTGCAACTGGACAACCTGGCTCCTGGCGATTTTGCCGTCGTGAAACGGCAGGCAGGGCTGCTCGGAGAAACGCTGGCTCCCGGCGACTTCCTGGCAGAGCTGGAGAACGAATGTCGCCTGAAGCCTGGCGCCAACAAGCAGGCCATGGGCTTTCTTCACTAAGCACACAGTCAGGAAAGTTCATGATGGAAAAATTCGAATTGCCGCAATTCGCCGGTGAGTCCTGTTGCCCCAATATCGGCGAAGTCTTGTCCTCTGTCATTACCTACATTGATCGTCAGCAGCAGTCGGGATCCCGAGAATTGCCATTGACTGGCGTTTCGACGGGCTTCCCGGAAATTGATCGCCTGACGCTCGGACTGCAGGCGGGGGAGCTTGTCGTTATCGCAGGAAGGCCGGGCAGCGGACGCTATGCCCTGGCGCTGAAGGTCGTCGAGCACATTGCCGGAACGCTAGGCCAGCCGGTCGTATTTCATTCGCTGACCAACACCGCAGAGGAAGTGGGGTTGCGTCTCCTCTCCAGTACATCGGGTGTTGATAGCTATCGGATGCGCACCGGCCAACTCGACGAAAGCGAATGGCAAAAAATCTCTACCGGGCTTGCTACGATGCACAGTGCGCCTTTGGCGATTGAATCAAACCCTCGTGGTGACTTTGAGTCCTGCATCGAACGTACGCGCCAGCATACAAAGCATTTCGGTCGCCCACCGGGATTGATCGTTGTCGATGACTTCCATGCATTTAGGTTCGCAGCCCCCCCCCCCACCCTCGACGAGGCTCGCCAAGTAGCACTGTGCTCGCTACGCCAGCTTGCCGGCGAATTGGCTGCGCCGCTGCTGATTCTTTCTCAACTTGATGCCCGGATTGATCGCCGCCCTGATCTAAATCCCTGCCTGATTGATCTGCCGCGCTCAGGCTGCATTGAGGCCAAGGCCGACACCATCCTGCTATTGAGTCGGGACTACGAGTTCGAAGATGACCAGACTAAGGGGACTCCGCGCCGATACGGAATCAGAATCCACGAAGCCAAATCGCGCTTCGATTATTGGGGGCAATGCCGTATCACACTCTCCGAAGATGCTTTGCCGACATCCCTGTTTTGGGGCGCCTGCTCAGCTTGAGCAACAGATGCCCTCAAAGCTGTCCTGCGCTCTGCAATAGTTCCTCGCGGATCGCCATCCACAACTTTCCCAGTTCGTTACGTCCCTGCCATTCGGTAGCGACCGTGCCGTTTGGCAACTTTTTCTCGATACGGGCCATGCCCCAGAAAATACCGCTGCCGCGCGGCCGTTTGGTGCAATCCTCAATAATTCGCGCATCCTTCGTTCCCAAAAGGCGACGTTTTAAGTCTGGATGGGCTTTCAGTTTGAGCAACAGGCACTCGCGCATCCTGGCCAAATCATGGGCTTCCCAGTCTGCTGCCCTTTCTTTTTCTGCAATCAGTGCGCGGTGTTTTTTCGCAGCCATTTTAGCGGTCATCGGGCTCTTGGCGGCTTTGATCTCGCCTTGAACCAACGGAAAACCCTCGTAGCGCATGCACTGAAACAGCGCCTCCGCAGTCCTGTACCACTCGTCGTTGTACTTGACGATGTGCGGGCTCATGTTTCCAAGCCAGCCGTAATCCCCTTTTACATCGGTGAAGGAAATATCCCCCATGTCACTGATCCCCTGTCGCGACAATTGAAAATTGATCACCCGCAGGCAATCAGCGTCACCATGTGTCGCCAATAAATCCTACAGTGAACTCCTGGCCAGCAGTTAACGCGCCAATTTGTTCTTTTACAAGTTTATATGTCAAGGAGATTGGTATGAGTATGGATATTGTCAGTTTTCTCAAGACCAATGAAGCTTTCGGTGGGTTGTCGAACATGAGTGGCGAATTCCCGATTGCCGTGAATGGGGTTCGCATTCTGACCAGTGAGCATCTCTACCAGGCTTTGAAATTCCCCGACCATCCCGATGTGCAGAAGTCGATTCTCTCAAAACCGAGTCCGATTCACTGCAAGATGATTGCCAAGAGCAAGGTGAATAGGGAAAAAATGAGGAAGGATTGGGACGAGGTTCAGTTGGAGGTGATGGAGTTCTGTTTGAAGGTGAAGTTGCTGTGGCACTGGGTAAAGTTCGGTAATTTGTTGAGAAGTGCCGAAGGAAAAGAGATTGTTGAAATCTCAAGCAAGCGGGATACCTACTGGGGAAAGGTCAGTGGTGAAGGAGGCCTTGTGGGTGAGAACCACTTGGGCAAGTTGCTGATGAAATTGAGGGATGAGTTGTTGGGGGAGTGCAATGAGCATCTGCGCATGGTCAGCCCTCCTGCCCATTTGAATTTACGCTTTCTGGGTGGAGAAATTCAAATCAATGATAGGCGTGATCACCTGCGCCAAGTTGGTACGAGCACGTCCTCCTTGGTCAATGTGCTGAGGCCATAAGGAAAGGGAGGCCCGCCACTGGCGGGCCTCCCAGCGCGCGGGAACGAAGGAGAAGCCGAAATGAGCGACAAGACGGTGACGAGCATATCGTGTATGCGGCGCCAGTGCGGAACCTGCGAACAATGGCAAGGAGAGCGCCGAATTGTGCTGGACAGGAAAGGCAACAATGCCGTCGCTGCCACGCTGCCAACGAAGAT
>JAAXVL010000018.1 GCA_013335535.1 Azonexaceae bacterium
CCCTTGAGAGGTGCCGAGCAACGCAGGGGCTGGCGGAAAAGGGGCGAGGACTGTCTGAGGGCGCAGCCCGAGTTCCGCAGCCCCCGCCAGTCCCGAGTAGCGCAGGGAACCGGCGCAGCCGGCACCGACCCAGGGTCGCCTTCTTTTTGCTTACTTTTTCTTGGCGAATCAAGAAAAAGTGAGACGCCCCGCAAGGGCGGAACCCCAAGCCAATAAAGAATAACCCTCGATCAAACCAACCGGGACCCCACGGTCAACCGGAAATTTCGCCCAAATTAAAAAGATACCTAACCGGTATCAGTCATCCCGAAACAAGGTATTGGACGGTATCGGTAACCGACCCCTAGACTGATTTCCATCCGGCCATGCCCGATAACCAAACACCATTCCTGCTCGCAAAAAAAGCGCGCAGCCAAGCAAGGAGAAGCCGTGCAACTGATCAAAAATTTCATCAACGGTGAGTTTGTCGAGGGAAGCGAAGGCAAGACCTTCGACAAGCGTTCGCCGCTCGACAACAAAGTCATCGCGCAGGTTTCCGAAGCCGGCAAGGCCGACGTCGATGCCGCCGTGCGTGCCGCCCACGCCGCCCGCAACGGCGTGTGGGGCGGCCTCACAACCGACCAGCGCGTCGATTTGCTCTACGGCGTGGCCGACGAAATCACCCGCCGCTTCGAAGACTTCGTCGCTGCCGAAATGGCCGATACCGGTCAGCCCAATCACGTCATGCGCCATGTCTTCATCCCACGCGGTGCAGCCAATTTCAAGGTCTTCGCCGATGTCGTCAAGAACGTCCCGAGCGAAAGCTTCCAGATGGCCACCCCGGACGGCGCCGGTGCGCTCAACTACGCCATCCGCGTCCCGAAAGGCGTCGTTGGCGTCATCTCACCGTGGAATGCGCCTTTCCTGCTCATGACCTGGAAAGTCGGCCCGGCCCTGGCTTGCGGCAATACCGTCGTCGTCAAGCCGTCCGAAGAAACGCCGCTGACCACCACGCTGCTTGGCGAAGTGATGAATACGGTCGGTATTCCGAAAGGCGTCTTCAACGTCATCCAGGGATTCGGTCCAAATTCGGCCGGCGAATTCCTGACCCAGCATCCGCTCGTCGACGCCATCACCTTCACCGGCGAAACGCGCACTGGCACGGCCATCATGAAGGCAGCCGCCGAAGGCATGCGCGATGTCTCCTTCGAACTCGGCGGCAAGAACGCCGGCATCGTTTTCGCCGATGCCGACTTCGATGCGGCGGTCGACGGCATTTTCCGCTCGGCATTCCTTAACTCCGGGCAGGTTTGCCTCGGTACCGAGCGCGTCTATGTCGAGCGGCCGATTTTCGACAAGTTCGTTCAGGCGCTCAAGGCCAAGGCCGAAGCCGTCAAGTTCGGCCGCCCGGATGACAAGAATGCCAACTACGGCCCGCTGATCAGCGCCGAGCACAAGCAGAAGGTCATGTCCTACTACGCCAAGGCGGCGGCCGAAGGCGCCAATGTCGTGACCGGCGGCGGCGTGCCGACCATGCCGGCCGATCTGGCCGAGGGCCATTGGGTGCAGCCGACGATCTGGACCGGCTTGCCGGAAACGGCATCCGTTGTGCGCGAAGAAGTTTTTGGCCCGTGCTGCCACATCAGCCCCTTCGACAGCGAAAACGAAGTGATCAACAAGGCCAACGACAACGACTACGGCCTGTCGACCACGATCTGGACGACCAACCTGGCCCGTGCCCACCGCGTCGCGGCGCGCATCGAAGTCGGCATTACGTGGATCAATAGCTGGTTCCTGCGCGATCTGCGCACGGCCTTCGGCGGCTCCAAGCAATCCGGCATCGGCCGTGAAGGCGGTGTCCATTCGCTCGAGTTCTACACCGAGACAAGAAACATTTGCGTGAAGCTCTGAGGCCCTAATGAACGAAGAAAAAATCAAGCAATACGGCGACGAGCTTTACGAAGCCTGGCTCGCCTGCCGCCCGGTGCGCCCGCTGCTCGAACGCGAGCCGGAGATCACCATCGAGGATGCCTATCAGATCCAGGAACGTTTCGTCGCCCGCCGCGTGCAGGCCGGCGAAACGATTATCGGCAAGAAAATCGGCGCAACGAGCAAGCCGGTGCAGGATTTTCTCGGCGTCTATCAGCCCGATTTTGGCATGCTGCTCTCCGGCATGGTCTATCAGGAAGGTGACACCATCGACCTCGCCACGCTGATCCAGCCCAAAGCCGAGGCCGAACTGGCCTTCGTTCTCAAGGCCGACCTCAAAGGCCCGGGCATCACGGCGATGGACGTCATCCGCGCCACCGACTACGTGCTGCCGTGCTTCGAGATCGTCGATTCGCGCATCACCGACTGGAAGATCAAGATCCAGGACACCGTCGCCGACAACGCTTCCTGCGGCGTCTATGTGCTGGGCAAGACCAAGGGCGATCCGCGCAAGCTCGACATCACGCTGGCCGGCATGGTGCTCGAGAAAAACGGTGAGCTGTTCTCGACCGGCGTCGGCGCTGCCGTGCAAGGTTCACCGGCCAATGCCGTCGCCTGGCTGGCCAACACGCTGGGCGAACTGGGCATTCCGTTCAAGGCCGGCGAGGTCATCCTGTCCGGTTCACAATCGGCGCTCGTACCAGTCGTTGATGGCGACGAGCTGGTGTGCACGGTAGGCGGCCTCGGCACCTGCTCGGTCAAATTCGCCGGAAGGAGCAAAGCATGAGCATGACTGTCACCCTCGGTCGCGAAGACATCGTTCGCCTGTGCGAACGCGTCGAAGGCGCCCAGACCCGCGCCTACGCCATACCCAAACTGACCGACGAATACCCGAACATGACCATCGGCGATGGCTACGCCGTGCAGCTTGAGCTGCGCCGCCGCTTCCTCGCCGCCGGCCACAAGCAGGTCGGCTGGAAAGCCGGCCTGACCTCGAAGGCCAAGATGATCCAGATGGGCGTCAATGTCCCGTCCATCGGCTTCCTGACCGACCGCATGGCGCGCCCGGAAAACTCGGCGATCAAGACATCCGATCTCGTTCACCCGCGCGTCGAGTGCGAGGTCGCCTTCGTTATGAAGAAAACGCTGAAAGGTCCGAACTGCACGCGGCAGGATGTCCTGGATGCGACTGACTACGTGCTGCCGGCGGTTGAAATCATCGACTCGCGCTTCTCCGGTTTCAAGTTCGATCTGGAAAGCGTCGTCGCCGACAACGGTTCATCGGCCCGCTTTGTTGGCGGTGGCCGCGCCCGTTATCCGGCCGATATTGACCTGCGCACGCTTGGTGTGGTCATGGAGAAGAACGGCGAGATCGTCACCCTTGGCGCGTCTGCAGCTGTGCTCGGCCATCCGGCCGAAGCCATCGCCATGCTGGTCAATATCCTGGCCGAGCTGGGCGAGGAATTGCCGGCCGGCAGCTTCGTGATGAGCGGCGGAATCACCGAAGCCATCCCGGTCAAGCCGGGCGACAGCATCGTCGCGCGCTTCCAGGAGCTGGGCAGCGTGTCGATGCGCTTCATTGAATAAAAACAACGGAGGAGACAAAGGTGCCAATCATCGAAATGCATCTCATGCAGGGCCGTAGCGTCGAACAGAAACGCGCCGTGGCGGAAGCCGTGGCCGAGGCGGTGACGCGAACGCTGGGCGTGGGGCCGGAGCAGGTTCGCCTGCTCATCACCGAGCATAGCAGTGAGGAATTTTCGGTCGGTGGCGTGACGGCCGGGCGCAAGCAGGAATTGGCTGCAATGCAGGCCGCAACATCGGCGAAAAAATCGTAGGTTTTGGAGAGTAACAACATGAAAAAAATCAGATGCGCGCTGATCGGTTCCGGCAACATCGGCACCGACCTGATCTACAAGATCCAGCGCAGCCCCTTCCTTGAACCTGTCTGGATGGTCGGCATCGATCCCGAGTCCGAAGGCCTGGCCCGTGCCCGCGACATGGGCCTGAAAACCACGGCGGCCGGTGTCGATGGCCTGCTGCCGCACGTCCTCGAAGACAACATCCAGATCGCCTTCGATGCAACCAGCGCCTACGTTCACGCCGAAAATTCGCGCAAGCTCAACGAGCTGGGCGTCATGATGATCGACCTGACGCCGGCCGCCATCGGCCCCTTGTGCGTACCGCCGGTCAACCTCAAGGCGCACGCCGAAAAGGTCGAGATGAACGTGAACATGATTTCGTGTGCCGGTCAGGCGACGATTCCCATCGTCTTCGCCGTGTCGCGCATTCAGGCCGTCGGCTATGGCGAGATCGTCGCCAGCCTCGCCTCGAAATCGATTGGCCCGGGCACCCGCGCCAATCTCGATGAATTCACCTACACGACGTCGAACGCCATCGAGATCGTCGGTGGTGCCCGCAAGGGCAAGGCGCTGGCCATCATCAACCCGGCCGAACCGCCGATGATGATGCGCAACACCATTTCCTGCCTGACCGACGACGAGCCGGATCAGGCAAAGATCACCGAATCCGTGCTCGAGATGATCAAGGAAGTGCAGAAGTACGTGCCGGGCTACCGCTTGGTCAATGGCCCGCTGTTCGATGGCAAGCGCGTCACGGTCTTCATGGAAGTCGCCGGCCTCGGCGATTACCTGCCCAAGTACGCCGGCAATCTCGACATCATGACTGCCGCCGCGACGCGCACGGCCGAAATGTTCGCCCAGGAAATCATCGCTGGCACCATCCAGCTCAAGTCACCGGAGGTCGCGTAATGAGCGCCGAGCAAAGTCTCAAGGGTCGCAAGATCATCATCCACGACATGTCCCTGCGCGACGGCATGCACGCCAAGCGCGAGCAGATGAGCATCGAGCAGATGGTCACCATCGCCACGGCACTCGACGATGCCGGCGTGCCGCTGATCCAGGTCACGCACGGCGCCGGCATGGGTGGCAACTCGCTGCAGCACGGTTTTGCACCGCACAGCAATGAGGAATACATCAGCGCCGTGGCATCGAAAATGAAGCAGGCCAAAATTTCGGTGCTGCTCATCCCCGGTCTCGGCACCATGAAGGAACTCAAGTCGGCCTACGATTGCGGCGCGCGCAGCGTGCACGTCGCCACCCACTGCACCGAAGCCGACACCTCGCCGCAGCACATCGCCTTTGCCCGCAAGCTGGGCATGGACACCACCGGCTTCCTGATGATGGCCCACCTCAACACGCCGGAGGGGTTGGCGCAGCAGGGCAAGCTCATGGAGTCCTACGGCGCGCAGACGGTGTACATCACCGACTCGGCCGGCTACATGCTGCCGGCCGACGTCAAGGCGCGGGTTGCGGCCTTGCGCGCCGTGCTCAAACCGGAAACCGAAATTGGTTTCCACGGCCACCACAACATGGGCATGGGCATCGCCAACTCCATTGCTGCCATCGAGGAAGGTGCCAGTCGGATTGACGCCTCCGTGGCAGGGCTCGGCGCCGGGGCAGGCAATACACCGCTTGAAGTCTTCGCTGCCGTCTGCGAGCGCATGGGCATCGTTACCGGTTGCGACCTGTTCAAGCTCATGGACATGGCCGAAGACATCATCGTGCCGATGATGGACCACATGGTCCGCGTCGACCGGTCGTCGCTGACGCTGGGTTTTGCCGGTGTCTATTCGACCTTCCTGCTCCATGCCAAGCGGGCCGCCGAGCGCTTCGGCGTGCCGGCACGTGACATTCTGGTCGAGCTGGGGCGTAAGAAGATGATTGGTGGGCAGGAGGATATGATCGTCGATACGGCGATGACCATGGCCAAGGAGCGCGGATTGCTCAAGGACGCGGCGGCCTGATTTTGGGTATTAATCGTCGATGCGGGAATGGCTGCGGCCATTCCCGATTATTATCAGGAGTAGCGAGCAATGGCTGAAACAAGGGAATGGGTCGTCGTCGTCGGGGCCACCGGTGCCTTCGGCTCGGTCATGGTCGAGCGCTTTCTCGCGCGCGGTCTGGGCGTGCTGGCTGTGGCACGCAGCGCTGCATCGCTGGCTGATCTAGCGGCGAAGCATCCGGGCCTCGTGCCCTGTGCCGCCGATATTTCGGATGACGCTTCTATCGAGGTCATCAAGGCAGCCTTGCCCGGTCCGGTACGCATGGTCGTCCACGGCCCCGGCGTAGCGGTCGGTGGCGGCGTGCTGACTATTGCCACGCAGGCGATGATCGACGCGGTCAATATCAAGGTTGGCGGCTTCCTGCGCCTGGTGCGTGCGGTAGACGGGCACCTGCTGCCCAATTCGCGATTGGTCGCCATCGGCGGTCACTACGGTTTCGAGCCGACGGCCTACGCCGCTGCGGCCGGGGTCGGAAATGCAGCGCTGGTCAATGTCGTGCGCCAGATGAGCCTGGCCTATGGGGCGCGCGGCATCACGGCGCACCTCGTCGCACCCGGGCCGGCCGACACTGAGCGCCTGCGCCGGGTGGCGGCGGATCGGGCCAGGATGCTCGGCACGACAGTCGAAGCGGTCATGGAGTCCATGCGTGCCGAATCGTCGATTGGCGCTTTCACCGAACCGGGGCAGGTCGCCTGGGCGCTTGAAATGTTGCTGGCACCGGAGGCCTCGGCCATGACCGGTTCTTCCCTCATGCTCGATTCCGGCCGTCGCCACGGTCTACCGTAAAAAAGGGCCAAAATCCAAATGCCGATTCTCAATTTCCATCTGGTTCAGGGGCAGCATCAAGCGGCCCAGGTCGAAACCCTGCTGCTCAAAGCCAGCGCGCTGTTTGCCGAAGTGCTGGCCTGTCCGATCGACCGCGTGCGGGTGTTCGCCACCGAACATGCGCCGCAACATTTTTGCATCGGCGGCAAGTTGGTCAGCCAGCACGAGCAGGTCGCGCCGTACTTCTCCTTCATCGTGCTCGAAGGGCGTTCGCAGGCGGATCGCCAGCGTTTGTTGAGTGGCTTCACCGACCTCGTCGTTGAAATTCTCGGCGCGCCGCGCGCCAATGTACGTGGCGGCATCGTGCCGGTGGCGCCATCGGACTGGAGTATCGGCGGTGCGCTGGCCAGCGAGTTGCGGCAGGCTGAAATTGAAGCCCGTCGACTGGCAGCAGAAGGCCGGCGAAGCGAATGAAAGTCCTCATCGTCCACGCCCACTACGAGGCCAAATCCTTCAATAGCGCGCTCAAGGACCTCGCCGTCAAAACGCTGACCGAGGCCGGCCACGAGGTCCAGGTTTCCGACCTCTATGCGATGAACTGGAACCCGGTCGCCTCCAAGGCCGATTTTGCCGAGCCGACCAACCCGGACTATTGCGTCTATGCGCTGGAACAACGCAAGGGCTTCGAGTCGGGCAGCATCGCCCCGGACATCCAGGCCGAAATCGACAAGGTCGACTGGTGCGACCTGCTGATCTTCAATTTCCCGGTTTTCTGGTTCTCGGTGCCGGCCATCCTCAAAGGCTGGATCGACCGCGTTTTTGTTTCCGGACATTTCTACGGCGGCAAGCGTTTCTACGATCAGGGTGGCATGCGCGGCAAGAAGGCGATGCTCACGCTGTCGCTCGGCGGCCAGCCGCACATGTTCGGCCCGGACGCCATCCACGGCGAAATGGATACGCTGCTGCGCCCCGTCATGCGTGGCGCGCTGGCTTATTGCGGCTTCACGGTGCTGCCGCCTTACGTCGCCTACCACGTGCCTTACGTTACGACGGAGGCACGCCAGGCCATGCTCGACGATTATCGGGAACGTCTGCTCCATCTTGACGATCTGACACCCATCAAATTTCCCAAGCTGGGTGATTTCGACGATAAGCTTTATCCCAAAGAAATAAGCGCTGCTGTTTTATAAAGGAGAAGACATGAAGCTTTACTACGCCACCGGAGCCTGCTCCCTTTCCCCGCATATCGTCTTGAGCGAACTGGGTTTGCCCTACGAACTGGTGAAGGTTGAACTGTCCACCCATCTGACCGCCGATGGCCAGGACTACACTGCGATCAATCCCAAAGGCTACGTGCCGGCGTTGCAACTTGACGACGGCCAGTTGCTCACCGAAGGCCCGGCCATCGTCCAGTACCTGGCCGACCAGAAGCCGTCTGGCGGCCTGTTGCCGCCGGCCGGAACGCTTGAGCGGGCGAGGGTGCAGGAGTGGTTGACCTTCATCGGCACCGAACTGCACAAGAATTTCAGTCCGTTGTTCAATCCGAATGCCTCGGCTGACTGGAAAGCAGCGGCGAAGGCCAATATCGAGCGGCGATTTGGTTACATCGAGAAGGCGCTGGCCGGACGCGACTATTTGACCGGGAGCAATTTCTGCGTGGCTGATGCTTATTTGTTTACGGTCGTGAACTGGACGAAGTTCGTCAAGATTGATCTGGCGCCGTGGCCGGCGTTGGCGGCTTTTCATCAGCGGGTGATGGCGCGGCCGGCGGTGCAGGCGGCATTGCGGGAAGAGGGACTGATTTAGCTTTTTGCTGGACTGCGTTCGGTAAAGTAGCATGGGGTTCCGCCCTGCTGGCGGGCGTACTTTCTTTTGCTTCGCCAAAAGAAAGTAGCCAAAGAAAAGGCGACCCCGAGGGCGGCGCCGGGCTTTGCCCGGTTCCTTGCGCTACTCGGCAGGCCGGGCGGCTGCGGAACTCGGGCTTCGCCCTCAAACAGTCCTCGCCGACAGCCCCCGGCCTTCCTGCGTTGCTCAGCGCCTTCCACGGGGACCCAAAAGGCGTCCGGGCTCATGCTGCGCGAATTGAATTTGCATTCCCACGGTGAACCGGAAAAAATGGCCAAAAATGAAATGCCCCGGTATCCCTGTTTCACCCCGGATCGTTTCACCGGGCCCCTTGCGAGGTGCCGAGCAACGTAGGGTCTGGCGGAAAAGGGGCGAGGACTGTCTGAGGGCGCAGCCCGAGTTCCGCAGCCCCCGCCAGTCCCGAGTAGCGCAGGGAACCGGCGTAGCCGGCACCGAACCAGGGTCGCCTTCTTCTTTGGCTACTTTCTTCTTGGCGAAGCAAGAAGAAAGTACGCCCGCCAGCAAGGCGGAAACCCAAGCCAATTAACCGGGCACCGTCAGCAAGGCGGAAAAAACTACCCCTATTCCCCCGCCGGATGCGCCACCTTCCGCCCTGAAAGCCGGTACGCCACCCGCGCCCGTGTCGTGCCAAGTATCTTGGCTGCGCCCGAGACATTGCCCTGCGCCAGGTTCAGCGCCTGCCCGATGGCATCTTCCTCCAGGCTGTCCAGCGAAAGCTTCCCCGAAGCGAGTGCTTCCCGCAGCAGCGCAGAGAGGTTCGGCGCGCCGGCTGCTTGTTCCGATGCACTGGCCGCAGCTTCTGTCCGTGCCGGCTCGCGCCGGATGTTCTCGCCACTGGTAAACAGGTGCGAGATATCGATGCCACCATCTTCCGGCGCCAGTATGACGCCGCGCTCAATCAGGTTTTCCAGCTCGCGGATATTGCCCGGCCAGGAGTAGAGCATCAGCGCTTCGATCGCCGCCTCGGTGAAGCCGGTCACCTTGCGCTTGTGCAGCGCGCAGTAGCGGTTGAGGAAGTGTTCGACGAGCAACAGGATGTCTTCCTTGCGCTCGCGCAGCGGCGGGATATTGACCGGGAATACGTTGAGCCGGTAGAACAGGTCATCGCGGAATTTGCCGGCTTCGACAAGGTCGCGCAGATTTTCGTTGGTTGCGGCCACGACGCGGACATCGACCTGGCGCACCCGCGTGTCGCCAATGCGCTCGATTTCTCCCTCCTGCAGAGCGCGCAGCAGCTTGCCCTGGGCGACCAGGCTCAGCGTGCCGATTTCGTCGAGGAAGAGGGTACCGCCATCGGCGCGCTCGAAGCGGCCCGGGCGGGACTGGCTGGCGCCGCTGAAGCCGCCTTTTTCGACGCCGAAAAGCTCGGATTCGATCAGTTGCTCGGGAATGGCCGCGCAGTTGATGGCGATGAAGGGCTGTTCGGCTCGGTCGCTGATGTTGTGCAGGGTACGCGCGAACTGTTCCTTGCCGACACCGCTTTCGCCAAGAAACAGCACGGTGGCTTTTGTCGGTGCAACGCGCTGGATCATGTGGCAGACGGTGTTGAAACCCGAGGAAACGCCAACCAGATTAATCTTGTCGCCTATCTTGGCGGCCCCGTCATCGCTACGTGGAAACGAGAATTTCCTGTGGCTCGGGCTCTGCACGAAATCCTGCGCCTGGAGGTAGCGAAAATCGACGTCCGGGTCTTCCCATTGATCGAGCGCCTTGCCGACGATCTTGCAGGTTGGGAAGCCCATGGCTTTGCATTCGACTTCGCGGACCAGCATCTGGCGACCGAGGAAGCTGCTCAGGTAGCCGTTGGCATAGCCCTGCTGCAGCCAGCACACCGGTGCACTGCTGGAGCCGAAGGTGGCCAGATGCTGTTCGGCCTCGGCAGAGTTGTGCCAGATGAATTCGCCGTAGAAATGCCCGGTTTCGACATCGACATCAAGAGCCAGCGTTTCGACCGACACGAAGCCTTCCAGCGCATGCATCTGCGGGCCGACGGGAAAGGCATCGAAATCGTTGCTGTCCGGACGGATGCGGCGGACCATTTCGGCATCCCGCGTGCCGGACTGGTAGCCCATGCGGGTGATCAGTCCACGTGCCTTCTCGATGCCGACCGTTTCGATCAGCTCGCGCCGGATGGCGCCGAGCGACGAGTTGTGGAGCAGCACCATGCGCCGGTCGTCGAACCAGATTTCGCCCTTGGCCGGCGCAAAGCGCAGACGTGCCACGAGGTCTTCGATGTCCGGGAGGCGATGCTGGTCATGGGGGCTCGGGCGCAGCAGGCGAATGCCCTTGTCGAGCGCTGATCTATGGCCGTGATCCATGCGGGTTCCTGCTGCAGCGAGATGCGAAGCGCCGATTATCGCGCGGGTGGGTCAATAATTGGCGGCGCTTTTAGCACCGGGTTCCGGCCGGTATTCCTGACGCAGATTGGTCGTCGCAGCAGCCAGCAGCAGGGCGTCGACGCCCACCGCAATGAAGCGGGCGCCGGCCTCGAAATAACGCTGGACGATGGCCTTGTCGCCGCACAGAACGCCGCCGCTTTTCCCGGCAGCGCACGCTTTCTGCAAGCCGGTTTCGATGGCCTGGACGATGCTCGGGTGGTTTGATTGGCCGAGCAGGCCATACGATGCGGCGAGATCGGCGGCGCCGAAAAAGATGCCATCGACGCCGTCGACGGCAAGAATCTCGTCAAGATTGTCGTAGCCTTCCTTCGTTTCGACCTGCAGTAGCAGACACATCTGCTCGTTGGCCTGCGCGCTGTAATCCTGGATTCTTCCCCAGCGCGAGGCGCGGGCCAGCGCGGCGCCGACGCCGCGGATACCCTCGGGCGGGTAGCGCATGGCGCGCACCAGCCCGGCGGCCTGTTCAGCGGTTTCGACCATCGGAATGAGCAGGGTCTGGACGCCGGTTTCCAGCAGCTGCTTGATCAGCACATGGTCGCCCTGCGGCGGGCGGACGATGGCGTGCGACGGATAGGGTTCTATGGCCTGCAGCTGCGAAAGAATGCTGCGCAGGTCGTTGGGGCCGTGCTCGCCGTCAATGAGCAGCCAGTCAAAACCGGCACCGGCGCAGATTTCCGCGCTGAAGGTCTCGCTCAAGCCAAGCCACAGGCCAAGCAGGGTTTCGCCATTGCGCAGATCGGTTTTGAAGCTGTTGCGAGGGATGTCCATGACAGGGAATTCTTCCGTTGTTTATTGTCGTTAAATCGCCAGTCGGCCTCATTTGTCGGCGAGGGCGCATGACCTGGTACTTGATCGATCTGAGTTCATCACTATGTCGGCTGCGAGCTATGCTGTCCAATACGGATGCATGAGCAGATCAATACCTGCTCGGTATGTTTGTGAGGCAAGCATGCATTTGCTTCAAGCCGTGGCGACGACTCCCCACTTTTTGTGCAGAACGAAGTAAGCGGCTACGCCGATGACCACTCCCCAAAAGGCCGAGCCGAGACCAAGAAAGGTCATCCCCGAGGCCGTGGCCAGGAAGGTGATGACCGATGCTTCGCGGTGATCGGCTTCGTTGATGGCGCCCATCAGATTTGCCATGATCGCGCCGATCAATGCCAGGCCGGCGAGCACCGCGACAAAGGCTTTGGGGAGCGCGGTGAAGAGCAGAACGATGCTGCCGGCGAAACTGCCGCCGATCAAATAGAAGACGCCGTTGGCGATACCGGCTACGTAGCGCTTGTCGGGATTCTCATGAGCTTCCTTGCCCGTGCATAGCGCAGCGGTGATTGCCGCAATGACGATGGTGATGCCACCGGAAAAGGCCACGACGAGTGAAACAAGGCTGGTCACGGTAATGATCGGGCGGGCCGGGATCTTGTAGCCCGCGCCATGCAGGATGGCCATGCCTGGCATGAACTGTCCGGTCATGCTGACCAGCACGAGCGGAATCGCCAGGCTCAGCGTGGCAGAAATGGACCATTCCGGCGCGGTGAATAGCGGCGTGGTCAGGCTGATCTCGACACCACTCAGGTCGGCCCCGGTGAAACCGGCGAGCGCGATGCCGACAAGCAGGACGAGGATCAGGAAGTAGCGCGGGTAGAAACGTTTCAGCAGCAAATACGCGGTAATCATGCCGAACGTGAGCAGAGGCATGCTGCCCGCTGACTTGAAGGCATTGACCCCGAACGGAAACAAAATGCCGGCCATCATGCCGTAGGCGATCCCTCGCGGGATGTGGCGCATGAGCTTGTCAAAATAGCCGGACAGCGCAATGGCCAGAATGATCAACGCCGCAATCAGGTAAGCGCCGACAGCCTCGCCGAGGGTGATGGCGGGGAAGAGGGTGACGAGCAGGGCGGTGCCAGGCGCCGACCAGGCGGTGACGATCGGCGCCTTGAGCAGCCAGCTCAGTAGTATTCCCGATACGGCTGCGCCGATCGATATTCCCCACACCCAGGAAGCGACCATTTCGGTTGGCACGTTGGCAACCTGGGCGGCCTGGTAAAAAATGATCAGGGGGCCGGAATAGGAAATGAGAACGGCTAGAAAGCCTGCCGTAATTGCAGAAATCGACCAGTCTTTGTTGAGCGTCATGAGCTTTGATTCAATTTTTGATTGGCCGGCCTGAGGGTTCGAAGCAGGCAACGGCCGCGACAGCGCTGGTTTCAGGTGAGCCTCGGGGGCATGCCTTGGCCGATGCTGCTATGACTTTGGCGTGTCCGGGAAGCGATGCCATCCCGGAGTGGCTACGAGCGATTCGGTTGCCAGTGTCTTCAGCGAATATTCTGCACCAGGCAGATTCCGCTCAGGCCTTGCCCTGCCGAGTTTTGAGTGATTCGGAGGGAAGAATGCCGAAAGTGGCTTTGTAGAATTCCGAAAAGCGACCGAGGTGCGTGAAGCCGTAATCGAGGGCAACGGCAGTGACGTTGGCCATTCGGCTACTTGGATCCATCAGCGTGGAATAGACACGCTCCAGCTTTTTCTGCCGAATGAAGTTCTTGGGTGTCGTCTTGGCGTTCTTCTCGAAGAGCATGTACAGCGAACGCAGGCTCAGGTGCGAGTAGGTGGCCAGTTCCTCGGCGCTGATATCACGCTTGATGTTGTCTTCGATGTACTGCACCAGTCGCTCGAAGGAAACCGATTGCAGCGTCGGCGTTTCAAGCGGGACATTGTGCTTGAACATGGTCATCAGCTTGCTGGCGACGACACGGTTGTAGTGTTGCAGCATCTGCGGCGTGGCAGTGCCGGATTCGGCTTCTTCGCAGAGCAGTTTCAGCAGGTAGAGCAGGCTGTCGATTTCTTCGAATTTGTAGGGCGTCTGGTTGAACTTGATGCTTTCGTTCGGCTTGAACCAGCGATGTTCGATACAGGCTTCGTTGAACAGGGTCGAGGGAACGCGAACGATGAATTTTTCGCAGTCTTCCGAGTAGGTCAGGTCGATCGGTTCATCCGGATTGATCAGCAGGACGTGGCCAGCCGGCAGGCTGACCGAATCGCGATACAAGGCGTAGTGACAATGGCCGCGCAGGATGAACTGGACGTGGTAGATGTCCGGCAAACCTTCGGAAACGATCCGGGCTTGCGCTCCGTAGCTGAGCCGGCACAGATCGAGGCTACCCGCCTTGCGGTGGTTCAACGAGGCGCTGGTGTCACTGTTGGTTGACAGGCGAAGGGCATGCGAGCCGACATGCTGGTTTACATAGTCGGAAACCTCAAACGGATTGACGCCGGCAAATACACTGCTTTCTTGCTTGAGGAAATTTAGCGGCATGCTGGACTCTGTAATTTGTGGCTCACGAAATTACCCCCGGGGTCAATCTTGGAATCCCACCGCTCCGATCGTCGCTTGCGGTGCTTTGGATGTCGAAATGTCGATATATTCAACAATCTCGATATTATATCAATATGAATTGCTTGTACATAGGTTAATTAAATACAAAACGCCGGGTACATTTCTGCGCGCCGGCGTTGGTGTCCCGCCGTCACAGAGACGGCAATGGAAGAACGGTTTCAGCCGAGGTCGCCGCCACCCACCGGCAGAATGGTGCCGGTCATGTAAGCGGATTCGTCGGAGGCCAGGAAGAGGATCGGATCAGCCTGTTCATCAAGGGTGCCGTAGCGTTTCATCAGGCTGGAGTCGAGCGACTGGGTGTAAATCTGCTTGTACCAGGTCTTTTCCTGCTCGCTCTGCTCGGCCGTGTTGCGCGGAATGATGCGGGGCGGGGCCTCGGTGGCGCCCGGGGCAGTGGCGTTCACCCGAATGCCGCGCTCGCCGTTTTCGAAAGCCAGGCAGGCGGTCAGGGCATTGACCCCACCCTTGGCGGCACCGTAGGGCACGCGATTAACGCCGCGGGTGGCGATTGACGAGACGTTGACGATCGATCCCTTGCCCTTCTCCAGCATGTAGGGCAAGGCGGCGCGGCAGCACCACAGGGTCGGGAACAGCGAGCGGCGGACTTCGGCCTCGATTTCGTCTTCGGCGTAATGCTCGAAGGGCTTGGTCCAAATTGTGCCGCCGACGTTGTTGATCAGAATGTCGATACGGCCAAAGCGCTCGACAGCAGCGGCCATGACGCGCTCGCATTCGGAGAATTTCTCGAGGTTGGCGGTCAGGCCCATGACTTCATTCTTGAGGCTCAGTGCATCGGCGACGCCGTGAACGATCTCGGCACGGTCGACCAGAACCAGGGTGCCTTTTTCCTTGGCCATGCGCTCGGCAACGCGCTTGCCGATGCCCTGGGCGGCGCCAGTGATGACGGCGACCTTGTTCTTGAAACGGTTGTTCATGATGTTTCCTTTTGGGGGCTTAGACGCTGGCGGCGAATTTTTCGTAATGGAAGCTGACCGGCTGAATCGCGCGCTCGCGCAGGTTCTGGGCGACAGCTTCGACCATCGGCGGCGGGCCACACAGGTAGATGTCGACGTCGCCGTCATTCAATTGGGCCGGTTCGATGTGCTGCGTGACATAGCCCTTCTTAGGCTGGGCGCTGTCGGCGGCAACAACCACCAGGGCGTAGGTGAAGTTGGGTAGCGCGGCGGCAAAGGCCGCGAGTTTGTCGAGTTCGACCAGGTCGGTATCGGTGTTGACGCCATAGATCAGATGCACCGGATGGTCGCTGCCGCCGGCGGCGACGATCTTGTCGAGCATGGCGAGGAAGGGCGCAAGGCCGGTGCCGCCTGCGAGCATGAGGACGGGGCGCTTGATCTCGCGCAGGTAGAAGCTGCCAAGCGGGCCGGCCAGGGTCATTTTTTCGCCGCTCTTGGCGTGCTCGCGCAAGTAGCCGCTCATCAGGCCGCCGGGCACATTGCGGATGAGGAAGGAAACGCTGCCATCCTTCGGCATCGAGCTGAAGGAATAGGCGCGGTGGTGGGGGCTTCCGGGAACGGTCAGGTTGGCGTACTGGCCGGGCAGAAAGGCGAGCTTGCTGAGCGCCGGGCCTGACAGGGTGAGGCTGATCGTGCTGTTGGAAAGCTGGCGGACCTCGCTGATCGTGGTCTCCAGGCTGGCCTGCTTGATCTTGCAGACGTCGGATGCGACGGGCACGTTGACCACGCAGTCGCCCTGCGGGTACATCTGGCAGGTGAGGACCATGCCTTGGGCAGCTTCGCTTTCGCTCATGGCGTCCTCGATGTAGTCACCGAGCCGGAAGCTGCCGGATTCACAGGAGCATTTGCAGGCGCCACAGGCGCCATCGCGGCAGTCGATGGGCACGTTGATGCTCTGCCGGTAGGCGGCATCCGCCACGGTTTCGGTCGGTTTGCAGTCGATGAAACGGGTAACGCCGTCTTCGAAATTCAGGGCGATTCTGTAGGTCATGATTGTCTCCGTTTGGGGCGGTCGATGCCGCGCTTTCCGGGGTGGGCTGTCTGTGGCAGCCCACCCGGAAAGTCCCTGTTTTAGATGTGGTAAACGTCGATCACGTGGCGGATGTAGTCGGTCTTGAGGACGACCTTCTTGTCCTTGATGATCGGGCTCGCGCCGCTCACATCCATCGTGTAGAAGCTGGTGCCGCAGAAGTGATCCGTATGGTTGTAGCGGATGCTCATCGTGTGCCAGTTGAAGCGCAGCTTCACTGTCGTGCCGCTCTGCTCGACGATCTCGACGTTGGTGATGTTGTGCGAGGTCCGGGTGTCCGGGATCGTCGCGCTGGAGCGCTCGGTGCGGATGCGGTAGACGCGGTCTTCAAGGCCGGCGCGGCGGCCATACCAGATCAGCGAAATTTCGCTCTGCGGATCTTCGGTCAGCTCGCCGTCGTCGTCCCAGGCCGGCATCCAGAAGGTGCACTGTTCATCGTAGAGGGCCAGCCAGCTGTCCCAGTCGCGGTCGTCAAGAAGACGCGCTTCCTTGTACAGGAAGGCACAGATGTTTTCGTAGGAAAGGCTCATTGCAGTGGTCTCCGATTATTGGGCTTTGGCTTGTTCGGCGGCGAGGGCCTTGTGCATCTGCTCCAGCCAGTAGGTGTGCTGGGCGACGTAGAGGCCTTCGTCTTCAGTCTTGATGCCGGACAGGATGGGCTTGAGATTGATCTTGTCGGCTTCGGCATCCGGACCTTCGACCCAGTGCTCGGCGCCGCGCGACATGTCGTTCCATTCGAAATAACCGGCTTCGAAGCCTTCCTGGCAAGCGCGGAATTCTTCGAGATCGTCCGGTGTCGCCATGCCGGAGGCGTTGAAGAAGTCTTCGTACTGGCGGATGCGCTTGGCGCGGGCTTCAGGCGATTCGCCCTTGGGCGCGATGCAGTAGATGGTGACTTCGGTGCGGTTCGGGGCGAGCGGACGGAAGACGCGGATCTGCGAGCTGAACTGGTCCATCAGGAAGACGTTCGGGTACAGGCAGAGGTTGCGCGAGTTCTTGATCATCCAGTCGGCCTTGGCTTCGCCGAATTCGCTGACCAGGCGGTCGCGCTGCTCCATGAGCGGGCGATCTTCCGGGTTGTCCCAGCGCGTCCACAGCAGCAGGTGGCCGTTCTCGAAGGAGTAGGAACCCCCGCCGTTCTTGGCCCAGCCGCCGGCGCTCATGGCGTTGATGTCGTCGCCGGAGTCGCGGCTCTTGCGCTGGGCCTGGGTGGCGGCGTAGTTCCAGTGGGTGGCGGTCACGTGGTAACCGTCGGCGCCGTTCTCGGCCTGCAGCTTCCAGTTGCCTTCATAAACGTAGGTCGATGAGCCGCGCAGGACTTCGAGGCCGTCCGGCGACTGGTCGACGATCATGTCGATGATCTTCTTCGATTCGCCGAGGAAATCTTCCAGCGGCTGGACATCGGCGTTCAGGCTGCCGAACAGGAAACCCTTGTAGCACTCGAAGCGGGCGATTTTCTTGAGATCGTGCGAACCATCGCAGTTGAAGGTGGCCGGATATCCCGTGCCTTCCGGATCCTTGATCTTGAGCAGCTTGCCGGAGTTGTTGAAGGTCCAGCCGTGGAACGGGCAGGTGTAGGTGGCCTTGTTGCCGTGCTTGAAGCGGGCCAGCGTGGCGCCGCGGTGGGCGCAGGCATTGATGAAGGCGTTGAGCTGGTTGTCCCTGTTGCGGGTGATGAAGATCGACTGGCGACCGATCTTGGTCGTGTAGTAGTCATTGACCTTGCCGACCTGGCTTTCATGCGCCAGGTAGATCCAGTTGCCTTCGAAGATGTGCTTCATTTCCAGGTCGAACAATTCCTGGTTGGTGAACATCTCGCGCTTGCAGCGATACAGGCCTTTTTCCTTGTCTTTCTGGATCAGTGTGTCCAGGTATTCCGTAGTGATCATTGCTGAGTCTCCAGTGTTATTTGATCGGAGCGCTCATGGTAGGGACGCCTTCGCTCCCTAAATATCCAGTTTCTGCAGTATCGATATCCGAATTCTGCATTGTTTAACGAGTTGCATGAAATGGATACAAGTCCTGCAGAAACTGGATATTGCCGAAACCGGCAGCCCCCTAATCTACGCTCCAGAGCAGTTTCGGAAGGCACCCGCCAAATCCGGAACTGGAAAAACAAACCAACGGAGACAAGCGGGTATGGCTGCAGAAACTGGATCGTCGAAGAAAGAGATCATCAATACCTTCACCCAGGAAACGGGTGAGATTCACCTGGGCGGAATCGACGCTCTGGTTCGCCTGACGTTGGACCAGGTTCGTACCGATGCGCGGCGAGGTCTGAAGACCGGCATGTTCGTTTCGGGCTATCGCGGATCGCCGGTCGGCATGCTCGATGCCGCCCTGATCAAGCAGCAGAAGACCCTGCTCGCCAACAACATTCACTTCGTCGATGGCATCAACGAAGACCTGGCTGCTACTGCCGTGTGGGGCACCCAGATGCTGCACACCGTCGGCCAGCAGAAACTGGATGGCGTTACCGGCATGTGGTACGGCAAGGCGCCGGGCGTCGATCGTTCGGGCGATGCGCTCAAGCACGCCAATTACACCGGCATCGGCAAGAACGGCGGCGTGCTGGCCATCGCTGGCGATGACCCGAGCTGCAAGAGCTCATCCCTGTGCTCGCAGTCCGAACCCATGCTCTACCACGTCGGCATGCCGTCGCTCTACCCGGCCAACGTCCAGGAAATCCTCGATTTCGGTCTGCACGGTTACAACATGTCGCGCCTGGCTGGCCTGTGGGTCGGCATGAAGATCGTCACCAACGTGGCTGACGGCACCGGCACCGCCAACATCTCGCCCGAGCGCCTGAATTTCGTGACGCCCGATTTGAGCTTCGACGGCAAGCCCTTCACCCCGAACATGAACCTCGGCATGAACGTGCGCGTCGAGGCGCTGGAGATGGAGCAGTCGCTCTACACCCGCCGGCACGAGATCGCCCGGCGCTACGCCCGCGCCAACAATCTCAATAACGTCGTCTTCGCTAACCCGGACGCCTGGATCGGCATCATCACGGCCGGCAAGACCTACAACGACCTCAACCAGGCTTTCCTGGAAATGGGTCTGGATGATGCGGCGCTCAAGCAGTACGGCATCCGCATCCTCAAGATGGGCATGCTTTTCCCGATGGAGCCGAGCGTCGTCCGCGAATTCGCCCAGGGTCTCGAAGAAATCTTCGTCATCGAGGAAAAGCGCCCCTTCCTCGAGATGTTCGCCAAGGAAGTCCTTTACGGCACGGCCAACGCGCCGCGCATCGTCGGCAAGTTCGACGACGAGGGCAAGGAATTGCTGCCGCATTACGGTGAATTCGAATCCGACATCATCGTTCGCGCCCTGTTGAAGCGCTTGTCGCGCAAGACGCGTATCGAGTCGGCCGAAAACTGGCTCAAGCGCCTCGACGAAGTGCATTCGCGCAGCAAGCTGCCGACCTCGGTGCGGACCGCCTGGTATTGCTCGGGCTGCCCGCATAACAGCTCGACCGTGGCGCCGGACGGCAGCCTGGTTTCGGCCGGCATTGGCTGCCACACCATGGCCATGTGGATGGGCCGCAACGTCGTCATGGGTACCCATATGGGCGCCGAAGGCACGCAGTGGATTGGCATGGCGCCGTTCACCGAAGCGCAGCACATTTTCCAGAACATGGGCGATGGCACCTACGCCCACTCGGGCAGCCTGGCCATCCGCTATGCCGCCTCGACCGGCGTCAACATCACCTTCAAGCTGCTGCGCAACGCCCACACGTCGATGACCGGCGGTCAGGCCATCCAGGGCGAAGTGCCGGTGCAGAACATGGTCTCCGACCTGCTGGCCAACGGCGTCAAGAAGATCATCGTCACTACCGACGACCCGGCCCGTTTCGCTGCCGTCAATCTGCCCAGCAATACCGAAGTCTGGCACCGCGACCGCCTCGATGAGGCCCAGCGCGTGCTGGCCGCGACGCCGGGCACCACCGTGCTGCTCCACGACCAGGAATGCGCCGCCGAATTGCGGCGCGCCCGTAGCCGCGGCAAGGCCGAGGAACCGGCTGAAGTGGTTGTGATCAACGAACGCGTCTGCGAAGGCTGCGGCGATTGCGGCGAAAAATCGAACTGCATGAGCGTCGAGCCGGTGGAAAGCGAATTCGGTCGCAAGACGCGCATCCACCAGTCGTCGTGCAACAAGGATTACAGCTGCGTAAAGGGCTTCTGCCCGTCATTCCTGACCGTCACGCCGAACCCGGCGCCGGCCACCGAGGGCAAGAAGCCGAAAAAGGGCCGCATCCCGGCGCTCGAACGCGAACTGCCGGTGCCCGTCAAGAAGGTCGACGACAGCCTCGGCTTCGGCATCCACGTCATGGGCATCGGCGGCACCGGTTCGGTCACCGTCGTCGCCACCCTGGCCAACGCGGCCCGCCTCGAAGGCAAGCACGTCATCGGCCTCGATCAGACCGGCCTGGCCCAGAAGGGTGGGGCGGTGATCTCCGACATCAAGATCACCCACGCGCCGTTCAAGGGCTCGAACAAGATTTCCGACGGCCGTGCCGATCTTTACCTCGGCTTCGACATCCTGAACGCCACTGACCCGAAGAACCTCGACAAGTGTGGCAAGGAACGCACCATCGCCGTCGTGTCGACGACCCAGACGCCGACCGGCCAGATGGTCACCAACCGGCATTTGAAATTTCCGGCAATTTCCGGGTTGACCGTGGGAATCAACCGCGTCACCCGTGAAGAGCACAACGTCTTCCTCGACGGCCAGGCCATGGCCGAAGGGCTGTTCGGCGATGCCATGGCGACCAACAACTTCATGGTTGGCGTCGCTTTCCAGGCCGGCACCATCCCGCTCAAGGCCGAATCGATCGAACAGGCCATCCGGAATTCCGGCGTCGCCGTCGACATGAGTCTGGCGGCTTTCCGCTGGGGCCGCATGGTCGTTGTCGATCGCGTCTTTGTCGAAGCCGAGATCGCCAAACACAAGGCCGGTGGTTCAGTCATCCACTTCCTCGCTGCCCCGAAGTTGTCGGCCGCTGCCCGCGCCATTGTCGATGCCATCGGCGCTCAGGGCGAGGTCAAGCGTCTGGCCGAGATTCGCGTGCCGGAACTGATTGCCTTCCAGGATGAAGCCTATGCCCAGCGCTACGCCGATGTCGTCAAGCGCGTCGTCGCCGCCGAGCAGCGCGTCGGTACCGATGGCCAGCTGGCCGCGGCCGCTGCCCGCTATCTGTACAAACTCATGGCCTACAAGGACGAGTACGAAGTCGCCCGCCTGCATACCGATCCGGCCTTCCTGGCCGAGCTCGATGCCCAGTTCCCGCATGGCTACTCGGTGAAATACAACCTGGCGCCGCCGTTGCTGGCCGAACGCGATCCGCAGACCGGTCATCTCCAGAAGAAACAGTACGGACCGTGGATGGGCAAGGCTTTCCGCAAGCTGGCCGGCTTCAAGGGCCTGCGTGGCGGTTCGCTGGATATCTTCGGCAAGAGCGAGGAGCGCCGGACGGAACGTCAGTTGATCGAGGACTACGTCCAGTTGCTCGACGAGATCGTCGGTCAGCTGAGCCCGGTGAACCACGCTGCAGCTGTCGCCCTGGCCTGCGTGCCGGACGAGATTCGCGGTTACGGCCACGTCAAGGAAAAGAGTCTGGTTGCAGCAAAGGCCTTGCAGGCCGAGCGCCAGCAGGCTTTCCGGACGGCGAAGCCGATCATCGAGATCAAGACTGCTTAATCCATTTTTATAACAACCACCCCAACAACGAGGAGCAAAGACATGGCAACAACTGGTGTAATGCGTCCCGGCCACGTGCAAGTGCGCGTGCTGGACATGGAAGAGAGCATCCATTTCTACAAGAACGTGCTCGGCCTGGTCGAAACTGGTCGCGATGCCTCCGGCCGCGTCTATTTCAAGGCCTGGGACGAGCATGACCACAACAGCGTGATCCTGCGTCAGGCCGACACGGCCGGCATGGATTTCATGGGCTTCAAGGTGCGCGACAAGGCGACGCTGGAAAAGCTCGATGCCGATCTGCAAGCCTATGGCGTCAAGACCGAGCGCATTGCGGCCGGCGATTTGCTGGAAACCGGCGAACGCGTCCGCTTCGTCATTCCCAGCGGCCACACCATGGAGCTGTACGCCGAGAAGACCTGCGTCGGCAACTGCCAGGACGACCTCAATCCGGATCCCTGGACGCCGGAATCCGAGCACGGCATCGCCCCGGTGCGCTTCGACCACGCGTTGCTTTATGGTCCGGACATCGAGAAAAACCTGGCCTTGTTTACCGACGTCCTCGGCTTCTATCTTGTCGAGCAGGTCTTGCTGCCGGACGGCGAGGGGCAAATGGCCATCTTCATTACCTGCGGCCACAAGGCGCACGACCTGGCCTTCGTTCGTCACCCGGAGCCGAACAAGCTGCATCACATTTCCTTCCTGCTGCCGACCTGGGAAAAGGTGCTGCGCGCCGCCGATCTGATGTCGATGAACCGCATTTCCATTGACATCGGCCCGACGCGCCACGGCATCACGCGCGGCCAGACCATCTACGCCTTCGACCCCTCGGGCAACCGTTTCGAGACCTTCGCCCAGGGCTACGAAACCTACCCGGATTACCCGGTCAAGACCTGGTCCTTCGAAGAAGTTGGCACCGGCATCTTCTACCACGACCGCGTGCTCAACGAGCGCTTCCTGAGCGTCGTGACCTGATTCGCAGCGCGCTCCGAAGACCATCAGGAAAACAGCACTCCCAACAGAGGACAACAACATGCTTCAAGACAAAATTCTGAATTTCATCAACGGCGAGTTCGTCGCCACCGACAAGTGGTTCGAGAACCGCACGCCGGTTTCCAATGCCCTGATCGGCCAGGTGGCCGAGGCCGGCAAGGCGGAAGTCGACGCGGCTGTCGCTGCTGCCCAGGCCGCCCTCAAGGGGCCGTGGGGCAAGATGACCCTGGCCAAGCGCGTCGAACTGCTCGAAGCGCTGGTTGCCGAAATCAACGCCCGCTTCGATGAATTCCTCGAAGCCGAATGTGCCGATACCGGCAAGCCGAAGAGCCTCGCCTCGCACATCGACATCCCGCGCGGCGCCGCCAACTTCAAGGTCTTCGCCGACGTGATCAAGAACGTGCCGGGCGAATTCTTCGACATGGCCACCCCGGACGGTGGCACCGCCATCAACTACACCTTCCGCTCCCCGGTCGGCGTGGTCGGCGTCATCTGCCCGTGGAACCTGCCGCTGCTGCTCATGACCTGGAAGGTCGGCCCGGCCCTGGCCTGTGGCAACACCGTGGTCGTCAAGCCGTCCGAGGAAACGCCGCGTACCGCGGCGCTGCTCGGCGAGGTCATGAACAAGGTCGGCATCCCGAAGGGCGTCTATAACGTCGTGCATGGCTTCGGCCCGAACTCGGCCGGGGAATTCCTGACCACGCACCCGGATGTCGACGCCATCACCTTCACCGGCGAAACCCGCACCGGCGAAATTATCAATCGCGCTGCGTCGGTCGGTTCGCGTCCGGTGTCGCTGGAGATGGGCGGCAAGAACGCGGCCATCGTCTTCGCCGACTGCGATTTCGATGCCGCCATCGAAGGCACGCTGCGCTCCGCTTTCGCCAACTGTGGTCAGGTCTGCCTGGGCACCGAGCGCGTTTATGTCGAGCGGCCGATTTTCGAGAAGTTCGTCGCCGCCATGAAGGCCGGTGCCGAGAAGCTCAAGATCGGCGTGCCAGAAGATCCGGCCACCGGCATGGGTCCGCTGATCAGCAAGGAACACCAGAACAAGGTGCTGAGCTACTTCCAGATCGCCAAGGATGCCGGCGCCACCATCGTCACCGGCGGCGGCGTGCCCGACATGCCGGCCGAACTGAAGGACGGTTGCTGGGTGCAGCCGACGATCTGGACCGGCCTGCCGGAGACCGCCCGCGTCATCAAGGAAGAAATCTTCGGGCCGTGCTGCCACATCGCGCCGTTCGACACCGAGGAAGAAGTGCTGGAAAAGGCCAACGACAACATCTACGGCCTGGCCACCGCCATCTGGACGAAAGACGTCTCGCGCGCCAATCGCGTTGCGCAACAGATGGAAGTCGGGATCGCCTGGGTCAATAGCTGGTTCCTGCGCGACCTGCGCACGGCCTTCGGCGGCGCCAAACAGTCCGGTATCGGCCGCGAGGGTGGGGTGCATTCGCTCGAGTTCTACACCGAACTCAAGAACATCTGCATCAAGTTGTAAGCGCCGTCCCTCATACAAGACAGGAAACTAATAATGGATCAATCGACAATCGAGAAACTGGGCGACTCGCTCTATGAAGCGCTGGTCGCCCGCCAGCCGATTGCACCGCTGAGCGCGTCGCATCCGGACATGACCATCGAGGATGCCTACCACGTCCAGCAACGCATGATTTCGCGCCGTCTGGCCACCGGTGAGCGCGTTGTCGGCAAGAAGATCGGTGTGACCAGCAAGGCGGTCATGAACATGCTCGGCGTGCATCAGCCGGACTTCGGCTATCTGCTCGACGGCATGGTTTACAACGAAGGCGAATCCATTGCGATGGATGAGCTGATTCAACCCAAGGCCGAAGGCGAAATCGCCTTCCTGCTCAAGAAAGATCTGCAAGGCCCGGGCATCACGGCGGCCGATGTGCTGGCCGCCACCGAAGGTGTCATGGCCTGCTTCGAGATCGTCGATTCGCGCATCCAGGACTGGAAGATCAAGATCCAGGACACCGTGTCCGACAACGCGTCCTGCGGTGTCTTCGTGCTTGGTGACCAGCTGGTCGACCTGGCCGATATCGACCTCGCCCTGTGCGGCATGGTGCTCGAGAAGAACGGCGAAATCGTCGTTACCGGCGCCGGTGCCGCGACCATGGGCCACCCGGTCAATGCCATGGTCTGGCTGGCCAACACCCTCGGCAATCTGGGTATCGCGCTCAAGGCCGGCGACATCGTGCTGTCCGGTGCGATGGGCGCCATGGTCCCGGTCGTCAAGGGCGACAACCTGCGCATGAGCATCGGCGGCCTTGGCGGCTGCTCGGTCCGCTTCGTCTAATTACAAGGATTCCCGACATGAACCTCAATCAGCAAACCATAGAACAACTGGCCGAGCACCTCGAAAACGCCGAACTGCAGGCCCACGAAGTCATCAAGATCACCGAAGCGCATCCCGACATGGATTGGGATGACGCCTACGCCATCCAGAACGAAATCCTGCGCCGCAAGCTGGCGCGGGGCGCCAAGGTCGTCGGCCTCAAGGCCGGCCTGACCTCGCACGGCAAGATGAAGCAGATGGGCGTCAGCACCCCGGTCTTCGGCTGGCTGGTCGACTACTTCAGCGTTGCCGACGGCGGGGAGATCAAGCACAGCGAGCTGATTCACCCCAAAGTCGAGCCGGAAATCGTCTTCGTCACCAAGAAGGCGCTCAAGGGCCCGGGTTGCCACATCGGCGCCGTGCTCGCCGCCACCGATTTTGTCATGCCCGGCATCGAGATCATCGATTCGCGCTACAAGGACTTCAAGTTCGACCTCAAGAGCGTGATTGCCGACAACTGCTCGTCCACGCGCTTCGTGCTTGGAGGTCAGGCCACGCCGATTGCCGGCCTCGACCTGCGCACCCTGGGCGTCGTCATGGAAAAGAACGGCGAGCCGGTCGCCATCGGCGCCGGGGCTGCCGTACTCGGCCATCCGGCCGCTGCCATCGCAGCGCTGGCCAATCACCTCGGTGCGCGCGGCGAGGAAATTCCGGCCGGCACGATGATCCTCTCCGGCGGCGTCACCGAAGCGGTTGCCGTTGCCCCGGGTGACCACGTGACGCTGCGTATTCAGTCGCTGGGTACCGTCAGCACTCGTTTCATTTGAGCAAGGCAGGGTCGGCGAGGTTTCCACGGTCAACCGGAAATTTCGCCGAATTTCAAAAAACACGTGATTTCAAAAACGACGTTCAACGCTTTCATACCCAATAAGGAAGAGACAAAATGACAACCACGTTCAAGCACATCCGCAACATTGCACTCGCCACCGCCTTTGCTGCCGCCGGCCTGACCAGCGCGCAGGCCGCCGACAAGGTCAAGGTCGGCTTCATGCTCCCCTACACCGGCACCTACGCTTCGCTGGGCAATGCCATCACCAACGGTTTCAAGCAGTACGTCGCCGAAAACGGCGGCAAGCTGGGCGGCCGCGAGATCGAGTACTACACCGTCGATGACGAGTCCGATCCGGCCAAGGCCACCGAAAACGCCAACAAGCTGGTCAAGCGCGACAAGGTCGACCTGCTGGTCGGCACCGTGCACTCCGGCGTCGCTCTGGCCATGGCCAAGGTCGCCCGCGAGAACAAGACGCTGCTGATCGTGCCGAACGCCGGCGCCGACGAAATCACCGGCCCGCTCTGCGCCCCGAACGTCTTCCGCTCTTCCTTCTCGGCCTGGCAGCCGTCCTACGCCATGGGCGAAGTGATGGCCAAGAAGGGCATCAAGAAGGTCGTCACCGTGACCTGGAAATACTCCTTCGGCCTGCAGTCGGTCGAAGGCTTCAAGGAAGCCTTCTCGAAGGCCGGTGGCAAGGTCGAAAAGGACATGACGCTGCCTTTCCCGAACGTCGAGTTCCAGCCATTCCTGACCGAAATCGCCTCGATCAAGCCGGATGCCGTCTTCGTCTTCTTCGCCGGCGCCGGCGCCGCCAAGTTCGTCAAGGATTACGCCGCGGCCGGTTTGAACAAGACCATCCCGCTCTATGGCCCGGGCTTCCTGACCGACGGCAACCTCGACGCCATGGGCGATGCCGGCAAGGGCGTGCAGACCACGCTGCACTACGCCGACAGCCTGGATAACCCGAAGGACAAGTCTTTCCGCCTGGCCTACGTGAAGGCCTACAAGCAGCAGCCCGACGTCTATGCCGTCCAGGGCTACGATGCCGCCCAGCTCTACCAGGCCGGCCTGGCCGCTGCCGGTGGTGACGCCAGCAAGCAGGATGTCGTGATCAAGGGCATGGAAGCCGCCAAGATCGATAGCCCGCGCGGTGCTTTTACCCTGTCCAAGGCCCACAACCCGGTGCAGGACATCTACCTGCGCGAAGTGCAGGGCGGTCAGAACAAGGTGATCAGCACGGCGGTGAAGAGCCTCGCTGACCCCGCTCGCGGCTGCAAGCTCTAAGCCGCAGCGTTTTTTCCTCCTTGGTATTTAGCAGCCCTGCAGGCTTCAGCTTGCAGGGCAGGGGACACACATGGATTTCGCATCTTTCCTGATCCAGACGCTGAACTCGCTGCAGTACGGTTTGCTCCTATTTTTGGTGGCAAGCGGACTGACGCTGGTGTTCGGCATCATGGGCATCATCAACCTGGCGCACGGCAGTTTCTACATGATCGGCGCTTATCTGGCCTTCGTTCTGGCCAGTGCCACGGGCAGCCTGTTCATGGCCATCCTGCTCGGCATTCCGCTCGCCCTGATCTTCGGGGCCTTCCTCGAATGGGCGCTGTTTGCCCATCTGTACAAGCGCGACCACCTCGAACAGGTGCTGCTGACCTTCGGCCTGATCCTGATCTTCGAGGAGTTGCGCAGCCTGCTCGTCGGTGACGAGGTGCATGGCGTCGACATTCCGGCCATGTTCAGCGGCTCGATCCAGCTCTCCGAGGTGCTCAGCTACCCGGTCTACCGGCTGGTCATCTCGGGCGTCTGCATCGTGCTCGCCGTCGCCCTCTATTTCGTCATCCAGCGCACTCGCTTGGGCATGATGATTCGCGCCGGCAATCACGACCGGACCATGGTCGAAGCCCTCGGCATCAATATCAACATGATCTACCGCGTCGTTTTCGCGCTCGGCGTCGCGCTCGCTGCCCTGGCCGGCATGCTCGCCTCGCCGATCTCGTCGGTCTTCCCGAACATGGGCAGCCATGTCCTGATCATCTCCTTCGTCATCGTCGTCATCGGTGGCATCGGCTCGGTGTGGGGCGCTCTCGCCGCGGCACTGATCGTCGGCTTTGCCGACACCTTCGGCAAGGTCCTGCTGCCCGAGTTGTCCGGCATGGTGGTCTATATCGTGATGGCCGGAGTGCTCCTGTGGCGCCCCGAAGGCATCTTCAAGAAAGGCTGAGACCATGAACGCACAACTTCTTCTCAAACTGGTGGCCCTGGGCATCCTCGCCTGTGTGCCGCTGACCGGCGAATCGTTCTACACCGAGCTGATCGCCAAGACCCTGGTACTGGCCATCTTCGCGATGAGTCTCGACCTGCTGGTCGGCTTCACCGGCCTGGTCAGCTTCGGCCATGCGGCTTACTTCGGCGTCGCGGCGTACGCCGTGGCCCAGCTCAGCCCGAAATACGAAGCAGCCAGCCTGTGGTTCGTCCTGCCGGCATCGGTCGGACTGTCGGCGCTGGTCGCCTTGTTCGTCGGCCTGTTCGTGCTGCGCACCAAGGGCATCTATTTCATCATGGTGACCCTGGCTTTCGCCCAGCTGGCCTTCTTCGTCTTCCACGACACCCCGCTCGGTGGCGGCTCGGACGGCATCTACCTCAACGTCAAACCGACGGCTGAAATAGCCGGCTGGGTGCCGTTCGATCTCGATAACCAGCAGCATCTCTACTACTTCATCCTGGCCATGCTGGTTGCGGTCTACGCCTTTTTGAGCCGGATTCTGCAATCGCCGTTCGGGCGCGTACTGGTCGGTATCAAGAGCAACGAGCACCGCATGCAGTCAATGGGTTACATGACCTTCCGCTACAAGCTGGCCGCCTTCGCGCTGGCCGGTGGCCTGGGGGGCATTGCCGGCTTCCTCTACGCCGTCGTCTTCGGCTTCGTGACGCCGGAACTGCTCTCCTGGCACCAGTCGGGCAATGTCCTGCTGATGGTCATTCTCGGCGGCATGGGTAATCTGGTTGGGGCTATCGCTGGCGCCTTCCTCTTCACCGGCATGCAGGAAGTCTTTGCCACCTGGACCAAGCACTGGCAACTGGTCATGGGCAGCGTCATCGTCGCTGCCGTGCTCTTCCTGCCCGGTGGCCTGGCGGCCATTCCGGGGCGTATCAAGCGTTCATTGCAAGGCGGAGGTTCCAATGAGTGAAGTCAGCAATGCGGCGCTGGTCGCCGCTAGCCAGACCCCGGCACCTGGCGAATCCCTGCTCGTTGCCAACAAGATCACGCGCCGCTTCGGCGGCCTGGTTGCCAACCAGGATGTCTGCGTCGACCTGATCCGCGGCAAGGTCCATGTGCTGCTCGGCCCGAACGGCGCCGGCAAATCGACCTGCATCAACATGCTGTCCGGCGATTTGCCACCGAGCGATGGCCAGATCCTGTTCAAGGGCAAGGACATCACCGGCCTGACAGCAGCACAGCGCTCGCTGGTCGGTATTGGCCGCAGCTATCAGCGGACCAACATCTTCCCGAAGTTTACGGTGCTCGAGAACGTTCGCCTCGCCGCGCAGTCGCGCCGTCAGCAGGCCTGGCGCATTTTCAGCAAGGCGCAGGAGCAACAATGGGCGCTCGACAAGGCGCGGGCCTGCATCGAGGAAGCCGGCCTGGGCAAGAAGGTGGACTGGATCTCCGGCGTGCTCAGCCACGGCGAACAACGCCAGCTCGAAATCGCTATGGTGCTTGCCACCGATGCGGAAGTGATGCTGCTTGACGAGCCGCTGGCCGGCATGGGTTCAGAAGAATCGGCCAAGATGGTCGAGGTTCTCAAGCGCCTCAAGCCGACGCGCGCCATCCTGCTCGTTGAACACGACATGGATGCCGTTTTTGCCGTGGCCGACACGATTACCGTGATGGTCAACGGCCAGGTACTGGAGTCCGGACCGCCGGCCCAGATCAAGGCGTCGGTGGCCGTCCAGCAGGCCTATTTGGGAACGGAGGATAGCTTCCATGTCTAACATGCTGCTCGAAGCCAAGGAGCTTCATACCTATTACGGTGCCAGCCACATCCTGCATGGCATCGATTTCAACATCCGCCAGGGCGAAGGCATCGCGCTGATGGGTCGCAACGGCATGGGCAAGTCGACGCTGATCAAGTCCATGCTCGGCATCGTCCGCCCCAAGCACGGCCGGATTCTCGTGCGTGGCGACGATTTCACCAAGGCCCCGACCTACCGGACGGCACAGAGAGGCATCGCCTATGTGCCGGAAGGGCGGGGCATCTTTCCCAACCTGTCGGTACGCGAGAACCTGCAGATGTCGGCCCGCTGCGGTATCGATGGCCAGCGCAACTGGACTTTCGACCGGGTGATGGAAACCTTCCCGCGTCTCGGCGAACGGATCAACAACGGTGGCTGGCAATTGTCCGGTGGCGAGCAGCAGATGCTGACCATCGGCCGCGCCCTGATGACCAACCCGGATCTGCTGATTCTCGACGAAGCGACCGAAGGCTTGGCCCCGCTCATTGCCATGGAAATCTGGCGCATCGTCAAGGAAATCCGCAAGACCGGCATTGCCACGGTGATCGTCGACAAGAACCACGGCGCCGTCACCTCGATCTGCGACCGGGCGATGATCCTGGTCAAGGGCGAGGTGGTGTTTAGCGGTAGCAGCGACGAGGTTCGCGCCAATCCCGAACTGATTCAGAAACACCTGGGCGTGTGAGCGCCCGGGCTTTTTTTGGAAGGAAATATTCTTCATGAACAAGTCTCTCGACATCATTCACGACGAGCACAGGGCGCTGGCCGCCATGCTCGGCGGCATGAACGCCCTTGTTGCCGGCATCGAGGCCGGTCGCCTGAAGCCGGATTTCGATCTGCTGGCCGACATGATCCGCTACATCGATGAAGTGCCCGAAGTGGTGCATCACCCGAAGGAAGACCAGTATCTGTTCGCCAAGCTGCGCTTGCGCTCGGCCGATGCATTGCCCTACATCGAGCAGCTGGAGGTGGAGCATGTTCAGGGCGAAGCCCGGATCGCTCTGCTGCGCTCGGCACTCGAGGCCTACCGCAAGGCAGGTGAAGCTGGTTTCGCCGGCTTCAAGATGGCCCTGGCCACCTTTCTCGAGCAGGAATGGCGTCACATGAATACCGAGGAAAATCACATCTTTCCGCTGGCCAGGAAGCATTTGACCGACGAGGACTGGGCGGAAATCGATGCAGCTTTCCTGGCCAACGGTAACCCCTGGGAAGGTCCGGCCGGCGAGTATGCCGCGTTGTTCTCGAAAATCGTCAATACCGCGCCGGCACCGGTTGGCCTGGGTAACTGAGCGACATCGTGCCGAGCCGATTTCCTGATAGCACTCATGGCGACTGATAGCGTGCTCGGCCGATTCAAATTCCCCACCCTTCCTGCCTCGATGGTCGGCAAGGGAGGGGTGGCATTGCTGGCGCCAGGGCTTTTTGTGTTCCTCTGGAGTACGGGCTTTATCGGCGCGAAGTTTGGCTTGCCGTACGCGGCTCCACTGAGCTTCCTGCTTGTTCGCTATCTGCTGGTGATTGGCCTGATGCTGATCCTGGCCTGGTTAACCAGGGCGCCATGGCCGAAAGGCGGGCGACTCTGGCTGCGCGTTGGCGTTTCCGGTCTGCTGGTTCATGCGGTTTATCTTGGCGGCGTCTACCTGTCGATTGCCAATGGATTGCCAGTGGGGGTTACGAGCATCATTGTCGGTTTGCAGCCCCTGCTGACCGCTGTCGGCGCTGCGGCGCTACTCTCCGAACGCATCGTGGCGCGGCAGTGGCTGGGACTGGTGCTCGGCCTGTGTGGGACGCTGCTGGTAGTATCTGCTCGTGTGCATGGCGGTTTTGGCTTGGTCGGTTTGCCGGCAGCTTTCGGTGCCTTGTTCGGTATCACCGCAGGGACGCTGTACCAAAAGCGGTTTTGCCCAAGTTTCGACTACCGCACGGGGGCTGTTATCCAGTTTGTGCCCGCTGCAGCGGTGACAGGGCTGGCCTTGCTGTGCTACGAGGATTTTCGGGTTGAATGGAATACCCAGTTCATTCTGGCCTTGAGCTGGTTATGCATCGTCTTGTCCCTCGGTGCGATGGGTTTGCTCAACTTTCTTATCCGTACCGGTACGGCGACGAACGTCGCCAGCCTTTTTTATCTTGTGCCTCCCTGCACCGCAGTGATTGCCTGGCTGGCTTTTGATGAAGCCTTGAGCAACTTGATGCTGCTGGGTATGGCACTGGCTGTCAGCGGGGTTTATCTTTCACGTTCAGAGGTATTGAAAAGGTAAGGAAATGAGCGAAAGCACGATTTTTGGCTGGCATGACCAGTTTTTGCTTGGGCATGCCGAGATGGATGAAACGCACAAGGAGTTCGTTGAACTGGTCAATGCCTTGCTGACTGTTAGCGATGCAGAGCTGAACTCGGCGTTGGCAGCGTTTTCAGCCCATGCCGAGAGGCATTTTGCGCAGGAAAACGAATGGATGGAAAAGAACGATTTCCCGCCAAGAGACTGCCATATCGACGAGCACAACAAGGTTCTGGCTTCTGTGCATGATGTGCAGGAGCAACTGGCACAGGGCGATGTGGCGATTGTCCGCGAGTTGGCAAAAGCCTTGATGGACTGGTTTCCATCGCATGCCGACTATCTTGATTCAGCCTTGGCAACCTGGCTGGTCAAGCGAACCCATGCAGGGGCCCCGCTGGTTCTGCGGCGAAATCCAGTCAAGGCCTGACGCTGGCTGAATGGTTTGTGGCTAAGGTAGTTTGGGCGACGTCACTACGTGCTGAATATCCGAAGTTGAACTGCTAAGCGGATAAACAACGCCGGCTCGTACGCAGCTATCCCCGATGAGTCGGGCAGTTTTTCTCGAAAACCAAAGGGCATTTTCACAGCAAGCAGCAGAGTGCTGGCCACGAGAATGCCCTTATCTCTTACGAATTTATTTCGGCTAGGCCAGTGCGACCGGCTTCTTGTTTTGATCAGGGCCCAATCGAATAAATGTCAGCCTGTGCTGCTATTCACTTCGGCAGGCTAGCCTCGACTGGCTGACTATCAGCCGCGGATGGATTCCGGCAGTTTGTCCTGGATCAGCTTCAGTAGCGGCGCAAAAACTTTGGGTGTGCCGGCTACCAGATTACCGCTTTCCAGATAGGTGGCATCGCCGCGCAGATCGCTGACAAGGCCGCCTGCTTCGGAGATCAGCAGGGCACCTGCTGCCATATCCCACGGCGAAAGGCCGAATTCCCAAAAACCGTCGTACCGGCCACAGGCAACATAGGCGAGATCAAGCGATGCTGCTCCCGGTCGACGCTGGCCAGCCGTTTTCTGGGCCAGCTCCTTGAAAATCGAGATGTAGGTGTCGATGTGATCGAACATGCGGTACGGGAAACCGGTACCGATCAGGGAGTCCTGCAGTTTGTTTCGCTTTGAGACGCGGATGCGACGTTCGTTCAGGAAAGCGCCCGCACCTTTACTGGCGGTAAACAGTTCATTGCGATTGGGGTCGAAAACAACAGCTTGCTCAACCAGGCCCCCCTTTGCCAGGGCAATGGAGACAGCATATTGCGGCATGCCATGGATGAAGTTGGTGGTGCCATCAAGCGGGTCGATGATCCACTGGTACTCTGCATCGTTGCTTCCCTTGCCGGCTGTCTCACCGGACTCCTCTGCTAGAATGCCGTAGCTCGGATAGGCTTCCATCAGTACTTCGATGATCGCGGCTTCGGCAGCCTTGTCGACTTCCGTAACAAAGTCGTTGGGCTGCTTTGCTGTGACTTTAAGCAGGTCCAGGTCGTTGGAGGCGCGATTAATGATCTGGCCAGCACGGCGCGCTGCCTTGATGGCGATATTCAGAGTTGGATGCATGAGCTTAAAGAGCTTGCGGGGGGCCAAGGCCGCCCGATTTATATTGGAAAGATCGAATTTTACACCATGAACCCTGAAGTCCTGCTTTCACGTATCAGAGTGGTGCTGTGTCGAACGAGTCATCCCGGCAATATCGGTGCGGCAGCACGTGCGATGAAGACCATGGGCTTGTCGAATCTTTATCTCGTCGAGCCGAGGCAGTTTCCGGATCCGGAAGCTGATGCGCGGGCGACTTCTGCGGTAGACGTTCTGCAAAAGGCAAAAGTCACCTCGTCCCTCAAGGAGGCGCTGGTCGGGGCATCATTTGTCGTGGCCTTGTCTGCGCGTCAGCGTGATATTGGGCCGCAAATCGGGGCACCGCGTGAAACGGTAGCGCGTCTGATTGCCGAGGCCGGGCAGGGTGAAGTAGCGCTGGTCTTTGGCAACGAAACAGTTGGCTTGAGCAACGAGGAAATTCTGCATTGCCATGCTGCGGTTACGATACCAACCAACCCCGAGTTCAGTTCCCTGAATCTGGGTTCAGCCGTTCAGGTGCTCAGTTATGAGTGCCGGATGGCTGCCTATGCCGAGCAGCCTCCCTCGGTGGAACAGGGCGTTACCCCATTTTCGTCGCCGGTAGCAACCCATGATGAGGTGGAAGGGTTGTATTCGCATTTGGAAATGGTGATGACTGAGACTGGCTTTTTCAATCCGGAACAGCCTGGGCGCTTGCTGCCAAAGTTGCGCCGCTTGTTCGGGCGGGTCCGCCTTGAAAAGGATGAAATCAATATCCTGCGCGGCGTTCTGGCATCCACTCAGGTTAAAACCGGGCACGGACGCAAGAGTTAAATTGGCTCAGGCAAAGGAACTGCGCATTTCTGTCGCCAGAGCTTTGATTTCCGGCCGCAAGTGGCCGTATTTTTCTTCCAGCAGCGTTATTTCCGAAGGCATCTCTGGCTGGTCCTGCATCAACCACTCGAAGTGTCCGCCACTGAGCATATTGGCGACGTATATGATGTCTGACAGATTGCGGATGGTTGTAGGCGTTGGTCGCATGTGATCATGGTCGATCGTTGCCTCGACAATTTCCTCTGGCAAGCCCAGTGCATTCAACAGCGATACACCGATACTTTCGTGCCACTGGATGATCAGGTACTTTACGCTCTCAGGACGATGGCGAAGTTCTTCATACTGGGTGGCACGATAGAGCATATAGAAGGCTCCGAGATCGTGGATCAATCCGGCTAGCATGGCTTCGTCAGGATTTTGTCGGGTCAACTGGCGAGCAATAACATTCGCCGCAGCAGCGCTATTGATCGAATGCTCCCAGAGCGAGTGCGTAATATCGGAAAAATCGGCCATCCCCTTGGCGCGCATTAACTGGGTCAGGACTATAGACATCGCTGCCGTTCGCACCGCATTGAGTCCGAGTCGGGTAATGGCAGATTTCAGATCAACGAGTACGCGCCCATCCGGATTGAACGCGACTGAGTTTGCCAAATGCAGGAGCTTGGCGGAAATCAGCGGTTCCACGGCGACCGCATGAGCGATATTCGCAATACTTTGCTCAGGGTCGTGGAGCACTTTGCGCAGACGGAGCACAGCGTCGAAATAGGTAGGAAAAACAACTTCGCCAGAGAGCTCCTGGGCAATGTCGGCGAGCATCTGGAAGCGCTGCGACTTGAGCGCATCACCTTTTTTGTCCTGATCGTTTTCTGAGCGGGCAGTCGTCATGGCCGTATTATTCAACAAAAACCCCGCTTTGTGGGCGGGGTTCAAGTTTGCTTTTCAGGCTTCTGGTGGAGGCTTAGGGTTTCAAGCCCCCGACATTCGCCTTGTAAAGGCGACGCCCCACCAACTGAGCTAAGCACCCTGTTTATCGGCACAAGGCCTTGTCGATTTAACCTTGCTATACATGAGCGCAGTCAAGGGCTTATCGTGGTGGTACGCACCGATAAAACGAATTAATTGCAAGCGTCTTTCAGACCCTTGCCGGCGCGGAATTTCGGCGACTTGGCAGCCTTGATCTCAAGTGTCTTGCCGGTGCGTGGGTTACGGCCGGTGCGAGCAGCGCGCTCACCGACGTAGAAAGTACCGAAGCCGATCAGGTTGACGGTATCGCCGGCCTTGAGGGCGCCCTTGATGGTTTCAACGGCAGCATCCAGCGCGCGACCGGCGGCAGCCTTGGAAATATCGGCTTGAGTAGCGATGGCGTCGATCAGTTCAGTCTTGTTCATTTACGTCCCCTAGTGGATGGATTTGGAGTGGTGAAAACTTTGCGAGGACGGATTTATATATCTGGCGAAATCCTTGTGTCAAGCGGATTTTCGGGGAATTTCCAGGTGGCTGTGCAGAGGAAAGGATGTCGGTAATAAGACGCCGGCATCCTTTCCTTGCAAATCAATGAGTAAGGACCGCAGCAGCGGCAGCTGCCTCGGCCGATGCCTGAACCGCGGAATCAGCTACAGCGGGTTCCGGAAGTGCTTCCGGCAGGCGCTCAAGGGCTCGTTCAAGGACCTGATCAATCCATTTGACTGGAACGATTTCGATCTTGTTCTTAATGTTGTCAGGGATTTCGGTAAGGTCCTTGACGTTCTCTTCCGGAATCAGAGCTGTCTTCAATCCGCCGCGTACTGCAGCGAGCAGTTTTTCCTTGAGGCCGCCGATGGCCAGAACTTCGCCACGCAGCGTGATTTCGCCGGTCATGCATACATCACAACGAACCGGGATGCCGGTGTAGGAAGACACCAGGGCGGTTGTCATGGCACTGCCGGCTGACGGACCATCCTTTGGGGTGGCCCCTTCCGGAACGTGGATGTGAATGTCAGTCTTCTCGAAGGCCTCATCCTTGATTCCAAGGCGACGGGCGCGGGCACGTACGACGGAGCGGGCTGCTTCAACCGATTCCTTCATGACGTCGCCAAGAGATCCGGTGCGCAAAATGTTGCCCTTGCCTGGCATGTTGGCACATTCGATTGTGAGCAATTCTCCGCCGACTTCCGTCCAGGCCAGTCCGGTGACCTGACCAACCTGATTTTCCTTTTCGGCCATACCAAAACTGTAGCGGCGAACGCCAAGGAATTTATCGAGGTTGCGGGCGTTGACAGCAATTTTCGTATCCCGCTTCTTCAGGACAAGCGTCTTGACAACCTTGCGACAGATCTTCGAGATTTCGCGTTCGAGGGCACGGACGCCGGCTTCGCGAGTGTAATAACGGACAATGTCGCGAATGGCGCTGTCGGCCACGGCGATCTCGGTTTTCTTGAGGCCATTGTTCTTAATCTGCTTGGGCAGCAGATAACGCATGGCGATGTTGACCTTTTCATCTTCCGTGTACCCTGCTAGACGGATTACTTCCATCCGGTCAAGCAGTGCTGCGGGGATGTTCAGTGTGTTGGCTGTTGCCACGAACATGACATCGGAGAGGTCAAAATCGACCTCGACGTAGTGATCCTGGAATGTGTAATTCTGTTCCGGATCAAGCACCTCGAGAAGGGCGGACGAGGGGTCGCCACGGAAATCCTGGCCGAGTTTGTCCACTTCGTCGAGCAGAAATAGCGGATTGCGCACGCCGACCTTGGTCAGGCTGCTCAGAATCTTGCCTGGCATCGAGCCGATGTAGGTACGGCGATGGCCACGGATTTCGGCTTCATCACGTACGCCGCCGAGCGCCATGCGGACAAACTTGCGGTTGGTAGCCTTGGCGATGGACTGGCCGAGCGAGGTTTTGCCGACGCCGGGGGGGCCAACCAGGCAGAGAATCGGTGCCTTGACCTTGTCGACGCGTTGCTGAACGGCGAGGTATTCGACGATGCGTTCCTTGACCTTCTCCAACCCGTAGTGGTCGCTGTCCAGAATTTTTTCGGCTTCGCGCAGATCCTTGCTGATCCGTGTCTTCTTGCGCCACGGCAAGCCGATCAGCGTTTCGATGAAATTGCGGACAACGGTCGCTTCGGCCGACATGGGCGACATCAGGCGCAGCTTCTTGAGCTCGCCCTGCGCCTTGGCCAGGCCTTCCTTGCTCATGCCGGCAGCGTTAATCTTCTTGTCCAGTTCCTCGAGGTCGGCACCTTCTTCGCCTTCGCCGAGTTCCTTCTGGATAGCCTTGACCTGCTCGTTGAGGTAGTACTCGCGCTGGCTCTTTTCCATCTGGCGCTTGACGCGCCCACGGATCCGCTTTTCGACCTGCAGGATGTCAATTTCAGCTTCGAGTTGGGAAAGCAGGCGGTCAATGCGATCGCGGATGCTTTCCATTTCCAGCACTTCCTGCTTCTGCTCAAGTTTGAGCGGCAGGTGGGCGGCGATGGTGTCGGCCAGGCGACCGGCATCTTCGATACCAGCGATGGAAGAAAGAACTTCCGGGGGAATCTTCTTGTTCAGTTTGACGAACTGGTCGAACTGGGCCACGACAGCGCGGCGCATGGCCTCGATCTCGTGGTCTTCAATACCGGGTTGAGCCAAGGGCAGGGCGGTTGCCATGAAGACAGAGGATTGAACCTCGATGGCTTCGACACGCGCACGTTGCGTGCCTTCGACCAGAACCTTGACGGTACCGTCGGGTAACTTGAGCATCTGCAGGATGTTGGCCATGCAGCCGATGCGATAGAGGTCTTCCGGTTCCGGTTCGTCCTTTGCGGCTGACTTCTGGGCGACCAGCAGGATATTCTTGCCGGCTTCCATGGCCATTTCGAGCGCCTTGATGGATTTAGGGCGACCGACGAAGAGCGGGATGACCATGTGCGGAAATACGACGACGTCGCGCAGCGGCAGCAGCGGCAGTTCGACGGTTTCCGGGAGCGTGTTGGGGTTCGACATTACGATGCCTTTGAAATAGGTATGTGCCCCCTACGTGGGGGCGGGGAACCGCAATTCAAGACCCGGCTCAGTTGGAGCCGGAAACCTTTGGCTGATCGGCGTAAATGAGCAGGGGCGGAGTGTCGCCAGTGATCATGTTCTCATCGATCACCACCTTTTCGACATTTTCCATGCCCGGGAGTTCGTACATCGTATCAAGGAGCGCGTGCTCCATGATCGAACGCAGGCCGCGTGCTCCTGTTTTACGTTCCAGCGCCTTTTTGGCGATGGCAGAAAGAGCACCCGGACGAATCTCCAGTTCCACGTCTTCCATGCCGAACAGCTTCTGGTACTGCTTGACCAGTGCGTTCTTCGGTTCGGTCAGAATCTGAACGAGGGCATCTTCTTCCAGTTCCTGCAAGGTGGCGACGACCGGTAGGCGGCCGATCAGTTCGGGAATCAGGCCGAACTTGATGAGGTCCTCGGGTTCTGTTTCGAGCAGGATCTTGCCGACGGCCTTGCCGTCGTCCTTGCTCTTGACCTCGGCACCGAAGCCGATGCCGCCTTTTTCAGAGCGTTTCTGGATGACCTTTTCCAGGCCGGCAAAGGCGCCGCCGCAGATAAACAGAATATTGGTGGTGTCGACCTGAACGAAGTCCTGGTTCGGGTGCTTGCGGCCCCCTTGCGGCGGGATCGAGGCGGTGGTGCCTTCGATAAGCTTGAGCAGAGCCTGTTGTACACCTTCGCCCGATACGTCACGGGTGATCGAGGGATTGTCGGACTTGCGTGAAATCTTGTCGATTTCATCGATGTAGACGATACCTTGCTGCGCCTTCTCGACGTCGTAGTCGCACTTTTGCAGCAATTTCTGGATGATGTTCTCAACGTCCTCGCCGACATAGCCGGCTTCGGTCAGTGTCGTGGCATCGGCCATGACGAAGGGAACGTTGAGAAGGCGGGCCAGCGTCTGGGCGAGCAGTGTCTTGCCCGAACCCGTCGGGCCGATGAGCAGGATGTTGCTCTTGGAGAGCTCTACTTCACCGGCATTCTTGGCGCTATGGCGAAGACGCTTGTAGTGGTTGTAAACCGCCACGGCAAGAATGCGCTTGGCGACTTCCTGGCCGATGACGTACTGGTCGAGGATGGAACTGATCTCGCGCGGCGTCGGCAGGTCAGAGCGACCGGCCTTGGCTGCTTCTTCGGGCAGTTCATCGCGGATGATGTCGTTGCAGAGTGCAATGCACTCGTCACAGATGAACACCGACGGGCCGGCGATAAGCTTTTTGACTTCGTGCTGGCTCTTGCCGCAGAAGGAGCAGTAGAGCAGTTTTTCCGGGGTGCCTTTGGTCATCTGTCGCTCTCCGTTCAAGCCGCTTCGCGGCGGGTCAATACCTTGTCAATTAATCCGTATTCAGCAGCTTCAGTGGCCGAAAGGAAATTATCGCGGTCGGTGTCCTTTTCGATACGTTCCAGCGGCTGGCCGCTATGTTCGGCCATGATCCGGTTAAGACGGTCACGAATGGACAGGATTTCCTTGGCGTGGATGGCGATATCAGAGGCCTGGCCCTGGAAGCCACCCAGCGGCTGGTGAATCATGACGCGGGAATTGGGCAGGGCAAAGCGCTTGCCCTTGGCGCCGGCGTTGAGCAGGAAGGCGCCCATCGAGGCGGCCTGGCCGATGCACAGCGTCGAGACGTCCGGCTTGATGAACTGCATGGTGTCGTAGATCGACATGCCAGCCGTCACCGAGCCGCCTGGAGAGTTGATGTAGAAGTAGATGTCCTTGTCCGGGTTTTCGGCCTCAAGGAATAGCAACTGGGCGACAACCAGATTGGCCGTGACGTCGTTGACAGGGCCGACAAGAAAGATCACCCGCTCTTTGAGGAGGCGCGAATAGATGTCGTACGCGCGTTCGCCGCGGCCGCTCTGCTCTACCACCATGGGGACCATGCCGAGTGCCTGTGGATCCCAGTTGCTTGCGTTGTCGATATTCATGTCAGCCCTTGCTGTTGCCGTTTCGTTACATTCAAGACGATTGTCGTTTTCGCGACAAGGTCCGGATTACTGCTTTTGACCCATCAGTTCATCAAAAACTGCAGCCTTGTCGGTAACCTTGGCTTTGCCCAGGACCCACGCAACCACGTTGTTCTCGATGGCGACGCCTTCAACTTCCTGCAGGCGCTGCGGTTGAGCGTAATACCAGCGGATGACTTCTTCCGGGTGTTCGTAGCTTTGGGCATTTTCTTCGACCATCGCACGAACCTGTTCCGGGGTTGCCTGAAGCTTTTCCGTTTTCACGACCTCAGCAAGGATCAGGCCAAGTGTGACGCGACGCTTTGCCTGGTCGGCAAACCACTCGGGCTGGATAGGCATGTCCTTGACCTTCATGCCGCGCTGTTCCATGTCCTGGCGGGCAGCCTGCATCAGGCGCTGGATTTCCATGTCGACCAGCGAGGTCGGAACGGAGATCGGGTTGGCCTTGATCAGGGCTTCCATGACCTGATCCTTAAGCTTACCTTCGATGCGGCGCTTCACTTCACGCTTCAGATTGGTTTCGATCTCGGCGCGCATCTTGGCTACGTCGCCGTCGGCGATGCCCATGCTGGTGGCGAATTCGGCGTTCAGTTCAGGCAGGACCGGAGCCTGTACCTGCTTGACGGCAACATCAAACTGGACTGTCTGGCCGGCCAGATCCTTGGCGTGGTAATCGGCCGGGAAGGCCAGATCAAATGTCTTGGCATCGCCTGCCTTGGCGCCTTCGACAGCGTTTTCGAAATCGGGCAGCATCATGCCCTGGCCGAGGACGAACGGGTAATCCTTGGCTTCGCCGCCGGCAAACGGCACGCCGTCCTTCTTGCCGAGGAAGTCGATAACGACGCGGTCTTCCTTGGCGGCTGCGCGGTCGGTGTCTTCATAGGAAACGCGTTGCTTGCGCAGGATGTCGAGGGTCTTGTCGACTTCGGCAGCGCTGACTTCGAGGGTCGGACGCTCGATTTCTGCGGTCGTCAGGTCGCCCGGGGTGAATTCCGGATAAACCTCGAAAATGGCGGAGAATTCGATGTGCGTGGTGCTCTCGGTAGCCTTCGGTTCGATGCGCGGGTAACCGGCAACGCGCATTTTCTTTTCAGTGACGGTTTCGCCGAAAACGCGGTCGAGTTCCTCGGACAGCACTTCGTGGCGAGCCTGGTCGCCATGCTGCTGCTTGACGATGTTGAACGGAACCTTGCCCGGACGGAAGCCAGGTACCTTCATGTTCTTGCCCATGCGCTTCAGGCGCTGTTCCATGACTTTCTCGACATCGGCAATGGCGATGGAGAGGTCGATGCGGCGTTCAAGTTCGTTAGCTTGTGCAGTAGTTGCTTCCATGAGAGTTCCTTGTGACTTCGGAGCCGAAAAATAAAGCGGACAATAATATCACGGCAGGCTCGCTGCTGGATGCTTCTACCTGGTGGCGACTGTCTTCGCAGAATAGACGTCATTCCCTGTAGACAGACGGATTGGAACTTCGTACAATGCGCGCCTTCTTCAGCGGCGGCTGTAGCTCAGTTGGTAGAGTCCCGGATTGTGATTCCGGTTGTCGTGGGTTCGAGCCCCATCAGTCGCCCCAGAATTTAACCCCCGCACACCGCAAGGTCTGCGGGGGTTTTCACTTTGGAGCCCCGTAACGTGACTAATTCGGATATTGCCTGCCTGCAGCCTGCGATTGTCTGGTCCCATTTTGCGACCTTGTGCACGACCCCTCGGGCTTCGAAAGCGGAGGCTGTGCTGCGTGATTCATTGCTGCAGTGGGCTTTGGCGCGAGGTCTGGCGGCGGCAGTCGATGCGACGGGTAACCTGATTATCCGCAAGGCGGCGAGTGCCGGGGCCGAGAATCGGCCGGGTGTGGTCCTGCAGGCGCATCTCGACATGGTGTGCCAGAAGAACGCGGATAGTGAGCACGATTTTTCCCGCGATCCGATTGTTCCCGAATTGCGCGATGGCTGGCTGGTGGCTGATAAAACGACGCTTGGGGCAGACAACGGGATCGGTGTGGCGCTGATTCTGGCAGCGCTTGAGGATGAAAGCCTGGTTCACGGGCCGCTTGAGGTCTTGCTGACGGTTGATGAAGAGGCCGGCATGGGTGGGGCGCGCGGCCTGGAGGCGGGCGTGCTGCAGGGGCGGCTGATGCTCAATCTGGATACCGAGGAGTGGGGTGAGTTTTATCTGGGCTGTGCCGGCGGGCTGGATGTCAATGTCGAGCGCGTTGGCGTGGCTGAGCCTGTTCCGGCTGGCTTCGAGGTGGTCCGGATCGCGTTGAGCGGCCTGCGGGGCGGACATTCCGGCGTCGATATCCACGAGGAGCGTGGCAATGCGATCAAGCTGCTGGTTCGCGTCCTGCGCGAACTGGAGGGGGTGACGCCGCTTCGGCTGGTTGATCTGGTCGGTGGTTCGGCGCGTAATGCCTTGCCGCGTGAGGCGGTGGCGACGGTGGCGGTGCCCGGTGGTCGGGGCGGGCGTCTGGCAGGTTGGCTGGCCGGGATGGAGGCTAGTTTGCGGTCGGAGCTGCGCGGGATCGACGAGGGCTTGCGCCTTTCTGCTTCGGTAGCCCAGGCGACGCAGGTCATGGCGGTGGCCGAGCAGGAAGTCTGGCTTGGTTCGCTGCATGCGGCGCCGCATGGGGTGCGCCGGATGAGCCGGCAGGTGCCGGGCGTGGTCGAGACGTCGAATAATCTGGGGATGGTCGAATTGCACCCGAATGGGGGATCGTGCAACTTCATGGTGCGCTCGTTGATCGGTAGCGGCAGCTTGGCGCTGGCCGACGAGATCGTCAGCTTGTGGGCGTTGAGCGGAACGAATGCCGAGCAATCGGGGTTTTATCCGGGCTGGGCGCCCAATCCGGACTCGGCGTTGCTCAAGCTCTGCCAGTCGGTTTATCGACGCGATTTTGCGGCGGAGTCGAAGGTTCAGGTCATCCACGCCGGGCTGGAGTGCGGCATCATTGGCGACAAATATCCGGGCATGGATATCGTTTCCTTCGGCCCGACCATCCGCGGGGCGCACGCGCCGGGCGAGCGGGTCGAGATTGCTTCGGTCGAGCGGTGTTGGCGTTTGCTGCGGGCGATCTTGACGGAAGTTCGGTAATCCTCGCCTCGTGAGGCGGGCCAAAATCATTTCAATTTTGGCCCCTATTTCCGGTTGACCGTGGAAGTGCCAAAACGCTGGCTTATCGGCCCCGAATTGCCTCGCGCCGGGCTAGTCCGAGCTTGGTCGAGCGTTCCATCTTTTGCACGAAGGCCGGAAAGTCGAGGCCGAACTTGGCGCGCAGCTCCTTGGCGTAGTTGTGCAGCCAGCGCCAGCGCGGCTCGAAATGCCTTTCCTTGAAGGCGTACAGCACGTGGTTGCCGTCGTCCGGTACCGAAATCACGATGACCTGGTCGTCGAAAACGTGCATCGCTTCGCCGATGAGCCCGGCGTAGGTTTCTTTCTCGCCGGCCAGGTTGATGACCAGAACGCCGTTGCCCGAGAGCTTGGCGTAGGCGTTGTCGAAAAATTCACGGTTGGCCAGGCTGGGCGCGAAGCCGGTTTTGTCGAAGGCATCGACGAGGAGGGCATCGATACCTTTCTCGGTGCTGGCGAGGAATTCCGCGCCATCGGCTTCGAGTACCTGCAGGCGGTCATCGTCGGGCGGCAGCAGGAAGGTGTCGCGGAAGGCGATCACATTCGGGTTGAGTTCGACGGCGGTCAGCTGGGTGCCGGGCATGCGCTGGTAGCAGAATTTGATCAGCGAGCCACCACCGAGGCCGATCAGCACGATGCGCTTCGGCCGCGGCTGGAAGAGCAGGAAAGCCATCATTTTCTGGGTGTAGCGGATGGCCAGGTCGTGCGGCGCCTTGAGCGACATTTCGCTCTGCATGAGGCGAACGTTGAAATAGAGAAAGCGCGATTTGCCGTCGTCGATGACGAAAGGCTTGGGGTAGCTTTCGTCGAGCAACTGGGCGCGCAGTTCGCCTTCGCGTGCCCACGACGGCTCGTGCATGAGCACGGTGCCCGTTTCGACTTCGAACGGGCTGGGCATTTCAAACAGCTTGTTCAAGCGAGTAACTTAATCCGGCAGATCGGCAGCGTGGAGCAGGAAGACGAATTCGTCGCCGGCAGCGGTATCTAGCCAGGTGAAGGGCAGCGTCGGGTAGGCAGCTTCGAGTTCGTCGCGGTTGTGGCCGATTTCGACGATCAGGATGCCGTTCTCGGTCAGGTGCTTCTTCGCTTCGCGCAGGATGATGCGCGTGAAATCGAGGCCGTCTTCACCCGAGCCGAGCGCCAGTTCCGGCTCATGCAGATATTCCGGCGGCAGTGCGGCGACCGACTCGGCGTTGACGTAGGGCGGGTTCGAGATGATCAGGTCGAACTTGCGGCCTTGAAGATTGGCGAAGGCGTCGGACTGGATCAGTTCGACACGGTCGGTCAGGTGATAGTCGGCGACGTTGCGTTCGGCTACGGCGAGGGCATCCTCGGACAGGTCGACGGCGGCGACAGCAGCGTTCGGGAAGGCGAGGGCGCTCAGGATGGCCAGGCAGCCGGAGCCCGTGCACAGGTCAAGCGCTGATTCGATGGCCCACGGATCGTCGATCCACGGCGTGAGCTGCTCGTCGAGCAGTTCTGCGATGAAGGAGCGCGGCACGATGACGCGGTCGTCGACGTAGAAACGGTGCTCGCCGAGCCAGGCTTCGTGGGTCAGGTAGGCAGCCGGCAGGCGGTCCTGGCAGCGGCGCGCGTAGATGTCGAGCAGGAGTTCGCGCTCGTGCGGCAGCAGGCGGGCGTCGAGAAAGGGTTCGAGGCGGTCGAGCGGCAGGTTGAGCGTGTGCAGCGTCAGATAGACAGCTTCGTCCCAGGCGTTGTCGCTGCCGTGGCCGAAGAAGAGTTGGGCAGCGTTGAAGCGGCTGACGGCGTAACGGAGGTAGTCGCGAACGGTGAATAGTTCGGTTTTGGCGGCTGTGGTCATGCGGTCATCAGTTGTTCAAGGATGCGGCGATAAATGGCCGACAGCTTGGGGAATGAGTCGACGGCGATGCATTCGTCGATTTTATGGCTGGTCGCATTGACCGGGCCGATTTCGAGCATCTGCTTGCAGATCTCGGCAATGAAACGGCCGTCGGAGGTGCCACCCGTGGTCGATAGCTCGGTATCGATGCCGCAAATTTCGCTGATGGCTGTCGTCGCAGCATCGGCTAGCGGGCCGCGGCCGGTCAGGAAGGGGCGGGCGCCCAGTGTCCACTGGATGTCGTAGTCCAGGTTGTGCTTTTCGAGTATGGCGCGCAGTCGCTGCTGCAGGCCTTCCGGCGTGCTGGCCGTGGAGAAACGGAAATTGAACTTGATCTCGAGGCTGCCCGGGACGACATTGGTCGCGCCCGTACCGCCGTGGATGTTGGAGACTTGCCACGTTGTCGGCGGAAAGTATTCGTTGCCTTCATCCCAGCGCGTCGCGGCCAGTTCGGCCAGCGCCGGGGCGGCTTCGTGGATCGGATTGCGACCTTTTTCCGGGTAGGCGATATGGCACTGGATACCTTTGACCGTCAGTGTGCCGGACAGCGAACCGCGCCGGCCATTCTTGATCATGTCGCCGAGCGCATCGACAGAGGTCGGTTCTCCGATGATGCAGAAATCGAGCGTTTCGCCACGTGCCTTGAGCGCTTCGACGACGATGACGGTGCCGTCGGTGGCATCGCCTTCCTCGTCGGAGGTAAGCAGGAAGGCCAGCGAGCCGGGGTGGTCCGGATTGGCTGCGATAAAGGCTTCGACGGCGGTGATAGAGGCAGCAATCGACGACTTCATGTCGGCCGTGCCACGTCCGTAGAGCATGCCGTCGCGCACTTCAGGGGAGAAGGGCGGCGAGGTCCATTTGTCGAGCGGACCGGTAGGCACGACATCGGTGTGACCTGCGAAAACGAATAACGGGGCAGTCGTGCCACGACGCGCCCAGAGGTTGGTGACACCGTTGCGGTTGATGAATTCAATGCTGAAGCCGAGTGGCTTGAGGCGATCGGTGATGATTTCCATGCAGCCGCCGTCTTCCGGCGTGACCGAGTGGCAGGAAATGATCTGCCGGGCCAGTTCAAACGTGGGGTCGGACATCAGTTGGTTTCTTCGTCGTGGTCGGCCAGGCTCAGCGTGAATTCCTTGAAGGAGGTACCTCCTTCGCTGGTGCTGTCGAATTCGAGCGCGACGTCGGTCTTGCGGTCGTCCTTGCCATTGGTGCTGCCGAATTCGGAATTGTTGATGAGCCACGACAGGTTGGTCGGCGAATCGGCATTGGCCAACGCTTCGTCGATGGTGATCGTGCTGCTGCTGTAGAGCCTGAACAAGTCCTGCTCGAAGGTCTGCGATCCCGGGGCCAGGGTCTGTTCCATGGCGTCCTTGATGCCTTGCACTTCGCCGCGCTCGATCAGCTCGCTGATGTGGCGCGTGTTGAGCATGATTTCGCAGGTCGGGATGCGCTTGCCATCCGGCTTCTTGACCAGGCGCTGGGAAACGATGGCGCGCAGGGCGACGGACAGGTCGAGGAAAAGTGCCTGCCGGTTTTCCGCCGGGAAGAAGCTGATGATGCGGTTCAGGGCGTGATACGAATTATTGGCGTGTAGCGTGGCGAGGCAGAGGTGGCCGGTCTGCGAGTAGGCGATGGCCGCCTGCATGGTGTCCTTGTCACGGATTTCGCCGATCAGGATGCAGTCCGGCGCCTGGCGCATGGCGTTCTTGAGGGCCGATTGCCAGTCCATCGTGTCCATGCCGATTTCGCGCTGGTTGACGATGGATTTCTTGTGCTTGAACAGGAATTCGATCGGGTCTTCAACCGTCAGGATGTGGCCGGAACGGTTGGCGTTGCGGTGGTCGAGCATCGAGGCGATGGTCGTCGACTTGCCTGAGCCGGTGGCGCCGACGATCAGGATCAGGCCGCGCTTCTCCATGATCAGCTCGCCGAGGATGTTGGGCAGGCCAAGGTCGTCCATGGCCGGGATGTTGCCCAGGATGAAGCGGATGACGATGCTGGTCGAGCCGCGCTGGCGGAAGATATTGACGCGGAAGTTGCCGACATTCGGCACACCGAAGGAGAGGTTCATCTCCCAGTTCGCCTCGAAGGTCTTGATCTGATCCGGCGACATCAGTTCGTAGGCGATCTTCTCGATCATGTCCGGCAGCATGACCTGCTGGTTGACCGGGAGCGTGTTGCCCTGGATCTTGATGTGGATAGGCGCGCCGGCGGATATGAAAATATCCGAGGCCTGCTTTTCAGCCATCAACTGGAACAGTTTGTCGAGAATCATGACAAGACCTTCTTGGTGGTTTGACTTACGGGCGCAGCAATTCGTTGATGCTGGTCTTCGAGCGGGTTTGCGCGTCGACCTTCTTGACGATGATGGCAGCATACAGGCTATACGCGCCGTTGGCCTTCGGCAAGGTGCCGCTGATTACCACGGAGCCCGGCGGTACGCGGCCGTAGGTGACTTCACCGGTTTCGCGGTCGTAGATCGGCGTGCTCTGGCCGATATAGACACCCATCGACAGCACGGAGTTTTCGCCGATGATCACACCTTCGACGACTTCGGAACGGGCACCGATGAAGCAGTTGTCTTCGATGATGGTCGGGTTGGCCTGCAGCGGCTCGAGGACGCCGCCGATGCCGACGCCGCCGGAAAGGTGCACGTTCTTGCCGATTTGCGCGCAGGAGCCGACGGTAACCCAGGTGTCGACCATCGTGGCTTCATCGACGTAGGCGCCGATGTTGACGAAGGACGGCATGAGCACGGCATTCTTGGCAACGAAGGAGCCCTTGCGGACGATGGTACCCGGCACGACGCGGAAGCCGCCCTGACGGAACTGCTCTTCAGTCCAGCCTTCGAACTTGGTATCAACCTTGTCGTAGAAGCGGACGTCGCCGGATTCCTGGACGCGGTTGTCGCGCACACGGAAGGAGAGCAGCACGGCCTTCTTGATCCACTGGTGGGTGACCCAGTCGCCATTGATCTTTTCAGCGACGCGCAGGGCGCCGGAGTCGAGCATGCCGACGACCTGATTGATGGCGGCGACGGTGTCGACCGGGGATTGTGGGGACAGCTCGGTGCGGCGTTCCCAGAGTTCTTCGATGATGGCTTGCAGGGGATGGCTCATGGATGTTCTCTCTGTTTACAGTTGTTGTACGAGTTGTTGCGAAAATTCACGGATGCGGCGGGTCGCTTCCAGGCACTCGTCGAGTGAGGCGACCAGCGCGATCCGAATGAAATTGGCCCCCGGATTGACGCCGCGGACTTCGCGCGCCAGGAAGCTGCCGGGCAGGACCACGACATTATAGTGTTCGAGCAGGCCCCGGGCGAACTCGGTGTCGGCGATCGGCGTCTTCGCCCACAGGTAGAAGCTGGCGTCCGGCATGCCGGTGCCGAGCACTTCGGCAATCAGCGGCGTGCAGGCGGCGAACTTCTCGCGATACTGGTTGCGGTTGTCCAGCACATGCGCCTCGTCGTTCCAGGCAGCGATGGAGGCCGTCTGCACCGGCGGCGACATGGCGCAGCCCTGGTAGGTGCGGAACAGCAGGTATTTCTTGAGGATGGCCGCATCGCCAGCAACGAAGCCGGAACGCATGCCCGGCACGTTGGAGCGCTTGGACAGGCTGGAGAACATGACCAGCCGTTCGTTCGAGCGGCCGAGCAGCTTGGCTGCCTGCAGGCCGCCGATGGGCGGGTTGGCTTCGTCGAAATAGATTTCGGAATAGCACTCGTCGGAGGCGATGACGAAACCGTACTTGTCGGAGAGGGCGAACAGCGTTTTCCAGTCTTCCAGCGACAGCACCTTGCCGGTCGGGTTGCCCGGCGAGCAGACGTAGAAGAGCTGGACGCGCGACCATTCTTCTTCGCTCAGGCTGCTGTAGTCGAAAGCGAAGTTGTTGTCGGGCAGGTTGTTGAGGAAGCGCGGCTCGGCGCCGGACAGGTAGGCCGCGCCTTCGTAGATCTGGTAGAACGGGTTAGGGCTGACGATCAGCGGGACGTGGCCGCGGCTGGTATCAACGACGGTTTGTGCGAAGGAGAACAACGCTTCGCGCGAGCCGTTGACTGGCAGGATTTCGGTTTCCGGATTGAGCGTCAGATCGTAGCGGCGCTGGCACCAGGCGGCGATGGCCTGACGGAGTGCCGGGATGCCCTGCGTCGTCGGATAGTTGGCCAGACCTTTGAGGCCGTTGGCCAGGGCTTCCATGATGAAGGCCGGCGTCGGGTGCTGGGGCTCGCCGATGGAGAGCTTGATTTCCTTGTATTCCGGATTGGGCGTGACGCCGGCGAACAGGGCGCGCAGCTTTTCGAAGGGGTAGGGCTGGAGTTGGGCGAGATGCGAATTCACGTCGGGCGTCGAATGGGTGTAAAAATGGCAATTATCCTCGAAAACGTAAGCGCTGCCTTGTGAACAAACGCGGAATTCCCTTGATGGTGGTTGTGGCCTCGCTACTGGCCGGGTGCGCCATTGGCTATCAGGCCCGCGGCAGCCTGAGCGATGTACCGGGCGAGCTGCGTGGCAAGGGCTTTCCCGGCAATGCGAGCGGTGGCGGGCGCTTCATTCTGGCTGACAGCGATGGTCGCCTGCAGTGCGACGGGCAGCTTTTGCCGCCGGATATTTCACCCAATCCTGGCAGTTGCGACGGCGAGACGGGAAAGGGCACGGTTCGCTGCAATGATGGGCGTGAGGTGGCTGTGCGTTGGACGGCGATTACCTGCCGCTCGTTCGAGGGTAGCGGCGAGGATAAATTTGGAAATCGGCTGATTTTTCGGGTTGACCGTAGAAAGTAGGTTTGGGGCGACACTGACATGGAGGTTTGAGCAATGCCGGGAATTTTCATCAGTTACCGCCGCGATGATCAGGCCGGTTTTGCCGGACGTCTGGCCGATGCGCTGGAAGCGACCTTCGGTGCGGACAATGTGTTCCGCGATATCGAGGACATCCACCCCGGCGAGGATTTCGTCGTCGCCATCGAGAAGAACCTGGCAGCGGTCGATGTCATGCTCGTGCTGATCGGGCCGGCGTGGCTGAGCGTGAGCCGGAATAGCTTGCGGCGGCTGGATGAACCTGACGATTTCGTGCGGCGGGAAATTGAGGCCGGCCTGAATTCCGGCAAGGTCGTTCTGCCGGTTCTCGTCGGCGGCGCCGCGATGCCGGCGGAAAATGACCTGCCGCCGTCGATTCGGGCCTTGGCCCGGCGCCAGTCGCTGGTGTTGACCGATGCGGGCTGGTCGGCGGATCTGGCGCGGCTGATTGCGGCCGTTGCACCGAAGGTGCCGGTGGCGCGTCCACGCACCGGGCGCCGCGGGATGGTCTGGGGCGGCCTGACCGTGCTGGCAGCGGCGCTTCTGGTCGTCGGGCTGAACCGCTTTGGGCCGAAGCAAGCGGCTGATGCCGCCAAGCCGGTGGCCGTCGCACCAGCGCAGAACTTTTCGGGGCGCTGGCTGGCGACGGTCAACTACGATTGGGGTGCCGAGCACGTGGAAAAAATCGATCTGCAGGTGGACAAGGGCGAGCTGCATGGCACGGCAGGCTATCTCGGGGTGGCGCGAACCATCGAGCAGGGCACGGTTAGCGGCGAGCAACTGGGATTTGTGACGCATAGCCAGGAAGTCGCGGGCGATGGGCCGGCCCGCGAGGTGACGCATCGCTACCGGGGCGCGCTCAAGGTGGGCGAACTGCATCTGGTGCTTGAAAGCGGAGGCGGCCTCAGTGCGCACACACCGGTCAGTTTCGTTGCCCGGCGGGCTGACGGGGCCTGAACCAGGGCGGGTCAGGCCGCTTTATCGCCTGACTCGGTCAGTTTCTGCACGATCAGGCTGCCAACCATGTCGCCTTCGACGTTAACCGCCGTGCGCACGGTGTCGAGGATACGGTCGATGGGGAGCAGGATGGCAATGGCCGCAGTCGGCAGGCCGACCGATTCCAGCACGAGCACCATGCTCAGCATGCCGACGCTGGGAATGCCCGGGGCGCCAATGGCGCCAAGCATGGCGACAAAGAAGATGATGAGCTGGTGGGCGAGATCAAGTTCGATGCCGGCCAGTCGCGCCACGAAGAGGGCGGCGGCGGCTTCGTAGAGCGCTGTGCCGTCCATGTTGACGGTGGCGCCGAGCGGTATGACGAAGTTGGCGATATCCTTCTTGACGTGCAGGTGTTGTTCCGTGCAGCGCAGCGTGATGGGCAGCGTGGCGGCGCTGGAACTCGTGACGAAGGCCGTGATCAGCGCCTCTTTCGCGCCTTTCCAGAAACGCAGCGGCGACATGCGGGTGACCAGCCAGAGCAGCAGTGGCAGGACGACGATGCCGTGGAACAATGTGGTGCCGACGACGACGCTGATGAACTGGCCGAGGCTGGCGAGCAGGGCGCTGTTTTGTGTGGCGACCAGTTGCAGGATGAGGGCCGCGAGGCCGAATGGGGCGAGATGCATGATCCAGCCGACGATGCGCAGGCAGAGTTCCTGCAACTCCTGGATCAGCACGCGAATGTTCTTGTAGCGCTCGCCGCCAACAACCAGCGCGATGCCGAGAAAGAGCGCAATGATCACGACCGCCAGGATGTCGCCCTGGGCCAGCGCCTTGAACGGATTCTGGAACAGCCCGCGCATGAACTGCGCGATGTAGTCGGGCAGCGGCATCTGGCGCGCCTGGAAATCGCGGGTGGCGTCGGCGAACATGGCGAGATGCATGCCTTCGCCGGGGCGGAAGATTTCGGCAGCGCCCAGCCCGAGTACGATGGCCAGCGCCATCGACAGGCCGAAGAAGCCCAGCGTCGTCGTCCATACCCGATGCATCTGCTCGTGGGCGCGCAGGTTGGCAACGCCGCAGACAATCGACGAAAAGACCAGCGGCACCAGCACCATACGCAGTAGATCGAGAAACAGGTTGCCGAGCATTTTGGCGCCATACAGCGTGTTGCCGACAACGGGGTCGGATGCTGGTTCGGTGGCTAGCCACAAGCCGCCGGCAATGCCGAGCAGGCAGCCGATCAGGATCTGGGTATTGAGCGAGGGACGGGTCATCGGGATGCTAGAAAACGGGGCAGCGCCATTCTAGCGGCATTGCCCCTGTTTTCGGCTGGCCCGGTCAGCGCGCACATTTCAATTTTGGCCATTTTTTCCGGTTGACCGTGGAATCGCTAAACTTGTCCCGACGTCGCCTGTCCATGTCGACGTCTGAGCCATTTCCGCATTGCGAAGGAGGCAGCATGTCCGACCAGAATCTCAAGGGGAAACGCATCCTCATCACCCATGCCGATGTGTTCATGGGGCCCTTCCTCTGCGAAGTGATGAAGGCGCACGGCGCCACCGTCATCGAAAGCGTTCTGCCCCTGCTGGAGTCGGAAGAGCCGGCAGGTCTCGTCGCCGGGGCCGGGCAGGTCGATGTGCTGATCGCCAACCTGTCGATCATGGCACCGAGTACGCCGGTCGAGCAGGTCGATGAAGACGAATGGAGTGCCGTGTTCAACGCGCTCGTGGCGCCGCTGCCCCGGCTGGTGCGCGCCGTCGCGCCGCAAATGATCGAGCGCCGCAGCGGCAAGATCCTGCTCATGGGCAGCGCATCGGCATTGCGTGGCATGAAGCGGGCCTCGACCTACAGCGCCGCTCGGGGCGCGCAACTTGCATACGTGCAGGCCGTCGGCGTCGAACTGGCGCCGCACAACATCCAGGTCAACGCCATCGCCCAGAATTTCGTTGATAACCCGACCTATTTCCCGGCGGACGTCCAAGCCAACCCCCGTTTTCAGGAGCGCCTGAAACGCGAAGTCCCGCTGGGCCGGCTCGTCTCGGCCAACGAAGATGCCGAATTCGCCGCCTATCTTTGCAGCGACGCCGCCAACTGCTTTGTCGGGCAGGTCTTCCCGGTGTGCGGCGGCTGGGTGGGGCGCTAGCGTATTTACGGGAGCGGGGCAGTCGCCCAACTCAAGGCATTTCAAATTTGGCTGTTTTTTCCGGTAGGCCGTCAAATTGCGAGTCCGGAAATTCCTCGCCGGGGGGGGGGCACGCAATCTTGCTTTGTAGCTACATTGAAAGCGCACGTTGTTTGT
>JAAXVL010000019.1 GCA_013335535.1 Azonexaceae bacterium
CGCCGCGACTACCGCTCGCCGGCGGAAAAGCACGACCAGAACGACGATGGCAAAGGCGCCGAGGATGGCCGGATTGAGCAGCCAGCCGGAGGCGGCAAGGCCGAAGTAATAAGCCCGGATACCGCGGTTGAAGTCGTCGCCGGCCAGGTTGTTGGCGCCGGCGACGCGCTTGGCGTAGGCGTCGATGCCCGGATCGCCGGCCTTGCCGAAGGGGGCAGCGCCAACAAGGATGGAGAGCAGGTTGAACTGGCGCAGCGACCAGGTGAATTTGAAGTAGGCGAAAACGAAGGACGCTAGCAGCAACATGAGCTTGATTTCGAGCAGCTCGCGGTTGCCGGCGCCGCCGAAGGGCAGTTCGGCCGTGAAGCTGAGCAGCTTGTCCGAGGCACCAAGCGCGGCGACGAGGCCGGCGATGATGTAGATCGTCGTGTTGGCGTAAAAGGAAACGCTGGTTACCAGGTTGCCGATCAGGGTTGAGTCAGACACCCGCATTTCACGTTCCAGCATGCGGTAAGCCCACTGCAGGCGGTAGCTCTGGCTGGTGTGAATCAGGCCGTTGGCGCCACGCTGGCTATGTTCGGAATACCAGGCGTAGCCGGCCCAGCTGGCAAAGAAAATGGCCAGCGAGACCCAGTCGATTGCGGAAAGGTGGGGCAGTGCATGCATCACTGCATATTGCCATAGCCCGTCACGCTTGCGATATCGCGTAAACCCTTGTTGTTGCCGACAGGAACCATGTCATATGCTGAAAGTCATAATTGGATTGCATTGATGGGGTCTTCGCCATGGCCGGCGTGAAGTTTTCTCAGGATGGTTGATCGATGAACAGAATGCATCCATTCACTTTGCGTTTCCATGACCCGGAAACCGAGCGTGCCTTCCTTCGGCAGTTGTTGCCACGCCTGCGTCTGCAGGGCCGGGCGGCCATCGTTGTCGGCGTTTTTGTGTATTTTGCCTATGGCGCGCTGGACCACCTTTTTGTGCCGTCCAGCCAGCTCGGCCTCGTCTGGCTCATCCGCATGCTGGCGCTGGCGGTGCCGCTTGGCGTCCTGGTGCTGACCTTTACCCCGTGGTTCGAGAAAGCCAACCAGTTCCTGCTCGCGCTGGTCGGGCTGTCGGCGGCGCTTGGCCTGATCGCCATGCTCTGGCATCTGCCGGTGGAAAGCAGTACCTACTATTACCCGGGGCTCATGCTGGCTACGTTTTATACCTACAACCTGATCGGCACCCGTTTCATCCAGGCGCTTGGCATCAACGTTTTTGTCCTGCTGCTCTACAACCTGTTCTTCGCTTATGCCCATGCCTATCCGGAACCGATGCTGCTCAGCCAGAATTTTTTCATGATCTCGGCCAACCTCATCGGCGGGGCAGCCGGCTATCTGGTCGAATACCAGCGGCGCCAGCTTTTCCTGCGCGAGATGCAGGTGGATCGGGAGCGTCGCCTGCACCTCCAGCGTTCGCTGCATGACCGGCTGACCGGCCTGCCCAATCGTGACCTGCTCGATGACCGGCTGAATCAGGCGCTGGCGCTGGCCCGGCGCGATTCCGAGCGGCATGCCGGATTTTTCGTTGATCTCGATGGATTCAAGAGCGTAAACGACCAGTTGGGACACGAGGCCGGCGATACGGTATTGCGTGAAATCGCCCGCCGTCTGGTTGCCGCGACGCGGGAAACGGACACTATCTCGCGTCTCGGCGGCGACGAGTTCTTTCTGCTCGTGCACGACATCGGCTCCTGCGATGCCGCGGCCCATCTGGCTGAAAAGCTGATCCGGATCATCGAGGAACCGATCGCCAGCCTTCCCGATATGCCTCCGATAAGCGCCAGCATCGGCATCTGCCTGTTTCCGCAGGTCGGCCTGCAAAGCACCTCGGAAGCGATCATTCGCTGCGCCGACCAGTCCATGTACCGGGCCAAGGCAGCCGGCAAACGAAGCTATCACCTGTCCCAGTAAGCTGGTCGGCCCGGTTTGAATTCCTGTATCCTGCCTGCCTTTGAAAATCACGGGGAACAGACATGGGGCAGGCCAAAAATCGCGGAACGCAGGCAGAGCGCATCGCTCAGGCGCAAGCCAAAATCGAGGAATCACGCCCCGAAAAGCTGGTGTGCAACGGTTGTGGTGGCGACGTGACGACCATCAACCCGGTCAGCACGCGCGGCCTGCGCGGTATCGACGCCATCTGGGTCGGCCAGTGCGAATGCGGCCAGACCACCTTCGCTGCATCCGGCGAGCCGAAAGCCGTCGACGCCTTCTTCTTCGCTCTCAGCGAAAACAGCGAACTGACGCTGGGCCGCCAGAACAAGGACGGCGCCGAGCACGAAACGGCCTGATCTTCATTTCGTTTTTTGGCGGTTTTTCCGGTTGACCGTGGCAGGTGCGGGGTAATGCACCTGGCTACGCTTTTGTCATGGATTAAAAATCGGCCAGGAGCAGACGCCGATCTATTTCTTGTTTGTATCCATAAGTGCAATCTGAAACCGGGAGAGAGCGAAGTGGAGTACATCAGCTTCGGCATCTGTTCCTGCTAAACCTCGGAGAGTATTCCAGTTCAACTCAAGCAATAGTTTCCGAAATGCTTCCGCTTGATCTCTCGGCATCTGCACGGTAATAGATAGGTTCTCGTCGTGCTCATTCACGTTTGTGCCGCCTTTCATCGATACCAAAATATATTTGGCGTCATGGTCAGCTTGGCGTCAAATGTAGAATATAGTCCGTGGATGTGTAGTCTCTCATGATTGATGCTCGGCGTCATGCCGAACATCAACCTTAAACCTCTCCAGAATGTCTTAAGTTTTCGTGTGAGGGGTGCGCGAAAGTCTCTTGGCATGTCCCAAGAAAACCTCGCTTTTCAGGCCGATGTAGATAGAACTTATGTCAGCCAGATTGAGCGAGCGATAGGTAACCCATCTCTCTTGGTGTTGGCGAAGTTATCTTTCGTCCTCGGTATTGAAGTGTCTGAGTTACTTCACTTGAGCGTGGAGGACGCTCTGGACTGATCTTATTGAGCTTCATTTTCCAAAGTCATCAGTCCGCTTTGGGCACCGAATTGCCGTTTGCTCAGCTCAGCCAGAGTTTCCTCCAGCCTTCATGGCCGAGGCCTTCCATCGTTTCGATATTGCGTTCGAAAATCGCTTCGGCATCGGGGAAGGCTGCAACGGCCCGGTCGATGCTGCTTTCCCGGAGCAGGTGCAGGGTAGGGTAGGGGGAGCGGTTGGTGTAGTTGGCGATATCTTCCGGTTCGCTGCCGGCGAACTCGTATTGCGGGTGCAGGCTGGCGATCTGAAAAACGCCCTCGTAGCCAAGGTTGCGGATCAGCGCATCGACTTCGCCGAGGAAGAAATGAAAGTCGAGAAAATCGGTCATCGCCAGCGGGTGGATGAGCAGCGTGGTGTCGAGCCTGGCCGGATCGGTTTCGACCATGAGCGCCAGTTCGTGCTCGAGTTCGGCGAGCAGTTCATCGGGCGTGCTCGCCGCGGTCAGGGCGTAGCGGACCTGTTTCTTGACGAAGACGCTTTTGGCGAATGGGCACAGGTTGAGGCCGATGACGGCGCGTTCGAGCCACACTTTCGTACTGGCGATGATGTCGTCGCCGGCTGCAGCGTCGGGGTAGGGTTTGAGAAGCTCGGTCATGGTGTGCCTTGGCGTGCATTGGGGCGACGCTGACGCCGCTCAGGTATTTCAAAATTGGCCTATTTTTCCGGTTGACCGTGGAAGCGTGGTTAGCTGCCGGAATTGGGGGCGGAGTTACCTTGTCTGCTTACTTTTTGAGAGGCTGTACCGCAATTCCCGGCGCGCTGGGCGGTTCGGCCTTGGGGGGCGGAGGCGGCTGCGGATGGATGTGCTGGTGCTGCGGAAGGATCGGCATGACGGGCACGCCGACGGGGGCATAAGCCGGCTGCGGACTGACCAGGTTGCGGCATTCCGCCTCCATCTGGGCGCGCTGGCTCGCTTCCAGAACCATCGATTCGATATTGTGCAGGCATTCATCGGCGTTGCCGGTCTGGCGGGGCGCGCGACTGACCGTGTTTGGCTGGCGCTGGGTAGCAACCCGCTCCTCGCGCTCGGCCTTGTCCTGAGCTCGCTGCACGGCTTCGCGTTTCTCGACGTAATTGCGCATCCGCTCGACATCTTGCTCGGCTGCCCGGCGGGCGGCTTCGGAAACGCGTTCGTCCGGTCGCACCGTTACCGTGCCGCTACCGGTCGGACAGGGAACGTTGGTTATCTCCGTCTTGCCGTTGGGCAGGCGGCATTTGTAGATTTCCGCACTGGCCGGGGCGGAGAGCAAGATGAGGGGCGCAATGGCGAACAATATTCTGAACATGACGTAATTATTCACCAAAAATGCATCCGATGCGCATTGGCCGGGCTCGTTCGCCGGCCTTTTGGCTTGCCGATGAGGTGTGGCTATTTATTTGTATTATTTGAATAAAGTAACAAAAATATCTTGTGTGTTCGCTGGTTTTTGCTTTTGATAAAATCGGCTAATATATTGACCGGGACATGCGTCTTGCATGAACAGGCGCTGGCAACAACACAGGGAAAATTGGCGGGATGAATTCTGGCTGGCTGAAACATTTGAATGGTGCGCTTGGCCTGACCTTTCTTGCTGGCGTGGCGCTGGCCGAACCGGCTGTCGACCTGACGGAACTGCCGTTGGAGCAACTGATGCTCCGCGAGGCCGTTCCCGTTGCGCAAATTGCCCAGCAGGTCAGTGATTCTCCGTCAGCCGTGAGCATCGTCACCGCCGCGGACATCCGCGCCTTCGGTTACCGCACGCTGGCCGACGTTATCAACAGCATGCGCGGCCTGCATACCACCTACGACCGGCGCTATCAGTACATGGGTGGCCGCGGTTTCGGCGAGCCGGGCGACTACGCCGGGCGGATCATGCTGCTCATCGACGGCTATGCGACCCAGGACAGCTTGTTCAATCAGGCTTACATCGACGAATCGGGGCTGCTTGATCTTGAACTGGTCGAGCGCGTCGAATACGTGCCGGGCACCGGTTCGGTCACCTACGGCAACAACGCCATGCTCGGCATCATCAACGTGGTGACCAAAAAGGGGCGTGATTTCAATGCCGCCCAGTTGTCCGGCGAGGTCGCCAGCCGGGGGGGGCAGAAGCAGCGGGTAAGCTACGGCAAGCGTTTCGAAAACGGGGCTGACATCCTGCTCTCGGTCTCGGCGCTCGACGTCAAGGGCCGCAACCTGTACTTCCCCGCCTACGACACTCCAAGCACCAACAACGGCATCGCCGAAAACCAGGATGGCGAGACCAACAAACGGGTCTTCGGAAAATTCGCTTACCAGGGCCTGACCATCGAAGGGGCCTATGTCGACCGCAAGAAGATGTTGCCGACCAATCCCAGCGAGTCGACGGCATTCAATACGCCGTTTTCGGTTCGCGATGAAAACGCGTTCCTGAATCTTTCGTACCAGACGACACTGAGTCCAACGCTGAGTTCGCTCTCCCGTTTTTATTCCGGCCACTACGCCTACGACACCTGGCGGGAGTTCATCGAATACAGTCTCGACAACGAAAAGTATGGGCGGCGCGAATACCATGGCCAGTGGTGGGGCATCGACCAGAAGTTTGTCGGTAACTGGTTGGTCGACCATACGATGGTCTTCGGCTTCGAGTTTCGTAACGATTACCGGCAGCAGTTCCGGCGGACCTACTGGTCTCCCGAGAAAGCCCTCGTCGAGGTGTTCAGCGATTCGCTATCGCGGCGCACGGCCAGCTTTTACCTGACCGACGAATACCGGATCAACGAGCGCTGGTCGCTTAATCTTGGCGCGCGCTACGATGACGCCAGCGACCTCGCGGGCAACTGGAGCCCGCGTCTCGCCGTGATCTACAAACCGACTGAGCAGACGACCCTGAAAGCTTCCTACAGCGAAGCCTTCCGCATGCCGCACGCTTATGAACGCTTTTCTTATAGTGGCACCGCCGTGCCCGAATACGTTGCAGCTACCGAACTTGGTCTGCAGCACGAATTCACACGCGATACGCGTCTGACAGCGTCGTTGTTCAACTATCGGCGGAGCGCGCAGCTCATCTACAGCGCTGCAGTAGACGACTATGTACCCGAAGGCAACAGCCGAACCCTGGGTCTCGAAATCGAGCTCGAGCGCCTGTGGGAAGGCGGCATTCGCTCACGTGGCAGCCTGTCCTGGCAGAACGCCCAGGATGTCTATGGGGCCGAACTGGTCAATTCGCCGCACGTGCTGGGCAAGTTCAACCTGAGCTTTCCCCTGCCCGGTGCTGCCGTCCGCACCGGGCTCGAGGCGCAATATCTCGGCTCGCGGCTGACCCTGGAACGCCGGCGCCTCGACGGTGTGGGGTTGGCCAACCTGACCTTCTCCAGCGAGCGCAAGTGGCATGGCCTGTCAGCCTCGTTCAGCATTCGCAACCTGTTCGACCGTGAATACGAGGTGGTTTCGCCTTTCGACTGGCGGCCGGATAGCGGCGTGGCGCAGGATTCGCTGCGCATGGATGGCCGAACCTACTGGTTCCAGCTTAACTACGATCTCTAAGCCTGGTGGGCCGTTGCTTCCGGCGCGGCTGGTAGCGTAAAACCTGGCTACGAAGCCAGAGGATCGCCTTCCGCTTCGGCCTGGCGCGCTGCCTGAACCTGCTCGTCAGGGGCGCCGATACGCTCGAGCAGATTGCTGTGGCCGATATGGAGCAGCGCTTCGATGGCCCGATAATCGTCCGGCAAGGCTGGGTCGTTCCAGCCATTGGCCGAGTGCCGGGCAAGATTGACGGCGAGCTTGACGTTCCGGACATTGCCCGTTTCGGCATCGGCCGGATTGAGCAGGGAGCAAAGCAAGGGCGGTAGCCCCCAGTGGGCAACCAATTCAACGGCAATTTCGTCGAGCGAAGCGCCAAAAACTTCTTGCTGAATCTGGCTGCTCCGCCGGCCCGGCTCGCTGCTCAGCCGCTCCTTGGCCCGGATGGCCAGGTTCGGGGCGAAGCACCACATGAGGATTTCGACCAGGTCGTGGAGCAGCGCCGCCATGGTTATTTCGTCGAAGCTGACGTTCTGGCGCAGCAAAGCCCAGTCGCGGGCCCATTGCGAGGCGGCGCGGGAGCGGGCGATGACCTTGAGCAGGCCGAGCATGGCCTTCGGATAGCCTTTCAGCTGCTGCTCGATGATCGGCGGGTTCTGTATGCTGTTGTAAAAATTCTGCGTGCCGATCATGACCAGGCCACGTTCGATGGTTGTGATGTCGGCCGACTGGCTGCTTGATCGACGTGCCTGCAGAGTTTGAAACAGCCGGACGGTCATTAGCGGGTCGTGCGCGATGATCGTCGCCAGCTTGCGACTGTTGATCGTCTCCGCCGTTGCCTGCAATTCCTCGAGTTGGTGCACCGTATGACGCAGGACCGGGATTTCGATGGCCTTGAAGTGATCGACCCATGGTGCGACGCCCGGGAAGGGGAAATCGATCATCAAGGTCATGGCAGTAAACCTTTCATCACTCAGGCGTTGAACAGCTGTTTCAGGAAATTCTCGACATAGGCCGGGCGAACCGGCTTGACGACATAGCCACGGGCACCGAGTCCTGCCGCTCGCTGCACGATGGGGCGCGAGGTGTCGCCGGTTACCATGACCACAGAGGTTTTCGGGCTGGCCTCGACAATTTTGGGCAGCGCATCGAGGCCGCCAAGGATGGGCATGTTGACGTCCAGAAACAGCACGGTGGGCTGGTGGGTCGTTGCGGCACGGATGGCTTCCTCGCCGTTGGCCGCCTGGCCGACGACCTGCAGGCCCAGTTCGGTGAGCAGGCCTTTGAGCAACAGGCGGATCGAGCTGTTGTCGTCGGCGATGACGGCGGTCCGCTGGCGGCCGGGGGCATTGCTGGTTTTTGTCTCAGCTAGCGGCGGCGTCCGCGTTGCCGATTTGCTGGGTGCTGCCGGCTGGCTTTCCGGCGAGGCACGGCGGCGGGTTTCGCAAACTTGCAGCAACTCGTCGATTACTTGTTTCTGGCCAAACGGCTTGCGCAGAAAGCCGGCCGCACCCGCATCGGCGGCTTGAGCCTCGATGTCCGGGCCTTCCGTCGCGGTGATGAACAGCACGTCGATTTCCGGATGGTCCGAGTTGATCTCCCGCAAGATGTCGAGGCCATCCCGCCCTGGCAACTGGTAGTCGAGGCAGATGATCTGTGGAGACAGGTTGCGTACGGCATCCATGACGCCGTTACCTTCCTCCAGCGCACCCACTACTTGATAGCCCTGGCTGGATAGCAGGGCAGTCAGCAGGTCTCGCATCGAGGCATTGTCGTCAACAATCAAAATGCGCATTCAGAATTTTCCGGCAGTTTCAATAAATCCAGGTTTCGTGTGACGTGGTCAAATCGCTAGCGATGCTCATGTTAGCTGCGAAATGGGGAAAATGGACACGCTGAAATGTAAGCCGTCCCGGCGAGGTATCTTTTGCGGCTTTTGGCAACTCATCGTCGCATGACAGTGACAGCCCGGATACTTCAGCTTTACCAAGCGGCTAACCAACTCCTCGGCATCCAGCTAGAGCCCAATTTCCTTCAACGGGGCGACGAAATCTGTTGATTGATCGGTTCGCATTCCACCTACAAGATACGTAGCCCACGTTAACTATCCTGGCGCCAAGTTTCCGGGTCTATCGCAGGCATTTGGTCAACTTTCTGAAATATGGCCGTGAATGACAATGTGCTGCCCTCGCTAGCCACGCTTTCCAGTCTCATTTCGCCGCCCATCAGGCCCACCAAACGTTTGCTGATAGCAAGGCCAAGCCCGGTACCGCCGTAGCGTCTGGACATCGAGCCATCTGCCTGCTCGAAGGTGGAAAAAATTCGTTTCTGGTCATCGGCGGAAATACCAATGCCGGTATCCCGAACCTCGAAGACTAGCGTAATTTGCGTCGTGTCCTCGGCTAGGACCAGAACCTTGGCTGTGACACTGCCTTCATTGGTGAATTTAATGGCATTCCCTATCAGGTTGAGCAAGATTTGCCCCAAGCGAAGTGGATCGCCCAACAGAGATAAGTTGTCGATTTTTGGCGACGCCTCGATATGCAAATTCAGGCCCTTTTCGTGGGCCGTGGGAGCGGTCAGGCTAGCGATATTTTCCAGCACCGAGGCAAGCCGAAAAGCGACACTGTCCAAAACGAGGCGCTCGGCTTCAATCTTGGAAATATCGAGAATATTGTTGATGATTGCCAGCAAGTTATGTGATGTCCGTTCGACCCGGCGCAATTGATCTTTGGCTTTTTCATCGGAAACGCGGCGCAAGGCTAGTCCGGTCAGACCCATGATGCCGTTCAATGGCGTGCGCAACTCGTGGCTCATATTGGCGAGAAAGGTTGACTTGGCACGATTGGCTGCCTCGGCAGCTTCTTTGGCAATCGACAGGTCTAGCGTTCTCGCCTCAACCAGGGCTTCAAGATGTTGGCGATACTGGGTCAGTTCCGCTTCGCTATGTTTCCGATCGGTGATGTCGGTAATGAATCCATGCCATATGGTAGCGCCGTCCTCTTCGCGCTCTGGCATGGCATCGCCATACAGCCAGCGGACGCAGCCATCATCGAACTTGACCCGGTATTGATGTTGCCAGGGTTGCAGGTACTTGGCCGATTTCTCGATTGAGGCGATGACACCGGCGACGTCTTCTGGATGAAGAATGGCAAAAACCGGAGATGCGTCTTCACGGACGGCTTCCGGGCTGACCCGGTAAATTTGCCGGATAGCTTCGCTGGCGAAAGGAAAACAAGTTCTGCCGTCGGCGTGCTGCCGGTATTGGTAAACGACACCTGGTACGCAGCTGGCTATTTTCAGGAGGCGCAGTAGCGCCTCATCGCGTGCCGCCTCCATTTGCTTGCGTTGTGTGATGTCGGATTTGACGGCCACATAATGGGTGATTTCACCGGCAAGATTCTTGACGGGGGCAATCTGAGCCTCTTCCCAATACAGTTCACCGTTCTTCCGCTTGTTGCGCAATTCGCCTTTCCACGTTTTTCCGGCGGTCAGTGTTTTCCAGAAAACGTCATATACGTCCTTACCCGTTTGCCCCGATTGGAGAATGCGCGGGTTTTCGCCGATGACTTCTGCCGGCATGTAACCAGTGACTTCGCTAAAGCGCGGATTAACGTATTGGATACCAGCATCCAGATCGGTGATGACGACTGATGCCGGACTCTGTTCCACCGCCGTGGTCAGCTTGAGCAGCATTTCGAGTTGGGCGCTTAAACGGTCGCGCTGATTTTCGACTTCCTTGCGCAAGAGTTCCCGTTCAAGCAGGTTGCGTATCCGCTGACGGGCAATATCAAGGTTTATTGGCTTGGTAATGTAATCGGCGGCACCGAGTTGCAGACCACGTGTTTCCGAATGCTCATCGTCGAGCGCAGTGATGAAAATAACTGGAATACGGCTCAGTACCGGGTCGGCTTTGAGGCGGCGGCAAACTTCATAGCCATCCATGCCCGGCATCATGATGTCGAGCAGAATCAGGTCAGGTGGTGTTTCTCCAGCCAGAGCCAAGCCCTGAGGGCCGGAGGTGGCGATCTGGAGATCGAATTCCTCTGCCAGGGCTGCTCCCAGCGTCATCAAATTGGCTGGCGTGTCGTCGATGGCGAGAATGCGTAAAGCAGGTTGCTTTAATAGGTGTTCAGTTTCCATTCGTGGACCTGTGCGATGTTTTGCAAACGCTGACTGACAAGTTCGAAATGCATTTCATCCATTTCCGCGCTCAGGGCATTGATCTCGTCGGCAGCCTCTGTCTCGGCGAGCAAAGACTGGAGTTCCTTGAATTTCGGAATGGCATTGAACTTGTTTTGCATCAGCAGTGGAAATAGTTGGCCAAGCAGCAATTCAATTTTGCCGGTGTCGAACGGCCTGATCGTGAGATTTTCTTCTTTCTCAATGCTGGATTTTTCCTTCGCAAGCCAGCGTATTAGCAGGTTGCGGAGCGCATCAATCTGGATCGGCTTGCTGAGGAAGTCATCCATGCCGGCTGCCAGCGCCCGTTGCCGGTCTTCGGCAAAGGCATCGGCAGTCAAGGCAATGATGGGCAGGTGAGGGTGTTTGCTTGCGCTTTCCCACTGCCGTATACGCTCGGTTGACGTGTAGCCGTCCATGACGGGCATCTGGATGTCCATCAGCACCAGATCGATCCCCGCATTCTGCATTACGGCATCAAGGCCTTGCTGACCGTCCTCCGCCATAGTTACTTGCAGGCCCAGTTTGCCAAGCAGGGCGGCAATGACCTTGCGATTGGTCGGGTTGTCCTCGATGACGAGTATGTGCCCGCTAAGGTTTGTCGTCATTGGTGAAGACAGGGGGTGTCGTTCGGTCTGACGAGTATCTTCGCTGGCTGCAATGGAAGTCACCGGTATGCGGAACCAGAAACAAGCCCCTTGACCGGCTTCGCTCTTGACCCCCACTTCACCTCCCATGCGTTGTGCCAGGCTACGTACAATCGATAGCCCGAGGCCGGTGCCGCTAAATTCGCGGGTAATCGACGTGTCGGCTTGCGAGAAGGGCTTGAACAACAGGGATTGTTTTTCGCTGGCGACACCCATGCCGGTGTCCGTCACCGAAAATTCGAGCAGTGCGTTTGCGCCCTCTCGCGAGATTTCTGTGGCTGCGATGTCGACGTAGCCGGTGGTCGTGAATTTGATGGCATTACCCACCAGATTTGACAGCATCTGGCGCAGGCGATGACCATCGCCCAGATAGCGCTGCTGATTCGGGCCGTTCCAGTTCAGATTGAGCTGGAGATCCTTGGTGCGAGCGTTTTCGCTGAACAGGGCGTGGATATCGTGGAGGACATGGGCTGGCTCGAAGGGAATCGATTCGAGTTCGATTTTTCCGGCTTCCACTTTCGAGAGATCGAGAATGTCGTTGAGCAAAGCCAGCAATGTCTGACCGGAATTCAGAATGGTGCGTGAATAATCCAGCCGCTCGCTGTCCTTGACGCCCGGGAGCAGGAGCATTTGCGCCATGCCGAGAATGCCGTTCATCGGGGTGCGGATTTCATGGCTCATGGTGGCCAGGAATGCCGATTTTGCGCGGTTGGCGGATTCGGCGCCCTCCTTGGCTTCGCGCAGCAGCGCTTCGCTTCTCTGCAATTCCTCGATCGTCTTCATGCGGTCCATGAAGGCGCCAGTCCAGCGCGAAAGCAGACGGACAAATTCGAGGTCGAAGCTGCGAAAGCCGTCGGCTTTCCCGGCTGCAGAGGAGAAATTGAGGGTGCCGAAGATCTCGCCTCGAAGCCAGATGGGAATCCCGATATAGGCTGCCAGACCGAATTCGCGGAAGCAGGGGTGTCCGGCGTGCTCGGATTTCGGCACGTCCGGAATGGCCAACAGGTCGCCTGTGCTCAAGGTGGTGCTGCAGTATGTGATGCCAAGCGGGAATGTCTGTCCATCGGCCAGTGTATCGGGCGGTGAAACCTGTGCGACGATCCTGTATTCATCGCCCTGAATCCGGCTGATGATGCCGAATTCCAGCTCCAGGTATTCGGCTGCTACCTTGAGTGCATGCCGTAGCGTCGCCTCGGGTTCGACATTGGTCAGGGCTGCCACGTCGTTGAGTGATTTCAGTGCATCAAGCTGGCGCTGAAGCTGCTGGTCGTAGGTTGCCCGCGAGTTTTCCTCACTCCGCAGCTTGTGGATCATGCGATTGAAGGCAGCGGCAGTCTCCGCCAGTTCATCGTCGCCGATCACCTCCAGCTCATGAGAGAGATCGCCGCTGGCAACGGTCTGGCTGGCCTTGCGCAGCGAGTGCAGTTGTCGTGTCAGATAGGTGCCGAGAATGAAGGAGAACACGGCGACCAGGATCATTTCCAGCAGTGAAATGGATAGTGTCCAGTTGCGGGTTTTGGTGATCAATGCTTGCAAGGGGGCAATATCGACGCCGAACTGTATGCTGCCAAACGATTGTCCCGAGACAGTCATGGCGACTTCATTGTCGTAGACACCATCGAGGACATTCCAGATGCTGTGGTCAGCGATGAAGCTGCGGTCGGGCAGTTTGCCGCGCTGGATCAGCGGCTGTTGTTGCGCATCCATGACCCGAACGTAAGTCAGGTCGCCGGTGCCGAGAATGTCCGTTACCACGCTATCCAGTGTGGCCAGGTCGGAGGCTATCAGGGCATCGCGCACGCTGGCGCTGAGCAGGCGCGATGTCGTGGCGACCCGGCGTTCAAGCTCTGCCTCATTTGACGACTGCAGTTGTCCGAGGACACTCAGGCCGAGAACGGACAGCAGAATCCCTTCGATGAGGGCAACTCCGATAATGGTTTTGGCGCGAAATTTCACGGCTGTCGGCCAACACCCTGGTCGATTTTCAGGCGGCGGATTTCATCCCAGTCCCGATCGCTGGCCGCTTCGATGCCCTTGAAGCTCAGAGGGGCGAGCAGTTTTTTGCCGGCTTCGTCAGCACTTAGGGAAGCCAGTGCGGCCATCACCTTGTTGATCAACTCCGGATCGATCCTGGGGTGGGCAGCAAAGGCGTGGGGTGTATAGCTCGGTGTCGTGGTCAGGACGCGTAACTGAGAAGATATTTCCGGGTCAATGGCTTCAAGGGTTCGTTTGATGCCTCCGCCAGCAGCAAACAGACCCTGCGCTACGCCTCGATAAACCGAATCGTGGGAATTGACGTAGCGCGCCTCGATCGGGATATCGAGGCGTGAGAACTCCGCACGCGGCAGGATACTGGCCGCAAAAGCAGCGGGGGCAGGGAAGGCGACGGTTTTCCCGGACAGTTGCTTGATATCAGAGATTGGCGACTTTTTGGCGATGACGATGATCCCGACCAGTCGCCGGTCTTTCTCCTTGGCGAAAGCCTTGTAGCCGCTGATCCGGCTGAATACCGTGTAGTGATAGGGGTTCATGTAGGCGATATCGTATTCGCCGCGTTTCAGACGCTCCTCGAAGGCAGGAATGTCGGGTGCCGTTCTGAAGACCAGCCGGATTTCGCTGCGGGCAGCTACTTCCTGGAGGAGGGGAATCCAGACTCTGGCAAGTTCGGTTGCCGATTGCTGGGGAACGATCCCCACCGTGATTTCAGGTTGGGCTGCCTGTGACGCATGCCCGAAAAGCAGGCCAAAAATCGAACACATTGCTACGACAACGTGTTTTATGAAATTCAACAATCGTGTCATTGATAAGTGCTCTTTCTGTGATTTGCCAGATTATCGCACTTCAGTTTGAGGTTTTGAAAATTGACAGTCCCTGCGGCTATCGTTGAGTTTGGACGGGATATCGTCAATAAATATCCTGCTATTTAAATTGACTATTTCATCAGCATGGAGCCTCTGGCTTTTTTTTCGCGGCAGAAATAAAAATGGAACTCCGCAGAGTTCCATTTTTTCCCCGATTGGGGGGCGCTGGAGATGATGACTCAAAGAATCATGCCGGCGCCGACGGTGTTGTTGTTGCTTTCGTCGATGATGATGAAAGCGCCGGTTCCGCGGTTTTCCAGGTAAGGGTCGGCGAACAGCGGCTGGGCCAGCTTGAAGGTGACTTGCGCGATGTCGTTCATGGCCAGCTTTTCGGCCGGGACTTTTTCCAGCGTGTTCACATCCAGGCGATGGTCGATGGCAGCCAGTTTGGCCTTGGAGTCGCGCGTCGTGTGGCGGATCAGGTAGGTGCGGGCGCGGTCCATCGGCGCTTCGGCCATCCAGCAGACGGTGGCTTCGATCTGCTTGACGGCGGCCGGCACTTCGCTCGACTTGACGATCATGTCGCCGCGCGAGGTGTCGATTTCATCGGCCAGCAGCAGGGTGATCGATTGTTCGCAGAAGGCTTCGCCGATATCGACGCCGCCGATTTGGACGGCCTTGACGGTCGACTCGCGGCCGGAAGGCAATACGGTGACGGCATCGCCGACCTTAATCGAACCGGCTTCGACGCGGCCCATGAAGCCGCGGTAGTCGTGCAGGTCCGGATTGGCCGAATCCTGCGGGCGGCAGACGTACTGGACCGGGAAGCGGAACTTCTCGGTGTGCTCAGTGTGGGCGGCCGGGGCGGTTTCGAGCATTTCCAGCAGGGTCGGGCCGTCGTACCAGTTCAGATTGTCGCCACGGTCCACGATCATGTCGCCATTGAGCGCCGAGAGCGGGATGAAGCGGATGTCTTCGATGCCGACCTTGGCGGCGAATTCGAGGTATTCCCCCTTGATGCGTTCGTAGGTTTCCTGCGAGTAATCGGCGAGATCCATCTTGTTGATGGCGACGATCAGGTGCGGGATGCCGACTAGCGAGGCCAGCTTGGAATGGCGGCGGGTCTGGGTCAGGACGCCCTTGCGCGCATCGATCAGGATGATCGCGAGGTTGGCGGTCGAGGCCGCGGTGACCATGTTGCGGGTGTACTGCTCATGGCCCGGCGCATCGGCGATGATGTACTTGCGCGTGCCGGTGCTGAAATAGCGGTAGGCGACGTCGATGGTGATGCCTTGTTCGCGCTCGGCTTGCAGGCCGTCGGTGAGCAGCGAGAGGTCAACCGCGCCCATGCCGCGCTTTTCGGAGGTCTTGGCGATGGCCGACAGCGTGTCGGCGAGGATGGTCTTGGTGTCAAACAGCAGGCGGCCTATCAGGGTGCTCTTGCCGTCATCGACGCTGCCGCAGGTCAGGAAGCGGAGCAGGCCATGGTCTTCAACTTGGGCGGTCATCAGAAGTAACCCTCTTTCTTGCGTTGTTCCATGGAGGCGTCGCTGGTCTGGTCGTCCAGACGGGTAGCGCCGCGCTCGGTGATGGTGGTGGTGGCGGTTTCGAGAACGATTTTTTCGACGGTGTCGGCATCGGATTCGACCGGCGCCGTGCAGGAAATGTCGCCGACGGTACGGAAACGCACCTGCAGGTCGATGATCTGTTCACCGGCGCGTGACGGGTTGGCGACTTCGCCGGAAACCAGCGGCACGTTGACTGGGACGATGGCGCCCTGGCGCATGACGACCGGACGGGTGTGGGCGAAGTAGATGCTCGGCAGTTCGAGGCCTTCGCGCTCGATGTATTGCCAGACGTCCATTTCCGTCCAGTTCGAGATCGGGAAGGCGCGGATGTTCTCGCCCTTGTGGCTGCGCGCGTTGTAGAGGCTCCACAGTTCCGGGCGCTGGTTCTTCGGGTCCCACTGGCCGAATTCGTCGCGGAAGCTGAAGATGCGTTCCTTGGCGCGGGCCTTTTCCTCGTCGCGGCGGGCGCCGCCGATGCAGGCGTCGAAGCCGAATTCCTCGATGGCTTCGAGCAGCGTGACCGACTGGTGCTTGTTGCGCGATTCGCCTTCATGCTTGAGCACGACGGTCCCCCGGGCCATGGAGTCCTCGACGGAGCGCACGATCAGGCGCTCGCCGAGTTCGGCTGCACGCTTGTCGCGGAAGGCGACGACTTCCTTGTAATTGTGGCCGGTGTCGATGTGCATGAGCGGGAAGGGGAACTTGCCCGGGCGGAAGGCCTTTTCGGCCAGGCGCAGCATGCAGATCGAGTCCTTGCCGCCGGAGAAGAGCAGCACCGGGTTGGAACACTGGCCGGCCACTTCGCGCATGATGTGGATGGCTTCGGCTTCGAGCCAGTCGAGGTGAGAGAGGGTGGAACGTTGGGTCATTGCTTGGGTAATCCGCAGGGATTGTCGAATGGGCGCCATTGTAACAAAGCGCTTAATATTGTTTTAAGAACAAGTGCGCATCTTGTTATTTCAAATTGATATATAGCTGGGTGCATATTGATGGAACATCGGTTTCGCATATGTGTCCCAGAGAATTGAGTGTTTCCTGTACCTTCTGCGAAGTTCTTGTTAAGGATGAAACCATGTCTCTGAGCCCTGTTGTTGCCTTGAGTGCCTTGTCCCTTGCCTTGCTGGGCGGCTGTGCCACTTCCATGCCCGGGCCGTCGGCCAGCGCCGAACTGCTTGCCCGTTCGGGTAGCACGGTCAGTGGCACGGTCAGTTTTTCCGAAACCGACGGTCGACTGCGCATCGAGGCCAGGGTGGCCGGCCTGACGCCGGGCGAGCACGGTTTCCACGTGCATGAGGCGGGCGATTGCAGCGCACCGGATGCGAGCAGCGCCAAGGGCCATTTCAATCCGACAGCCAAGCAGCACGGCCATCACGCTGGCGACGAGCATCATGGTGGCGACATGCCGAACCTGATCGCCAATGCGCAGGGTGAGGCCATCTACCGCGCTGATCTGCGCGGGCTGACCTTGAGCGGTGCGACTGGCGTCGTCGGGCGCAGTGTCGTGATCCATGCCGATCCGGACGACTACAAGTCGCAGCCGGCCGGCAACTCGGGCAAGCGCGTGGCCTGCGGGGTGATCGCGGCGCGCTGAGTTTCAGCGCGGCTGATCATTTCAATTTTGGCCGTTTTTTCCGGTTGACCGTCAAAAGCGCCTGACGGCAGCCGGGCGGCTGGCCATTCATAGCTTGAGCTTGCCGTAGCGTCGTGCTCGGTGCAAACCACAGGTGCGGGTTTGGCGTGACCAACGCAGCCCGTTGCCTGTCTTCTCCATACTCTGGAGGCTGCGAAATCTGTCGAAAATACTTACACAGCCGAAATTGACAATATCATTTTCCGTTGTGCTTGTAGGGTTTCCAGACGTAGGCATCATGTTTGCTCGGGGTAGACGACCGGCTTTGTGTTAGCCGAGGACGATGGCTAACAGGAGGCGACAAGCTCATGGCGGAACAAGAATATCCGGGCGAGAAAACAATCAGAATCCTGCTCGAAGCCCTGACCACGATTTCCTATCTTCGAGGCAATGACCAGCGGGCAGCCGGCATCGCCGAATATGCACTCGATCAATACGAAAAAGCCTTGCGCTATGCCGGGCACTCGGAAGGCATTGGCGAAATGCAATATTTGCCGGGCCTGTGTCTGGAACAGCGCAATCAACATGCGCTCCGGCGCAGCTACGACAGGCGATCAATCAACTACGGCCCGCCAGCAGGGCAGGCGGACCAGAGGCTCTGTTCGGACCGGCGAATGAATTCGGACCGCCGCTACCTGGAGCAGACATACTCCTGAACAAAGCGGCATCAACAAAAAGCCGGCCAATCCCGGGGAAGACGCACTGCCCGCGGCCTAAGCGCTGCGCGCCGGGCATCCCCGGGATTTCAATTTTGGCCAAAATTTCCGGTTGACCGTGGCAATCGCCGTTTGCCGGATAATCAGCACCCGATCACCTTGAACTCCACCCGCCGATCCAGCGCATCGCTGGCATCGTCGCGGCCGTTGCCGACCATGGTTTGCCGCGAGCCGACGCCGTGGGCGATCATTTTCTTGTCCAGCCCCGGCGAGTTCTGGGCCAGCCGTGTCTTGATGAACTCGGCCCGGAGCTGCGACAGCCGTTCGTTCAAGGGTTCCGGGCCGGTCGGGCTGGTGTGGCCGGTAATTTCCAGGCACTTGCCGCTCTCGCCGGTACGCCGGGCAATGGTTTTCAGCCAGCCCGGATACGGCGCGCTGAGTGCCGGATTGGCCATGAACGCCGTCGAGCCGGGGCGGAACAGGAACTTGACGGCCAGCCGCTGGTGCGCGAGGCCGTAGTCCACAACCTTGGCAAACGCCGCCTCGGCCGGCTGCCGGCGCCCGAGTTTCCAGTTGGCGAGATAGATCCCGTTATGCACGCGAAACTGGTCGCCGCTCGGCATGGCCAGCGCGCTGGTGTAATAGTCGAGGGCGTCGCGGTAGCGCCCCGCCTCGTAGGCTTCGATGCCCTCGGCCACCACCGAGGCGGCCAGGATGCGGTCGAGGTAGAGCGGGTTGATCGGGTCGCCGGCCTTGGTCCCCTGGCAGGTCTTGATGTAGCCCTCGGTCGCCGGATCCTCCGACCAGGCCGGCGCATCGCGGAAGAAGGCGAGCGGCGTCGGGTCCACGCCCTCCGGTAAGGCGAAAGCCAGGCCCTTGCTGACCAGCTTGCCGCTGCGCAGGTCGGCCAGCGCCAGGCAAATCCGGTAAGCCTCGCGCGGCCCGGTTGTCTTGCGCTCGGCGTTGACGCCGGTGAAAGTGCCGATCAGCACGAGCGGGCTCTTCGCCACGTTGGCCTTCGAAAACGCCTTTACGTCGAACTGCGGATACTGCTCGCGCATCATGTTGGCCAGCCGGACGCCCATCGCCTGCGTGGCCACCGATTGCGCCCCGGTCATGCCGTCGATCAGCGGATCGATCACCACCGGGTATTTAGGCAGCGCCGGCATGCCCTCGGCCGGCAGCTTGGCATTCTTGAACAAGGCGGTCGCCGCGCTCAACACCGCCTTCTCGTAGGGCTGCGTCGGCGGCGGGGCAGCGGGGAGCGTCGAAGAAGCCGGCTGGGTACCGGTGGTGCTGGCGGCCGGCGCCATCGGCTTCTCGCGCAGGCTGTCGCAGCCCGTGGCGAGCAGGGAGCCGCACAACAACGTTATGCAAAACCCGGTGGCGCCCGTTTTGCGAAAAATGCTCGTCATTGCTGACACTCCTTCTGGAATGTGGCTTGCGCCTCGTAGGACAGCGCTTCGCCCAACTGAACCCGCGAGAGCAGATCGGCGCAGCGCGCCTTGATCGCCGGCGTCCGCGCGGCTTTGACTTTCTCGTCGAGCGGCCGCGCCGCCGGCTTGTACGCCAGTATTTCCCTGCGGATCGGTGCATCTGCGGCCACGGATCCCCCGGCCGGTTTCTTCGGCGGTGAGGCATTGACCACCGGGGGCGGCGTCGGTACCACTGGGGCAGGGCGTGCTTCCGGCTGCTCCGGCTGGCGGGCCTGAGGCGGAACCGCTGTCGGTTCCCGCCCCGACAAAGCCAGGTAGCCAGCCCCTGCCAGCAACAACGCGCCGCCAACGGCCGCGCCCGCCAGCTTGTTTTGCCACCACCCGGACGGCTTGCTACGGGTGCTGGCCAGATCGGCCGGGTCATAGGCCGGGCCGGCCTCGCCGGGCTTCGCAGCGATTGGCTTCAGCGGCCGTTCCGGTGCCGCGCCAACGGGCTTGCCCAGCAGGTTTTCCAGATCGCCGAGCAACATGCGCAGGCCATCGAAATCGGGCGAACCATCCCAACCCGTCAGATCAGCCGCCTGAATCTCGCGGAAGCCGGCCGGCGGGCGAACGGCCTCAATCATCACCGGCACCAGCTTGCCCAATCGCCGCCCCTCGCTGGCCTCCTCGTACACCCACTCGCTTTCGATCGACTTGGCCGACCACAAGACCACCATGCAGCGCATATCTTCCAGCGCATGCTCAAGCACGCTGCGCCAGGTTTCCCCGGCCGGAATCCGCCGATCCCACCAGACGCTCCAGCCAGCCGAACCCAACACCTCGGCAACCCGCCGCGCCGTCTCCCGGTCCCGCTCGGTATAGCTCAGGAATATATCGGTCATTCCATCTCCCCGATGAGGCCGGAAAAACCATCGATTCGCCAACCCCGCTCAGTTGGCGGACAGGCTGACACTCGACACCAGCAAGCCGTTTAACCTCACCCAGTCGACCGCGGAAACAATATTCCGTTCAATTAAAGTGGGAGCGGCGTTTGTGGGCGGGTTTTTTGAAGAGCGCCGAGGAATCGAAAATACTCGGCGGCAGGCTGAGTGTCTTTTAGTCGGCCTTGGACCTTCGGCCTCTGCCCAGAAACCGGCTGCTAAGCCTCAGGCACCTGCCGTTCCTCCTCCGATGTGGGCCAATGGCCGCTCCATTTATCAACGTAGGACAGCACCCGACCCATCTCGGACGTTTCGTTGAAGCAGAGCGGGTATTCGACAACGTCGCGCAGGGTGGCTTCAAGATGCGATAGCTCCTTGGGGAGCGGTGGGGATGGATGGTCATGGCCAGAGCGGGGTAGCGTCGAACGGCAAGGTCAGATGCCCAGGCTGTCCTCCAGTCTACCGCGAGGTGCCGTCGCCCGGGAAAAGAAGCCCCGAATTAACCAGTTGACGACATTTTCCCTATGCGGCGTTTACTCAACCACTCCTCAGCCGGCTCCGGGCGCCCGAAAAAATATCCTTGGTGAATCACAGCGGCCCTCGCGTTCAGGAAATCGGCTTGCGCGCTGGTTTCAACGCCTTCTGCGACCACCTGCAGATTGAGGTGTCCGGCCACGGCCAGAATCGCCTCGACCAGGGCCGCGTCGTCCCGGTCTGCAGGCAAATCCTGGATGAACGACTTGTCGATCTTGAGCTCATTGATTGGCAGACGCTTCAGGTAGGACAACGACGAATAACCCGTGCCGAAATCGTCTATCGAGAAATGGATGCCCATCGCGGCAAGTTCGCTCATCTTTGCAACGACATCGTTGATATTGTCGATGACCAAACCTTCAGTCACTTCCAGTGTGAGGTGATTTGGGTCTGCGCCGCTGGACATAAGCAATTCCCGCAGCCATGAAACAAACCCCACCTGACGGAAGTGGCGCGGACTGACATTCACGGAAATGCGCACCGGGCAATCGGCCATTTCTTCCTGGCTCAGCAGGCGGCATGCCTCGGACATCACCCAGGCTCCCAGGTCGACGATCAAATCCGACTCTTCGGCAATCGGAATGAACTGTGCCGGAGGCACCAGGCCTTTTTCCGGGTGCGCCCAGCGAACCAGCGCTTCGGCGCTGACCGGTCGCCCGGTGGCGTCGACCTGCGGCTGCAAATAGAGTCGCAGTTGATCTGCCCGGATGCCTTGCCGCAGTTCCCGCTCAATCCGGAAGCGCTGCTGGGCCATGTCACCCATTTGCGTCTCAAAGAAGGCAGTCTGGTGGCCGCCCGCCTCCTTGGCGCGGTGCAGGGCCGTATCGCTGCGGCGGATCGCCTCCAGCGGATTGTCCGATTCATTCTCGGGCACCAGCGTAATGCCAATGCTGGCTGTGATATTGGCCTCGTCGCCATCGAGAATGAAGGGGCTTTCCAGCGCGAGATGAATTTTCTCGGCCACCGCCAAGGCGCGCCGTCCGGCCGTCTCACGCTGCGGCCGGATGTCATGCAGCAGTATGGCGAATTCGTCGCCCGAAAGCCGGGCAAGGGTATCTCCGTCACGAAGGAGCGTCTTGATCCGTTCGGCCAGGGAAATGAGCAGCGCGTCGCCCAATTCATGACCACGGGCATCGTTGAAGTTTTTGAATCGATCAATATCGAAAATCAGCAGCGCGCCCTGTCGCTCCTCCCGGCGCGAAGCCGCCAAGGCATGCCCCAGTCGGTCCATCAGCAATGGGCGATTGGCCAGACCCGTCAACGAGTCATAGTAGGATAGGCGGGTAATTTCGGCCTCGGCCTGCCGCTTCTCGGTAATGTCCTGCTTGACCGCCAGATAGTGGCTGATCGTGCCATCTGCTTCGCGGACGGGGGATATGTTAACGGCTTCAATGAGCTCACTGCCATCCTTGCGCCGGTTAATGAACTCCCCCTTCCACACCTGACCGCTTGATACGGCGCGCCACATGGCCTGAAAAGTTGATGTCGGCGTGCGGCCGGACTGGAGCAGTCGCGGATTCCGTCCCATCACCTCGTCACGGCTATAGCCGGTGTTCTGAACAAAGGCCTGATTAACGTACTCGATAAGGCCGGAATGATCTGTCACGACGACACTGACCGGGCTTTGCTCCACGGCCAGCGACAGCTTGCGCAGCGCAACCTCGGCCTCCTTGCGGTCGGAGATGTCCAGGCAATTGCCCAGATAGCCGAGGAAGACGCCTTCCGTATCGAAGCGGGGCACACCGTCGTCCTGAATCCAGCGATACTCGCCGCTCGCCGTGCGCAGGCGGTAGTCCATGCTGAACGGATGGCGCTTGCCAAAAGCTTCCGCATAGACCGCGAAGCAACGCTCATAGTCTTCCGGATGTACGCCTTCCGTCCAGCCATTGCCAAGCTCCTGCTCCAGCGTCCGCCCGGTGAATTTCAGCCAACCGTCGTTGAAGTAGGTGCACCCCATGTCCAGGCCAGATGTCCAGATCAGCGCCGACCCCGAATTGGCCAGCGTCCGGAAATGCTGCTCGCTTTCGCGCAAGGCATCTTCGGCATGAATCAGCCGGGTAATATTGACGTGCGAAACAACGGCGCCGCCCTTGGCCGTGCGCAGGGGGGCCACGTTCATCTGGAACCAGCGCTCTTCGCGCGGCGAGTGGCAGGGGTAGATGGTCTGGAAACTGGTCGCGCGCCCCTCCAGGACAGACAAAATCCCTTGGTTGACCACCCTAGCCTCTGCGGAACAAGGCCCTGCAGCCCCTTGGCATATCTGCAAGTAACTGGTGCCGATCCCGGTATGCGGCACATCGACGCCTGCTTCGCGCCGATTGTCCTCGGCAAACCGGACCCAGCCTTCGTTGACCGAGACAATCACGCCATCCCGGTCAAGCACGGCAACGTGAGCCATCAACGAATCCTGAGCCGCCTTGACCAGAGCATTGTTTTCCGTTTCCAGATCCTCGGCAACCTGGCGATTAGTGATGTCCGAGACATAACCATGCCAGAGGATGCTGCCATCTGCCTCCTTGTGTGGCAGGGCGTGGCCTTCCATCCAGCGCCAATCACCGCCCGGATGCCGGTAACGCCATTTGCCCATCCATGGTGACAGGTCACGCGCTGAAATCTCGATTGAATGCTTGAAGTCGCTCAGGTCATCGGCATGAACACTGTCGAAAACTGGCGCCGCTGAAGCAGCGATTGCGGCGGGAGCTATGCCGTAAAAATCAACAACTCGCTCGCTGGCGTAGGGAAAGGTCATCTCTCCGTCAGGACTCAGGCGAAATGAATAAATGACCCCGGGAACCGCAGCCGTAATTTCATTCAAGTCGGAAATGCGGCGCACGCGCTCCTCGGAAAGCGCCATTTCCACCTGATGTTTTCGTATAGCCAGAAACGTCAGCAGTCCGGCAAGAATGACCGCAGCGAAGGAACCGCCCAGCGCATAGTTTGCGAAACTCGTGGCGTAGGCGAGTGTTTGGCGTTCGGTCAACGAAACCACTGCACTGGCCGGATAGCGCATGACATCGCTCACCGCAAACAGTCGCATCACATTGTCCATCTCGGAGACCGCCATGACCGTCCCATCGCCCCGGTGATTTCGCAGCAGTTCGAGCACCATCTCGGTCGGAGCCGGTTTGCCGATACGCTCCTCCTTCTGTGGGAAACGGGTCAACAGCCTGTGGTCTTGGCCATAAACCGAAACGGTTGCCTCGGGGGGCAGGGCGGAGCCGGAGTAAAATCCCAGGAATTGCTCATCGACATCGAGAACAACACCAACGATGCCGGCGAAGTCACCTTGTTCATCCTGTAGGCGTCTGCCTAGCAACATGACCATATCGGTGCCGCTGGCATTCCGGAAGGCCTCCGAAATGGCGATGCTGCCGGGACTTCCGCTGCGCAATTCCGCGAAGAACCGGCGGGAAGCGACACTATCCAGTCCATTGGTATCTTCGGACGAGACGATTACCCGGCCATCCGCATCCGCCAGAATGACTTCTGCATCACCAGGGAGCCTGACCCGGAAGTTTTTCAAGAATTTCGCCAGTTCTTGGCGAACCAGCGATTGGCTCTTGTCAGCCAAACTGGATGGGTCCTGCCGCAAACGGGCAAGAAAATCCGCAATTGCCGCTGCCGTCAGATCGGCCGCCTGGAGGACGCTCCCGACATGCTCAGCCGAAAAGCGCGCGTAGCTCAATGCCGACTCTCGGCCGGATTCCAGACTTTCCTGACGAATAATGTAGGCGCTTGCCGCAAGCGCTAGCACCAGGGCGACTGTCACTCCCCAGATCAGCACTACAGTCGACTTGAGTGCGTTCTTCTCTCTCATACCATTTTCTCGCGAAGCGCTAGGTACGGCTTTATCGTCAAAGAACAACTACCTGTAAGACTAGCCGCCCAATTCTGGATAGAGGCTCAAAGGCTGCTTTGGACTGGCTCCGGCCTCATGCCAATACAAGGCTCAGGTTGTTGGCCAATACGGATTTGGGGTAAACGTCTATCGAGATTTTGGTGGCTTGGCTTACCAAGCCGCTTAGCGACTGGAATCCTACGAAACTGAGGATAATCACAAGTCCAACGATCAGGCCGAAGCTGGCAAGAAGTTTTCCTCGAATGTCTAGGTTTTGAAGGTTCATTTTCTCGTTCCCTATCGTTATGGGGCGATACTGAACCCGCACAAAACTACCACTTTTGACATAGGGCAATAGTTTGTCATTTTTATACTACACAGAAAGATCCTGCCAATTTGTACCTTGATTTAGTTGGCAGTCTTGGGCGGTGATTGACGCCGAGAGTAGACAATTCGCGTTTTGGCTAAGCCCTTCGGGACCACATCCAAGTTCGACGAAGCGCTTCGCATCGGCTGGATAAAAAAGCCGCCGTTCGCTGTCCTTTAAGGATGAGCCGCAGCAAAGTTAACGTTTGCTGCCCGATCTTAAGCATCAAGTATGTGGCTGCCGATTCTCCGGCATAGCACCGCCTCCCATTGCGCCAGCTGGCAGCAGTAAATTCCTTACTTCGCCACTAGATCCCGGAGGCTCGCGACCTCGGAGCGATTCGCAGGTTTGATTTCCCTCTGCGCAACCAGTCGAACGGGCATGTTCGAACCAAATCACTTTGCTCGGTGATATTCCGACACCAGGACTTTGGCCTTGAGTAGCATGATGTCTTTCAGCATGCGTATTTTTCGGCCGTGTTCCTGGTGCGCCAGGTCGTAGATTTGCTTTTTCAGCGTTTCATCGCAGCTTTCGGGAAAACTCAGGGACCATTGGGTGAAGTAGGCGTCATAGCTGTCAATGGTCTTGATTAGCTCGAACCTGAGTTTTTCGCGGGCTTTCGGTGGGATGGATGCCAGTATTTCTTCGATGTCGGCATCGTAGTCGTGGCTTCGCTGGTTGTTCGCGATGGGAAATTCGATGATCTGACTCATGGGGCTTTCACCTGTTCATTGATTCCTGAAGACGGCCTGTGGGTCGCTTCCCGGCAGGGCGACCGTTTTGCTGTGCAATCCGCTCCAATCCGCGTCTGCCTTCGGTTACGCAATCGTTTCGAGCAGGACGGTGCGCGCCTTGGTGATGCGGACGAACTGTTCATGGCTTCCGCCAACGTCGGGGTGCGCTTTCTGGGCGAGCCGTCGGTAGGCGGTGTTGACCTGGCGTTTTTCGAGCTTGCCGCTGGCCGGCAGGTTCAGTGCCGCGCGATGTTCGCGTTCGTCTACGGTCTGGCGTTTGGCGTGGTGCCGGCTTTGCCGGCCGAAGAGGCGGGCAAATTCCTCTTTCATCCGCTCCTGGGCGGCACGGCGCAGGTGGATTGACTCCCGCTTCAACGCGGCCTGGTCTTCCTGCCAGCGCTGGCGTGACATGACGATGCAGGCGGCAAAGCTGATTCGGCCGTAGGTTTCGAGTTCGTCGAAATCGAATGGCCCGACCATGTCGAAGGGTTCTTCCAGCCATGCGACTCGACCACCGGGGCCGACCTCGACCCGGCCGAGCGTGGCCGTGGTGACCACGCCGAGCCCCCCGTTCCAGATGACCCATTCGTCGTCAGCGGCCGCGTAGTACGTTTCATGCATGCCTTGCCCTCCGGGTGCGACGGTCGCGGTATCGACAGGACCGCGTTAGCCGGCTGTCCAACGCAGTCCGCGAGGCGCCAAGGGGTGTGGGATGAAATGAGGGGAACACGACAAGAATCGCCCGTTTGAATGCTGTTACCCACCGGAATGCAAATTGCGCACCAAGAATTGCTTGCGTCGTGCTTCGCTGCGCAACGACAAGACGTGCGGGCTAACGTGCGAACGGCTTTCCGGCGCCAGTCAGCGTTTGGGAAATTTCAATTTTGGGCAAAATTTCCGGTTGACCGTGGGATTCGATCCGGGAGGTAAAGATCGAACCCCGACCCTCCCCGTGTCAGGGGAGGGCCTGATTGGGCGCGGGTTACAGCGTTTTCATGTACTCGACCAGGGCATCCTTTTCGCTGGCCGACAGCCCGGTGCCGAACTCGTGGCCCTGGTTGCCGCTGCCCTTGCTGGCGGTGTCGAACTTGGTGCCGACGCGCTGGGCTTCCGGCGTGTTGGTGACGAAGCCGACGTTCTTCTGGTCATAGACGTCGTAGCCGCGCCAGAAAACCTTGGGGCGTTTGGCGGCGGGCTCGAGCAGTTCGCGCAGGGTGGGCACCGAGCCGTTGTGCAGGTAGGGGGCGCGCAGCCAGAGGCCGTCGAGGAAGGGAATGTGGTAGCCGGGCAAATCCTCTTCGACCAGGCCTTTGCGCTGGATGCCCATTTCCTTGACGACCTGGTTGGCCTTGATCGCGGCGCCCTTGTTCCAGGTGTCGAGGCGGCCGCGGTCGGTGCCGACGTCGGCCAGCGGCAACCCCGTGCCGGTCTTGTCGCTGGCGTGGCAACTGGCGCAGTGGGTGGCGAACAGGGCTTTGCCGCTGGCGACCCTGGCCTGGTCGAGCGGGAAGGGGTAGCTCGGCGGTTGCAGTTCGGAAAGATAGGTTTTGAGCCAGTCGACCTGTTCCAGGAAGCGGGCGTTGTTCTTGGGCGGGGCGCCGAGCACGCCGAGGGCCGAATCGATGACCACCGAATGGACGTCGTGGGTATCAGCGGCGTAATTCGGGCGGCTGCCCTTGGCCGGGTCGTACTTTTTCAGATTCCACACCGCCGGCATGTCGGCCGGGCCGAAATAGTCGTCCATCGGCGCCTTGATCATGAAATACCGGGTCAGGTTCATGCCGTCGTCGCGGCCGCGGCCCCATTCCGGGAAGTCCGGGCGGTAGAGCCAGGCGAACTGCGCCTCGCGTTCGAGCAGGCGCTTCTTGGTGATCGGGATGATCAGGAAGCGGTAGAGCAGCTTGTCGATCCAGTCGAGCGCGGTGACGCGGTTGATCTCGGCCATCAGAATGTCGGCGTTGAAACGCGGGTCCTTGGCGCAGTCGATGAGCAGCCGGAAGAAGGCCTGGACGTTGGTGGTGTGGCCCGGGCCGCCGACGACGAAGACCGGGTTGGCATCCGGCGAAACGCGGTAGCTGGTGGTGTGGCAGACGGCGCAGTTGTTGGCGACGCGGGCGAAGCCGATGGTCTTTTTGGTGAAGCCGACCGGCAGTTCCTGGCCCATTTCCCACGGCACGCCGAGCGCCGCGTAGCCGCCGGGGACGACCTTGCCGTCTTCCTTGAATTTCTCGGGGAAGACCCGCGGCAGCACGTAGAAGATCCAGTACGGGATGCCGGAATCCTGCTCGGCGCCGATTGAGCCGTATTTGAAGCGCATGTCGGGCGTGGCGGTCACCCAGTCCGGTTGCGGATATTCGCGGAAGCCGCGGTCGTAGCCGATCATGCCGCCGATGACGGCGAGCGTGGCGAGGCCGAGGGCGGCGTATTTGAGCCAGGTTTTGCAGGCGCAGTTGCTCATGATGGTGCCTCTCAGAATGTCTTGAGATACTCGACCAGCGCGGCCTTGTCGCCGTCGCTCAGTTCGGTGCCGTAGGCCTTGCCCTCGTGGCCGCCGTTGCCGTTGCCGGGCACGCTGGTGTCGAGGCGGAAGAATTTCTTGCCGCCGGCTTCGCTGACGTTCGAGACGAAGCCGACTTTCACCGGGTCATAAACGTCGTTGCCGCGGTAGAAGGCTTTCGGGCGTTTGGCGGCCGGTTCGAGCAGGTCGCGCAGGCTGGGCACCGAGCCGTTGTGCAGGTAGGGGGCGCGCAGCCACAGGCCGTCGAGCGGCATGTTGGCGTAGCCGTGGGTTTTCTGGAAATGCGTGAAGCGCCACGGGTAGCCGGCGTAGAGCGTGGCCTGGTTCACCGCCAGCGTGTAGGTGTAGGAATCGACCCGGCGGCGGTCGGTGCCGATCTTGGCCAGCGGCTCGACGGTGCCGACGTATTCGCCCGTAAAGTCGCTGCCCGAGGCGCCGTGGCATTCGGCGCAGTATTTCTGGTAGATCGGCGCGCCTTTGGCGGCGATTGCACGGTCAACCGGAAAAAAGGCCGAAAATTGAAGTGGCTCGGCATCCGCGATCCAGGCCTCGACGCGCTTGATGCGCTGGAGGTCGATGGTCGGCGGCGTCGTCCCCGTGCCGAAGGCGGCGCTCTTGTTGCGCTCCTCGACGGTGGTGTTGTTGCCGTCCCAGTGCAGCTGCATTTCCTTCGGTTCCATGCGCTGACGCTGGCGCCAGATCGACGGGAAGTCGGCCGGCGCATCGAATTCCTTCGGGTCGAGCAGATGCATCGGCCAGTTGAAAATGACCTTGGCCGAATTGAAGGTATCGACCCGACCCGGCCCCCAGTCGTGCTGCTTGAAAACCCAGTCGAAACGCCCGGCCAGCGCCAGCACGCGGTCGCGCATGATGGCGATGGCGATGGGGTAGACCAGATAGTGGTCGAGCAGGTCGAGGTTGGCGCCCTGGCGCTCGATCTCGGGCAGGATGTATTCCTTCGAGAACTTCGGATCGGCGGCGCAGCGGAAGAAGAATTCCTCGAAGGCCTTCATGTTGAACGTGGCCGCCGGCATGCCGAGGACAATGGTGGCCGGCTTGTCGGCCGCCGTGCGCACGGTGCTGACGTGGCAGACGGCGCAATTGACGAAAACCCGGTCGATGCCCTGGAAGCGGCGCTGCGAGGTGCCGACCGGCAGGTCGCGGTCGCTGCCGTCGGGCTTCTTTTCGTAAACCATGCCGAGCGACTGGTAACCCTTGCCCGGCAGGTATTGCGGGCAGACCTCGGGCAGCGCCTTCCAGATCCAGTATGGAAAGCCCATCTCGTGCTCGCCGCCGGTCGAGCCGTATTTGAAATGCTCGGTCGGGCTGGCGTAATCGACCGGAATGTCCTCGGTGAAACGCTTGAGGAACAGCAGGCTGATGAAGCCGGGGATGATGACGGTGACGACCAGAAGAATCAGGAAGCGGCGCTTCCAGGGGCTGGGGGTTTGTTTGAGTTCTTCGTTCATGGTGCTCCCCTTGGTTTGTTGGCGTTACGGCGTTGTGGGCAGGCAGGGCCGCAGGGCTTCGTAGCCACCGGCCAGCAAGTCGTTGAGGTTGGGCGGCCGGCCGGTTTCGGCGCGCAGCCAGTCGCCGACCTGGGCGAGCAGAGTCTTGCGGGCCGCGCTGTTGCGCCAGCGGTCGCTGTGGGTGGCGAAGGCCGGCAGCATGCTTTCCGGCGGCATCGGCGTCTTGTCGCGCTGCTCCGCCGGCAGATCGGCCATGGCCAGCCGGACGTAAAGGCGCGGTGCGCATTGGCGCAGGCGGGCAGCCACCTGCGCGCCGTTGCCGCTCAGGAAATTGGGCGGGAAGGTTTCGGCCGTCTGGTGGCAGGTCGCGCAGTAGGGGTAGAAGGCCTGCAAGGCCGGTTCGACCGGGGCGGTGACAAGGTTGCCCAGCGCGGCCGAGGGCACTTCAAGGCGCGGTGCGGGCAGGTTTTGCGCGGCCTGGCAGCAGGGCTTGGGCGCCGGGGTGCCAAGTTCGGCGAGCAGCGCGGCCAGCAGGTTTTCGCGGGGGATGGCACGTGGCGCGAACAGCGTTTCGCCTTGCGGGCCATCGGCCAGTCGTGTCATGGCGCCTTCGATGCCGGTGAAATCCTGGCGGATATCGATCACGGCCTCGCCAACGGCGGGATCGCCGGGGCTGCGGCGAACTGTGAGGCGGCCGAGGGCGTGGCCATCGGCGCTGCGCGGGCTTTGCTGCCCGAGACGCAATGTGAAGCTGGCCTCATTTGTTGTCGCCGGGCCGCTCGGCACCAGATCGAGATTGCTCAGGGCGGTGCCGCCAGGCAGGGTGAGGCGGGTCAGTTGTCCGCTGCTCGGCCGGCCGGATTTCAGGTTCAAAGTGCCGGCCAGGCTGGGGCCGGTGCTCGACACACAGTTCACCGACCAGCGCGAGGCCGGGGTGTTGGCGCTGATTCGGCAGGGCGCCGTCAGTTGCGTCGTGGCGATGTCGGGTAGCCGGGCCAGGGCGGCTTCGATCTGGCGGCGCTCGGGGGCGGAAACGAATTCGGCCAGGCCGGCGACCAGTGTCGTGAGCGCACCCGGCGCTTCGGCTTGCCAGGTCTCCCGAGGCGGGCGCGGGGCGAGCGGTTCAAAGCGGGCCGCGACGTGGGAATGGGCGATGCGGGCTGCCGGATCGGCCGGCCAGTCAGCGACATTCTGCAGCGGGTTGCGGTTCGGGATGTCCGGGTTGCCGACGGCCAGTCCGCCGGGCCAGCGCCGGCGGGCCTCGCTTCGCAGTGGATCGGCGACCATGCGCCGGAAATTTTCATCCGGCGCCCAGGTCTGGCCGCCGGACAGGGCGTGGCGCAGCGCCGCGGTGAATTGCCCGGCCCGACAACGCCGGGCGGCCAGATCGTTGTCGCCGCAGCCTTCGCGCCACAGCTTCTGGCTCAGGGCGAAGCCGTTGGCGCGCTCGGTAGCGTTGTCGATGGCGTAGGGAATGTCTATGCCGCGCTCGACCGGGATGCCGTAAAAAGCCTTGCCGTTGGCGGCAAGCTGGGCAGCGACCTGCGGATTGGCGTTGGTTTCGTCCCACAGGGCGCGCGAAAAAATGGGCGAGCCGTTCTGGTGGCAGGCGAAACACAGCTTGCGGTTGGCGTAGAAAACCTGCGGCAGGCCGCCGGCCCGGTAGTCCTTGACGAGCTGGAACTCGAAACGCCCGGCCGCTTCGTTGTAGCTGATGACTTCAAGCACAGCCGATTTTTCCTGGTAGCCGAGGTAGAGACGGTCTTTCAGGAAATATTTCGAATTTGGGCGATTTTCCGCGTCGACCGTGAGAACCACGCGCGGATAGGCGAAATAGTCGGGCGCCGCCGCCGTCCGTTGCAGCGAGCGGCCGAGCGGAATGAGGACGCGCTTGAGCGGCGGCAGGGCGCTGCCGGGATCGGCTATCAGCTCGGCGTCGAGGCGGGCAAGCAGGGCGGAGAACGGGAAAGGCAGTTCGATGATGCTCTGGCCGTTGCGCGCCACGGCAAAAAGCTGGTCGAACAGCGAGCGGCCGACGGGGGGCTGATCTTCGCCGGGCACGGCGGGGTCGATGACCCAGGTCGGCGCCGGACGGGCGCTTTCAGCCGCCGCCCACATCACCGCTCCCGGCCCGCAGGCCAGACCGATCAGGCTGGCCAGCAGGATATTGCGCAGGTTCATGGCAGGCGTCCATGACCAGCTCACGGATCACGGTTTGGCGGCAGTGACGGCGATGGGCCGGGCCTGGGTGCCCGGCCAGCAGTCCTGCTGCACCGTGCCGGTCTTGATGAATTCCTCGCGCGCCTTGTCGTCGGTGGCCTTGTCGTAGAGCGTGAAGTTGAGGGCGAAGGCCTTGTCGAGGTAGGCGCGGCCGAGGTAGAGGCCGGGGCGGATCATGCGGATTTCGTCGCGCACCTTGAGGCCGCGGCGGCCGGCCAGGAAGTCCGGGCTCTCCTGGTAACCGGGGATTTCATCGGTGAAGAAGTAGTCGATGATGATCGACTCGCGCCGCGCATCGAGCAGACTCTGGCCGCAGTAGAGCTTGGCCGGGAAGAGCAGCCAGGTTTCCTTGCCGCCGTAGTTCATCTTCTTCGGCTCACCTTCGACCAGCCCGATCTTCTTGAGCACCGAGAGGTCTTCGATGCGGTTGCGCAGCACGCGTTCGTCGCGGAAGAAAACCTTGCCGCGCCACAGCGCTTCGCCGACATCCTCGATGACCAGGCCCTTGAGATGGAGCAGCGTGCCGGTAAAGCCGCCGACCAGTTCGCTGAGCCGGAACTTGCCGCTTTCGCCGCGCGGCAACAGGATGCGGCCGTCGAAGGCGCCGTCCGGGATGGGGCCGGCGGCGAGGCGGCCGTAGAGCTGGTCGAGCTGTTCCTGATCGAGCTTGGCCAGGTAGTCCGGGGTGATTTTGGCCAGTTCGGCCGGCGGGATCGGGTATTTGTAATCGACCTGGGCGAGGTCCATCTTCGTCTGGTAGCCCTTGTCGTAGGGGGCGTAGCCGATGTTGGGCGGCTCCGGCTTGCTGCATGCCGTGATGGCCAGGGCGGCGAGGGTGAGCAGGGCAGTTTTGGTCGGTGTCATGATCGTCTCCCCCGTGCTCACATCGTGGCCAGGAAGGCAGTCAGCGCCTTCTTGTCGGCTTCGGAAAGGTCCTCGCCGAAGCGGTGGCCCTCGTTTTCGATTTCCTGCGTGCAGGTTTCGTAATTGGCGCTGAGGAAATCGCGCTTCTCGCGCAGGATGTCGACGAAGCGGGCCGGACTCTTCAGGATGTCGTCGGCCATCGCCTGCAGCGTTGCCAACTGATCCTTCTTGCCGGCGGCTTCGAGCTTGTCCGGGTGGCGCTTGGCGAGGAAGAGGTCGCCGACCAGCTGCTTGTGCTGCAAGCCGTTGAGGAAGCCGGCGCTGGTTCCGGCCGGAATCCTGACCTGGCCGAAGCCGCCTAGCGGTTTCTCGGTCTTGCCGTCGAGCGGGCGAATGCCGACGTCGATGATCAGGTCGGCGTTGGTCAGCGTGCGCTTGCTGCCGCGCTCCTTCGGGTTGAGCAGTTCGTGCATCGAGCGTTTGTAGAGCTCGAAACGGCCTTCGACGGTCGGGTCGTAGCGCAGGCAGTCGGGCTGGGCGGCGAGCAGCTTGCCGTCACGGTCGACGTAGCGGGCGCGATGGAAATCGTTGTCGGCGTTGGCCGGCTTGCCGCAGATTTCGGGGCCAATGGCGTTGTTGTGCATGAACGGCGCCGTCGCCCAGACATTGACCAGCGAGATGTTGCGCATGTAGCCGCGGCCGCCGTCTTTCAGTTCGGGACGCTCCGGAATGTCGGCGACGACAGGCCGCTGGCGCAAGGTGTCGGAGGCGTATTCCATGTAGAGGTGGCCGGCGCGGTGGTTGGAGTGCAGCGAGCGGCAGCGGAAGGTCCCGACTTCGGTGACCGGTGTCGTTTGGTCGTTGCTCAGGAAATCGGCGCGCACCTTGCGCGGGTGGGCGTCGTTGGGGGCGGCGAAATCGCGGTTCTTGAAGGCGCCGCCGGTGCTTTCCGGGATGCTCGAATGGCAGCGCGCGCAGTTGTCGGCAAAGACCGTCTGGCCGCGGCCGACAGCGCCCTTGCCGAATTCCTTTTCGAGATCGGCGGTGAGGTCGGCCAGCGCATAGGCGCCACCTTTCTTGTTGGCGCGGGCGGCCTGCAGATTGGTTTCGTCCGACTCGGCCGAGGCGAAGAAATCGAGCACGTTCTGCAGCCGGTCTTCGACGGCCCGGAAGTTCGGGCAGTCGCGCCGGCACTGGCCGATGTTGAACGGCGTCTGGCCGAACCCGCGTTGTTCGGGATCGACCTGGCGCATGTCGGAGAAGTGATTGACCCAGCACTGCTCGGAGCACGAGCCGATGTTGAAATAGACGCGCTGGATGGCCTCGTGGGCGCCGGTCGAGTCCTCGCCACCCTTCAGGATGTGATGGATGCCGGGCAGGGCGACCTTCTGGCCGCCGAGGAAGACCGTGGTCGTGTCGTCGTCGCGCGTGCTCTTCAGCCAGCACTTGCCGCTGCGGCCGGGTTCGCACCAGCATTTGTCCTCGTCCTTCTCGGCGCCGCAGGTGGTGGTCTTGCGCCATTTGTTGATCACCTCGCCCTTGAACACCGGGCGCTGGGCGACGTTGATCAGGGCGTTGATGGTGCCTGGGTTGTTGATCTGGTCATGCGATATGGCCGAGGTGTCGGTGACGCCGGGTCGGGCATGGGCGAACATCTGGTATTCGAGGGCGCTCTTCGGCATGCCGGAGCCGAGCAGTTCGGACATCCGCGTGTATTGGTTGCCGATCAGGCCCTTGATGTTTTCCCACTTCGGGTGCGCCGGGTTGGCCGGCGGATTGAGCGGGTCGAAGGCGATGTGGCAGGAGCCGCAGGAGGTGCCGATCAGGAAGGGCGGCTCGACCGAGGCATCGGCCAGTTTGGAAACGCGGCTGTCGGATTCGATACCGGTCGCCGCGGCCTTGGTGGCGTTGAAACCGGCCCAGTTGGCGTTGCCGCCATTGAGCGCCTGCCACTTGGCGCCGTCGAAGCGCGGATTGGGGAATTTGCGGATGCCCAGCGCCCCGGTCGAGGTGCCGAACTTGAGGTCGCAGGCGGAGTGGCGCTGATCGGCCTTGCCGCCCTGGCTGTGCGGATCGTCCGGGTCGAGCGCGGCGTCTTTCAGGCCGCAGGCCGGATCGACGTAGCCCGGTTTGCCGACGTACTTTAGCAGCACGTCGTCGCCCGGGCACCAGTCGAAACCGTAGGTTTCATCGGCCGATTTGGCCGGACAATCGGGGTCGCCCGGCTTGCAGCAGGATGGATCGTTGATGATGCCCCAGGCCCAGAAACGGTCGTCGCGCTGGTCGGCGCGCAGCACGCGGAACCAGTCGACGAGCACGCCGATGCGCTGCTGGAAGGTGTAGGTATGGAAACGTTCGTTGCCGGCCGTCGCCTTGAACCAGATCAGCCGGCCGACGCACTCGGACTCGTTGAGCCCTTCGCGGGCGCAGGCTTCCATGTACGGCGCGTCCTGATCGACGACGGAAACTTCGGGGATGGGTTTCCCGGGCGACGCCGCCACGCTGGCTGGCGCATTTTCGGCCACGGCATCGCCGAAGCTGGGGGGCTGGTTCTGGAATATCCCGATGCCGGCGGCAAGGGTGACGAATGCCGCGATGGCGGCCAGCAGAGTACGTTTCATACGTTTTCTCCCCATCAACGCCTACGAGTCTCAAGCTGCTGTGGTTCTACTCACAACTTCAATGACATGTGAGATGGCAGGAAGTTCAAACGGGGATGCTGCTGGTTTGCGCGGATTTAAAAATCGGCCTGCATTGCCGAGTCTCGCCAGCTAGGACGCAAAGGCTCGTTGACCAAGCAAAGTCGTCCTCCTGATGACATTTGTTGGCCGGCAGTTGAGTGTTCCAGGCGGACTGAGGGCGGGTTAGGCTGGTGACAGTCCCAGCCATGCTCTAGCATCGGCCATGCTGGAAAAAACACGGGTCAGATAGATGGTTAGCGTGTCGTTAGCGTAGGCGTTTGCCGCCGCTATTATCTCGGGGTGGGACGTCAGCATGGCAATACGGATATGCGGGTTGATGGTTGCTGCGGAGCGATCAATTGCCGCAATTTCCTCAAGTTCGGCGGGAGAAATGCTCACTCCCGTGCAGCCAAGGAAATCGTTGATGACGTATCGAAGGGTGTCGAAACGCGGATCTGCTTCAATTTGCGTATTGGCGACTAGGACATCATTGCCTGTTACGTGGCCAAAATACCGCTTGACCACCCCCTGTGGCGGTTCCCAGATAATTTCGAAATTCATGATCATCAGCCTTGGCTACATTTACGCTTGATCTGAATTACCGAATGTTCAGTGCCCAACACATTCTGGTAATTGTCAGCTCTTTGCCGGGGACGGCAGTTTAACCTGCAATTTCCTCGCCGAGTATCGGACACCTGCCAAGCTTGCAGGCGGCCCTGACGATTGCGTCGTTACTGTGCCGAACTGTTCTGGTGCCTGATATTCGCTGCCCTGCCTGATGAAAAATGGCGGGCAGCTTTATCGATATTTTGCCCATTTTTCCGGTTGACCGTGGAAATCGGCTTCTTAGCTATTTCCCGGATGAATCATGGCCGCCGGCACGACCCAGCGGTCGTAGTCTTCGAGCGAGACATGGCCCAGCGCCAGCGCTGCCTGCCTGAGCGTCGTGCCGTCGTGGCTGGCCAGCTTGGCGATTTCGGCGGCCTTGTCGTAGCCGATGTGCGGGGTCAGGGCAGTGACCAGCATGAGCGAGCGTTCCATGAGCTCGGCGATGCGTTTGCGGTGGGCGGTGATGCCGCGTACGCAATGGTGCTCGAAGCCCAGCATGCCGTCGCTGAGCAGGCGGACGCTTTGCAGGAAATTGTGGGCGATCACCGGCTTGAAGACGTTGAGCTCGAAATTGCCCGAGGCGCCGGCAATGCCGATGGCCACGTCGTTACCCATGACCTGGCAGCAGAGCATGGTGAGCGCCTCGCACTGGGTCGGATTGACCTTGCCGGGCATGATCGAGCTGCCCGGTTCGTTTTCCGGAATGCCGATTTCACCGAGGCCGGAGCGCGGTCCGGAGGCCAGCCAGCGGATGTCGTTGGCGATTTTGACGAGCGCCACGGCCAGCGTCTTGAGTGCGCCATGGGCTGAAACCAGGCCGTCGTGAGCGGCCAGGGCGGCGAACTTGTTGGCGGCGGACGTGAAGGAAATACTGCTGCGATCGGCCAGCTCGGCAGCGACGCGGGGGCCGAATTCGGGATGGGTGTTGAGCCCGGTGCCGACGGCCGTGCCGCCCACGGCCAAGGGGGTGAGCGACTGCAGGCTGGCGGTAATCTGGCTGGCGGCGTGCTGCAACTGGGCGACGTAGCCGGAGAATTCCTGGCCGAGCGAGAGCGGCGTCGCATCCTGGAGATGGGTGCGGCCGATCTTGATGATGTCGGCGAACTCGGCCGATTTTTCGGTCAGGGTGGCGATCAGCTGGCCGAGCGCCGGCAGCAGGTGGCGCTCGATGCCGATGGCCGCAGCGACGTGCATGGCGGTGGGAAAGATGTCGTTCGACGACTGGCCGAGATTGACTTCGTCATTGGGGTGAACGAGGCGGGCGTGGCCGCGCTGGCCGCCGAGCAGCTCTGAGGCACGGTTGGCCAGCACCTCGTTCATGTTCATGTTGGTTTGCGTGCCGGAGCCGGTCTGCCAGACCGAGAGCGGGAATTCGGCGGGGTGCCGGCCGCTCGTGACCTCGTTGGCGGCGAGGATGATGGCCGCCGCGATGGGTGCCGGGAGCAGGCCGAGTTCACGATTGACGCAGGCGCAGCTGGCTTTGACCATGGCCAGCGCGTGGATCAGCTCTTCCGGCATGCGTTCGGTCGAAATGGCAAAGTGCTCGAGCGAGCGCTGGGTTTGGGCGCCCCACAGGCGATCTCCTGCCACTTCGATGAGGCCGAAGGAATCTTTTTCCTGGCGGGTGGGAATGACTTGGGGCATGGCCGACTCCTCGCTGGCCGCTCGCGGCACAAGACATGCCCGCTCGGCCTGTTTGTTCGAGTTGCCAAACGCCGGGAAGTTCGGCCGGAATTGCTTTGTCAGCGCCATCCCGGGATGGATACAATCCGGGGTTGGACAGGGGGCTGTTCTGATTAGCGACGGAGCGCGGGTGGATATCGATTGTCGACGAGTATCGCAGTTGGCCGGGGGGGTGACGGGCGACGGGGCTGATTCCTGCGGTGGACGCCGGCCATGAAGCGCCGGGCACTTTTGCTGGTAACCGCCTCGCTGGTGTTTTTCGGCCTGGCGCTGGCCGCCTTCTTTGCCGAGAAAATCAATCGCGAGCAGTTTGCTTCGGCCGAACGCGCCGAGGTCTTGCACAGCATGACCGTGATTCGCGACGCGCTCGAAAGCAATCTCAACAGCGACATTCAACTGGTGCGCGGTCTGATCGGCGTCATTGCGCTGGACCCGAATCTGGGCCAAGCGCGTTTCGACATGGCCGTCCAGCCGCTGTTTTCAGGGCGAACCCAGTTGCGCAACGTGGTGGCGGCGCCTGACATGGTTATTCGCTGGGTGCACCCGCTGGTCGGCAACGAACAGGCGGTCGGGCTCGATTACCGCACGGCGCCGGGGCAATTCGCCGCGGTCGAGCGCGCCCGGGTGTCGCGCCAGATCGTCCTGGCAGGGCCGCTGAACCTGGTCCAGGGCGGCGTCGGCCTGGTGGCGCGACTGCCGGTCTATTTGCCGGACAGCAAGGGCGAGGAACATTTCTGGGGCATCGTCAGTGCGGTCATCGATGCTGACAGGCTGTATGCGAGCAGTGGTTTGGATGCCGAGCAACCAGGCATCGACATCGCCATTCGCGGCAAGGATGCGAGCGGACCTGATGGCGAGGTGTTTTTCGGACGCCCCGAATTGTTCGAGGCCAGCCCGGTGGAGGCCACTATTTACCTGCCGCAGGGGTCCTGGCAGATCGCGGCGACGCCGCGTGGTGGCTGGAAAGCCGAGCCGGACAACCTGTGGTCGCTGCGCCTCGGCTTTGCGCTGGTCGCCATCATGGTCGCCGGCGGCTTTCTGGCCCAGGGCCGGGCCTTGATGCTGGCCTCGCGCGCGACTGAGCGGGCCGAGGCGTCGCGGCGCCAGCTCTCGGCCAGCCTGGAAAAAACGCCTAACGTGGCGGTGCAGTGGTTCGATACCCGGGGGCGGGTGACGTTCTGGAACCCGGCTTCGGAAATGCTCTACGGCTGGACGGCCGAGGAGGTGAAGGGCCAGCGTCTGGAGCGGCTGATTCTGGACGATGACGAAGCGGCCAGGTGGCAAGGCGTGCTGGCCGATGTGCTGGCCACGGGACAGGCCCGGGGGCCGAGCGAATATCTCACGCACAGGCGCGACGGCGAACGGCGCTGGGTCGAGTCGACCGCTTTTCTGATTCCCGGCGACGAGGCGTCGGCGGAGATTCTGGTATGCATGGATATCGACGTCACCGACCGCAAGCTGGCCGAACAGCGGGTGGCGGATTTCAACCGCGATTTCGAGGCTTTCCTGCATCAGACCACCGATTTCATCTATTTCAAGGATGCCGCCAGCCGCTTCCGTTTCTGCAGCCAGACCCTGGCTGACATCACCGGGCACCCCAGCTGGCACGACATGATCGGCAAGCATGACAGCGAGGTCTTCCCGGCCGACACAGCCCTGCTTTACGAGCAGGAGGAGCGCGCGATATTCAATGAAGGAAAACCGCTGCTGGCCAAGATCGAGCCGTATTACGACGTCGATGGCGAACTGGCCTACGTGGAAACGAACAAATGGCCGCTGTTCAACGATAAACAGCAGATCGTCGGCCTGTTTGGCATCAGTCGCGACATCACGGAGCGCGTCCAGAACGAAGAAGAGCTTCGCCAATACCGGCTGCATCTGGAGGAACTGGTTGGCCAGCGCACGGCAGAACTGGCTGTCGCCAAGGAGGCGGCCGAAGCCGCGAATGTGGCGAAGAGCGCTTTCCTCGCCAACATGTCGCACGAGATTCGCACGCCGCTCAATGCCATCACCGGCATGGCCCATCTGATCCGGCGCAGCGGTCTCGAGGACGAGCAGATGGAGCGCCTCAACCGGCTGGAACTGGCTGGCGAACACTTGCTCGAAATCATCAATGCCATTCTCGATCTGTCCAAGATCGAGGCAGGCAAATTCACGCTGGAGGCGGCGCCGCTCAAGGTGGCAAGCATCCTCGGCAACGTTGCCTCGATCATGCGCGATCGCGCTCTGGCCAAGCATCTTGTCCTCGATGTCGAGCCCGGGCCAGACTTGCCGCCGCTGCTCGGCGACCAGACCCGCCTGCAGCAGGCGCTGCTCAATTACGTCACCAACGCCATCAAGTTCACCGAGGCCGGCACCATCACGCTGCGCGCCAGCGTCGAGGCCGAGGATGCCGACAGCGTCGTCATCCGTTTCGCCGTCGAGGATACCGGGATCGGCATCGCCGAGAACGAGCTGCCACGGCTCTTCGGTGCTTTCGAGCAGGCCGACAATTCGACGACCCGCAAATACGGCGGCACCGGGCTGGGGCTGTCGATCACGCACAAGCTCGCTCACCTGATGGGCGGCGATGCCGGGGCGGACGGTCGTCCGGGGCAGGGCAGCACCTTCTGGCTGACGGCCCGCCTGGGCAAGGGCGAGACTGACGCGGTGGCGGCCGAGACTGAATCGCAGGGCGGCGCTGGCGAGCGCTTGCGACACGATTGCCCGGGGTGCCGCATCCTGGTGGTGGAGGATGAACCGATCAACCAGGAAATCGCCATCGCCATGCTCGACGATGTCGGGCTGCTCGTCGATATCGCCGACGATGGCATGGCTGCGCTGGAGATGCTTGGCCAGGCCGATTACGACCTGATCCTGATGGACATGCAGATGCCGCGGATGGACGGCCTGACGGCGACGCGAAAGATTCGCGCCCTGGCCCAGGGCGGCAGCATCCCCATCCTGGCCATGACGGCCAATGCCTTCGCCGAGGACAAGGCGCGTTGCCTCGAAGCGGGCATGAACGATTTCATCGCCAAGCCCGTCGATCCGGGCCGGCTGTACGCGCTGGTGCTGAAATGGCTGAGCCGGGCCGAAGCCTAGCCGCCTGATTTCAAATTTGGCCGTTTTTCCCGGTTAACCGTGGCAATGGCCGTTTGCCGTTACCGTCAGCCAGCGCTTGCGTGCACTTTTTCGTATTCCTTGAGCAGGCGCTGGTGCAGGTCGCAGCCGGCGAGGGCCGGGCCCGGTGAAACCAGGCCGAAAAAGCGCACATCGCCGTCGAGCATGGCGATCGCCTGGTCGATCGTCGCTTCGCCGTAGAGGCTGAGCAGCGCCGCTTCGTAGTTGGCCGGATCTTCCATGTCGACGATGGTCTGCAGGCAGGCGTAGATGCGGCGGCGGCCGGCGTCGAGTTGCTCGAACTGGCGGACCCACTCGAGGCCTTCGCGCAGGGCGCCGGGGTCGCCGCCGGCCAGGGCAAGCATGGTCTTCAGTTCGCCGACGCGCAGGTCGGCCCACAGCGAGCCGGCGTCCGGGGCGAGGCCGATCAGCGCGGCGACCGGGCGTTCATCGGCGATGCTCAGTTCGTTGAGGGTGTCGAGCAGTTCGCAGCATTCGTCGTCGTTGAGTTCGGCCAGACGCAGGATGTCGGCGCGCACGACGTTGCCGTCGCTGTTGTTCTCCCATTCGAGGTCGTCGATCGGGTAGATCTCCGACATGCCGGGAACGACGATGCGGCAGGCGTAAACGCCGAGGTGGTCGAAGTCGGCGACGTAGATGTCGTGGCCGTCGGCGTGGATGCGCTCGGCCAGCCAGGCGTAGTCGTCGGCGGACTTGCCGTGGTCGAGGTCGTTGAAATTCCAGTCGACGAACTCGAAATCGGCTTCCTCGCCGAAAAACTCCCAGCTCACGATGCCGCTCGAATCGACGAAGTGGATTTCGATGTTCGGTGCGCTGGCGATTTCGTCGAGGTCGAAGCCGGGGGACGGGAAGCCGTCGAGTGCTTCGAGGGCGCGGCCCTGGAGCAGTTCGGTCAGGGCGCGTTCAAGGGCAATCTCGAAGCGCGGATGGGCGCCGAAACTGGCGAAGACGCCCTGATCCTTCGGGTTGAGCATGGTCACGCACAGCACCGGGTAGAGGCCGCCGAGCGAGGCGTCCTTGACCAGGATGCCGAAGCCGGCGTCGCGCAGGCCCTTGATGCCTGCGGCGATGCTCGGGTAGCGGGCGACGACTTCGTCCGGTACGTCCGGCAGGCAAAGGCCTTCGGCGATGACCTTGAACTTGACGTGGCGTTCGAAGATTTCCGACAGGGCCTGGGCGCGCGCTTCGGCCTGCGTGTTGCCGGCCGACATGCCGTTGCTGACGTAGAGGTTGCTGATGACATTGACCGGGAAAAACACCTCGGCGCCGTCGCGCTGGCGGACATAGGGAATGGCGCAGATGCCGCGATCCTCGTTACCGGAATTCATGTCGACGAGTACCTCGGCCGGAATGTTGCCTTCCGGGTTGTAGAAGGCCTGCAGTTCCGGCGTCAGCAGTTCGGCCGGCCAGTCGGTGCCTTGGGCCGTCAGCGGGAACCAGCGTTCGCGCGGGTAGTGCGTGAAGGCGCGGTTGGCGATCTGCTCACCGAGGTAGTAGTGGTTCCAGAAATAGTTGCAGGACAGGCGCTCGAAGAACTCGCCGAGCGCGCTGGCCTGGGCAGCCAGCCGGGTCGCGCCCTTGCCGTTGGTGAACATGAGGTGGCAGGCGCGGTTGCCCACGTGCACGGACCAGACGTTGTCGACCGGGTTGAGCCAGGTGCATTCCTCGACGTCGAAACCGCGGGCGGCCAGCTTGGCCTGCATCGAGGCAATGGAATGTTCGAGCGAGGCGTCTTTGCCCGGAATGAAATGTTCTTGTTGCATCGGGCGTCCTGACTGAAAAGTAAGGGGCGCAGTGTACGCCCGTACGCAGGCATTGCCACGGTCAACCGGAAATATGGGCCAATTTTGAAATTATCGGTTTGGCTACCGATCACCGGCCTTCCATGGCGGCGCGCAGCAGGTCGATGAAGGCCGTGGTGCGTACTGGCAGCAGGCGCCGGCCCGGCGTCACGCACCAGATGGTGACGGTTGGCAGGGCCCATTCGGGCAGAACGCGTTTGAGCAGGCCTTGTTCGACCCATTTGGCGGCGAAGCGGTCGGCCAGTCCGACGATGCCCAGGCCATGCGCCGCGAGGTCGCGCTGCAGGCTGCGCGAGTTGGCGGCCAATGGCCCGGTCGGCATGCCTTCCCAGCGCTCGGCACCGCGCGCTAGTTGCCAGGGCAGCATTTCGCCGGTGCCGCTGATCGCCCCGAGACAAACATGGTCGAGCAGATCGGCCGGCTTTTCCGGCGTGCCATAGCGGGCCATATAAGCCGGGCTGGCGTACAGGCTGCCCTGCATGTCGCAGAGCTGGCGGGCGACCAGCGTGCTGTCGTCGGGCAGGCGGGCGGCGGCGCGCACGGCGAGGTCGAAGCGCTCGGCCACCAAGTCCACTCGGCGCGGCGAGAGGTCGAGTTCGAGCCGTACTTCCGGGTAGCTGCTGGCGTATTGGAGCAGCAAAGGCGTCAGATCGAGCTCGGCAAAATCGGGCGGCAGCGACACGCGCAGCACGCCGCGCGGCGTGCCCTGCCGGTGCAGGGCCATGGCCGAGGCGGCCTCGGTTTCCTCGAGCAGGCGCTTGGCGTGATCGAGAATCTGCTCGCCGAATTCGGTGATGGCCAGTCGGCGCGTGCTGCGCGTCAGCAGGCGTTCGCCGAGCTTGGTTTCGAGCTGGGTGATGCGTCGGGACAGCGTCGATTTGGGCAGACCGCAGCGTTCGGCCGCGCGGGAAAAGCTCCCGGCGTCCATGACCTGGGCGAAGAGGATCAGATCGTTGGCATCGAGGCTCATGCTTATCCTGACTGTTTCATTAATGGAACAATAATACCCATTTCGACGGCTTCCGGATCGTTATTACGCTCAATAGAATTCAGTCCATGGTTTCAGCAGTTTGAACCACCAACCCCACACCTCATTGGAGATAACGATCATGAAAATCCTGCAAATCAACGCCAGCGCCCGTTCTGCCGGGGCCAACTCGACCCGTCTGGCCGATACCGTGACGGCTCGTCTGCTCGCCCAGAACCCGAACGCTGTGGTCGAACTACGCGATCTGGCCAGCGACCCGCATCCGGTGCTCGACGAACCGGCGCTCGGCGCCTTGTTCACCCCGGCCGATCAGCGCACGGCCGAACAGGCAGCACGCGTCGCCCTCGATGATGCGCTGATCGCCCAGGTCCAGTCGGTCGACGCCATCGTCCTTGGCGTGCCGATGTACAACTTCGGCGTGCCCGTCCAGCTCAAGACCTGGATCGATGCCATCGCCCGGGCCGGCGTTACCTTCCGCTACACCGAGAAGGGTCCGGAAGGCCTGCTCAAGGGCAAGAAGGTCTATGTTGCCCTGGCCCGCGGCGGTCTATACCGCGATACCCCGGCCGATTCGCAAGTGCCTTATTTGAAGAGCGTGCTCGGCTTTCTCGGCATGACCGACGTCGAGTTCATTTACGCCGAAGGTCTGGCGATGGGTGCAGATTCCGCGAACAAAGCTTTTGCCGAAGCCGAAGCACAGATTGCAGAATTGATTGCCTAACAACGAAGCGCGGCGGCGTTCGGAAACGGGCGCTGCCGCCGCAAGCCCTCAGGAGAAAATCATGAACACAGCTTCATCCAGCCAGCAATTCAGAACGGTTGAGCGCCTCGTTGCCGGTGTTCAGACCTCCGACGGCGCCGGCGTGCGCCTGACGCGGGTGCTGACCCAGAACCTGCAGCGCCGGCTCGACCCCTTCCTGATGCTCGACGCCTTCCGCAACGAGAATCCGGACGACTACATTGGCGGTTTCCCCGATCACCCGCACCGCGGTTTTGAAACGGTCACCTACATGATCGCCGGCCGCATGCGTCATCACGACAGCGTCGGCAACGTCGGCCTGCTCGGGCCGGGCGGCGCCCAGTGGATGACGACGGGCAGCGGGCTGATCCATTCCGAACTGCCGGAGCAGGAAGAGGGCCTCATGGAAGGTTTCCAGCTCTGGCTCAACCTGCCGGCCAGCCAGAAGATGGTCGCCCCGAGCTACCGCGACATTCCGCCGGCCGCCATTCCGGAATATGCCGACGAGAATGGCGTGGTCGTCCGTGTCATTGCCGGGGCGAGTCATGGCGTCGACGGCGCCGTGCACCGTCCGGACACCGAACCGCTCTATCTCGATGTCCATCTGCCGGTCGGCACACGCTTCGAGCAGCCGATCGCCGCTGGGCACAATGCCTTCACCTACACCTACCGGGGCAGTGTGAGCATCGCCGGCACAACGGTGGCCGACCGGAACATGGCCGTCCTGAGCAACAACGGCGCGTCTGCCGTCTGCATCGAAGCGCTCGAGGATGCCCGCGTACTGATCGTCGCGGGCCAACCGCTCAATGAGCCGATTGCCCAGTACGGCCCGTTCGTCATGAACACCGCCGAGCAGATTCACCAGGCCATGCGCGATTACCAGGCCGGCAAGTTCGAAACGACGGCGGTTCAATCGCTGTGAACCAATGGGCCCGGCCATCGTCGAACCGGAAAGATGAACTTGCCGACATGGCCTGGCCGGTCGAACAATAACGAAAGGTGAATCCGTGGAAATTTCCCAGCTCAGCGAAGCTCTACAGCGCGACGCCGTCTGGGTCGTTTTCGTCAACGTCCTGCTGCAACAGATCGGTCTGCCCGTGCCAGCGGTGCCGACCTTGCTCCTGGCCGGCAGCCTGATCGTTGGCTCGGAGCAGTTCGCCAGCGTCCTGGCCGCCGCCATCGTCGCCTCGGTGCTGGCCGACTGGGTGTGGTACCTCGCTGGCCGGGCCTTCGGCTATCGCGTGCTGTCCGGTCTGTGCAAGCTGTCGATCAACCCCGGCACCTGCGTCAGCCAGACCGAAGCCCGCTTTGTCCGCTGGGGGCTGGGCTCGCTGGTTTTCGCCAAATTTATCCCGGGTTTTTCGACGGTGGCACCGCCCATCGCCGGATCATTGCGCATGCGGCTCCCCGGCTTTCTGCTCGCCGCGGCAACTGGGGCTGCCTTGTGGGCCGGGCTCGCTTTGGGCGCCGGCTGGCTGTTGCGCAAAGAGGTCAGCGTCGCCATCGCAGCGCTGGATCGGAACACCGGCAGTGCCCTGCTTCTCGTCGTAGGGGTGCTCGCCATCTGGCTGGCCTGGAAGCTGTGGCAGAAATACCGCTTCCGGCAATTGTCGGCCGTGCCCCACATCACACCGGTCGAACTCATGGCTGCACTGGCAGGCGAGCAGCCTCCGCTGGTACTCGACCTGCGCGGGCAAAGCATGATCGCTGAAACCGGGCCGATTGCCGGGGCGACGGTGGCCGAACATGACTTGCTGCTCGATGCCGTCGGTGAATGGCCGAAAGATCGGCCCATCGTCACCCTGTGCGCCTGCCCGGAGGATGCAGGAGCGATTCAGGCCGCGCGCCGGCTGCTCGACGCCGGCTATCTCTCCGTCCGGCCCCTGAAAGGCGGCTATGAAGCCTGGCTGGCAAATGCTGTGGAGAAAGGGATGGCGACCTCGGTTCTATGACGTTTGGCTCATTGCGGAACCCTGTTTACAGGAACAAAATTCCAATTTCATAAACTGAGGAGCGGGCCATGACGATTGAACGCAGAGGATGCCCGGAGCGACGCGGCCGTGACATCGGCCCTCCCCGTGGTTGTTTCGATCGGCGGCGAAGCACGGAACGTCGACTCCCCGAAGCGGCGGAAGCCGAACTGTCAGCCGATGACTTCGCCAGGTTTTTCGGCTCGGTGAAAAAGCCCGCCGCCACTGGCGATCAACTCGATCTGGCCGCCGAGGTGTTCGAGCGCGTCCGCGACCGCTACTGATCCGGAAGACTGGATTGACCCAGCCGAGACTTTAGCGGAATAACAAAGACTATCGTGAAGGCGTGGCCCTCTGTCCGGGCGAGTATAGAAAGTAATCTCCTTCACCGGTGATCGTTCTCCGGCGCGTAAATCACCCGGATCGAGCAGGGTTTGGTGTACTGAGCCGAAAAGTGGACGAACTTCCCATGGCCACGCCGTCTCGCTTCAAGTAGCATGTTCCGGCAATCAGGCTGTAGCAGGGTGGCCCGAAAGTGTCTGCTGCCATATTCCGAATTGATTCAACCCATCCAGCTCTGGCCAGTTCCTGCCAAAACCCCAAGTGTTTTTTCGCAGTTTTCAGCGGAGGTTCCCATGTCTTGTATCCAGAAATTTTCCGGTGTCGTGCTGAGCCTCGCGTTTGCCGGCAATGCGCTTGCCATTGACCAGATGCTGGCGATGCCGAAAAGAGACAGTACGCCCAGTATCAATACGGGCGTAAAGGCAATCGGACCCAAGCAGGATGATCCTCGCCAGGCAATCGGCCCGAAACAGGATGATCCTCGGCGGGCGATTGGTCCAAAACAGGATGACCCGAGACAGTCAATCGGGCCCAAACAGGACGATCCCCGCCAGGCAATCGGTCCGAAACAGGATGATCCTCGACAGGCGATTGGTCCGAAACAAGATGATCCGAGACAGTCAATCGGGCCCAAGCAGGACGATCCTCGTCAGGCAATCGGCCCGAAACAGGACGACCCGCGGGCAATTGGCCCAAAGCCAGATGATCCCCGGGCTATTGGGCCCAAGCCGGAAGATCCTCGGTCCCTTGCTCCAAAATCCGGGGCTCCCAAGGCAATTGGCCCGAAGCCTGACGATCCAAAGGCACTTGGTCCAAAATTGAGCGATCCGCTGGTGCGTCCTGGCCGATGAGCAAAACGGGAAGCCTTTAAGGGCTTTCTCTTTTTTTCAAGATCGGGCAGCCCCCGTGCTGCCTCCATTCATTCTGCCCGGTTGTCCTGCATAGGCCACTGCGCTACCCAGCAGCAACGATGATCATTGTCGGGAATGACGACGATGGAAGGCTTGGCTTTCTCGGGAAAGCCTGCGGCATAGGAACGGGCTACTTCCTCCATCATCACGCGATCCTTGCCGCCGACGTAATGTACCTGAGGGATGGCTTGCAGCCGCTCGCGGAAATCTGGCGGATTAAGCGAGCCTGAAAGCGGGGTCACACGGTGGCGGGTGGTCCACAGGCGGTGGTCCAGATTTCCGGCCACTGTAACCACCCGCTGGACATCATCGCGCTCTGCGGCCAGCAGCAAGGCAATGGCACCACCGCCCGAGTAGCCGACCAGCTCCACGACACGGGCAGCATAACGAGCCTTGAGGCGGTCGATGGCCTGACTCATGGCATGCACCACTTCTGCGGAAAATCGGTGCGACGTCCAGTATTTTTCCGCGCAGTCGTTCGCGGAGAAAGCGAACTGGCATGGGCGTCCCAGATACACAGCCGGCCCGCGGTCGCGCAACGCGAGTTTCAAGGCTAGCGGATCGACCGGGGTGGGGTCGGCAGAAGGCGTCCACAGATTCAGCCAGGCCAGCCCGTCACCCTCCAGATAGACGGTCAGTTTTGCTGTGGCGGCAAGACTGTCAGGAACAAAAGCAGCCAGGGGGAAATAGTTGTTCTGCAGCGGCTCGATGTGCCACCCGGCTGTGGTGGCAAGGCGTACGGCCTGCTCACGGCGAGCCGCAGGTTCCGGAATATGGGCGCAGGAGACGCAAAGCAGCAGCGGTAGCCAGCGCCATTTCATGACCAGGCTACCAAAACCTCAAGCGCGCCTAGCGATGCCTCCGTCAAAAACGGTAGGCAATGCTTGCTGCCAGAGAATTACTCTTGGCTGGCCGGCCCTCGACCGAATTGGCTTCCACGCCGAGTGACAAGGCGCCCAGACCGATCCGCCGAATACCGACGGCCCAGACGGAACCGGACTTGTCGGACGACAGGGAGTAACTCCGCGATACATCGTTCTCATAGGTCGCCCGCACGTACGGGAACCAGTCATCCGTCCGGTAGGCGGCCATCAGCGAGGCCTGGACCTGCCCCAGACGGGCGTGACTGCCATCCATGCTCAGGCCTGATGAAAAGGCGAAGGCATCGTTGCTCACATGGGAGTCGGCGTAGCCCAGTTTCCAGACAAGATTCCAGCTGTTTTGCCAATATGAGCCCGTCAGATTGACCGCCGCGAAGTGACTGGTGGAATTCTGCCGACCATCACCGAGCCCGGGATCGGAAGTTTCGTACTTGGTTGTTGCCCCCGAATAGCCGAGGCTGGCATCAATGCTGAGATGATCGGTCAGGGTATAAAGCAGATAGGGCGAAATGGTATAGGCGTCCGTCTTCAGCCCGCCACCCGTCGCATTATTGATGTCACCGGCACTCCAGCCCAGGCCGAGCCCGATAACCAGACTCTCGCCCAGAGTGCGATCAGCGCCGACAAACATGGCCGCAGTATTGCCGTCGTAGAGGCCGGCGGAGCTGGAATTCGAGTAGGACGGACCCGCGTAGGCGCTGGTTTCCGGGCTTGTCTCGTCACCAGAGGACAGACCGGCGCGCCGCTGCCTTTTGGCGATCAGCAGTTCGATACGGTTGTTGATGGTGCGTTGGACCAGACGGACATTCTCGTTCTGCCACGTGTTGGAAACGAGAACGCAGCTCGCCGGGTCGTTCCCGTTGCAAAGTGCCAGCGCGGAGCTGGCCGGAAAGACGATGCCCGCGATTATGGCCAAAGCTGATCTGTTCGATAGCATCAAAACCCCACCTTGAAATTATGTTGCCCGCCTGTCGGATACGGGATCTGAGAGAACTCTAGTCTTGTCCGGAAAAACGAGTCAAGCGCAATTGAAGTATTCGTCGTCCTAACTCGAGGCACGCGGCCCGGCGAAGCGGGAGCCTAGCTCCGACGCAGCTCCCGGGCCTTGACCAGGCCGTAGATGGCGGGGATCACGGCCAGGGTCAGCACGGTCGATGAAATCATGCCGCCGACCATCGGTGCGGCAATGCGGCTCATGACTTCCGAGCCGGTACCGGTACCCCACAAGATCGGCAGCAGGCCGGCCATGATGGCGGTGACCGTCATCATCTTCGGACGGACGCGTTCAACGGCGCCTTCCATGACCGCGGCGTAGAGGTCGGACGCCTGCGGGCTACGGCCTTCCGCGGCACATTTCGCCTGCACGGCCGTCCACGCGTGGTCGAGGTAGATCAGCATGACGACGCCGGTTTCCGCCGCCACGCCAGCCAGCGCGATGAAGCCGATGGCCGCGGCGACCGACAGGTTGTAGCCGAGCAACCACATCAGCCAGATGCCGCCGACCAGTGCGAAGGGCACCGAGAGCATGACGATCAGCGTCTCGGTGATGCGCCGGAAGTTCAGGTAGAGGAGCAGGAAGATGATGAGCAGGGTGACAGGGACGACGACTTTCAGCTTCTCGATGGCCCGTTCCATGTACTCGAACTGGCCGCTCCATGTGACGTAGGTGCCGGGGGTGAATTTGACCTGCTCATTGACCGCCTTGCGCGCCTCGGCGACGTAGGAACCGATGTCGCGGTCGCGGATGTCGACATAGATGTAGGTCGAGAGCAGGGCGTTTTCGGTGCGGATGGCCGGGGCGCCGGTGTTGATTTTGACTTCGGCGACCTGGCCGAGCGGGATCATGCTGGCCGGCGCGCCCATCTCGGCGGGCACCGGGACGAGTACCTCGCGGGCGATGGCCTGCGGATCGCTGCGCAGGTCGCGCGGGTAGCGAATGGTTACTCCGAAGCGTTCGCGGCCTTCGACGGTGGTGGTGACCATCTCGCCGCCGAGCGCGGCGGCGACGACGTCCATGACCTCGCCAACGGTTAGCCCGTAGCGGGCCAGGGCGATGCGGTCGGGCACGATGTCGAGGTAGAAGCCGCCGGTGATCCGTTCGGCGAAGGCGCTGCTGGTGCCGGGCACGGTCTTTACGACGCTCTCGATTTCCCTGGCCAGGCGTTCCATTTCAACGAGATCAGTGCCGAAAACCTTGATGCCGATCGGCGTGCGGATGCCGGTGGATAGCATGTCGATGCGCGCCTTGATCGGCATCGTCCACGAATTGGCGACGCCGGGGAATTGCAGCGCCTTGTCGAGTTCGGCGATGAGCTTGTCGGTGGTCATGCCGGGGCGCCATTCGGATTCCGGCTTGAGGTTGATCACCGTTTCGAACATTTCCATCGGCGCCGGGTCGGTGGCGGTCTGGGCGCGGCCGGCCTTGCCAAAGACCGAGGCGACTTCCGGGAAACTCTTGATGATCTTGTTCTGGGTCTGCAACAGCTCGGCCGCCTTGGTCACCGACAGGCCGGGCAGGGTGGTTGGCATGTAGAACAGCGTGCCTTCGTTGAGGGTCGGCATGAATTCCGAACCCAGACGGCTGGCCGGGATGATGCTGATGGCCATGGCGATCAGGGCGAGGGCGATGGTCGTCTTCTTCCAGTTCATGACGCCGGCGATGATCGGCCGGTAGATCTTGATCAGGAAACGATTGACCGGGTTTTCGGCTTCCGGCCGGATATGCCCGCGGATGAACAGCAGCATCAGTACCGGGACCAGCGTTACCGACAGGAAAGCGGCGGCCGCCATGGCGAAGGTCTTGGTCCACGCCAGCGGTGCGAACAGCCGGCCTTCCTGGGCTTCGAGCGTGAATACCGGTAGGAAGGAAACGGTGATGATGAGCAGGCTGAAGAAGAGGGCGGGGCCGACCTCCTTGCACGCCGCAATCATCGCTTCGCTGCGCGACTCGCCGGGTTTGAGGCGTTCGAGATGCTTGTGGGCGTTCTCGATCATCACGATGGCGGCGTCGATCATCGCGCCGACGGCAATGGCGATGCCGCCCAGACTCATGATGTTCGAATTGATACCAAGCGCCCGCATGCCGATGAAGGCGGCGAGGATGCCGACCGGCAGCATGATGATGGCGACCAGCGCCGAACGCAGGTGGAGCAGGAAGACGACGCAGACCAGCGCGACGATCAGGCTTTCCTCGGCCAGCGTGCGTTTCAGCGTGGCGATGGCGCGCTCGATCAGTTCCGAGCGGTCATAGACGGTGGCAATGCTTACACCTTCAGGCAGGCCGGCGCTGACTTCTGCGATCTTGGTCTTCACGTTGTGGATGACATCCAGCGCGTTCTGGCCGAAGCGCGACATGGCGATGCCGGAAACCACCTCGCCCTCGCCGTTCAGCTCGGTGATGCCGCGCCGCTCGTCGGCGACCAGCTCGACCCGGCCAATGTCGGCGACGCGAACCGGCGTGCCGTTCTGCGCCTTGAGCACGAGGTTCTCGATGTCGCCCTTGCCGCGCAGATAGCCCCGGCCACGCACCATGTATTCGGTCTCGGCCATCTCCAGCGTCCGCCCGCCGACATCGCGGTTGGAATTGCGGATCACCTCGGCGACGCGCATGAGCGGGATGCCATAGGTTTTCAGCTTGATCGGATCGACGGTGACCTGATATTGCTGGACGAAGCCGCCGATGCTCGCCACCTCGGCGACACCGGGCGCTTTGGCCAGCTGATAGCGCAGGTACCAGTCCTGCAGCGTGCGCAGTTCGGCCAGCGTCTTGTCCTTGGCCAGTACGGCGTACTCGAAGACCCAGCCGACGCCGGTGGCATCCGGGCCGAGCGTTGGCGAGACGCCCTTGGGCAGCTTGCCGGAGACAGAGTTGACGTACTCCAACACGCGTGAGCGGGCCCAGTAGATGTCGGTGCCGTCCTCGAAAATGACGTAGACGAAGGAGGCGCCGAAGAAGGAGAAGCCCCGAACGACCTTCGATTTTGGTACCGAGAGCAGGGCGGTGGTCAGCGGGTAGGTGACTTGATCCTCGACGACCTGCGGCGCCTGGCCGGGGAATTCGGTGTACAGGATGACCTGGACGTCGGAGAGGTCGGGGATGGCGTCGAGCGGGGTTTTTATGACCGACCAGATGCCGGCGATGATGATGAATAGCGTGGCCAGCAAGACGAGGAAGCGGTTTCTGGCTGACCAGTTGATGAGGGCGTTAAGCATGGAGGGCTTTTCCCTGGCTTGGCCAGCTGGCGGCTAATTGGCTTGGGGTTCCGCCCTTGCGGGGCGTCTTACTTTTTCTTGCTTCGCCAAGAAAAAGTAAGCAAAAAGAAGGCGACCCTGGGTCGGTGCCGGCTGCGCCGGTTCCCTGCGCTACTCGGTGCTGGCGGGGGCTGCGGAACTCGGGCTGCGCCCTCAGACAGTCCTCGCCCCTTTTCCGCCAGCCCCTGCGTTGCTCGGCACCTCTCAAGGGGCCCAGTAAAACGATCCGGGTTAAAACAGGGGTACCGGAGAATTTCATTTTTGGCCGTTTTTTCCGGTAGACCGTGGAAATCTGCTTATTCGGCAAAGCGCTTGAACGCGGACGCCTTTGGGGTCCCCGTGGAAGGCGCTGAGCAACGCAGGTAGGCCGGGGGCAGTCGGCGAGGACTGTTTGAGGGCGAAGCCCGAGTTCCGCAGCCGCCCGGCCTGCCGAGTAGCGCAAGGAACCGGCAAAGCCGGCGCCGCCCTCGGGGTCGCCTTTTCTTTGGCTACTTTCTTTTGGCGAAGCAAAAGAAAGTACGCCCGCCAGCAAGGCGGAA
>JAAXVL010000032.1 GCA_013335535.1 Azonexaceae bacterium
GGCGTAATGGAGCCAGTCAGTGATCGGCGTATAGGATCCACCTGCTGATCGGCGTATTGGTTCCACTGCCGTTGAAGAAGTAAGCGACGGGCATTTCGGATTTCACCCATTCATCACTACCCTTGGCGGCTTTTGCCGAGGAAGCGATGAGTCGAAGGAAGATCGAAATGCACCACTACCGACAAGCCCTGCTGCGCATGCGGCAAGGCGATTCCGACCGCGACATTGCCAAGAGCGGCCTCATGGGCCGACGGACAGTCGCCAATCTGCGGATGCTGGCCAGCGAACGAGACTGGCTCGCTACCCAACAGCCTGCACCCGACGATGCCACGATTGCCGAGGCGCTGGCGCCGAGCAAGCGGGCCGTCACCACCGTGTCCACCCTGGAGCCGCATCGGGAACGTATCGCCGCCTGGCTGGCGCAGGGCATTTCCGGCGTCGTCATTCACACGGTCCTGAAACGCGAACACGGCTTCACCGGTCATTACTCGGCGGTGCGTCGAATGTTGGACCGCCTGAAACAGGACATCCCGCCAAAGACCACAGTCCGCCTGAACTTCGCTCCGGGCGAAGCCGCCCAAGTGGATTTCGGGGCCGGACCGACGCTTGAACATCCCGCCGGCGGGCAGCGCCGGACCTGGGCGTTCGTCATGACCCTCTGCTTCTCCCGCCACCAGTACGTCGAGTTTGTCTGGGATCAAACGGTGGCAACCTGGCTCGGCTGCCATCGCCGGGCCTTCGAGTGGTTTGCCGCCGTGCCGGCCCGCGTCATCATCGACAACGCCAAATGCGCCATCATCAAGGCCTGCGTTCGTGATCCGGAAGTGCAGCGCTCCTATGCCGATTGCGCCGAAGGCTACGGCTTCAAGATCGACCCGTGCCCGCCCCACGATCCGCAGAAGAAGGGCATCGTCGAATCGGGCGTCAAATACCTGAAGGGCAACTTCCTGGCCCTCAAATCCTTTCGCGATCTCACCGACCTCAACCACCAGGCCAAGGCTTGGGTGATGGAAGAGGCCGGGGTTCGACGGCATGGCACGACGGGCGAGGCACCGCTGGTTCGTTTCGAGATCGAGCGCGCCGTGCTCTTGCCACTGCCGGCGGTGGCGCCCGATCTCGGCGTCTGGTCGCAGGCCAATGTCCATCCCGACTGCCATATCCAATTCGAGCACGGCTACTACTCCGTCCCCTTCAGCCTGGTCGGCAAACTGCTCTGGTTCAAGGCGACTGACGGCATGGTGACGATTTACCATGACTTCAAACCCGTGGCCACTCATGGGCGAACCCACAAGCACGGTGATCGGCGCACGGTGAATGACCATCTGCCACCGGATGCACGAACCTTCTTCGCCCATGACCGGGCCTGGTGCCTTGAACAAGCCGGACGGGTTGGCCCCGCCTGTGCCGAATTGATCGCGCGCTTGCTGGCCGATCGCATCGTCGAACGACTGCGCGCTGCGCAAGGCGTGTTGCGCTTGCAGAAATCCTATGCCCCTGCCCGACTGGAAGCGGCTTGTGCGCGAGCACTGGCCCATGAATCACCGCATTACCGCACGGTGAAGGCGATTCTGGCCGGCGGCCATGATCTTCGTCGCGACGACTGGGCCGCGACCGCCCCAGAGCCGACACCGCATTCCGGCCGATTCGCGCGCAATGCCGCCAGCTTGTTTGCCGCACCTGACACCGTTCAGTGAGCGCTGCTTTGTTCTCCATGGCTGAATCCGGCTTTCTGCCGGCTCAGCCATGGATGAGCGTATCTCCCGAGTTCAGGCGTCAAGGTTGCGCTGCGCCGGGCGTCGCCCGACCTTGACCCCCGACCTCGGGAACTCCCGGCCAACCGGCCTGTTTCCCCTCTTGAAGGAAGACCATGAACCCCGTCCCTGAACTGGCACCCAATCTGAAGCAACTCCGCCTTTCCGGCATCCTCGATTCGCTGGAGGTGCGAAATCGCCAGGCCATTGAATCGAAGCTGGCGTACACCGAGTTTCTTTCCTTGCTGATACACGACGAGGTCGCCCGCCGCGACCAGAAGAAATTCGAATTACGGCTGCGCCGCGCCGCTTTCCGGGCAGGCAAGTCGCTCGAAGGCTTTGACTTCACCAGACTGCCGAATCTGAGTCGTCCCTTGATCCATGATCTGGCCACCGGGCGCTATCTGCTGGAGAAGGCCCCCGTCTTGATCGTCGGACCGTGCGGTACCGGCAAGAGCCATCTGGCCCAGGCACTCGGCCATTGCGCGGTGCGCCAGGGTGTCGATGTCCTCTTTACGACGCAGGCTCAGTTGTGTGCCAGCCTGACCACCGCCCGCGCCGTTGGCACGGTCGAACGTAAGATCGCCACGCTGGCGCGAATTCCTTTGTTGATTATTGACGATTTCGGACTGAAACCCATGCGCCCGCCCGCCGATGAGGATTTCCATGACCTGATTGCCGAGCGTTATGAGCAGGCGGCAACCATCGTCACCAGCAATCTCGATTTCACCGAGTGGGATCAGGCCTTCCCGGCCAACCGTTTGCTCGCCGCCGCTACCCTGGATCGACTGCGCCATAACGCCTATTGCCTGACCCTTGACGGCGATTCTTATCGTTCGCCGAAACTGGCACCGACAGCCCCGAAATCAGCACCCCAAAAACAGGTAAAATCCACCCCAATTTAAGCCCCGATTTAGCCCGTTTTTACCGCTTCAAACTGGCTCCATTACGCCGATCATCGGTGGCTCCATAATGCCGATCAATGACACACGGCAGCCCACGGATGGTGCGAGAGCTGCGGACCAGAGGCTTCCCGGCCAGCAAGGGGCGGG
>JAAXVL010000033.1 GCA_013335535.1 Azonexaceae bacterium
CCGGTGATGGCGAGCGTTTCGCCCGCTTTGACCGCGAGCTCGACTTCGCTCAGGATGGCGAGGGTGCCGTCGGCAGTGGACACGCGCTGCGACAGTGCGCGGGCTGAGACGATGGCGGCGGGGAACTGTGCGCTGGCGGCAGGCGTCATTGAATTGGGTCGGGTCGGGGTTGGATGTAATGAATTATCGCTTGTGGGTGCTGCTGTTGCTGTGGATGCCGGGTTGGGCGCTGGCCGGCTCGTGCACCCTGTTGATCGTCGGCGACAGTTTGAGTTCCGGCTATGGTCTGTCAAATGGATCGAGTTGGGTGGATCAGCTCGGCGGGCGACTGAAGAAAGCGGCCCCGGCGTGGCGCGTGGTCAATGCCAGTGTCAGCGGCGATACCACGCAGAATGGACTGCAGCGTCTGGCCCCGGCGCTCGATCGGCACCGCCCGCAAGGCGTGTTGATCGAACTCGGCGGCAACGATGCCTTGCGCGGTACGCCGCCGGAACTGATCCGGCAGAACCTGCTCACGATGATCCGCCAGGCCAAGTCAGCCGGCGCCTGGGTGGCCCTGCTGGAGTCGCCGGTGCTGCCCAATTATGGCAAGCCGTATGCGGATGCGGTGGCGAAGCTGTTTGTCGAGGTGGCGCGAACCGAGAAGATTGTCCGGGTGCCCTGCTTCGTCTGCGGCGTGGGGATCACGCCGGGCATGATGCAGGCCGATGGGATACACCCGAATGAAAAAGCCCAGGGAAAAATGCTCGATGTCGTCTGGCCGAACATTCAACCGAAACTGCGTTGCCAGGTGAAATGAGCATGAGCGCCAAAGCCTGCCCGTGCGGATCCGGATTGGCCTATGAAACCTGCTGCGGCCGTTTTCATGGCAGCGAACTGGCACCGGATGCGGAGAGCCTGATGCGGTCGCGCTACAGCGCGTATGTCCTGGGACTGGAAGACTATCTGCGGACCACCTGGCATCCTCACACGCGTCCCGGGTCGCTCGGTTTGGACGCCACACCGCGCCCGCAATGGCTGGGGTTGGCAGTCAAGTTACACACGCCGCTGGATGCCAGCCACGCCACAGTCGAGTTCGTCGCGCGCTACAAGCTCAATGGGCGCGCCTTCAAGCTGCACGAAACCAGCCGCTTCGAACGGGTGGACGGGCGTTGGCTGTATGTCGACGGTGAGATTCGCAAATGAAGGAGACGCGCATGCGTGCACGCAAACTCGGCCATGCCGTGCTAAAAGTACGCGCCCTGGCGGTGTCGGTAGCGTTTTACCGTGATGTGCTCGGGCTGAACGAAGTGGCGCGCTACGGTTCCCAGATGGCGTTCTTTTCGTGCGGCGACAATCATCACGATCTCGCGCTGCTCGAGGTCGGCGCGCAGGCAGCGCCGCCCATGGACAGGCAGGTCGGGCTGTATCACCTGGCGTTCAAAGTCGGCGATTCGCTCGACGAGTTGCGCGCCTGTCGCGATCATCTTGCGGCCCATGGCGTGGCACTTGCCGGGCAGGCCGATCACCGCGTCAGCCAGGCGCTGTACTGCCATGATCCCGACGGCATCATGATCGAACTCTACGTCGACGCCGATCCGGCGCTGTGGCGTGACGATCCGGCTGCGGTGGCGCACGTCGGGACCCTGAAGCTGTAACACGTTCACCGCGCGCTCAGCATCAGCCAAACCAGCCGCCGTGCCATTTCGCGCTTGCGCGCGGGGTAGTTGGAAGCCGCGTCTGCTCCCTCGCCGGGCGCTGCCTTGAAGTGCACACTGTCTGTTGTGTGGCTGCGTTCGCCAACGAACCGCTGTTTCTCGCTGGACACCATGCCGACCCGATCGAATCCCAGCGTGGGCTTCACGGTTTCAGCATGCGCCGCTCCCAGATTGAACAGTGCCGCCAGCATCATCATGGTCACGATTTTCATCATCCGCTCCTTGTGTGTAGAAGCTCTGCGCACCATGCGTCAGAACATGGTGCAAGCGTAGGCGGCGACGGCAGGCGGGATAAGCAACCGGGTCGAAACCGGGACGGCCAACCGGGTTGGGGGAGGCACGGAAAAAAGCCCGCGTCAGGTGCGGGCTTTCGAACTGCATTTATTGAAAAGGGTGGGGTGGATGATGGGACTCGAACCCACGACAACAGGAATCACAATCCTGGACTCTACCAACTGAGCTACATCCACCATTGTTGTTGTCAGCGAGGCTGGCAACGAAAACCTTGGCCTGCCCGACAGGAATCGAACCTGTAACCCCCAGCTTAGAAGGCTGGTGCTCTATCCAGTTGAGCTACGGGCAGAGACTCTATTCGTTCTCGGGCAAACAACTCCGCAGGTACATTGTGCGCCTGACGGATGGGCGTCCCCTTCGGGACAGTACCAAAACGGGGTGGTCGGGGTGAGAGGATTCGAACCTCCGACATCCTGCTCCCAAAGCAGGCGCGCTACCGGGCTGCGCTACACCCCGAAATCCAATCGGCGCTGTACGAGCACATTTCGGAGAGGCGAGACTATACCTTGACGATTAGGCGGGGTCAATTTTCGCTTGAGTCGGATGGGGGGTTCCGGGAAAATCACGCTTTTGCTTCAGGGTTGCCTTGATGAGCGCACGTATTCTCGACGGCAAGGCCATGGCCGACACCATCCTCGCAGTGATCCACGACAAGGTGGCCGAACGCGAGGCACAGGGCAAGCGCCGTCCCGGCCTGGCGGTGATTCTGGTCGGCGACGATGCTGCTTCTGCCGTGTATGTGCGCAACAAGAAGCGTGCCTGCGATCGAGCCGGCGTGAACAGCCTCTCCCACGACCTGCCGAGCGC
>JAAXVL010000007.1 GCA_013335535.1 Azonexaceae bacterium
ACCTCGCCCGGCTCGGCCAGGCGATAGAGGACGCGGCCGGCAATCGGCGCTTTGAGAGATGTGTCGTTGAGCGTCACGCGCAGGCTTTCTGCCTTGGCCATCGCCGCCGCCACGCCGGCATCGGCCTCGCCGACCTTACCGCGCGCCTGCGCCATGCCGGCCATCGCGCCTTCCATGCCGGTCTGATCGGTATCCAGCTTGTTGCGCGAAATGAAGCCGCGGCCGACCAGTTCTTCGGAACGCTTGAGCGTCTTGCCAGCCAGCGACACTTCAGACTGCGACTTGCGCACGCCAGCCCGCGATTGATCGACCGCCCGCTGGGCCTGCAGAATCTGCGCTTCGGCAGCCTGCAACTGGGCGCGCAGATCGTCGGCATCAAGCCGGGCGACAATTGCCCCGGCTTCGACATAATCGCCCTCGCGCGGGCCGAGTTCGGCCAGTCGCCCGGCGATCTTGGTCGCCACATCGACCTCGGTGGCCTCCAGCCGCCCGTTGCCGGAGGCAAAGCCCGCCGGCAAGCCGGCCTGACGCTGCTGGTAGAGGTAAAAGCCGGTTGCCACGGTCAACCCGGAAAATAGGGCAAAAAGCAAAATCTTGCCAAGGCGGGAACGGTTCATGGTGCACCCAATAAATTACTGACTAATAAGTCATTAAGTAGTTTGATTATAGGCTTCCGTATTCAATCTGCCCACCTTGGAAAATGCGTTCTTTCCCGTCTGCAGAGGAAAAGCCGGCCGGGGGTGCCAGCTCAGCGAATGACCAGACGCTCGCCTTCGCGCTGAACCGGCATGGCGAAGTCGAAAATATCGGCCCGGGCAGCGAGGTCGAGATCGGCCAGCGGCAGGTTGGGCCAGGTGCCAGCCGTAAAACGCTGGCCGAAATCGGATTGCCGGACACGCTGGACAAAGGCTTCCGGCGCCACCGGAGCACCGCGCAACAGGGCCTCGATGTAGTCGGCGCAGGCGATGTCCTCGTCACCGTCGCGGTCCACCCATTCGCCGGTAACGACGAAGCAGACCTCGCGGGCACCGGCCGCGCGGATCGCCTCGGCCGTTGCCGCAGCGCAGACGAGGCTGGCTGCGTAAAGACGCTGCGCATGGCGAAAACGCTGCAGGCCGCGAACGCCGGCCGCCGTGGTCATCACCACCTGTTTGCCGGCAACATCGGCCTGCATGAGCTGCGATGGTGAATTGCCGAAATCGAAGCCGGGCACCGGATCGCCGCCCCCGACCGCGCCGATCGACACGACGTTGTCCAGTTGCCGGAACAGCGCCGTGGCATCGGCGATACGTTCGACCGGATAGATAGCCTGCGCCCCCCGCGCCAGCATGACCGCGGCCGAGGTAAACGAGCGCAGAACGTCGATGACGACCACCGTATCGGTGACGACAGACTGGTTCTGCAAGCGGTTCAGGAAAAGGCGGGAAAACTTCATGGCTGAGAATGAAGCGGTGCTCGGAAGCACCAGCATAACGCCAGGCCGGGCGTTACCGCAAAGCAACCTCTGTCCGCAGCCGTGTTCAGGCGCTGACTGGAGTTGCCAGCTTCTCCCAGGCAGCCAGCGAGGGCTGGCGGCACAGATCAGAGAGCAAGCGGAAGCTTGCGTCGAGATGGTGACTCGCTGCGGACGAAAGCCCTTCGCCGAGCTCGAATTGCTCGCCGCGAATGCACAGCACGAAGGCCGGCGGTGGTTCTGCGCCTTCGGTCTGGTGATACACCTGCAACACCGCTTCGGGTGGCAGTTCGTGCGTTGTAAAGGCGGCACCGCTGGCCGGGGCGATGCGCTCGAATGTAAACGGCCCCGGCGTGTTGGCGCCGGCGTCGATGAACAGGGCGAGTTTCCGGCCCTGCAGGTCGAGGGCATGTTCGATCTGGAGCTGGAAATCCTCGATCAGCTCGAACTGGTCGGCCAGCTTTTCATTTTCGAGCCATTTTTCCAGTTGACCGTGGCATTCCGGCCCGAGCGCGTCGTCGCCGCGGCTCGGGTTGCCGACGGCGAAGATGACGACGGGTGCTGTCACGAACGGCTCAGCGAATGAACGATGCGCCCTTCCGGATCGACCAGTTCGACTTCCAGCGGCATCTTGCCGAGCGCATGTGTGGCGCAGGACAGGCAGGGGTCGAAGGCGCGGATGGCGACCTCGATATGGTTGAGCAGACCTTCAGTCACTTCATGCCCATGCAGGTAGCGGCGGGCAACGTGGCGGATGGCTTCGTTCATGGCCTGGTTGTTGTTGGTCGTCGACACGATGAGGTTGGCCATGGTGATGAGGTCGTTTTCGTCGACCTGATAGTGATGGAACAGCGTACCGCGCGGGGCCTCGATGACGCCGACGCCTTCCATCTGGCGCTCGCCCTCGACGACGAGGTCGCTGCCGAGCAGATCGTCGTCGTGCAGCAATTCCTTGATGACCTCGGCGGCATGCAGCATCTCGATCATGCGCGTCCAGTGATAGGCCAGTGGCGCATGCATCGGCGAACCGCCGGCGTAATCGACGAATTCCTTGCGCTCATGTTCGGCAAACGGCGTCGAAATCTGGTTGCAGTTCTGCACGCGGGCCAGCGGGCCGACCTTGTACCAGCCGTGGTCCTTGCCGAGCGACTTGAAGAACGGGAACTTCATGTAGCTCCACGGCCGGACTTCTTCCTCGATGTACTGGTTGTACTGCTGGTAATCGACGTGGTCGAAAATGATCTTGCCGTTGTCGTCGCGAGCGCGCAGCGTGCCGTGATAGAAGTCGAGATCACCGTTGTTGCCGACGATGGACATGAAATTGGAACGGAAGATGCCGAAGCTGTTGTACAGACCGGGGTCCTGCGTATGCACCTTCTGGATCAGATGAACGGCGTCGCGCGACCACTGGACGATGTGATAGATGTCCTTGAGCAATTCGTCGCGCTCGGCCACCGTCAACGCCTTGTTGACGCCGCCCGGGATGGCACCCGTGCCGTGCACGCGCTTGCCGGCCGTCACCCGGATGACTTCCTGGCCGAACTTGCGCAGCAGCACGCCGCGCTTGGCCGTTTCCGGGTGCGCCATGGCGACGCCGACGATGTTGCGCTTGGTCACGTCGCTGTCGAAGCCGAAGAGCAAATCCGGCGAGCACAGGTGGAAAAAGTGCAGCGCATGCGATTGCAGCATCTGGCCGTAGTGCATGAGCCGGCGCATCTTCTCGGCCGTTGCCGTGAGCTTTTTGGCACCGACGATGACATCGAGCGCCTTCGAGGCAGCCAGGTGGTGCGAGACCGGGCAGATGCCGCACAGACGCTGGACCATGACCGGCACTTCCCAGTACGGCCGGCCCTGGATGAATTTCTCGAAGCCCCGGAACTCGACGATATGCAGGCGCACCTGATGCACCTTGTTCTGGTCGTCAAGCAGGATGGTCACCTTGCCGTGCCCCTCGACGCGGGAGACCGGGTCGATCGCCACGCGGCGCAGGGTTTCGGGATGTTGGGCGGTTTCCAGTTGGTAGGTCATTGCGCCACCTCTATCAGTCGTAATGCATCAAGCCGTGCTCGAGCGTCGGCTCTTTTCCGGCCAGCAAATCAGTCAGCACCTTCCAGATCGCATCACCCGAGGGCGGGCAACCGGGGATGAAGTAATCGATCTTGACCACCTCATGGATCGGATGCACCTGATTGAGCGGCAGCGGCAGTTCCGGGTCGTTCGGGATCATGCCGTTGGCCAGCCCTGGGCTGGTGTGATAGACCTCCTCAAGGATGGTCGTCAGCGGCAGGTGGTTGCGTTGCGCCGGCAGGCCACCGTTGATGGCGCAGGCGCCCATGGCGATGAGGATCTTGCAGTTCTTGCGGAATTCGCGCAGGACATGGACGTTCTCGGCATTGCACAGTCCGCCCTCGATAATGCCGATGTCGCAGTCCGGGCTGCAGGTTTTGATGTCGGTCAGCGGCGAACGGTCGAATTCGATATGTTCGAGCAAGGTAAACAGCCGCTCGTCGATGTCTAGGAAGGACATGTGGCAGCCGAAACAGCCGGCCAGCGAGGTCGTCGCGACTTTCAGCTTTTTCTTGTCGGTCATGTCAGCGGCCCTCCGTCGTGTCGGCCGTTTCCGAAATCGGCGCCTTGTCGAATTTGCGTTCGCCGATTGGCACAGCGAAGCCGCGACGTTTCTTGAGAATGACGCCAACCGGGCAGACCTGCGCCGCCTTGTCGTCGAGCGTGAAATCCGTGTCGGCGAGTTGCCCGGACTTGGCATTGACGATCAGATGCGTCTTGATGCCGCGCCCGGACAAGCCGAAGACGTTCTTGCCATCGACATCGCGGCTGGCCCGCACGCACAACGAGCAGAGGATGCAGCGGTTGAAATCGAGCAGCACTTCGGGATGCGAGGCATCGACCGCCCGATTCGGGAAAAAATGGTCGTAGTGCGGCGACATCATGCCGAGATGGTAGGCCGTCGCCTGCAACTGGCAGTTGCCGCTTTTCTCGCACGACGGGCAGAAATGGTTGCCCTCGACGAAGAGCATCTGGGTAAGAGCCCGGCGTTCGGCGTTGATCTCCTCGGTCTCGCTCTCGACGACCATGCCGGGCGCCGCGCGCATCGTGCATGAAGCCGTGTGCCGGCCATTGACCTTGACCGTGCACAGCTTGCACGAACCATGCGGCTTGAATTCCGGGTGGTAACAGAGGTGCGGGATGAAAACGCCGGCCGCGCTGGCCGCCTGGATGATGGTCTGCCCGTCGACGAAGGGAATGACCTTGCCATCAAGCGTAAAGGTGTGGCTCATGATTGACCTCCATGTTCCGTCGCCAGGTGCGCCGCAGCATCGTCACGCCCGGTCATTTGGCGGGCAGCCGACAGTTCGCGGTCGAGATCGAAGGCTGGCGTGAAATCCTGCTGCATCATCCGTTTGTCGTAGGCCGGGCGGAACTTGGCGATGGTGTCGAGCACCGGATTGCAGGCGGTATGCCCAAGGCCGCAGTGGCTCATCGATTGCAGCAGGTTGTTGAGCTTTTCAATCTCGGCGAAGTCGTAGGGCGACCCGCTGCCGTAATGCAGCTTGTCCATGAGATTCTTGAGCAGCGACGTGCCAACCCGGCACGGCGTGCAGAAACCGCAGCTTTCATGCTGGAAGAAATGCACGTAGTTACGCGCCACTTCGAACATGTCGCGGGTCTTGTTGAAGATCGTGAAAGCGCCGGCCGTCGGGATGTCCTCGAAGCCGATGATGCGATCGAATTCGTTCTCGGCGACGCAGATGCCGGACGGCCCGCTGACCTGCACGGCCTGCGTGTCCGTGGCGCCGCAGTCTTCGAGCACCTGACGGATGCTGACGCCGAACGGATACTCGTAGATGCCCGGCCGCGCGCAATCGCCGGAAACTGAAATGATCTTCGTCCCGGCCGAATGTTTGGTCCCGATACCGGCGTACCACTCGCCGCCCTTGAGCGCGATGAGCGCCGCGGCGGCGAAGGTTTCGACGTTATTGACGATGGTCGGCTGGTCAAGATAGCCGTTGGTCACCGGGAACGGCGGCCGGTTGCGCGGCGTGCCGCGCTTGCCTTCGAGCGACTCGATGAGCGCCGATTCCTCGCCGCAGACATAGGCACCGGCCCCGACGTGGATTTCGATGTCGAAATCCGCCCCCGGCAGCCCGCAGATGTCCTTGCCCAGCAGGTTTTCGCGCCGACGGTTGGCGAGCACGGCATTGAGGTGGTCGAGCAGGTAGCGGTATTCGCCGCGCAGGTACACGAAGCCGCGCGTCGCGCCGATGGCGTAGGCCGCCACCGTCATGCCCTCGAACACCAGGTCGGGACATTTCGAGAGCAGGACGCGATCCTTGAAAGTGCCCGGCTCGCCCTCGTCGGCATTGCAGACGACGATGCGCTGGTGGCCGGCCTTGAGTTGCGCATTGCGACAGGCTTCCCACTTGAGACCCGTGGTGAAACCGGCACCGCCGCGGCCACGCAGGTTGGCCCGCTTGATTTCGTCGAGCGTCGCGCCCGGACCGCCGATGCCGCTGGGCAGGCCTTCGCGCCAGGAGCGCATGTTCGACGAATTGAGGCCATCGCTCGGCGCCCGCGCCCGTGCGGCAAGCAGAGCTTCGCCCGGCTTGAAATCGGCGTTGAGAAGGATGTCGGCGCGCCGGATGTTGTCTTCAATCTTGAAATAGGCCGGCGGCCATTCGGCCAGCGGCACCTTGTTGCGGATCAGTTCGGCGATTTCGTCGATGCGTTGCGCGCTCAGACCGGCAATCGCGTAGTTGTTAACCAGCATGCCCGGCCCCTGATCGCACAGGCCGGTACAGGCCGTCTTGCCGACGCTGACCAGACCGTCTTCGGACACCTTGCCGCGCTCGACCCACAGGTTGTTGCAAAGACGCTCCATGAGCGCCCGGTTGCCCTGCATGCGGTCGGTAATGTTGTCAGAAAACAACACCCGGTATTTGCCGCGTGGCTCGGTGTAAATGAAGGAATAAAAACCGGCGACGCCTTCGATCTTGGTGCGCGGCACACCGAGCATGGCCTGCATGCGGTCGATGGCCTCCGGTGGGATCCAGTCACAGGCCTCCTGAACTTCGCGCAGGATCTGCAACATACAGGTCGGATCGCGTCGATATCGATTGATCACCCGGTCCACAACGCCGGCGATCGCCTCGGCATGCATCTCATTTAATCCCACGACAATCTCCTGAAAATTGCCTATGACATCAAAAGACTAGCACCGGAACGTTTCGGTTTGTTGTCCGAGATCAACATCCGGGTATTTGTAACACTGTGCTAAACCGGAATGTGCAACAATGGTGCTGCGTCGCAACATAGATCAAGCACCATCAATCGGCGATATTCGCCCAAACATGGTGCAGCGCAATACTCCTGGACCTAACCTGGAAGGAAGAACAGCATGAACACAATAAATGAACAAGCCCCCTTGGCCAGCATGAATGCCTTGTTGCCGCTGGCTGGCAAAAAAGGACTGATTACCGGTGTCGCCAACGACAAGTCGATCGCTTTTGCCGTGGCCAAGGCCATTCGGGCACTGGGCGGCGAAATCGCCCTGACCTACCAGAACGACAAGACGGCCAAGTACACGCAGCCGCTGGCCGAAGCGCTGGGTGCCAAGCTTTTCCTGAAGCTCGATGTCACCGAAGAGGGCAGCCTCGAAAAAGCCATCCAGCAATGCGGTGACGAATTCGGCGAACTCGACTTCGCCATCCACTCGATGGCCTTCTGCAATGGCGACGACCTGCATGGCCGCGTCATCGACACCACCGAAGCCGGTTTCGACTCGGCCATGAACATTTCCTGCCACAGCTTCCTGCGCATGGCCAAGGCCATCGAGCCGCTGATGGCCCACGGCGGTTCGCTGATCACCATGTCCTACCTCGGCGCCGAGCGTGTTGTGCGCAACTACGGCGTCATGGGCATCATCAAGGCGGCGCTCGAATCAGCCGTCCGCTACATGGCCTACGACCTCGGCCCCAAGGGTATCCGTGTTTTTGCCGTGTCGCCCGGCCCGATCATGACCCGCGCTGCTTCCGGCATCGCCAATTTCAACACCCTGCTCGAAAACGATGCCGCCAAGGCACCGCTCGGCCGCACCGTGACCATTGACGAAGTCGGCGCCCTGACCGCCTTCCTGTGCACACCGGGTTCGTCCGGCATGACCGGCCAGACGATCTACGTCGACGCCGGTGCCCATATCGTGGCCTGAGGCCGTTTTGTAGCGATTGCCACGGTCAACCGGAAAAAAGGGCTAAATTTCAAATTGGCGGGGAAAATCCCCGCCAGCTTGAAACGAATTCGGAGAATCTGATGCCTGACATTGACGGACTACTCCCCGATCCCGTGCCGGATCACCCGCTGCTGCGCGGACGCCAGGAAATCGGCCGCGGCGAAAGCACCATCGTCCTCGAAGCCGACACCGTCGACGGCCAGGAACGTGTCTACAAGGTGCTTTCCTCGCCCACCGACTACGCTTACTACACCGCCGATGACCGTCCGACCGGCAACCATTTCCCGGTTGTCTTTGCCGATCACGGCACCGTTGGCCGCTCCAGTCGCGGCTTCCCGTTTTACGTCGTCGAAGTCGAACGACTCTACCCGCTACCCGTCGCCGGCGACGCCGCCGAAGTGGCGACCAAGCTGTCCTCCTCGTATTTCGACGCCTGCATGATGTGGCGCAACCTGGCCCAGGACATGGGGCGCATCGCGCTGCATCACCTCGTCGTCACCCCGATGGGCTGGACCGATGCCCTGAGGGAGTCGCTGAAGGCAGTCGAAGATTTTTCGACCGAATACGGCGCCCTGCCCGACCTCATCAAGGCCGACAACCTCATGATGCGCAAGGATGGCACACTCGTTTTCTCAGACCCGGTGTTCATGGAATGACCATCAGCAAAGTTTATTTCGCCTCGCGCGAACTGGCCGAATCCCTGATCGGCAAGCCATCGATGGCGATCATTTCGATTACCGACCCGGGCACCCCGGAAGCCAACCTGCACGCCCATTTCGAACATGTCCTGCGCCTGGCCTTCTACGACGCCGTGCCGGCCGACGAATACCTGCCGGCGCCGATGCCCGGCCTGTTCGATTACCGGATGGCGCGCCAGATCGCCACCTTCGTCCAGGATGTGCACACGGCCCCGGATGCACTTTCGATGCTGGTCCATTGCGAATATGGCGTCAGCCGCTCGGCCGCCGTCGCCCTTTTCGTCGAGGCCTATACCGGCGCGCCCCTGATTTCGCGGGAATTCACTGGCGAGGCCAACCATTGGGTGGTCAATCAGTTGTCGCAACTGCGCCCCGAACTGGATATCGACATTCCGCCGGCCAATGCGGCACGTGACCGGCGCTGCAGGCCGCGACCGACCTGACCCTTAACCTGGAGCATGAGCATGCATGAGAGCAGCGAGCAGCGTTACCTGGTCAACAAGACCTACGACGAAATCCGCGTCGGTGACTCGGCCAGCCTGACGCGAACCCTGATGCCCGAGGACGTGAAGTTGTTTGCCATCCTGACCGGCGACGTCAATCCCTCGGTCGTCGACCCGAGCTATTCCGAAAGCGGCCTGTTCCGCGAAGTCATCGCTCACGGCATGTGGAGCGGCTCGCTGATCTCGACCGTCCTCGGCACCCAGTTTCCCGGGCCGGGCACGATCCTGATCGACCAGGCGCTGCACTTCGCCCGCCCGGTGACCATCGGCGACAGCATCACCATCACCGTCACTGCCAAGCAGAAGTTCGATCACAACAAGCACGTCAATTTCGACTGCGTATGCACCAACCAGGAAGGCCTGCAGGTCGTGCGCGGCACGGCCGAAGTGCTTGCCCCGACGGAAAAGGTCTCCCGCCTGCAGGAAGTGCATATGCCGGAGATCCGCATCGACGACAAGCACGAGCGCTATATCCAGCTGCTCGAACGGGTCAGGGGGCTGGAGCCGATCCCGACCGCCGTCGCCCACCCGTGTGATTTCGAATCCCTGAAAGGCCCGGTCATGGCCTTCCAGGCCGGCATCATCGAGCCAATCCTGGTCGGCCCGGAAAACAAGATTCGCGCTATTGCCGAAGAGTTCGCCATCGACCTCTCCGGTATCCGCATCGTCCATGCCGCGCACAGCCACGACTCCGCCGCGCTGGCCGTTTCGCTGGTGCGCACCGGCGACGCCGAGGCCCTCATGAAGGGCAGCCTGCATACCGACGAGCTGATGGGTGAAGTCGTTGCCCGAGCCAACGGCCTGCGCACGAGCCGCCGGATCAGCCACGTTTTCGTCATGGACGTGCCGACCTACCACCGCCCGCTGCTCATCACCGACGCCGCGATAAACATCGCCCCGACGCTCGAGGAGAAGGCCGACATCATCCGCAACGCCATTGACCTCGCCCACGTCCTTGGCATTCCCGAACCCAAGGTGGCGATCCTTTCGGCAGTCGAGACGATCAATCCGAAGATTCAGTCGACGCTCGATGCCGCAGCCCTGTGCAAGATGGCCGACCGCGGCCAGATCAAGGGCGGCATCCTCGATGGTCCGCTCGCTTTCGACAACGCCATTTCAATCGTTGCTGCCAAGACCAAGGGCATCAAATCAGCCGTTGCCGGCCATGCCGAAATCCTCGTCGTCCCCGACCTGGAATCCGGCAACATGGTCGCCAAGCAGCTTGAATACCTGGCCAATGCACTGACCGCCGGCATCGTACTCGGCACCAAGGTGCCCATTGTCCTGACCAGCCGTGCCGACACGGCCGAAACCCGTACTGCATCGTGCGTCATCGCCGCACTGATCGCTCATCACAACCGCAAAACTGGAACCGTCTAAATGAAGCAAGGCATCCTGACGATCAACGCCGGATCGTCGTCCATCAAGTTCGCCCTATTCCCCCTCGCCCACCCGATCTCTCCGGAGGCCGAAGTCTCCGGCCAGATCGACGGCATCGGCACCAACGCCACCAAAATGGTGGCCAAGGACAAGGCCGGCGAGAAAATCGCCGACCAGATGATCCCCGGCGAGCAGGTCAGCCATGACCAGGCTTTCGACGCACTGCTCAAATGGTTCATGGCCACCCATGCCGGCTGGCAGATCGTCGCCGTCGGCCACCGCGTCGTGCACGGAGGCGAGCGTTATTCGCAGCCGACCATCGTCGACGACACCGTGCTCGGCCACCTGACCAGCTTCATCCCGCTCGCCCCGCTACACGAACCACACAATGTCGCCGGTATCCGCGCCCTGCAGGCGTTGCTCCCCGGCGTGCCGCAGATCGCCTGCTTCGACACGGCCTTCCACCGCAGCCAGCCCGATGTCGCCCAGACCTTCGGCCTGCCTCGCGCCCTATCGGCCGAAGGCATCAAGCGCTACGGTTTCCATGGCCTGTCCTACGAATTCATCGCCCGCGCCCTGCCCCAGCATTCGCACCGCGCCAACGGCCGCGTCGTCGTCGCCCACCTCGGCAATGGCGCCAGCATGGCGGCCATGGTCAATCGCAAGTGCGTCGCCACAACGCTTGGCTTCTCGACCATCGACGGCCTGCTCATGGGTACGCGCTGCGGCAACCTCGACCCCGGCGTCATCCTGCACCTGATGGAAACCAAGGGTCTGTCGGTCAAGGACATGACCAAAATGCTCTACAAGGAATCCGGCCTGCTCGGCGTTTCCGGCATCAGCCAAGACATGCGCACCCTGCTTTCCAGCAACAAGCCGGAAGCCCAGGAGGCCGTCGACCTGTTCTGCTACCGCATCGCCCGCGAACTCGGTTCACTGGCCGCGGCCTCCGGCGGCATCGACGCGCTGGTATTCACCGGCGGCATCGGTGAACACGCCGCCGAGGTCCGCCGCCGCGTCTGCCTGCAGTCCGAATGGCTGGGCATCCGCCTCAATCCAGAAGCCAATGCGCGTCACGACATCGTGATCAGCGCCGGGAACAGCAGCGTCGATGTGCTGGTCATTCCGACCAACGAAGAGTGGATGATGGCGCACCACGCGCAGACCCTTCTCGCTCTCTGAGCAATTATTTTTTCTTCATGAGCCCCGGTAACAAAAGCTGCCGGGGCTTTGTTTTTTCGGGGTTTTTTTACCCCAACAGCATCAACAAACGGAGACACACAAAACACCGTATCTAGTCAAGATATTGCCTTCGAGCACTATATCTAGTAGCTTTGCAACATTCGAAAATTAACAACCCAAAAAAATCCGAATTTTGTAGAGGAGCCTTGGATGAGCAAAATTGCCGAACAGCTTTCGCTGACTGACATTCCCGCACCGCCGCAATTCGCCCCGCTGCCGGAGCAGGAAATTTCCGCCGAAGTGCTCATCGAGAAGTACGCCAAGGGCAAGGAAACCAACGTTCACGACGTGCGCCGTCGCGTCGCCTACGCCCTCTCCCAGGTCGAGCAGGAAGCTGATCGCGCTCACTGGGAATCGAAGTTCCTGTGGGCCCAGGAAAACGGTTTCATCCCGGCCGGCCGCATCAACTCCGCCGCCGGTACCGATCTGCAAGCCACGCTGATCAACTGCTTCGTACAGCCGGTTGGCGACTCCATCGTCGAAAATACCGATGGCCGTCCCGGCATCTACACTGCGCTGGCCCAGGCCGCTGAAACGATGCGTCGTGGTGGCGGCGTCGGCTACGATTTCTCGTCCATCCGTCCGCAAGGCGCCCGCGTCAAGGGTACCCAGTCGCGCGCTTCCGGCCCGGTGTCGTACATGCGTGTCTTCGACCGCTCCTGCGAGACCGTCGAATCCGCCGGCGCCCGTCGTGGCGCCCAGATGGGCGTGCTGCGCTGCGACCATCCGGATATCGAAGTCTTCATCCACGCCAAGGACAAGGGCGACCTGACCAATTTCAATATCTCGATCGGCGTCACCGACCCGTTCATGGAAGCCGTCGATGCTGACGGCGACGTCGAGCTGCTGCACCGCGCCGAGCCGAATGCCGAGATGCGCGCGGCCGGCGCCTACCAGCGCGAGGACGGACTGTGGGTGTACCGCAAGCTGCGCGCCCGCGAACTGTGGGACCAGGTCATGAAATCGACCTACGACCACGCCGAGCCGGGCATCCTGTTCCTCGACCGCATGAACAAGGACAACAACCTCAATTACTGCGAAGTGATCGAGGCCACCAACCCGTGCGCCGAACAACCGTTGCCGCCGTATGGCTGCTGCTGCCTGGGTTCGATCAACCTCACGCTGTACGTCAAGGACGCCTTCTCCGAGCAGGCCGAGTTTGACTTCGACACCTTTGCCGAAGTCATCCGCGTGTCGACCCGCATGCTCGACAATGTGCTCGACGCCACCCACTGGCCGCTCGAGCGCCAGCAGCAGGAAGCCGCCAACAAGCGTCGCGTCGGCCTCGGCTACACTGGCCTCGGCGATGCGCTGGCCATGCTTCGCCTTCGCTACGACAAGCCGGAAGCCCGTGCCATGGCCGCCCGCATCAGCGAATTCATGCGCGACACGGCCTACATGTACTCGGTCGAAATGGCCAAGGAACGCGGCGCTTTCCCGCTTTTCAACGCCGAACTCTACCTGTCCGGCGGCAACTTTGCGTCCCGCCTGCCGGGCGACGTCAAGGCCGAGATCCGCAAGCACGGCCTGCGCAACTCGCACCTCCTGTCGATCGCGCCGACTGGCACCATTTCGCTGGCTTTCGCCGACAATGCATCGAACGGCATCGAGCCGCCCTTCTCGTGGACCTATAACCGCAAGAAGCGCATGCAGGACGGCACGATCAAGGAATACTCGGTCGAGGATTACGCCTGGCGCCTCTACAAGCACCGCGGCGGTGATGTCACCAAGTTGCCGGACTACTTCGTCACGGCCCTGGAAATCTCCGCCCTGGCGCACAGTGAAATGGTCGCCGCCGTCGCCCCGTTCATCGACACCTCGATCTCGAAGACGGTCAATGTGCCGGCTGACTACCCGTACGAAGACTTTCAGGATCTCTACATGAGCGCCTGGAAATCCGGCCTCAAGGGTCTGGCCACCTACCGCCCGAACAGCGTCCTCGGTTCCGTGCTCTCCGTTACCAGCAGCGAGCCGGCAAAGGCCGAAGCCGATGCCAAGGCCCCCCAGGATTTCGTTTCGGACGCCAATCGTCGCCTGTCGATCAAGAACCTGCCGGCCCCGGTGCTCGCCAGCCTGCGCTGGCCGGGCCGCCCGAATCTTCCGGAAGGCAACCTGTGCTGGACTTACATGCTCGACTCGCCGATCGGCAAGTTCGCGCTGTTCGTCGGCCACGTTGAACCGGAAGGCCGTGCCTGGCCGTTTGAAGTCTGGGCCAACGGCCCGGCCGAGCCGCGCGGTCTGGGCGCCGTCGCCAAGACCTTATCGATGGACATGCGCGCCAATGACCATGCCTGGCTGCAAATGAAGCTCGAAGCGCTAGCCAAGACGCCGGGCGACTCGTTCGAAATGCCGATGCCGCCGCACGGCGAACGCAAGCGCGTACCCTCCGTCGTCTCCGCCATGGCCCAAGTCATCGCCTGGCGCTGCGAACAGCTCGGCGCCTTCAAGCACGAGGGCCCGACGCCGGTGAAGGATGCCCTGTTCAGCGCCAAGGAACCGAAGACCGGCACCGACGGCACACTATCCTGGACGGTGGACATCAACAATCCTTCGACTGGTGAAGATTTCGTCCTCGGTCTCAAGGAAATCACCCTGCCCGACGGCGTCACCCGCCCGTACTCGATGTGGCTGTCGGGCAACTACCCGCGCGCCCTCGACGGCCTGTCCAAGCTGCTCTCGCTCGACATGCGCGTGCTCGATCCGGCCTGGATCGGCATGAAGCTGCGCAAGCTCATCGACTACTCCGAGCCGCTCGGCGACTTCATGGCCTTCGTCCCAGGTTCGCGCAAACAGCAGACCTATCCGTCGACAGTGGCCTACATCGCCAACCTGATCATCCACCGCTACGCCATGCTCGGCATCCTCGACGAAAGCGGCTTCCCGCTGCAGCAGATGGGCATCCTCGAAGCACCGGAAGACTCGACCAGCAACAAGGTCCTGCCGACGCAAGGCAAGCTGTGCGGCGAATGCGGAAATCACACGATGATCCGCAAGGATGGTTGTGATTTCTGTACGGCCTGTGGTGCAGTGGGTACCTGCGGCTGATCGCTGACGGCCTAAAACAGAACGCCCCGGTATTTCCGGGGCGTTTTGCTTTCTGGGTTCGGATTTGGCCAATCCCGACATTTCAATTTTGGCCATTTTTTCCGGTTGACCGTGGAAGTCGCTCCTCCGACGGCAAATGCACGGGATTCAGGGCTTGTCGAGCCAGAACAATGAGGTGATGGTCTTGGCGTCGGTAATTCGTCCATCCCAGACCGCCTGCTTCGCTTCCTCAGGCGACAGTTCGACGACATCAAGAAACTCGTTGTGGTCGAGTTGCTTCTCGCCGGCCAAGTGCAGACCACGGGCGGCGAATACTTCGATACGCTCATCGGAATAACCGATACACGGGTGCATCACGCCGAGGTACTCCCAGTCGCTGGCGACGTATCCGGTTTCTTCCTTAAGCTCGCGCTGCGCAGTATCGATGGTGGCTTCGCCGTGATCGATCTTGCCGGCCGGCAATTCGAGGAACACACGGCGCAACGGATAGCGGAACTGTCGTTCGAAGAGCAGGTTGCCATTGGGCAGAAATGCGAGGATGACGACGGCGCCGGGATGAACGATGTATTCCCGGATAGACTCGTGACCGTTGGGAAGCAGTACGCGATCCTTGCGCACGTTGAGCAGGGCGCCCTTGAAAACGGTCTCGGAGGAAACCTCGGATTCGATCAGGTGTTCATCGTGCGACATATCAGACTCCACAAAGAAAAACGCCCCGACTGGCGGGGCGTTTTATGGAAACACTTCACTGCGTCATCAGAGCGAACGCAGTAGCGCGTAGGCGCACAGCGACATGATGACCTGCGGGAAGATGCCAAGGGCTGCGACAGCCAGTCCGTTGGCAGAAATGAGGATACGCATGTCAAGCGGCGCCGCCAGCGGCGTATCGTCAGCCGGGGCATCGAAATACATGACCTTGACGACACGCAGGTAGTAGAAGGTACCAATCAGCGAGAAGAGGACGGCAACGATGGCCAGCCACATGTAGCCGGCGGCAACGACTGCCTGCAGCACGGAAAACTTGGCGAAGAAGCCGATGAAGAATGGCACGCCGGCCATCGAGAACATGAGCATGAGCATGATGCCGGCGAACCACGGGCTGCGCTTGTTGAGGCCCTTGAAGTCTTCGATATTCTCCGCTTCGAAACCGGCCCGCGACATGAGCAGGATCATGCCGAAAGTGCCCGCACTCATCAGCACGTAGGCGATGACATAGAACATCGCAGAGCTGTAGGCGTTCAGGGCATAGCGGGCATCGCCACTAACCACGCCGGTAACGATACCGAGCAGCATGAAACCCATGTGCGAGATGGCGGAGTAAGCCAGCATGCGTTTGAGGTTAGTCTGGGCAATAGCGGCCAGGTTGCCGATGGCCATCGACAGCACGGACAGGATGACCAGCATGGCCTGCCAGTCGGCTGCCATGGTGATCAGGCCATTGACGAGCAGACGCATGACAATGGCGAACGCGGCCAGCTTCGGGGCGGAACCGATGAGCAGCGTAACCGAGGTCGGGGCACCGTGATAGACATCCGGAATCCACATGTGGAACGGAACGACACCCAGCTTGAAGGCCAGGCCAGCGACCAGGAACACCAGGCCGAAGACCATCACGCTCTTGTTAACACCGCCGCCGTACAGGCGCTCGGCAATGCCGGTGATTTCCAGCGTACCGGTTGCACCATAGATCATCGACATGCCGTAGAGCAGCAGGCCAGAGGCCAGTGCGCCGAGGACGAAGTACTTCATCGCAGCTTCGGTGGACACCACCGAATCGCGGTTCATTGCAACCATGGCATAGAGCGACAACGACAGCAATTCAAGACCGATGTAGATGGTCAGGAAGTGGTTGGCCGAGATCATGACCATCATGCCGAGCGCCGCAAACAGCGCTAAAACGTAGTATTCACCCTTGTTCATCGACTCGCGATCGATGACATAGCCACGTGAATAGAACATCACGATGACCAGAGTCATGTACAGGAATAGCTTCAGCAGATCGGACATCAGATCGTCGACGAACATGTTGCTGAACGTGTAGGTGATCTCGCCGGTGCTCGTCGCGAACTGGATGGCGGCACAGCCGATCAGAGTCAGCTGGGTCAGCACGAAGGTGACGGTGCGACGGCTATCTTTGACCAACAGGTCGATCATCAGGATGGCCAGCGCCATCACCGTCAGAAAAATTTCCGGCGCTGCGGGCAGAAGATTGGGGACAACGAAATTGTCGAACATGTCGGCTACCGTTTATTGAATCTTGCTGATGGCGACATGACGCAACAGGTCATTGACCGAGGCGTGCATGACTTCCGTAAAAGGCTGCGGGTACAAGCCCATGCCCAGGGTGCAGAGAGCCAGTACGCCAAGAATGGCGAACTCGCGCTTGTTGATATCGCTCAGTTCGGCGACGTGATGATTGGTGACATCGCCGAAGACCACGCGCTTGTACATCCACAGGGTATAGGCGGCACCAACGATCAGCGAGGTAGCGGCAGCGAAGGCGACCCAGAAATTGAACTTGGTTGCAGCAAGGATCACCATGAACTCTCCGACAAATCCCGAAGTTGCAGGCAAACCGGCATTGGCCATCGAGAACAGCATAAACAGTGCGGCGAACTTCGGCATGGTATTCACCACACCGCCGTAATCGGCAATCTGGCGGCTATGCACGCGGTCGTACATGACACCGATACAGAAGAACATGGCGCCGGCAACAAAGCCATGCGAAACCATCTGGACCAGCGCACCTTCAACAGCCAGGGGGCTGAACATGAAGAAGCCCAGCGTCACAAAACCCATGTGGGCAATCGATGAATAGGCCACCAGTTTCTTCATGTCCTCCTGAACCAGAGCGACAAAACCGATATACACGACAGCAATCAGCGACATGCCAAGGACCACGGCGGACAACTCATGCGAGGCATCGGGCAGGATTGGCAGTGAGAACCGGATAAAACCATAGGCGCCGAGCTTCAGAGCGATGGCGGCCAGCACGATGGAGCCACCGGTCGGCGCTTCGACGTGAGCATCCGGCAACCAGGTATGAACCGGCCACATCGGCACCTTGACGGCAAAAGCGATCAGGAACGCCAAGAACAGCCAAATCTGCGGGCCAAGAGCGATCGGCATCTTGTGCCATTCGAGGATGGAGAAACTGCCGCCGGAGTTGATGAACAGGTACATCAGAGAAAGCAGCAGAAGCAGCGAACCAAACAGCGTGTAGAGGAAGAACTTGAAAGCTGCATACACCCGGTTCGGACCGCCCCAGACACCGATGATCAGATACAAAGGAATCAGCGATGCTTCGAAAAACACGTAGAACAGCACACCATCAAGCGAGGCGAAAATGCCGTTCATGAGGCCGGACATGATCAGGAAAGCAGCGTTGTACTGAGCAACCTTGACCTTGACCACTTCCCAGCCGGCAGCGACCACGATGATGGTGACAAAAGCGTTCAACACAACGAACAGCATCGAGATACCGTCCACCCCGAGGTGGTAATTGATGTTGAAGCGCGGAATCCATGCACCCAGTTCAACAAACTGCATGCCGCCGTTGGCGACATCAAAACCGGTCCAGAGCGGAATGGTGATCAGAAAACCGGCAACCGCACCCGCCAGCGAAAGCATCCTTGCCAGCGGTGCGTTCCGGTCGCCGCCAGTGGATAGCACCACCAGCCCGGCGAAAATCGGAATCCAGATTGCGAGAGACAGCAACGGGTAAGTCGACATGTTATTCCTTGCTTTTCTGCGAACTATTCACGCTTAGGCGCGGTTGATCCACAGGGTCATCAGCACAAAGACGCCGATGATCATGGTGAAAGCGTAGTGATAGACGTAACCGGTCTGGAACAGACGGGTAATGGAAGAAATCCAGCCAACAACTTTGGCCGAGCCATTGACGATCAGGCCATCGATGATGGCAACATCGCCACCACGCCACAGCACCTTGCCCAGAAGACGGGCGCCACCAGCGAATACAGCCTCATTGAATTTGTCGAAGTAGTATTTGTTCTCAAGCAGCGTATGGATGGCGGAGAAGCGACGTTGAATGGCTGCCGGAATGTCGGGGCGCTTCATGTAGAAGAACCAGGACACCACAACACCGGAGAGGGCCAGAATGAACGGCAGGCTGGTCAGCGAATGGACACCCATCGCAACAGCGCCGTGGAAGTGCTCGGACAAATGTTCCATGGCCGGATGGGCATGATGATCGATGAAGATGACGCCCTTGAAGTAATCGCCAAACACCATCGGACCGATGGCAATAAAGCCAATAAGGACCGAGGGAATAGCCAGCAAGACGAGTGGCAGAGTAACAACCCACGGCGTCTCATGCGGCTTTTGCCCCGGAGCGAGCCCATGATGATGGTCATGTGAAGTTTCTTCGTCGTCATGGTCACCATGATGCTCGTGGTGATGCGCGTCGTCAGCCTTGCCAAAACGTTCTTCACCGTGGAAGACCAAGAAGTACATGCGGAACGAGTAGAAGGCAGTGACAAATACCCCGGCCAGAACAGCGAAGTAAGCGAAGCCTGCACCCGGAATGTGAGACAAGGCTACAGCTTCAATGATCGAATCCTTCGAGTAGAAACCCGACATGAAAGGCGTGCCGATCAATGCCAGCGACCCGACCAGCGAAGTAATCCAAGTAATAGGCATGTACTTGCGCAGCCCACCCATATTTCGGATGTCCTGATCGTGATGCATGCCAATGATCACCGAGCCGGCACCGAGGAAGAGCAGCGCTTTGAAGAAGGCGTGGGTCATGAGGTGAAAGATGGCGACCGAGTAGGCAGAAGCACCGAGCGCGACAGTCATGTAACCCAGTTGGGATAGCGTGGAATAGGCCACAACGCGCTTGATGTCGTTCTGGATGATGCCCAGGAAGCCCATAAACAGCGCGGTGATTGCGCCGATGACAATGATGAAGGAGAGCGCCGTGGTCGACAGTTCGAACAGCGGAGACATCCGGGCAACCATGAAAATACCAGCGGTAACCATGGTGGCCGCGTGGATGAGCGCTGAGATCGGCGTCGGACCTTCCATCGAGTCAGGCAGCCAGACATGCAGCGGAACTTGAGCCGATTTACCCATCGCGCCAATAAACAGGCAGATACAGGTAACTGACATCAAAGACCAGTCAGCTGCACCCCAAATATTGATGGTGGTGGCTGCCAATTCCGGCGCCTTCTCAAATACGGTCTGGTAATCGAGCGAACCGAAATGAGCCAATACCAGACCGATCCCGAGGATAAAGCCGAAGTCACCGACGCGATTAACCAAGAAAGCCTTCATGTTGGCAAAGATAGCCGTCGGGCGGGTGTACCAGAAACCGATCAGTAGATAGGAAACGAGACCCACAGCTTCCCAGCCAAAGAAGAGTTGCATGAAGTTGTTGCTCATCACCAACATCAACATCGAGAAGGTGAATAGCGAGATGTAACTGAAGAAACGGTTGTAACCGGGATCTTCCTGCATGTAGCCGATGGTGTAGATATGAACCATCAGCGACACGAAGGTCACCACCAGCATCATCGTAGTGGTCAGCGTATCAATCTGGAAACCGACTTCGAAGTTGTAGTCACCGCTGGTCAGCCAGGTATAGACCGCACCATTGTAGGTATGACCGGCCAGCACATCCTTGAAGATGATGACCGAAGCGATAAACGCGATGGCCACACCGGCAATGGTTGCGGTATGAGCAACCCAGCGAGGGATGACGCGACAAAAGAGGCCGGCGATCATGGCACCGACCAACGGCGCCAAGGGAACGAGCAGATAGAGTTTTTGCATTTCCATGTTTAACCCTTCAGGCTGCCCAGGTCATCCACATGGATGCTCTTGAGGTTGCGGAACAGCACGATCAGAATGGCCAGGCCAATTGCCGATTCTGCAGCGGCAACAGTCAGGATGAAGAAGACGAATATCTGACCGGAGAGATCCTGCAGATAGTGGGAAAACGCCACGAAATTCATGTTGACCGCAAGTAGCATCAACTCGATGGCCATCAACAGCACGAGCAGATTCTTCCGGTTCAGGAAGATGCCCACCACGCTGATCGCGAAAAGTATCGCGCCCAGTACCAGGAAATGGGAGAGAGAGAGAGTTAGCATTGTTTCCCCGGGGTTCAGTCTTTTTCAACCGGCATCTGCAGCACGCGTACGCGGTCCTTGGCCTTGACGAAGACCTGCTGATTGGGGTTGGTGTACTTGGACTTCTTCGGACCGCGGTGCGTCAGAACGATTGCCGCAATCATCCCCACAAGCAGAATGAGGGAAGCCAGTTCGAAGGGATAGACGTAATCGGTGAACATCAGCGCACCGATACTCTTGGTATTGGATATACCTGCAGGAACGAGAGCTTCAGCAGCTGGAATCTGGAAGTATTTGCTACCCAACACCAAGCCCATTTCCAGAACCATGAGCAATCCCAGCAACGCTCCAAGCGGAAGATAATTCCAGAATCCCTGCCGAATGCGGTCGATATTGATATCGAGCATCATCACGACAAACAGGAAGAGCACCATGACCGCGCCGACATAGACAAGGATAATGGCAATAGCCAGAAACTCGGCTTGTAGCAATGCCCAGATGCCGCCGCAGGTGAAGAAGGCCAGAATCAGATGCAACGCCGCATGAACCGGGTTACGCGCGGTGATGACGCGTAGGCTGGCGAAAATAAGAATCGCCGAGAGAAAGAAAAAAACCGCAGTTTGGAAATCCATTGCTAGCACCTGTTATCGGTAAGAAGCATCAAGTTCGCGATCCTTCGCGATTTGATCTTCGTAGCGGTCGCCGTTGGCCAGCAACATCTGCTTGGTGTAGTACAAATCACCCCGCTTTTCGCCGTGGTATTCGAAAACCCGAGTCTCGACCACTGCATCGACCGGGCAAGCCTCTTCACAGAAACCGCAAAAAATGCACTTGGTCAGATCAATGTCGTAGCGAGTCGTGCGGCGGGAACCATCGTCACGTGGTTCAGCCTCAATCGTAATAGCCAGTGCCGGACAGATTGCTTCACACAGCTTGCACGCGATGCAACGCTCCTCGCCATTCGGGTAGCGACGCAGCGCATGAAGACCACGAAAACGGAAACTCTGCGGCGTTTTTTCTTCCGGATATTGAACGGTGATCTTGCGGGCGAAGAAATACCTGCCCGTGACCGACATGCCCTTCAACAATTCCTTGAGGAAGAGGCTGTTGAAGATTTCCTTCATCGAACCCATTAGTCTCTCCTCACTTCCAGATATTCAATGGCGACATCATCCAGACGCCGACAACAACCAGCCAGATCAAACAGATCGGCAAGAAAACCTTCCAGCCCAGACGCATCAACTGATCATAACGGTAACGCGGGAACGTCGCACGGAACCAAAGGAACAGGAACAGGATCGCCGACATCTTGATGAACAGCCACAGGATGCCATCTGGCAGGAAACCAACAGGCGACAGCCAACCACCCATGAACAAGATAGAGGTCAACGCGGAGACCAGAATCATGTTGGCATACTCAGCCAGGAAGAAGAGGGCGAAAGCCATCCCGGAATACTCAACGTGGAAACCAGCAACGATTTCGGATTCGCCTTCTGCCACGTCGAACGGAGCACGATTCAACTCGGCAGTTCCGGAAATCAGATATACGATGAACATCGGGAACAGCGGCAACCAGTTCCATGAAAGAAAACTCAGGCCCCAGCCAGCAAAGCGCCCTTGATCTTGAACATTGACGATATCGACGAGGTTCAGGCTGTTCGAAACCATCAGCACGCAGATCAGCGAAAAGCCCATGGAGATTTCATAGGAAACCATTTGGGCTGCCGAGCGCATAGCACCGAGAAAAGCATATTTCGAGTTGGATGCCCAACCGGACAGGATGATCCCGTACACGCCCATCGAGGTAATGGCCATGATGTAAAGCAGGCTGGCATCTATATTGGCCACTACTAGGGAGTCCGTGAATGGGACTACAGCCCAAGCAGCCAGAGCAGGAGCAATAGCCAGCATCGGAGCAATAATAAAAATTCCCTTGTTCGCGGTGGTCGGAACAATAATTTCTTTGAGTAACAGCTTCAAGCCATCGGCAATCGGCTGGATCAAACCCCACGGACCAACACGGTTGGGGCCGATACGAACTTGCATGAAACCGATGACCTTGCGTTCAAAATAGGTCAAATAGGCCACACCAAGCATCAGAGGGGCAACAATCAGGACAATTTTCAGGAGCGTCCAGACAGCAGGCCAAGCGCCACCAAAAATTCCAAGTCCGAAGTTCATCAGTGCGTCCATTTATGCACGCTCCACAGAAATTGAGCCAAACATCTCGCCCAGCATCGCTGTGCTTGCGTGAGCCGCCGAAACGCGAACACATCCAACTGGCACGTTGTTGTCGCTCTTGGCGATCAATACCGCCTCACCCGAACCTTGCTTGACGCGGAGTTGCGTACCGTCGGCAACACCAACCAGCGCCAGGGTTTGCTCATTAATGCGAGCAGTCGGAGCAACTGCATCGGCAGTCTGCTGAAGAGCCGGCGCACGACGTGCCATCGGGTCAGCGAAGTTGATCGGCACATCGGCAATTCGCTGGAGGCCATCAGTACTGGTACTCGAAGGTGCAATGCTGACATCTTTCAGCCCATTGTCGAGGCCAGTAACGAACTCGACACCTTTGCCCAGCAGTTCGTCGCGAATTTCTTCACTTGAGGCATAGCTGAAGCCATCGAGATTCAGGACGTTACCGAGAACGCGCAACACCTTCCAAGCCGGTCGGGCATCACCACGGGCCTTGGCCACACCGTTAAAGCTCTGGACGCGACCTTCAATATTAATGAAGGTACCCGAAGTTTCGATGTAAGGAGCAATCGGCAACATAACATCGGCAAATTCTAGTGCCGGCGCATGCTTGAAGGCCGACATGTAAACCACGAGGCTAGCTTGTTTCAGCGCCCCTAAAACCAATTGCGGGTTAGCGTAATCGAATTCCGGCTCGACGCCCATCAGAACGTAGGCCTTGCGCGGCAGCTCGAACATCTGACGGGCATTGGCACCAGAGGGCAAGGCACTGGCAACATAACCACCCACCGTGTTGGCGCCTTCGCCAAGGAAACCGACGGAAGCGCCGGTCAGATTACCAAGCTCAAGTGCCAGCGCATGCAATTGCGTAGCGTCAGAGGCCTGAGTTGCAACATTGCCCAGGAACACTGCACGCTTCTCGCCATCGACCAGGCTCTGGGCTATCTTCTTGCTCGTCTCGCAAACTGCCGCCGACTCGACACCAGCCGAGACCGGGAGACCCTTGAGCTCGGCTACAGCCTTCACGACAGCAGCCAAGGCCGCTGCCAGTTGGTCCGGAGCAACAGTAATGCGGGCGTGCAGATTGATCAGTTGATCATCACCGGTAACCGAGAGCAAGCTAACCTTGGTATATTTCTTGGCCGCCTGGCGCAGACGCTGGGCGATGAGCGGATGATCCTTGCGCAGGAAAGATCCAACCACCAGAGCTCCATCGAGATCCTTGATCTCAGCCAGGCGCATGCCCAGCCATGGCGTACCTCTTCGCTTGAAATCGGAGGAGAAGTCACTCTGACGCGCACGGAAATCGATATTGCCGCTACCCAGCCCCTTCATGACCCTGCCGAGCAGGAACAGTTCTTCCAGCGTCGAACTTTGGGCAGCCAGCGCGGCAAGCGCATCACCGCCATGTTCGCGGGACACGTCCTTCAGGCCGTGGGCGACGTAATCGAGGGCAACATTCCAGTCTACTTCCTTCCACTCGCCGCCCTGCTTAACCATCGGCTTGGTCAGGCGTTCTTCGGAATTAAGCGCCTGGTAGGAGAAGCGCTCCTTGTCGGAAATCCAGCACTCGTTAACTTCTTCGTTTTCGCGCGGCAGGACACGCATCACGTTATCGTGCTTGACCTGAACGACCAAGTTAGCACCAACCGAATCGTGCGGGCTGACCGACTTGCGGCGCTGCAACTCCCAAGAACGTGCTGTGTAGCGGAAAGGCTTGGAGGTCAACGCCCCAACCGGACAGAGGTCGATCATGTTGCCGGACAATTCCGAGTCTACCGTGCGACCGACGAAGGTCATGATCTCGGAATGCATGTTGCGGTTAGCCATACCGAGTTCCATGATGCCGCCGATTTCCTGGCCGAAGCGGACGCAACGGGTACAGTGAATGCAGCGACTCATTTCTTCCATCGAGATCAGCGGACCGACACTCTTGTGGAAAACGACGTGTTTGTCTTCGGTGTAACGACTCTTCATCGGGCCGTAGCCGACTGACATGTCCTGCAACTGGCACTCACCGCCTTGATCGCAAATCGGACAATCCAGCGGATGATTAATGAGCAGAAACTCCATCACCCCCTTCTGCGCCTTGACAGCCAGTTCGGAGTGGGTGAACACCTTCATGCCGTTGGTCACCGGCGTTGCGCAAGCCGGCAACGGTTTCGGCGCCTTCTCTACCTGCACGAGACACATGCGGCAGTTGGCGGCAATCGAAAGTTTCTTGTGGTAGCAGAAATGCGGAATGTAAACACCCACTTGCTGCGCGGCGTCCATCACCGTGCTGCCATCGGGCACCTGCGCCTTTTTGCCGTCAATCTCGATTTCTAACATGTCGCTACCTTGTAGCCAGTTCTATCGTTACAACCCGTAGCCTGTCAGGCCGGAATCTTGTGGAAGCCACTGCCCGCCCATTGCACATCCTTGGGAACCAGACAGGTCTTGTGTTCAATGTGGTACTCGAATTCCTTGCCGAAGTGCTTGATAAAGCTCTGCACAGGAAAGGCTGCGGCATCACCGAGTGCACAAATAGTGCGACCGGCAATGTTGCCGAGCACACTGTTCAGCAATTCAAGGTCTTCAGGCTTGCCGAGACCGTTTTCGATGCGATGCACGACCTTGTACATCCAAGCGGTCCCTTCGCGACAAGGAGTACATTGGCCGCATGATTCTTCATGGTAGAAGAAGGAGAGACGATCCAGTGCCTTGACCATGCAGACAGTTTCATCCATGACAATGACCGCGCCGGAGCCGAGCATCGAACCGCCTTTGCTGATCGAGTCGTAGTCCATGGTGCAATCCATGATCACTTCTCCAGGCATCACCGGCGCCGAAGAACCGCCGGGAATAACCGCCTTCAACTTGCGGCCGCCACGCATCCCGCCACACATCTCCAGCAGCGTCGCGAAAGGAGTACCTAGCGGAATTTCGTAGTTCCCCGGACGATTGACGTGGCCAGAAACCGAGAACAGCTTGGTGCCGCCGTTATTTGGCTTACCAAGATTGAGGAACTCTTCGCCGCCCATCTTCAAAATAAAGGGAATGGAAGCGAAGGTTTCGGTATTGTTGATCGTCGTCGGCTTACCGTAGAGGCCAAAAGAAGCCGGGAACGGAGGCTTGAAGCGTGGCTGCCCTTTCTTGCCCTCGATGGACTCGAGCAGCGCTGTTTCTTCGCCACAAATATAGGCGCCATAGCCATGATGAGCAAAGAGCTCGAAGTTGAAACCGGAGCCCAGAATATTCTGGCCAATGAAGCCCGCGGCACGTGCTTCGTCGAGCGCCTCCTCGAAACGCTTGTACTCGAGCCAGACTTCGCCGTGCACGTAATTGTAGCCACGGTTGGCACCCATCGCGTAGGCAGCGATGGCCATTCCCTCAATTACAGCATGAGGGTTATAGCGCATGATGTCGCGGTCTTTGAAGGTCCCCGGCTCGCCTTCGTCGGTGTTGCAGACGACGTACTTGTCACCCGGGAAAGAGCGAGGCATGAAGGACCACTTCAGGCCAGTAGGGAATCCCGCGCCACCGCGACCACGCAATACAGATTTCTTGACTTCACTGATGACGTCTTCCTGCGTCATCTTGCTTTCCAAGATGCGCTTCAACTGCGCATAGCCGCCACGCGCTACGTAATCCTTGAGGTGCCACGTATTGTCACCATCCAGGCCTTCCATCAGGACGCCGTTAATCGAACCAAGCATCGCCATTATTTGCACTCCTCAAGCAGCTTGTCGATCTGCTCCGGGTGCATATGGCTGCACATTGAGCGGTTGTTGACGATGAAAACCGGCGCATCACCGCAGGCCCCCATACACTCACCTTCCTTCAACGTGAATTTGCCATCCGGCGTCGTTTCACCATAGCCCACCCCCAGCTTTTGCTGGAGGTATTCGCCGGCATGGTAGCCACCCGATAGCGCGCAAGGCAGGTTGGTACAGACCGTGATCTTGTATTTACCGACGGGCTTCAGGTCATACATGTTGTAGAAGGAAGCCACTTCGTAGGCCGCAATCGGCGGCATACCGAGATAGTTGGCAACGGCCTCGATGGACTCGGGGGCCAACCAGCCTTTCTCTTCCTGGGCATGAGCGAGACAGGCCATCGACGCCGACTGTTTTTGATCGGCGGGGTACTTGGCGACCTCGCGGGCAAACTTCTGGAGGGTTTCAGCGGAAAACATCAGCGGTCAATCTCGCCAAAAACAATATCTTGGGAACCGATAATCGTAACGACGTCGGCAATCATGTGGCCTCTGGACATTTCATCCAGACCTGCCAAGTGTACAAAACCCGGAGCACGAATCTTCATACGATAAGGCTTGTTGGCGCCGTCGGAAACGAAGTAGATGCCAAATTCGCCCTTCGGATGCTCGACAGCAGCATAGGCCTCGCCTGCTGGAACATGGATACCTTCAGTAAAGAGCTTGAAGTGATGAATCAGCTCCTCCATGTTGGTCTTCATGTTTTCGCGCGGCGGCGGCGCCACCTTGTTGTTGTCGGTTATCACCGGGCCAGGATTCTTGCGCAACCAGGCGATGCACTGCTTGAGGATGTTGTTCGACTGGATCATTTCCTCCATGCGAACCAAATAGCGGTCATAGCTGTCGCCATTGACACCAACCGGGACATCGAAATCAATCTTGTCGTAAGCGGCATACGGCTGTTTCTTGCGCAAGTCCCAGGCAACCCCCGAACCACGCAGCATGGCCCCCGTAAAACCCATCTGCATCGCTCGCTCCGGCGTCACGACGCCGACATTAACCAAGCGCTGCTTCCAAATCCGGTTGTCAGTCAGTAGCGTGTGATATTCAGCATGGTAAGTCGGGAAGCGATTGGTGAAATCTTCAAGAAAATCGAGCAGCGAGCCACTTCGGTTTTCATTTTTCTCGGCCGCCTTCTTAGCATTAGTCCAAGTGGACTCCTGATACTGCGGCATGCGGTCCGGCAGATCGCGATAGACACCACCTGGACGATAGTAGGCGGCATGCATCCGTGCACCTGAAACCGCCTCATAGACATCCATCAGATCTTCGCGCTCCCGGAAGGTGTAGAGCGCCATAGTCATCGCACCGACGTCCAGAGCATGACAGCCGATCCACAACAGATGATTGAGGATGCGAGTGACTTCGTCGAACATGACGCGAATGTACTTGCCACGCTCCGGCACTTCGATGCCAAGCAGCTTTTCAGTTGCCAAGCAGTAAGCGTGCTCATTGCACATCATCGACACGTAGTCGAGACGATCCATATACGGCACGGACTGAATCCAGGTACGAGTCTCAGCCAGTTTTTCAGTAGCTCGATGCAGCAACCCGATATGCGGATCGGCGCGCTGCACCACTTCACCATCCAGTTCAAGCACCAGACGCAGCACACCGTGCGCCGCCGGGTGCTGCGGGCCAAAGTTAAGCGTGAAATTGCGAATATCAGCCATGAGCGGTGTCCCCGAAAGTATCTTCGCGCACAATGCGCGGGGTGTTCTCGCGAGGCTCGATTGTTACCGGTTGATAGATCACGCGAGCCTGATCGGGGTCATAACGCATTTCAACATGACCGGAAATCGGAAAATCCTTGCGGAACGGATGCCCGATAAAACCGTAATCGGTCAAGATACGCCTCAGGTCATCATGACCAACAAAGGCAATACCGTAAAGATCGAATGCTTCGCGCTCAAACCAGTTAACGCTACTCCAAACACTAGTAACTGAATCAACAGAAGGGAACTCGTCGTCTTCAGCAAAGACGCGAACACGCAGACGCCAATTATTGGAAATTGAGAGAAGATGCGAAACTGCTGCATAACGCGGGCCTTGCCAAGCGCCATCACCGTAGGTCGAGTAATCAACGCCACATAGATCGATGATTTCTTCAAAACAAAGATCAGACTCCACCCGCAACGCAGTCATCACGTTCAGATAATCAGCAGCACTGACCTCAATGGTCACTTCATTCAAAGCCAGCTTCAGCGATTTAAGTTTATCGCCAAAGTGCTTCTGCAGGTTTTGACTAAGCGTTTCCAGCTTGGCAGACATATCTAATCAGCCTCGGCAATTAACGAGCAATGGTATTGGTACGACGAATCTTGTTCTGCAACTGGATCAACCCGTAAATCAGAGCTTCCGCAGTTGGTGGACAGCCTGGAACATAGATATCCACAGGCACGATACGATCACAGCCACGCACAACAGAATAGGAATAGTGATAATAGCCACCACCGTTGGCACACGACCCCATTGAAATCACCCAACGCGGCTCAGCCATCTGGTCATAAACCTTGCGCAGAGCCGGCGCCATCTTGTTGGTCAGCGTACCCGCAACAATCATGACATCAGACTGACGGGGACTGGCACGAAATACAATCCCAAAGCGATCGAGATCGTAACGAGAAACACCGGCGTGAATCATCTCAACCGCACAACAAGCCAAGCCAAAGGTCATTGGCCAGATCGAACCCGTGCGCATATAGTTGATCAACTTGTCAGCCGTCGTGGTGACAAAACCTTCCTGGAGAACGCCTTCAATAGCCATAGCCTAGCCTCATTCCCATTCCAGCGCACCCTTGGCCCAGGCATACACATAACCAATGACCAGAATGGTGACGAACACGAGCATTTCGATAAAACCAAAAAACTTGATCGACTCAGTCGCTACTATGTCCTTGAATATTGCCGCCCATGGAAACAGGAATGCAATTTCCAGATCGAACAAAATGAACAGAATGGCAACAAGATAAAAACGCACATCGAACTTCATGCGCGCATCTTCAAAAGCCTCAAAGCCGCACTCGTAAGGAGAGAGCTTTTCTGGATCCGGTCGACTTGGAGCGAGAATAAAGCCCATTGCGACAGGCAATACGCCAACCGCAACACCCACCAACACGAACATCAGGATTGGAAAGTAGTTTTCCATGACCCGCCGCCAATATTCAATTTTTGTTCGAAACAGCGCACCTTGCGGCCACTGCCCCAGTTTTTTTGGTGCCGACGGCGAGACTCGAACTCGCACAGCTTGCGCCACTACCCCCTCAAGATAGCGTGTCTACCAATTTCACCACGTCGGCACGTCTTGTTGATCACTCGGCGAGGACTCAGTGCCAAGCGACCCATCTTGCGTTACTTCGGTATATCTTTCGCCTTGGAACCCGCACCCACAGGAGCTGCCGGCGAATCCCCAACCGCCGGAGCGGGCTGCGAAACAGTCTGCGATTGTACCGGTTCTTGCATGACACTGCCAGTCGTTTTTGGCTTACTGGAGGCAACATAGGCCAAGGTCAAACTCGTCGCGAAAAATACGGCAGCGAGCGCACCTGTCGTACGGCTCAGGAAGTTGGCTGAACCAGTAGCGCCAAACAGACTTCCGGAGGCACCACTACCAAACGCAGCCCCCATGTCGGCACCCTTACCGTGCTGCATCAGTACCAAACCAATGATAACGATCGCAACCAGAATATGGATCGTCAGAATGAGAGAGAAAAACCAGTTCATTTATCAACCTATCAATTTGCCGCTTGGCAAATCGTCAGAAAATCGTCCGCGACCAAGGCAGCGCCACCGATCAAACCACCGTCGATGTCAGACTGCCCAAACAACTCCTTCGCATTCTGTGGTTTTACACTACCACCATAGAGAATGCGCAAACCAGCGGCAATACCCGAGTCAAGCACTGCAACCTGGGCACGAATCGCCGCATGCACTTCCTGCGCCTGAGCCGGAGATGCTGTAACCCCAGTTCCGATTGCCCAGACCGGCTCATACGCAACCACTGCCGATCTCATGGCGACCACACCAAGACGACCCAAAACCGCCGACAACTGCCTTGCCACAACAGCTCCGGTCTCGCCAGACTCACGCTCACTCAGCGTTTCACCAACACATAAAACAGGCACCAGGCCAGCATTTTGCGCGGCCTCGAACTTGACCGCCACAACCGCGTCCGTTTCGCCGTACAGCGCACGCCGCTCTGAATGCCCGACCAGTACATAGCGACAACCAAACTCCGCCAGCATTGAAGCTGCCACTTCGCCGGTAAACGCACCAGAAGAATGCTCGCTAACCGACTGAGCCCCCAAAACAAGCGGCGACCCCTCTATCAATGACTGCGCCTGGGCGAGGTAGGGATAGGGTGGGCACACCGCTATTTCACAGAGCAACCCGGAGGCCTCTGCCGCAATACGTTTCAGCAGTTCTGAATTTTGATGCAACGCACCGTGCATCTTCCAGTTACCAGCTACGAGCATTCTACGCATGGGCTAGACGATTCCGTGGGCGAAAAACCTTTGGATTATAGCGACTCGTCGATTTTTCGGTCAATACGATTAAGCATACGAGGTGATTTATTGCGTGCACTCCCTTACGACAGCGGCCAGTTTTTCAGCAGCACAAGCCACTTCCGAAGCATCTTCACCTTCGACCATCACCCTCAACAAAGGCTCAGTACCCGAGGCGCGTAACAGCACCCTGCCTCGCCCCGCCATCCCCGCTTCGGTCTCGGCCAAAGCTGACGTGATCGCCGGATGATCTTTCCAAGGAAACCCACGCGCAATAGGCACGTTAATCAATTTTTGCGGATAGAGCGCCAAACCACCCAGCAACCCTTTCAAATCACCGCCGAACTCTCTCAAAGCGGCCAAAACCTGCAGCGCAGCAACGATACCATCACCTGTCGTGTGGCGATCCATCGCGAGAATATGTCCGGAGTTTTCACCACCGTACAGCCAGCCCTTGTCGTTAAGCATCTCGACAACATAACGATCACCAACCGCGGCCCGGACAAACGGTATATCAATTTTGCCAAGCGCGTGCTCCAGAGCGAGATTGCTCATCAGCGTGCCGACGACGCCCTTTACTTTAGCCACCCGAGCACGACTCCGGACGATAGCAAACAGCAGCTGATCGCCGTCATAAAGATTTCCGTCAGCGTCGACCATTTGGAGGCGATCGGCATCGCCGTCAAGCGCGACACCAAGATCGGCGCGATTTGCCAGCACGGCCTCACACAAAGCCTTTGGGGCCGTTGCGCCAACAGCATCATTGATATTCAAGCCGTTGGGCTGAGCCCCGATGGTAACGACGTCTGCACCCAATTCATGAAATACACTTGGAGCGATATGGTATGCCGCACCATGCGCACAATCGACAACGATCTTCAAGCCTCGCAAGTCAAGATCGTTCGGAAAAGTACTCTTGCAAAATTCTATGTAACGGCCGCGCGCATCGTCGATGCGCCTGACGCGACCAAGATCTGCAGGTGGAGCACAAACCATCGGCTGGTCAATACCTTCCTCGATGGCGTGTTCAACCTCGTCAGGCAATTTAGTGCCCTGGTCCGAGAAGAATTTAATACCGTTATCGTAGTAGGGATTATGCGAAGCGGAGATAACAATCCCGGCCTGTAATCGCAAGGCTCGGGTCAGATAGGCAACAGCCGGCGTCGGCAACGGGCCAACCAGAAAAACGTCAATCCCGGCTGCCGAGAATCCCGCCTCCAGGGCCGATTCAAGCATGTACCCAGACAGGCGTGTATCCTTGCCGATCAGCACCGCCGGACGCTCGCCAGATGGCATGCTGGACTGTTTGAGCAAGGCCTTTCCCGCCGAATATCCAAGACGCATTACAAAATCGGGGGTTATTGGCGATTGACCGACTCGCCCCCGCACCCCATCGGTACCAAAATATTTCCTGCTCATGTCTGGCTCCCTTGTTCTATTGCTGCCCAGACCGCCAAAGCATCCCTGGTTGCAGCCACGTCATGCACACGTAGTATTTTCGCACCCTTTTGCGCCGCCAGTAGAGCAGCCGTAACACTGGCAGCCAGACGCTCGCCAACAGGTCGACCAGTAATAGCCCCCAGCATGGTCTTCCTCGAGACACCAACCAGCATTGGAAAATCACCAACGCCTGCCACGGTCAATGCCGAAAAAAGCGCCAAATTGTGGTCCAGTGTTTTGCCAAAACCAAACCCAGGATCAAGCACGATGCGCTCATCGGCGATACCAACCCGAGAGCAACGCTCAACCCCCTCCGCCAAAAACGAGTTCACTTCTAGCACAACGTTCTGGTACCGAGGTGTTTGCTGCATTGTTCCGGGCTCACCTTGCATGTGCATGACGCACACGGCGCAATCACTCTCCGCGACAGCTGACAATGCATCACGATTGGTCATGCCGGTGATGTCATTGATCATGGTGGCACCTGCCTCAAGCGCAGCACGCATGACGATGGGTTTGTAGGTATCCACCGAAACAGGAATCCCCCAACCGACAATCTCTTTCAAAACGGGTAATAGACGCCGCAACTCATCCTCTTCGGACGTGGGAATCGCGCCAGGACGAGAGGACTCTGCTCCGATATCAAGAATATCCGAGCCAGCCTCGTACTGCCGACGCGCATGCCCGACGGCCTGTTCAACACTGTCAACCAGGCCGTCACCGGAAAATGAGTCAGGCGTTAGATTGACGATACCCATCAGCAGAGGGCGATCCAGCGACAGCCTGAAGTGGCCGCAATGCAATATAGTCATAGCTTAAAAAATAAAAGGCCGGGAGTATCTCCCGGCCAATTCAGCAATCGAAAAAATCAGGCCGTTGCAGGCGCGCTTGGCTCGGCTCCCGGCGTATCGCTGGGTGTTTTCGACCGTGGCGTTGCCTGGGAAGGCTTGGGCGGACGCGGAGCCTTGCCCGCCATAATGTCGTCAATCTGCTCTGCATCAATGGTTTCCCATTCAAGCAGGGCCTTGGTCATCGCCTCAACCTTGTCGCGATTTTCTTCCAGCAGCCGACGGGCAAGCGCGTACTGCTCGTCAATAAGGCGACGAATTTCGGCATCAACCTTCTGCATGGTCGCTTCGGAAACGTTCTTATGCTGGGTTACGGAACGACCAAGGAAAACCTCTCCATCGTTCTCACCGTAGACCATCACCCCGAGATCGGACATGCCATAACGAGTCACCATATCGCGTGCCATTGCCGTAGCGCGCTCAAAATCGTTCGAAGCGCCCGTGGTCATCTGGTTCATGAACAGCTCTTCGGCAATACGTCCACCGAACAGCACGGCAATGCGGCTCATCAGGTATTGCCTGTCATACGCATAGCGGTCTTCTTCCGGCAACTGCATGGTCAGCCCCAAAGCGCGGCCACGCGGAATGATGGTGACCTTGTGGACCGGATCTGATTTCGGCACCAGTTTGGCAACCACTGCATGACCCGACTCGTGGTAGGCCGTATTCATCTTTTCATCTTCGCTCATGACCATGCTACGACGCTCGGCACCCATCATGATCTTGTCTTTGGCCTTCTCGAAATCTTCCATATCGACGAGGCGCTTGTTGGTGCGCGCTGCAAACAATGCTGCCTCGTTAACCAGATTAGCCAGATCGGCACCGGAAAAACCAGGCGTACCACGGGCGATGACATCAGCCTTGACGTCACCAGCGATGGGCACCTTCCGCATGTGCACCTTGAGGATTTCCTCCCGGCCACGAATATCGGGCAGCGGCACAACAACCTGACGGTCGAAGCGACCCGGACGAAGCAGTGCCGGATCCAGGATATCCGGACGGTTGGTCGCGGCAATCACGATGATGCCGGTATGACCTTCAAAGCCATCCATCTCGACCAGCAACTGGTTCAAGGTTTGTTCGCGCTCATCGTTGCCACCGCCGAGACCGGCGCCACGATGGCGGCCAACCGCGTCAATTTCATCGATGAAGATGATGCACGGTGCGTGCTTCTTGGCATTCTCGAACATGTCGCGAACGCGAGCTGCGCCGACACCAACAAACATTTCCACGAAATCGGAACCCGAAATACTAAAGAAAGGCACCTTGGCTTCGCCGGCAATCGCCTTGGCAAGCAAGGTCTTGCCTGTCCCAGGGTTGCCAACCATCAGAACGCCCTTGGGAATACGACCACCGAGTTTCTGGAACTTGGAGGGATCGCGCAGAAAATCGACGATTTCCTGAACCTCCTCCTTGGCCTCGTCACAGCCGGCCACATCGGCGAATGTAATGACATTGGTCGACTCGTCCATCATGCGCGCCTTGGACTTGCCGAACGAAAAGGCGCCACCCTTACCACCGCCCTGCATCTGGCGCATGAAGAACACCCAGACGCCGATCAGCAGAAGCATGGGGAACCAGCTGACGAACAGATTCATCAGGAAGGATGGCTCTTCTTCCGGCTTGGCTTCAATCTTGACGCCGTTTTTCAGGAGATCGGAAACCAGCCAGAGATCGGGTGGTGCGTAGGACGTAATACGCTTGCCTTCGCTCGTCGTCGCCTTGAGGGTACGCCCTTCCATGACCACCTTGGAAATACGACCAGACTTCACCTCCTCGATGAACTGGGAGTATTCGACGGACCCAGTCGCAACCTGACGGCTGTTGAACTGATTAAACACCGTCATCAGCACCAGGCCGATAACCAGCCAGACAGCCAGGTTTTTGAACATGTTGTTCAAGCTTGCACTCCTTTTACAGCGACGAGCGATAAAAATGCCATTCTAAACAAAACTCTCAGCGCAATGTACGTCCGAGCAAATAAAGCTCGGCACTACGATCACGGGAAGCGTCCGGTTTGCGCACCACAACGGTCTTGAACGTCTCACGCATCTGACGAAGAAATGTCTCGTAATCCGTTCCCTGAAAAACTTTGACCAGAAAAGCGCCTTCCGGTTTCAAGTGCGCCCTTGAAAACTCCAGCCCCAGCTCGGCGAGATGCATGACACGTGCCTGATCGACCAGCGGCACCCCTGACATATTGGGGGCCATGTCGGACATTACAAGCCCCACCCGGCGATCCCCCAACTGTTTTTCCAACTGCTTCAGTACTTCATCTTCACGAAAATCGCCCTGAATGAAATGGACGTTATGAATTGGCTCCATTTCGAGAAGATCGAGGGCTATCACCATGCCGCCATCGCCAACCCGCTTGGATGCGACCTGTGACCAGCCGCCTGGCGTCGCACCGAGGTCGACAACGACCTCGCCAAGCTTGAGCAGTTTGTCCTTGTCGTCGATTTCAAGCAGCTTGAAAGCGGCACGCGAACGCCACCCCTCCTTCCTGGCAAGTTGAACGTAGGTATCATTAACATGCTCGCGCATCCAAGCTTTGCTGGTTCTGGTTCTTTTCATTCGGTAAAATGCCGTTTTTGAAAGGTTTACTATGCTGCAAATATCATCTGCCCAGCGCCGCGAATTGCGCGCCAAGGCCCACGACCTGAATCCGGTTGTCTCGATTGCCGAAAACGGCCTCACCGAGTCCGTTCTGAAGGAAATCAACATGAACCTGAACGCTCACGAACTGATCAAGATTCGCGTTTATGGTGACAGCCGCGAAAATCGTCTGGCTTATTATGATCAAATCTGTGCCCAACTGGATGCCGCTCCGGTCCAGCACATCGGCAAGCTTCTGGTGGTCTATCGTCCTTCACCCACCGACAATGCCACGGTCAACCCGAAAAAAGCCCCAAAATTGAAACGCCAGGCTGCCGCTGCTCCGCGCAAAAGCAAGCGATCCTTCCAGGGCTGATCACTTCAGTCCGTGACCACTCCAGATCACGAGCCACAATCCCAGCAAACTCTGCACCAGGTAGAGGATGCTGGAGATGCCGTGCCACGCGGCAAAACGGTCGCGCAACACACTTTCCATCACTTCGCGCGGCATCGCATCGAGCTTCAGCTGCGCCATCAACGGCTGAATGCCGAACTGGCTGGCGGCGCTCATCAGCGCCATCAGAACGACCAGCCAAAAAACGCCACGCTTAAACACCTGCCGGCCGCATCGGGAAACCAGAAACACCAGTAACCAGGCCGCACAGCCCAAACCGACCCAGCCGATCAACGCAAACAGTTTGCCGGCCACCATGCCGGCGAGCTGCCGGTCGCCCAGACTGGCGAAAAGTACCGGCGCCGTGATGTAACCGATCGCCCACAAGCCGCCCACCCACAAGGTGATGGCGAACAGATAGAGGGCTTCAGACAGCCGGCGCACGTGAATTATTCGTAGCGAACTTCAATAACTTCGTACTCGCGCATGCCGCCTGGTGCCTGAACCTGGGCAATATCGCCGGCATACTTGCCGATCAATGCCCGGGCCATCGGCGAATTGACTGAAATTTTTCCCGCCTTGATGTCTGCCTCATCCTCGCCGACGATCTGGTAGGTCACGGCGTCGCCGGAATCCTGATCCTCGAGATCCAGCGTTGCGCCGAAAACGCAGCGGCCATCGGCATCAAGCAACTTCGGGTCGATGATCTGGGCGTGCGACAGCTTGCCCTCGACCTCCTGAATGCGCCCTTCGATAAAACCCTGGCGCTCCTTCGCTGCATCGTACTCGGCGTTTTCGGAAAGATCACCATGGGCTCGCGCTTCCGCGATAGCAGCAATCACCCAGGGGCGATCGACTGTCTTCAGGCGATGCAGTTCTTCGCGCAGTTTTTCGGCGCCTTTAACGGTTAACGGAACTTTGCTCATATCATCTTCCAGCAAAAGCAAAACCGCCGGCGCCCGAAGGCTACCCGGCGGTTTCAGGTTTTTCTCAGTGTAGTTGCGTATGCAATGCCTGAATCGGATAAACCACCAACTCACCCTGATTACGAATACCTTCAGCAGCAGCCTCGGCACCCCAGATCGTCGTGTACATTGTGACACGAGCCTGCAGGCCGGAAGTACGGATGTTGCGCGAGTCGTTGATCGCCTGACGTTTTTCCTCAACCGTGTTGATGATCAAGGAAATTTCGTTGTTCTTGATCATGTCGACGATGTGCGGACGGCCTTCGGTGAATTTGTTCACCGTCTGAACCGTCAAGCCGGCGGCTTCGATGGCGTGCGCGGTACCGCGCGTTGCCACCAGATGGAAACCGGCGTCAAGCAAGTGACGGGCAATTTCGATCGCCTTGGTCTTGTCGCTATCCTTCACCGACATGAATACCTTGCCGGCGGTTGGCAGCTTTACGCTGGCAGCCAGTTGCGACTTGACGAAGGCTTCGGCAAAGGTAACGCCAACGCCCATGACCTCGCCGGTCGACTTCATTTCCGGACCAAGAATGGTATCGACACCAGGGAACTTGACGAAGGGGAAAACGGCTTCCTTGACCGAGAAATACGGCGGAATGACTTCCTTGGTCACGCCCTGATCCTTGAGGCTCCGCCCTGCCATGCAACGCGCTGCAATTTTGGCCAGCTGCAGACCGGTAGCCTTGGAAACGAAGGGCACGGTCCGCGAGGCACGCGGATTGACTTCGAGCACGTAGACGTCGTTGTCCTTAATGGCGAACTGCACGTTCATCAGGCCACAAACGTTGAGCGCCTTGGCCATCAGCTTGGTCTGACGACGCAGCTCGTCCTGCACGGCCTCGCCCAAGGAATAAGGCGGTAGCGAGCAAGCCGAGTCACCGGAGTGGACACCAGCCTGTTCGATGTGCTCCATGACACCACCGATGATGACCTCTTCCCCATCGGACAGTGCATCGACATCACACTCAACCGCATCGTTCAGGAAGCGGTCGAGCAGCACCGGCGAATCGTGCGAAACCTTGACGGCTTCGCGCATGTAACGTTCAAGATCCTTCTGCTCATGGACGATTTCCATGGCACGACCACCCAGCACGTAGGACGGACGGACGACCAGCGGATAACCAATCTCCTGAGCCAGACGAAGGGCATCCTCTTCGGTGCGCGCCGTGCGGTTCGGCGGCTGCTTGAGGCCAAGATCGTGCAACAGTTTTTGGAAACGCTCACGGTCTTCAGCGATGTCGATCGACTCCGGACTGGTCCCGATGATCGGCACGCCGTTGGCTTCCAGCGCCAATGCAAGTTTGAGCGGAGTCTGGCCACCGTACTGAACAATGACGCCAACCGGCTTTTCGATGGCGACGATTTCCAGCACGTCTTCCAGCGTCAGCGGCTCGAAGTACAGGCGATCAGAGGTGTCGTAGTCGGTCGAAACCGTTTCCGGATTGCAGTTGACCATGATCGTTTCGTAACCATCTTCGCGCATCGCCATCGCGGCATGCACGCAGCAGTAATCGAACTCGATGCCTTGGCCGATGCGGTTCGGACCACCGCCCAGCACCATGATCTTCTTCTTGTCGGTCGGATTAGCCTCGCACTCGTCCTCGTAGGTCGAATACATGTAGGCGGTATCAGTTGAGAATTCGGCGGCACAAGTGTCCACGCGCTTGTACACCGGGCGGACACCCAGTGCATGGCGACGATTGCGGAACTCGGTCTCGGTTGTTTTCAACAAATAGGCCAGACGACGATCAGCAAAGCCCTTGCGCTTCAGATAGCGCACTTCTTCTGCGGTCAACGAGGAGAACTCCCGTTTTTCGACGGCCAGTTCGAGGTCGACGATTTCCTTGATCTGGACGAGGAACCACGGATCGATCTTGGTCAGTTCGAAGACACGCTCGACCGACATGCCGATACCGAAGGCATCGGCGACGTACCACAGGCGATCCGGGGTCGGACGAGCCAGCTGTTCATCGATGGTGGCCGGATCGACCGTTTTCAGGTTGAAGCCATCTACGCCGACCTCCAGTCCGCGCAACGCCTTCTGCAACGACTCCTGGAAAGTGCGGCCAATGGCCATGACTTCGCCAACCGACTTCATCTGCGTGGTCAGCGTGTCATCCGCTTGCGGGAATTTCTCGAAGGCGAAACGCGGCACCTTGGTCACCACGTAGTCGATGGAAGGCTCGAACGAAGCCGGTGTCTTGCCACCGGTAATATCGTTCGACAACTCGTCGAGCGTGTAACCGACGGAAAGCTTGGCGGCAATCTTGGCAATCGGGAAACCGGTCGCCTTGGAGGCCAGCGCCGACGAACGCGAAACGCGCGGGTTCATCTCGATGACGATCATCCGACCGTCCTTCGGGTTGATCGAGAACTGGACGTTGGAACCACCGGTATCGACGCCGATCTCGCGCAGAACGGCGATCGAGGCGTTACGCAGGATCTGATACTCCTTGTCGGTCAGCGTCTGGGCCGGCGCTACGGTAATGGAGTCACCGGTATGCACACCCATCGGATCGAGGTTTTCGATCGAGCAGATGATGATGCAGTTGTCCGCCTTGTCGCGGACCACTTCCATCTCATATTCCTTCCAGCCGAGCAGCGACTCTTCGATCAGCAACTCGTTGGTCGGCGAGGCTTCGAGGCCGCGCTTGCAGATGGTCTCGAACTCTTCCATGTTGTAGGCGATACCGCCGCCCGTGCCGCCGAGCGTGAAAGACGGCCGGATAATGGTCGGGAAGCCGATCACGGCCTGCACCTGGTAAGCCTCTTCCATACTGTGCGCGGTGGCCGAGCGGGCTGAACCCAGCCCGATCTTGGTCATCGCATCCTTGAACTTCTGGCGATCCTCGGCCTTGTCGATGGCTTCCTTGGAAGCACCGATCAGCTCAACGTTGAACTTGGCGAGCACCCCCTCACGGTCGAGGTCGAGCGCGCAGTTCAACGCGGTCTGACCGCCCATGGTCGGCAGCAGTGCATCCGGACGTTCCTTTTCGATGATCTTGGCGACAACCTGCCAGATGATCGGCTCGATGTAGGTAACGTCGGCCATCTCCGGGTCGGTCATGATGGTCGCCGGATTGGAGTTCACCAGGATGACCTTGTAACCCTCTTCGCGCAGGGCCTTACAGGCCTGGGCGCCGGAGTAGTCGAATTCGCAGGCCTGACCGATGATGATCGGACCAGCACCAATAATCAAAACACTTTTTATGTCTGTACGTTTCGGCATCTTTATCTCTCTCTGTGCCGCTTATTGCGCGTTATTGAGCGCGGCAACGCCACGCGTCATGGTGTCAAGGAAGCGATCGAACAGGTAGGCCACGTCGTGCGGACCAGGGCTGGCTTCCGGGTGGCCCTGGAAAGAGAAGGCAGGCACGTCGGTGCGGGCAATGCCTTGCAAGGAACCATCGAACAGCGAGACATGGGTAACACGCAAATTGCTCGGCAACGAATCGCCATCCACGGCAAAGCCATGGTTCTGGCTGGTAATCAGCACCTGACCGGTATCCATGTCCTTGACCGGATGGTTCGCGCCATGGTGACCGAACTTCATCTTCAGCGTCTTGGCGCCGGACGCGAGGGCCAACAACTGGTGCCCCAGACAGATACCAAAGGTTGGCACACCGCGATCGAGGAATTCACGAATGGCAGCAATGGCATAGTCGCACGGCTCCGGATCACCCGGGCCATTCGACAGGAAAACGCCGTCCGGCTTCATCGCCAGCACATCGGCAGCCGGCGTTTGAGCCGGCACGACGGTCAGCTTGACGCCACGCTCGGCCAGCATGCGCAAAATATTGCGCTTGACGCCAAAATCGTAGGCCACCACATGGAAACGCGGCTCGACTAACTGCTTGTAGCCATTCAGCGTCCACTCGGCTTCTGTCCAGGCATAGCCCTCCTTGGCGGAAACCACCTTGGCCAAATCCATGCCGGAAAGCCCCGGGAAAGCCTTGGCCAGCGCCAGCGCCTTGGATTCATCAACCTCACCGGCCAGGATGCAGCCGGCCTGAGCACCCTTTTCCCGGAGAATGCGGGTCAGCTTGCGCGTATCGATACCGGCAATGGCAACGATGCCGTGCTTCTTGAGGTAGGAGGACAAGTCCTCCTCGGCACGCCAGTTCGACTCAACCAGTGGCAGGTCACGAATGACCAGACCGGCCGCGTAATTGGCGTTCGATTCAAAATCTTCTGCATTGCAACCGGTGTTGCCGATATGCGGGTAGGTCAACGTGACGATCTGACGGCAATAGGAGGGATCGGTAAGGATTTCCTGGTAGCCGGACATGGCAGTGTTGAACACCACCTCGCCACTGGTAACGCCATCAGCGCCGATGGATTGGCCCTTGAAAACCGTTCCGTCGGCGAGGGCGAGAATGGCGGGTATGAATGAGGGCAGCAACGACACGACCGGCTCTCCTTGAATTTCTAATTTTTCATGTGCCGAGCGGGAAGGCTTGCGCCTCCCCGCTCGTGCTTTTTAACCTTCCTATTTTAGCCGAAAAGAGGCTTTTCAGGCAAATTCAAGGGATTACGCGAGTATCCACATAGCGCTTCAAAATCGGTTTGATGATCGACATTTCATCAATCAGCGCAGCATGCAGACGCTTGCAAGCCACCCAGTCGACATTGTCGACCGCCATCACCGCGTGCTCGATTTCCATCGCACGCCGCCGGGCATTTTCAGCATGAAACATGGCCAGCAAACTCTTCACCGTATGGGCATGCATACGCAACTCCTGCGCATCATTTGTATCGAGCGCGCCCTTGATTCGCCCGAGATGAGCATCCCACTCGGACAGAAACATTCCGGCCATCGTCGCAAACAACTCGGGCTCGCCAATATCACGAAGCGCGGCAGCGAGGTCGAGATGCCCACCGGCACTGGCTGGCACAGCACCAAAAACAGCGCTCTCGCTTTCACTGCGGACGCCACGGGATCGGTCCAGGGCGGCAAACAACTCGTCCGGCCGCAAAGGCTTGGCAACGTAATCGTTCATCCCTGCTTCCATGCAGCGATCACGGTCACTGGCCATGACATTGGCTGTCATGGCAATGATGTAGACTGGTTTCATCTCGTGGGAAACAACCCAACTCCGGCGCATCTCTCGGGCACGGATAGCCTCGGTCGCCTCGATGCCGCCCATCACCGGCATTTGCATATCCATCAGGATCACGTCGTAGTGGCTGCTGTCAAACAGATCAACCGCCTCTACCCCGTTATTGGCCAGCGTTACCCGGTGCGACTGGCGCTCCAGCAAGCGCGTCGCCAGTTCCTGATTCACCGGATTGTCCTCAACCAAGAGGATATTCAGGGCCGCACTCGCACCTTCAGTGAGGCTGGACAAGCTAATCTCCGAAAGCATGAACTCGTCCTGATCCGACAAATCCGGCCCCTCGGCCAAGGCCAGCGCATCAACGAGGTCAGCACTGCCAATGGGTTTGACGAGATGTGCGTTTACGCCGATTTCGCGTAAGCGCGTCAAATCATGGCGCTGATTTTCAGTTGTCAGCATGATCAGCAGCTTTTCGGCGCGACCGGACTTTTTCCAGGCCTCGGCCAGAGCAAACCCGGCCGGCGATTCCATGTTGGCGTCGGCAACCACATAGTCGTAGGGAAAATCGACAGCACGACTACGCTCGATCGCGGCCACGGCAGAAGCGCCGTCCGCCGACAAAGAAGACTGAATGCCAAGACGCTCGAGCAACTCGACCAGATAGCGCCCCGCGGTTTCATTGTCGTCGATAACCAACGCCCGCCGCCCGATATATTTAGCCACCGCAGCAAATGCCTGAGTCTGGGAAAGCATCGAGAATTCGACACCGAAACGTCCGGTAAACGAAAAAACGGAGCCCACGCCAAGCGTGCTTTCGAGCGTTATCTTGCCGTCCATCAACTGAACTAGACGCGCGCTGATGGCCAACCCGAGGCCGGTACCACCAAAGCGACGAGTGGTTGACACATCCGCCTGGGAAAACGCCTCAAAAATTGCTTGCTGCTTGTCCGGAGGCACGCCAATACCGGTATCGCGGATCGAGAAGCGCAAAAATACGGATTGCTCGGTCTGCTGATCGATGCTCACTTCAAGCACGACTTCGCCCTGCTCGGTAAATTTGATGGCATTGCCGATCAGGTTGATGATGACCTGGCGCAAACGCGTTGGGTCGCCGACGATACGCGGCGGCACATCGGGATGCACATTCGCGACCAGCTCAAGGCCCTTCTTGTGGGCACTGACAGCCAGTACCCTAACTGCTTCGAGAACCGCGTCATGAATCGAAAAGGCCAGCGCCTCGAATTCCATCTTGCCGGCTTCGATTTTCGAAAAATCTAGGATGTCGTTGACGATGGTCAGCAAGGCCTCAGCCGACGACTTGACGGTCTTCAAATAGTGGCGCTGCTCGGCATCGAGCTCAGTATCGAGGGCCAGCTCGGTCATGCCGATAATGCCGTTCATCGGCGTCCTGATTTCATGGCTCATGTTGGCCAGAAAGGCCCCGCGCGCCTTGTTGGCAGCCTCGGCCGACTCCTTGGCCGAAATCAGTGCCGCTTCCGCCGCCTTGACTTCGCTGATATCGCGCTGCAGCACCAGCATACGGACAGGCTGACCTTCAGCCTCACGGGCCGCTATCGCCCCGCGCAGCAGGAACCACCGCCACTGGCCATCGCGCGCCTTGAATCGACATTCCGCCTGAAAATAGGGGTCCTGACTTTGCCGGTGGACCTCGATCCGCGCCAGTAACGTGCGCAGATCATCCGGATGCAACATGCGCTGCCACTGGACAATCGTGTTGTCGATGTCGTTCTCTGCATACCCCAGCATCTGCTTCCACTGACGCCCGGAGTCAATGGTGCCGGCCCGGAGATTCCAGTCAGCCAAGGCATCGCCCGACAATTTGGTATGCCAGGCACTGAGATTTAGCCCTGCATAGGCACGGTAAGCCGAATCGACGACCCCGACCAACTTTTCCATCCCATTGGCGAGCGTATCCTGTCCATCCGCTCTCGCCCGCTCGATCAACTGCCTGAATTGCGGCTCACCTTCGCCACCGAAGATTTCCTGGAGTTGCCGATCCAGCAGCCGGGATTTCATGAACTAGCGCAGGCCGAGGACGTCCTGCATGTCGAAAATACCGCTCTTGCGGCCCGCCAGGAAACGCGCTGCACGCAGGCTGCCAAGAGCATAGGGCATGCGACTGCTGGCCTTGTGCGTAAGTTCGACGCGCTCGCCGAGGCCGCAGAACATGACCGTATGATCGCCAACAATGTCGCCGCCACGAACGGTGGCAAAACCGATGGTCGATGGGTCGCGCTCACCGGTAACGCCCTCTCGTCCATAAACCGCACACTCTTCGAGATCACGCCCCAGGGCACTGGCGACCACTTCGCCCATGCGCAAAGCCGTCCCCGAGGGGGCGTCGATCTTCAGGCGATGATGCGCCTCGACGATTTCGATGTCGTAACCCTGGTTCAGGATGCTCGCTGCCGTCTCCAGCAGCTTGAAAACGAGATTGACGCCAACCGCCATATTGGACGCGAAGACAACCGGGACGTCCTTGGCCGCCGCAGCGATCACGGCCTTGCCGTCGACTTCGAAGCCAGTCGTGCCAATGACCATGGCAACGCCGGCCTGGCGGCACATTTCGAGGTGAGCCAGCGTCCCTTGCGGGCGGGTGAAGTCGATCAGGCAATCGATATTCTTGAGGCCGGCCGCGACATCATCGGTCACCAGCACATCGCAGGGCATACCAACCAGATCACCGGCCGTCTTGCCAATCGCCGGGCTGCCCGGCACATCGAACGCGGCGCCGAGGGCCAGCTGGTCATCCTTGAGCGTAGCCTCGATCAACATCCGGCCCATGCGGCCACCGGCACCGACGACACCAATACGTGTTGCACTCATTCTTAAAACCCAATCATGTCCATGAAACGACGGTAGTAGCTCGGCGGCTCGCGTGGCGGCAACGGCTTGTCAGCCTGCTCGGGCGTCAGCGACCCGAAATCGACGACGCGGCTCTTGTTGAGCGGCGCATTCAAGTCACCGGATTCACCCTCGGCGATGTCGCCCTCGACCCGCTCGAGCAGGCCGTCATTATTGAAAAATGCCGTGAATTTGCGCGCCTCGGTCTTGCCGGTCTGGCCGTTCTGGTAGCGATAGACATAATCCCAGCGTTGCTGGTGGAAGATATCGACGACGAGTGGCGTACCGAGCAGGAAACGGACTTGATCGCGCGTCTGGCCCGGCTTGAGCTGGGAAACCATATCCTGCGTCAGGACATTGCCCTGCTGGATATCGATCTTGTATTCATTGATGAAGCCCGGCTTGTACGAACAAGCGGAGATGAGCGCGCAGGAGGCGGCTACGAGCAATAGACGGGAACGGCGCATTCAGTTTTCCGGAGTTTTTCAATCGGCTTTGAAGCGGTATATCATACCCGAAATCAGCATTTCGCCTGACCGAACTATTTCTGGAATTCCCGCAATGAGCGATCCGCAAAGCCTCAAGAACATGGGGCTGAAAGCCACTTTCCCCCGCCTGAAAATTCTTGAGCTGTTCGAAACGAGCACCTTGCGCCACATGACGGCGGAAGATGTCTACAAAATGCTGATCGCTGAGAACATGGACATCGGGCTGGCCACGGTTTACCGCGTGCTCACCCAGTTCGAGCAGGCTGGCCTGCTTGAGCGGCATTTCTTCGAGTCGGGAAAAGCCGTTTTCGAGATCAACCACGGCAAGCATCACGACCATCTGGTCTGTATCAACTGCGGCCGGGTCGAAGAGTTCTACGACCCGGAAATCGAAAAGCGCCAGAACGCCATCGCCCAGGAACGCGGCTTTGCCATCCAGGACCATGCGCTCTATCTGTACGCCGAATGCACCAAGATCGAGTGCCCGCACCGCAACCATCCGGACGCCAAGTCCTGACCCACTGAATTCCCTCGATGACTGAAATCGCCCTGGCACCAGGCGCCTGGCTGTCCTCGGCCGGCGCCACCTTTTTGCTGATCGCCCTCGCCGAATTCGGCGACAAGAGCCAGCTTGTCTGCATGACGTTGGCCGCACGGCATCGCGGGCTGCCGGTCGTTCTCGGTGCCGTCGCCGCCTTCGCCTTTCTCAACCTGCTCGCCGTGTTGTTTGGCGCGGCAATTGCCGCCTGGCTGCCGGAATGGGTCGTCACGGCGTCTGTTGCCGTGCTCTTCACCGTCTTCGGCATCAGCGCCCTGCGCTTCGAGGAAGAAGACAAGGACGAGGAAATCGCCGAAAAGCCTGGCCACGGCATCTTCGCCACCACTTTTCTGATGATCTTTCTCGCCGAGTTCGGCGACAAAACGCAGATCGCCGTCGCCGGCATGGGCAGCACCGCCGCCGCGACAGCCACCTGGGTCGGCGCCACGCTGGCCCTGGCCTGCACCTCGATCCTCGGCGTCGTCGCCGGCCGGCGCTGGCTCAATCGCCTGCCCCTGCACTGGATTCACAGGATCAGCGGCGTCTTTTTCCTGTTGCTGGCGCTGCTGGCCGTCTTGCGCCTGCTCGGCATAATTTGATTTTTGGCCGTTTTTTCCGGTTGACCGTGGCAATCGGGAAAAACGGCTTCAAGCCGGCAAGCGGAGCAGTTCGCGGGCGTGCTGCAGGGTGATGGCGGAAATTTCGACGCCACCGAGCATGCGCGCAACCTCCTGAATCCGGCCGTTGTCGTCGAGCGGCTGGATGGCACTCAGCGTAACGCCATCGCGCGTCGCCTTGCTGACCTGCCACTGCCAGTTGGCCTGTGCCGCTACCTGCGGCAGATGGGTGACGCAGAGAACCTGACGTTCGCTGCCGAGTTCGCGCAGCAGGCGGCCAACGATTTCAGCGACGCCGCCGCCGATACCGACATCGACCTCATCGAAAATCAGCGTCGGGACGCTGGCTGAGCGCGAAGTGAGTACTTGTATCGCCAGGCTGATGCGCGACAGTTCGCCGCCGGAGGCCACCTTGGCCAGCGGCTTGGCTTCGGCGCCGGCCAGGCCGCCGATGCGGAATTCGATCTGCTCGAGGCCATAAACGGCGCCGTCGGCGACCGGAACCAGGGCAACTTCGAAGCGCCCTGACGACAACGCCAGTTGGCGCATGATTTCGCTGACCGCCTTGCCCATCTCGGTCGCCGCCTTCTTGCGGCCCGTCGAGAGTTTTTCAGCCTGCGCCAGATAATCCTTGCGGACGGCGGCGACCTTCGTTTCGAGCGCGGCCAGATCGGCCGATTCGTCGAGCTCGGCCAGACGCTGCCGCCAGCCGGCGAGCAAACCCGGCAGTTCGGCTGGCTGAACGCGGTATTTGCGCGAATGGCTCATCACCGCGTCCATACGGCGCTCGACCTGGGCCAGACGGGTCGGGTCGAGATCGGCACGGTCGGCGTAGCGGCGCAGGGTGGATACAGCATCGGACAACTCGGCCTGCACCGAGCCGATCAAGGCGGCGACTTCGGCCAGCTCCGGATCGTATTCAGCGAGGTTCCCCAGTCGCGTGGCGACGCCGTCGATCTGGCGTTCGCAGGCGCCATCGTCGTCGGACAAGACTGACAGCGCGTACTGCGCACCCTCGATCAGGCTGGCGGCGTGGCCGAGGCGACGGTGTTCGACATCGAGCGTCGCCCACTCGTCGTCGCCAAAAGCCAGGGCGTCGAGTTCGCCGATCTGCCATTGCAACTGTTCGCGTTCGCGCTGCAGCACGTCGGCACCTTCGCTGGCCGTGCGCAGCATTTGCTCGGCGTCGCGCCAGATTTTCCAGGCGGCAGCGACATCACGCGCCTGTCCGCTCAGGCCGGCGTGGCTGTCGAGCAGCGTGCGCTGGGCTTCCGAGCGCAATAACGACTGGTGGGCGTGCTGGCCGTGGATATCGACCAGCCATTCGCCGACTTCGCGCATTTGCTGGACGGTGGCCGGCGAGCCATTGATGTAGGCACGCGAGCGGCCGCCGGCATCGACGACACGGCGCAGCAGCAGTTCGCCGCCGCCCTCGAGATCATTGGCGGCCAGCCAGTCGCGTACCTGCGGCTGGGCGCTGATATCGAAAGTAGCGGCGACTTCAGCCTTGTCACAACCGGAACGTACGACGCCAGCATCGGCGCGTTCGCCGAGGGCAAGCGCCAGCGCGTCGATCAAAATGGATTTGCCAGCCCCGGTTTCGCCGGTCAACGCGCCAAAACCGGCCAAAAACGAGAGTTCCAGCCGGTCGACAATGACAAAATCGCGAATCGTCAGGTGCTGCAGCATCAGGTGCCTCGGGGTCGCTCGCTCCACTGCAGCTTCTGGCGCAGCATGGCGAAATAACTGTAGCCCGGCGGGTGCAGAAAGCAGATGGCGTGCTCGGAACGGCGTAGGCGGACGCTGTCACCGCGTTGCAGATCGAGCGTCACCTGGCCGTCAAAGTGCACGCGCGGGTCGTCGGCATTGGCAATGCGCAGCTCGATATCGGCGCTGTCATTGACGATGATCGGCCGGTTGCTCAGGGCGTGCGGGCAAAGCGGCACGAGGGCGATGCCGGCCGTGGTCGGATGCAGAATCGGCCCGCCGGCCGACATCGAATAAGCCGTCGAACCGGTCGGCGTGGCGACGATCAGGCCGTCGGAACGCAGGTTGTAGATGAACTCGCCATCGATGAACAACTCAAATTCGATCATCCGGCCGATGGCACCCTTGTCGACGACCACGTCGTTGAGCGCCAGGTTCGAGGCGATTTCCTTGCCGTCGCGCGTCACCTCGGCAGCCAGCAGCATGCGGTTTTCCTGGGCGAAGCGGCCGTCGAGCAGATCGTCCATGCAGGTCAGCAGATCGTCGCGGGCGATGTCGGTCATGAACCCTAGTCGCCCCTGATTGACGCCGACCAGCGGCACGCAATAGCGGGCCAGACGGCGCGCCGCATTGAGCATGGTGCCGTCGCCGCCGAGCACGATGGCGAGATCGGCATGGGCGCCGATGTCGTTGAAGCCGCAGGTCACCCAGCGCGACAGATCGACCTTCTTGCCGATGTGTTCGGCCGTTTCACGCTCGATGAAGACCGAGACGCCGCGCTCGTAAAGGTATTCGGCCAGACGACGCAATGACTCGGCAATTTCCATGCTGTGGTATTTGCCGACCAAGGCGATGGTCCGGGGATTGCGGAGGGAAGCGAAGCTTCTGTTCATGGGGTCGAATTCTTGCATAAAAACCGCACGATCGTGCCACCGGGCAGCACCGATTCGCCGGAAAAGCGCAGTAACATGGCTCATCCACGCCGCGCACAAATATCCATGCCTCTTGCCAACCACCAACTCAGCATGACCGTCCTGATGACGCCGGACATGGCCAACTTTTCCGGCAACGTCCATGGCGGCACCATCCTCAAGCTGCTCGACCAGGTGGCATATGCCTGCGCCAGCCGTTATGCCGGCGAATATGTCGTCACGCTGTCGGTCGATCAGGTGATGTTTCGCCAGCCTATCCACGTCGGCGAACTGGTCACCTTTCTGGCCGCCGTCAATTACACCGGCCGGACCTCGATGGAAATTGGCGTCAAGGTGCTCACCGAAAACATCCGCGAACAAAGCGTACGCCATGCCAATAGCTGCTTTTTCACCATGGTGGCGGTCGATGAAAACGGCAAGGCAACCAGCGTTCCGCCACTTGAGCCCGGCACCGACGAGGAAAAACGCCGTTACCAGTCGGCCATGCTCCGCCGCGAACTGCGCCAGGAGTTCGAATCGCGCCGCCTGGCGCTGCATCCCGGCGGCCGGAAATAATCGCCCGTCGCTACCGCCCCGTTTTTTGTACAATCCCCAGCCATGCTTGATGAACGCTCGCGCACCCTGCTGAAAACGCTGGTCGAACACTACATTGCCGACGGGCAACCGGTCGGCTCGCGCGCGCTGTCCAAATTTTCCGGCCTCGACCTGTCGCCGGCGACGATCCGTAACGTGATGGCCGACCTCGAGGAGGCCGGCTTTGTGGCCAGCCCGCACACCTCGGCCGGGCGCATCCCGACGGCGCGCGGTTACAGGCTATTTGTCGATAGTCTGCTCACCGTGCAGCCACTCGAAGCGCGGCAGATGGGCGAGATGAAGGAGTCGTTGCAGGGCCTGCCGTCGAGCCAGATCATTTCGAGCGCCTCGCAACTGCTCTCCAGCCTGTCCAATTTCGCTGGCGTCGTCATCGCACCGCGCCGTCAGGCCAGCCGCATCCGCCAGATCGAATTCCTCAGCCTGTCGGAAAAGCGCATCCTGCTCATCATCGTTACCACAGATGGTGACGTGCAGAACCGCATCGTCAGCAGCGACAAGGCCTACTCGCCGTCGGAGCTGGTCAGTGCCGGCAATTACCTGACGCAGAATTTCGCCGGTCTCGATTTCGAGCAAATTCGCCAGCGCCTGGCCAGTGAAATCCAGCAATTGCGCGAAGACATCAAGCCCCTCATGGCCCTCGCGCTCGATGCCGGCGATGCGGCGATGGCCGAAAACTCAGCGCCCTACGTCATTTCCGGCGAACGCAACCTGCTCGATGTCGAGGAGCTGTCGTCGAACATGAAGCGCCTGCGCGAACTGTTCGATCTCTTCGAACAGCGCTCCAGCCTGGTTCGCCTGCTCGACATTTCCAACCGGGCCGAGGGCGTGCAGATTTTCATCGGCGGCGAATCGGGCATTGCCCCGCTCGACGAATGCAGCGTCATTGCCGCCCCCTACAGCGTCGACGGCCGCATCGTCGGCTCGGTCGGCGTCATCGGCCCGACCCGCATGGCCTACGAACGCGTCATTCCCATCGTCGACATCACCGCCCGCCTGCTTTCCAGCGCCCTTTCCTACAAGTCGGACAACTAATGCCCCGTTTTCTCCCGGAACCGCCGCACCGTCATGGCAACGCGGCCAGCACCGCGGTCGTCCTCGTCAATCTTGGCACGCCAGATGCACCGACCGCGCCGGCCCTCAGGCGCTACCTCAAGCAGTTCTTGTCCGACCCGCGCGTCGTCGAAATTCCCAAGCCGCTCTGGTGGCTGATCCTTAACGGCATCATCCTCAACACCCGGCCAAAGAAATCGGCCGCCAAGTACGCCACCGTCTGGATGCCGGAAGGCTCGCCGCTGCGCGTCCATACCGAGCGCCAGGCCAAGCTGCTCAAGGGATTGATCGGCCAGCGCGGCCATCACGTCACCGTCACCTGGGCCATGCGCTACGGTTCGCCGTCGCTGCCCGACGTGCTAGGCCACCTCAAGGCCGAGGGCGCCAGCCGCATCCTCGTCGTGCCGATGTACCCGCAATACGCGGCAAGCACGACAGCCACCGTCGTCGATGACGCCTGCCGCTGGCTGACGAAAACCCGCAACCAGCCGGAAATGCGCTTCACGCGCAATTTCCACGATCACGACGGCTACATCGGCGCACTCGAAAAAACCGTGCGCAAACATTGGCAGACGAACGGCGCGCTGGGCGACAACGACAAGCTGCTCATCAGTTTCCACGGCCTGCCCAAACGCAGCCTGACCCTGGGTGACCCGTATTTCTGCGAATGTCACAAGACCGGTCGCCTGCTCGCCGAGCGCCTGAACCTCAAGCCCGAGCAGTTCCAGATATGTTTCCAGTCGCGCTTCGGCAAGGCCGAGTGGCTGCAACCCTACACCGCGCCGACGCTCGAAGAATGGGGCAAGCAGGGCATCCGCCGGGTCGACGTCATCTGCCCGGGCTTCGTCGCCGACTGTCTCGAAACCCTCGAAGAAATCGCCCAGGAAGGCCGCGCCGACTTCCTCAAGGCTGGCGGCAAGGAATATCACTACATCCCGGCACTCAACGAAGACGACGCCTGGATCAAGGCTCTGGCCGACATCGTCGAAAATCACCTGGCCGGCTGGCCGACCAAGCTCGCCATTGACCCGCAGGCGCTCGAAACTAGCGCCCGGCAAGCCATCAAATTCGGCGCCCGCTCTTGAAATCAGGCACCGGGCACCCATATCAGTCAAACCTGATAATCGGAGTGCCCGATGCCTGAAGAAAGCCTGCACGTCGTCTGTCCGCACTGTTCCACGGTCAACCGGATTTTTGGCCAAAAATTGAAAGATTCGCCGAACTGCGGCCAGTGCAAACAAGCGCTGTTCGTCGGCGAGCCGACCGAGTTGAGTGCCGCCAACTTCGACCGCCACATCTCGCGCAACGACCTGCCCGTCGTCGTCGATTTCTGGGCACCGTGGTGCGGACCTTGCCGGCAGATGGCGCCCAACTTCCACCAGGCCGCCATCGACCTCGAGCCCTATGCCCGGCTGGTCAAGGTCAATACCGAAGCGGAACAGCAACTCGCCGCCCGCTTCAATATCCGCAGCATTCCGACCCTGGCCATCTTTAAAAACGGCCGCGAAATCGCCCGCCAGAGCGGCGCGCTCGACCTCGGCTCGCTGAAACGCTGGATACAGCCGCATCTCCACAAGCCTTAACTTTCGCCCCCGGCCGCCGTTAATAATGCATCCCAATGCATTCGCCGGAGGCCAAGATGATCATTGCCAGCAGCAACCTGCAAATGGCGTCGTCGCATGCCAGCGTTCAGCAGCACGAAGTCCGCGAATCGCTGAAAATGTGGGTCGGGCCACAGCGCCCGCAGTTTGCCGGCGAAGAGTCGCGGCCCCGCCCGGCGCGCACCGACAACGTCAGCCTGTCCGATGCCGGCAAGGCAGCCAGTCAAGCCTGCGCCAATGAACCGAGCGCGGATAGCGAGCTCGATGCCGACCCGCGGCTGCGTTTCATTCGTTCCATGCTGGAATTGCTGACCGGACAAAGAATCCGCATTTTCGACGCCAGCGAGCTCCAGCCCGCAGCGGAAACCCCAGCCATCGAAGCGCCGCCAGCACCGAACGCTGCACCGCCCCGCCCCGCGTCGGCCGGTTACGGCGTCGAGTACGACCGCCACGAGTCCTACAGCGAAGCTGAACAGACCACCTTCTCCGCCAATGGCACGGTAACGACGGCCGATGGCCGCACGATCAAGTTTGACGTGCAATTGTCGATGTCGCGCCAGTATCACGAAGAAAGCGACATCAGCCTCCGCCTCGGCGATGCCGCACGCAAGACCGACCCGCTCGTCCTAAACTTTGCCGGCACCGCGGCGCAACTGACCGACCAGCGCTTCGCCTTCGATCTCAACGCCGACGGCAGCGCTGAGAAAATCAACTTCCTCGCCCCGGGCAGCGGCTTCCTGGCCTTCGACCGCAATGGCGACGGCCAGATCAACAACGGCAGCGAATTGTTCGGACCGACCAGCGGCGACGGGTTTCAGGAATTGACCGCGCTGGATGGCGACAAGAATGGCTGGATCGACGAAAATGATGCGGCCTTTACCCAACTCGCCATCTGGACACCTGACAAAATTGGCAAAGACGCGCTCAAATCATTAAGCGATACCGGCGTTGGCGCAATCGCGCTAAGCCGCATTGCTACGCCCTTTGACCTCAAGACAAATGCCAATGAGCTACTCGGACAAATTCGCACTTCTGGAATTTTTTTGCACGAATCGGGTACGGCTGGCACAATCCAGCAAATTGACCTGACCGCCTAGTCGATAAGGGTGGCAGAAACTCGGGGAATACCATGCCACGCATTGCCGATTTGAAGATTTGGATCCGCCTGACAGCGGCTATCTGGGTTGTTCTGGCCATCATCTGGGCGGGAGCAATAGTCTGGACCACCCAGGTCAATCGGGAGACGGCGATCCTGCAGGCGCAGGACTTCTCCAAGAGCATCCACGAGATGACCATGGCCGGCCTGACCGGCATGATGCTGACTGGCACTGTCGGCCAGCGCGAAGTATTCCTCGACCAGATCGAACAGCTCTCGGTGATCAAGGACCTGATCGTCGCCCGCAGCGATGCCGTGGTCAAACTGTATGGCCCCGACACCAAGAGCAAGCGTCCGCTCGACACGCTGGAAAAAGAAGTGATGGCTACCGGCACCCCGTACATGTCGGTTGAAAGCGCCAATGGCAGTTCATTCCTGCATGTCATCAATCCGACCAAGGCCTCGAAAAATTATCTCGGCAAGGACTGCATCCTGTGTCACCAGGTGCCCGAAGGCACCGTGCTCGGCGTCGTCAGCATGAAGGTGTCGCTCGACTCCGTCGAAGCCCAGGTATCGGCCTTCCGCCTCAAGATTGCCGGCGTTGCCCTGGCTGCACTGGGCGCCCTGCTCGTCATCATTTATCTCATCACCAATCATTTCGTCAGCAAGCCGCTCGAAGCCATGCGTAGCGGCCTCGCCGACATCGCCCGCGGCGAAGGCGACCTGACACGCCGCCTGCCGATCAAGGGCAATGACGAAGTCGGCCAGGCAGCGCAGGTTTTCAACGAAATGATGGAGAACTTCAACCAGTTGGTCCGTCAGGTCCGCGACTCGGCCAGCCAGGTTTCAGCGCGCGTCACGGCGCTCTCCGACAGCGCCGACCGCGTCACACAGAGTTCTCATCAGCAGAACGAAAAATCCAACGAGGCAGCCTCGGCCGTCGAGCAACTGGTTTCGAGTATTTCGTCGATTGCTCAAAGCGCCGAACATGTCCAGCACCAGTCGCAGGAAAGTCTGGCCCGAGCTACCGAGGGTAGCCGCAACCTGAGCGTCCTGCTCGGCGAAATGAATGTCGTCGAGCGCGCCGTCACGGAAATGGCCGACTCGGTGAACAACTTCGTCAAGAACACCGAAGCGATCACGATGATGACCCGCGAAGTCAAGGACATCGCCGAACAAACCAATCTGCTGGCGCTCAACGCCGCCATTGAGGCAGCACGCGCCGGCGAACAGGGACGCGGCTTCGCCGTCGTTGCTGATGAGGTTCGCAAGCTGGCCGAAAAATCGTCGCGCTCGGCCACCGAGATCGATTCGATCACCGCCCAGCTGAGCGCTCAATCAGTGGCTGTCCGGCGCAGCATCGAGGCCGGCATGGCCCACCTGGAAAGCAGCCAGGCAGCGGTCCATTCAGTATCCAGCGTGCTGGAAGCAACGAATGGTTCGGTTACCGAAGTCGGGCACGGCCTCGATGCCATTGCCTCGGCCACCGATCAGCAAAGGCGCTTCTCCGGTGATGTCGAAGGCAGCATCGAAGCCATCGCCGGCATGGCCCGCGAGAACTCGGGCACAGTCGAACAGACAGCCGGTGCGGCACACGACCTCAAGCGCCTGGCCGAAGGCCTGGCCGCGCTGGTCGGACGATTCAAGGTTTAAGGCTTTATAGCCAGCACAGCAGACAGCCTCTCCGGAGGCTGTTTTTACATCGGCGCCAGTTCAAGATCGAGACCGCCACCCGACCGCGACGAGCCGCCCGGCGTTGCCCCGGTCAGGCTCTGGACGGCGGGTTGCCCTTGGGCTGCCGCAATACGGTTAACCTCGCGCATGCGATTGATCATTCTGGCCAGCAGGGAGTTGCGCATGCGTTCAAGCAGCTCCTCTGACGACAGGGCCAGCGCCGCTGCATTGATTTCCAGGAACAGCGTGGGCTCCAGCGTGACGGCGGTCGAACAGCGCTGGTCGCTGGATGGATGCAGATAGGAAACCTCGCCGATCGGCTCGCTGCGCCCAAGGCGGCACAATGCCTTGCCTGCGATCGAGATTTCGACGGAGCCGCTGATGATGACGCCAAAAAACTTGTTGCGCTCCCCTTCGCGAATGATCGCCACATTGGGCAGCACTTCGCGCCAGACCGAGACGCGCAACACTTCCCAGATTTCGATGTTCTCGAATTCGACGAAGAAATCGAGCCCGCGCAAGGTCTCGAAATGCTTCGTATCTTGCGCTGTTTCGTCCTCTTCAAGAATCTGGTAGCGCACGGCCGAGAGGTCCTTGGCCATTTCGGCGCCATTCCGGTAGCGACTGTAGAGATCCTTCTCCAAAGCCCGGCGCATGATGGCATTGAGGCCTTCCGGCAGGTTCGGGTTGAGCGCCGTAACAGCCGGGGCGTCGGTATTGATGATGCGATAGACCAGCGTCGCCTGGTTGTTGGCACGGAAAGGCAGGCGGCCGGTCAGCAGCTGGAACATCAGCACACCAAGCGAATAGAGGTCGGTCTTCTGGTTGAGCGGGTAGCCCTTGATCTGCTCCGGCGACATGTAAGCCGGCGAGCCGACGCCCATGATGAAGGTCGAGTCGCGGTCCATGTCCTTGTTCATGTTCAGCGCCAGACCGAAGTCGGCGATCTTCGGCTCATCGTTGGCAGCGATCATGATGTTGGCCGGCTTGATGTCGCGGTGAATGATGCCCTGCCGGTAAGCGGCATCGAGCGCCATGCAGCACTTGAAGATGATGCTGATCGCCCGGTGCATGGGCAGCAGCTTGTCGATCCGACAGTTGTCCTCGAGCGTGAAGCCGTCGACATACTCCATGGCCAGATAGGCAAATTCCGGCTCGACCACGGCCTCGTAAACCTGGACGATGTTCGGGTGATTGAGACGCTTGGAGACCATTCCCTCGTTCTGGAACAGCTTGCGCATGCGCCGTGACATGGCTGAACTGTCCTTACCGAACTGGATCACCTTGACGGCGACCTTGCGGTTGGCATCAGGGTCGTCACAGAGGTAGACAGTGGCTGTCGCGCCCTTGCCCAACTCTTTAATTACCCGGTATTTGCCGATCTTTTCCATTCAGGTTTCGCCCGAAACAATCAATGAATTATCGTAGCACGCAGGCTGCGACGCGGCAGCAGTTTTGTCGCCGAGCGCAGCGCCATGGGCGGTCTTGGCCGGCTTTCGCTTTTCAGGCGGCGACATTGACATTGAGTCCGCTGACGGCAAACCCGCCGGAAATCTCGCCCACCCCGAGCTCGCCTTGCGCCGAGTACAACTCGCTGCTGCCCTGAGACAAGGGTTTATCAACGTCAGCCAGGCTTTTTTCGGCCGACTGCACATCCAGCCTCGCCTGCTTTTCTTCCTGGCTCGTTCTGGCCTGGTTTGCGGCCAAAGCCATCTTGGCTTTAAGCATCGCAATCGCTTCCTTAAGGAGCTTTTTCGCATCCTGGAGCATGGCCCGCAGATCTCCGTCGCCTTCACCCGGCCCGACTGGCCGGCCATCAGCCTGGTTGGCAGTCGATGAAGAGGCGGCACCCGCTGCCTTTTGGGCCAGTGCGTCTTCGCTCTCTGGTGTATCGCCAGTACCGCGGTCAGCCGCGTCAACGGCTGCTGAATCTGCCGCGGCAGCGGCCGTGTTCTGCGCTTCGGTCGACGTGCTGTCAGCCAGGTCAGTCGCGCCGGTCGCCGACTCGGCTCCGGCCGGCGCCGAGCTTTCACCCTGCCCTCCTCCGCTCAGGCTTTTCGCCACCGATGCCAATTCCTTGGCAATACTCTTCAATTCCCGGGCCAGCGCCCTGGCTTGCTCGGGCGAGGCATGGAGAAGCATGGATTTCAGGGCATCGAGCCGCTTCTTGAGCATGGCGACGCGACTCATCGAATCCTGCTTGGCCATCTGCTTCGGGCTGGGCATCGCCTGCAGGCGCTTGATCGCCTTCTGCATCTCGCCGAGACGCTTGGCCTGACGCTCTTCGCTTGCCTTGCCACGGGCAGCGGACATCGATCTCAACAAATCGTAGCCAGCGCCCAATCCAGTCAATTCCATTTTCACCCCCCCTGGCCGCGCCAATTGGTTTGCTAACGGCATACTCTGCGGAAAGTTAATGGCAAAAATCGGCCATATTTTTTGCAGAACAGCTCTTGAAAGCCGGGAAAGCGCCCCCAGATAGCTTCTCAGAATTTTGGGAGAATCATGCATGACAAACACTGAAAACAACCAGGAACCAATGCTCGGCAACGAGCCTGCCGTTGAAGCACCGGTCGAGCCGACCGTTGAGGAACACACCGACAAGCTGCCGAGCATCGAGGAGCAGTTCCGCGCCCTCGAACTGTTGGCCGCCGAGCATCACGACGCCTGGCTTCGCGCCAAGGCCGAGGGCGAAAACATTCGCCGCCGCGCCCAGGAAGACATTTCCAAGGCACACAAGTTCGCTGTCGAGCGCTTTGCCGGTGAACTGCTGGCCGTCAAGGACAGCCTCGAAGCCGCGCTGGCCGTGCCGGAACAGACCGTCGACAGCTTCAAGGCCGGCGTCGAGCTGACCCTCAAGCAACTGGTTGCCGCCTTCGAGAAGAATGCGCTGAACGAAGTCAGCCCGGCTGGCGAGAAATTCGATCCGCACAAGCATCAGGCTATCGGCATGGTCGATTCCGAGCAGGAACCGAACACCGTCGTCACCGTGCTGCAAAAAGGCTACACCATCGCCGACCGCGTCCTGCGTCCGGCCCTGGTCATGGTCGCCAAGGGCAAATAACACATTTCATTTTTGGGCGGTTTTTCCGGTTGACCGTGGAAGTCTGAATACCGCGGCTTGAAATCAGCGGCAAAGCCCCCAACTCACGAACATCAGTCATTTATCTTTAAGGAACGAATCATGGGCAAGATCATCGGTATTGACCTCGGCACGACCAACTCCTGCGTCGCCATCATGGAAGGCGGCCAGCCGAAGGTTATTGAAAACGCAGAAGGTGCGCGCACCACGCCGTCCATCATCGGTTACACCGAAGATGGCGAGATTCTGTGCGGCGCCCCGGCCAAGCGTCAGGCCGTGACCAATCCGAAGAACACGCTGTACGCCGTCAAGCGCCTGATCGGCCGCCGCTTCGAAGAGAAAGAAGTGCAGAAGGACATCTCGCTGATGCCCTTCAAGATCGTCAAGGCCGACAACGGCGACGCCTGGGTTGAAGCGCGCGACAAGAAAATCGCCCCGCCGCAGGTTTCGGCCGAAGTGCTGCGCAAGATGAAGAAGACCGCTGAAGACTACCTCGGTGAAGAAGTGACCGAAGCCGTCATCACCGTGCCCGCCTACTTCAACGACAGCCAGCGCCAGGCCACCAAGGACGCCGGCCGTATCGCCGGTCTGGAAGTCAAGCGCATCATCAACGAGCCGACCGCTGCCGCCCTCGCCTTCGGCATGGACAAGACCAGCAAGAACGACCGCAAGATCGCCGTCTATGACCTCGGCGGCGGCACGTTCGACATCTCGATCATCGAAATCGCCAATGTCGACGGCGAAACGCAGTTCGAAGTGCTGGCCACCAACGGCGACACCTTCCTCGGCGGCGAAGACTTCGACCAGCGCCTGATCGACTACATCATCGACGAATTCAAGAAGGAATCGGGCGTCAACCTCAAGGCCGACGTCCTGGCCCTGCAGCGCCTGAAAGAAGCCGCTGAAAAGGCCAAGATCGAGCTGTCCTCCAGCCAGCAGACCGAAATCAACCTGCCCTACATCACTGCCGATGCATCCGGTCCGAAGCACCTGGCCCTCAAGGTCACCCGCGCCAAGTTCGAGTCGCTGGTCGATGAACTGGTCGAGCGCACCGTGGCGCCTTGCGTCATGGCCCTCAAGGATGCCGGCTGCAAGATCAGCGACATCGACGACATCATCCTGGTCGGCGGCCAGTCCCGCATGCCCAAGGTGCAGGAAAAAGTTAAGGAAATCTTCGGCAAGGAACCGCGCAAGGACGTCAATCCTGACGAAGCCGTTGCTGTCGGCGCAGCCATCCAGGGCGGCGTGCTGCAAGGCGAAGTCAAGGACGTGCTGCTCCTCGACGTGACCCCGCTCTCCCTCGGTATCGAAACCCTGGGCGGCATCATGACCAAGCTGATCCAGAAGAACACGACGATTCCTACCAAGGCCTCGCAAGTTTTCTCGACCGCCGACGACAGCCAGTCCGCCGTGACCATCCACGTGCTGCAGGGCGAGCGCGAAGTCGCTTCCGGCAACAAGAGCCTCGGCCAGTTCAACCTGGAAGGCATTCCGCCGGCCCCGCGCGGCACGCCGCAGATCGAAGTCATTTTCGACATCGACGCCAACGGCATCATGCACGTCACGGCCAAGGACAAGGCGACCGGCAAGGAAAACAAGATCACCATCAAGGCCAACTCTGGCCTGTCCGAAGCTGAAATCCAGGCCATGGTCAAGGACGCCGAACTGCACGCCGAAGACGACAAGAAGGCGCACGAACTGGCCGATGCCCGCAACCAGGCCGACGGCATGGTGCACATGGTCAAGAAGTCGATGACCGAGTACGGCGACAAGCTCGACGCCGCCGAGAAGGCCAGCATCGAAGCCGCCATCAAGGATGTCGAGGACGTGATGCGCGACGGCGACAAGGAAACCATCACCGCCAAGACCGAAGCCCTGTCGACTGCCGCCCAGAAGCTCGGCGAAAAGATGTACGCCCAGCAACAGGCCGAAGGCGCTGCCGCCGGTGCCGCTGGCCAGCAGGCTGAAGGCGGTGAAAAGACTGTTGAAGGCGATGTCGTCGATGCCGAATTCACGGAAGTGAACAAGGACAAGAAGTAAGCCACTAGCATCCCCTTTCGCCCGGCAACGAAACGGGGGTGGTTCGCCATCCCCGTTGCCCGTTAACCTGCACCTCAAAACCACATGCGCACCACGCTTCCCCTCCTGTTGGCATTGACCCTCGCCCCGGCCGGACACGCTCTGGCGGGCAAGGGCTGTTCCGACACGACCGGCTTTAGCGATGACATCGACGGTCGCTGCCAGGTCTGGGCGCCATCCATGCTCGGTCAACGCGACTATGCGCTGCGCTATCACGGCGCCTGCAAGAATGGCCGCGCCGATGGCAAGGGCAAGGCCGAGTGGCTGTACCGCTACGCCGAGATGAAGGTCAAGGCGACGTGGGAAGGCGATTTCCGCAACGGCGTTTTCCTCGATGGCCAGAAGGTCAAGGGCGCCATCGAGCCGGTATCCGGCGACAAGTACGTCGTCGAGATGGGCTCGGTCAGCGGTGCTGACGTGCTGTTCATCAGCCGCAGTCCGCAGGATGGCCCGATGGAGCTATGCAAGGTCGATCAGGTGGCGCTGGTCCTTGGCCCCAAGGTCGCGGCGGCCGATGACGAGCAGGTCAGGCGTCTCATGAACGATGGCGCCAAGCTTTACCGCAACGCCTGCCCAAATGGCCGCAACCTGCGCGTCGGGGTGTTTACCGAGGCGGTCAAGCCGCGTCCGAACGGCATGCTGCCTAACCCGATGGCCAATGCCCGCGTCGACGACGAAACCGGCAATCTGTCCGGCTACTCGAACGAAGCGGCGGCCAAGGCGAAGCAGGAACAGCAGCGGGCCGAATACGCCCAGAAGCAGGAAGAAGCGCGCAAGCAGTTCAACGACTTCAGCCGAAAACAGGGCATCGCTGCCTGGGTCACCGCCCAGCAAATCGAAGAAAATCCTTTTCGCTGGGAAGGCAAGACGGTTGGTCTGGTCGTTCGTCTCGAGCGCATGCTGACCCGCGACAGCGCGCTGGTTCGTGGCGGTCTGCGCGACTGGGGCCCGCAACTGCAATTGAAAGGCATCACGCCTGACTTCCCGGAAAGCAGGCGCAGCGTGCTGATCGCTGCTAGGGTCAGCAAGCGCGAGCGACTGGCCGACAGCAATGAAAACAATAGCGCCACCTACGCCACACTGAACCACCTCGACAGCCGTGTCTGCGAGCGTGACGGGTGCGGCGACTGGCTCTCCTGGGCGCGTGGCGACCGGGAACTGGTCTGGGGCGAACCCTTTACAGCCCGCTAAACGATGCGCGACATTCAAAGAAAGCAATCATGAGTAAACGCGATTTTTATGAAATTCTCGGCGTCAACCGGGATGCCTCCGACGACGAAATCAAGAAGGCCTACCGCAAGCTGGCCATGAAGCATCACCCTGACCGCAATCCGGACAACCCGGCGGCCGAGGAAAAGTTCAAGGAAGCCAAGGAAGCCTACGAAATCCTCTCCGACGGCCAGAAGCGCTCGGCCTACGACCAGTTCGGCCACGCCGGCATCGATCAGCAGGCCGGCATGGGCGGCGGCGGTGGCGCCGGCTTTGCCGATGCCTTCGGCGGCATCTTCGACGAGATCTTCGGTGGTCGCGGCGGCGGTGGCGGCGGCGGTCGCTCCAACATCTATCGCGGCGCCGACCTGCGCTACAACCTCGAAATCACGCTCGAGCAGGCCGCCCACGGCACGGAAACGAAGATTCGCATTCCGACCATGGAAGTCTGCGACCCCTGCAACGGTTCCGGTGCCAAGCCCGGCACCCAGCCGAAGACCTGCCCGACCTGCGGCGGCTCCGGCCAGGTTCGCCTGCAGCAGGGTTTCTTCTCGATCCAGCAGACCTGCCACAAGTGCCACGGAACCGGCCGCTTCATCGCCGAACCGTGCAAGCACTGCGACGGCGCCGGTCGCGTCAAGCAACACAAGACGCTGGCCGTCAAGATTCCGGCCGGGGTCGATGAAGGCGACCGCATCAGGCTGTCTGGCGAAGGCGAGCATGGCGTCAACGGTGGTCCGCCGGGCGACCTCTACGTGCAGATTCACCTCAAGCCGCACGCTGTGTTCACCCGCGACCACAACGACCTCCATTGCGAGATGCCGATTTCCTTCACCGCGGCCGCACTCGGTGGCGAAATCGAAATCCCGACGCTGGATGGTGCCGCGGCCATCAAGATTCCAGCCGAAACCCAGTCAGGACGTGTCTTCCGCCTGCGCGGCAAGGGCATCAAGGGCGTGCGCAGCCACACCCATGGCGACCTGATGTGCCACGTCGTGGTCGAAACGCCGGTAAACCTGACCGAGCGCCAGAAGGAACTGTTGCGCGAACTCGAAGAATCCAGCCGCGACAACAGCGGCAAACACAATCCACGCTCCAAGTCGTGGATGGACAAAGTTAAGGACTTCTTCGCGGAATAACCGCCTAGCTTTGCAGTTCGGCCCCGACATCCCGACGTTCGCTTCGGGTTTTCGGGGCCGTTTCATTTTTGGCCGTTTTTTCCGGTTGACCGTGGCATCGCACAAATTGCCGAAACCCCTGTTCGCCCTGTTCCCGGTAATATCCCCGACTGTTAGAATCGTTCGATCAATCAAGGGGGAGAAAAAACAATGCGAGTCCTCAAACGACTGGCCACCGTTGGTGCAATTGCCTTTTCCACGTTGTGCTGGGCCGAGCCCGGCGTCACCGACACGACGATCACCCTCGGCATGTCGGCCCCCTTGTCCGGTCCGAATGGCGCCTATGGCCTGGACATGCGGCAAACGATCACGGCCTATTTCGAGCAGGTCAACAAGGCCGGCGGCATCAACGGCCGCAAGCTTGAACTGATCGCCCTCGACGATGGTTACGAAACGGAACGTACCGTCGCCAACACCAAGACGTTGATCAAGGAAAAAAATGTCTTCGCGCTGCTCGCCTATTACGGCTCGAGCCCGACCACCGAAACCATGAATACCGTCTTCGGCCCAGCCAAGGTACCGCTGGTCGGGACCATTTCCGGCGCCGCCACCCTGCGCGAATCGACCGCCACCAATCCGAATGCGCGCTACATGTTCAACGTCCGCGCCAGCTACGCCGACGAGGCCGAAGTCATCGTCAATCAGATGCTCTCGCTTGGCCTGAAGAATATCGCCGTGTTCTACCAGAACGACGGTTTCGGCAAATCCGGGCTGGATGGTGTTACTGCCGCTCTGAAGAAACACAATCTCGCCCCGTCCGCCGTCGGCACCGTCGAACGCAACTCGGTAGACGTCGCCAAGGCCGTAGAAGCCATTGCCAAAACGACACCACAGGCCGTCGTCATGGTCACGCTGTACAAGCCGACCGCCGCCTTCGTCAAAGCCATGAAAAAGATTGGCCAGCATCCGATGCTGATGACCCTTTCCCCGGTCGGCGCCGAACAACTGGCTCAGGAACTCGGCCCCGATTCACGCGGCATCGGTGTATCGCAGGTTGTCCCCTATCCGTGGAACAACGTTGTACCGGTCGTCCGTGACTACCAAAAGCTCTCCGACAAGGCCACCTACTCGTACTACGGCATGGAAGGCTACCTCATGGCCCGAACCATGATCGAAGGCCTCAAGCGGACCGGCAAGGATCTCACCCGCGAAAAACTGGTGACTTCGCTGGAGAGCATGAGCGGGACGGACCTCGGTGGCTACCGCATCAACTACGGACCGGGCAGCCGGCTTGGATCGCGCTTTGTCGAACTGACAGTCATCGGACAAGGCGGCAAGATTCTCAAGTAAAACGCCACGGTGAACCCGAAAAAACGGCCCTTTTAAGGGCCGTTTTCATTTGCACAGCTTGTCAAAAAATCAGGCGCGGCGCCAGGTCGTTCCCTGTGGGCTGTCATCGAGCGCAATACCAGCCGCTTTGAGTTCGTCCCGAATACGATCCGACTCGGCAAAATTCCTGGCTTTCTTGGCCGCTGCCCGGTCGGCAATCATCTGCTCGATCGCTGCCTCATCAAGGCCGCCGGCGGCACCGCCACCCTGCAGGTAAGCCATCGGCTCCCGCTCAAGCAGGCCGATCACCGCCCCCAGCGCCTTGAGTAAACCGGACAGTTCGCCGCTCTTCTGACGATTGGCCTCGGCTGCCAGCTCGAAAAGCACCGAAATGGCGCCATGCGAATCGAAATCCTCGTTGAGCGACGCAGCAAAACGGGCTGCGAAATCATTCATCCAGTCGATCTCGACCGCCAGCGCCGGCACATCGCGCAGCGTGAAATACAGGCTGTCCAGACTGCGTTTGGCGTCGTCGAGGTGGGCATCCGAATAATTCAACGGGCTACGGTAATGGGCGCGCAGGATGAAGAAACGCACGACTTCGGCATCGAACTGCTCAAGGACCGTGCGGATCGTGAAGAAATTACCCAGCGATTTCGACATCTTCTCGTTGTCGACGCGCACGAAACCGTTGTGCATCCAGTAATTGACGAACGAGCACTGGTGCGCCCCCTCGGACTGGGCGATCTCATTTTCATGGTGCGGGAACTGCAAATCCTGTCCACCGCCATGGATGTCGAAATGCTTGCCAAGCAGTTTCGAGCTCATGGCCGAGCACTCGATGTGCCAACCCGGACGCCCCTCGCCCCACGGCGATTCCCAGGCTGGCTCGCCCGGTTTGGCATGTTTCCAAAGCACGAAGTCGAGCGGGTCCTGCTTGGCCGAATCGACCTCGACGCGCTCGCCAGCCCGCAGATCGTCAAGCGACTTGCCGGACAGCTTGCCGTAACCCTCGAACTTGCGCACGGCGTAATTCACGTCGCCATCGGCAGCGTGGTAGGCGAGCCCCCTGTCTTCGAGCTTCCCGATCAGATCGAGCATTTCCGGCACGTAGTCGGTTGCCCGCGGCTCGAAATCCGGCCGCTGAACGCCCAGCGCATCAGCATCTTCATGCATGTAGGCAATGAAACGATTGGTCAGCTGCTGAATCGTCTCGCCATTCTCGATGGCGCGCTTGATGATCTTGTCATCGATGTCGGTGATATTGCGGACGTAGGTCACGTCGTAGCCACTCGCCTTGAGCCAGCGATAAACCATGTCGAAGACAACCATGACACGCGCATGGCCAAGGTGGCAATAATCATAGACCGTCATGCCACAGACATACATGCGAACCTTGTTCGCTTCGATCGGGGTAAAAAGCTGCTTTTCGCGCTGGAGGGAGTTGTAGATCTTGAGCATGCGGGGAGGGAGACCGGGCTTGGCCGGCTTGCTAATCCCTATGGAATCACCGGCATTTTTGGTAGAATCGGAAGATTGTATAACCTCGAAAAGTATAGCATAGCGATGACCTCTATTTCCCTGCTCCAGCCCCGTTTTCAGAAGCTCAAGACGTTGCGTGCAATGGCGATTGGCCTGGCCATCGGCTTCGCCGTACCGGCGTTTGCCGACAACCTGCCGGAAGTCCAGCGCCTGATCAAGCAGGGCCAGTACCCGCAAGCCCTTGAAAAGGTCGACGCTTATCTGAGCAGCCGCCCCAAGGATGCCCAAGGTCGCTTCCTCAAGGGGCTGATCTATACCGAGATGAACAAGCCGGCCGACGCCATCAGCGTCTTCACCAAGCTGTCCGAGGACTACCCGGAGCTGCCGGAACCCTATAACAACCTGGCCGTGCTCTACGCCCAGCAGAAGCAGTACGACAAGGCGCGCACGGCACTTGAAATGGCCATAAGGACTCATCCGTCCTACGCCATCGCCTACGAAAATCTCGGCGACGTTTACGCCAAACTGGCCAGCCAGGCCTACGACAAGGCCCTGCAACTCGACAACTCCAATTCGATGACGCAGAACAAGCTGGCCCTCATCCGCGACCTGATCACCACCTCCGGCAAGGGCAACGTCAAGCCGCAGCCGGCGGCACCGGCAGCTACCGCCGCTCCGGTTGCACCCGCCGCACCGGTCGCTGCCGTTGCTGCCGCCAAACCTGCCCCCGCAGCACCGAGCGCCACCATCGTCACTTCGACACCGGGTGCCGCCTCTGCCTCACCGGCCAACAAGCCGGCAGTGCTTGCCGCTGCGCCCGCCCCGGCGGCAGCGCCGACGCCGGCTCCGGTTGCGGCACCGACTCCCGCCCCGGCCCCGGCCCCGGCCAAGGCGGTTGCCGGCAGCGACGACGTCATCAAGGCCATGAACGCCTGGGCCGACGCCTGGTCGCGCAAGGACATGCGGGCCTACCTCGGCGCCTATGCGCACGAATTCGATACGCCGAAGGGCATGAGCCGCAAGGCCTGGGAACAGGAACGCGAACAGCGCATCGCCGGCAAGGGCGGCAAGATTTCGGTGTCCTTCGATACGCCGCAAGTCACCATCAATGGTGACAAAGCCACTGCCAAGTTCCGCCAGCACTACAAGGCAACCGGTCTGAGCAGCTCGACGACCAAGACACTCGTTTTCGTTCGGGCCGGTAGCAAGTGGCTGATCAAGGAAGAAAACGCCCGGTGAAATTAGGCCGTAAATTAGTTCTGTCCGGACTGGCGGTCGCCCTGGCCGCCGGTGCAGCAGCCCGCCTCAAAGACAAGCCAGCGACCGCCCCGGTTACCATCAACGAACTGTCGGCGATTGCCCTGGCGCGGACGACGTCCGAGGCCGCCGGCAAGGACGCTCCCTTGCCACTGATCGTTTCCGATTCCGGCCCGGAAGAAACGCTGACGCGCATCTTTGCCGAAATCGAAGGCAATCGCCTCAACAATGCCTTGCAACTGACCGAAGGTCTGTTGCGTCAGCACCCGAACTACCGCCTGGCCAATCTCATCAAGGGTGATTTGCTGCTCGCCCGGACCAAGCCGATCGCGTCATTTGGCGCGCTAAACGATGCGCCCGCCGACAAGGTCGCCGACCTGCGCGCCGAAGCTATCGCCCGCCTGGCCGGCTATCGCGAAAAGCCGCCGGCCGATTTTGTGCCGCGCTACCTGTTGCAGATGCAACCTGACCAGCGCTTCGCCATCGTCGTTGACACCAAGCGCTCGCGCCTTTACCTGTACGAAAACGATATCAAGAACGGTGGCCAGCCGCGTTTCGTTGCCGACTACTACGTCACCCAGGGCAAGCTGGGCGCCGAAAAGCTCGTCGAAGGCGACAAGAAAACCCCGGTCGGCGTCTATCACGTCACCGCCAACCTGCCCCGCCAGAAGCTCGCCGACCTCTACGGCAACGGCGCCTTCCCGCTCAACTACCCGAACGAATGGGACAAGCGCCAGGGCCGTGGTGGCAGCGGCATCTGGCTGCACGGCACGCCGTCCGACACCTTTGCCCGCCCGCCGCGCGCCTCCGACGGCTGCGTCGTGCTGACCAACCAGGATCTCGACGTTGTTGCCAAGAACCTGCAGGTCGGTCTGACACCGGTAATCATCAGCAATTCGGTCGAATGGCTGTCGCTCGACGACTGGGCCAGGGAACGCAGCGAACTCAACAAGTCGATCGACGCCTGGCGTGCCGACTGGGAAAGCCGCGATACCGACCGCTACCTGAAGCATTACTCACAGCGCTTCAAGGCCGGCGACCAGGATTTCGCCGAGTTCGCCGCCCAGAAAAAGCAGGTCAATGCCGGCAAGGAATGGATCAAGCTCAAGATCGACAATCTGTCCGTCTTTCGCAACCCGGGCAAGGACGAAGTCGTCGTCGTGACCTTTGACCAGGATTACCGCAGCAACAACCTCAACAACCAGATGAAGAAACGCCAGTACTGGCTGCGTGAAGGCGACCAGTGGAAAATCATTTACGAAGGAAGTGCCTGATGTTGAAAAAAGTCTCCGCTCTCGCCGCCGGCTTGCTCGTCTCGTTCGCCGTGTGGGCCGCCCCGACCGTTGAAATGACGACCAATATGGGCAAGATCACACTGGAACTCTTCCCCGAGAAAGCGCCGAAAACCGTTGAAATGTTCCTCTACAACGCCAAGCACGGCTTTTACGAGGCAACCATTTTCCACCGCGTCATCGATGGCTTCATGATCCAGGGCGGCGGCTTCAGTCGGGCCATGGAAGAGAAGAAGACACTGACACCGGCCCTGCCGAATGAATCGACCAGCGGCCTGGCCAATGACCGCGGCACGATTGCCATGGCCCGTACCTCGGACCCGCATTCGGCCCGCGTCCAGTTCTTCATCAATCTCAAGAACAACGACGCCCTGAATCACCGCACTTCTGCCGACCCGCGCGGCTGGGGCTACGCCGTCTTCGGCAAGGTAACCCAGGGCATGGATGTCGTCGACAAGATCGCCAAGGTGCCGACCGGCAACGCTGGCTATTACGAAAACGTTCCGACGACCCCGGTCGTCATCCAGAACGTCAAAATCATCTCCGACAAATAAGGATCCCCAATGTCCAAAATCAAGCTCACCACCAACCACGGCGACATCACGCTCGAACTGGATGCCGAAAAGGCACCGAAGACCGTTGCCAACTTCATCTCCTACGTTGAAGCCGGCCACTACAACGGCACCATTTTCCACCGCGTCATCAAGAACTTCATGATCCAGGGCGGCGGCATGGAGCCGGGCATGAACCAGAAGGCCTGCCAGGCCCCGATCGAGAACGAGGCCGCCAACGGTCTCAAGAACAAGCGCGGCACCGTCGCCATGGCCCGTACCAACGACCCGCATTCGGCCACTGCCCAGTTCTTTATCAACACCGTCGATAACGATTTCCTCGACTTCAAGTCGCCGTCCGGCCAGGGCTGGGGCTACTGCGTGTTCGGCGAAGTCGTCGAAGGCCTCGACGTGGTCGACAAGATCCGCGCCGTCAAGACCGGCAACAAGGGTTTCCATCAGGACGTCCCGGCTGAAGACGTGATCATCGAGAAGGCCGAGATCGTTTGATCTTCTTCATCTCTGATCTGCACCTATCGCCCCGGTCACCCGGGGCGACTCGTTTGTTCCTCCAGTTTTTGGCAGGCCGCGCCCGGCAGGCCGAGGCGCTGTATATCCTCGGCGACCTGTTCGAAGTGTGGGTCGGCGACGACATTGACGATCCGTACGCCGCGCAGATCACCGCCGCCCTGCGCGCTGCCAGCGATGCCGGGCTGAAAATCCATTTCATGCACGGCAACCGCGATTTCGCCATCGGCGAGCAGTTCACCAGCGCTGCTGGGATGACACTGCTGCCCGACCCGTACGGCCTCGTGCTGCCCGAATGGTCCTTCGTTCTCTCGCACGGCGACGCGCTGTGCCTCGACGACCACGCCTACATGGCCTATCGCGCCAAAGTGCGCGATCCGGAATGGCAGCGAAAGATGCGCGCCAAGCCGCGTTTCCTGCGCAGCCTGCTCGGTCGTTACATCCGCTGGCGTAGCGCCCGGCGCAAGCGCGCCGCCAACTACGTTTACTCCGACCTCAATGGCCCGGCGACCGACGATTTCCTGCGTGACCATGGCTACTGCACCTTCATCCACGGCCACACGCACCGGCCGGAAAAGCACGACCATATCGTCGATGGCATCCACGTCGAACGCTGGGTGCTGGCCGACTGGCACGAAGACCGGGGCGAAGCGCTGGTCTGGGATGGCGAACAGCTAAGTCGCGAAGCCATCCTGTGAGCATTTCAATTTTGAATCAAATTTCCGGTTGACCGTGGCAACGACCTCCGCCCTCGCCATCCTGCGCGACGTCTTCGGCTATCCCGCCTTCCGCGGCGCCCAGGCCGAAATCATCGACCACATCGGCAACGGCGGCGATGCGCTCGTCCTGATGCCGACTGGCGGCGGCAAGAGCCTCTGCTACCAGATTCCCGCCCTGCTCCGCCCGGGCTGCGCCATTGTCGTCTCGCCGCTCATCGCGCTCATGCAGGACCAGGTCGATGCGCTGACCCAGCTTGGCGTCAAGGCCGCCTGCCTCAATTCGACACTCGACTGGCGCGAGGCACAGGCCATCGAGCAGCAGATGTTCGCCGGCCAGATCGACCTCGTCTACATCGCCCCCGAGCGCCTGCTCATCGACCGCACACTGTCGATGATCGACGCCCTCTACGAGGCCGGCAAGCTCGCCCTCTTCGCCATCGACGAAGCGCACTGCGTGTCGCAATGGGGCCACGATTTCCGGCCGGAATACCTGCAGCTATCGACGCTGCACGAGCGCTACCCGAACGTCCCGCGCATCGCCCTGACCGCCACCGCCGACAAGGCGACGCAGAATGAGATGCTGGTTCGTCTCGGCCTGACCGCTGCCCGCGTTTTCCTGTCCAGCTTCGACCGCCCGAACATCCGCTACACCGTCGTCGAGAAGGACAACGCCAAGAAGCAGTTGCTCGGCTTCCTGGCCGGACGCAAGGGCCAGGCCGGCATCGTCTATTGCCTGTCGCGCAAGAAGGTCGAGGAAACGGCCGAATGGCTGTCGGCCCAAGGCTACCCGGCCCTGCCCTACCACGCCGGCCTGCCCGCCCCAACGCGCGCCGCCAACCAGCGCCGCTTCCTGCGCGAGGAAGGGCTGGTCATGTGCGCCACCATCGCCTTCGGCATGGGCATCGACAAGCCGGACGTGCGTTTCGTTGCCCACCTCGACCTGCCGAAAAGCATCGAGGCCTACTACCAGGAAACCGGCCGCGCCGGCCGTGACGGCGAACCGGCCGAAGCCTGGATGGCCTACGGCATGCAGGACGTCGCCCTGCAACATGCGCGCATCGCCGAATCGGGCGCCGGCGAAGGCCAGAAAATCCTCGAATCGCAACGCCTGACCGCCCTGCTTTCCTACTGCGAAGCGCCGCGTTGCCGACGCCAGGTGCTGCTCAATTATTTCGCCGAAGAACGCGAACCCTGCGGCAATTGCGACGTCTGCATCGAGCCGCCGGAACTGTGGGATGGCACGCTGGCGGCGCAAAAGGCGCTGTCGGCCATTTTCCGCACCGGCATGCGCTTCGGCGTCACGCATTTGACCGATGTCCTGCGCGGCAAGGCGACCGACAAGATCAAGCAATGGAACCATGACCAGCTGCCGACCTTCGGCGTCGGCGCCGACCTTGACGATCATGGCTGGAAGAGCGTTTTCCGCCAGTTGGCGGCGGCCGGGCTGGTGCACGTCGACATGGCCGAACACGGTGCGCTGCAACTGACCGACGCCGCCCGCGAAGTGCTCAAGGGCCAGCGTCAGGTGCAATTGCGCCGGCCGGCCAAGCGCAAGGCCTCCTCATCTTCGTCCTCACGCAGTAGCGCCGTCGTACATAGCGAACTGTCGGCGGCCGACGAGGTGCTGTTCCAGTTGCTGCGTAGCTGGCGCAGCGATACGGCCAAGGAACAGGCGGTCCCGGCCTACGTCATCCTCCACGACAAGACGCTGCGCGAACTGGCCGAGGTCCGTCCGACCAGCCATGGCATGCTGGCCGGCATCACCGGCATGGGCAGCGCCAAGATCGAGCACTACGGCGCCGAGCTGCTCGACCTGATCCGTAACGAGGGCTAAGCCATGAACCGCGACACCCTGAACGCCTTGCTCGCCGCCATCGTCATCGCAGCCCTCGTCGTTTCCGGCATCGCGCCCTTCGATCGGGCGACCTGGGTCATGGAAGTAGCGCCGGTCTTGATCGCCCTGCCGCTCATGATCGTTACCCGCAAAAGCTATCCACTGACGATGCTGCTCGCCGTGCTGATCGCCGCCCACGCGCTCGTGCTGATCGCCGGCGGCGCCTACACCTATGCCCGCGTGCCGCTCGGTTTCTGGCTGCAGGACCTGCTCGGCACCGTGCGCAACCCCTACGACAAGATCGGCCATTTCATGCAGGGCTTCGTGCCGGCGCTGGTCGCGCGCGAAATCCTCATCCGCGGCGGCTACGTCGTTGGCCGCCGGATGACCGGCTTTCTGTGCATCTGCATTGCCATGGCCATCAGCGCCAGCTACGAACTGATCGAATGGGCGGCGGCGCTGGCCATGGGCCAGGGCGCCGACGAATTCCTCGGCACCCAGGGCGATCAGTGGGACACGCAGTCCGACATGTTCATGGCGCTGATCGGATCGAGCACGGCAATGGCTCTTTTCGCCGGCTGGCACGACCGGCAGCTAAAAAGCCTCATTTCAAAATAAGCCCAAAATTCCGGTTGACCGTGGCAGCGACGGCCAAGCGCCGTGCGGAGACTACATCCCGAGCGATTTCAGGAAAGCATCCTGATCGCTGGTATCGGCAGCCTGCGGCGCAGCCGACTCACGCGCCGCATTTGCCTGCTCGATCAGGGTATCCGGATCGGCCTCCTCGCTCTCGAAGTCGTTTAGCTTGATGAACTCGGTCTGGTCGATGGCCAGTTCCAGATAAAAAATGTTGTTGCGGCCGGTAAAGAAAGTGACGCGGCGCGCCTGCGGCTTGTCGAGATTGGTGTCGACGCTGAGCATGACCTGCTTGGTCAGGGCCAGCATCTTCGGCTGGTTCTGCGTGATATGCGTCTGCAGCTCGCGCGCCACCTTGCCGGTGAAATCGCCGACCATCTGGTTCATGAGCTCGCCCATGACATTCGCCACCTCGTCCGAGGTATGCGAACTGGCCAGCTCTTCCTTGGCCATGCCCATGTTCAGCATGTAGCTCTCGTAGAGTTCCATCGCCGCTGCGGCCGAAAAGTTGGTGACGACCAGACCGGAAAAACCACCATCGAACAACACGAAGCAGCCGATATCCGGTTTCAGGCAGGTCTTGGTGATGCGCTGGACCATGCCGGAGTAGTGAATCTGGCTCTGGGTGGCCATGGTCAGCACCTTGGTCATCGAATTGCACAGGCTGCGCAGGATGTCTTCGGTACCGTAGACGACGGGGCTTTCTTGTTGGCTCATGGTTGTTGATCTTCTGGGCAAATGAACAGGTGATATATACCACGAGCGCGGCCCGGCCGCGCCCGCCACTGAGTTACATGCACAAGGCGGCCGGATCGGCCCGCATGAGGCGCTTGTTCATTTTGCCGACGCTGGTCTTGACCAGCGTCTTGACGAAACTGACTTGCAACAGCACGCCGTAGCGCGACACACCGGCCGCCTCGATGGCGTGGGCCGCATAGTTGCGCAGCGCGTGTTCGGTGATCTGACCGACGCATTCCGGCTTGAGCAGCACCAACGCCAGCGGCCGCTCGCCCCATTTGTCGTCGGGCACGCCGATGACAGCGACTTCATGCACAGCCTCGTGCTTGGCGATGATGTCCTCCAGTTGCAGCGAGGACGTCCATTCGCCACCGGTCTTGATGACATCCTTGATACGGTCGGTGACCTTGAGATAGCCGGCCGGGTTGATATTGCCGATATCGGCCGTGTGCAGGTAGCCACCGGCCCACAGGTCTTCCGACGCCTCGGGCGCGCCAACGTAGCCCTGCGTCAACCACGGCGCCCGGACGACGACCTCGCCGGTCGCCTTGCCGTCGTGGGCGACGTCGGCCATGTCGGGATCGACGATGCGCAGGTCGACGAGCGGCAGCGGCCGCCCGGTCTTGGCGCGGATGACCGCCTGCTCTTCGAGCGACAACTTGAGATCGGCGCTGTCGAGATGGGCCATGCTGAGCACCGGGCAGGTTTCCGACATGCCGTAGCCGGTGAACAAGTCCATGCCGCGTTTCTGGGCGGCAATGGCCATGGCTTCGGGCATCGCGGCACCGCCGATGAGAATCTTGAGGCCGCTGAAATCCGTCGTTTTGGCCGCCGGATGGCCGAGCACCATGTGCAGGATGGTCGGCACACAATGCGAATAGCTGACGCCCTCCTCGGCGATCAGCCGGCAGATCACCTCGGGCTGGTAACGGCCCGGATAAACCTGCTTGACGCCCATCATCGTCGCCAGATACGGGAAGCCCCAGGCATGGACGTGGAACATCGGCGTCATCGGCATATAGACGTCTTCGCGGTGGATATGCCCCTGGGCATTGGCGCCGCCGAGCGCTGCGGCGCAACCGAGCGTGTGCAGGACGAGCTGGCGATGGCTGAAATAGACCCCCTTCGGATTGCCTGTCGTACCGGTCGTGTAGAAGGTCGTCGCCTGCGCGTTCTCGTCGAAATCTGGGAAGTCGTAGTCGGGCGAGGCGTCGGCCAGCATCGCCTCGTATTCGGCCGCCATCGACACCGGCACCGCCGGCATCTCGGCCTCGTCGGAAAACAGCACGAAGGTCTTGACCGTTTCGAGCCCGCCGGCAATCTGCGCCAGAATCGGGAAGAACTCGCTGTTGGCCAGAACCACGTCGGCCTTGGCGTGGTTCAGCGTGTACAGGATCTGCTCCGGGCTCAGCCTGACATTCACCGTCTGCAGGATTGCCCCCATCATCGGTACGGCGAAAAAACACTCCAGGTAGCGATGACTATCCCAGTCCATCATCGCCACCGTCTGCCCGGACACCACGCCCAACCCGGCGAGACCGTTGGCCAGCCGGCCGATACGTTCGTTCAGCGTGCGGTAGTTGTAACGTCGCTTGCCCTGGTAGGTGATTTCCTGATCCGGCGCGACGGCCAGCGGCGTCAGCAACAATTGCTTGATGAGCAGCGGATATTGATAAGCCGATGCGGTGGACTGGACGAGTTTGACTGGCATGCTACCCCCTGGTCTATTGATTTTTTTTGGCAGCCAGACACCGCCAATAAGCACAATTTTACTCGCCGTCGCGGCGATAACCACGTCGCCGTGCCACATGGCACAAACCGGCAGGCAAATTAAACATCTTTTTCAAGCCCGAACGAACGACTGTGGCAACCGGCCTGCCAGCAGGAGCGGCAAGCCGATTCACTGAAATCCGCCGGCCGTAAGATTCTTCACAATTCGGCATATGCCTTCGTGCTATAAATCGAAGGCTGTCCACCTTTTTTCTTTCAATCCTTTTTATCGTGCCCGTCGCATCGGGCGAGGAGTCCATCATGCGTGTTTGCGCTCGGCCGAATGCTTTCGGTCTGAAGCTGGCGGTCGTTGCCGCCTTCTGTTCCCTGTTCGGCACCGCCATCGCCCAGACGGCCGACCCTGTGCCGGCAAGCGGAACAGCCACTTCCAGCACCACGGTCGACCACGACCACAAGCACCCGTTGCCGACCACCCAGGACATCCCGGCCCGCCTGCAGACTCTGCCCAGCACGCCGCACCCGGCTGCCAGCCAGGCGCAAGGCGCCCAGTTGCCCCAGAAATAAACGCTCAATCGCTGACGAGAAAGACATCGTGACACCTACCGCTCCCTTCCGCCTGACCCGCTTGTTTGCCGGCACCATCGCCGCCCTCGGTCTGGGCTGGACCGCCCCCTCCATCGCGCTGCCAAGTGGCGCCGAAATTCAAATGAAGGTCCTCGTGCTGAGCATGCAGACCGACGACCCGGCCGTCATTGGCGACGCCCCCCAACTCGAAGCCGCCAAGGCCATGCTCGACCGCGTTGGCATGCCATACGAGGTCCATACCTACGACAGCGCATCGCCCAGCCTGCCCGTGCTGGAAAATGGCAATACCGCGGAATATCAGGCCATCGTCCTGCCGATCAGCGATGCCCGCCTGCTCAACCCGATTGCCACCAATCCGCACGCCCAGACACTGGCCCGCTACCAGTTCAAGTACGGCGTGCGCGTCGCCAGCCTTTACAGCTGGCCGGATGACGGTGGCTGCCTGACCGCCTACGCCCAACGCGACACCACAGCCAACCCGCTCAATTCGACGCTGACCGCAGACGGCAGGACCGCCTTTCCCTACCTGAATGCCGGCAGCTCGAGCACCAGACCGCTGCTCATCAAGGGCGCCTGGACATACTTCGCCGACGTTTCCCCCAGCGCGCCGAGCGGCACCAAACTGACCCCGCTACTGCTCGGCAAGGCTGACGATGGCTCAACGCACATGTTGATGACCACCTGCAGCTTCGCCAACGCCACGCCGCTGACCGGTGACAACAGCACGCGCGAGCTGCTCATGGCGACCTTCGACAACAACCCCTACCTGTTGCACTCGACGACGCTGTCCTACGGCCTGCTCAACTGGCTGACCAAGGGCATCATGGTCGGCCAGCGCCGCAGCTACATCGATCCGCAGATCGACGACATCGGCCTGCCCAACGACATCTTCCCGTACACGCTCGAAGAAACCTGGAACGATGCCAGCACGACACCATGGACCCCGCTCCCCGGTTGCCCGCTCGGCGATACCGACCCGAAAAAGGGTACGACCGGCTGCGAATACCGTCTGACCGGCAACGACATCACGAAAATCATCTCCTGGCAGAACAAGGTGCGTGCGCAGACCAATACCAGCGCCTTCCGCCTGACCCTGCCCTACAACGGCGCCGGCTTCACGACCCGCTACGGCGGCGAAGGGCTGTACCCGCCGGACAACGAAGCGACCTGGTTCTTCAATGAAAACAGCTTCTACGACACGCTGAGCAGTTCCCTCGCGCTCTACAAGAGCAACTTCAAATGGGTCAGCCACACCTATGATCACCAGACCATGGACGTCATGAGCTACGACCTGGCGCTCAGCGAGATGAAGCAGAACGACACGGTGCGCAGCAAGATGAGCCTGCCGAACTATGACAAGTCGGTCATGGTCAATCCCAATATTTCCGGCCTCTACAACCCGGAAGTCATGTCCGCGCTGCAGGCCTTCGGCATCAAGTATCTGGTTTCCGACACGTCGAAGCCGACGCCGCCGGTCGGTGCCAGCTGCGAGCCGGGTGCCTGGCCGCTGCCGTCGCACAACAGCGGCAAGCCGAACTGCGTCAATCCCGCCATCTATGAAGTACCGCGCTACCCGACGGCGCTTTACTACAACGTGTCGACGCCGAGCGAATGGACTGCCGAGTACAACCATTTCTATGGCATCAACGGCATCCTGAGCAGCCCCTGGGGCCGCGACCTGAGCTACGCCGAGATCCTCGACACGACCTCGGACGTGCTGGTGTCCTACCTGCTCAACCATGACGCCCGCCCGTGGATGTTCCATGCCGCCAACCTGCGCGCCTACGACGGCACGCACTCGCTACTCGGCGACCTGCTCGATGCCACGCTGGCCAAGTACAACACCTACTACAAGAGCCTGCCCATCCTCAGCCCGCACCTCAAGGAAACCGGGGCACTCATGCAGCAGCGTCAGGTGTTCAACGAGTCTTCGGTCAAGGCCGTGCTCAAGCCGGGCAGCGGTATCGTCCTGAGCGCCAGCCGTAACGACGGACAAGCGGTCGTCGTCCCGCTGACCGGTCTGAGTTACGGTACGAGCACCGAGACCTATGGCGGCCAGGTCACTTCATTCATCACCCTGAACAGCGGAAACGGCTACACGCAGACGGTGAAGAAGGCGTTGAGCTGGTAATTTCAGCGTTCTGAAAATATAAAATGGCCCGGCAATCCCGGGCCATTTTTAATTTTTAAGCTTTTTTCCGGTTGACCGTGGAATGCCACGGTCAACCGGAAAAAAGGGCCAAAATCGAAATCGGTTCGCTCCGCCGAAAGCCGGCAGGGCGGCGACGCTCAGCGCAAATGCTGCTCGGCCACGGCCGACAACTCGACCGACAAGGTGCCGGTGGCAATGGCGCGGCGCAGCGACTCCCTGGCCTCGGCCGCGCGGCCATCGGCCTCCTGGGCCAGTCCCATGCCCAGCCACCAGCGCCCTTCGTTGGGCGCCAGGCGGGCGGCCCGCTGGTAATGCGTCACGGCAGCACGATTGGCGCCCAGGCGGGATTTGAGATGCCCCTGAAAGCCGGCGTAGTCGGCGCTGGCCTCGGCGTAAACCTGCGACTTGGCCAGCGTGCGGTCGGCCGCCGCGACATCGTGCTGTTCGAGTTGCAGGCGGGCCAGCGACATCGCCCAGCCCGTCTGCGCCGGCTGGACCTCGAGGCCGTCCTGGAGAATGGTCATCGCCTCGTCGATCTTGCGCAGGTCGAGCAGCTGGCGCAACAACATCTGGCGCGCCTGGACGTAACCCGGGTCCTGCCTGAGTGCAGCGCGCAACCCTTCGATACCTTCGGCGCTGCGCCCGCCTGCGAATGCATTCTCGGCCTTGCGGTATTCAGCCTCGGCGCGGTCACGCGGCGTTGCCAACACAAGGCTCTTCTCGATCTTGACCGGCCCGGCCGGCACAGCCGGCGCCGGAGCCGCTTGCGGTACCGGTAGCGAAGCTGGCTCCGGTTTGGGTGACGGAGCAGGCACCACCGGGTCCGGCACCGCCAGCACAGGCGCTGCCGGCAACGGCAAAACGGCCAGATTGGGCGCCAGACGCAGATCGCCATCGGGCAACGGTTTTTCCTCGACCGGCACCACCACGGCCGGTGGCGGCGCGGGAGGTGTGGGGACAACGACCGGTGTCGCTGGAAGTACGGCAACCGGCTCGGCCCCCAGGCCAAGCAATGGGAACAACTGGCCATTCGCATGCAGGGCCACCGCCCCCAGCACCGGCACGGCGCAAAGCACGAGCGGCACCAGCCAGCGCCGGCCAGCATGCGGCGCCGCCGGCAACGAACGGATTTCGCGTTGCAGATTTTGCCGAGCCGGATCATCGGGGCGTTTGGCCTCGATGTTGCGCAGCATGTCGTTGATCAGGCTCATCTCACCACCATCCGGCCGCAGCCGCACCTTCGGTATCGGCCGCCGCGCGGCGAACATGGCCGGGCCGTACCGCATGTTTGCCCTCGCCAAAAACGGCGAGCAGCGACTTGTGAGCCAGAATGTTCAGGAGCCGCGGCGTACCCCGGCTCGCCTTATGCAGACAACGCACCGCCCCCGTCCCGAAGACATCCTCGCCGCGATAACCGGCAACGCGCAGGCGATGCGCCAGATAATTGGCAACCTCCTCGCGCGCCAGCCCCCCAATCCGGTAATGGAAGGCGATGCGCTGCAAAAGCTGGCGAACGGACGGCTCAGCCAGCTTGCGGTCGAGTTCCGGCTGGCCAAAGAGCACGATCTGCAGCAACTTGCGTTTCTCGGTTTCCAGATTCGACAGCAGGCGCAAGGACTCCAGCGTTTCAAGCGGCATGGCCTGCGCCTCGTCGATGCAGACGACAACCTGGCGGTCAGCCGCCGCATGGTCGAGCAGCGCCCGGTTGATGCTTTGCAACAGATGGTAATCGTCGCTCTCGGCACTCACGGCCAGACCCAGTTCCTCGGCCAGCGCCAGTTGCAGGGTGCGCGGCGCCAGATAGGGGTTGGGCAGGTAGGCAGAGACACTGCCTTCGGGCAGGGCCTGCAGCAGGCGGCGGCAGAGCAGCGTCTTGCCGGTGCCGACTTCGCCGGTAATCTTGATGAAGCCTTCGCCGCTATTGAGCGCCACGAGCAGGGTATTGAGCGCCTCCTGGTGACTGCGCGTGATAACCGTGTAGCTGGTGTCCGGCGTAATGCCGAAAGGCAGCTCGCTCAGGCCGAAATGGTCGAGATACAAGGCTGCCCGCTACCGCTTATTGCCATTCGAACTTGCGCTGCTGGCGTGGGTCCAGTTCCTGCACGCGCTCCTGCGCTTCAGCCGAAGCATTGCGCCACGAATTTTCGTCACGAATGACCGTCGAGCGCATCAGGATGACCAGCTCACGCTTCTTGTTGGAAACACTCTTCTGGCCGAACAGCGCGCCCAGACCCGGTACGCCGCTGATGCCCGGCAGACCGTAGCGGTTGGTGTTCTGCTCCTGGCTCATCAGGCCGCCGATGGCGACGATGCTGCCATCCTGAACGCGGACGATGCTGTCGGTTTCATTGAGGCTGCTCGAAGCCAGCGGCAGCGTGAAAGTCCCGAGGCTCCCGAGATTGACGTTCTTGATTTTTTCCTCGACGACACTGACCGAGGGATGGACGTGCAGAATGATGTTGCCCTCGTCGTCGATCTGCGGCGTCACATCGAGCGCAATGCCGGAGAAGAACGGTTGCAGCGTGATGTTCGGCGTCACGACATTGCCGCTGGCGCTGGTCGTCGTGTTGGTGCTGATGCCGGTCACGAAGAAATCGTCGGTCCCGACCTTGAGCACGGCTTTCTGGTTGTTGGTCGTCGCGATGCGCGGACTGGACAGCACCTGCACGTCACCCTGCCCTTCCAGGAAGGAGAGCAGCGCAGCAAAATTCTGCGACTGGAAAGCCAGGCCGAAGAAGCCGCGCCCGGCCGAAGTCGTATCAATCGAACCGTTCGTCCCGGGGGCCGCGCCAACAACCGTTCCGGCTGTAACGCCAGTAGCCGAGCCACCCAGGGTCGCCGAACCACTCAACGTCGCCCCCGGCGCCAGCGTCCCAAAGGCCAGCTTGCCACCGAGCAGCCCACCGAATTTGCTCCAGTTGATGCCGGTCTGGTAGGAGTCGTTCAGCGAGACCTCGATGATCTTGGCCTCGAGCATGACCTGGCGTTCGACAACCAGTTGCGTTGCCTTCAGATACTCTTCCACCGAACGCAATTCGACCGGCGATGCCTTGACCAGCACAACCCCCGAACCCGCATTGACGATGACATTGCGCCCTTCCTGACTGCCGACGATGGAATTGAGCGCCGAGCCGAGATCCTTCCAGAAATCGTAGTCCGAAGTCGTCTGCACGCGGGCGCTGTCATTGTTGCGTTGCGGCTGGGCCCCCGTCGATCCGCTCGGCAAACTACCGGCTGCACTCGATGCACCGCTGGTGGTGCTTGGCGTCGACGTCGTCGGCGAACTGCCCGTGACACGCATCTCGCTCATACCCTGGCGGCGATTGGCCAGGTAATTGATCTTGAAAATGCGCGTCTGGATGGTGTTCGGCTGGACATAGATGCGATTTCCCTGGATCCGGTAGTCATAGCCATACACCTCGCGCAGGGTTTCGAGCGCTTCGCGTACCGTCGTATTCTTGAGGTTGACGCTGACCGTACCCGACAACTCGGGTGGAAACAGCATGCTGTACGGCGTACCCGAAACGAGCGCATTTAAAACCTGGGCCACCGGCGCATTGTTGACCGCCAGGTTGAAACGCGGCTCCGGCTTGGCGGAGACCGGCTGATCCAGTTGCAACGGCGGCACCATGGCCTGGCCGACGACGTCACCCTGCGGCCGGTTCGCCTTGCTGGCGGCAGCCGCCCCAAGTTCCTGATCGGCACGATTGAAGACATCCCCACGCCGTGCGTGCTGGTTACTACAGGCAGTCAGCACAAGCGCCGATAACGCGACTATCCAAATCTTGCTCATGGCAGACCCTTCACTGGCCCGGATTTTCCCGTCTTGCGGGGCTTGGGCGTTTCAATCATCTGTTTTTCAACGTCGGGAGTCAGATAAAGGTGCGTCACCCCATCGGCTCCCTGCAACACGGCTTCCCGCTCATTGAGTCGAACCAGGGTCGCATCGCCAACCCGGCTCCCCAGAGGTACGGTCTTGCCGCCGATCACGGCAACCGGCTTGCCGCCTTGCGGCAAGAGGACCGACTGCAGGCGCAAGCCAGCGGATATGGCGCTACCGGCCTTGACTGCATCGTCGACCGGCGCCAGCCAGGCAGCCGGCGGGCGGGTCGGATCGGCCGACTGGGCCAGGGCCGATGTAGCGACGGCAAAGAGGGTCAGCGCAATCAGCCTCATAGGGTCAGCCATGTCTTGTCGGGACTCAGGGTATAGACGGTCAGGATCATTTCAGCGCGCGGATAATCGATCACCCGATAGCTCAATGGCCCCCAGAGCAAACGCTGTGGCAATTTTTCGAGCTCTGCAAGATAGGTCTGAAGCTGGCTGTAGTTGCCTTCCAGACGAATTTCAACGCCATGCCGGTAGAGATCGAAGGAGCGCTCGACCGGCTTGCCATCGCTATCCCTGGCTGGATCTTTTTCGTGCAGCACGCTTTGCGGCGCCTGCGTCTTGAGGCTGAGCAGACGCAAACCTGCGTTGCGCGCGAGCAAGCGCTCAAGCAAGCCATTCATGTCTTCGGGGCGAACCAGTGCCGAGCCAAGCTGCCGTAATTGTTCGTCGAGCTGTTCCCGCTGCGCCACCAGTGCAGCCAGCTCGGCCTTCCTGCCGGCATCCGGATCGATACTGAGTTCCTGTTGCAGCACGGTGGCCTGAGTCTGCATGGCGGCGAGCGAGGCACTTTCGGTGGCTATAACGTTCTGCGCTGCCTTGCTGCGCGCCGATTGCGGATCGACAAACAGGGCATTGCCGATCATCAGCGGGCCAAGAACCAGTCCCAGTGCAACCAACAGCCGTTCGCGCCTGGACAGGGCGGCGTACTTATCGCCCAAGACTTTCCATTGCTGGCGCAGTGCTTTCATCGCGCCTTCTCCTGTACGGCCTGCAATTCGGTACGCAAGGCAAATTCCGTATAACGCACCGGCACCACGGCCTTGGTCTTGACCGGGGTGGCCGCATCGTCGCGCTTGTCATCGGCCGGATCGAAACCCTTCATGTCGAGCGCGGCAAAGCGGCGCCCGGCAAAGGCGGGTTCATCATTGAGCTTGTTGATATAAGTCGGCAGCAATGCCGGATCAAGCAGGCGGCCACGAATTTCGATTTCCTTGTCGGCAAATCCGAAACCTAGCAACCAGACTCCGCCAACTATCTGTCGCGAAAATCCCTGGAGCAGGCCCGAATAGGCATTTCCCTGCGTCACGTCACCACGAGCAACAACAGCCAGCACCTCCTGACGCTGCGTAACGGCCAATCGGGCAGCAGTGATCTGTCCATCCAATCCGCTATCGCCCTTGCGCGCGGCCAGCGACTGACCGAGCGACTGAACCTGTTGCTGAACGGCGGCCAACTGGTTCCTTATTTCCGTTTCCTGGGCCTTGAGACGCGCCGCCTGACTGATGCCGAGCACCGCCAGCAAGCTAATCAGCACAAGACCTGCCAGTGCAGCAGCAGCGACCACCGGCAAGGCCAGCCAGTCGAAGCGCGGGCGCAGGGCCGGCAACAACAGGTTGATCTGCTGGCTCACAGGAGCACCTCCGTGCCACTCATCCTGATATTCGCCCGACAGCTCATGCCTCGCTCCTCAGCGCCGCACCGATGGCGAGCATGCTGTGCGCCTGACGCTCGGCCGAGCGCAATTCGGGGATCGCAGCGAAATCGGCCACAGCTGCCAGGTCGGCAGCGAGGACCGGCAGATACAGATTTTCGACCAGCGCCGCAACCACGCCCGCGCAATCGAACTCAGACGCGACAAGCAAACGTGACACCGAGACAAAGCCGTATTGACGGTCGAAATTATCCAGGGTGCGCTGCAACTCCAGCGCAAGCCGCTCGAGCATCTGACGGCGACGTTCTTCGTCGGCCCTGGCCAGATCGTCGGTATCGATTTCAATTCGGCGCGACAGATAAAGTTCGCCGCGGCAGGTGATGGTCAGCAAACCATCGCCCTGGGTCAGCGCCAGGAAGGCCAGACCGCGATTTTCTTCCTCGAACAGCACGGCCACGTTGCGCACGGCCATTTCGGGGACATCGATGGCCTCAAGAGGAATCTTCTTTTCATGGAACAGTGCCATGCGCTCGCCGACAACCGAAGCCGGCGCCACGACGGCAAAAACGCTGGCCTGACGTCCGCCTTCGGTGGGAATGTCGGCCACGGCAATCGCCGCATCATCGACCGGAAAATCGACCACATCCTTCAGGCGCCAACGCAGAGCCTGCACCCGTTCGTTCTCGGACACGGCCGGCGCGTCGACCTGCGCCATGCGGTAGTCGCTTTCGCCGAGCAGGATGCTGCAGCGATATCGCTTCAGGCCACGGCTTTGCGCAAGACGGGACAAGGCATCAGCTTCACTGCTCTCGATACGAAACGAGTCGCAAAGCTTGATTTCAGGACGTTTACCGGGAGCGCGAATGACATGAGCAAGATCAATGCGGTCGCCGTGCCGGACCACCGACATCCACCCCGCTTCGAACTTCACCCCAAAATTCGGCCACATTGTCCCGGCACCTTAAGTTTTTTCAGAAGGATATCCAGTAACGCATTATTTTTCAATGGGTTTTTAAATAAACAAAACGCCGGTTTGTTAACCTTCAAAAAAGGTACAGGCCGCACAAGCCCATTATCGGAATTAACAAAAGTTGGCGGCATAATATGATTTTCCAGAAATTCGCCAAGGAAGGCCATTTGCCATGCGCACAACGAATCCCCCTTCCAGCAATCGACCCACAACCTCTCGAACCTTTGCCGCGAAAGCAGGTAGCCTCAACAGAGTACTCCGCCGCTTTCTCCTGTCATGCTGCTTGCTCTTCACCGGGCATACGATGGCTGCGCTGACCATCAATTCCGTAACGCTCGATGGCAGCTCGAGCATTGCCGTAGCTCCGGGAGGCTCCTCCATTCCAGTCACGCTATCTGTCGGCAACGACGCCACCAACAGCTGGAACTCTACTGGCTGGCGGATCAGCACCACCGCTCCGGGAACCCTGACCTGCTACGACAATGCCGATCATGTCGGCGCCAATCAAACCTTTTCGGACAGCTTTACGGTCCTTGCCCCGACCACCGCAGGAACCTACAACGCCTATTTTGTCGCATCCAACAATTCAACTTGCACCGGGACGACAACGACAGCGACATTGGCCGGCAGCGTCATCGTTGCCGCCCCAGTACTCGCCAAAACCGCCAGCAGTTCGTCGGCAGTTGTTGGCGATGTCGTCACCTTCAAACTGACCGCGACCAACTCGCTATCCGTTCCGCTCACCAACGTCGTGGTGACCGACACCCTGCCGACTGGCATGAGCTACACGACGCATGTAGCCACGCTGGGAACTGCCAGCGTTTCCGGGAAAGTCATTACGTGGAGCATTCCATCCATTCCCGCTAACAGCACAGCCCAGCTGACGCTGGCGGTTTCCCTTTCCCAACAGGGAACACTTACCAATACTGCCACCTCGCCGGGAGCAACAAGTGCCAGCGCGTCGATTCTGGTGCTTGCCAGCGCAGCAACCCATTTCCGGCTCGATGAAACGGCGGGATCCTGGACCGGCGCAGCCGGCGAAGTGCTGGACAGTGGCGGCACCGGCCTGCAAGGTCGACGCCTTGCGTCATCAACGCCAACCACCACCAACGTTATTGCCCCCACACCGACAATCGACTCTCAATATGCTGCGGTTAGCGGGAGTTTTTGCAATGCGGGCAATTTTGATGGCAAGGCCGTTGTCGAAGTGGCATCCAGTCCGCTCCTCCAATACACGACCAAGCTGTCCGCCACGGCCTGGATTTATCCAACAGCTTATCCAAGCGGCAGCAGTGATCTATATTCGATCCTGTCAAACGACACTAATTACGAGTTCCACATCAATCCGAGCGGCAAGCTTTACTGGTGGTGGGGCAGTTCCGATCTCACCTCAAATACAACGATCCCCCGAAATCAATGGACCCACGTTGCAATTACGCTGGACTCTTCCGCTAGCGGTGGTCGGCAACGAATCTATATCAACGGCGTTCAGGACACCAGCACGAGAAGCTGGAAAGGCACTCTGGCCACCAACAGCTGTAATTTCTATATCGGCGGCGATGTCACAACGTCAGCGTCATGCCCAATCATCAGCGCACGGAATTTCCGAGGCAGGATCGACGAGGTCAAACTCTACAATTACGAATTAAGCGCAGCTGAAATCCAGGCCGACATGACGATGGGGCGAACTTGCTCCGGCGCATTTGACCATATCCGGATTGAACATGACGGTAGCGCATCGGTCTGCACCCCGGAGACAGTGACTGTCAAAGCCTGCCTGGATGAAAACTGCTCCACGCTCTACCCTGGAAACGTAACCGTCAATTTGTCACCTACCGGCTGGGTGGGGGGCAATACCTTCACTTTTTCCGGTGGTGTAACAACGCGGCAACTGAGCAATGGCACCGCTGGCAATGTCACGCTGGGCAGCACAAGCGCCTCGCCGGTTCCGGCCAATGCAACCCGGTGCTTTAACGGCAGCACCGAAACCTGCACACTGACCTTCAACGCCGCATCCTGTAATTTCGATGCCGTTGAAACCGGCGCCAATCCACTAACGCGAATCTACACAAAACTGGCCAACACCAGTTTCAATCTCGATGTACTGGCCCTCACTACCAGCAAGGCCGTCAACACAACCTACACCGGCACCGTTGCCGTCGACCTGGTTGATACTTCGACAACGAGTTGCCCAAGCGGCAGCGGATTAACTACGGCAACGAACATCACCTTTGCCGCTGCGGACAAGGGACGAAAACCGGTGGCATTCAGTTATGCCAATGCGGCCAGGAATGTCCGTGTCCGGATGAAAGTCGGCGCCTCTGCGCCGGCCTGCTCGACGGACAATTTCACGATACGTCCGCAGCAATTTACAGTTTCGTCCAGTATGACCAACACCGCCCTGAACGGAACACCGAAAGCCGTCGCCGGCACAGCCTTCACGCTGACTGCCAATGCCGGCGTCGGTTCCGGCTACGACGGGACGCCAACGGTCGACACGACAAAGGTCAACGATCATGCCGGCGCAGCAATCGCAGCGGGAACATTGACCGGGACAATGGCTGCGGGAACCGGCACCTCATCGAGTGGCACCGGTTTCAAGTACCTTGATGTCGGCAACATCCAACTAACAACCGATGCGATGGTCGACAATGGCTTTTCCACTGTCGACCAGACATCCGACTGCATTGCCGGCAGCACCTCAAATGCCCTATCCGGCGGCAAGTACGGCTGCAATATCGGCAGCGCTGCCTCGGCGCTCTTCGGGCGTTGGTATCCCAGTCACTATTCGTTCTCCGGAACACTCACCCCCGCCTGCATCGCCGGCAATTTCACCTACATGGGTCAGGACACTCTGGGCGTCGGGCTGACCCTGAAGGCACATGCGTCCACAGGCTCGCCAGCCACAGCAAGCGACCCGGTAACCAGTCGCTACACTTCTGGCTACACCAATCTGGCGGCGGTGACGCTGAGTGGTGACAACGGGGGCAACGCAGTTGCGGCGAGCCGCCTGAGCACGCCGGCCTTCCCGACGATGCCCAACACGGCATTGTGGGCGGCCGGACTTTTCCGCATCACCGACACTTTTTCGTTCTCGCGACTGGCGGCGCCCGATGGCTCCTACGAAGCCTTCAAGCTTGTCGCTTCGCTGACCGACCCGGACGGTTCATCGCTGATCGGAACCAGCACGCAAAAAGAAACCAACACGACGCGCATTCGCTATGGGCGCCTGGCTATCGGCAATGCCTACGGTTCGGAACTGCTCGATCTGCCCATTCCTTTCGAAGCCCAATACTGGTCAAGCAATGGCTATTACGTCACCAACCGCGATGACAGCTGTACCAGCTTCAACACATCCAGCCTGATGATGTCGGGCTTTACCCAGAATCTCGCCGCGTGCGAAACGCAGATTTCGCCGACAGGAACGCAAACGCTGGTTGGCGGAAAATTACCGCTGAAACTGACGAAACCCGGCGCAGGCAATCAGGGCAGCGTGCTACTGGCACTCAACATCGGCAGCACTGCATCCGGTTCAACCTGCGTCTCGGCTACCTCCTCGGCGGCCAGCGCTGCCAACATGCCATGGTTCGGTAGCGCCAATCCTTCCGGACGCGCCAAATTCGGCATCGCCAAATCGCCGTACATCTATTTTCGGGAGAGCTTTTAAGGGATTACGCTGACAGAGACTGAGCCAGATCTGGCCTGTCAGCAATCGAACGGCGCCACGGTAATCGCCGCATCGCGGCACCGCTCGACCGTCACCTGGACCTGCCGCTCGATTCCGGGCACTTTGACGCCATTCGCCGTGGCCAGCGACGTTATCCGATAAATGCGCAGCTGCCGGGTACCTTCAGTGGCATCCCAGCTCTGACAAGAAACTGTCACTGCGTGCCCAGGAATAGGCGGCGTGCCATTAGCGCAAGCAGGTAGTGCCGCGCTCTGGGCGTTTGGATCAAGTTGAAACAGACCCCACTCCGCGCCAGCTCGTGCCGCCTGATAAGCCCGCGCACCGCCAATGTCTGCCGCCTGCGTTATATGAGCGGTCGACACGACGTTGGCAATGACAGCCGCCAGGACTGACATCAGCAACAACAGGAAGATGCCGGTGATGATCGAGACGCCGCGCTGGCGTCGCCGAGGCAAAACGCCGGATTTCCACGGTCGACCGGAAAAATGGGCCAAATTTGAAATCATGGCGTATTCATCACATCGACCTGATGCAGCAGTTCGACCGACTCGCCGTCGCGGGTTAGCGTCAGGCGCAAGACAACCAGCCCATTACGCTGCAGAATCGCCGGCGTGTAATTGAAGGCGCAGGTTGCCCCGACATTGTCCGCCATGACCGCCGCGGTGCCGCCAAGCGTGGCGGTATTGGGCGGCCAGGCGTGGCCAAAGTCGAATCCCGAGCGCCGAATGAGCTGGCCAGTGGCAACGCTGCATTCATAGATCACCGGGGTACCGACAATCTGAAAACGACTTTGCGGTGAGGCCAGAGGAAACTGCGTACCGGCCGGGTCAAAGGTAATGTTGTTGAGGCCGACGCCGGCCGTCGCCGCCCGTCGGCTAGTGCCTTCATAAACATCCGAGCCGGGCTGACCAAGATTGAAAATAACCAGTTGGTCGCCGGCCAGAATGGTTACGGACGGCCCGAGGACATCGAAAGTGCTGTCGGTGCTGCTGGCGAAATTCAGAAGATCGCCGCCGCCACTGGAATTCAGCTCCACACGATAGCGCCCGGCATCGTGAATCGGCACGAACTCGAGAAAGTTGCCGGAGAGTCGCACGCTATTGGGCAGCGCCGCCTGCAATTCGCGGGCGATCCGGCGCAACGTGGTATCGGCAGCATCGGACAATTGCGCACGATTGTTCACATCGATGTAGGCCTCGACCTGCCCGCGCCCGAACATGGCCACCATCGACACGACGATCCCGGTGATGACAATCGAAATGATCATCTCGACCAGCGTGAATCCACGGTCAACCGGAAAAAACGGCCGAAAATCAAATGCGCGGCGCATAGCGAAAACGGTAGCCGGTCAGTGAAAAGGTTTCAGTGCCACGCGTCACGGTGACCGTGACACTCAGTGCAGCTGTGTTATCAGCCAGGCCCAGAGCAGTTCCGGCAGGCGCAACAGCAACGCTGGCGGTATAGCCCACCATCGCGTTGCTACCCGAGGGGTCATCAATATTGGACCAGGATTGGCCGCCGTAGTCAGACACGTTGTCGAAAGGCGAAGCAGGCGCAACGCCGAAACGCGTCTCGACACCACTGAATGACACCGTGGTGTTGGTGTTCTGCGGACTGGCGCAAGCAGCGTAAGACTGCGCCATCGACGCCACCGGATCATCCGGATCGCACCAGGTAAACGGCTGGTGCATGACCTCATTGAGCAGTGACTCGGTAATAGCGACCAGTTGCTTGGTGCGCATCGGATCGGCACTGGCCCGGATGGCCGGATTCATGACCGAGACGAGACCGATCACGCCAACGCTGACAATGACGATGAACATGATCTGCTCGATCAGCGTGATGCCGCGCTGCAGGGAGGGCCTAATGGACATAGCCCGTTTCTGCCTCGACGGCGATCGCCAGCGCCGCCGGCAAGCCAGTCACACTGATCGCCGCCCCGCTGGCCGGCCGCCCGCCCGCATCGAAAATCACATCGGCCGGCAGTGCAACAAAACTGACTCCGCCCGACGCCGTAACGACTAGAGGATTGCCATCCGGCCCGGTCAACGCAGCACCGGCCGCGCAATTGACCGCGCCGTTGTTGTTCGACATCCGGAACGCGACACTGGCCGGCGGCGAAGAAAAACTGGCACACACCGTCCGCCGGGCAGCGATGGCCGATTTTTGCGCATAGCGCAGGCCTGCGACGACACGGTCACGAAAACCGCGCTCGTCGAAACCGGAACGTCCGTTCCACTTCGGCAAAATCGTCACAGCCATAATGCCGATAATCACCATCGTCACGATGAGCTCAATCAGGGTAAAACCACGAGCTCCACCGGCAGAAGGAAAGAACCCGCCTGATGGCGGGTTCTTTTGCCAACTGCAACTAGCAGCAAAAATGGACTTAGTTGCCGGCACCGACTGCTGAAAACGTTGCTGTGTAGAAAGTGCTCGCGCTCGCCGCGGTAAGTTTGCGGATTTCGCAGCTAACCGAATTTCCGTTTGTGGTGACAGCTGTGTTGGCAGCCAGATAATAAGCCGTCGCGCTAGCTGCCGTACCCAAGGTCAGCGATGGAATCAGCAATGTACCCACTGTTGCACAGTCGGCAACCTTGACACACTTATTGGTAGTAACCACCTGATTCGTCGCTGCACAACCACCGTAATTGATTGAAGACGCAGAGCCCAAGCCTCCAGCTACGCCTTGAATGGCTGCTGTTTCCGCATCAGAGCGCAAATCGACAAATTTCGGCAACGCCGTCGCCGCCAGAATGCCGAGAATAACGATCACGACCACCAGTTCAATCAGGGTAAAACCTTTTTGCATCGCTTTCATGTCCAACTCCTAAAAATTAAAAAATCAACATCCGGTCGTGGTCAGCCCGCTGATCGTCGCCGCTTGATTCGGCGCGGGCGCTTGGGTGTATTTAAAGAAACAGGTTGCAGCATTCGTTGCACCAAGGACGCCAAAGGTCGCTTCACCACCCGCGACATCGTAGGTATAGCCCTCGGCCTGCAATTGCGCGGCGTTCGGGTTGAAAACACCGGTCAGGCCAGCCATGGACAGAATCCCGGCGGTACCGATCGTGGTTACGGCCGGGTAAGCATAGACCATGTTGATGAGGCCGCTTTCTGTACAGAGAGTGCCGGCCAGTCCTGTCGCGTTGTCGGCTGTGCCGCCACCGGCGCAGGGAGCCGTATCGGCAATGCCAGCCCGCGAAAAGGCCGTGGCGTGAACCAGCGCTGAAGCGGCCGAAACACTGCCGCGTGCTGCCTGCAGCTTGGCGATGCGTGCGTCGCGCTGCAGATTGACGAAGCGCGGCAAGGCGACAGCAGCCAGGATGCCGAGAATGATGACAACGACAATCAGTTCGATCAACGTGAAACCGAACTGGCCTTGCATGCGGCGGACGGGTTTATGGTTCATGTCAGTTTTAACGGGTATAAGTTTTATTACTTTAGACATATTCACCTTCCTTCTCAACATTTATTCTCGTTGGTCTTCAAGCCGCAACAATCCGACCCCCGAAACAACAGCTCTCGGGCTCTCCACGTTGCCATCGCGGCTGAGCCTGAATCTGGCCCGGTGCCCGTCGCGAAAGCGATAAACCAGTTCCTTTGTTCTCCGGTCGAAATACCAGACCACCTTGCTGTCCGGCATGCCGTCCACTTCCCCTAGGTAGTTCGCCGGTCGTGTGGCAACCCAGTCGAGCGGGTTATCACTCTTCGGCAAATTGCCGCCAAACGTCTCGCGGTGCGCCACCACCTCGATCAATCCCATCCTTATCGTCGCCACTTCGGCCTGCACACCGGCCTCTTCCATTTCATTGCTCGTCCGCCCCAGCGCTGCCAGCAGCAGCAAAGCGAGGACGCTGATCAGAACTACAACAATGGCAAATTCGTAATAACGCCGCATGGCCACATCATCGCTTGATGGCCACCTTGCCGAGGTCCCACATCGGCAGGAAGATGCCCAGCGCCAGCACCAGGACGAGCGCGCCAAGACAGACGATGAGAATCGGTTCGATCTGCTGGCCGAGCGTCTTCAATTCATATTCGACTTCGCGCTGGTACATCTGGCCGACTTCTTCGAGCATGTCGTCGAGGGCGCCAGACTCTTCGCCGACCGAGATCATCTGGAGCACGACCGGGGAGAAGAATCCCGAGGCGATGGCCGAACGGACGACGCTTTCGCCGCGCTCGACGGTATCGCGCATGCCTTCGATCTTGGCGGCGATGTAGCTGTTATCCACGGTTTGCGACGAATTGGTCAGCGCCTGCATGACCGGCACGCCGCTGCGCATGCCGAGCGCGAAACTGCGGGCAAAGCGGGCCATCGCCGCCTTGCGCACGATCTTGCCGGCAATCGGGAACTTGAGCACGAGCGACTCCCATTGCATGCGTCCCGCTGCCGTACGCACCCAGGCGCGGAAAATGAAGATCGCGGCAATGGTGCCGACGAGCAGGGCCGGCCACCAGGCGACCATGAATTTGGAAAAGCCGAGCAGAATTTGCGTCATAAACGGCAACTCGGCGCCGAAACCCTCGAAAACCTTGGCAAAGGCCGGGATGACGAAGATATTCACAACGACGATGGCCGCCGCCATCGCCATGACGACGAACATGGGGTAACGCAGGGCCGATTTGACCTGCTCGCGCATGAAGCGCTCGAACTCGAGGTGATCGAACAGGCGCAGAAAGATTTCGTCGAGCAGGCCGGTCGCTTCGCCAACCCGCACCATCGAAATGTAGAAGGGGTTGAATACCTTCGGGTGGCGGGCCAGCGACACGGACAGCTCGCGGCCGGCCTCGAGGCTTTCGCGCACGTCGCGAATGACGTCCTTCATGGCCGGATTGGTCGCCGACTCCTGCAGGCCGTTGAGCGCGCGCATGATGGGCACGCCGGATTTGAGCAGGGTGTGAATCTGTCGCGAGAAGAGCAGGATATCGACGTGCTCGACCTTGGGCTTGAAGAAGCTCAGTTCGATATTGCCGCCGCCCTTTGCCTGGGTCCGGGTTTCCTCGATCGAGATTGGCGTGATGCCACGACCGAGCAGCACATCGGCGACGTTGCCCGAGGTCGCGCCTTCCAGCACGCCTTCGATCAGCTTGCCGCCGCCGTCCCGTCCCTTGTAGGCAAAATTGGCCACGCCGGCTTATTCCTCGAACTGGTTGCTGATGCGCATGGCTTCGGAAACCGTCGTCCGCCCGGATAGCACGAGACGCACTGCATCGCGACGCAGGGTCTCTCCGGCCATCTGCTGGCGCGCGACGTGCATGAATTCGCCCGGGTCTTCGTGGTTGATCGCTTCGACCACGGTATCGCTCATTTCAAGGAACTCGTAGACGCCGCTACGCCCCTGGTAACCCGTATTTGCGCAGTGCGTGCAGCCGCGGCCGTGATGGTAGGTATGGGTATCGACATGGCTGCCCAGTTCGTAGCGCAGCCATTCGTGCTCGTTCGGCGTCAGCGTGTAGGGTTCGCGGCAATTGCTGCAGATGATCCGGACCAGACGCTGGGCGATGACCATGTGCACCGACAGCGCCACCATGTAGCGAGGCACGCCCATGTCGAGCAGGCGAATCGGCGTCGATACGGCGTCGTTGGTGTGCAGGGTGGACAGAACGAGGTGGCCGGTCATGGCGGCGCGCATGCCGATTTCGGCCGTTTCCTGGTCGCGCATTTCGCCGATCAGCACGATATCCGGGTCCTGGCGCAGCACGGTGCGCAGCACCCGCGAGAACGAGAGATCGATCTTTTCGTGAACCTGCACCTGATTGAGGCCGCCGAGCCGGTATTCGACCGGGTCTTCGACGGTGATGACCTTCTTTTCCGGGCTGTTCAGTTCGTTGAGTGCGGCGTAGAGCGTCGTTGTCTTGCCGGAACCGGTCGGACCGGTGACGAGCACCATGCCGCTCGGCCGCTTGAGGGCATGGCGCAGACGGTCGAGCACGCGCGGCGGCATGCCGATCTTGTCGAGTTCGAGCAGGCCGGTGTTCTGGGCGAGCAGTCGCATGACAACCGATTCACCGTACTGGGTGGGCAAGGTCGAAATCCGCACGTCGACCGGGTTGCCGCGTACCTTGATGTTGAAGCGGCCATCCTGCGGCAGGCGTTTTTCAGAAATATCGAGGCCGGACATCAGCTTCAGGCGCAGCGCGACGGCCGATGAAACCTTGCCATCTGCCTCGGTCTGGATATGCAGCACGCCGTCGATACGAAAACGGATGCGCAGCAGTTTTTCCTGCGGCTCGAAATGGATGTCGGAAGCACGCAGGCGCATGGCTTCCTCGAACACCGTCTGGAGCAGCTTGACGACCGGTGCGTCTTCGGCCCCCGGGTTGAGGCCAAGCAGGTCGCCGAATTCGATCGGGATATCGCCGAGTTCGGCCGTCAGTTCCTTGGCCAGACCCGTGATCTGCTCACCACGGTGATAGACGCGGTCGACCATGGCCAGCAACTGGCTTTCGGTGACGACGGCGAGGTCGATTTCGCGCCTGACCAGGCGGGTGATTTCATCGTAGGCCTGAAGGTCGGTCGGATCGGACAGGCCGATCTGCAGTCGGCCGTCAGGCAGCTGGTCGAGCACCATGGCCCGGAAACGCCGGGCCGGTGCTTCCGGTAACAGTTTGATGAGATCCGGTTTGGGCGTGAAATTCTTGAGGTCGATGAAGGGAATCCGCAACTGCCCGGCCAGCGCCTTGGAGATCGCCTCTTCGGTCACGTAGCCGCTCTCGACAAAAACACGGCCGAGCTTGCGCCCGGTGCGTTTCTGCTCGTCGAGCGCAATTTTCAGTTGTTCCTCGGTCAGCAAGCCTTGCTGGATCAGCAGGTCACCGAGACGGACTTTTTGCGGGGGGGGCATCCCGACCTCCAAAACACCTTAAGAAACTGCGTTAACAATATGAAGTTACGGCTTAAGTTTCCACAGTAGACGTTTTTTGCAGGGCCGACAAGTCGGCCCTCATGGCGTCGGGGTTATTGCCCGAGCGTCAGCGATGCCGATTGCCGTTGTGGTGTTGCTGCGGTCGACCGGAATTTTTGCCAGCTTTCGGTGCCGAGGAGCGCGGTTGTGTCTGCGGCTTGCGGGCACCGCGCGGCGGCTGTGGCGGGCGCGGAGCGGCGTGGGCCGACTGCTCGAAGCCTTCGATGACGACACGTTCGAGGCTGCGCTTGATGAGCTTCTCGATGTCCTTCAGCTGGGCGCGTTCGTCGTGGCAGACCAGCGAGATGGCCTCGCCTTCCATGCCGGCCCGGCCGGTACGGCCGATGCGGTGCACGTAGTCTTCCGGCACGTTGGGTAGTTCGTAGTTGATGACGTAGGGCAGCGCGTCGATATCGATACCGCGCGCCGCGATGTCTGTAGCGACCAGCGCCACGAGCTTGCCTTCCTTGAATTCGGTGAGCGCGCGGGTACGGGCACCCTGCGATTTGTCACCGTGGATGGCGGCCGATTTGATGCCGGCCTTGTCGAGCGTGCGGGCCAGCGCATCGGCGCCGTGCTTGGTGCGGGCAAAGACGAGAACCTGATGCCAGCCGCGTGTTTCGAAGAGGTGGCAGAGCAGCTCCTTCTTCTTTTCGCGGTCGGTTTCGATGACGCGCTGGGTCACCGTTTCGGCCGCCGTATTACGTGCCGCGACGTCGACCGAGGCCGGGTTGTTCAGCAGGCCGGCCGCCAGTTCGCGGATATCCGGCGAGAAGGTGGCCGAGAACATCAGGTTCTGGCGTTGCTTGGGCAGCAGGGCGATGATCTTGCGGATATCGCGGATGAAGCCCATGTCGAGCATGCGGTCGGCTTCATCGAGGACGAAAATCTCAATCTTGGACAGATCGACGGTGCGCTGCTGGACGTGGTCGAGCAGGCGGCCCGGCGTGGCGACGAGAATGTCGACGCCGCGGCGCAGGTTGGCGATCTGCGGATTGATGCCGACGCCGCCGAAGACGGCCAGCGAGTTGATCGGCAGGTGCTTGCCGTAGGTGCGCACGCTTTCCTCAACCTGGATGGCCAGTTCGCGCGTCGGCGTCAGGACCAGCACGCGCGGCGCCTTGGTGACGCGGGTCAGCCGGTCGTTCGAACCGTCGCACAGGCGGTGCAGGATGGGCAGCGTGAAGCCGGCCGTCTTGCCGGTACCGGTCTGCGCCGTGGCCATCAGGTCGCGGCCGGTCATGACGGCGGGGATGGCCTGTTGCTGGATGGGGGTCGGCGTGTCGTAGCCTTGGTCGGCAACGGCGCGCAGGAGTTCGGCCTTGAGGCCGAGATCGGAAAAATGCATGGAAATCCTTGGAAAAAAGCCTGGCCGGAACGGGCAGGATGCAGCGAAACAGCGAGGGTCAGGAGAAACCGGATTTTAATTTTGGGCATTTTTTCCGGTTCACCGTGGAAAGTTCGGCTAACCCCAAAAATGCCCTGCTCCGGCTGTGTGCGCCCCCTCGCTGGCGGCGCGTAAAAATTCAGGCGATCAGATCTGGCTCAAACCGCGCTCGAGATCGGCCTGCAGGTCCTCCACCGCTTCGAGGCCGACGGCGATGCGCAGCAGACCTTCGTTGATGCCAGCAGCGGCCCGTGCTTCCGGGGAAATGCGGCCATGCGTGGTGGAGGCGGGATGGGTGATGGTGGTCTTGGTGTCGCCAAGATTGGCCGTGATGGAGAGCAGACGACAATTGTCGACGACCGTCCAGGCTTGCTCCCGACTGCCCTTGACCTCGAAGGCAACGATGGCGCCGCCCGACTTCTGCTGGGTTTTCGCCAGCTCGTGCTGCGGATGCGACGGCAGACCAGGATAGAAAACACGCGCTACCTTGGGGTGTGCTTCGAGCCAGGAGGCCAGTTGCGCCGCATTGGCAGACTGAGCCTCGACGCGCAGCTTGAGCGTCTCCAGACCCTTGAGCAGCACCCAGGCATTGAAGGCCGACAAGGTCGGGCCAGCCGTGCGCAGGTATTTGAAAACCTCTTCAGTCAACTTCCGGGCCCCGCAAACGGCGCCTCCGAGCACACGGCCCTGGCCGTCGAGGAACTTGGTGGCCGAATGGATGACGAGATCGGCGCCGAGGTCGAGCGGGCGCTGCAGAATAGGCGTGCAGAAACAATTGTCGACGGCGACCAGAATGCCCTTGGCGTGGGCGATTTCCACCAAGCGGCGAATGTCGGCGATCTCGGTCAGCGGATTCGACGGCGTTTCGAGGAAGAACAGCTTGGTTTCCGGGCGGATCGCCGCTTCCCAGGCCGCCGGATCGGTGTGCGACACGAAGGTCGTCGTGATGCCGGTGCGCGACAGAATGTTGTTGAACAATTGCACCGTGGCGCCGAACAGGCTGTTCGAGGCGACGATGTGATCGCCCTGCTTCAAATGGGCGAGGACGGCGGCCATGATGGCCGACATGCCGCTCGCCGTGGCAACACAATCCTCGGCCCCCTCAAGGGCGGCGAGACGTTCCTCGAACATGGTGACGGTCGGGTTCGAGAAGCGGGCGTAGACGTTGCCTTCCTCCTCGCCGGAGAAACGCTTGGCCGCCTGTGCTGCACTTTTGAAAACGAAGCTTGAGGTCAGATACAGCGCTTCGGAATGCTCGCCAAACTGGCTACGTTCCTGGCCGGCACGAACCGCCAGCGTCTCGGGACGGTAATTCGGCATTTCAGCCATCATTCCTGCCCGCCATTCGACAGCCCGAGCACCATCTGCTGCGAAGCCCGGCCATCGCCGTCATCGTCGTTCTTGGCCGGCTTGCCACCGCGCTTGCCCTCGACCGCATCGAGGTAATAGTCGTCGATGTCGCCGGTGATATAGCAGCCGTCGAAACACGAGGCGTCGAACACGGTCAGGTCGGCGCGCAGGTTGGTGATCGACTGCTTGAGCGCCTCGATGTCCTGATAAACCAGCGCATCGGCACCAATTTCTGCGGCAATTTCAGCATCGGTGCGGCCCGTGGCGATGAGCTCGGCACGCGTCGGCATGTCGATGCCGTAAACATTCGGGAAACGCACCGGGGGCGCCGCCGAGGCGAAATAGACCTTCACCGCGCCGGCCGCACGGGCCATTTCGACAATTTCATGGCTGGTCGTTCCACGCACGATGGAATCATCGACGAGCAGCACGCGCTTGCCCTTGAACTCCTGGCCGACAGTGTTGAGCTTCTGGCGCACCGACTTCTTGCGCATGGCCTGCCCCGGCATGATGAAGGTGCGGCCGACATAGCGGTTCTTGACGAAACCTTCACGGAACGGAATGTTGAGCGCCTGCGCCAGCTGCATGGCCGACGGACGGCTCGAATCGGGAATCGGGATGACGACGTCGATTTCCTCGATCGGTATGGTTTTCTTGACCTTCTCGGCGAGCAGTTCGCCCATGGCCAGGCGCGCCTCGTAAACCGAAACGCCGTCGATCACCGTATCCGGGCGGGCCAGATAGACATACTCGAAAATGCACGGTGCGTACATCGGCTGCTGCGCACACTGGCGGCTGTGCAACTGATGGTTGAAGTCGATGAACACGGCTTCGCCCGGCTCGATGTCGCGCACGACCTTGAAACCGAGCGTATCGAGCGCCACGGATTCCGACGAAACAAGATATTCCATGCCTTCCGGCGTTTCGTTCTGACCATAGACCAGCGGACGGATACCGTGCGGGTCACGGAATGCAAGCAAACCGTAGCCGGCAATCAGAACGACCACGGCGTAGGCGCCACGGCAGCGGCGATGCACACCGCCGACCGCCTGAAAAATGGCATCGACGTCGAGTTCATAGCCGTGCGCCGCCGACTGCAGTTCGTGCGCCAGCACGTTGAGCAGCACTTCGGAATCGGAATTGGTGTTGATGTGCCGGCGGTCGAGACGGAACATCTCGCCCTTCAACTGCTCGGCATTGGTCAGGTTGCCGTTGTGGCCAAGGCAGATGCCGAACGGCGAATTGACGTAGAAAGGCTGCGCCTCGGCAAAATTGTAGGCCGAACCCGCCGTCGGGTAACGGACGTGGCCGATACCGCAATTGCCCGGCAAGGCGCGCATGTTGCGCGTGCGGAACACGTCACGCACCAGCCCCGGCCCCTTGTGCAGATGGAAGGTATTACCCTCGGCCGTCGCGATCCCGGCCGCATCCTGACCACGGTGTTGAAGCACCATCAGGCCGTCGTAAAGCAGCTGATTGACCGGCGTTGTCGCCATTACACCCAAAATCCCGCACATAGTATTTCCTGCCTAACTAAATCGAATTCGTTTTGCCAAATCGTCGGGCAACCAAGGCTTGACTGCCATAACGACGGTTTCCAAAGGTGCCGACAGGGTCGCATTTCGCCACCAAGGCTGCGTCGGCGCCGAAGTCATCCCCCCCAGCCCAACCAGCACCATGCACACCAGCACACCGCGCGTCAGTCCGAAGACCATGCCAAGAATGCGATCCGACACGGACAGCCCCAAGGCTTTGACCATGCTGCGCACCACCATGTTCAAGACCGCCATCGAGACCAGGATGCCGACAAATATCACCACGCAACCGGCCAGCGTCCGCAAAGCCGGATCGCTCAAACCAGCAAAGACCGAATGCCCGACCGAAGCACCGAATTCGATCGCGGCAAAGATCCCGACACCCCAAGCCACCAGCGCGATGACCTCGCCGACCACGCCACGCCACAGACCAAACAGCAGCGACACACCGACAATCCCTAGTACGAGGTAATCAAAACCCGTCATGGCTTGGCTGCAACAACGCCGCTGATCCCGATCCGTTTCATCTTGTCGAGCGCCTTGTCAGCCGCTTCCTTGGTGGCAAACGGGCCGGCCCGGACACGCGTCTTCTTGCCTTGCGGCGTATCGAGCGGCTCGCTGAATGTCTTGATCCCCTGCTCGCCCAGTTTTGTCTTCAGGCTCTTGACGTTTGCCTCATTGGAGAAAGCGCCGATCAAAACCAGGTACTCGCCATTTTTGGCGACCGGCTTGGCTTCTGCCGACTGACCGGCCAGAATCGCGGCAGCCCGCTTGGCATCGTCGGCCTTGGGCTTTTCAACTGTTTTTTCAACGGCTTTTTCAGGCGCCTTCGCGACAGGCTTTTCGGGTGCCTTTTCCGGCTTTGCGATCGGTTTTTCAGCCGGTTTTTCTACTGGCTTCTCGGCCGGCTTGGGGTCCTTGGCGACCTCGACAACACGGGCGGTCGGCTTGGTCGCCGGATCAACCACGACGGTTTCGTTGGCGGCCACTGGCGGCACGACAGGTGCTTCGGCAGGCTTGGGGGCTGACTTCTCAACCGGGGCGACAGCAAATTTCGGCGCAAATGGTTTTTCGTCCTGCCCGGGAATGCGGATTTCGACATCCTGCACGGTCTGGCGCGGCTCGTGATCCATCACCATGGGCAGCACCACGGCAACCACGGATACGAAGAAAATCGCCCCGACCAGACGGCGGCGGGCGCGTTTCTTGAGGTGCAACTGAGCGTCGTTGTCTTCCATGCCTAGGTTGTCTTCCGAAGCGCTTCGAGCGCACCGGCTACCGTGTAGAAGGATCCAAAGGCGAGGATTCTATCACTTTCAGCGGCCTGCCCCTTGGCGGCTTGCATGGCAAGCTGTGCCGAGGCATGGCAAACCACTTCACCACCAAGCCCGGTGTCGGCAATGATCCCGGCCAGCGTCTCGGCGCTCGTCCCTCGCGGCCCGGTCAAAGTCGCCAGATGCCAGACATCGATCTTGCCTTTCAAAGGAAGCAACGCGCCGACGATATCCTTGTCGCTCAGCATGCCGAGTACGGCAAACGTCCGGTCGAAAAAGCCCATGCTCGACAGGTTGTCGGCAAGAACCCGAATGGCCTGCGGATTGTGGCCAACATCGAGGACGGTGGCCGGCTTGCCGGGAACGACCTGAAAGCGTCCTGGCAGTTCGGTTTCGATCATCCCGGGGCGAATGGCCTGCATGGTCACCGGCAGTTTGTCGCCGAGCGCATCGAGCGCGGCGAGCGCAACGGTGGCGTTGTAAAGCTGAGTCGGCCCGCGCAGGCCGGGATAAGCCAGCGCGCGCTTGATCAACTGGCCACCGGAGCGGCACCACCAGCGCCATTGCAGGCGATTTTCATTAGTTTCGGCGCTCGGCCGCTCGAAGCCAAAATCGCGGCCGATCAGGCGCAGATCGGCGCCGATCGCTGCGGCGTGATCGAGCAGGCGTTGCGGCGGATTCGGGTCGGCACACAAAGCAGGCTTGCCGGCGCGGTAGATGCCGGCTTTTTCGAAGCCGATGCTCTCGCGGTCCGACCCCAGCCAGTCGGTATGATCGAGCGCGACGGTGGTGACGATGGCGACATCCGGTTCGTAGGCGTTAACCGCATCGAGGCGGCCACCCAGGCCAACTTCAAGGATGGCCGCTTCAACGCCGGCTTCGGCGAAGACCTCCCACGCGGCCAGCGTGCCGAATTCAAAATAGGTCAGCGCGACGTTGCCTGCCTGCTGGCGTGCCGTTTCGACGCGAGCAAACGCAGCACACAAGGCCTCGTCACTCACCGAGCGGCCATTCAGGCGCACCCGCTCGTTGTAGGCCAGCAGGTGCGGCGAGGTATAGCAACCGACCTTGTAGCCGGCGCGATCGATAATGTTTTCCAGATAGGCGCAGGTCGAGCCCTTGCCATTGGTGCCGCCGACGACGATGACCGGGCAGTGTTGCGCCTGCCCCAAGACATCCTTGACTAGGCGAATGCGATCCAGCCCCAACTCGATGCCAGCCTGCCCCTTGGGGTGCAGACCTTCGAGGTGGGCCAGCCAATCTTCGAGAGTCTTCAAGCGGCAGCCGGCAGTTTTTGCAGGAGGGCGAGGACCCGGGCCACCTGATCACGAAGTTCGCGACGGTCGACGATCATGTCGATGGCGCCCTTTTCCATGATGAACTCGGAGCGCTGGAAGCCTTCCGGCAACGTTTCGCGCACGGTTTGCTCGATAACGCGCGGGCCGGCAAAGCCGATCAATGCCTTGGGCTCGGCAATCACCACATCACCGACGAAGGCGAAGGAGGCAGAGACGCCCCCCATGGTCGGGTCAGTCAGAATGGAGATGAAAGGCAAGCCGGCTTCGGACAGTTTGGTCAGCGAAGCGGTCGTCTTGGCCATCTGCATGAGCGAAAAGAGACCTTCCTGCATGCGTGCACCGCCGGAAGCGGTGATGCAGATGAAGGGCATTTTGTGCTCGACAGCGGTTTGCACGCCGCGCACGAAGCGTTCGCCGAGCACGGAACCCATCGAGCCGCCCATAAAGTCGAATTCGAAGGCAGCAGCAACGACCGGCATGGTCTTGATGGCACCTTGCAGGACGACCAGCGAATCACTTTCGCCGCTCGACTCGTTGGCATCCATCAATCGATCAGGATAGCGCTTGGAGTCCTTGAATTTGAGGCTGTCGACCGGCAATACCTCGGCACCGATCTCGAAACGGCCTTCGGCATCCAACAAGACTTCGAGGCGCTGACGGGCGTTCAGACGATTGTGGTGCCCGCACTTGGGGCAAACCTGCAGATTGTTTTCCAGATCGGTCGCGTAGAGCACGGCCTCGCAGGACGGACACTTGCTCCACAGGCCTTCGGGCAGGTTGCCGCGACGTTGGGCGCCTTGCTCGCGCTTGATTTTCGGGGGTAGCAGTTTGGTCAGCCAGCTCATTTTTTCACCTCATCCACACCACGACGAATGTCTGCAACCAACGTTTTCACATTGGCGCAGGCCGTTTCTGCCGTCGATTTTTCAATTTCTTCGATAATCCGGCTGCCGACAACTACTGCGTCGGCGATAGCGGCGATGCGTGCTGCCGTGGCCGCATCACGGATGCCGAAACCTACGCCAACCGGCAGGCCGGTCTTTTCGCGAATGAGCGGCAGGCGCTCGGCGACAGCATCGACGTTCAGCGCGCCAGAACCGGTCACACCGGCCAACGAGACGTAATAGACGTAGCCACTGGCGATTTCGGCCACCTGGGCAATGCGCTCGGCGTTGGAGGTCGGGGCCAGCAGGAAGATTGGATCCATGCCGTGCGCCTTCATCGCTGCACCGAAGGCTGCCGCCTCTTCCGGTGGGTAATCGACGACGAGAACACCATCAACCCCTGATTGCGCGGCCTTCTCGGCAAATTTCTCAAGGCCCATGGCCTCGATTGGATTGGCATAGCCCATCAGGACAACCGGCGTCTTGTCATCGAGCGTACGGAAGGCGCTGACCAGTTGCAGCACCTTGCGCAGCGTCATGCCCTTGGCCAGGGCGCGCTCGGAGGCACGCTGGATGGTCGGGCCATCGGCCATCGGATCGGAGAACGGCACACCGAGTTCGATGACATCGGCACCGGCTTCCACCAAAGCCTGCATGAGGGGCAGGGTCAGCGCGGCATCCGGGTCGCCCGCAGTAATGAAGGGAATCAGCGCCTTGCGGCCTTCGGCATTGAGCCGGTCAAAAGCAGACTTTATGCGCGACATCAGAAGACGATCCCGGATTTTTCGGCCACGGTGTGCATGTCCTTGTCACCCCGACCGGAAAGGTTGACCAGCAGAATCTTGTCCTTGGGCAGCGTTGGCGCCAGCTTGGCGGCGTAAGCCAGGGCATGGCTCGATTCGAGCGCCGGGATGATGCCTTCGATACGGCACAGGGTATGGAAGGCGGCCAGCGCTTCACTGTCCGTCACCGGCTGGTATTCAGCTCGGCCAAGATCCTTGAGCCAGGCGTGTTCCGGACCAACACCCGGGTAGTCGAGGCCGGCTGATACAGAATGTGTCTCGATGATCTGACCGTTTTCATCCTGCAGCAGATAGGTACGGTTGCCATGCAGGACACCGGGCACGCCGGCAGTCAGCGAGGCCGAGTGACGACCGGTTTCCATGCCGTCACCGGCCGCTTCGACACCGATCAGGCGGACACCCTCGACATTGATGTAGGGATAGAAAATTCCCATGGCGTTGGAACCGCCACCGACGCAGGCGATCACGGCATCGGGCTGGCGGCCGGTCATTTCCGGCATCTGGACCAGACATTCCTCGCCGATGATCTTCTGGAAATCTCGGACCAGCATCGGGTAGGGGTGCGGACCGGCGACCGTGCCGATGATGTAGAAAGTGTTGTGGATGTTGGTGACCCAGTCGCGCATTGCTTCGTTGAGCGCGTCCTTGAGAGTCTTGGAGCCCGATTCGACCGGCACGACGGTGGCACCGAGCAGTTTCATGCGATAAACGTTGGCGGCTTGGCGCTTGACGTCCTCGCTGCCCATGTACACCACGCATTCCATACCGTAACGGGCGGCAACAGTAGCCGTCGCCACGCCGTGCTGGCCGGCGCCAGTTTCGGCAATGACGCGCGGCTTGCCCATGCGCTTGGCCAGCATGGCCTGGCCGATGCAGTTATTAACCTTGTGGGCGCCGGTGTGGTTGAGGTCTTCGCGCTTCAGGTAAATCTGGGCGCCGCCGAGCATTTCGGACCAGCGCTTGGCGTGGTAGATCGGCGACGGACGGCCAACAAAATGCTTGAGCTCGTATTCGTATTCGGCGCGGAAAGCGGGATCGGCCTGCGCAGCGGCGTAGGCTTCCTTCAGCTCATCGAGGGCGCCAAACAACGTCTCGGCCACAAAGACGCCACCGTAGGGACCAAAATGGCCCTTGGCGTCGGGGAAGTTATATTGATTCATCGGCTTTCCGTACAGCTGCCACGAAGGCAGCGATTTTCGAGTGATCCTTGATTCCCTTGCTCGCTTCGACCCCGGACGAGACATCAACGGCCACCGGGCGCACGCGCCGCACGGCATCGCCGACGTTGTCTGCGGTCAGGCCGCCGGAGAGGACCAGATACGAGGGCAGATTCGGTGGAATCAGCGTCCAGTCAAAGACATGGCCACCACCACCGTAGCCCTCGACAAAGGCATCCAGCAACAGACCCCGGGCATCGGGAAACGAGCCGGCGAATTCTACCAGATCGAGCCCCGGCCTCACCCGTGCTGCCCGCAGATAGGGCCGGGCGAACTGACGGCAATAATCTGCATCCTCATCGCCGTGAAACTGCAGGACGTTGATGGGCAGGGCTTCACAGACAGCGCGGACGATTTCCGGCGCTTCGTTCACGAACAGGCCGACGACGTCGACGAAAGGCGGAATCCGCCGAGCCAGTTCGGCCGCCCGTTGCGGATTGACGAAACGCGGGCTGGGCGGATAAAAAACGAAACCGATGGCATCTGCTCCAGCCGCGACGGCTGCATCGACATCCTCGTCGCGGGTCAGGCCACAAATCTTGATCCGAGTTTTCATGAATTTGCCACTCCCACGGTCAACCGGAAAAAAGGGCCAAAATTGAAATTGCTGTAGCCTGGCTCATTTCAGCAGCCCATCGAGAAAATCATCGTCCGGATCTGGCAGCCCCCAGTGCGGCTCGTAAATCGGGCCGCGGAAATACAGGCCATCCGGCGAGAAGGTCGGTGCTGCGAGCTTGCGGTCTTTCATCTGCAACAACTCGTCGATCCAGCCCGGAGATTGCGCCCCCTTGCCGATATAGACCAGAGTGCCGACTAGATTGCGCACCATGTGGTGCAGGAAGGCACTGGCCTCGAAATCGAAGACGAACAGGCTGCCACACTGCCGTACCTCGGCTCGTGCCAGCGTCTTGACCGGTGACTTGGCCTGGCATCCCGCGGCACGAAAAGCTGAAAAATCGTGCTCGCCGAGCAGCCGAGCGCAAGCATCCTGCATCGCCGCCAGTTCGAGCGCCCCGTGAAACCAGCCGACCCGGCCTGCCCACAAACCCGGCCGCTGCGGCCGATTGAGCAACAAATAACGATAACGCCGCCCCCGGGCACTGAAGCGCGCATGAAATTCGTCGCCCACCGGCTGCGCCCAGCGCACGGCAATGCCTTCCGGCAAATTCGAATTGACGCCACGCACCCAGGCTGTCAGCGGGCGATCAACCGAGGTCTCAAAATGCACGACCTGATGGCTCGCATGCACCCCGGCATCGGTCCGTCCGGCGCACATGACGCCAATGGGCATCCCGGTGATTTCCCGCAGCGCGGACTCCAGCGCATCCTGCACCGTGCCGCCACCGGTCTGGCTTTGCCAGCCATGAAAGGCGGTACCGCAGTATTCGACGCCCAGTGCAATTCTCACAACAATGCCGCTCCCATCAATCCAAATCCGGACAGCGCCACCAGCAAGCTGTCGCGCAATGTCCACGGCACCTGACTCAACTGCAGCACTTCCTGTCCGGATGAAAGCACCGGCTGGACAGCCAGCATCTGTTTCCATGCGCCCTTTTCCGGCGGCTCCTGAAGATTTTCGAGTACCAGAGAAAGGCGGATGACAACACGCTCGACATCGAAGCGCAGCGCCCGGAACGGCTGCAGCAGCCCCCACAGGCCGGCGATCATCCCTTCGTGGCCAAGACGCAGGAACAGCCAGGCCAGACAAGCCAGCATCGCCACCAGGCGGGCTGCCTGCACATTGGCTTCGGCCATACCTTCGAAGGTTGGCGCCCAAACCATGTCATGGAGCGCTTCGCCGGGGGTGTTGTAGGCCAGAATCAACCACAGGGTCAGCAACAACCACCGCGCCCGCCAAACGTAAGCCCACCAGCGGCCAGCCAGGGCTGGCGTCAGCAACAGGGCTCCGGCAATGAGCAGGAGCATGGCGGCATAGCCGACGAACTGAACGCCAGTAACCGCTGCCAGCCAGATGATCAACGCGCAAGAAGGATGCAAAACCGGGCTCCGAAAATGCACAAGGCCCCTTGCGGGGCCATGTGCCGATCACAAGCCTGAATTCTACCCGCCTATGCGGCCAAGTATCGTGCGAGCCTGTTCAACCAGATCAACCGAGCCCTCACCGACCACTTCCTGCAACAGTTCGCGCGCGCCTTCGAGGTCGCCCATCTCCTCATAGGCCTTGGCCAGATCAAGCTTGGTATTGACTTCTTCCCAATGCTCATTGTGCGCCGGAGACTCATCCGAAACCGGTTCGGCAACCGATGGCGTATCAGGCACTGTTGTTTCTGCCGGTATGGCATTCGCCTCAGCCGGTGCAGAAGGCGAAGCTTCGGGGGGTTCGGAAAGATCCAGATTGATCGAACCGATATCGAATTCCTGTGTTCCCATCGGCTGGCCAAGGAACATCGAATCAGTCAGTTTGACGTCAAACTCCAGCGAGTCGCTATCGACAACACCCGTATTAACCACGGTTTCGGACAACTTGTCATTGCTATCATCGGTGCCAAAACTCAGGATATTGGAATCGATCAGCGTATCCGTATTAACCATTTGGTTGACCACGGTCTTGCTCATATCGGCATCTTGACCAAACTCGATCACCGGCGGCTCCGCTGAAAACACCTCTTCTTCGCGGAGCTCCTCTGGCAAAGCTTCCCCGCCCACCCAGGTACCCAGACCAACATCCATTTCCTCAGCCATCTCGGCCACTGCAGACGGCATCACCAGAGTGCCTTCCGGCGAAAAGTCGGGCGACGATGCAGTTGAAGGCTCCTCAATCAAGGCTTGCTCGGCAACGCTGAAATCAAGATCCAGCCCCGCGTTGTCCAGATCCTCTGTCAGCGCAGCCTCAGTCGCCACGACAACAGGTTGAAGCTCGCCACCCAGATCGAAATCGAGCGCATCGGAATGATCGACAGAAACCACCGTGTCGGTATAAGACTCGGCATCGGGCTCCGCCCCCAATTGACTCGTCATATCGGGAGCAATCGTCTCGGCACCAAGATCGAAATCAAGAGTCATTGCATCCTGTCCGAGATCCATGGTCTCCGCAGCCACCTGATCCGCAGACGGAGACTCAGGCTCCTTCGGAAGAACGAGCGTATCCTGCTCAAAGCCATCGGAAAGATCGAGCACCGACGGAACAACCTCGACTTCAGGTTCCTGATCCGGCTCGGGCAGACTCACAAAAGAATCCGGCAGAGGAGCCGGAATCTCGACAGGAATATCAACAGGCGCATCTGCGACCAGAGCCTCAGCCACATCAGGGATCTCCGGCGCTTCCGGCGCAGACTGGGCGTGCGATGCGGAATACAGCGGATTGTTCGGATCAAGGCCCAAACCTAGCGCGGCGACTTTCGCCCAGTCCGGACCAACACCGGCCGTCTGTGCATACAATTCACCAGCCAGCGTTTCAAATTGCTTCACGCTGTGACGGTTCGCGTAGATCTCAAGCAACTTGGCGTGAATGGCCGTGCGCTGCGGATCCTTCTGCAATGCTTCGAGAAGGATTTCCTCAGCTTGGGTATCCCGGCCATAGGCCATGTACACATCGGCCTCGGCAACCGGATCAACCTCGTCGGTATCGATCGTGCCGGGACCGGTCTGACTGAAATCGCCGGTCAACGGCGGAATATTACCCGTATCAATGCTCTGCCCTCCCGTCATGCGGAATACAGAGTTGGGACCAAGACTGGACGGCATCGGAAGAGCCGTCGTTTCAATGGACGAATTCTTGGCGCGCCGGCGACTAAACAGGAAGTAGCCACCGAGCAAAGCGAGAATGCCACCAAGGCCGACCAGAGGAACTGGATCCTCAAGAATGGAATCGACAACACCAGGTTCCGCCGGAGAAACAGGAGCGTCGACCTTTGGCACTTCCGGCTTCGGAGGCTCAACAGCCTTTGGCGCTTCGACCGGCTTCGGCGGCTCGGGCGGGGCAACAGGCTCAGGAGCCTTTGGCGGCTCGACAGCCTTCGGCTCTTCAACTGGTTTGGGCTCAACCGGCTTGGCTACCTCGACAGGCTTGGGTGGCTCAACCGGCTTTGCCACCTCCGCCACCTTCGGCTCATCCTTCTTGGCTGGCGCTTGCTGCAACTCAGCCAACTTCTGGTTCTTCATTTCCAGAAGCTTCTGCAATTCATTAACATTCTTTTCCAGCGATTGCAGGCGATCCTGCGCATCCTTCAGTGCCTTGTCCTTGGCGACCTGGTCTGCAGTCTCGGCAGCCTTGCCGGCAGCAGCGCCCTTGGCAGCCGGATCGGTACGTGCGACCTTGACTTGATCCTTGCTCTGCTCAGCCGGCGCGGCTTTCTCTTCCACCTTGGCCGTGATCTTGCCAGCGCTGGTCTGCGTTGCCGCACCTTCCGCAGCGGGTGTCTTGGCAGTCGATGCTGCCAGTTTCTGCCGATAGTCATTCCAATCGCGAGCCTGTGCGACATAGACTTTTTTCGCTTCGGCCGGAGAAATCGACTCCACTGCCGACTGCTCGGGAATATTCAGAATTGCCCCGGCTTTGAGCCGATTGACATTCTGAGCCACGAAGGCATCCGGATTGCCCTGGAACAGGCCAACCAGCATCTGCTCCAAGGAAACCCCGTCGTACTTGTTTTCGGCGGCGATCTTGCGCAACGTCTCGCCCTGCTTGACGACATGCGAGCCGGCGCTCTCCGGCTTCGCTTTCGGCTCGGCCTCGACCTTCGGCGTCGGCGCCGGACGAGGTGCGGCCTTCACCGGAGGAGCTTTAACCTCTGCGGCATTGCCGCCACCACGAACCGTCTCGACAATCCGCGCATCCGCTACCGGGCGCGACGACTGCGATGCCAGCATTTCCGGAGGATCAAGCAGGAACGTATATTCGCGGACCAGACGACCGGCTGGCCAGTTCAGCTCAACGAGAAAATCCAGGAACGGCTCATTGATCGGTTTGACCGAGCTCACCTTGACGACGGACTGTCCGTTGGGTCGCTTTTCAACCGAAAAGCGGAGGTCGAGCAAGACAGAGGCGAAATCGACGCCAGCCTGCTTGAAGACGTCCTGCGGAGCGAGACGGGCGGTCATTCCCCCGAGTTCGTCCTTTGTCGCACCGATATCCAGCTCGGCCCGCAAGGGCTGCCCGATACCCGACAACACCGTGAGTTTACCCAGGCCAGCAGCCTCTGCAATCCACGGCGAAATTGAAAGACAAGAAGCAACGGCGAGTGCAGCTGCGCGTTTCTTGAACCTGGTTTGTACAGTTCCGTTCACGGCAAAACCCTGAGCGTCAAATTTGGGACTTTCAAATTAACATCATGTACTTAGCAATGCAAGCTAAACCCGCTTCTCAAACCTGCCCTTTTTGCATATCCCCAACAAATAAAAAGCCGGGGTCAAAGCCCCGGCTTTTTGCCAAAAAGATGATGCCTAATCAGGCGTCGAGCAGAATGCGCAGCATGCGACGCAGTGGCTCGGCAGCGCCCCACAGCAGCTGGTCGCCGCAGGTAAAGGCGGCCAGGTATTCCGGGCCCATTGCCATCTTGTGGAGACGACCGACCGGTACGGTCAGCGTGCCGGTGACGGCTGCCGGCGTCAGTTCGCGCTCGGAGATCTCGCGATCATTCGGCACAACCTTGGCCCACGGATTGGCCTTGGCCAGCATGTCGCTGATTTCGTCGAGCGGCACATCCTTCTTGAGCTTGATGGTCAGTGCCTGGCTGTGGCAGCGCATGGCGCCAATGCGCACACACAAGCCATCAATGGGGATCGAGCCTGCCGAACGGAAAGCCGGCTTGCCGAGGATCTTGTTGCACTCGGCACCGCCCTTCCACTCTTCCTTGGACTGGCCGTTCTCGTAAGGCACATCGATCCACGGGATCAAGGAACCGGCGAGCGGCGTATTGCGGAAGTTCTTCTTCGGGAAACTATCCGAACGAATGGTTTCGGCAACCTTGCGGTCGATGTCGAGAATGGCGGAGGCAGGATCGGCCAGCAGGTCAGCCACCGATGAATGGATGGCGCCCATCTGCGAGATCAGTTCGCGCATGTTCTGCGCGCCGGCGCCAGAAGCGGCCTGATAGGTCATGGACGTGGCCCATTCGATCAGATCGTTCTGGAAGAGGCCGCCGAGGCCCATGAGCATCAGGGAAACCGTACAGTTACCGCCGATCCAGTTCTTGCCACCCTTGGCCAGCGAGTCCTTGATGACGTTCATGTTGACCGGGTCAAGGATGATCACGGCGTCGTCGGCCATGCGCAGTGACGAGGCCGCATCAATCCAGTGGCCGTTCCAGCCCGTGGCGCGCAGCTTGGCGAAGACTTCCTTGGTGTAGTCGCCACCCTGGCAGGTAATGATGATTTCACAGGCCTTCAGGGCATCGATATTGGATGCATCCTGCAGTGGCAGGGAGGCTTCCTTGCCGCCAAATACCGGAGCCTTGCCACCGGCCGCCGAAGTCGAGAAATACACCGGATCGATATGGGCAAAATCGCCCTCTTCCACCATGCGCTGCATGAGGACCGAACCGACCATGCCGCGCCAACCAACCAGACCAACCTTCTTCATCTCGTCACTCTCCGTGAAAAATCTCTTTTACAGCGCCGCCAGCACGGCGTCGCCCATTTCCTTCGTGCCAACCTTGTTCGTGCCGCGCTCGTAAATATCGCCAGTCCGATAGCCTTGGGCCAAGACCTTTTTGACCGCATTTTCGACACGCAGTGCCTGCTCTTCGAGACCAAAAGTGTAACGCAGCAGCATCGCCACCGACAGAATGGTGGCCAGCGGATTGGCCACGCCTTTGCCGGCGATGTCAGGAGCCGAACCGTGCGACGGTTCGTACATACCCTTGTTGTTGGCATCGAGCGAGGCCGAAGGCAGCATGCCGATGGAGCCGGTCAGCATTGATGCTTCGTCGGACAGGATGTCACCGAACATGTTTCCGGTGACCATGACGTCGAATTGCTTCGGCGCCTTGACCAATTGCATGGCAGCATTGTCGACCAGCATGTGGCTCAGTTCGACATCCGGGTAATCGTGGGCAATCTCGATCATCACGTCGCGCCAGAGCTGCGTGGTTTCCAGCACGTTCATCTTGTCGACCGAGCAGAGTTTCTTGCCGCGTTTCTGCGCAGCCTGGAAGGCAACGTGGCCAATGCGGCGAACTTCCGACTCGCTGTAGACCATGGTGTTGAAACCGACGCGCTCGCCATTTTCTTCGCGAATGCCGCGCGGCTGGCCGAAGTAGATGTCGCCGGTCAGCTCGCGGACAATCAGGATATCGAGGCCTGAAACAACTTCCGGCTTGAGCGTCGACGCATTGGCCAGTTCAGGATAGAGGATAGCTGGTCGCAGGTTGGCGAACAGCCCCAGATCCTTGCGAATACCGAGCAGGCCGCGTTCAGGGCGCAGTTCGCGGGCCAGAACGTCCCATTTCGGGCCACCGACCGCGCCAAGCAGAATGGCATCGGCTTCCGCCGTCAGTTTCTTGGTTGCCTCCGGATAGGGCGTTCCCGTCGCATCGACGGCACCGCCGCCGATCAGCCCCTCTTCCAGCTCCAGTTTGAGGTCGAGCGACTTGAGTACGCGCACGGCTTCAGCAACGATTTCCGGACCAATGCCGTCACCCGGCAAAACACAGATCTTCATGATTTTTCCTTGTTACGCAAACAGCCAGGGCTGGTTGATGCGGCGTTTTTCTTCAAATTCGCGAATTTTCTCGGCGTGACGCAGGGTCAGACCAATATCGTCCCAACCATTGATCAAGCATTCCTTGCGGAAAGGATCGATCTGGAACGGGATGCCATAGCCATCGGGGCGAATCACGGCTTGCGCCTGCAGGTCGACGACCAGTTTGTAGCCCGGCGTTGCTTCAACCTGCTTGAACAGCGCCTCGATTTCGGGAGCCGGCAGCACGATGGGCACGATGCCGTTCTTGAAGCAGTTGTTGAAGAAGATGTCGGCAAAGGACTCGGCGATAATGGCCTTGAAGCCGAAATCGAGCAAAGCCCACGGGGCGTGTTCACGCGAACTGCCGCAACCGAAGTTGGCGCGGGTCAGCAGCACCTGGGCTCCCTGATAGCGCGGCTGATTCAGCACGAAATTCGGGTTCTTCGGACGTCCGGAGGCATCCTGCCCCGGCTGACCGACATCCATGTAACGCCATTCATCGAAGGCATTCGGGCCAAAGCCGGAACGCTTGATCGACTTCAGGAACTGCTTCGGAATGATCGCATCGGTATCGACGTTATTGCGGTCGAGGGGCGCCACCAAACCTTCCAGACGAACAAATTTATCCATTACTCCACCACTTTCTGTACTGCGTCGCCGCCCTTTTTGAGGGCGCCGCCAACGGCTTCTCCACTCTTATGGAGGGCATGTTCGACGGCTTCGCCGCTCTTCTGCAAAGCCTCACCTGTCTTCTCAGCACCGATGGCGACATCCTTCTTGACGCCTTGGGCGGTATTGCAGGCAGCGATGCCGACGATTGCCAGCAAAACGAGCCAATTTTTCATGACCATCGCTCCTTCTTACAGAACGTCGCGCACATCGGCAAAACGGCCGGCAATCGCGGCGGCAGCTGCCATGGCGGGACTGACCAGATGCGTGCGGCCGCCCGGCCCCTGACGCCCTTCAAAATTGCGATTGGACGTTGAGGCACAGCGTTCGCCCGGCTCCAGACGGTCGGCATTCATGGCCAGACACATCGAACAGCCCGGTTCTCTCCACTCGAAGCCGGCGGCAATGAAAACCTTGTCCAACCCCTCGGCTTCAGCCTGACGCTTGACCAAACCGGAACCCGGCACGGCCAGCGCCAGCTTGACGGTCGCCGCAACATGACGGCCCTTCAGGACATTGGCCGCTTCACGCAGATCTTCGATGCGCGAATTGGTGCAGGAACCGATGAAGACCTTGTCGATGGAAATCTGGCTGATCGGTGTGTTGGGATTTAGACCCATGTATTGCAGGGCACGTTCCATGCCCTCGCGCTTGACGGGATCGGACTGCTTGGCAGGATCAGGAACGACAGCATCAATCGCGACGACCATTTCCGGCGACGTGCCCCAGGTCACCTGCGGGCGAATGTCTTCGGCCTTGAGCGTGACAACACGATCGAACTGGGCGCCAGCATCTGAATGCAGCGTGCGCCAGTAGGCAACGGCGCTTTCCCAGACATCACCCTTCGGCGAGAACGGACGGTCCTTCAAATACTCGATGGTCTTGTCGTCGACCGCCACAAAGCCCATGCGCGCACCACCTTCGATGGCCATGTTACAGAGGGTCATGCGACCTTCCATGCTCAGGCCACGGATGGCGCTACCGCCGAATTCGATGGCGTAGCCGGTGCCACCGGCCGTGCCGATGGTACCGATGATGGCGAGCGCCACATCCTTGGCGGTAACGCCCTTGCCGAGCTTGCCTTCGACGGCGACGAGCATGGTCTTCGACTTCTTTTGCAGCAGGCACTGGGTGGCCAGCACGTGCTCAACCTCGGAAGTGCCGATGCCGTGCGCCAGGCAGGCAAAAGCGCCATGCGTCGAGGTGTGCGAATCACCGCAGACGACGGTCATGCCAGGCAGCGTGGCGCCGTTTTCCGGACCAACGACATGGAGAATGCCCATGCGTGGATCCTTGAACGGGAAGTAGGCCAGCGCGCCGACTTCGCGGATGTTGGCATCAAGCGTTTCAACCTGCTGACGGGAGATCGGATCCTTGATCCCTTCATCCCAGTGATCGGTCGGCGTGTTGTGATCGGGCGTGGAAACGATGGACGACACACGCCACGGTTTGCGGCCGGCCAGCTTGAGGCCTTCGAAAGCCTGCGGGCTGGTCACTTCGTGGACGAGGTGGCGATCAATATAGAGAAGGGCCGTGCCATCAGCTTCCTGATGGACAACGTGGTTCTCCCAAAGCTTGTCGTAAAGGGTCTTCGACATGGGGCGTAAAGTGGGCTGTAAAGCGTTTAATTATTGCACAGGATCTTTCGTTTTTGCCCTGTTTTCCCGGTTGACCGTGGCATTCGCACCAACCCAGCCCCAGACCAGCACCAAGCCGACCAGCGCGAACAGCGCGCCGAGCGAGAAGGTCCAGCCCGAGCCCAGCGATTCCCAAGTTTTCCCGCTGATCAGCGCGCCGAGCAAGCCCCCCGCGCCAAACGATAAACTGGAATACAGCGCCTGCCCTCGCCCCTGCGCCCGACCGGGAAACCACTGATTCACCGCAGCGATCGAGGCAGCGTGATAGGCGCCGAAAGTCAGGCCATGCAGCAGCTGGACCACAATCATGATGGCCGCCGACTCGACACCCCAACCCATGAGCAGAAAACGGACGACCGCCGCGCCAAAACAGGCGAGCAGGATGGCACGTAGCGAGAACTGCCGCGACAGCCGCGCCATGAACATGAAAACAACAATTTCGGCCACGACACCGAGCGACCAGAGCAAACCGACTTCGGTCTTCGAGTAGCCGTGCGCATCAAGGTGAATCGAATAGAAAACATAGAACGCGCCATGCGCCGCCGACATGGCAAAGCAGGCCGTCATCAGCGCAATGACTTTCGGCTGACGCAGGATCTCGCCAATCGGCTGAGCATCACGGTCATGCGGCACCGGCGGCGCTTCCGGCAGGGTCAGCGCGTAGAGCAGAATCCCCGCCAAAATCGACCAGCACACCCAGAGCACGCCAACTGGCGGCGCCATATCGAGCAACGCACCGGTGCCCATCACGGCAACGATGAAGCCGATCGACCCCCACAGCCGGATTCGGCTATAGCGGCCGCGCTCTTCGCGCAGATGGTCGAAGGTCAGCGTTTCGACCAGAGGCAAAGCGGCACTCCAGAAGAAGGCGAGCACCGCCATCGCCAGCAGCATGCCGGGCAACTTGTCGAGCCAGAAGAAAGCAGTGAATCCAGCCAGACCAATCACGGCAGCCAGTCGAATGATGGCCATGCGCCGACCGAAACGGTCAGCCAGCCACCCCCAGAGATTGGGGCCGAAAAGACGCATCAACTGCATCTGCGACATCAGCAAACCGATGTCCCAGGCAGAAAAACTCAGTGATTGGAGATAGAGCCCAAAATAGGGCGAGAAGGCGCCAATGAAGGCAAAATAGAAAAAGTAGTAGCCCGAGAGGCGCCAGTAAGGCAATGCATGCATCCGGCGATTTTACCGGATGCAGCGTCGGGCATTGGCGTTATCAGGCCTTGACGGACTGCTGGCCAGCGCGGAAGGCGAGCAGCAGATGATAGATTTCATCCTTCAGTTTGACGCGCTGCTTCTTCATGTCTTCAAGCGTGAAGTCGGCAACCGGCATGTCATGCTCTTCGAGATCCTCGACCTTGCCGGTCAGGCGGTTGTAGGACGCGAACTGGCGGGAAAAATAGGCATTACCGGATTTGAGTGCATCAATCCCGTCCTTGAACTCCGGAAACTCCTGGTACAGATCGTGATGATCAACTTGCATGGTTCTCTCTCCCTATTGCGATGATCAGCCGCCTGGGCGGCAAATATAGAAATATTACGCGATTTCACCCGGGATGCGCGGTGTGGCACACACCACATCGCCACACTGGGCGCGGTGGCGCAAGGCATGATCGATCAGGACCAAGGCCAGCATCGCTTCGGCAATTGGCGTAGCGCGAATCCCGACACAGGGATCGTGCCGCCCCTCGGTCGCCACTTCAATGGCATTACCCTGACGATCAACCGAGTGACGCGACTGGGCGATCGACGAAGTCGGCTTGATCGCCATATTGACGACGATATCCTGCCCCGTCGAAATCCCCCCCAGAACGCCACCAGCATGGTTGCTCGCAAAACCGTGCGGCGTCATTTCGTCGCCATGCTCACTGCCCTTCTGAGCCACGGAATCAAAGCCGGCGCCGATCTCGACGCCCTTGACCGCATTGATGCCCATCATGGCATAGGCGATTTCGGCATCAAGACGGTCATAAACAGGCTCACCCCAACCCGGCGGTACGCCCGTTGCCGTCACCGTGATTTTGGCACCAACCGAATCGAGCGACTTGCGCAGGCTGTCCATGTAGCTTTCGAGTTCCGGCACCAGCGCAGCATTAGGCGCAAAGAAAGCGTTCTCGCGAATATCGCCGGCCGAAACAAAGGGAATCTCGATCGGACCGAGGGCACTCATCCAGCCGCAAATGGTGACGCCGTAGCGCTCGTTGAGCCACTTGCGAGCAATCGCCCCGGCCGCAACGCGCACCGCCGTTTCGCGGGCCGACGAGCGGCCGCCCCCGCGGTAATCGCGAAAACCGTATTTCTGGGTATAGGTGTAATCGGCGTGCCCGGGACGGAAGGTATCGGCAATATTGCCGTAATCCTTGCTGCGCTGATCCTGATTGCGAATGAGCAGGCCAATCGGCGTACCGGTCGTCTTGCCCTCGAAAACGCCGGACAGTATCTCGACGGTATCTGGCTCGCGGCGCTGCGTCACGTGACGCGAGGTCCCCGGCTTGCGGCGATCCAGCTCAGCCTGGATATCAGCCTCGCACAAGGCCAGCCCCGGCGGACAACCATCAACGACACAGCCTATCGCCGGGCCATGCGACTCACCAAAGGAGGTAACGGTAAACAAGGTGCCAAAAGTATTGCCGGACATGGAAGCGACTTCTAATATGGAACGAGGAGTTTACCATGCCGAGCAAAAAGCCCTCTCCCACACCGTCGACCGTAACAAAACCATCGACTCTGCCACCGGCCCGCAAGGGAAGCACAAATCCGGCGCCAAACCCGCGCCAGCAACCCGACAACCGCTGGCAAAGGACCAAACGCTACGGCTGGGATAGTCGCTAGCCGTAAAAGCACAAAAGGCAGCCGAAGCTGCCTTTTGTGCGTTTAAGAACTTGAAGCTCAGGCTTCCTGCTGGTCAGCTGGCCAGTTCTTGATATAACTCTTGAGCATCTTGTTTTCGAAACTCTGCTCCTCAAGCACCGCCTTGGCGACATCGAGGAATGAGATGACGCCCATCAAGGTGTCGTTTTCGACGACCGGTAGATAGCGCGAGCGCTTATCGATCATGAGGCGACGCAGGTCGTTTGCTTCCATATCCGGGAAAGCGGTCACCGGGTTGGTCACCATCACCTCGCCGACCGTCAGTTGCTCCGCCGTTGCAGCCTTGCCCTTGAGCGCCAGGAGGACTTCGCGAAAGGTCAGCATGCCAACCATCTTGCCGCCATCCATGACAACCAGGGAGCCGACATCAAGATCAGCCATGCTGTCGATGGCGAATGCCAGAGACTGTTGCGGCGTCGCTGTGTACAGCGTGGCACCCTTGACTCGAAGTATTTCCCGCACCTGCATTGCGCTCTCCCGCACTCGGTTTTAATTGGTCGGAAGATCTTAGAGCATCCATCGGGATTCGGAAAGACCAATGGCACTTCTCGTCTCGCATAAGGTCCAAGTGAATAGCAAGAGCAGCAACCCAACAAAAATTTACGCGTATTTGATAAATTTATTGGCATTGGTACTTGCGAAATGTCATAACCATCTATACACTTGGTTATATCACCTAAGGCATATATCGCTAGGATGCTTAGGTAACCTTATTCCGCTAGCGTATGGAGATTGAATGATGACTACAGTTAAAACCATCGAGAAAATCGACGCTCGTGAAATCCGTCGTAAGCTTGGCCTCAACCAGCAACAGTTCTGGTCCACCCTCGGAGTGACGCAAAGTGGCGGTTCCCGCTACGAAAGCGGTCGCAACATGCCGAAGCCGGTGCGTGAATTGCTCCGCCTGGTGCACGTTGAACAAGTTGATATCAAGAACATCAAGCGTGACGACATTGAAGTTGTCGAATATCTCAAGGCTCAGGAACCGGAACTGTTCAAGTCCCTGAAGAAGTCGGCTCGCGCCCACGCCAAAAAAGCAGCCTGATTTTTGCTCCAAAAGGGGCATCGACCGTAGCAACGGGCATCACGGGGAAACAATGACCCGGATGCCCGTTTTCTTTTGCACCTCTTCTGCAAAATCGCGCAGATCCGCCTCTGACAAGGCATTGAGGCGATAGGCTGCGGGTTGCAGTGAGGGTCTGGCCAAGCCATATAGGTGTATGCCAGTCAGCTTTCCGGCCAACGGGCTCAGCAGGTCGCAATAGGCTTTTCGCGAAGCCGCTGTCGGGGCAATGCCATCCAGCGCAAACCAGCAGGTCTGCACCCAGGTTTTGGCCAAGGAAGCGCAAATTTCGAGATTTCTTGACGTTTTTGCCATTTGCCACGGAACGCCGTTGATTTCAGCCACTTCATCTGCCGTGGCGCGATCCATCTTGAACCAGACTTCGCCCCCCAGTTCGGCCAGATGACGGATTCCCGACTGAACCTCGGGGCGGTGCATGAGGCTGCCGTTGGTGATCAGGCGCACCATCAGTTGGCCGCTCAAACCAAAGCGCTCAAGCACCTTCCCGACTACGCCGACTGCCTCGGCAAACTCGGGAGCACTGGTCGGTTCGCCATTACCGGAAAAGGCCACATCCATCAGCCGCCGCGCCTCGGGCGGCACCTGCCGTTGCATGAAGTCACCGTTCAGCGCGCTATCGAGAAAACCCGCCAGTTCGCGTTCAAGGCATTCAAGGTCGATCGGAGGTGGCCCGCCCCGCGTCAGGTTTTCGACCTGACAATAAACGCAAGCCCAGTTGCAGGCATTGTTCGGATTGAGGTTGATGCCGATCGACACGCCGCCGGCCCGGCGCGAGATGACGGGATAAACGTAGCGCAGGCCGGCACTGTCGCGGCGGTGATCGTCTGTGGTGAGCATGGCGCATTGTATAATCCGCGACCGCCTTGTTGAGCAAAACGCCCATGTTGATTACCCGCCGTCTCGAATTCGATGCCGGGCACCGCATCCCCGACCACAAAAGCCAGTGCCGTCACCTGCACGGGCACCGTTACGCCATTGAAATCACCTTGTCGGGCAGTGTCATCGACAAGGCTGGCGATGCCGCCAATGGCATGGTGATGGACTTCTCGCAGGTCAAGGATCTGGCCAACGTCCATCTGGTCAACGAATGGGATCACGCCTTCCTCGCCTACGCCGGCGACAAGGCTGTTGTCGATTTTCTCAGTTCGATGCCGGGCCACAAGACCGTCATTCTCGACCGCGTACCGACCGCCGAAAATCTGGCCCGCATCGCGTTCGAGCGCCTCGACGCAGTTTATCGCGACACTTACGGCAACCATCTGCAGCTCGAGCAGGTCCGGCTTTACGAAACGCCCAACTGCTGGGCTGATGCACTTCGCACCACGCTGGATTGAGCGGAAAAAATTCTCCCCCTATACTGCTGGAATACGGCAAGCACATCGATAGCATGCGCACGGAGGGGGAGATGAAAAACAAGAAAGCCAGCCAGCCCAGGCCAAGCTTGCCGAGAACAGGCGCCAGGTCAGCATGACCCCGCCTCCGGCAAGCGCAGCCAAGACAGCACTGGTTCTGACCGGCGGCGGCGCCCGGGCTGCCTATCAAGTCGGCGTCTTGCTCGCGGTAGCCAAGTTATCGACCAACCGCCGGCGAAACCCCTTCCCCATTTTGTGCGGCACCTCTGCCGGAGCCATCAACGCAGCCGGCATCGCCTGCCTGGCGGATAATTTTGGCAAGGGTGTCTCCGTGCTGGCCAGCTTCTGGCGAAACATGCACGCCGGCGACATCTATCGTGCCGACCCGCTCGGCATTGGCGTCTCCGGTGCGCACTGGATGACCATGCTGACGCTGGGCTGGCTGATTCGCAGCCGGCCACGCTCACTGCTCGACAATTCACCATTGCGCGAATTGCTGACTCGACACCTTGATTTCAGCGGCATCGAACGATCCATCGCCAATGGCGCACTGCACGCCCTGAGCATTTCGGCATCAGGCTACGAATCCGGTGACAACATCAATTTCTTTCAGGGCCATACCGACGCCCAGCCCTGGCATCGCGTCCAGCGCATCGGCATTCGCTCCACAATTGGCGTCGATCACCTGCTCGCCTCGAGCGCCATCCCCTTCATTTTTCCGGCCGCCAAGATTCATCGGGAATTTTTCGGCGATGGTTCGATGCGCCAACTGGCGCCGATTTCTCCTGCCATCCACCTCGGCGCCGAGCGCGTACTGATCGTCGGCGCCGGACGGAAGAACGAACATCAGGAACGCCGCCGGGTCGACAGCCATCCCTCACTGGCGCAAATTGCCGGCCACGCCCTATCGAGCATCTTTCTCGATAGCCTGGCGGTCGATATCGAGCGCATGCAGCGAATCAACCGGACGCTCGCCGCTATTCCACCCAACGTCAGAGATAACAACGAAATCCCGCTCAGACCAATCAAGGCTCTGATCATTTCACCCTCCGAGCGCCTTGAGCGCATCGCGGCCGAACACGCCGGCGCGCTACCTTGGGCAATGCGCATGATGCTCGGCGGAATCGGCGGCATGAACCGCCGCAACGGCACCCTGACCAGCTACCTGCTTTTCGAAAAACCCTACACCCGAGCCCTGATCGATCTCGGCTACGCCGACACGATGGCGCGTTCCGATGAAGTCGGAGAATTCCTGGATCTCTGAGCCTGGCGCGTCACGCTACAGGCTTTTCCGGCATTTCCACGGTCAACCGGAAAAATAACCAAAAATCGAAAAACTCGCGGCAGCGAACGGGTCCGACAAATCAACGAAACACAAAGCAAAACGGCCCCAAAAGGGGCCGATGCGATTTCTGGCGGGTCCGGTGAGATTCGAACTCACGAAGGGTTCTACCACACCCGACCACTAGTTCTATAAATCTAAGACAACCGACTCCTAACATCCATCGCCGTATCAGAACCTGTAATTTACACCTAGTTGCAGAACATTAACCTTAAACTCAGACGAAGAAACACTCATCACATCCGATGCGAGAGCAGATGGCCCCAAGTATGCAGTTGAAATCATTTGCGTTTGCTTTGTCGCCAGTGATAGATATTGATATTCAGCCCCAACCGACCATTGACGCGCAAATGCCCATTCGACACCTACACCGGTTGAGTAGCCATATGCTGACTTGGATAGATTTACTGGAAATATTTCGACAAGGGTATTTCCCGCCGAAACAGACTGAGTGAATGTCCCTTTCTGTTCCCCATAGGCCAACCCAGCAGTTCCGTAAAGCAAGAAATTCGACTGAACCAAATAGCCAAGCCGCCCACGGAGGGTACTTACCATTGGCAAACTGCTCGTGCTGGTATTCGTAACCGTAATACCGGCAGCAGGAGAGAACACTGACTGACTCTGGAATGACTGATCATTTGAGCGGATATCAGCTTCTATACCAACAATATATCTATCGGAAAATGTCCAGTTATATCCAAACTGAACGCCACCAATAAACAGACCATCGGACTCACGAGTACTATTTTCCCCCCATCGTGTTGAACCGATAAACGGCGATGTAACAAGAGTTCCACTAGGAGAGGTACTAAATGACTGTTGCGTCAATGCCTGCCCAGCACTAACGCCGACATAAAAGCCGGTCCAGGGTGAATGCGCACCCTCAGCATCAGCAGCCACTGCAGATGTTGTGGAGATTGCTGTAATAGCGATAGCAAAGCCAATTTGGAGGAGTTTTGAAATGGCAGTCATTTCATCAAATCGAAAATAAGATATTCCTTAATTCTACACGCATAAGCATTGATGCGACCCTATGCGTCAATTTATCAAAATTCATGCACAAAGGAGATCTGACCAAGTAAATTTGAAGTTTGGAGTTGCCCATACCAGAGGTCCAGCTACCGATAGGCTTTGCCGCACAGCAGCAAACGACTCCGCTAGAGAGAGCGACCAAGAACGATATTAACGTCGTCCTATCGGTCCTTTTCCGGTCCTTTTTTACCAACCATAACGCTGACCAGGACGGAAGCACTGCATTGACTTAGTGTTAAGCCACGCAATTGAGTATGTCAGTACTCAAGAACTTTCTGGCGGGTCCGGTGAGATTCGAACTCACGATGCTTTTCAGCACGCCGGTTTTCAAGACCGGTGCATTCAACCACTCTGCCACAGACCCGGAAGGCGCGCATGATAGCACAGTCGCACCGGGTGCAATCCCGCCGAAGCGCTTGGGAATAATTGAAACTTCGGGCTAGCTCCGTTAGTCTTAGCGTCTGTCGCAATAAAATAAGGGAGCTTCCCGCATGAACACCAATTTCGAGATTGCCAATCAGGGCTCTTCGGGGCTTGCACTGCAGCAGAACCGCGTTCTGCGCAACACCTACATGCTGCTCGGCCTGTCCATGGTGCCGACGGTCATTGGCGCACTGATCGGCATCCAGATGCAATTCAGCTTCTTCGCTGGCAGCCCGTTCATTTCATTCCTGGTCTTCATGGGCGTTGCCATGGGCTTCATGTGGGGCATCGAGAAGAACAAGGACAGCGGATTGGGCGTTGCCTTGCTCCTCGGCTTCACCTTCTTCATGGGTCTCATGCTGTCGCGCATCCTGCAAGTTGCTCTTGGCTTCTCGAACGGTGGCTCAATGATTGCCATGGCCGCTGGTGGCACGGGCGCCGTGTTCTTCACGATGTCGACCGTCGCTGCCGTCAGCAAGCGTGATTTCAGCGGTATGGGCAAGTTCCTGTTCGTCGGCATGATCGTCGTCCTGCTCGCCGCCGTCGCCAACATCTTCTTCCAGATTCCCGCGCTGTCGCTGACCATTGCAGTCGCGGTTGTCGGCATCTTCTCGGCTTACATTCTGTACGACATCAGCCGCATCATTCAGGGCGGTGAAACCAACTATGTGAGCGCGACCCTGGCAGTCTATCTCGACGTTTACAACGTTTTCGTCGGCTTGCTGCAGCTGATCATGGCCCTGACCGGCGAGCGCGACTAAGCTTCACCGGCTGAACATTAAAAAGGCGGCCAAGGCCGCCTTTTTTACATCTGGAAACCAGTATCGTCAGGCTCGTTCGAAAACGGCAATCGACTCGACGTGGGCCGTGTGCGGAAACATGTTCACGGCGCCGGCCGAAACGAAACGGTAGCCCTTTTCCGTGACCAGCACCGCCGCATCGCGAGCGAGCGTACCCGGATTGCAGGACACATAAACAATGCGACGCGGCGCATCTTTTCCCAACGCCCGGACCAGCTCAACCGCCCCTTCGCGCGGCGGGTCGATCAGCATCTTGTCAAAACGGCCCAGCGCCGCCAGCGATTGCTCGGAGCATTCGAAAAGGTTGGCGACGCCGAATTCGACACGATCAGCCAAGCCATTCGCGACTGCGCTCTCCCGTCCGCGCGCTACCAGCCCAGCGCTACCTTCGACACCGACCACCAAAGCTCCCGACCGGGCAATCGGCAAGGTAAAATTTCCCAGGCCGCAAAACATGTCGGCAATTCGCTCGCCCAGCTGCGGATCAAGCAGGCGCATGGCGCGGCGGACCAGCACACGATTTACCGCGTGGTTAACCTGGGTAAAATCGTTGGGCTTGAAATCGAACTCCAGATCGAACTCCGGCAAGGCATACGACAAACGGGGGCCGGGCAGCGGATAAAAGCGCCAAATGGAATCCGGCCCCTTTGGCTGCAGATAGAAGACGATGGCGTGCCGGTCGGCAAACTCACGCAGCAAACGTTCGTCAGCCGCAGCAAGCGGCGCCAGAATGCGCAACAACACGGCCGTGCAATGCTCGCCAAGCGCCACCTCAACATCCCGGACATGCCCGGCCACCGTCAGCGCGCCCAACAGATCGCGCATCGGCATCAACAGGGCCGACACATGGGGCGGCAAAATGTCGCAACTTCGAATATCGGCGATGTAGCTGCTACGCCATTCATGAAAGCCAATCAGCACCGCCCCGTCTTTTGAAACCTGGCGAACAGCCAGACGGGCACGATGCCGATAACCCCAAGGCTCACCTTGAATCGGCGGCAGCATTGTTTCCGGACGAACACGGCCGATATGCCAGAGGCTGTCCTCGAGAACGCGCTGCTTGGCTGCAACCTGCGCCGAAGGATCCATGTGCTGCATGGCACAACCGCCACAAACGCCAAAATGCGGGCAGCGTGGCTCGACACGGGCATTTGACGGCTTGATCACGCGGACCAGATTGGCCAGTTCGAACTTTGATTTTTTTCGGAAGCTGGCGTACTCGACGGTTTCGCCCGGCAAGGCACCATCGACAAAAATGGCCTTGCCGTCCTGGCGGGTAATTCCCCGTGCCTCATGGTCCAGCGCTACGATGATCCCGATTGGCACGGTCAACTCCGAAAAAGCGCGAATTTTAACAATCGGTTAAACTAAGCGCCATGGCTCGCGAACTGATTACCTCCTGGGCAGACTACCAAATGGCGCTCGACCGCCTGCTGGCCATTGCCTGTCATAAGATCAGCATTTATGACGAAGATCTTGTCACGCTGAAGCTCGAATCAGCGCCCCGCCTGCTTCATATAAAAAGAGTCCTTCAAGGCGGAGAGAGCGATACCTTGCAAATAGCCGTTCGCAATGCCGAACCGCTTCGGCAAAAACATCCACTGTTTCTAACTCAGCTCAGCACCTACGGCCATCTTGCCACTGCCCGTCAAACGCCGCCGCAGCTTGCTCATCTGCGCGACAGCATGGTCCTCGTTGACAACAAGCACGCCCTGATCCGCTTCGAACGAGATCTACCGCGCAGCAAATTGCTGATCGACGAAATTGATGAAGTCCGCCCCTATTTAACCCGCTTCAAGGAAATCTGGTCGGAAGGTGGCGAAAGCGTAACCAGCACTGCACTTGGGCTCTGACCTTCAGGCACTATTTTGCACTGCAGCAAGTCTCGCCCACGGAAATAAATTATTGCTATAATTGCAGACTGATTAGGTAGCTCCTGATCTCCGATCAATTCAGATTTTGTTACCTCTTGTCGATAAGGAAATCCCATGAATAAGTCCCTCCTCGTTGCTGCCCTGCTCGCCGTTGCCCTGTCCGCTTGTGGCAAGAAGCCGGAAGCTCCGGCTGCTGCCCCGGCTCCGGTTGCCGCTCCGGCTGCAGAAGCTGCCAAGCCGGCTGAAGCCGCTGCTCCGGCTGCTGCCCCGGCTGCTGACGCTGCCAAGCCGGCTGAAGCCGCTGCTCCGGCTGCTGCCCCGGCTGCTGATGCTGCCAAGCCGGCTGAAGCCGCTGCTCCGGCTGCTGCGAAGTAATTTCTTCAAGCATCAAGAAAAACGGGGCTTCGGCCCCGTTTTTTATTGCCTTGAATTTTTATTCAATACTTCGCCAATCAAACCCGTGATCCGGGCTAGCCACGCCCACCCACTCATCCGAACAACCCAGCGCCACCGCCACCGCGCCAACCACCAATTCTGGTCGATTGTTACGCTCGCTCAGGTGCGCCGCCACAAGCGACTGCAAGCCTGAACAATCAATTCGACCGAGCAGCGATGCGGCGGCCGAGTTTTCCAGATGACCGTATCGACCGGCTATGCGCCGCTTGAGAGAGGCAGGATAAGCCGAACGCTCGAGTAGGTCGGCATCATGGTTGAATTCAAGCACCAGCCCCGCACAACCAGATAACATTTCGCAAACATGCGCCGTCGGTTCGCCGATATCGGTCAGCACACCCAAGCGAACGCCCGAACCGGAAAAGACGAATTGCACTGGTTCACGCGCATCGTGAGGCACGGGAAAAGGCTGAACCTCGATATCGCCGATGGAGAGCGAGCGATGGCTGTCGATGATGCGCAAATCCAGTTCTGAATCCGTCTCGCGACAGCCTACCCAGGTACCGTGGGTCATCCAGACCGGCAGCCTGAACTTGCGGGCCAGCCGAAATACACCGCCAACGTGATCGCCATGCTCATGAGTGACGAGAATACCCGCCAGATCGGCAGGAGCCCGGCCAAGACGGAGCAAACGAGCCACGGTTTCCCGTAGCCCGAAGCCGCAATCGAGCATCAGGCAAGATGCCCCGTGCTCGACGAGCAGCGCGTTTCCAGCGCTACCGCTACCGAGCGAGGCAAAGCGAATCACTGCAACTGCTGGAGGAGCAGCATAACAACCGCCGTCTCTCCAGCCCCTGCAATGATCTTGCAAATTCGTATCATGACCGGCTACTCACTCGGCTACTTATTATGTGGGCACTAGCACTCATTCTTGCCCCTGCTCTGGAGTCGTCTGTGAAGAACGTCGCATGAAGGATGTCTGCTCCCACCTCTCCTGCTCTAGTTTCAACCTTTGCGATGGAGGCAACGCCTCGAACTCCGCCAAGGCTTTCATAATCACCCCAAAGGTACTGTTCTGTGCCATGTGCTCCGCCAAAGACATTGGCGCCACTGTTGCGGTGTTCTTTGCCGTATCTTCAACAGGCATGCAGACAACCTCCAAGTAAATAGGGCCGGTTTCCCGGCCCCATCTATATTACTCGGCTTCCAGCTCGTCTATTCGCTCCAGTGCCGCTTCGAGCCGTAGTGCCAGTACCTGCATAAGAGAATCTTCTTTGGCGATGTCTAGCGCCGCCTCTGTGAGTTCTTGGTCAGATAGCTTGTGCCAGTATTCAGCACGGTGTACTGCGCGTTCGACTTGATGCTTCGTGTGCTTCGCCTTGACGGAAAGAAGCCAAGCGGAATAGTTGGTATTGGTAGCAGTAAAATTCGGGGTAGCCATGATGCAATCTCCATTTGCGTTTTGGTTAGCTGGGACTTGAGGTTGCCGCCTCTTGTCCCGGCGCTTTGTGCGTGTACACAACACCACTATGGCACAGCTAAACCATTGATGCAAATGGAATATTCGCTTACTCGTAAGCATGTTCATGCAAGGAAAGAACCCGGCACAATGGCCGGGTCCATGAAACATCCGAGTTGTTAAAGAACCGGCGCCAGCTACGCGACGTCACACGCTTCCATGAATCGCTGGCAATCGAACCTCGGGTTATCTCGCTTGAACAATGTCAGAAGTTCGCCAACAACGACTTGCCTTGCTGCCCGGTCGGTGATGTTCCGCAACGCTGCTGCGATTGCGATGTAGTGCTTCTTGCTCATGGCCGATACCTCGTGTGATCTGGTATCTATGGCCGCTCGTCAAGCGGACGGGGGGTATATCGGACCAAGGCCACCCCCACCCCCAAGCCACCTCTCACCTTTTGCTCACACCGCAAGGTCGATTTTCCTTATTTATGCCAATAGCACAATCGGGCTGCTCTCAGATAAATCGATGAAGGCTTGCTGTGCCCTGTCCTGCTATTCCTTTCGTCAGGGATGGCAAATACATAACGACAGATGAATAATCGATTGGCGCAATCAACATTTGTTGTGCGTCACATTGATTATTGAAGTCACAAAAGGGGCGAAACATGGGCACCACAACGGTTTCACAATTTGCCAATGAATTAAAAATGTCGATCGATGTCCTCGAAGAACAATTGGCCAAGGCGGGAGTAGTGAAAGCAGATGCAAGTGCTGAACTTACCGATCACGAAAAATCAATGCTGCTTGACCATCTACGCCGCGCACGGGTCAGTACCCGAGCAGTTGCTGTCGAGTCAGGAACAAAGCGCGTACTGGTTAAGCGGAATCCATCGAACGAGAAAAATTCCAGCGCTAACGCTCCCAAGGAAAAAAGCACGTACGGAGGAGGAAGACTCACAGAGGAGCAGCGCCAATTTATCGATAGCCAGAAAATCCCCATGTCACGTGTATTTGATGCGACGGGCCTTTCTCGCCAGCAATACCGAAAAGAGATGAAGGAGCTCGACATGGTTTTGGCGTACGGTGTAGGCCCCTGCCGCAATGGCGGGCATACAATCAAAACCCGATCTGGGCATTGCCCCCAGTGCAAAACAGCAAATATCGCTTTTTCACTTAGATACGACACTCCAGGCCAAATCTACGTTGCGTGGTCTCCAAAAGGAAAACTAACGAAAGTTGGGACGGCGCAATGTGCATCGGCACGTTTGCCAAATCTCAATAGCTATCAATATGGAGGCGTTTCTGACTGGCAAGTAGTGTTCAAGCGTTCAATTCAAACAGCGGGGCGCATCGAATTTGCAACCCATAAGCACTTGGCCTCATTTTCCGTTTCTCGAAGCTACGTAAAAGAAGGCCGTATCATTGAGTGCCAAGAGTTATTTTCTTGCGATACAAATACTGCGATTTCCGTGATCGAAGACATACTCAACCGCTCCGAGCCAAATACAGTGACCGAAAGTTCCAGGAACAATACCTCGCCATTGCCAAAGAATCCGAGAACTATCGAAGCAGCGATGGCGAAATACGCAGAGATCAAAGCCTCCCCAGCGGGCAAGGCACGGTCCGTAGCGAGAGCAGCGAGAGTGGCCGAGATGGACAGCCAAAACTCTCAGCCCCAGAACACAACGGAGCAGTTGAAGAAAGCCCTGCTCTGGGGAGAGTTCAAAAAGAATTTCCGGCAGGAGATGCAGGAAAAGCAACAGTCGGAAAACTCTCAGCCCCAGAATCCACCGCAGCCGTCGAAGCCGAAGCCGAAGCTGGTGCTGAACCTGAACATACCGAAGAAGTAAGCCCCATCAGCCTACAATCTCGCTCCGGATTTCCACCAGCAACAGTTTCAGTTCTAGCTTGTAGGCATCACCCAGCATCCGGGTTGCAGTGGCGGCCTTCTCGATAACCGCTGTCAGGTTGTCGTGCAGGGCGTCGAACTCAGCGATGCCGGAACACTCGTAGTCGGGGTGAAGAAAACGAGCGGCTTCGCGAATCTCTGCCGCGAGCAACCTGAACAGTCGGGCCTTTTCGTCCTCTTCATCGAAATGGTCGGCGTAAGCCTCGCTCGGTATATCAACGACCTTGTCGTGCGTGCCGAGGTATTTGCGAGGGTAGATCAAGCGAGGCACACCGCCCTTGCACTGGGTTACGGTGAAATCCCCTTGGTTCGACTGGTAGTTTAGCCGTTCGATAACAGGCATGTCGTCCGGGTAGAAGTGCTTGGCCAGTTCGAAGTTTCCGGGTAGCTCGCGGACGAGCCAGCGACCGAACAGGCGCCCCACCGGGTTTGTCGTATCAATAGTGAAATTGCGTTGCTCACTGGTTGCGGCATCAACGAGGTCGAGTGCAATGGTTGTCATGGGAAAACTCCTTACAGAATGGTGATGGCGATATGGTTTTCGAGGCAGAACCGCGGACGGCCGCGTGTTGGTCGAGGCACTTGATAGCCCGGTGGCGCATAAAGCACTCGCCGGATTCGTCGGTTGCATCGCCGGCTCCATACTTCTGCCCGGTGCCACCCCAACAAGACGAGAGGCATGTGAAGCTGGCGCATGGACAATCCGATTCCGGTCGTCAGGTCAGCGCAGGTAAAACAACTCGGCTTGGCTTCTGGCAGACGGGCGTACCACGTGACTATCTGCGCGGCGTAACTGGCTAGAGTCAGCGGGGCAGTCATTGCCGCCTCCTGCACCGGGTGCAGTGAGTTGCACCGGGTCTGCACCGAGTGACCCGGTGCGCTGTAAGCCAATAACCACGCGGGTTCCAGCGGTTTGCACCGACTACACCGGGTGAAAGCACGTTGCTATAGGGTGGCGAGGGGGTAAATATGGGCATTATCTTTATTTCCTCTATAAGTAAGGAATGACCCGGTGCAGTCGGTGCAAGTGCTCGAACCCCAATAACCACGGGGCTTGCGCTGCACCGAGTGACCCGGTGCAGACCCGGTGCAGACCCGGTGCAAAAGTCACTCCGACCACGAGAACACCCACGCCGCGCCGCTGTCACCATTGAAACAGTGCCGAACGACATGGATACCGATTGCGGCGAGCACTGGCTTTTTCTGCAACAAGACATCGGCCATCTGTTTATCAGAGTCGGGAATCCAACGGCCATTGCTCCCCATCGCCCGATTGCGGACACGATCACGCAAAGTGCTGGCCTTGATCGCAACCTCAACTTTTGCGCCGCACTTGATGGCAACGAAACCGGGTGTCGTACCCCAACGACGCCAAGGAGGGAATGACTCCTCCGCCTCCGCTTTGCTTGCCACATCGCGGACAACATCCAAAACATGCTGAATCACCGGATCGCCGCTTGCTGCTTCTTGAGCGGACTCGAACCGTAACGAGTTGAACTGCTCGACGAATGTACCCGGCTCCATCCCACACGCTTGAGCGATGGCTTCTCCGAGTTGGCAGAAATCGACCAGACGATGCGTCCATTTGCGCTGCCTCTTGACCTCCGGCAGCCGCGCCAGCCCGGCCGATAGCAACTCCACCAAAGCACCTGTTGCTACAGGCTGTACTTTGCGGAACCACGCCCGAACTTCGTCTTCACCCTTGTAGTCCGTGTGTGGCTCCAGAGTAATCGGGAGCAGCCTATCCAGCAGATCACCCCGCGTTACGGGATTCGTGATCGCAGTGAGTATGAACTGGCAGTGCACGAACAAACGTGCAGTGTCTTTCCGTGTGTTGAACTCCCGAACGACGAACTCCGACCCATTGGCAGCCATGCATAGCAGGTCCGATGCCTCGGGGTCGATCTTGCTTATGTTGTCGGCGCCTAGAACATGCTGCTCTCCGCCTACGGCTGCGACGTCCTGAGCATTCAGCGGCACGTTGGGGAGTTCACCGCTCGTTGTCGGGTCGATAAACCCAGCGAGGTTTCCGGCCGTCGTGGTCTTCCCGCTACCTGCCCCGCCCACCAGAAGTATCACAACGTACGGAACGCCGGGGCGCAATGCATTGACGAGAGCAACGGCAAGCATCAAGCGCCGAATGTCCGGCACGCCCATTCTCTCGAATATCGTATCCAGCACACGCAGTGCATCTTTGGGCGACGCTGGCCTTACGGGCGAAGGTATCTCACCGTACCCCGGTCCACGAACGAAAAACGTACCACCATCGTGCGCGCCTTCCACCCAACCCTCCGACGAAACTCGGATACAACGGTCCCCCCCCGCATCGATGACTACACCGGTGCCCCCGATAGCGGTGCGCTTGTGTACAAAAGTGCGCTCCCCTGAAGCCTGCGCTTTGGCTCGTACCACGCCTATTTCGCGCTTAAGCGTGTCATCACCAGCCGCCTTACCGGTCGCTTTGTAGACCGCCAACCGGAGCAAGTCCATGCCACGCATTGAATCCAGCGGGATAGCCTCTGGGCCCTTAGCAATACGGGTCACGCCGAACTGATCCACCAGAAACCTTGCGCCGGCCACAGCCTGCTGCACTGCCTGTTGGTTGTTCGCCTGAGCTTGCTGCTGCCCCTGCTTCATGGCTGCACCGATTTGGTCGTGTAGCGCCAGAGAGTCGGCTGCTGTCGGGACAATCTTGGCCGGCATCTCCTTGAGGGATGTTGGCACCTCTTTGGCAGCCTTCGATGCTGACGCCTTAGCCAGAAAATTCTTTACGCTGCTCATGCTGCCACCTCCACACCATGCCGGGTCAGCAAATCGCGTAGCGCAGCTCGGTGATGGCAGGCGAGGTACGTCGCAGCCTCAGAACCACGCACGCCAAGATTGCCAGCAACTAGACCACGTTCTACTTCCGCTAGAGCACCGTCACGCGCCGCACCGTAGATGACCCCCTTGGCAGCCTCCGGAGGCATGGTGGGGGTCGCGTTTTCGAAGAAGCTAGAGGGGTTGTAGCGACTGTCATCGTTTTTGGCCTTGGCAGCTTCGCCCGCTTGCTCCGAGTAGCGCACCGCCAACTCCTGTGCAGCGTCGTAGCCGATCACCGGAACGAGCGCCTTGAACGCCACCATCAACGATGTCCACTTCGATGTCGTCTCCGAATCCAGCCACGGCAATGCGGACACAAGGCGATTAACCTCCATCGTGACAGGCAATTGCTGGGCTACGAATTCGCGCCGCTCAGGCGTCGGCTTAATTACCTTCAGACCTTCTACGATCAGCGCGTCAGCCGACGCCACACCCGCCTTGTGGACGATACGAAACGCCGCATCAACTCGATCAGGGTGTACCGACCACACCCCCTGCTGCTGCCAGATGGCCTTCCCCGAGTCGTCAGCGGCAGCGATAGCGCCATCACAGAACAGGATGTCGAACCCAAGCCACGCGGCCTTGTATTCATCCCCACTCAACGGACGATCCACCGGTATCAGCAACCTCGCTCGAACACCCGGCTTATCGGCGCGACCATGACTGTGCGTCGAGTAGGCCAAGAAGGTGATGCCAGCATTACGCAGACTCTCCAGCAAAGCGTCAAACTGCGCTTGTGTCAGGCCATCCACGTCGAGGACAAGGAACATTGCCTCTGTCACGTGCGCAGCACTCCGTTGCTTGCCAACCTTGCGCGCCGTCTTCTCCTGCATCTTCGCCGTCAGTGGTGCAACCTTGAGCGAACACGGCACGTAAAACGGCAAAGCCCCCTTGTCCGGACCTATAACCGGCCCCGTCGCAGCCGCAACGAAGTTAACCAGCCACGCGAAGGGGGCATTCTCCAGCTCGTCAGCAGGCAACGGGTTATAAAAGCTCGGGAACAACGTAACGCTGCAAGACCATGCAGCCAGCTCCATCGAGCCAACCAGTTCAGTCGTCATCGCCGACCTCCCGAGAATCCCCTTCGATGACAGCCACGTCCGGCTTGCCGATCACGATTTCTTCAGCGCGGCCATTCTCTTTTGGCAGGATGATCGTTATCGAGAACGACGATTGCTGCTCAGGCTGGGCCTTCTGCTTTGCCTCCAGACCGGACACCTTGTTGAGTACCTCGACGGTACGCAGGAGCAACGCGGGAGAGAGCTGTTCGCCTTCGATCTGCGAGGCCAATTGACGCAATGCAGACGACAACCCTTTCTTCGCCATCAACGCTACATCGCGGCCGTCCGAAACCATTTCGGCGACCACCCGGCTGATATCGGTTTCGTTGGCGCCGATCAGCTCAATAGCTGACTCGACCGACACACCGTGCTTGGCTGCAAGCGTCTCGGGTTCGATAGCCCCTAGGACAACTTCGGCCGCATCGCTATTGAATGCGTCCTCGCTCAAGGCACGGTGCCCGCCGTGAGTATTGTTTGCAGCACTCATGCCGGCGTCCACGAGCCGCTGGCCCAAGCCATCAAATCCGATCGTCGCCACGCGGTGACGCCAGACGACAGCTTTACGGGCGCGGGAAAAGTGTTTTTGGCCACCCAGTCCCACAACGTGCCGTGTGCGATCCTGACAAAGTCATTGCGGAGTTGTTTTTCCCGCACGAGCGCCGGGAGATCGGCAACGATGTCGTCGAGCGTGAGCGACAGTTGCGTTTGCTGGGTATTGCTGTTTGTCATCTGGAATCCTCCGTTATAAGGATTCCAATGGTCCGGATCGAATTATTAGGTGTCCTAGGCCTGATAAAAACCAGACAGGTATGCCCTGATTAGGGCATCTTGGCCTTTATTGCTTTTAGATGGCGATACATACTCGCCCTACTCGGAACCGGCCAGCCCGCACGAAGCAAACGATCCTCTATAACTGCGCATTTGGCCTTCAGCGGGGCAAACTTCATTTCCAGAATGTCGCCGCAGTTGAACGCGATCCAGCGAAGGATGCTGTTTTTAGCATCTTGACGCTCCATGTTTGCCCTTGCATGGCCGATGGTAAGTCGCGCGCGGTGCTTCTTGACGACTTGATACTTAACCTCCGCAAGTTCACGCTGGCCGGTAAAATAATGCTCAGCGACAAAGTGGCCGCCACTTTCAACGTGCTCGATAAGCTCAGCCTGAGCCATCAACTGAACATCTCGACGGTTGATGGGTGGAGTTATCAATTCATCTGCGTTACATCTGGTACCGCTCAGATAAGCAGGGGGATTCGCCCACCATCCCCGAGCCTTCCCTTTCGGCCATGGCATTATGCGGCACTCCGGAGTGCCACAACATTGAACGGTTTACCTGCTTCCAGCACCAGCAGCTTGCGCTCCCATAGCTCCAGCGCTGCCCGGCGCTCGTCCAAATAGTCATAGGTGTCATACGTGTCATTTATCCCCGGCAGCTTGTGGTTCAGGCAACGCTCGGCAATATGCGGCTGCACCCCCAGTGACGCCAGATGGGTACGCGCAGTTCTGCGAAGATCGTGCAGGGTGAATGGCTCCACGCCATGCTCAATCTGCCCCAGTGCCCAATTGACCGTATTCGGCCCCAGCGTGTCGCGATCACCACGACGCTTTGCCGGGAACACGTAGTCATTCTTGCCGGCGAGCATTTTCAACTCTTCGAGCCATTCGACCGCAGCCGGTGTAAGCGTAACAACGAAGTCCTTCGCGCCTTCCAAGCCCCCTGTTTTCTGCCGGACTGGCGGGATCGACCACAACCCTTTCTCCAGGTTGAATTCTGACCACGGTGCTTCGATCAACTCCGAGCGTCGAACCGCAGTAATCAAGAGCAGGCGCACAGCCAGTGCATAGGGGCGGAATACCGGCCCCGCCTTGTCAAACGCCTTAAGCACCGCCGTAATCTCGGCATCAGTGAGCGCCCTATCTCGTGCCTGTTCCTTGCCACCTGCGTCACGCGTACTAAACGCCGAGGCGGGGTTCTGCTCGATCCAGTGCCGGCGAATAGCATAGTCGAACACGTCCTTGGTCAAGGCCAGCACACGGTTCGCCATTACGGGCGACCCTCGCTTAACGATGCCGGCAATCATTCGGTCGATATCGAGGGGTTTAACGTCCTTCACCTTTTTGGCGCCCAAGGACTTGATCACGTCGTTATCCAGCTTCACCCTGACGTGCTCAGGGCGCTTGATACGTCCGAGGATAGTGCGGTTATAGAACTCGTCGCAGAGTGCCTTCACAGTGTCAGGCGCGGCTTCTGCTGCCTTTCGCTCCTGCTTGGCTTGGGCAAGATCAACCCCTTGGCTAACCTGCACGCGCATCGCCGCTGCCATTTCCCGCGCCTTGGTCAGCGTAACGTCCGGGTAGCTGCCAACCGTAACCTCCCGCTGCTTGCCTCCAATCCGGTAGCGCAGCACCCATGCCGCAGCCCCTTTCGCCGACAAGGTGAACGTCAGACCGCCCCCGTCCGCTTTTGCCACTGGTGCACCAGTGCGAACCCAGTGCCGCAGTTGAACGTCCGTCAAAACATTTGTTGCTCGTGCCATATCGCCTCCGTGAGTAGCTTGCCGTTATACCTATGGCTTGCTGTCAAGCGCCGATGAGTAGCTACACGCCTAGCTACTCAAAAACCTATGGACTTCAGCATACATGGGAGATCAAGAGCGGACGAAAAAAAGCCCGGAAAACCGGGCTTTATCTTGGGTTCCGGACGAATCCGGACAACAATGTTTTTTACTGCAACTGCTGGAGGAGCAGGCCGAGAATCTTCTTTGCTGTTTCCGACTTATCGGTGCCGCCCTCGTTGGACAGAACCTTGACGGTACTCTGCTCTCCGGCGTCACTGACGTAAATACGATACTGAACCTTTGAGCTGGCGGGAGGCTCAGTACTCTTCCAGAAAGCCAGCTTGGACAGGAATCCATCGTCCTTCTTGCTGCGGTTGTCCAATTCCGGATCGACATAGCGGACGAAGTACAGGCCGCGCGAACGATCACGATCTTCAACCGTGAACCCGACACGATCCAGCGCCAGGCCAACACGACGCCAGGCACGGTCAAAGCGTTCAAGCACTTCGAGCGTCCCTGCACCATCGTCCGACTTGGCCAGTTTGGCTCGCGGCTCGGCTTTGGCCGCAGCAATCGAGGCTTCGGCACGTTTTTCTTCAGAGCCGAGACGAACCATCAGACGGCGCAGCATCTCGGCTTCCAACTCCGGGTCGGCGGCACGCGGTTGCCAGCGCGTGTCATCCCTGGCCGTCGAGGTATAGACCTCTTCCATGGAACGGTGGCTGACGAAGATATCGGTTGTTCCCGGCGTCGCGCCAGGCTCGAAGCGGGTGCGGAACTTGTCGCGCTCCCCTGTCGAATACAGAGAATCGAGCAGACGGCCAAGGGCGTTGCGGACCAGGTCATCACCAATCTTGGCGCGATTTTCCGCCCAGTCGGTTTCCATCACACCGGCTTCAGGCCGCTCGATGGAAATGATGAAGCCGGTTTCCTGCCAGAAATCCTTGACTGTATCCCAGAGTTTGTCCGCGGGGGCGGCAACCACCAGCCAGCGTTGATTGCCCGAACGCTCGACGCGAACCTTGTCGACCTGCGGCAAAACGACGGAGTTCTGGGCCTGCGCCAGCGGCGTACGATCAGCACTATAGGCCGAGAACGTTGCACTTCCCTTGCCGGCCACATCAGGCACAAGGTAGCGGTCATCACGGGCAATCTGCGACAAATCGGGTGGAACTTCAAGCGTCGGCGCCTTACCGGCTGACTTGTATTCGATCTTGCGGGATTCGGGAAGAACACTGCATCCGGCCAGCGCAATCGCCAACAGGGAAAGGGAGAGGCCAGAAAGCCGACGATTCATTTTTTCTTTACTCCGCTCAGGCGAGTACGCCAGCCTGGCGCATGGCGGCCAGAACACGAGCCTGATTGGCTTCGGACAAGGTGGTCAGGGGCAGACGAATGCCATTGGGCGACAAGCCCATCTTGTGCACCGCCCACTTGACCGGGATCGGATTGGCCTCACAGAACAGGTCGCGATGCAAGCCGAGCAACTTGAAGTGGATTTCACGCGCCTTGGCAATGTTGCCGCTGGCGGCGGCGACACACATCTCGTGCATCAATCGCGGCGCGACGTTGGCCGTTACCGAGATGTCGCCATGAAAACCGAGGCTGATGGTTGCCACGGCGGTCATGTCATCACCGGTATAAAGAGCAAAATCCTTCGGCGCACGAGCAATCAGATCGCAAGCACGGTCGATATTGCCAGTTGCATCCTTGACGCCAACGATGCCCGGCACTTCGGCCAGGCGCAAAATCGTGTCGTTCGACATATCAGCGACGGTGCGGCCCGGTACGTTATAGAGCAGAACCGGCAGTTCGACAGCTTCGGCAATCGCCTTGAAATGGCGATAGAGGCCTTCCTGTGTCGGCTTGTTGTAATACGGAACGACGGACAGGGCCATATTGGCACCGGCCTTCTTGGCAAACTCGGTCAATTCGATGGCTTCAGCCGTCGAATTGGCACCGGTGCCAGCAATGACCGGAATACGACCGGCAACGTGATCGACCGCCACCTTGATCAGTTCGCAATGTTCCTCGACGTTGACTGTTGGCGATTCGCCCGTCGTGCCGACGACCACGATGCCATCGGTCCCTTCGCTGACATGAAAGTCAAGCAGGTTGCGGAAAGCGTTCAAATCGAGGCTGCCATCCTCATGCATGGGCGTAACGATGGCGACAATGGATCCAGTAATCATGGCCTGTTTATGGAATAAGTAATCTGTTGATTGTAACTGAAGGCCATTCCCCGCGGAAAGGCGCTTGGTAACACTTTGTTATTTTTCCGGCAGCCAATGGAGCCGCCCCCGGGCAACGCGCATTTTCCCACCAGGGAGAAGCAGTTCCGGGTGACGATCCGGAGCGGCCGAATGCAGCTGGCGGGCAAATTCCTCAAGGCGCGCAGCCACCGGAACCTGCCAGCCCAGACAGCGCAGGCGATGGCGCAGCAGGTTTTTCAGGCGAGGCAAGGACATCTGGCGGAGGACTGGCATACGAGCAAGCTCTCCGTCGGCGGCCAGTTGCCAGTCCTGGCGAGCCAGATCATCAAGGAGACCGGCAGCTTCGGCAAAATGCGCTGCCGCCTGAGCCAGGGAGGCTTCAGCCGACGGAAAGCGCTGACTGATGGCAGCCAGCGCTTCGTGACGCAGGAAATTTCGGGTCAGCGCGGTATCGGCATTGCTCTCGTCGGTGATCCAGTCCAATCCTTCGGCAGCGGCATAGCTTTCGATTTCGGAACGGGAAACATCAAGCATCGGCCGCAGCACACGCAGGTGGCCAAAAGTGCGTTCGGCCGGCATTCCGGCAGCGCCGGTCACCCCGCTGCCACGCAACAAATTGTGCAACACGGTTTCGGCCTGATCACCGCGGTGTTGCGCGAGCAGAAGACTACCCGCTGGACATTCGGCAAAAGCAGCATAGCGCGCGCTGCGGGCGGCTGCCTCGAGACCCAGACCTGAAAAGGCATCGACCGTGACACGACTGATCGTCAACGGGACTCCCAGACGCTCGCAGTAGCTTGTGCAGAAATCAGCCCAGGCGTCGGCATTGGGCGAAAGGCCATGATGAACATGGACTGCTGCCAGCCTCGTGAGGCCGAGGCGATGCAGGAGATGGAGCAGAACGACCGAATCACAACCGCCGGAGAGTCCTACCCAAAGGCGCTCATCCGGCGGGAGGCGGGTGGCGAGAAAGACACCAACCCGCTTCAGCAGGTCAGCTGACAGGCTGTTCCTTGAAACGGCCATAGCTCATCAGCCGCTCGTAACGGGTTTCCAGCAACTCGGCCGTCGACAGGCCGGAAAGCTGCTTCAGCGCGTCCTGCAGTGCCTTCTTGAGGCTTTGCGCCATCGCTGCGTGGTCGCGGTGAGCACCACCCAAGGGTTCGTTTACGATCTTGTCGATCAGACCAAGCGTTTTCAGGCGCTGCGCCGTGATACCCATGGTTTCGGCCGCTTCCGGTGCCTTCTCGGCACTCTTCCAGAGAATCGAGGCACAGCCTTCCGGTGAAATCACCGAGTAGGTCGAGTATTGCAGCATCTGCACCGTGTCGCCGACAGCAATGGCCAAGGCGCCACCGGAACCGCCTTCGCCAATGATGGTTACGATGACCGGCACCTTGAGTTCGGCCATGACGTACAGGTTGCGACCGATGGCCTCGGACTGACCGCGCTCTTCGGCATCGATGCCCGGATAGGCACCCGGCGTATCAACAAAGGTCATGACCGGAATACCGAACTTTTCGGCCAGCTTCATGAGGCGCAAAGCCTTGCGGTAGCCCTCGGGACGCGGCATGCCGAAGTTGCGATAGATCTTTTCCTTGGTATCGCGGCCCTTTTGATGGCCGATCACCATGACCGACTGGCCATTGAAACGGGCCAGTCCGCCCACGATGGCGTGATCGTCGGCGAAGGCACGGTCGCCGTGCAGTTCTTCAAAATCGGTGAAGATCAGCGACAGATAATCCAGCGTATAGGGGCGTTGCGGATGGCGCGCTACCTGGGAAATCTGCCACGGACTCAACTTGGCGTAGATATCCTTGGTCAACTGACCGCTCTTCTTCTCCAGTCGCTCGATCTCTTCCGAGATATCGACGGCGGAATCATCCTGCACGAAACGCAGCTCTTCGATCTTGGCTTCAAGGTCGGCGATGGATTGTTCGAAGTCGAGGAAACTAGTTTTCATGGACTGCTCGTTTGCTAAGTTGGCGCGCATTTTACCCCAAAGGTAAGAACGCGGCCGTTTCAGTACTCGACGGGCACCGGATCAAGACTGCGCCAGAGGTGCCAAGTCGCGACGGAACGCCAGGGACGCCAGCGTTCTCCAAACTCGGCGAGGGCCCGGCGGGGCTGCTTTTCGCCACCAAAATAACGCTCGAAGACAGCGCGCTGCAAGCCGATGTCGTCGAGCGGAAAGACATCGGGGCGCAACAGGTTGAAGATCAGGAACATCTCCGCCGTCCACCGCCCAATACCGCGTACCGCGGTGAGTTCGGCAATGATGGCCTCGTCATCCAGATGCCCCCAAGTCGATGGATCAAGCTGGCCGTTAGCAAAATGCGCGGCCAGATCGCTCAAATATTCAATTTTCCGCCGCGAAAGACCACAGCCTTCGAGCCCGCTCTCCCCAAACAGGAGCACGCGAGCCGGCGTAACCTCGCCAACCTGAACGACAAATCGCCCCCAGACGGCATCGGCAGCCTTTACAGAAATCTGCTGGCCGACGATGGAACGCGCCAGGGTGCCGAAAGCATCTCCACGGGAAGCGAGCGACACGCCGGCATAGCGCTCAACCAGTTCGGCCATCGGCGCATCATGGCGCGACAACTCTTCGGCAGCCTGGGACCAGTAGTCTGGAAACATCGGCAAATTATCCTTGAAACCTCAGCGGGACGCAGCAAGTTGTGCGTTGGCCGATATTCACGAGATCCCCCGAGAATGGACAGGCAGTCGCCCCGGCTTTCTGGGATTTTACGGTGATGCCACGGTCAACCGGAAAAACGGGCATATTTATGACACCGATCGGACACGGCCTTGGCCAAGTTTGCTAACATCGCTCAACACAAACATGAGTAGAACCAATGCCCAGCTCGGACTCCGTTTTCGTATATCCGCTTCTCGGCGCCGATGACACCTGGTCTGCATTCAGCATCGAATTTGCGCTTGGCAGCCCCGATCACCAATTCCTGACAAAACTGCTTTCCTCGCCCCAGCTCGAAGCGTTTGATCATCGGCTTACCTGGTTTCTGCCGGCGCTGAGCGGCGGATGCGATGCCGGGGTACTGACCGAGCGTTCGGTCACTGTTTTCCCGACTCACCCCGCACCCGAGGATGCGGGCGCACTGAGCGAGCTTGAGGCCAGCCTCCGCCTGGCTCGCCGCAAGGTGGGCTTGATTGCATCGCCAGACACCAAGCTACCCGCCGCAGGCTGCTGGGACTATCTGCTGATCGGCAGCAGCCATGCCCGCAGTCTTCCACCCTACACCCTGATTGGTCTGGCCAGCCGCACCACGCTGGTAGCCACTGACGTGCACACGCACAACGACCGCGAATGGATTTTGAGCAATGCCTGCGTCCTGTCGACTTGCGAATTCCTGCAGACCCGCTCGACGCCGAACGCGAAAGCCGACATTACCCGGCTAAAACTGTTGAAATTGCTCACCCTGATCGCCGATGATGCCGATGCCGGCGCCCTTGACAGCATTTTCCGTGAAGAGCCCAAGCTCTCCTACAGCCTGCTTCGGCTCGTCAACTCGGCAGCCCTTTCTCCAGGCAGTCCGATCACCAGCTTTACCCAGGCCATCACCCTGCTTGGCCGCCGGCAATTACAACGCTGGTTGCAATTGCTGGTCTACTCCGACCCGAACAACGGTCAGCATCCCAACCCGCTATTGCAAAAAGCGGCCGCGCGCGGTTGCCTCTTTGAACTGCTGGCCAAACACATAGCACCGGAACTACCCCCCGAGCATCGGAGTGAGACAGCCTTCATGATCGGCACCTTCTCTTTGCTTGACGTACTGCTCGGCATGTCCATGCCGGAAATCATGCGCCAGCTTCCTCTACCCGAAGTCGCCCAGAAAGCCCTGGTCGAACACAAGGGTGGATTAGGCGAACTCGTGGCGGCCGTTACCGCCGTCGACAAGCACGAACTCAAATTGGCATCAGCTAAACTCAAGGAACTCGGCATCAACGGCAAGGATTACTTCGAAGCCCAACTCGAAGCCTATGGCTGGGCCTCGAAAATCCACGTAGGCGCCTGATCAGCCGAAACGGCCACTCAGGAAAGGGTTGTATTTACGCTCCTCGCCAAAGGTCGACATCGGCCCATGGCCGGGCACGAACTCCACGTCATCACCCAACGGAAAGAGTTTTTCCTTGATCGAGCGAATCAGCGTGTCGTGATCGCCGCGCGGGAAATCGGTCCGCCCGATTGAGCCCTGGAACAAGACGTCCCCCACTTGAGCCAGATGGCTGGGCGCATGATAGAAAACGACATGGCCGGGCGTGTGGCCGGGGCAATGCAGCACTTCGAGTTCGACCTCGCCGAAACTGACCTTGTCGCCACCCTTGAGCCAGCGCGTCGGCTCGAAGCTGCGCACGTTGGGAAAGCCGAACATCTTGCTCTGCTGCGGCATACCCTCGATCCAGAAACGGTCTTCCTCGTGCGGGCCTTCTATGATGCTGACGCCACTCTGCTCAGCCAGTAGCGCGACGCCGCCAGCGTGGTCGATATGCCCATGCGTGACGAGGATTTTGGCCAGAGTCAGCTTTTCATCCGCCAGGAAGCGCATGATGCGCTCAACATCGCCACCCGGATCGATGGCAACCGCCTGGCGGGTATTTTCACACCAGAAAATGGTGCAATTTTGCTCGAAGGGGGTAACCGGAACGATGGCGTAGCGCATGGCTGAAAAAGGATTATTTGAACGGCCCGGATTATCGCATGCCAACACGCTTGCCCGGCGTAGCCCGCCCCCTTAAACTCCTCGCGGACAGCCCTCCTCTCTTCCCGAAAGCCTGCCCTCATGCTCGATCACCCGCTACCGGACCTGGACGCCTGGTCTCTGCTGTTCAGCAACAACGGCCTGCCTGTCTTGCGCGTAACCAAGCGGCGAATCGAGGAAATGCGGGCCAATCTTGACCGCGTCGACGCCCGCGAACTGGCCCGCCTGATCCTGCAGGATCCGATCATGACCGTGCGCGTCCTGGCCTTCACCCAACCGATGCGCGGACGTTCCCTGCAACATGACATCACGACCATCGCCAGCTCGGTCGTCATGGCCGGTATCGAGCCCTTCTTCAATCATTTCAGCGAATTGTTCACGATCGAGGACCAGGTCAAGGAAAGCGGGCCACATGCCCTGCTCGGCGTCCTGCAAATCGTTCGCCGGGCCCAGCGGGCGGCTGACTACGCGCAGGACTGGGCAGTCTGGCGGCATGACGTGAATATGGAAGAAGTCCGCATCGCGGCGTTGCTGCACGATCTGGCAGAAATTCTTGTCTGGTGTTCCGCCCCCAGCCTCGGGCTGGCCATTCAAGAGCAGCAGAAGGCCAACCCGACCATGCGCAGCGCCGATGCGCAGAAGCAGACCCTGGGCTTCACCTTTCAGGAAATCCAGCTTGAACTGTGCCGCGTCTGGAACCTGCCTGAATTGCTGCGCGCGCTGATCGACGAAGACAATGCCGACAACCCGCGCGTGCGGAATGTCACGCTGGCCGTCCGCCTTGCGCGCCATTCATCCTATAGCTGGGAAGACCCGGCACTGCCCGACGACTACAGGGAGATCGGCGAACTGCTCAACGTCACCCCGGACACCGTTCGCCAGCGCCTTGGCTTGTTGCCAGTGCCGGCCCGCGAGGCCGATGGCGAGGCAGCACAGGTCTAGTCAGGCGTTAAGCGCAATAGCGCAGGTTCGCCCAATCGAGCAATAACTCGGGCCTCTGGTAAGCCGCAAAAATCAGCGCCAGCAGCAAAACAAGCAGCGCCACGCCAACGCCACCGAGGAACCAGCGCCAGTTCGCTTTCACGTGGCCGCACTCAGCCGGGCCAACGGCTTTTCGCTGACCGGCCACGAACAGATCGCTGCCAGAATCGACAAGCCGATCGAGATGGACCAGGCCAGCGAGTACGAACCGGTTTCGTCAAATATCCGCCCGCCCAGCCAGGCGCCCAGGAAGCTGCCGAGCTGGTGGCCGAGAAAAACCACGCCCGTCAGCATCGACATGTAGCGCAACCCGAAAATCTGGGCGATCAGTCCATTGGTCAGAGGTACGGTGGCCAGCCACAGGATGCCGATCACGGCGGCGAAGATCCAGGCTGCCACGGTCGACAGCGGAATCAGCATGAAAATGAAAATAGCCACGGCACGCAGGCCGTAGATCCAGACGAGCAGGTTTTTCTTGCTCGAGTGTCCGCCAGCCCAGCCGAAATAGAACGAGCCGAAAATGTTGAACAGGCCGATCAGCGCCACGGCCGTCATGCCGACGTTGGCCGACATGCCGGCATCGACGAGGTAGGACGGCAGGTGCAGCATGATGAAGGCCGTCTGGAAGCCACAAACGAAATACCCCCAGAACAGGTAGTGGAAACTGCGCTCGCGACTCGCTTCATGCAACGCCTCGATAACCGATTGCCCGGCCCCGGCCGAGGGTTTGTGACCATCGGCCATGGCATAGGCCAGCGGGGCGATCAGGCCGACACCACAGGCGAGCAAGACGAGCGCACTCTGCCAGCCGTAGGTGGAAATCATCATCTGACCAAACGGAAGCACGGCAAACTGGCCAAACGAGCCGCCGGCACTGGCTATGCCGAGGGCGAGGCTACGTTTTTCCGGCGTCGTGTGACGGCCGATGACGCCCATGATGACGGGGAAAGTGGTTCCCGACAGGCCAAGGCCAATGAGCAGGCCGGCCGACAGGTCGAGCGTCAGCGGCGTTGGCGACACCGACATCAGAACCAGCCCGAGCACGTAGAAGGTCGCCGCAACAAGCAACGTCCGCCCGGCACCGAAGCGGTCGGCCAGCGCGCCAGCGAAGGGCGAGCCGAGGCCCCAGACCAGATTCTGCAACGCGAAAGCAAACGAAAAGGTTTCGCGAGTCCAGCCGTGATCGGTCGTCATCGGCTGGAGGAAGAGACCTGCAGTGTGGCGGACCCCCATCGACAGCGTCAGGATGACACAACCGGCGACCAGGATGAGTGTCGGCGTGCGCCAGGTGGATTTGCTTGTAGTCATGAATGATCCCGGACAGGTCTGGTTGGAACACCAGGCTTACGCCGGGTTCCCGGCGCGTGCTTCAAGCCCTTCCCAGCGTTCGAGCATGGCCATCAGTTCATCATCGATGGCAGCCAGGCGGTCGGATGCCTTTTGGGCGGCAGCCGGGTCCGTCTGGTAGAGAGAAGCGTCTTCGAGGCGCTTGCTCAATTCGGCCTGCTCGGCTTCCAATCCGGCTATTTTTCCGGGCAACTCATCCAGTTCCCGCTGCTCTTTCCACGACAGTTTTTCGCCTTTCGGCTTGCTCAATTCGGTCGCCTTGGCGGGCTCTGCCGCCTTGGCGACCGGCTTGGCTTCCGCCCTGACCTTAGGCGTCTCCTTGGCCACGCTGGCCTTGTAGGTCGCCCAGTCGGTATAGCCGCCGGCGTATTCCTTCCAGATGCCGTCGCCTTCGGCGGCGATGGTCTGGGTTACCACGTTGTCGATGAAAGTTCGGTCGTGACTGACCAGGAACAGCGTGCCTTCGTAGGTCTGGAGCAATTCTTCGAGCAACTCCAGCGTTTCGATATCGAGGTCGTTGGTCGGTTCGTCGAGAACAAGAACGTTGGCCGGCTTGGCGAACAGGCGGGCCAGCAGCAGGCGATTGCGCTCGCCGCCGGACAGCGAACTGACCGGCGAACGGGCGCGCTCCGGGGCGAACAGAAAGTCTTCGAGATAACCGATGACATGCTTGCGGGCGCCGCGGATATCGACCCAGTCCGAGCCCGGCGAAATGACGTCGGATAGCGTCGAATTGGGATCGAGCTGGGTACGGAACTGGTCGAAATAAGCAATATCCATTTTCGTGCCCTGGCGCACGATGCCGGAATCCGGCTTGATTTCATCGAGGATCAGCCGGAGCAGCGTCGTCTTGCCGGCGCCGTTCGGACCGATCAGGCCGATCTTGTCGCCGCGTTGGATGCGGGTTGAGAAATCGCGCACAATTTGCCGTTCACCGTAGGACTTATAGACGTGCTCGAGCTCGGCCACCAGTTTGCCGCTCTTGTCGCCGGAATCGAGTTGCAGATTGACCTTCCCCATGCGCTCGCGCCGGGCCTGACGTTCGGCCCGCAGTTGATCGAGCCGCTGGACGCGGAAGACAGCGCGCGTTCGCCGCGCCTCAACGCCCTTGCGAATCCAGATCTCCTCTTCCTTGAGCAGTTTGTCGGCGCGCGCATTGGCCAGGCCTTCCTCGTGCAGCATGGCCTCCTTACGCAACTGGTAATCCTTGAAGCTGCCGGGGAAGCTGACCAGCTTGCCACGGTCCAGTTCAACGATGCGGGTACACACGCGGTCAAGGAAGGAACGGTCGTGGGTGATGAAAAACAGCGTGACGCCCGATTCGATCAGCAGGTTTTCCAGCCATTCTATGGCCGCGATATCGAGGTGGTTGGTGGGCTCGTCGAGGAGCAGCACCTCGGGGGCCACGGCCAGGGCCTGAGCCAGCGCCAGACGCTTCTTCTGGCCGCCAGACAGGCTACCGACCCTGGCATCCGGATCCAGCCCGAAGCGTTCGATGACGCGTTCAGCCTGTGCCTCGTAGGCCCATGCACCGCGCGCCTCCAACTCGTGCTGCAGTTCGGACATGCGTTCGAGCAATACGTCGTGATCAGCATCAATTTCGCCCAGCTTGTGCGACACCTCGTGGTATTCGGCGAGCAGCGTGGCGTTTTCCCCCATGCCGGAAATAACCGCCTCGAAGACCGTATCCTCTGCATCGAAAGGCGGTTCCTGCGGCACATAGCCAACGCGAATTCCAGGCTGAACCCAGACCTCGCCGTCATCGAGGCGACCGCGCCCGCTTCCGGCCGCCATGGCTGCAAGCATGGAAGATTTGCCGGTGCCGTTACGACCGATCAGGGCGACCCTTTCGCCCGGATCGAGCAGGAAATCGGCGTGATCGAGAAGCGGCACGTGGCCGTAGGCAAGGCAGGCGGAGGAGAGTTTTAGGTAGGGCATTGGTCGCAATAAAAACGGCGCCCCACAGGGCGCCGCGTTGGGAAGAACCGGATTTTATCCGCTAGCGTAACAATCAGGTGGTAAAGCGTGCCAACTGGGCTTGCAAGTCATCCGCCATACGCTGAAGATTCTGCGCTCGATCGCTATTTTGCAGGGCGCGATGGTTACTGCCTTCGGCTGCCTGGGCAATGTTTTCGACCAGGCGGGCGATTTCCTGACTCGCCGCACTCTGCTCGCGCGTACTGTCGGCGATGCCATGCACGACCTCTACCGTTTCCTGTGCCCGCTGGTCGATGATCTGCAACGACTCGCCGGCCTGGCGCGCCATGTCGACACTGCCGCTCATGTTGGCGCTGACGCTCTGCATACGCTGCACGGCTCGTCCCGTCTCATCCAGGATGGCTGAAACGGTGGTAGCAATTTCCTGGGTGGAAACGGAAGTCCGCTCGGCCAGTTTGCGAACCTCATCGGCAACCACGGCGAAACCGCGCCCCTGCTCGCCGGCCCGCGCTGCCTCGATAGCAGCGTTGAGGGCCAGCAGATTGGTCTGATCGGCAATTTCGCGGATCACGCCGACCACGCTGGAAATTTGCTTCGAACGTTCGCCGAGCGACTCGATGAGCACGGCCGACTCGTTGATCTCCCCGGCCACACGCTCAAGTTCGAGCATTGCGCTGGACACCACCTGACGCCCGGAACCGGTCACTTCTTTCGCGTTCTCCGAAATCTCTGCCGCGTGATTGGCGTTATCGGCAACATGCGTGATGCTCACTGACAACTGCTCTACCGAAGCGGCAATACCGGAGGCCGACGTCGATGCCTCCTCGGATGCAGCCAAGGCAGTACTTGCGGCATTTTGCAACTCACCGGCCGCTGCACCAACCTGTGCCGACGAGGCTGAAACACCGCGAACCAGGTTGCGCACGCTATCCGACATGAGCCGGAAGGCATTGCCGATGACATGCACTTCATTGCGACTATCCGGCTCAGCCGCTTCAAGTCCCGAGGCACGCAGATCGCCGGTGCTGATCCGCTTTGCCTCCTCGACCATCTGCCCCAAGCCACGCAGTCGGAAACTGACCAGCAGATAGACGATGGTCGCCAGCAAAACAGCGGCGGCAATACTGATCAGGACGACCATGTTGCGCAGTGCGTGGCTCTCTTCCAGATACTCATCCAGCCAGCTACCGGTCCCGACGGTCCATCCCCAGGCGGCCGACGTGGCGCCATAGACAATTTTTTCGCGCTCTGCGCCGGAGGCATCGTTCATCAAGTAGCGAATCAGCCCGGTCTTTTTAGCCAGCAGTTCGGCAATCGCCGCCTTGGCGACAGCTGGCACATCCGTTTCGCCAACCATTACACCCTGCAATTTGGGGTGGAGCACGAACTCGCCGATTCCCTTCTCGTCAGTCGGCCGGACGATAAAAACGTAGCCTGTCTTGCCGGCAACCTGGCTGCCAAACTGGTCGCGAATGCGTTTCAAGTCGTTGTCCAGTGAAATACGCACCGAATACGCACCCCAGGCCTTGCCATCTGCCCCTTTGAGCAACCTCACGGTGCTGAAATTGTATTTCCCGCCGCGAATGGCCAGCCCCTGATAGTCCTGTCCGGCCAGAACGGCCTTGGCCACCGGGTCGTCATCGGAAATGGGCACACCGTTCATGTATTTGCCGTCCTTGTCCTTCAACAAGGTGGCCAGACGGTAGAGCTTCTTGTCGTGAATGATCAGGAAAGCGGTATCGTTACCGGTCAAGTCGCGAAAAGACTTGAGTAGTCGGTCATTGCCATTGAGCACTTCGTTGCCCAAGCGGACCAGCGGCAAATCAACTGCGCCGGTCTTGACCATGCCGGCGCCAAGTTCCGGCTGGCTACCAATGAATTTGGTGAAGAACTGCGCCCCCTCCTCACCCCTGACTTGCACTGCACTGAACATGGAATCCAGCATGCTGGCCATCAGCTTTGCTTCATGCTCGAGATTGCGCTCGGCAACGGCCACGGCGGCGCTATCGGCCTTGTTCTGAACCAGTAAAGCGAGGATGGAAAAAACGGCAATCAGTGCAGCAATCGTGGCGAATATCAATTGCTGCGCAATAGGGCGCCGCGCAAATCCTGCAAACATGGCACATCTCCCCATCTCGTTATATTGTAATTTCCAAATCTATCATAATGCCTTGCTGGCCGGTACAATGCGCACCGCTGAATGCCTCCATAGTTAAATGGATATAACACGCCCCTCCTAAGGGCGAATTGGTGGTTCGATTCCACCTGGGGGTACCAGCCCCGATCCTGGGCGCCAAGCCATGAGACCCGCAAAAAAAACTCCCCAACATTCCGTCGATATCAGCGAAGACTGCGGTGTGCGCAACCTGCACTTCGGCTCCGACTGGATACAGGGTTCCATGCGTATTGCCCGGCCGTGGTCGCTGGAACTGGCCTACACGCGCGAGATGATGGCCGGACTGCTCATGCGGCCAACCGCACACTGGCCGCGCAACGCGCTGCTCATCGGCCTTGGCGCCGGTTCTCTCGCCAAATTCATTTACCGCTATCTGCCCGACTGCCGGATCACCGTGGTCGAGATCAATCCGCAGGTCGAGTTCATCGCGCGCCAGTATTTCAAGCTGCCGGACGATCCGCGCCGGCTTGATGTAGTGATCGGCTGCGGAGCCGACTACATGCTGGGCGGCGACAAGCGTTTCGACATGATCCTCGTCGACGGGTTCGACCCCGATGCCAAGGCTGGCGCGCTGGACACCGAGCCGTTCTATCAGGCCTGCCGCGCCCGTCTGAGCGACACCGGTCTGTGCAGCCTCAATCTGCTGGGCTGGAACAAGGGTTTCAAGGGCAGCGTCGAACGCATCCGCTCGGCGTTCGATGGCCGCGTCGCCGTTTTTCCGTCGTGCGACAGCGGCAACACCATCGCCTTCGCGACCGGTGGCGAGCCGGTCGATGTCGCCCTCGACGAATTGCGTGCCCGCGCCGTGCAGCTGAAAAAAGAGACGCGCCTCGACCTGTTGCCAACCATCAGCCGCCTGCAATTGAGTCATCCGCTGCCGGACGGACGCCTGCACATCTGACTCCAGCGAGGGCTTGCTTTTCCGGATTTTTCAGCCAGAATTAGTTGATCCTCCACCGACAATAACGACAAGGCGGACAGAACAAAAATAACAAGCTAGGGGTATTACCCTGACTTTTTATTTTTCCTATCCAGGAGGAGCTTATGTTGTCTATTCAGGATGTTATCGACTATTGCGACCTCGACAAAGGCGAGATCGAGGCCATCGCGGAGCACGAACATATTCCGATCACGGTTGCCGCCGAAATGAGCGAAGTATTGTTGTGCACACCCGATGGTGTCTGCCGACTGCATTCGATGATCATCGAAAACATGCAGCAGGCGCTTGAATCAGGTCACTACCAACACGTGCAGGATCTGGCGCAAACCTACGAACACCTGCAGCGGACTCACCCGATACCGTCGAACTAGCGACCCGAACTAGAGACTGTCTCGTTGCCAGACAAGCTGTGCGACCCGAGCCCCGACCATCAAGGTTGGGGTTTTTCTTTTCAATTTTGGCCAAAATTTCCGGTTGACCGTGGCAAACGCCCCGGCCCCGGGAACAGAGCATCAGGCGTGGCGCGTTTGCGCGTAGCCGTGTTCGACCGCATAAAGCGCGACCTGAACGCGGCTGCTCATGTTCAGTTTCTTGAAAATGTTCTGTACGTGAATCTTGACCGTGCTCTCGGCCAGGTCGAGCTTGCGGGCGATTTCCTTGTTGCTCTCGCCATGGGCCAGCGAGAGGAGGATGTCGCGTTCGCGCGGTGAGAAACGATCGCGCTCGCCACTCGGCGCTTCGGCCTTGGGCGGATTGCGTACGCCCTGGATCAGTTTGGCCGTCATTTGCTGCGAAACGACCGACTCACCCTGTGCGGCACGCCGGATGGCGTCGATCAAGGCGTCGGTTTCGATGTTCTTGAGCAGATAACCGCTGGCGCCGGCCCGCAAGGCATCGACCAGATCCTGCGCGTCCTCCGAGACTGTCAGCATGAGCACGCTGACATCCGGCATTTCCTCGGCAATGACCTTGACCGCCTCAAGACCTGAAACACCCGGCATGTGCAGGTCGAGCAGGGTTACGTCGGGTTTCAGCGAACGGACGCGCTTGATGCCTTCGAGCCCGTCGCCGGCCTCGCCGACCACCTCGAAGTCGTCGTTGCGCTGGAGCAGCGACTTGATACCGCTGCGGAACAGCGTGTGGTCATCGACCAGCAGGACTCGGATTTTTTCGCTCATTTTCAGGCAACCTCTTTATTTTCGCGGGGCAGGGTCAATGTAACGCGGGAGCCGTTACCGGGTTTGGATGCGACGCGACATTCACCACCGATGCGGTGGGCGCGTTCGCGCATGATCTTGAGACCGACATGGCGGTCGGACAGGCAATTGGGGTCATTCTCCGGATCGAAGCCGACGCCGTCATCCTCGACCTCGACCAGGATGCGGCCGATTTCGCGCCGGGCCACGACGCGCACGTGGCTGGCCCGGGCGTGCTTGCGGATGTTGGAGAGCGACTCCTGGACGATGTGCATGATCTGGATTTCATCGGTCGGCAACTGGGCCGTGCCGGTGCCGATACGCTCGAACTCGGTGGCGATCCCGGTCTGCCCCTCGAATTTTTCAAGCGTGGACTGGATGGCCGTATCGAGGTCGGACTGATGGACGCGCGTGCGGAAATGGACGAGCAGTTCGCGGACATCGTCGTAACTTTCCTGCACGCCTTCACGGAGCTGACCGGCCGTCTGCATGGCCTCCTCGACCTTGCCCTTGCGCAGCGAATCCTGCAGCAGCTGGACCTGGATGTTGAGAAAGGCCAGGCCTTGGGCGATGGAGTCGTGCAACTCCTGGGCGAGCAGGTTGCGCTCTTCGGAAATGGCCAGTTCCTTCTCGCGCGACTTGAGGCGCTGATTTTCGATGGCTACGCCAAGGTGATGGCCAAGCGTTTCGAGCAGGTGGACTTCCTGCTCGGACAAAGCCTGCGGACGTTTGAAATAGAGGTTATAGACGCCGAGTTTCTGCTTGTCGTAAAGAATGCTGAAGGCGGTAGCCGTGGCAAAACCTTCACGGATGCAGGTGCGCAGTTTCATGCCCTCCGGCGGAGCGACCGTGGCAAAGGCCGCAGAAACGCCAGTCTGGAAAACCTCGCCGCACAGGCAGTCGCCGCAGCTCATTTCCGTTTCGCGGTCGAGAAAGTCCTCGGACAGCCCTTCGGAAGTCAGCATGCACAGCTTGTCGGACTGCGCTTCGTACATGCGGACCGCCCCGGCATCGGCCCCCAGGGCGTTCATGATCTGCTCGAGAAACCCTTCGCTCAGCTGCTGCACGGGCGCCGGCTCGCTCAGGAAAGTGGTAACCGAATAGAGGATGCTCAATTCGTGATTGCGCTGGGCAAGCCGTCTCGTTTCAGCTTCGACCCGCTGTTCCAGCGTGCCATAGGCATTCTGCAGATGCTCGGCCATCTGGTTGAAACCGAGCGCCAGACTGCCCAATTCGTCATCGGTCGATACCGGCAGGCGCACGGTCAGATCGTCGCTGGTCATGCGCTGCATGCCGGTGTGAAGTATGCCGACCGGCCCGATGACCAGGCGCGAGAAATAGTGAATCAGGACAACGGTGCCCATGATTGCCAGGGCGACCAGCGCTGCCTGCACGGTACGCAGCAGATTGGTGTCGGAGGCGTAAGTGCGCTCCATCGCCAGGGCAAGTTCGTTGATCTTGCTGACGAAGGGTTCGAGTTCGGTATCGAAACGGTCCAGCGCCCTCTCGCGGTCAGCCCGCACGCCAGCCAGGTAGCCGGCGACCAGCGGCCGCACTGTTTCCCGCCAGATCTTTTCAACCGTCTGCAGGTGTTCCTGAACTTCGGCATTGCGCGGCGGCGACAGGGGCCGCTCCGGATCGCCCTGCTTCAGGTCGCGCAGGACTTTGTCGAAACGCGCCAGTTCTTCCCCCAGTGCCTGCGAAACTTTCGCATCCGGCGCTGTCGCTTCAAGATCACGCGCCATCAGATGCCCCATGCGGTAGGTTCGCATGCGCTGGCTGCCGGCATCGTTGATCGCCGCGGCGACACCTTCCAGTTGCCAGGAAATAAGCAGGGTCAACCCGATGGCCGTCGCGGCCACCAAGAAGAAGACCATCAGCATACCGATGATCTTGTGCGACAGCTTGCCCGGCTTGGCTAGCATTAATCATTACCCGAAAACGAATTGTCTAACCTTAGCGCCCCGCCAGCGGGAAAGCAAAGGGGTTAGATCAAGAAAAAGCCCGCCGGTTTGACCCGGCGGGCAAAAGTCGCTTCGGTGAGAGCGTGGCGACGATGAATCGTCTCAGGCCGCCTGTTTTTCGACGTGCGCCTGTTTTTCGTAAAGGAACTCAAGCACCGCGGCGCGGTAGCCGATGTAGTCCGGATCGTGCGCCAGGGTCAGACGATGGCGCGGACGCGGCAATTTCACGTCGAGCACTTCGCCAATGGTCGCCGCCGGGCCGTTGGTCATCATCACGATCTTGTCGGAGAGCAGCACGGCTTCATCGACGTCGTGAGTGACCATGACCGTCGTTGCTTTCGTTGCCTCGCAGATGCGCATGAGTTCGTCCTGCAGCTTGGCGCGGGTCAGCGCGTCGAGGGCGCCGAAGGGTTCGTCCATGAGCAGGACCTTCGGTTCCATCGACAGCGCCCGGGCGATACCGACGCGCTGCTTCATGCCGCCGGAGATTTCATGCGGGTACTTGCTGCTGGCGTGATCGAGGCCGACCAGGCTGATCGCGGCGGCCGTACGCTCCCTGAGCTTCGGCTTGCCTTCCTTGGTGCCGAAGACGCGTTCAACGGCCAGATAGACGTTTTCGAAGCAGGTCAGCCAGGGCAGCAGGCTGTGGTTCTGGAAAACCACGGCGCGTTCCGGACCGGGGCCGGCGATTTCGCGATCTTCAAGCAACAGTACGCCATCGGTCGGCTTCGTCAGGCCGGCAATGAGGTTGAGCAGCGTCGATTTGCCGCAGCCCGAGTGGCCGATGAGCGCAACGAACTCGCCTTGCTTGATGTTCAGATGAATGTCACGCAGGGCGACGAACTTGCCTTTCTTCGTGTCGAAGGTCTGGCCGACGGACTGAATTTGGACGAATTTTTCCATGATCTGCACTCCTTACGACGATTCTTTGGTCAGCTTGCGGGCGAGCAGGATCAGGCTTTGCTCGAGAATGAGACCGACGATGCCGATGACGAAGATGGCGATGATGATGTGCTCCACCTTCAGGTTGTTCCACTCGTCCCACACCCAGAAGCCGATGCCGACGCCGCCGGTCAGCATTTCCGCGGCAACGATAACCAGCCAGGCGGTGCCGATGGACAGGCGGATGCCGGTCAGGATGTAGGGCAGCACGGCGGGCAGCAGGATCTTGGTGACAACCTTCCACTCCGACAGCGCCAGGACGCGGGCGACGTTGAGGTAATCCTGCGGCACGCGCTGAACGCCTTGGGCGGTGTTCATGATCATCGGCCAGATCGAGCAGATGAAGATGGTGTAGGTCGCCGCCGGGTCGGCGCGCTTGAAGACGAGCAGGCCGATCGGCAGCCAGGCCAGCGGCGAAACCGGGCGCAGCAGGCTGATGATCGGATTGATCATGGCCGACAAAAATGCCGAGCGGCCGAGGATGAAGCCGAGCGGAATGCCGACTACCGCGGCAAAGCCGAAGCCGATGCCGACGCGTTGCAGCGAGGACAGGATGTTCCAGCCGATGCCCTGGTCGTTCGGACCATTCTGGTAGAACGGATCGGCGAACAGCGCGGTGGCGGCATCCCAGGTTTGCAGCGGGCCGGGAATGCTGCCGCCTTTCATCGTGGCGATGTACCAGATGCCAATCAGGATCACCATGCCGAGCAGCGGCGGCAGGACGGCACGGCCGAAGCCGGCCAGCCTTTCGCTGAAGGGCGTGCCCGGCTCGGCCGGCACGGTTACGATTTTTTCCATTTTCTTTTCCTTGGCGGGAGCAACAGTCGCCTCAACGACGGCAACTTGTTCAATTCCACGGTCAACCGGAATTTTTGCCCCAAATTCAACATTCATCGTCAGTGCGCTCATGGTTCTCTCCTAAGCGTGGGCCTCATTCCCGGCCAAACCGGGAATGAGGGTTCCCTAGTTGCCTCAAGCTTTCACTTTGAACCCGTCGGCGTACTTCGCCGGGTCCTTGCCGTCCCAGACCACGCCATCGACCAGCTTGTGGCTGCGCATGTCGCTCTTGGGCAGGGCCACGCCGGCGGCGGTGGCGCCCTGCTTGTAGATGTCGATGCGATTGACCTGCTTGGCGATGGCCAGGTAATCCGGATGGCTCTTGAGCAAGCCCCAACGCTTGTGCTGGGTCATGAACCACATACCGTCGCTGAGGTAGGGGAAATTGACCGTGCCCTCGTTGAAGAACTTCATGCAGTTCTTGTCGTCCCAGCTCTTGCCCAGACCATTCTGGTAGCGGCCGAGCATGCGGGCGACGATGACTTCCGTGTCGGTATTGACGTAGGCCTTGCTGGCGATGGTTTCGGCCGTCTTCTGCTTGTTGGCGATGGACGAATCGATCCACTTGCTGGCATCGAGAATCGCCGCGACCGCGGCACGTGCCGTATTCGGGTTCTGCTTGACCCAGTCGGCCGTCGTGCCGAGCACCTTTTCCGGGTGGTCGGTCCAGATGTCCTGGGTCGTCGTCGCCGTGAAGCCGATGTTGTCCATGATGGCGCGGTTGTTCCACGGTTCGCCGACACAGAAGCCATCCATGTTGCCAACGCGCATGTTGGCCACCATCTGCGGGGGCGGCACGGTGATCGTCTTGACGTCCTTGAGCGGGTTGATGCCCTGTGCCGCCAGCCAGTAGTACAGCCACATGGCGTGGGTGCCAGTCGGGAAGGTCTGGGCGAAGGTGTATTCGCGCTCCTTCTTGGCCACCAGCTTGGCCAGGCTGGCGCCGTCGGTGGCGCCCTTGTCCTTGAGCTGGTTGGACAGCGTGATGGCCTGACCGTTGTGGTTCAGGCTCATGAGCACGTTCATGTCCTTCTTCGGGCCACCGACGCCGAGCTGCACACCGTAGATCAGGCCGTACAGCACATGCGCGGCATCGAGCTCGCCGTTGACCAGCTTGTCGCGCACCGAAGCCCACGAGGCTTCCTTGGTCGGAATGATCTTGATGCCGTACTTCTCATCAAATTTCATGACCGAGGCCATGACGACCGAAGCACAGTCGGTAAGCGGGATGAAGCCGATACGGACTTCCTTCTTTTCGGGGGCATCCGAACCAGCGGCCCAGGCGCCGCTGCGAACGCCGGGGGGGACCATGGCCATTAGAGAGGCTCCCAAGGCAGTTGATACGAAATCACGACGTGAAAAGGATGGTGAAGCGCTCGGCTTGTCGATAACGGCTTCCGGCGCGGCCAGATTCTTGTCTTCCATTGCTTGCTCCTTGATTGCGAGAATCTAAAAACAAAATGGGCGTCACATCCGGGCCGCCGGTTGGCAGCTCGGATGGACGCCCTTGTCCTTGAATCGGCTTTCGCTCGATTCTCGCCCGGCCGCCTTTGACCGTGCGCTTTGAGTGGACTATCGCAATGGCCGTGCCAGGCCTAGTTACTTAGTACTAGTTATAAATATCTACTTTGTTTTCAATAGCTTGCGCGGGTTGTTTTTCGACTGACCGGGCCGGAGCCAATGCACTATTGCAGTGCAGCAAGCCTCCCGGCCGCACAGCTTTAGAGCAGCACGCGCGCCATGTCGATCACGTCACGCGCCACTTTGGCCATCGTCTGACCGCGCTCCATCGCCAACTTGCGCATGGCGTGATAAGCTGCATCTTCATCCAGGCCGCGCGCTTTCATGAGCACGCCCTTGGCCTGGTCGACCAGTTTGCGGTCGCTCAGCTTCTTCGAGGTTTCTTCCAGTTCACGACGCAGCGCCTGGGTATCCTCGAAACGGGCTCGTGCCACCTCGACAATCGGCTTGATCCGCTTGGGGTCCAGACCATCGACGATATAGGCTGAAACGCCCGCCTTGACGGCATCGCGGATGGTCGACTGACCATCTTCCAGCGTAAAGATGACGACCGGACGCGGCATATCCTTGTTCATCGCGGCCAGATTTTCGAGGGTATCGCGGCTCGGGCTGTCGGTATCGATCAGGATGACGTCGGGTTGCAGCTTTTCGACCTCGGCCGTCAGGTTTTCGGAACCGGCCAGAATGGCTGCAACCTGATAGCCGGCCAGCGCCAGGCCGGCGCAGATTTCGCCGGCTCGGGAACGGGATTCATCAATAACAAGTACGGTAAGCATGGAGCTTACCTAGCAATCTACAGGCCAGCCACCTCGAGCGCCGCCGTTGCCATCGCCTGCACCACCAGCTCGTGCTCGCCGATGGCATTACCCAGTGAAAATTCGACACTGGGGTAGGTCGAGCGCAGCGTTTCGATCATCTCCGGCGTTTCCTTTTTCAAATGTCCGCCGCGCGCGATGAACATCGGCATGACGACGATCTTGTCCGCCCCCTGGGCGATCAACTCGGCCGCCCGTTCCGGCAGGGTCGGACTCATGAATTCGAGAAAGGCCAGTTCGACCGGGACGCTTGTCATGCGCTGGCGAATGGCGGCCTGCACGCGGCGCATCGGGTTGGCCCATTCCGGGTCGCGGGCGCCGTGGGCAAAGAGGATAAGGGCTGTGGTCATGGCTGGTTTTCCGTTTGTGGCCCTGGCGGCCAATGCGCGCGCCGGGAGATCAACACTATCTTAACCGCAGGATAATGCGGTACAAGGAACGAGGGCGCGCCAGGAAGCGAAAAGCTAACGGCCAGAAGGCGGGAACCCAATATGAAAACGTGCAGTCTCAGTTCGCTTGCGATAGGATGAATAAATATCACGAGATGCTTGAAAAACGGACGATACCGGGAATATCGATGCATGCGCCATCCTCGTGGCAACTGTCTTTTTTGCGCTGGCTACTCGTTCTCGCCGGCTGGTTCACCTTTCCCGGCCTGGCGCCCGCGGCTTCCGTCACCGAGGAGCTCAGGGCTGGCAGCCGGGCGCTGCATGTCGTCACCGACGACAACTATCCACCCTATCTTTTCCGTAACTCGGCCGGCGACCCCGAGGGCTATCTGGTCGACTACTGGCAACTCTGGGAAAAGAAAAACGGCATCAAGGTGCGCCTGAGCGCGACCAACTGGGCCGAGGCCCAGCAGATGGTCCGCGACAACCGGGCCGACGTCATCGACATGATTTTCCGAACGCCACCGCGCGAGCCGCTTTACGACTTTTCGGCACCCTACGCCGATTTGCCCGTGGTCATCTACAGCCATGCCTCGATTAGCGGCATCAGCAGCGTAACGACGCTGCATGGCTTCCAGGTCGGTGTCCAGTCGGGCGACGCGTGCATCGACAAACTGGCCGAAAAGGGCATCACCAGCCTGCTCGTTTACCGTAACTACGCCGAACTCATCGCCGCAGCGCAGCGCGCCGAGGTCAAGGTGTTCTGCCTCGACGAACATCCGGGCGATTTCTATCTCTACAAGGCCGGTGCCGAAAAGCTCTTTCTCAAGGCTTTCGAACTCTATCGTGGCCAGTTCCACCGGGCCGTGCGCAAAGGCAATCTCGAGACGCTGCGGATCGTCGAACAGGGCATGCGGGCAATAAGCCCCGACGAAGAAGCGGCGCTGCGCAAAAAATGGTTCGGCACGCCGCTTGATATCAGTGCCTACGGACGCTACGTGGGTCTTGGCCTGCTGACCGCAACGCTGCTCGGCACCGTGCTGCTGGCCTGGATCCTGACACTGCGCCGGCAGGTATACGCCAAGACATTGACCCTCAAAAAGGCGCTGCGCGATTTGCAGGAAGCCCACGAGGCTACGCAAAAAACAGAGGAAAACCTGTCGGCCATCCTGCGCGCCATCCCCGACCTGCTCTTCGAACTCGATGCCGAGGGCCGCTACATCGATGTCTTCGCCAACCAGGAGGCCTTGCTGGCCAGCCCCAAGGAGCACCTGCTCGGCAAACGGATCGATGACGTTCTGCCGGCCGACGCCGCGCACGAGGCCCTTGCGGCGATTGCCGGCGCCATCGATCACGGCAGCGATTATGGCCGGACGATCTGCCTGCAACTGGGCGAGCGCAAACACTGGTTCGAACTCTCGGCGACGCGCAAGGCGCCGGAGGCCGATGGCAGCTACCACGCCATGGTGCTGTCGCGCGACATTACCCAGCGCCGGGAAGCCGAGGAGGCCTTGCTTCAAGCCAGGGAAGAAGCGCTCGTGGCCGAGCGCGACAAGCATTTCCGCACGCTTTTCGACGCCGCTCCGGTGGCGCTTACCTTTGTGCGGGGCGACGAAATCGCCCAGCTCAACCGACGCTTCGTGGAATTGTTCGGCTACCGGGAAAGCGATATTTCCAGCCTCGACGCCTGGTGGCGCAATGCCTACCCGGACCTGGCCTATCGAGCATGGGTACAGGAAACCTGGCAGTCCGCCCTGGCGCGTGCCGGGCAGACCGGGGGCTCTGTCGACAGCATGGAATATCGCGTCACCTGCAAGGACGGGCGGGAGCTCACGCTGCTCATCGGCGGCCAACTGGTCGACGACGGCCTGATCGCCACGTTCACCGACATCTCGCCGATGAAGGCCGCCGAGAGCGCCATGAAAGAGGCCAAGGAAGTGGCCGATGCAGCCAGCGCCGCGAAAAGCACCTTCCTGGCCAACATGAGCCACGAGATCCGGACGCCAATGAATGCCATTCTCGGCTACGCCCATCTACTCGGAAAAACCCCGCTGCAACCAGAACAGACCGAGCGCCTGGGCAAGATCGAGGAGGCCGGCAAGCATCTGCTGTCCATCATCAACGACATCCTCGACATTTCGAAGATCGAAGCCGGCAAGCTGGTGCTCGAACAGACCAGCTTCCCGCTCAGTTCGATCATCGACCATGTCCGCTCGCTCGTTGCCGAAAGCGCCAGGGCCAAGGGGCTGGCCATCGAAATCGACTACGGCGAGGTGCCGCCGACGCTGCATGGCGACCCGACCCGGCTGCGTCAGGCCCTGCTCAATTTCGCCAGCAACGCCGTCAAATTCACCGAGCGCGGCAGCATCACGCTACGTGCGCGGTTGCTCGAAAGACAGGGCGAAGAATTACTCGTGCGCTTCGAGGTCGAGGATACCGGCATCGGCATTCCGGCTGACAGTTGCGCCAGCCTCTTCCAGGCCTTCAAGCAGGTGGATGCCTCGACCACGCGCAAGTACGGCGGCACCGGCCTCGGGTTGGCCATTACCCAGCGCCTCGCCCACCTGATGGGCGGTGAAACCGGCGTCGACAGCACGCCCGGTATCGGCAGCCTTTTCTGGTTCACGGCCCGCCTCGCCATCGGCCAGACAACGGTCAGCAGCGAATCGCCGACCCTCTCGGCGCCGGAAAGAGCGATCCGCCGCCACCACGCCGGAGCCAGAATCCTGCTCGTCGAAGACGATCCGATGAATCAGGACATCGCCTGCGAACTGCTCAAGGAAACCGGCGTGCACATCGACATCGCCGAGAACGGCCGGCAAGCCGTCGCCAAGGCCACCAGCACCAACTACGCGCTGATCCTGATGGACATGCAGATGCCCGAAATGGGCGGCATCGAGGCGACCACCATCATCCGCACCATCCCCGACCGGCGGTGGACGCCGATCATCGCGATGACCGCCAATGCCTTCGACGAAGACCGCGAGCGCTGCATCAAGGCCGGCATGAGCGACTTCATCGCCAAACCGGTCGATCCCGAAATCCTCTTCAACACCCTCGCCAAGTGGCTCGCCGTGCCCAACGACTAAGGGCCGGGCGGCATTTCATTTTTGGGTGTTTTTCCGGTTGACCGTGGGAATGGGCAAAAGCACTCACCCCAGCCCCCGGCGCCCGACCAGCAAGGCAAGCGTCAGCAGGCAAAAGGCCGCTCCGGCGTAAAAGGTGAAGGCGGCGCCGTAGATGTCCCATAGTAAACCGGCGCAAACGCTGGCCAGCAACAGGGCGACGCCGCTGACCAGATTGAAGAAACCGAAGGCCGTGCCGCGCAGGTCGGCCGGCGCCGTATCGGCCACCATCGTTGCCAGCAGGCCCTGCGTCATGCCGAGATGGATGCCCCACAACACCACACCGCCGAGGACGGCCATCCAGTGCGCGCTGCTTGCCAGCACGAGATCGGCGGCAATCAGCACGACGAGGCCGCCGGCCAGCAGTTTGCTGTGGCTGTACCGGTCCGACAGCTTGCCGAACGGGTAGGCCGACAGCGAGTAGACGACGTTCATGGCAACCATGACGAGCGGAATGAGTCCCAGCACCACCCCCCCCTGCTCCGCCCGCAGCACGAGAAATGCCTCGCTGAAACGGGCCAGCGTAAATAGCCCGCCGAGCGCCACCACCCACCAGTACGGCACGCCCATGCGCTGCAGATTGGCCCAAGTGATCGGATTGCGCCGCGCCACGTGTGTCGGGCGATCCGGCTCGTGCACACCGAACACCAGCACGGCCACGGCGAGCAGGCCGGGTATGACGGCGACCCAGAACACGGCGCGAAAATCGTTGTTCCACAGCAACATGAGCCCGACCGCGAGCAACGGCCCGACAAAGGCGCCAACGGTATCGAGCGACTGGCGTAGGCCGAAGGCTGCCCCGCGTAATTCGGGCGGGGCAATATCGGCGACCAGCGCATCACGCGGCGCTCCGCGGATGCCCTTGCCGATGCGGTCGCCCAGCCGGGCGGCGAAGACGAGACCGATACTCGATGCCAGCGCGAACACCGGCTTGCTCAGCGCCCCGAGCGCGTAGCCGAAAACCGCCAGCCCCTTGCGCTTGCCGAGGTAATCGCTGAACGCCCCGGAAAACACTTTGACGATCAAGGCCGTCGCCTCGGCCAGCCCTTCGATGAAGCCAACCAGCAGCGCGCTCGCCCCCAGCGTGCCGACCATGAACAGCGGCAACAGGCTGTGGATCATCTCGGACGAAACATCCATGAGCAGGCTGACGAAGCCCAGCATCCAGATGCCGCGCGGCATCGGGGTCTGGCTGGGCGTGCTGTTCTGGGCTGGGGTCATGCGATCGGGGCCGAAAGCGGGGTACGCCAGATTAAGCCATCCCCGGACAGCAGCCAATATTTCAATTTTGGGCAATTTTTCCGGTTGACCGTGGCAATCGCCAGGTCGGCAACTAACGCAGCATTGTCAGCAACAAAATCAGGTTGATGAGCAGCGACAAGGCCGCCAGGCCTTTCCAGAAACGCAGTGGATTGCGTTCGATGAGCGGCTGCCGGCTGGGCGCGGCAATTGGCCGGTTGGCGCCGCGCTCGAGGGCGAGGATGAATTCTTCGGCGGTTTCGAAGCGGTCCCTGGCGTCGCGCGCCACGGCCTTGAGCAGGATGTTTTCCAGCCAGCCGGGGATTTCTGGGCGCCAGCGGGTGGGCCGGGCCGGCTCGCCGAATTTGGGTGTCTGAAAGGGTTCGATTTCGCCGTACGGGTATTTGCGCGTCAGCAGGTGGTAGAGCGTCACACCCGCAGCATAGAGGTCGTAGGCGGGCTGCGGTTCGGGGCTGTCGAACAGTTCCGGCGCCATGTAGGACGGCGTGCCGGCCTGGCCAATCGGGTCGTCGGCCTTACGTTCGCCGAGGCTGACGGCGACACCGAGGTCGAGGACGCGCAGCACGCCGTCCTGCCCGAGGTGGATGTTGTCGGTCTTGATGTCGCGATGCACGATGTCGAGCCGATGCAGCGCGCCAATGGCCTTGAGCAGGGCAACACCAAGGCGCACGACCTCGCCGGCCGGAAAATGCTGGCCGGCGTCGAGCCGCGCCTGCAGCGTCGCGCCGGCGTGCCAGGTCATGAGGTAATAAAGGCAGCTGCGCTGCTCGGCCGGCACGACCTGCGGGAAGAAGGGTGAAACAACGCGCCGGGCCCGCCATTCCTCCATGAGCAGCGCGGCGATGGCGCCCGGGTCGCCCTCCATTGCCGGTTGCAGGGTTTTCAAAACCAGTTGCTGGCCATTGCGCGGGTTGCGCACGCGATAGAGCAGCGTTTCGCGCGAATCGTGCAGCACCTCCTCGACTATCAGGCCGTCGAGTTCATGCCCTACTTTGAGGCGATGCGGCAAGGGCAGGCTGGCCGCGCTTTCCAGGCTGTCGCGCAGGTTGGCAGGCGGCAGGACGAGGACATCGACAACCACCGCCGTCGCGTTGTCGTGACCGCCCTGGGCCAGCGCCAGGCTCGTCAGCGCCGCGGCAGCCCCCTGCGGCTCGGGGTGGTCGAGCAGCACCTCGGCCATCAAGGCATCGGGCAGGACGCCCCAGACGCCGTCGGAAACGAGCAGGAAGCGGTCGCCCACGGCCAGCTCGCCATCGCCGAAATCGAGCAGCACGCGCGGGTCGAGGCCGATGGCGCGCGACAGGACGTTGTTGAGCTCGGGGTGCTCCCAGGTGTGATCGACCGTCAATTGCTGCAGGCGGCCTTCGCTGAGCCGGTAGATGCGGCTGTCGCCGATGTGCGCCGTGACGAAGCGCCGGCCGCGCAGGACGAGTACCGACAGCGTCGTCGCCATGCCGGCCAGTTCGGCGTTGCGATCTCCCTCGGCGATGACCCAGCGGTTGAGGGCCGTCGTCACCGTCTCGATGGCGCGAGGCACCCCCCAGGTGGCGGGCGTCGCGAAGTAATCGGAGAGCAGGCCGCGCACCGTGTATTCGGAAGCCTCGCGGCCGCCCTTGTGGCCGCCGATACCATCGGCCACGGCGGCGATGACGCCCTTGTTCTCGAGATCCAGACCATCCGGCGTGGCGATGCCGCAATAGTCCTCGTTCCGCTCGCGCGGCCCGGTCAGAGAGGCGTAGCCGACTTCAACTTTGAGGGGCATGACAACTTTCAGGCATCGAAAAAGCGGCACTGCCTGCAAGCAGCCCCGCTCGTGAGTGGCTGGAATCGAATGTACTTCAGATCTTGGCAGCCGTCAGGTGGCTGGCGCCCCAGGTCGTGCGCCAGCGGGTCTTGACGCTGGTCAGGCCGATCAGCGCGAAGATGGCCAGACTGGCAAAAATCAAGAAGCCGGCCTGGTAGGTGCCGGTCATCTGCCTGGAGTAGCCGAGGCTGGACGCCAGGTAGAAACCACCGACGCCGCCAGCCATGCCGACCAGCCCGGTCATCACGCCGATTTCCTTGCGGAAGCGCTGCGGCACGAGCTGGAAGACCGCGCCGTTACCCATGCCGAGCGCGAGCATGGCGCCGACGAAGGCGACCAGCGCCATCCAGGCTTCGGGCAGGCCGAAGCTGACGATGGCCAGGAAGATGGCGGCGAAGATGTACATCACGGTCAGCGATTTGACACCGCCGATGCGATCGGCCACGTTGCCACCGATCGGGCGGACCAGCGAACCGGCGAAGACGCAGCCGGCGGTGAAGAAGCCGGCCATTTTCGGGTCCAGCCCGTACTGCGTGTTGAAGTAGATGACCAGCGACGAGGCCAGGCCGACGAAGCCGCCGAAGGTGACCGAGTAGAAGAACATGAACCACCAGGCATCCTTGTCCTTGAGGACCTTGAGGTATTCGGCGAAAGTCTTGGGCGGCGGCGCATCCGGCGCGTCCTTGGCCATGAAGATGAAGACGATCAGCACGAGCACCAGCGGAATGAGCACGACGCCGAAGACGTTGGTCCAGCCAAAGGCAGCGGCCAGGCCGGGCGCGAACAGCGCGGCGAGCGCCGTACCCGAGTTGCCGGCTCCGGCAATGCCCATCGCCGTGCCCTGATGTTCGGCCGGATACCAGCGCGAGGCGAGCGGCAAGGCAGCGGCGAACGAGGCGCCGGCAACGCCGAGAAAGAGGCCGAGGATCAGCACTTCGGCGTAGGAATGCACGCCGACCTGCCAGGCGTAAGTCAGGGCACCGATCACGATGACCTGGCCGATGATGGCCGCCTTCTTGGGCGACAGGCGATCAACCAGAATACCCATGACGATGCGCAGCAGCGCCCCGGCCAGCACCGGCGTGGCGACCATCATGCCCTTTTCGGCATGGCTCAGGCCGAGGTCCTTGGCGATGCCCACGCCGAGCGGGCCGAGAATGACCCAGACCATGAAGGCGAGGTCGAAGTAGAGAAAGGCAGCGAGCAGCGTCGGCGTATGGCCAGCCTGCAGAAAGGATTTTTTGTCCATTTTGGGTCATTTTCCGGGTTGACCGTGGCAACACGGTCGTTGAGGGAGACTGCTTGTTTCAGCGCATGGCGTCGTCGCCATCAGCCCACCCTCGTTGGCGGAAAATCGCTGTGATGAGCTTACTTTGCAAGCCGCGTGCCAGACAGACAAGCTATTGATTTATTGAACTTAACCAAGACACCGAAACACTTGGTCGCACCAAAACAAGGCGTACCACGCCATTGCGGTGCAAGGCATCTGTCGATCCAAGGGCAGTCAACGAATATCAGCGGGAACAAAACAAAATGGCGGCCGGAGCTATTCCTGGCCGCCATCGACATTTCATTTTTGGGGCTTTTTCCCGGTTGACCGTGGCTGCCTGCCCCCACGGTCAACCAAGTCCCACGGGCACCGGCTCAGATGGCCAGCAGCACCTGACCGTTCTCGACCTTCACCTCGAACTTGCCGCAGCCGCCGATATCCGGCGCCACGGCCTGGCCGTCTTCGAGGCCGATGTTCCAGCCGTGCAGCGGGCAGGTCACGCGCTTGCCGTGGACGATGCCTTGCGACAGCGGGCCGCCCTTGTGCGGACATTTGTCGTGAAGGGCGAAGACCTCGTCGTCGGAGGTGCGGAAGATGGCGATGTCGCCGCCGGTGGCTGGCTTGACGATGCGCGAGCCAAGTTGCGGGATGTCTTCCAGCGGGCAGATCAGTTTCCAGTTGCTCATTTTTGTATCCTTTTTCCGAATGCTCAGGCTTCGACGGTGATGGGGATGAATTGCTTGATGGGGCCGGCTTCACGCGACGTTGCCCACGGGTCCTTGGCATCCTTGAGGGCATCGAGCAGATCGGCGTAGAGCGCCTTGCGGCCCTCGTCGTCCTCTACGATCCTGCCCTTAACGTAGTCCATGCCGACACGCTCGAGGTAGTGGCAGGTACGCTCTAGGTAGCGCCCTTCGAGGCGGTAGAGCTGGAGGAAGGCGCCGGAATATTCCATGACGTCCTCGTCCGAGGTGACCTTGCACAGGAACTGGGCGACTTCGGTCTTGATGCCGCCGTTGCCGGCAATGTAGATCTCGTAGCCCGAATCGACGCCGATGATGCCGACATCCTTGATGCCGGCCTCGGCGCAGTTGCGCGGGCAGCCGGAAACGGCCAGCTTGACCTTGTGCGGCGCGTACATGTCAAACAGCATCTTCTCGAGCTTGACGCCCATCGACATGGCGAGCTGCGTGCCGAAACGGCAGTGCTCCATGCCGACGCAGGTTTTGACTGTGCGGATCGACTTGCCGTAGGCGTGGCCGGAAACCATGCCGGCGGCGTTGAGATCGGCCCAGATGCCCGGCAGGTCTTCCTTCTTGATGCCGAGCAGGTCGATACGCTGGCCACCAGTCACTTTTACCGTTGGCACGTTGTACTTCTCGGCGGCATCGGCGATGGCGCGCAGTTCTTTCGGATTGGTCAGGCCGCCCCACATGCGCGGCACGACCGAGTAGGTGCCGTCCTTCTGGATGTTGGCGTGGGCGCGTTCGTTGATGAAGCGCGACTGCGGATCGTCCTTGGCTTCGTGCGGCCAGGTCGAGATCAGGTAGTAGTTGATGGCTGGGCGGCATTTGTCGCAACCGTTCGGCGTCGTCCAGCCGAGTTCGGCAAAAACGGTTTCCTTCTTGGTCAGGTGCTCGTCGCGAATCAGCTTGCGGACCTTGTCGTGCGAGTGCTCTGTACAGCCGCACATCGGCTTCTTGTCGGAAGCAGCCGGCGTGTAGGCACCGCCGATGGTCGAGGCAAGGATCTGTTCGACGAGGCCGGCGCAGGAACCGCAGGAAGACGCCGCCTTGGTGTGCTTCTTGACCTCGTCGAGCGTGAACAAGCCCTTTGCCTTGATGGCCTGGACGATGACGCCCTTGGTGATGCCATTACAGCCGCAAACCTCCGCGCTGTCAGCCATTTCGGCCGCCTTGCTCTTACCGGCATGACCGACGTCACCGACCAGCGACTGGCCGAAGATCAGCGAGTCGCGGATGTCGTGAATGTCGCGGCCGTCCTTGAGCAGCTGGAAGTACCACGGGCCGTCAGCCGTGTCGCCGTACATCACGCCGCCGACCAGCTTGTTGTCCTTGATGACCAGCTTCTTGTACACGCCGCCGTGCGGGTCGTTGAGCAGGATTTCCTCGGTGTCTTCACCACCCATGTAATTGCCGGCCGAGAACAGGTCGATGCCGGTGACCTTGAGCTTGGTCGAGGTCACCGAGCCGGTGTAGCGGCCGATGCCGTAGCCGGCCAGATGGTTGGCGGCGACCTTGGCCTGCTCGAAGAGCGGGGCGACGAGGCCGTAGGCGATGCCGCGGTGGCTGACGCACTCGCCGACGGCGTACACCTTCGGGTCATAGGTCTGCATGGTGTCGTTCACCACGATGCCGCGGTTGCAGTAGATGCCGGAAGATTCGGCCAGCGAATAGTTGGGGCGAATGCCGGCGGCCATGACGACGAGGTCGGCCGGAATCTGCAGGCCATCCTTGAAACGGATGGCGGCAACACGGCCCGATTCGCCGCGGATCAGCGCTTCGGTCTGGGTTTGTAGCAGGAACTTGAGGCCCTTGTCCTCGAGCGATTTCTGCAGCATCTTGCCGGCCACTTCGTCGAGCTGGCGCTCAAGCAGCCACGGGCCGAGGTGCACGACGGTGACGTCCATGCCGCGCAGCTTGAGGCCGTTGGCGGCTTCCAGGCCAAGCAGGCCGCCGCCGATGATGACCGCGTGCTGATGCTGCTTGGCGGCCTCGATCATCTCGTCGGTATCCTTGATGTCGCGGTAACCGATGACGCCGGGCAGGTCGTTGCCGGGGATGGGCAGCATGAAGGGCGTCGAGCCGGTGGCGATGAGCAGGCGGTCGTAGGCTTCCTCGGTGCCGTCATCGGCGATGACCTTGCGCTTGACGCGGTCGATGAACTTGATCTGCTTGCCAGTGTGCAGCTTGATGCCGTTTTCCTTGTACCACTCGAGTTCGTTGAGGACGATTTCCGAGATGGTCATTTCACCGGCCAGCACCGGGGAGAGCAGTATGCGGTTGTAGTTCGGGTGCGGCTCGGCGCCGAAGATCGTGATGTCGTAGTGATCAGGCTTGATCTTCAGCAGTTCTTCGACGGTGCGGACACCGGCCATGCCGTTGCCGATCAGGACGAGACGGGGTTTGACAGCGGGGTTGCTCATGGTGGACTCCAACGTTGCGCGCACCCAAAGGTGCAAAATTTATTTCAGCGCATGACGTCGTTGCCATCGAACCGCCTCCGTTGGCGGTTGATTCGCTGTACCTGTGGACTTCTTGCAATCAGCGTGCCAGTTGATCAGACATTTGATTTTTAGGCGTTTTTTCCGGTTGACCGTGGAACCGGCACCATCATGGGCGCACCACGGCGGGGCGAACGGTTCCAGTGCGGTGCAGATTCAGATCAGTTGCCACCGATGATCAGGCCGGTTGCTTCAACCGCGACGATGGCCTTGGCCTGGTTGAAATCCTCGGCATAACCACTGGCGTAGAGCAGGCAGGCGAGCTGGTTGGCAATCGGCTTGGGCAGCGGCACCTGCTTGTCGAGAATGCGCCGGATCCATTTGGCAGTGCTCACCGCGTCGTTGGCTTCCGGCAGGTTGGGCAGGGCACGGAGGCTCTCGTGCTCGGCCTCGAACAGGATATCGACAGCGCCATCGTGGATGAACTCAAGACGCGGCCGGCGCTTCGGATTGGCAAAGGGCTCGCCTTCGGTGGCGCGCAGGAGCAGGCCGCGATCACCGCGCGCCATCAGGATGTCGCGCATCAAATCGACAAACTCGGGGTGTGTCGCCGGCGCGACGAGAACAGCCTCGCCATGAAACGGATTGATCAGCTTGACCAGGCTGTGCGCGCTGTTGCGCACGCCCATCCGGCTACGCAAGCCAAGCAGGTTGTGGATGCCCGGACAGAGGGCATTGAGCGGGAGGAAGGCCAGGCCTTTTTCTTCGAGCGTAATCTGGGCCTGCGTCGTCGACGCGACGGGCATGACGCCGAGCTCACGGAAGATATGCGCCGTCGTTACGCGGCCAAAACCTTCGAGCAGGCCATGCACCACGACCGGAACGCCGAAACGCTGGAGCAGCAAGGCGAGCAGTGGCGTCAGGTTGGCTTCCTTACGTGCCCCGTTGTAAGTCGGCAAGGCCACCGGCCGCACGCGGCCATGCGGCATGTCGAGACGGTGCGTGCGCTCGTCCGTGGCATCCATGAAGCCCAGCATTTCGTCGAGCGATTCGCCCTTGACGCGCAGGCCAAGGATGATCGCGCCCATTTCGAGATCCGGCACGCCGCCGTCGAGCATCGCCGCATAGATCTGCTGCGCATCGTCGCGCGGCAGGTCACGCGCGCCCTGGGCGCCGCGTCCGATCTCCTTGATGAATTGTGCGTAACTCAATGTCGCCTCCGGTTGCGGTCAGGCCGCAGCTGCTATTTTTGGGGGATGCGCGGCCACCATGCGCTTGATGTCGGGCACACAGGAACCGCAGAACGTTCCACATTTCAGGTTCTTCTGGAGTTGTGGCAAATCAGCACCGCTCTCCAGCTCCTTGCGAATCTGCACATCGCTGACATCGGCGCACTTGCAGACGATATTGCGCGCCACCATGGTCATCGGCGGCTTGGCCGACGGCGCCAGGGCAAAGCGGATCAGGCTGGCATCGAGCTCATCCTCAGCCATGGCCTGCTTGAGCCAGGTCTGGGCCAGTGCTTCGCCGGCCAGACGCACGCCAAGCAGACGGCCTTCCTGGGCAATCGCCTTCTTGGTCACACTCCGCATGGCATCAACATAGACAATCGCCCCGTCCTCACCATCCAGCCCAAACAGGCGATCGAGCGTCATGATATCGGCCTCGGCCACCGGCCCGGCGCAGGCCCCGCGGAAAACGACGAGCGGACTCGTCCGGCCATAAAGCCCGACATTGGCATACGGAAAGCTGGTCAGCGCGGCACGGGCGCGCTGCAGTAGTTCCAGCGCCTCGGACTGGCTGGCGCAGCGGCGAACGATGGCAAGCGGATAGGACAGCTCGGCCTTGGTGATCTGGACAGCCGCATGCTTGAGTTCCGGCTGCTGCGAATAGGGGTCGATGGCATCGCAGGCCAGCGCGTTGGCGCCAGCCGTATTCATGAACTGCTTGCCCCAGTGCATCGGCATCCAGGCCCTGCCCTTGACCAGACCGGGACGCTCGCCGACGCGGACGATCATCTCGCCGCGACCGTTGCTGACCTTGGCCAGGTCGCCCGACTCCAGCCCACGATGGCGCATGTCGCACGGATGCATGGCGAGCAGCGGTTCGTCTTCGAGATTGAACAGGCGCGGTACGGTGCCAGTCCGGCTCATGCCGTGCCAATGGTCGCGCATGCGCCCGGAGAGCAGGCTGATCGGCAATTCGGGCGTCGTGACTTCGGCGGTTGGCTTGTGTTCTATAGGGACAAAGCGCGCCTTGCCATCGGCCGTCGGGAAACGCCCGTCTTCGTAAAGACGGACCTTGCCGGCGCTGGCCCCTTCCGGATACGGCCACTGCTGCGGCCCTCTGGCTTCGAGCAAGGCGTAGGACAGGCCGGTAATGTCAAGATCGCGCCCACGCGTACTCTCGCGGTGTTCGTTGAAGATGGACTCGGCATCGGCGTACGGGAACAGTCGCCCGGCATCGGCACGGCCCAGCTTGGCGCCCAGACGACGCGCGAAGTCGACGACGATTTCCCAGTCGTGGCGGGCCTCACCAGGTGCCTGGAGCGCTGACTGGACGCGTGTGATACAACGCTCGGAATTGGTCACGGTACCGTGCTTCTCGCCCCAGCCGCTGGCTGGCAGCAGCAGGTCAGCAAAATCGGCGGTATCCGTATTGCCATAGGCTTCCTGCAACACAACGTATTCGGCCGCGAGTAGCGCCTCGCGCACCGCCGCCTGATTGGGCAGCGATTGGGCCGGATTGGTACAGGCGATCCACACAGCCTTGATTTCGCCGGTTTTGAGCGCCTTGAACAGATCGACCGCCGACTTGCCCGGCTTCGCCGGCACATCGGGAATGCCCTACAAGCGCGCCACCTCGGCGCGATGCTCCGGATTGGCCATGTCGCGATGAGCCGACAGCAGGTTGGCCAAGCCGCCGACCTCGCGCCCACCCATGGCATTCGGCTGCCCGGTCAGCGAGAACGGCCCGGCCCCCGGCTTGCCAATCTGCCCGGTGGCAAGGTGCAGGTGGATGATGCCAGCGTTGTTGTGCGTGCCGTGAGCCGACTGATTGAGGCCTTGGCAGTAGAGCGACAGCGAGGCGTCGCTACGCCCGAACCAGCGTGCGGCCTGGACGATGGACTCGACCGGAACGCCGCAAGCGGCGGCAACCTGGTCCGGTGTGTATTTTTTGACGATATCGGCCAGCGCCTCAAAACCACTGGTATGCGCCTCGACATAAGCCTGATCGACCAGGCCCTCCGCGATCAACACATGCAGCATGCCGTTGAACAACGCAATGTCGCTGCCCGGCTTGATCGGCAAATGAAGGTCGGCAATCTCGGCACTCTCGGTCCGGCGCGGGTCGGCAACGATGATCTTGAGATCCGGATTGGCCGCTCTGGCATCCTCGATATAACGGAAAACGATGGGGTGGGCGATAGCCGGATTGGCGCCGGTGATGAAAATCACCTTGGCCTGAAGGATGTCGGCGTAGCTGCACGGCGGCGCATCGGCCCCCAGCGTCTGCTTGTAGCCGGCGACGGCCGAGGACATGCAAAGACGCGAGTTGGTATCGACGTTGTTGGTTCCGATCAGACCTTTGGCCAGCTTGTTGAAGACGTAATAGTCTTCAGTCATCAACTGCCCGGATATGTAGAAAGCCACCGAATCAGGACCATGTTGCTTGATGGTGGCGGCAAAACGTTCGGCAGCTTCGTCAAGTGCCTGATCCCAGCCCAGACGTTGACCAGCCCCGCCACGGCTGACGCGCTTTTCGGGAAACTGCAGGCGATAGGCTGGATTAACCGTCTGATTCAGCGTTGCCCCCTTGGTGCACAAGCGGCCGCGATTGGCGGGGTGATCAGGGTCGCCGCGCAGACCGGTGATGTTTCCAGCCTCGGTTTCGATGAGAACACCACAGCCAACGCCGCAGTAACAACAGGTGGATTTAACTTCTGTTCGCATGATTTTCCTTCCGGCTTGGCTTGAGCAACAGCTATGCCAACTTGAAAAATCATGGACTTGGATGACAAAAGGGGAAATCCCGTCGTGGAATTTCCCCTTTTTAGTGCATCGAGTACTGCCTGCGTCCCTATTTGATGCGTTGCAACCAAGGGCGCCCTGCTTCTGGGCGCGGTGGCTCCGGTGGCGGCTCCTCGGGCTCCACCACGGCTTCGCCGGCATCGATGAATTCAGCTTCGACCGGGTCTTCCGCGCCGTCGACCTCAAAGGCCATTCCGGCGCCATTTTCGCGCGCGTAGATCGCCGAAACACGGTCAACCGGTACCGACAAATCGCGAGCGACACCGCCAAAACGTGCCTGGAAATCGATGAAGTCGTTTCCGATCAGCAATTTCTTCGTCGCATCCGGGCCCAGATTGAGCACGATCTGGCCGTCACGCACGAACTCGCGAGGCACGCGGGTGCGCTCATCGACCTCGACCGCAATGTGCGGGGTAAAGCCGTTGTCACAGCACCACTCCCAGATGGCGCGGAGCAGGTAGGGCTTGGTAGACGGAAGTTCCATGCCTTACTTGCGCATCGCCTTTTCAGACGGCGTCAATGCGTCAATGAAACCCTGACGGCTGAAAATGCGTTCGGCGTACTTCATGAGCGGTGCTGCTGCCTTGCCAAGGTCGATGCCGTAGTGGTCCAGGCGCCAGAGCAGCGGCGCAATAGCAACGTCAAGCATGGAGAACTCGTCGCCCAGCATGAACTTTTGCTTATTGAAAATCGGCACGATCTCGGTCAGGCGAGCCTTGATTTCCTGGCGTGCCTTGTCAGCCGTCTTTCCATTCTTCTCGATCACTTCCATGAACGAAAAGATTTCGCGCTCCATGCCGACCAGCAGCTGGCGGGCGCGGGCACGCATGATCGGGTCAGCCGGCATCAGTTGCGGATGCGGGAAACGCTCGTCGATATATTCGTTGATGATGTTCGGCTCAAACAGGACCAGATCGCGCTCAACCAGAACCGGCACGCGATTGTGCGGGTTGATCGCGGCCATTTCTTCCGGCTTGTTGAACATGTCGACATCGATGACCTGAAAATCCATGCCCTTTTCAAACAGGACAATGCGGCAACGGTGACTAAAGGGGCAGGTAGTGCCCGAGTAGAGGTTCATCATTTGTGGTAACCCTCAAAATGAGATTCGGCATCGGGGGCCGGCCAGAGCCAAACCCGCGATGCCGTTAGCTGATCCAGGAAGGATCAGTGAATGTCTTTCCAGTATTCCTTCTTGAGCGCGTAGGCGACAACAAAGAGAACTGCCAGGAAGGCCAGAACGAACCAGCCCAGAGTGCGGCGATATTCCTGCTGCGGTTCGCCCATCCAGACCATGAAGCCGACCAGATCGGAAACTGACTTGTCGAATTCAGCCGGCGCCATCGAGCCAGGAACAGCCAATTCCAGCTTGTGCGTTTCGTGATTCATCACTTGCTGGCCTTGCAGACCGTACAGGATATGCGGCATGCCGACGTTCTCGAACACCGTGTTGTTCCAACCGGTCGGACGGTTCGCGTCACGATAGAAGGAACGCAGGTAGGTGTAGAGCCAGTCCGCACCTGCGCCGGCATTGCCAGCTTCGCCACGGGCTCGGGCAATGATGGTGAGGTCCGGCGGGGTAGCGCCAAACCACAGCTTTTGCTCGTCAGAACGCGCGGCAACCCGCATCAGTTCACCGATTTTGTCAGACGTGAACATCAGGTTTTCCTTGACCTGCTGCTCGGTCAGACCGAGGTCGAGCAGGTTCTTGTAGCGCATGTAGGAAGCACCGTGACAGTTCATGCAGTAATTGACGAACAGCTTGGCGCCATTCTGCAACGCTGCTTTGTCGCTGACCGAACCGGGCCACTTGTCGATATGCGCGGTACTGCCGCTGGCAAATGCCATGATCGGCGCGAAGAGCAAGGCGATAAGGAATTTTGTCATTTTAGTCATCCTCTCACTTGAACGTCACACGGTCGGGGACCTGTTTAAACTTGTCCATCCGCGACCACCACGGCATAGCGAGGAAGAAACCGAAGTAGAACACCGAACAAACCTGCGACACCAACTCACCCATCGGCGACGGGGACAGCGTGCCCAGATAGCCAAGAACAAAGAAGCAGATGACGAAGATGGTCAGCAGCGTCTTGTAGATCGGGCCACGATAGCGAATCGACTTGACCGGGCTGCGGTCCAGCCAGGGCAGGAAGGCGAAGATGACAACCGAAGCCCCCATGGCAACCACGCCCCAGAACTTGGCATCGAGACCGAAGAGCGGATAGGTAACCGCACGCAGAATCGAATAGAACGGCGTGAAGTACCAGACCGGCGCGATATGCGGAGGCGTCTTCAGCGGATCAGCCGGGTAAAAGTTCGGAGTTTCCAGGAAGTAACCACCACCTTCCGGTGCCCAGAACATCACGGCCGAAAAGACCATCAGGAAGACGACGACGCCAACGATGTCTTTGACCGTGTAGTACGGATGGAACGGGATGCCGTCGCGCGGAATACCGTGTTCGTCCTTGTTGGCCTTGATTTCGACACCGTCCGGGTTGTTCGAACCGGTTTCGTGCAGGGCCAGAACGTGAGCTGCAACCAGACCGATCAGGACGAGCGGGAAAGCAATCACGTGGAAGGAGAAAAAGCGATTGAGCGTGGCATCACCAACGACGAAGTCGCCGCGAATAATCAACGACAGGTCACCGCCGATAACGGGAATCGCCGAGAACAGATTGACGATAACCTGAGCGCCCCAATAGGACATCTGGCCCCACGGCAGAAGGTAGCCGAAGAAGGCTTCGCCCATCAGGCACAGGAAAATGCCCACGCCAAACAGCCAGGTCAATTCACGTGGTTTGCGATATGACCCGTAGAGAAGACCACGGAACATGTGCATGTAGACCACGATGAAGAAGGCTGAAGCACCGGTGGAGTGCATGTAGCGGATCAGCCATCCCCCCGACACATCTCGCATGATGTATTCGACCGAGGCAAACGCAATTGGCACGCCATTGGCGTTCAGCGCTGCATCCGGCTTGTAGTGCATGACCAGGAAGATGCCGGTAACGATCTGGATAACCAGAACCAGCAGGGCCAGAGAGCCGAAGAAATACCAGAAGTTGAAATTCTTCGGGGCGTAGTACTCGGACAGATGGCCTTTCCACATGGAGGTCGCCGGAAAACGGGCATCAAGCCATTCCAGAGCGTTGCCAGCCAGTGAGCCGTCTGATTTGTATTTTTCGAAATTGCCAGCAGCCATTTCTTATGCTCCCTTCTTGTCTTCGCCGATCAGGATACGGGTATCTGCGAGATACACATGCGGCGGCACTTCGAGGTTGGTCGGGGCGGGCTTCGATTTGTACACACGACCGGCGAAGTCGAAAGTCGAACCATGACAGGGGCACAGGAAGCCACCAAGCCAACCACCAGGCATTCCTTCTTCGGTGCCGGCCTTAAATTTCTGGGAGGGCGAACAGCCAAGGTGCGTACAGATACCAACGACAACCATGATTTCTGGCTTGATCGAACGTGTATCGTTCTGGGCATAAGCCGGTTGCTGATTTTTCTCGGATTTCGGATCGGCAACCGCATCAGCCAGCTTGGGCAGCGTATCCATCATTTCCTTGGTGCGATTGATGATCCACACCGGCTTGCCACGCCACTCGACGGTCATCATCTGACCCGGTTCGAGCTTGCTGATATCTACTTCGACCGGCGCACCTGCAGCCTTGGCACGTTCGGACGGAAGCAAGCTGGACACGAACGGTACGAGTGCGGCAACCGCGCCCGCCCCGCCCACGGCTGCGGTCGCAACGACCAGACGCCGCCGCCCGCAGTCCATTTTTCCTTGATTGCTCATTACGCTGACCCCTAACAGAATTAGATGGGATAAAAATTAAACGCTAGATTATACGATATCGAACGGCGCGATAAAAGCCGGATATCACCCGGCACAAGCCTTCCGCTCTCGAAATGCCTGCGCCAAGGTGCCACTATCAACATATTCGAGTTCGCCACCTACCGGTACACCACGAGCAATTCTGGTCACGCGAATCCCTTTGGTAGCAAGCATGGCAGTGATGTAATGTGCCGTCGCCTCTCCCTCATTGGTATAGTTCGTCGCCAAAATCACCTCGCGCACCCCCCCATCCAATGCCCTTGTCACGAGACGATCAAGGCCGATATCTTTTGGCCCCACCCCGTCAAGAGGCGATATTTTGCCCATAAGGACGTAGTAGAGCCCCTGATAACTCTGGGTCTGCTCCATCATGTTCATGTCGACAGGGGTTTCGACAACGCACAGCAAGCTAGCATCGCGCCGTGGCGATGCGCAACGCTCGCATATTTCTGCCTCGGTAAATGTATTGCAGCGTTGGCAATGTCGTATTGACTGCAAAGCATGTTGCAGGGCATCTCCGAGATGCAGAGCCCCCTTTCTGTCATGCTGCAAGAGATGATATGCCATTCGTTGCGCTGACTTCGGCCCCACACCGGGCAGGCAGCGCAACGCTTCGATCAGAGAATCGAGTCCAGACGGATTCACTAATCAAAAAGGAAGCTTGAAGCCAGGCGGCAGGTTTAGGCCCGAAGTAAATCCTGACATCTTGTCCTGACTCAAGGCTTCTCCCCGACGAACAGCATCGTTCATAGCCGCAGCAATCAGATCCTCAAGCATTTCCCGATCATCCATCACCGACGGATCAATGCTCACTCTCCGCACTTCATGCGCACCTGTCATCACGACCTTGACCATGCCGGCCCCGGCGACTCCTTCAATCTCGGTCTGGGCCAGTTGTTCCTGAGCCTTTTTCATGTTTTCCTGCATCGCCTGCGCCTGTTTCATCAGGCCAGCCAAGCCGCCTTTCATCATCGTCGCTCTCCGTTACGCAATAGGTTTAATGGATGATTCAACAACCGATGCATCGAGAGATTCGATCGCATCACGTATAAAAGTATCTCGAGTAATTGAAGCAACCGCATGATCCTGTCGCTCCTGGCGCTGACGGCCCACTGTCTCCGCCGGCGTATCCAATTCGTTTTGAGCTAACTCAAATCGCACTTTCAATGCGCGGCCAAAATACTCACTCAAGGCCTGTTGCAGCTTGTCGGGTCCCGGTTTCATCTGCAGGTGCGCCTGCGATGGCGAGAGTCTCAACAAGCATTCCGCTTCACCAAGCTGCCTCAGTTCACAATTCTGTGCCAACTCCCGAGCCAATCCTGACAACGAAAGCGATGCAACAATCTGATGCCAATCTTGCTCTCCGGATGGCAAGTGCCTAGTAGCGGAGCGCACCGGCAGCACAGCCTCTGCCAAAGCCGGACTTGACGAAGCAACAACAGGCAAAGGGCGAGCGTTCACCACCTGCCGGACCTTAGACCCCACGGCAACTAGTACGTCAGCAACGCTACTTGGACGAAACGCATGCAACCTGAGCAATGTCATTACAAAACCTGCATGCTCATCCGGTGCGTTCGCCAACTCATTTCGGCCAAGATTCACGATTTGATAGGCAAGCTGTATAAATTCGGATGAAAACGCTGTCGCCAACGAAAGCAGTCTTCCCTTGTCGGGATCATCTTCATCTATTGCAGCCGGAACAAATTGAGCTACCTGCAAACGCGTTAGTAGCCCCCCCAGTTCCTGCAAAGCAGAACCAAACGAAAGACTGCGAACGCTAAGATCGTTCGCCACCTGCAGCAAAGCGGATACGTCGCCGGCCTGTAGCGCCTCAAGAATGCCGAACAGATAATCCTGATCAACAGAACCAAGCATGCTCCTAACTTGAGTTTCCTCGACCCTCCCCGCACCATGAGCAATTGCCTGATCCAATAGGGAAAGGGCATCGCGCATGCTCCCCGACGCCGAACGCGCAACCAACGTCAGTGCTGGAGCCTCGAACGGGACCCCTTCTGCTTGCAATATTTGACCGAGATGCTTGGTAATGGCCGATGCAGGCATCTGTTTCAAATTAAATTGCAGACAACGTGAAAGCACCGTTACCGGAATTTTCTGCGGATCGGTTGTCGCTAAAATAAATTTGACGTGCTCAGGAGGCTCCTCAAGGGTCTTCAGCATCGCATTGAACGCCGAATTGGAAAGCATGTGAACTTCGTCGATCACATACACCTTGAAGCGGCCCCGGGTGGGTGCATAGACCGCGTTTTCGAGCAGTTGACGCATCTCGTCAACACGGGTGTTGGTGGCCGCATCGACTTCTAGTAAATCGACAAATCGACCGGCATCGATCTCCTGGCAAGCCGAACAGGTACCACAGGGCGTAGCTGTAATCCCGGTTTCGCAATTTAACGACTTCGCCAGAATCCGCGCGATGGTCGTCTTGCCAACCCCCCTGGTGCCCGTAAAAAGATAGGCATGGTGTAGGCGCCGCTCAGAAAGCGCGTGTGTCAGAGCACGAACAACATGTTCCTGCCCGACTAGCGTAGAAAAATTGCGCGGCCGCCACTTGCGCGCAAGAACCTGATAACTCATGCGCTCCACACCATTGCAGAAAATGAAAGTGGCGAGCCTAACCCCCGGCACTTGCAGTAAGTGGCTGTGGCTGCTTCCTTCCGGACCTGACCAGATTCACCACCCTGCAATGCGGGGAGACCCGCCAGTCAGGATTCTAACACAGGACAAAACAAGGCATCTCAAGCGATGGCGATAGATTAACTTCTTTTCTTACTGAGTTCGTTTTTTAAGTTCAAAAATCAAATTCAAGAGGCAGAAAGACCGTGACTTTCTATTTTTTCTGCACGTAGAAAAGCCCCGTTAGCTGTGCTAACGGGGCTTTTTATGGGGAGTCT
>JAAXVL010000020.1 GCA_013335535.1 Azonexaceae bacterium
CAACGAAACCCCTCAAATCAGCCTATTACTTCGTACCGAACCTCAAGCACCTCTATCTCCCGAACCCCCAACGGACTCTGAAATCGAATCACATCCCCCTCCCTCGACTTGATCAGAGCTCGCGCCAGCGGAGAAATCCAGCTGATGCGCCCTTGTGCCACATCGGTTTCGTCAACACCAACTATGGTGTAACTATTTTCGACACCATCTGCCTCGGCGATTGTTACCCGAGCACCAAAGAAGATCTGATCGTTGTCACCCTGGCGCAACGGATCGACAACTTCTGCATTTTCGATTCGCTTGGTCAGGAAGCGGATGCGGCGATCAATTTCACGTAAGCGCCGCTTGCCATATATATAGTCACCATTTTCGGAACGGTCACCATTCGAGGCTGCCCAGGCGACCACTTCGACAACATGAGGACGCTCACGTTTGACCAGATGCTCGAGCTCGTCTTTCAATCGAGCATGACCCGCCGGGGTAATGTAATTACGCGTCCCGGGAGGAAGTTTCAGTGAGGGCGAAAGATCTTCTTCATCGTCACTGTCACTCTCTCGCACAAACGCCATGTTCATCAATAGCCGATGCTGTAGTGCTCGACGTCGACGCGGATCAGTTCGCGCCCGAGCAGGGCTGCGGTGTTCTTGGCAAACTGATCAGCCCAGGTACGCTGGTCATGAAAACGCGCTTCGCCGGCATATTTGGCGACACTCAAAATGCGGTCGACGGCGAGAATCTTGCCGGTTGGAGTCGCGACATCGCACTCCAGAACGGTGAACTCGTGATCAAACCACTGGCGCGCCACGTCTGATGGTGCCCCACCCGGGAATTTGAATTCGAATTCTTTTTCTTTGCCGAACGAGACAATAACGTGATGTTGCATTTCTCTCTCCTCCACGAATCGGTTCAAGGTATTCTAGCAAAACAACCGAAGCAATCAGGAGCCGAAAATGTCCATTCATCCGCTGACCGAAGCCGAGATCAGCGATATACATGCCCAGTTGCATGAACTGCAAGTAGAGCACCGCGACCTGGATCTGGTCATCATTCACCTGATCGAGAATCCGCCGCCGGAAGACTTGCTGATTCGCAGACTCAAAAAACGAAAGCTGTTGTTGAAAGATCGAATCATCCAGCTGGAAGAAATGCTGGTGCCCGACATTCCCGCTTAGTCGTTATTCTGCGGCACGCGAAAGAATATCCAGTAAACAGCGCCAATAATCCTGGCGACAGCCAGTTCCCACAATACAGGAACCATCCAGACGACTCCTGCCAGTACAGCCAGCAGGAGTGCAAAGATTGCTGCTTTTGCGATCAAAGAATCAGCGAGCCGATATACCAGGCTAGTGCTGCCATAGCCGCACTACAGGGGATGGTCAGGATCCATGCCCAGACAATCCCACCAGCCACTCCCCAGCGTACGGCGCGCGCACCACGCGTTGAACCAACGCCGGCGATGGCACCCGTAATGGTATGGGTAGTGGAGACCGGAATTCCGAAAGCGGTCGCCAGGAACAGCGTGATGGCACCGCCAGTATTTGCGCAAAAGCCGCGGGCCTGATTGAGTTTGGTGATTCGATTACCCATCGTTTTGACGATGCGCCAGCCCCCGAACATTGTCCCTAGCCCCATTGCAGAATAGCAACAGAGAACGACCCAGCCGGGAATCGGATCACTAGTAGACGATATACCAGCAGCGATGAGCAGCATCCAGATGATGCCGACCGTTTTTTGCGCATCGTTGCCGCCGTGGCCCAAACTGTAGGCAGCCGCCGAAATCAGCTGGAAGCGGCGAAAATGTTTATCAACCTTGCGTGGCGCCATGTTTCGACAGATCCATGAAACGACCACCATCAAGGCGCCACCGATCATGAAGCCGAGGAATGGCGCGACGAAAATGAAGGCCACAATTTTCAGGACGCCGGACGAAATCAGGCTACCAACGCCGGCCTTGGCAATCGCCGCGCCGACCAGCCCCCCGACCAGCGCGTGTGATGACGACGACGGAATACCGTAATACCACGTAATGATATTCCAGATGATGGCTCCGACCAGCGCACCGAAGACCACGTAGTGATCAACAATCGACGGGTCGATGGTGCCCTTGCCAATGGTCGAGGCGACCTTGAGCTGAAACAGGAAGTAGGCAATAAAGTTGAAGCTGGCCGCCCAGATGACAGCCTGATGCGGTTTCAGAACGCGGGTGGAAACGATGGTGGCAATCGAGTTGGCCGCATCGTGAAAACCGTTCATGAAGTCGAACAGCAAAGCGACAATCACCAGGGTGACAACGACCCCGAGGCTGATATTGAGGGTATCCATACCGAGCTATCTGCTCAGGAATTTTCGAGAACGATGGCTTCTACCGTACCCGCGACGTCCTTGCAGCGATCGGTAACCGATTCGAGCAACTCGTAGATTTCCTTGAGTTTGACGACTTCGCGCACATCCGGTTCTTCGCGGAAGATTTTGGACATGGCGCTACGCAAGGAGCGATCGGCTTCAGACTCCAGTTCGTCAATCTCATGACAAAACTTGAGGATGGCCGGTGCGTTGTCCATGCTGTGCAGCAACTTGATCACCGACTGCACGGAGACGCAGCAGTTTTCGGTGACGATTGCCATCGCCTTCGCATCCGGCGGAACACGGGTGATGTCGTAAAGTGAGATCGACTCGGCGACGTCCTGCATGACATCGAGAATATCGTCCATGCCATTGATCAGCTGGTGGATTTCATCGCGGTCGAAAGGCGTGATGAAGGCTGTGTGCAGTTGAGCTAGCGTATCGTGGGTAATGGCATCGGCCTTGCGCTCGAGGGCGTCTATTTCCTCGGCGAAGAGTGTTGCCTGCTCGGGACTATCGACCAGCGCCGCGATCATGTTGGACAAGGCCTTCCCGCCCTGCGCAATCAACTCCGCATGCGCATTGAAAAGATCGAAATACTTGCCCTCCCTGGGCATCAGACGAGCGAACATGGCAGTCCTGTTAAGTTTTTATTACAACTATAAGATTCTACCACTCCGGCCCCCGCCACCAAATGCCCAGTTAGATATGAAAGATCCTCTTGCCGCTAAAATACGGCATGGACATTCCACCTCTTCCTGTCGACGCATTCGGCGACCGCTTCACCCTTGACGAGTTGCCTTTGGCGCGGGCGCCTGCCGGCTACGCTGTCCAGATGCTCGACACCGACAAGCTGCTCGATCGGCTCAGCGGCGCTTTCCTGCCTGTTCGTTCCGAACAACTCAACGGGCTGTTCGACAGCTTCGACGCCGCGTATGCCGCGGCCCGGATCTGGGTCGAAAGCCACTGCCCGAATCCCGACGACCACCGACTGGCCATCGTACCGGCCAGTTTTGATCACCTGTTGAAGCGCCACGTTCTTATATATGGCGTTCTCTGCGGTCAACCCTGATTTTTGCCCAATACGGAGCCTCCAATGACCCCCTTCCCAACACGCCAGCTTGGCCGCAGCAACCTCGTTGTACCAGAAGTCTGCCTCGGCACCATGACTTTCGGCGAGCAGACCAGTGAGGCCGACGCCCACGCCCAGCTCGATTTTGCGCTGACTGCCGGCATCGGCTTCATTGATACCGCAGAGATGTACGCTGTTCCGCCGCGCGCTGAAACCTGCGGCGCTTCGGAAAGCATCGTCGGCCGCTGGCTCAAACGCCAGCAGCGCGACCAGATCCAGATCGCCACCAAGGTTGCCGGCCCCAGCCGCAATCTGAGCTGGATCCGCAACGGCCCGCCGGCGCTGGACCGCACCAACATTCGCGCTGCCCTTGAAGGTTCGCTTCAGCGCCTGCAGACGGATTACGTCGACCTCTATCAATTGCACTGGCCGGAACGCAACCAGCCGATGTTCGGCCAATGGCAGTTCGAACCGAAAAACGAGCGTGAAGGTACGCCAATCCGCGAACAGCTTGAAGCGCTTGCCGAACTGGTCAAGGAAGGCAAGATCCGCCAGATCGGAGTCTCCAACGAGCACCCGTGGGGCATCATGGAATTCACCCGTCTGGCCGACGAACTCGGCTTGCCGCGCATTGTTTCGACGCAAAACGCCTACAGCCTGCTCAACCGGACCTTTGAAACCGGCCTGGCCGAAGTCTGCCACCGCCAGCAAGTCGGGTTGCTGGTCTATTCAGCCCTGGCCTTCGGCCACCTGACCGGCAAATACCTGGCCAACCCGAACGCCCCCGGCCGCATCACCCAGTGGCCGACTTTCGGTCAGCGCTACACGAAGCCGAACGTCGCACCCGCCGTTCAGGCCTACGTTGAACTCGCCCACAAACACGGCCTGACGCCGACCCAACTGGCCCTCGGTTTCTCACGTTCGCGCTGGTTTGTCGCCAGCACCATCATCGGCGCCTCCTCGCTGGCTCAGCTGAAGGAAACCCTGCCGGCCATGCAGACGGAACTATCGCCCGAGTTGCTGGCTGAAATCGACGCCATTCACCTGCGCTACACCAACCCGGCGCCCTGATGGAGTCGCTTTTCGCCCGCCTGGCCGAAGCCTTGGCCGTTTGCGAAATTGGCCCAAAAATCCGGTTGACCGTGGCAATCGCCGCCGACTGGCAGGCCGGCAAGCTGGATTGGCGTGATATGGCACCGGTCGATCTGGTTTGCGGCCGGCCAGCAAAACCCGAGCTATTGGCGCATAAAGATGTTCCCAACCGCAATCCGGGCACACCGGACGGCCGCGCCCGACTGCTCCACGCCATCGTGCACATCGAGTTTTCGGCCATCAATCTCGCCCTCGACCACGCCGCCCGCTTTCGCGGCCTGCCGCAAGCCTATTACGCCGACTGGATCGGCGTGGCGTCCGAAGAGGCCGAGCATTTCGAACTGCTGCGCACCCGCCTGCAATCCCTCGGCTACGACTACGGCGACTTCCCGGCCCACGCCGGACTGTGGGACATGGCCGAAAAAACCACTGACGACGCCCTCGTCCGCATGGCGCTCGTCCCGCGTCTGCTCGAAGCGCGCGGCCTCGACGCGACACCGCCCATCCAGATGAAACTCGAGCAGGTCGGCGACCACGAAAGTGCCCGCGTTCTCGACATCATTTTGCGCGATGAAATCGGCCATGTCGGCCTCGGCGACCACTGGTACCGCCACCTGTGCGCCGAACGCGGACTTGAGCCGGAAAGCACCTACCGCGACCTGCTGACCCGCTACCAGGCGCCGTGGCCGCAAGGAAAAATGAACGAAGCGGCCCGTCTCGCCGCCGGTTTCAGCACCGGTGAACTGGCGGCCCTCGCGAAAAAAAGGTAGAATAATCAGATCAATGCGTTGATGCACCGCCCGCAGTAGTTCCGAGCAGCCCCCGGTTCAGTCAGGTTTCATTTGCAGGTTCACCCCATTGATTCGCCCCCGGTATGGCTGCATCGGGGTACTCAGGTCGCCCGACCATCGGGCCAATCCGTCGCCGGTTATAAACAATGTGAAGGGCGACGAGGAAAGGAAACAGCATCTTATGTCGTCTACTCCCGACAGCTTCGCCGATCTCGGCTTAAGCGAAACGCTACTCAAAACCCTCACCGAAATCGGCTACGAAACCCCGTCGCCGATCCAGGCCCAATGTATCCCCGCCCTGCTCGAAGGTCACGACCTCATCGGCATGGCCCAGACCGGCACCGGCAAGACCGCCGCCTTCGCCCTGCCGCTGATGGAAACCATCGACGTCAAGTTGATGAAGCCGCAGGCCCTGATCCTGACGCCGACGCGCGAACTGGCCATCCAAGTCGCCGAAGCCCTGCAAAGCTACGCCAAGAACCTGCCCGGCTTCCACGTCCTGCCCATCTACGGCGGACAGAGCTACACCATCCAGCTCAAGCAGCTGTCGCGTGGCGCCCACGTCATCGTCGGCACCCCGGGCCGCGTCATGGACCACCTCGAGCGCAAGACGCTCAACCTCGACAACCTGAAGACCCTGGTCCTCGACGAAGCCGACGAAATGCTGCGCATGGGCTTCATCGACGACGTTGAATGGATTCTCGAGCGCACGCCGGCCCAGCACCAGACCGCACTGTTCTCGGCCACCATGCCGGAGCAAATCCGTCGCGTCGCCCAGAAATACCTGGTTGATCCGAAGGAAATCAAGATCAAGTCGGCAACTGCCACCGTTGCCGCCATCCGTCAGGTTTACTGGCAGGTCTCCGGCATGCACAAGCTGGATGCCCTGACCCGCATTCTTGAAGTCGAGGAAGATTTCGACGCAGCGATTATCTTCGTCCGCACCAAGACCGCCACCGTCGAACTGGCCGACAAGCTCAACGCCCGCGGTTACGCCGCTGCCGCGCTGAACGGCGACCTCAACCAGCAGATGCGCGAACGCGTCATCGAACAGTTGAAGTCCGGCGCCCTGGACATCGTCATCGCCACCGACGTCGCCGCTCGCGGCATCGACGTGCCGCGCGTCAGCCACGTCGTCAACTACGACATTCCGTACGACACCGAAGCCTATGTGCACCGCATCGGCCGTACCGGCCGCGCTGGCCGCACCGGCAACGCCATCCTGTTTGTCGCGCCGCGTGAAATCCGCATGCTGCGCACGATCGAACGGGCCACCCGCTCGCCGATCGCCCCGCTCACCCTGCCCAGCCGTGCCGACGTCACCAACAAGCGCGTCACCGACTTCAAGGGCAAGGTCGCCGAGGTGCTGAACGCCGAAGGTCTGGATTTCTTCGCCAACATCGTTTCGCAAATTGCCGAAGAGCAAAATGTCGGCGCCGAAGAAGTTGCTGCCGCGCTGGCCATGATGGCCCAGGAAGGCAAGCCGCTGCAGATCGTCGGTGAAGATCCGCGTCCGGCCCCGGCGCCGCGTCCGGGCAGTTTTGACCGCGACGACCGCAAGCCGCGTTCCAATGAGCGCTTCGACCGTGGCGACAAGCCCAGCTTCGAAAGCCGTGGCGAACGTCCGCGTCGCGAAGAGCGGCCGGCCCGTTCCGCGCCGAGCGGCGACATGGTGCGCTACCGCATCGATGTGGGCAGGGATCATGGCGTCCAGGTCAAGGACATCGTTGGCGCCATTGCCAACGAAGCCGGCATCGAAAGCCGTTTCATCGGCCGCATCGGTCTTTATGACGAATCGAGCACGGTCGAACTGCCGGCCGGCATGCCGGCGGAAGCCGCCAACGCCCTGAAACGCACTCGCGTCCGCGGCTTGCCGATCAACCTGCGTCCGGACGAAGGTCGCCCGGAAGGTGCCAGCACCGGTGAGCGCAGCTTCAAGAAAAAGAGTTTCGACCGCTAAGCGGCGCAAGCCCGGCAAGACCCCAAGGCCACGGCAAGTCCGTGGCCTTTTTCTTGGTACCGTAGCCAGCGTGACGCGATTTCATTTTTGGTCACTTTTTCCGGTTGACCGTGGTTATGGCCGCCCGAGAGAAACATCCGGGCCGAATGCCTAGCGCGGCCGCTGCAACCACTTGAGCAGCACGGCGAACAGCACTTCCGGCTCGACCGGCTTGGCAACAAAATCGTCCATGCCGGCATCGAGGCATTTCTGGCGATCTTCGCGGAAAGCGTTGGCGGTCATGGCCAGGATCGGCGTCTGCCCGTGCCTTGCCAGCAGGCGAATGGCGCGCGTCGCCTTGAGGCCGTCCATGACCGGCATCTGGACATCCATGAGGATCAGGTCAAAGTCGGCCAGCGCGGCCTTGTCGAGCGCAATAGCCCCGTTCTCGGCAATGTCGACCGACCAGCCGAGCACCTCGTGCAGCAGTTCAAGGGCGACGATGCGGTTGATTTCATCGTCCTCGACGAGCAAAACGCGAACATCGGCGCAGTGGGTACGCAAGGCTTCTTCGGTTTCCGTCGTCGACAAAGCACTGGCTGCGGAAGAGTCTGCCATCCCGTTCGAGGCCGGCGGCGGGGTGGCGCAATCCCTGGCCAGACGCAAAGTCAGGGAGAACGTGCTGCCCTGCCCCAACTGACTGGAGACGACGATATCGCCACCCATCAGATGAACCAGTTGCCGGCAGATGGCCAGACCCAGCCCGGTGCCGCCATGCTGGCGGGTGGTCGAGGTGTCAGCCTGCTCGAAGGGTTCGAAAATTCGTTGCAGCGCATCCGGGGCGATGCCCACGCCGGTGTCAGCGATTTCGATGGCAACCAGCACATCGGCGCTGCTCTCCTCGCGGATATCCGCCCGTATCGTCACGCCGCCATGGTCGGTGAATTTGATGGCATTGCTGACCAGATTGAGCAGAATTTGCTGGATGCGCAGGGCGTCGCCCGTCAGCGGCATGTCGAGCAGGCGCGGCGCAATCTCGCGCCTGAGCCATAAGCCCTTGGCCTGCGCCCGTTCGCCGAGCAGGCTGTCGACATTGGCAAAGAGTGCCCCCGCCCGGAACGGCGCCTCTTCGAGGGCCAGTCGTTCGGCCTCGATTTTCGACAGGTCGAGCACGTCGCCAAGCAGGGCCAGCAAATGATTGGCCGCCTGATTGATGCGACCGAGGTTTTCGACCTGGCCGGGGTCGACGTTCTGCCGGGCCAGCATGTGCGTCAGGCCGATGATGGCGTTCATCGGCGTGCGCACTTCATGGCTCATGTTGGCCAGGAAGGTGCTTTTCGCCCGGTTGGCCGACTCCGCGGCCTCCTTGGCCTGCGACAGTTGTCGGGTGCGCTCTTCGACTTCGGACTCGAGACGATCACGGTGGTGCAGCAACTCGGTCCGCGAGGCTTCCCGTTCAGCCGCCCAGCGCCCCGAAATCCAGCCGCCCCAGACAATACCGGCCAGACCGATGAGCCAGATGAGCAGATGGCTGAGGCCCAGATAGAGGCGCGATTTCTCGATCTGCTCGTAATAGGGCGTCAGTGGCAGATTGAGCCCGGTCGCTCCGCGCATGTCACCCGTCTTGTAGCCGAGGATGGCGTGGCATTTGTCGCAGCCCGGCTCCATGCGCATCGCCCGCAGGTAGCGCAGATAGGGCTTGCCGGCGACTTCCTCGACCTCCCACACCTCGGTTTTCTCGCCGCGCACGAAGGTTTCGAGCTGACGCTTTTCCCAGGCATCCGGCGCATTGCCCGGATTCAGGTAGCGCAGCCCGGTGATGCGGCCGCGAATGCCATAGTCGGTGGCGTAGAGGTCCATCATCTGGCGCAGCATCGAAGCCGGGTTGAGCAAGGTCAGTTTTTTCCCGTCGGCCGAGGTCGCTTCGCGCCCCGGCACGTGCGACAACCACGGCACCGGCTGCTGGGTTTCGGTGATCGGCACGTAAACCCCGCCATGCAACGTGCCCCAGCGCCGGAAGGAGATGTCCTTGTTGAGATTGGCGCGGGCTTCGGCGTAGGCCATCCCCATGGCCTGCTCACTGACGTTGTGAAAATTCCAGACCATCGACAGCGCCAGGACCAGAGTCCACACGGCGGCGGCTAGCAGGGCCAGACGGACGGAGAGGAGTTTTTCAGCCATGATGCAAAACGACTTTCATGCAAGGATGAAATCAGCTTCAATCTAGCATGAAACATGCATGATCAAACAACTACGAGCGCATATTCCATGCAGATTCAGGACTCGGCGATGAGCACCCAATGGTTGTCCAGCGCCATCTTTTCCGGCCAGGGCAGCAGCGCCGGTTTGGCGCTCGGGTGCCAGCGCACCAGGCCGAGGGCGGTCGAGACGAGCACGCCACCGCCCGGGTTGGGGCCGTCCCATCCGGTCAGTGCGTAAGCCTCCTGCAGTTCGACGATGCGCGTCAGCTTGTCGGGCATGGCCGGGTGCCACAGTTGGGTGATGCCGACATTGTTGCTCGATAGCGCGAAGCCGCCGTTGTAGGCCGGCGCGATGTCGCCGGCGTAGCCGGCACCGTCGCCAGCGCGGGTCGGCACGGTCAGCTGGTCGCCATCGAGCACGGCGAGAATCGGCGCCGCCGCCCGCGCGGCCGGATCGTCGTGTTCGGCCTGCATGGCGACGCCGAGGAAACGCTTGCCGCCCGCCGCCCATTCGCTCCACGCCAGGTGGCGCAGGCTCAGGCGCGGGTCGTCCAGCGTCCATTGGCGCAACAGCCGACCGCTCTGGCCGTCAAGGCGGACGAGCGAGGCATCCATGCGATGCAGGTCGTATTTCTTGTCGGCAGCGGTACGCGGAATACCGCCGTTGGCGACCATCAGGTGACCGGCCACGTCGAGCAACACCTGGTGCGGCTCCATGCCGTGCGTTTCCCATTCGGCCAGCTTCTTCAGCGTCTGCCGGTCGCGCACGCCGATCAGGCCGCGGCCGGTTTTCTGGTCGGTCTCGGTGGTGTAGATGACGTCACCCTTCTGGCTGACGACGACGTGGCCGTTCAGGCGGGCGTTCGACGCTTCGCCGGCCAGATCGATCTGCTGCGCCACCTGGCCGTCGGGGGCGATGCGCATGAGCCAGCCGCCCGGTCGCACGCCGGTCACGAGCAGGCTGCCGTCGGCTTCCGGCGTGATGCCGTGCGGCCGCGTCGGCAGGGCGGCGGCGCGGCGGATGGTAATTTTCTTGCCATTCCAGTCAGTGGCGAGAACGCCCGCGTAGTAGGTGTCGCCGGCATTCGGGCCGCGCCAGGCGGCGGCGATTGAAACGCCGCTCGGTACGGCCTCGCCGGCCCAGGCCCAGCGGGCGGATGGGAGCGCCGCCAGCGCGCCGGCCATTTTCAAAAACTCGCGTCGTGTCGTTTTCATGATGTTTCAGTGATTCCCACGGTCAACCGGAAAAACCGGCCAAAATTGAAATGCCATTGCGGCCGGAAAACGGCCCGTTCCGCAGAACGGGCCGTTGGCAAACAATCAGAACTTGTACTCGCCACTCAGGATGAAGCGCCGCGCCTGGCCGGGCACGGTGAAGCCGCCGTTGTCATAGAGCGCGTCGTAATAGACCCGGTCGAACAGGTTCTGGACATTGAACTTGATGGTGTATTTGGGCTGTTCGTAGCTCACCATGGCATCCCAGCGCACGTAACCCGGCACCGAGTTCGGCGTGAAGCTCGTCGAGCAGTTGCTGTACGACCACAGGCGTGTCGTCGCATTCTGCGTTGCCGCGCCGCAGGTGCCGACGCCGTAGGCCGTCCGGCTGCTCTTGGCTTCGAAGCCGAGGCCGGCCTTCCAGCTTTCGGCAAAGCGGTAGGTCGTCCATAAGTTGGCCGTGAAGGCCGGCGTGTTGCGCGGGCGATGGCCTTCGGAAACCTGCTGCGAACGATTGGCATAGACCTGCTCATTGGCGTCGGCCGCCTCGCCCGTCGCATAACCCAGGCCACCGTTGGCCGTGCCGTTGGCGGTCGCTTGGGCGAAGGTCTGGCCGGTCGCCGTGCCGTCATACTGCTCGTTGACCTTGGCCGACATCAGCGCGATGCCGCCGAACACTTCCCAGTTCGAGGTGATGCGCCCAGCCAGTTCGAATTCGACGCCGTTGGTGGTGCGTTTCTTCGAGAGCAAGGCAGCCGTCGATTCGAGATCGGTATTGCGTTCCCAGTCCTTGGACGCCGTGTAGATCGCCGTGCGGAAGGTCAGATCGCCATCGAGGAACAGCCATTTGCCGCCCAGTTCCGAGACCTGGCTGCGCTCCGGCGGCAACTCGCCCCCGGACAGCTGGTAAAGGTCGGCCGTTGGGCTAAAGGAATCGCTCCAGCTCAGGTAGTAATGCGAGGCCGCGTCCGGCTGCCAGGACAGCCCGGTGCGATAGCTCCACTGGCCGAAATTGAGGCTCGGCGAATTCACACTCGAATACTGGGCGCGCATTTCGTCGCGGCGGATCCCGAACGTCGCCTTCCAGTTACGGACGAACTCGACCGTGTCCTGAGCGTAGACGCTGTAGGTATCGCCGGAATAGGTCGTCGGCAAGCCGGTAAATTGGCCGGGCACATACATCGGGTTATTGGCCGAGCCCAGGTTGCGCAGCGCCCAGCGGATCGACTCCTCGCGCAGGTATTCGGCCCCGGTCACGACTTCGTGCTTCATGCCGAGCAGCGAGAACGCCGTGTTGAAATCGCTCTGCAGCACGTAGTTGTCGGTCTCGAACTCGCGCGTCTTGGCCTGGCCGGCGGTGCTCGCTGCCGTCAGCGTGCCCTGCCCGGCCACCGCCCAATACGAGCGCTTGTAGTTGGCCCGGCGCAGCACCGTGCGCCATTCGGTATCCGGCGCAAAACGATGCAGATAGCTTGCCGTCGTGATGTTGGTGTCGCTATTGTCGAAATTGGCGTCGACGCCGTAGTAATTGCCGGCCTTGGCCATCGCCTCGTTCGGCCGGCGATTGACGAAGGGCACGCCGTAGTCGGCCGTGTCGCGCGTCTTGACCCAGAGATGGCTGAGCGTCACCTCGTCGGCTGTGCCAAGACCGAAGGCAATGCTTGGCGCGACGCCGGTGCGGTGGATTTCCGGCTCGCTGCCGGTGTAGGGATTGGAGCGGGCGCTGCCTTCGTCGCGGTTCATGACGTTGAGGCGGAACGCCGTCGTCTCGCCGAGGCGCTGGTTGAGGTCGGCCTTCACCTCCTGGAAACCGTCGGTGCCGATGCCGACGCCAGCCTTGTTGATGCCGTACAGCATCGGCGTCTTGCTCACCTGATTAATGACGCCACCGGCCTGGCCACGGCCAAACAGCATCGCCGCCGAACCGCGCAGCACATCGACCTGCTCCAAGTTGAACACCTCGCGGTTGTATTGCGCCGTGTCGCGGATGCCGTCGAGGTACATGTCGCCGAAGGTATAGAACCCGCGCAGCATCATGTTGTCGCCCGAACGGCCGCCCTCGGCAGCGTTGAAGGTCAGGCCAGAGACATTGCGCAGCGCCTCGCGCAGCGAATTGGCCTCCTGCTCTTCCATGAGCGCCTTGGTCACCGTCGTGATGGCCTGCGGCACATCGTGCGGGTCCTGGACCACCTTGCCGACGCGCGTCTTAGTCGCGACATAGCGGTCTTCCTGCTCGGCACTAGCCTTGACGGTAACCGGCGCCAGCGTCTGTTCTTCGGCTGCGGAAGCGTCCACCGCGCCGAGCAAACCGGCGACAACGGCCACGCCCAAAGGCAGCAGACCGGCCGGACGTCCACGCCCAAAAGAGGTCGCAACCCCGGCCACCGGCACTGTCGATTTATTTTTACGGCTGTTTTTCACATGCATTCCCCTGTCGAGTCAAAACATGGCTGGCTGGCAGGAAGCTGGCTTGCCGAACAAAAATTGGCAGAGGGCGGAAACAGTCGCGCGCCGCGCCGGATCACCGAAAAAACGCACAAATGCCCTCTGGAACACGAATCAGGACATGGCTGGCAGTGCGGCGGCTGGCTAGTCGAACAACGTTGTTGAGAATGTATCGCATTTACAACACACCGACAAGCCAATTGCGAATAATTCCCAACAGCAATTGACATTTATTCTCATCAACGAGAAGATGCGACTAATTCTTGTTTCCATCCAAAACCAACCATGTCCCATCCGCCCAAACCCGCAGCCCCCGAAAAAGCGCCGGACAAGACTGAACTCCGCCGCCGCATTCACAGCGAACACCTCCTGTGCGGCGAATCGACCATCGAGATCGAGCATGCCGGGCAGTGCTACCTGTTGCGCGTGACCCGCGAAAACAAGCTGATCCTGACCAAATGACACGCCGCCAGCCGACCTTTGGCCCGATTGCCGCCCGCCACGCTGGCGGCCTCGCCGCAGTTCATGCCTGCGAGATGCGCCGATGAGCTACACCACCGCCCGCCCCTCTCCTTTCCAGCGCAGCGGCCTGCTCGGCGTGGTGATCGGCTTGCATGTCGGCGTCTTCCTGCTCATCCTGGCAGCCAAGACCGTGGTGCCGCAGATCATGGAAATTCCGCTCGTCGTCGATCTGCTGCAACCGACCGAGGCGCAGAAAGCCCCCGAACCCAAGCCGCTGCCCATGGTCAAGCCGACGCCGGTCAAGGCGCCGCCCACCCCGGCACCGAAGGCAGCCCCACCGCAGATCGAAGCCACGCAAAGCAGCGTACCGGCACCATCGGCCCCGGTTGCCGCGCCGCTCGAAGCCAAACCGACGCCCCCCGCCCCCGAACCGGTCAGCCAGGCCCGCTTCGATGCCGATTACCTGAAGAACCCGGCCCCGCCCTACCCGCCGCTGGCCCGCCGCATGGGCGAAGAGGGCAGGGTCTTGCTGCGCGTACTGGTGACGCCGCAGGGCACTGCCGAGAGTGTCGAGATCAAGACGTCTTCGGGCAGCGACCGGCTGGACGACTCGGCTCAAAGAACCGTTCGCAACTGGAAATTCATCCCGGCCAGGCGCGGCGACAGCGCCGTCCAGAGCTGGGTGCTGGTCCCCATCATTTTCAAATTGGAGCATTGACATGCAGGAAAACTCGTTCGGTTTCGCCCACCTGTGGGCCAGCGGCGACAGCATTTCGCACGCCGTCGCGGTCATTCTCGCCATCATGTCCGTCATCAGCTGGTACCTGATCCTGGCCAAGGCCGTCGATTGGTGGAATATGCGCCGGGCGGCCAGGGCACTCGGCGCTTTCTGGTCGGCGAGCAGCGTTGGCGACGGCATCGCCCTGCTCAATCAAGCCGGTGCTGACAGCCCCTACGCCCAACTGGCGACGCAAGCCAACGCCTGCAACAACGACTGCGAAGCCGCCCCCGGCCGCCTCGCCTCGCGCTTCGACCCGGCCGAACAGATGGAGCGCGCCCTGCGCCAGCAACTCTCCACCACACAGGCCGGCATGGAAAATGGCCTGACCCTGCTCGCCACGACGGGTGCGACGGCGCCCTTCGTCGGCCTGCTCGGCACGGTCTGGGGCATTTACCACGCGCTGCTCGCCATCGGCCTGTCTGGCCAGGCGGCGCTCGAAAAAGTCGCCGGCCCGGTCGGCGAGGCGCTGATCATGACCGCCGCCGGCCTCGCCGTCGCGCTGCCCGCCGTCTTCGCCTACAACGCCTTCACCCGCGCCAACCGCGTCATCCTGGCCGATCTCGACGCCTTCGCCCACGACCTGCATGCCTTCTTCACGGTCGGCAAGCCGTTCGTCGCCAACAGCGCGCAGATCCACCCGATGCGGGCGCGCATTGCAGCGGAGGCGGCATAACATGGCCATCGGCAGCTTCAACGCGCAGAACCACCAGATGCCGACGGCGGAGATCAACATGACGCCGCTCGTCGATGTGATGCTGGTTCTGCTCATCATCTTCATCATCACGGCGCCGCTCATGACGCACCAGGTGCCGGTCGATCTGCCCCGCGCCTCGAGTACGCCGACGCCGGAAAAACCGCTGACGCTGCAGGTCAGCATCGATGCCGACAACCACGTTTTTTTGGCCGCAAATCCGGTTGACCGTGACAGTCTCGAAGCCCGCTTCCGCGACGCCGTGGCGCAGGATGCCAAGGTCGAAATGCACCTGCGAGCCGACCGCGCGACGCGCTACGAAACCGTGGCCGAAACGATGAGCGCCGCGCGTCGGGCCGGGCTGACCAAGATCGGCTTCGTCACCCAGCCGGGCGCTGCCCCCCTCTGATTTTTTTCTTGAAACCATCCTCCAGCCAGACAACCCAGGGAGTTAAATAATCATGCAAACCGTCAAAAACCTTGTTTCCGCACTGGCCTTGTCGGCCGCACTGGCCACCCCGGCTCTCGCCATCGAATACCCGATCGGTGTTCCGCAGCAACGTAACGGCATGGAAATCGCCGCCGTTTATCTGCAACCGGTCGAAATGGAACCGGACGGCATGATGAAGAAGGCCGCCGAATCTGACATCCACCTCGAAGCGGACATCCACGCCCTGGCCAACAACCCGAACGGTTTCGAGGAAGGCGCCTGGATGCCTTACCTCGTCATCAAATTTGAAGTGAGCAAGATCGGCGGCGACTTCAAGGTCGCCGGCGATTTCATGCCGATGGTCGCCAACGACGGTCCGCACTACGGCGACAACGTCAAGCTGGCCGGCCCGGGCAAGTACAAGGTGAAATACACCATCCTGCCGCCCTCGGCCAACCCGCATTCGCATTTCGGCCGCCATACCGATCGCGCCACCGGCGTTCGCCCGTGGTTCAAGCCGTTTGAAGTCGAGTACGAATTCACCTACGTCGGCATCGGTAAAAAAGGCGGCTACTGATCATGAAACTCGCCAAGATGACCGCTGCGCTCGTCGCGGCGGGGCTGGCCCTGCCTGCGCTGGCCGGCCCCAAGGAAATCGAACTGCTGCAAAAACTGACGGCCCGGCTCGAAAAGCTCGAAGCGCGCAACGCAGAACTGGAAAAAAAGCTCGAAGCACGCAATGTCGAGATGGAAACACAGGTCAAGACGCTCAAGACCGAGAGCGACGAGATCGCCAAGGGCCTCGACAGCCCGCGCCTTTCCGAGAACGAGCCGGAACTGACGGTGCGCCTCAAGGCCGTGGAAAAAGACGCGCTGGGCATGAAGAAGGCCGCCAAGATCGCCGAAGGGCTTGAAGGCATCAAGGTTGGCGCCTCGCTGGCTACCGTTGGCCAGCACGCCAGCGGACTGCCCAAGGACGTCGAAGGCGGCAGCAGCCAGCTCAACTACCGCGCCGACGTCTCGGTCGAACTGCCGCTCAAGCCGGTCGGCGACATCGACCACAAGCTGTTCGCCCACCTTCGCATGGGTCAGGGCCTCGGCCTCAACGCCGCTTTCTCGCGCCTCGGCCACTTCGCCAGCGCACCGAATGCGCTGGCCTTCCGCGCCTCGGGCAGCAGCCCTGACGATTCGGTGACTATCCTCGGCCAGGCCTGGTATCAGGCGGCGATTCCGTTGCCCTTCCTCGGCTTCAAGCCCTACTCGCGCGAAACGCTCGAGCTAACGTTCGGGAAGATGGATATCTTCGGCTTCTTCGACCAGAACGCCGCGGCCGGCGACGAGGCCAAGCAGTTCCTCAACTCGGTCTTCGTCCATAACCCGCTGCTCGACGCCGGTGGCGAGGTCGGCGTCGATGCCAACGGCTTCCAGCCCGGCTTTGTCGCGTCGTATCTGAACTACACCAACAAGATGGAACCATGGCGTGTGTCGGTCGGCCTCTTCGGCGCCGGTGACAAGGGCGCCAACTACCAGCGCAGCTTGTCGTCGCCGCTGCTCATGGTGCAGGCCGAAAAGCAGCTCAAGTTGTTCGGCGGCCTGACCGGCAATTACCGGATCTACGGCTGGAACCGCAATCAGGCCTCCGATTTCAATGGCACGCTGGCCAAACATACCGGCATCGGCGCCTCGATCGACCAGCGCGTCGGCGACGGCATCAAGCTCTTCGCCCGTTACGGCAAGCTGGTCAGCGGCGAATTGCCGTTCAATCAGGCGGCCACAGCCGGCGCCGAGTTTTCCGGCAGCTACTGGGGCCGCGGCGCCGACAGCCTGGGCATTGCCGGTGCCTGGCTGCAGGCCGGCAAGGGTTATCGCAGCGCGCCGGTCACGACCTGGCTCGACGAAGCGCAGACCCAATCTGCCTTCACCTTCATCCCGCAGGGCGCCGAAAAACTGGCCGAAATCTATTACCGCTACCGCATTTCGCCGCAGTTCGAGCTGTCGCCTGACCTGCAGTTTGTCAGCAATGGCGGCGGCAATGGCGACGCAAAGTCGGTCAAGGTCTTCGCCCTGCGCGCCAACATCGCCTACTAAGGAAAGCTCATGAAAACCGCCCGCCTGCTTTTCATTTTTAGCCTTTTTTTCCAGTTGACCGTGGCAACGGCCGACGACATGCCGACCATCAAGCTGCTCATGAAGGACGGCCGCCTCTACCCGGAAACGCTGGAAGTGCCAGCCATGACGCGCTTCCGGCTGGAGGTGAAGAATGAAGGGCCGGGCGCGGCGGAATTCGAGAGCCTGGAATTGAAAAAGGAACTGGTCCTCGCCCCCGGCGTCACCCGTTCCCTCGTTTTCTTCCCGATGAAACCGGGAAGCTACAAGTTCTTTGACGATTTCCATCCGGAAACGGGGCGGGGAAAGATCGTCGCCAAGTAGTTCGCCAAGTCATTTGCCAGCCAGCCACCAAGTAAAACCAGCCAGCAAGCACGGAGCACAGCATGGGTAACGCATTTTTTGTCGTCTGGCGCGAAAGCCTCGAAGCTTTCCTGATCGCCGGCATTCTCTACGCCTGGTTGCAGGCCAACGACACCACCGGCAAGGGCAAGCGCGCCCTGTTCATCGGCCTCGGCGCCGGCGTCGGCCTCGCTCTGCTGCTCGGCTGGGCGCTGCTCACGGTGCAGGACGAGCTGACCGGCGAGGCGCTGGAAATATTCCAGACCGCGACGCTCTTCATCGCCGCCGGGCTGATCACCCAGATGGTGCTGTGGATGCGCAAGCACGGCCGGACCATGAAGGCCCGGCTGCATGCCGACCTCGCCGCCGCCCGCGAGCGCTCGGGCTACTTCGGCGTCGCCGTGGTGGCTGCGCTGGCCGTCGCTCGCGAAGGCGCGGAGACGGTGATCTTCCTTTACGGCATGGCCCAGGAAGGCGACCTGACGCCGCTCTGGGTCGGTGCCCTGGCCGGTTTTACCGGCGCCTGGGCCACCGCCTGGCTGGCTGCCAAAAGCCTGGCGCGGCTCAACATCGCCCTGCTCCTCCGGCTGTCGTCGATCCTCCTGCTCATCCTCGCCTCGGCCCTGCTCATCGCCGCCATCGACCGCCTGATCGGCGCCGGCTGGCTGCCGCCGCTGCTCGACCCGGTGTGGGACAGCTCGATGCTGATCGACGACACGACCAAGGCCGGCAAGCTCATCGCCGATTTCTCCGGCTACCGCGCCCGCCCGGCCCTGACCAGCCTGCTCGTCTGGGTCGCCTACTGGGGCGTCGTGCTGTTTGCCTGGCGGAGGACCGGCCGTGGCTGAACACGTCATCCAGTTCCACGTCAGCCGCCCGCAGAGCCGGGTGGAAAAGATCGGCCTTTTCCTCCGAAAAAACCGCCGCCTGATCATCGCCATCCAGTGGGTCATCGTCATCCTCTACGCCGCGATGGTCATCATCCCGGCGTTCTTGCCCTTGCCGGCCGAAGACCAACACATTTACGACAACCTCCGGCTGTTCGCCCAATTCTGCTTCTGGGGCCTGTGGTGGCCGGGCGTCATGATCGCCACGGTGACCATGGGCCGCGTCTGGTGCGGCCTGTTCTGCCCGGAAGGCGCCATCTCCGAATGGGTCAGCCAGTACGGCCGGGGCAAGGCGCTGCCGCGCTGGCTCAAATGGACGGGCTGGCCCTTCGTCGCCTTCGTCATGACCACGGTGTACGGCCAGCTGGTCAGCGTTTACGAATACCCGCAAGCGGCGTTGCTGGTCCTCGGCGGCTCGACCGTTGCGGCCATTGGCATCGGCCTGCTCTACGGCCGCGAGAAGCGCATCTGGTGCCGCTACCTGTGCCCGGCCTCCGGCGTCTTCGCCGTGCTCGCCAAGATTGCCCCCCTTCATTACAAGGTCGACCGCGACGCCTGGGACAAGTACCAGGGCGATTTCGAGCCGGTCAATTGCGCCCCGCTACTCGACGTCCGCCGCATGACCAGCGCCTCCGAATGCCACAGCTGCGGTCGCTGCGCCGGCCAGCGCGACGCCGTGACCTATTCCGCCCGCTCGCCGTTCAGCGAAGTCCTCGACTTCAATAACGTGGCCAAGACGCCGGACGCGCTGACCCTCGTCTACGGCGTCCTCGGCGTCGCTACCGCCGCCTTCCAGTGGACGCTCAGCCCGTGGTTACTGCAAGCCAAGCTGGCCGCCGCCGAATGGCTGGTCGACCACGACCACTTCGCCCTGCTAGACAACGACGTGCCGTGGTGGCTGCTCACCCACTACCCGGAAGCCAGCGACCTGTTCACCTGGCTCGACGGCGCCCTCATCCTCGCCTACCTGCTCGGCGGCGGCTTCCTGCTCGGCAGCCTGCTCCTGATCGGCCCGGCCCTCGCCGCCCGTGTGCTCAAAACCGAACACCTGACCTGGCAACGCTTCACCCTCGCCCTGACCCCACTCGCCGCCGCCAGCGTCATCCTCGGCCTGTCGATGCTCACCGTCACCCACCTCAAGGCCGAACATCTGTGGCTCGGCTGGCTCCCCTATTTCCGCATCAGCCTGCTCACCGCCGGCTGTCTCGGCAGCCTGTGGCTGGCTTTGCAGCTGGTTCTACGGTCAACCGGAAAAAATGCCCAAAAATGGACTGCCGGCGTGGTGATGCTGTGGCCGGTCGGGCTGATGGCGACTATCTGGACGCTGGTTTTCTTTGTTTGGTGAGGCAAAAACGAGCAATTAGCCAAGCGCCCGACTGCGTTATTTAAACCAGCGGGGAGTCGGACTAAAATTCACCTATGCAAAATTCGTTTAACCAGCGATAATTCTTCTCCCCTTGGATGCACGACATCCGACCGAACCTCATTGATTCGGGTGGAGGAGACAAACCACCAGAAAGCCCGCATTAGACGGGCTTCTTTTTTGTCCGTACGAATAGCGCCCAAGCGCACCAGACTCCCAGCAAATTATTCATCCGGACAAAAAAAATGCCCGCTTTTGGCGGGCATAAATCCATTTCCTGGAGGAGATGGAGGAGACAGCGCCTATTCTCTCAGAATCATGCTGCATTGCAACAAACAATATGTGTCGTTGCGTAAATTCCAAACAGCACCACAGTGGATCGGAGATTTTTTTCCTGAGGCTTCGGTGTCGCGCGGGAAGCAATATTCAAGCTGCCGAATCCGGACACGCCTCACATTTAGGACATATGCAATACTGTAAATAGCTGAAATCCGTTGTCCGGCGGTCATTTCAGGCGCAAAATGCCGTGCGGATACAGCAGTCGGCCGCCGTAAACGTGTGGTATTCAACCCGTGCCGATCAGGGAGAAACAATGAATTTCAAACGATGTTTGACCACGGCAGCACCGCTGCTGGCGGCCATGTTGCTGGGCGCCTGTGCGTCCGGCTTTACCAAGGTGTCGCCGACGCCGCCGGCAAATTATCAAAGCCTCGGCCCGACAACCGGTCAGGCCTGCGGTAGCCAGGGCATTCTGGCCACGGCCTACTACGTCATCCCGATGGGCCTCAACAGCCGCGTCGAGAACGCCTATATCGACGCCCTCAACAAGGTGCCGGGCGCCAAGTCGCTGACCAACGTGACGATGAAGGAAGATTGGTACTGGTGGCTGATTGGTACCGCACGTTGTGTGACGATCAGCGGGGAGGCCGTCAAATGAACAAGCTGAAACTACGCATCGCGCTGGCCGCGACGACGCTGGCCTTGCTGGCTGGCTGTGCGGGAAGACCCGTAGCCCTCGGCACGCCGGTTACCGGCACGGTTCCGACGGGTGAGTCTCGTTCGATTTCGGCTGAAGCCTGCGGCTTCCAGCTATTTCTGTTCATTCCGATCGGCATAAACGGCCGCCTTGAATCGGCCTACAGCATGCTCGAAGCCAAGGCTGGCGGCGACTTCATTACCGATGTCGAAGTCCAGGAACGCTGGAGCTACGGCTTCGTTGGCACGTCGTACTGCACGGAACTGCGGGCCAAGGCCATTCGCGCCCGCTAAGCGCTTGCCATCGCCGGTGGCCTTGTGGCGCCGGCGATTTTGCGGACGGCCACCCGGCCATTTACCTCCGGCAGTGGTTAATACGCCAGCCTGGCTGTGCCGCTGGCCAAACCCAGGCTTTCTCGGAGGCGGCCCTTCTGCGAGAATCCCCGCTTTCCCGTTTTCTGCCCAATCATGATCCAAGGCCAATTCCGTTCTTCCATCCTGCAGGTGCCGGCCGACATTACGCCGCTCAGGTTCCGCGGCTATCTGCGCCAGGAAATCGAGGCGATACAGGCGACGGCGCAGAGCGAGGAAGACATCATCATCGTCCGCGTGTTTGTGCTGGAAAAGGTGCTGTTCGGGCTGGGTGCCAAGAAGGTGGACAGCATCGTCCAGGGCATGCTCAGCAAGTGCCCGAACATTCAGCGCATCGAACTGGAGGCGCTTCTGCGGCCGTTGACCGCAGAAGAGATGCACGAGGCGGCGGCCGACGCCCAACAAACGCTGCAGGCACTGAGCGCTCGGGTCATGGCCTCGGGCGGCAAGCTGGGGTCGGAACCAGGCAAAAACAAGGCTTCGACTGGCGGCTGACACACCGGGAAACCTTGGTTTCCACGGTCAACCGGAAAAAGTAGCCAAAAACCAAATGTCGGATCGGCGCGGCAACAGCCGCTTTTTTGCTGTCCGGTGCAGCCGGATTTCTGATTGACCGGCTGAGTGTGGAATAACTCTCAAATACCCACAAAAAACATACGGTTAATGTGCCGGTTCTGACACAATGCCGGAAAAATTGTCCGCCCTTTTCCGCAATCACCGTTACGCCAGCACACATGACCGGTTTTACAAGCATGACGCCAACCCAGCGCGCTCGAATACTACTGGTCACCGGGCTGATCGGTGCCAATCTGCTGGTGCTTGTCCTGGCCTTGTTCTCGATCGAGCGCAGCAGGACGCTTTACGAAGAGCAGGCCCAAACGCTCACGCAAAATGTCGTGCGTTCGCTCGACCAGTCGGTCTCCGGCAGCATTCGCAGCATCGACCTGACGCTACAGTCCATTGTCGATGAACTGGAACAGCAGTTGGCAGCCGGCGTAATCAATGAAGCGGCAATCAACGCGTTCATTGTCCGCAACCAGAAACGGCTGCCTGAGCTTGAAGGGGTGCGCATTGCCGACGCATCCGGCCTGGTATTTCTCGGCACCGGCGTCAACAAGAAGGACGCCGTCTCGTGGGCCGACCGCGATTATTTCATTTACCACCAGCAGAAGGCGGATGGTGGAATGCATGTCCGCAAGCCCCGCCTGGGACGCGTTGCCAAGCAATACATCGTCAATTTCTCCCGCCGCTTCAATGACAAGGATGGTCATTTTGCCGGCGTGATCTCGGCACCCATTGCCCTCACTTACTTCACCGAGCTCCTGGCGCAATATCAGCTTCCGACGGACAGCGCCGTGATCCTGCGCGACCTGGATCTGGGACTGGTCGCACGCATCCCTGCGGCCGACGACCTCCCGCTCGGTCAGGTCGGCAACGCCAACGTTTCGCCCGAGCTCCGCACATTGAGCGAATCGGGCGTCAAAGCGGCCACGTACCATACCTCGACTGCGCCTAACGGACTTGACAGCGCCGTTTCGTTCCGACGCCTGAACAATGCCCCCATGCTGGCCATCGTCGCCATCCCCAGCGATAGCTACCTGGCTGGCTGGAAAACGGAAACGCAAAAAACGGCGGGCATGGCGGCTGGCTTTTTGCTGCTCTCGGCGCTGCTTGGCACCTTCCTGTTCAGGATGCTGTCGCGCTCGGAACAGGACCGGATGCGCCTGACGCTCAGCGAAGCCAGGCTGCGGATGATCATCCAGGCCGAGCCGGAATGCGTGAAGCTGGTGAACCGCAAAGGACAGCTGGTGGAGATGAACCCGGCCGGGCTGGAGATGATCGACGCGGCGTCGCTCGATCAGGTCGCCGGCCATTCCGTTCTCGATCTGATCGCCCCCGAAGATCGCGAGACCTTCCGTGAGTTTCACCAGAAGGTTATCAGCGGCCAGTGCGCCATGTGCGAATTTGCCATCATCGGGCTAACTGGAAAACGCCGCATCATGGAGTCGCACGCCGTGCCGGTCGAGGTGGGCGGTGAAATTGCCCATCTGGCCGTCACCCGTGACATCACGGCACGCAAGCTGTCGGAGCACGAGCTTGAGTCTTACCGCAACGATCTGGAATCCCTGGTCGAGGCGCGGACAGCCGAGCTCAACGCCGCCAAGGAGTCGGCCGAGGCGGCAAGCCGTGCCAAAAGCACCTTCCTGGCCAACATGAGCCATGAACTGCGCACCCCGCTCAACGGCATCACCGGCATGATCCGGCTGGCCCAGTTCCGGATGACCGATCCGAAGGGCAAGGATCAGCTCGACAAGGCCAGGTTCGCCGCCGACCACCTTCTCTCGATCATCACCGACATCCTCGACATCTCAAAGATCGAGGCTGACCGGCTTGTTCTGGAAAAAACCGATTTCCGGCTGCAGCCCATCATCGACAATCTCGTCAGCCTTCTTGGCGACAAGGTGCAAGCCAAGGGACTCGGCATGCAGACCGAACTGGCTCCGAGCCTGGCCGATCAGGTATTCACCGGCGACGCCTTGCGCCTCGGCCAGGTACTCATCAATCTGGCCGCCAATGCCATCAAATTCACCGAGCGTGGCAGCCTGACCATCCGCGTCATCGAGCGCGAATCAAGTGCGACCAGCGCCCTCCTGCGCTTCGAAGTCATCGACACCGGCATCGGCTTGAGTGCCGAAGACGTGACCCGGCTCTTCTCGCCGTTCGTGCAGGCCGACAACTCGACGACCCGGAAATATGGCGGTACGGGTCTGGGCCTGGCCATCAGCAAACGTCTGATCGGACTCATGGGCGGGACAATCGGCGTAGAAAGCGAACCGGGACAAGGCAGCTGTTTCTGGTTCGAAATAACGCTGCCGAAATCGGCCAGGCCTGCGACCAATGAAGGCGCTCCGCCGACCGAATCGGTGGCGAACCAGATTCTCCGCCAGCATCGCGGCAAACACATCCTGGTCGTCGAAGACGAAGCCACCAACCAGGAAGTCGCTCGCGACATACTCGAAGACGTCGGCTTCATCGTCGATGTAGCCGACAATGGCGAGCAGGCCGTTGAGCGGGCCGGACAACAGACTTACGCAGCCATCCTGATGGATATTCAGATGCCGGTCATGAACGGGTTTTCGGCCACGCGGGCGATACTGGCCAAATCGCTCAATCAGCAGACGCCGATCATCGCCATGACGGCCAATGCCTTTACCGAAGACCGGGCAGAGTGCCTCGAGGCTGGCATGAAGGACTATCTTGCCAAGCCGGTCCGCCCGGAACGCCTGTACCAGATGCTGCTGAAATGGCTGCCGGCCAGCAAGCCGGCCTGAGCCGGATCGATTGACAGCCAGCGCATTAAAGTAGGGCCAGGATCGCGTCGACCAGTTCGTCCGGCCGCGTTGCCGGGGCATAACGATGGACCACCTTGCCCTCCCGGTCGACCAGAAACTTGGTGAAATTCCATTTGATCGCCTCGGTTCCCAGAATGCCGGCCGCTTCGTGCTTGAGCCAGACGTAGAGCGGATGGGCCTGATCGCCGTTGACCTCGATCCGGGCAAATAGCGGAAAGGTCACGTCGAAACGGCTCTGGCAGAACTGGCCGATGGCTTCGGCGTCACCGGGTTCCTGCGCGCCGAACTGGTTGCAGGGGAAGCCAAGAACGACAAAGCCCCGGTCCTTGAAGCGCCGATAGAGTTCTTCGAGGCCGGCGTATTGTGGCGTGAAGCCGCATTGGCTGGCGGTATTGACGATCAGCAGGACATTGCCGCGATAGGCATCGAGGCTTTGCTCATTGCCGTTCAGGCGCTGGGCGCTGAAGTCGTAAAGGGTTTTTCCCATTGAAATGCGATCCGTTTTCAGTAAGCCGACTTGGGCGCCATCGGCGGCATCAACTGGCCGCGAATCTCGCCCGGCTTGTGCTCGGCGGAGTGCACATTGACGTACAACTCGCCAGCTTGATAAGCCTTGTATTCGGCCTCGCTCAGCTTGCTGCCCGGTGGAACCATCCAGGCATTGTCACCGCTCCTGCTCAGCGTGATGACGACCGGCCCATTGGCACCGGCCTTGCCGATGTGGATATGAGCCATCGTGGCCGCCAGCCCACTGGTCATGACCTTGCCACTGACGCTCATGTCGGGCTTGATGCTGATCATTCCATCACCGCTGGCCTTGGTGGTGACGGGCGGCACTTCCATGTCACCGGAAAGTTTGAAATTCACATCGTCGGCGATTGCTGGCGTTGCAAACATGGTCAGCGCAACGGCGGTAGCTGTAAGGATGCCCGGCAGCACCAGGCGAAAGTTCGGGGATATTTTCATGACAAGCCTCTCATTCTTGAACAGGGGACGTAGCCGGAAGATGGGCGTCGCATGGTGGATGACTGAAATGTCGATGGCGGCTACATGGATTTTGAGTACGGCCACCCATTTTGGTTCGGCGATTCGCGGCCGAGTTTTGTCGGGCTTGCCGCGGCAAGCCTGTCGCAAAGCCGGCAATTCCTGTCAGCCATAAAAATAACCGCACTTAATCAAACCATTAGATTCGGGCACCTCTCTTGCGTGAGCGTCTGCATGCATGCCCACCCCCATCTTTCCCGCCCCGATTTCTCCACCCTGGCGCCAGCCGAGGCAGCGGCCGGACTGCTCGATGGCTTCACGCTGCGCGAGTTGCCAAAGGGCTACCTGCTATCGACGCCGGCATCCCCGCACAATCAGGTGCTGATGGTCCGCTCCGGCCGCCTGCGCGTCTATCTGGCCGGCGACAACCGTGAACTCAATCTCAGTTTTCTCGAGGCCGGCGACATCTATACGACGCACACGCCGACCTATGTCGAAGCCGTCGTATCAACCAGCCTCTGGCTCATCGACACGCCGGCCTTTGCCCGCAAGCTGGCCACCGACCCGTCGGTGACGCCGGTCATGATGCGCGTCATGGGCCGCCTGCTGAGCAACGCGGTCGGCCTCATCGAAGATCTCGCCTTTCGTGAAGTGCCGGCCCGGCTCGCGCGTTTTCTCTGGCAACTGGCCGAACGGCGCGGCCTGCGCCAGGAGCACGGCTGGCTGGTGCCGCTCGATTTCAGCATGCAGGACATCGCCAGCCTGCTTGGCACCACGCGGCAAAGCATTTCCTCCCTGATCAACCAATGGGAGCGCGAGGGCGTCCTGCTCCGCCAGAGCCGGCGCAGCCTGCTCGTGCCATCGCTCGACGCCCTCAAGACACGCTGTTCTCCCCTGCCCTGAACCAAAACGTCGGCCAGCCGACGGACAGTCACTCGCCCTCCCGGCTACAGTTGTTTCAGACAACTTTCAGGGAGAACCCCATGTCTCAACAATGCGCCTGTCGCAAGACCGACCGCTACGTCAGCTTTCAGGATATCGACTGCGCCGGCAATGCCCGCCGGCTCATGGAATACCTCGACCGGCAACTGGCCCAGCCCGGCCGCAGCAATGCCTTCTGGGACTATTTCGCCAAAAAGCGTGCCGGCAGCGCCGTCGCCAAGCCTGACGACTTGTTCCTGATTCATTCCAACATCAACCAGTTCCGCGAATTTTTTGAGCACTGGAACGACGACGAGGCGCTTACCCTCCTGCTGCAGATCGAGGAAGAGTGCTGCTGAGCAAATGGCACATTCCACGGTCAACCGGAAAAATGGGCCAAAAATGAAATGCCGGCGTCACCGCTGGCCGAATTTGCATGCCGTTTGTCCGCCGCAACAATGGCCGCCGCACCAAGGCTGGCCTACGATGCCGTTTTGCCAATAACAAGGAGACAGCATGCAGGCCTTTCAGGATTACTACCCGGAGACGCTTGCCCATTGCTACGGCTGCGGCCGCAACAATGCGCACGGGCATCAGATCAAGACCTTCTGGGATGGCGACGAAACCGTCACGCATTTCCAGCCGCGCCCCGAGCACACGGCGATTCCCGGCTTCGTCTATGGCGGCCTGCTCGCCTCGCTGATCGACTGCCACGGCACGGGCACAGCTGCCGCCGCGATGTACAAGGCCGAGAACCGCAGCATGGACAGCCTGCCGGCCTTTCGCTTTGTCACCGGTTCGCTGCAGGTCAGCTACCTCAAGCCGACGCCGCTCGGGCCGGAACTCGAAATTCGCGGCAAGGTGAAGGAAATCAAGGGCCGCAAGGTCGTCGTCGAGGCCACGGTTTACGCCGACGGTGTGGCCACGGCGCGCGGCGAAGTGATCGCCCTGCAGATGCCGGATACGTTTGTGGCGGGCTGATTTCCCGCGCGTTCAGGCAGCTGGGCCGGCTGCCTGATACGCTTTCTTTGAATTATTCGGAACAACGCGGTCGAAGCCATCAACAGCCGCTTCCATGCAGCGTATCCTTGCCGACCGCGCCCGATTTTCCCGCCCCCATGTCCACGACGCTCCCTCCCCGCACCGAACGCTTTTTCCTGCTGACGCTGGCCGGCATCCAGTTCAGCCACATTCTCGACTTCATGATCATGATGCCGCTCGGCCCCGTGCTGATGGCGGCCTTCGGCATCGGCACGCCGGAGTTCGGGCTGCTCGTCGCTTCCTACAGTTTCAGCGCCGCGGTGTCCGGGATTCTGGCCGCGACCTTCGTCGACCTCTTCGAGCGCAAGCGCGTGCTACTCATCGTGTTCGCGCTGTTCGGCGTCGCCACGCTGGCTTGCGGGCTGGCGCCGGGCTATTCGACGCTCATCCTGGCGCGCGGCCTGGCCGGCGTGTTCGGCGGCATCATGGGCGCCCTGGTCCAGACCATGATCGCCGACGCCATTCCCTTTTCGCGGCGGGCGCGGGCCAGCGGTGTGGTGTCCAGCGCCTTCTCGATTTCGACCATTGCCGGCGTGCCGCTCTCGCTGTGGCTGGCCAACCACTTCGGCTGGCGCACGCCCTTCGTGCTGATCGCCGCATTGACCGTCGTCTTCATCGGCATCGGCCTGCGCTTCCTGCCCGAATTGCGCCACCATCTCAGCGAGGAAAAGCGCGCCCACCTGCTCTCGGCCACCTTCAGCGTGCTTGGCGACACCAACCACCTGCGCGCCCTGCTCTTCTCGGCGCTCATCATCTTTTCCGGCTTCACGATCATTCCCTACATCACCGTCTATGCCGTCAATAACGTCGGCATCGCCCAGACCGACATCCCCATCGTCTATCTGGTCGGCGGCACAGCCACCTTCATCAGCGCCCGGCTCATCGGGCACTGGGCCGACAAGCACGGCAAGGTCGAGGTCTATCGGCTGATCGCCCTGCTCGCCATGGTGCCGACGCTGGTCCTCACCCATGCCGGCGTGCTGCCGCTGTGGGGCTGGCTGATCATCTCGGCCAGCTTCTTCGTCTTCATCTCGGGGCGCATGATCCCGGCCATGGCCATCATCGCCTCATCGGCCCAGCCCAAGCTGCGCGGCACCTTCATGTCGCTCAACAGCACCATGCAGTCGTTGTCCATGGGCCTCGCCACCACACTGGCCGGTTTCCTCACCTCGCTCGACGCCGACGGCCGCATCGTCGGCTATGCGCAGGTCGGCTACGTCGCCGTCGCGGCCAATCTGGTCGCCATCTGGTTCGTCTCTCGCATCGACATGCACGGCAAGAACACCTAGCCCGACTGCCACGGTCAACCGGAAAAAACGGCCAAAAATAAAATCCTCTCCCGGCCGCCGGGGGCGCCAAAAAGATCGGCCTTGTGCACCTTAAAAATACTGTATAAACTACTGTATATCGTAATCCCGGAGACGCCGCCATGTGCGGATGCTACGAACTCAAGGCCAGGATCAGGGCACTGAACAGGCGCTTTCCGCAGCTTCACCCCAGCCACGGCGAACTGCCCCGCAGCGGCGAAATGCACCCGAACGACCCGGTGCTGATGGTCACCGCCGGCACTCCCGGTTTTGTCGGCAGCCTTGCCCGCTGGGGGCTGGTTGGCAGCTTTCTCGACCAGCCCCCGCGCAGCCCGCTGCTCACCCTGCCCGCCGAGGGCCTGGCCAGCAAACCGTTTTACAGCAAGATCCTGAAACGAAATCGCTGCCTCATTCCCGCCACCGCCTTTCATGAATGCCAGACGCTGGTCGGCGGAAAACAGCAAATGCGCATCAGCGAGGCCTCTGGCGAACTGCTCATATTCGCCGGCATCTTCGACCACCACCCACTGGCCGGAACCACCTGCGCCATTCTGACCACCGCCGCCGACGCCACCGTCGGCCGGATTCACTCCCGCATGCCGGTCATCCTGGATCGTGACGAAAGCAGTTTCTGGCTGAGCGACCACGCCGACTTTCCCGAAGCCGAATTCGCGGCAATACTGGACACCCCGTCGCGCCATGCGCTGACGATGGAAGCCATCATTGAGGCAGAACCCTCGCCGCAGCTATCACTCGCCTTCGCGTAGATGGCGGTCTATAAAGAGGGAATGCAACTCACATAATTTCATGCGCACACCACGGAGCGGTTCGCCATGCTGCAGGATGCTTACCGATACAACGCACACCTCTATGACCTGCTCTACGAGCCGGCGGCGCGGATTGTCCGCAATATTGGCCAGCACATTTACCCGCCACGGGAAAACATTGCGATCCTAGATGTCGGTTGCGGCACCGGCACCCAGCTCGCCCTCTACCAGAAACCCGGTTGCCGGCTGGTTGGCCTCGACAACTCGCCGGCCATGCTGGCGCAGGCCGCCCACAAACTGGGTGGGGCAGCCGAACTGCAGGTTGGCGAGGCGACGCAAATGCCCTTCGCGGCAGACAGCTTCGATCTGGTCACCGTCATTTTCGTGCTCCATGAAATGCCCTCCGAAGACCGGCCTGCCGTCTTGCAGGAAAGCCGACGCGTCATCAAGCCGGATGGCCAGATCATGCTGATCGACTACCACCCCGGCCCCTACCCGTGGTTGATGGGGCAGGTCTGGCACCTCCTGATCAGGCTGATGGAAATCAGCGCCGGCCCCGCACATTACGGCAACTATCGCCATTTCATGGCTACCGGCGGGCTCGACACCCTGGTCGCCGGACAACCGCTGCGCATCGACCAACGCTACGTTTCGGAGCATGGCGTCACCGCCATCCATCTGCTCGGCCGCGAATAGCTGCCAGCACCCGAAAAATTCAGTATTCTGGCGACCCGTTTGCGGCCATTCGAACACAGCGGCCCCGCCTTCTCGCGCGGCCGGCCAATGATTGCGGCGATCCGTTTCTCCCACCAGCCTCCCGATGAAAGCGCGACGTGGATATCGACTTTTTCCTGAACAGCATCAGAAAGCTGCCCCTCTTCGACCAGTGGGCCTGGGGGACTGTCGGCTTTGCCGTGCTGGCAGCGGCCGGACTGATCCTGTTTCTCGAGCGTCGCCATTTCGCGGCGCGCAACAAGGCCGGCAGCTGGCTGGCGCTGCGCCTGCTCTCGCTGTTCATTCTCCTGCCGGTGACAGCGGGCATCGTTGTCATCCCCGGGAGGATGATTTCGGGGCCCGAGGCGCTGGCCTATTTCTATCTCGCCCTGCTCGTCCTTGGCCCGCTCGTCTGGTTCGTCGGCCATGCGCTCTGTGGCCGCCTGCTGCGACCGGCCTTCAGCAAGGGCGAAAGCCGTTTCATGGCGGCCAGCGGCCTGCTCATCCTGTTCCTCCCCTTCGCCGCGGCCACCGTCGCCCAAGGGCCGATTCTCAATGCCTCGCGCAGCCTGACCGCAAGCGCCTTCCAGGCTGCGCCGGCCGCCGCTTTACCGCATGCCACCGGCCCGGTACAGCGCTTCAACCTGCCGACCGTTGGCCTGATTTATACCCAGTCGCTGAACGCGCCAACCGGCCTCGAACTGGAGCGCATCGACCGCAAGTTCGGCGAAATCTGGGCCGACACCGCGACCAGCAGCCACGACATCTTCTGCCGGGATGGCCAGAACCTGCACCTCATGTGGTCGGCCCGTGAGCCGACGCCGGTCCTGCGTCTTTTCTGGCGTCAGAACGGCCAGCGCGTGCATGCCGATTTCTCACCAGCCACCGTCGCCGATTCGGCCGAGCCGCGTGAATTCACGATCACCTTCCGCCCCGACGGCATTGATCCGCCGGTCCCCATTCCCCGTTCACGCGCCTCGATTGCCTATTTTGTCGGCCCGGATCATCTCTATTTCAACTCGCTGAACCCACTGCAGCCCGGCGAAACCTTTGAAAACGACTGCATCATGCCGGGCTACAAGCGCGTCGCCTGGAAAAAGGAAGGCCCGCCGCAAGCCGTCGCACTGATGTTCTTCCAGAGGGCCGACGCCCCTTACTTGCGCGCCGAAATCCATCGGCCGGCCGATCCGCAATAAATTGGTCAGCATAAGCCGTAAAATTCAGCATCCGGCCATGCTTTCCAGGCCGAAACACGCGACACCCCATTCACCAAAGGCAAAACCATGTTCGACAATCTGCTGGGCTTCTTCATCCACTGGGGCATCACCGCCGTGTCCCTGTGGGGCGCCAGCCTGGTCTTCAAAGGCATCCGCTTTTCGAGCACCTCGGCGCTCGTCGTCGCCGCCCTGCTCCTCGGTTTCGCCAACGCCGTGCTGCGCCCGCTGCTCGTTTTCCTGACCCTGCCGCTGACGCTGCTCACGCTCGGCCTGTTCGTGCTGGTCATCAACGCGCTGCTGCTCATGCTTGTTGCCAAGCTGGTCAGTGGCTTCACCATTTCCGGCTTCTGGACGGCCTTTTTTGCCAGCCTGTTCATTTCCATCCTGAGCATCGCCCTCGGCACCCTGGCTCCCAATGCCGAAACGACCATCTACCGACTGCCCACGCCGCCGGCGCAGACCATTTCGGCCTGAGTCATCGCCATGAGCCAAACCGCTTACTGGATTCTGCGCTGCGAGCATCGCCTGCTGACGCTCAACGGGGCCGGGTCGGTCTTTCCCGCCGGGCTGGCTGCTGACTTCGGCAACCCCGAAAATGCGCTGCACGTCGGCGAGCTGAACGGCCACCCCTGCTACGCGGCCGACGTAGCGCAACACCCGGAAATTCCCGATGGCGAGGCGACCCCGCTACGCGCCATTTTTTCGATTGCCGGACCCGACACCTTCGCCCTCGCCGGCCGCGCCACGCAGCTGCTCGACTGGCAGGCCAACCACCGTTTTTGCGGCAAATGCGGCACGCCAACCACCCAGAAAACCGGCGAACTGGCCATGCACTGCCCGGCCTGCGGCCTGCTCGCCTACCCGCGCATTTCGCCGGCCGTCATGGTCCTCGTGCGCGATGGCGACAAACTGCTGCTCGGCCGCAGCCCGCATTTCAAGCCCGGCGTCTTCAGCGCCCTGGCCGGCTTTGTCGAGCCGGGCGAAACGCTCGAGGAATGCGCTGCCCGCGAAGTACGCGAGGAAGTCGGCGTCGAGATCGCCAACCTGCGCTATTTCCACAGCCAGCCCTGGCCCTTCCCCAATTCGCTGATGGTCGCCTTCTTCGCCGACTACGCCGGTGGCACGATCACCCCGGACCCGAACGAGATCGAAGCCGCCGCCTGGTTTTCGCCCGACGCCCTGCCCATCCTGCCCGAACCGATCAGCATTTCCCGCCGGCTCATTGAAGCGGCGCTCGGCGAGCGCTGAGACCGCCGCTCCCGGCGCTATCGCATTTCATTTTTGAACGGTTTTCCCGGTTGACCGTGGAACCTGTCGTCAAAAACAACAATGGATGCAGTGCTGGCCATGAAACATTTGACAAGGCCACGCCAAATTGAAAATATGACGAATAGCGAATATAAATTACTTATTATATTTTTTACATATTCGCTTTCCTGGGCCATTCAACATAAAAATCGATCCACTCATCCGCAACAACGTGACGCTGGCCGGGAAAGAGGATGCCGACCAGACTATCGTCTTCGTCAACGGGCTGGGATATGACCAAAGTGCGTGGACCGAGGTAGCCAAGGCTTTCCAGGAAGAGTATCGCCTGGTCTCGCTTGACCACGTCGGCAGCGTCACTTCGAATTTTGCGGACTTCAGGTCGAATCGGCATCACTACATCAATGCCACTGGTTATGCAAAGGATCTCGTCGCGATATGTTCGGCGCTGGGCGTCAATGGCAAGACGATTCTGGTCGGACATTCAATAGGTGCCATCGTCGCCATGCTGGCGAGCATTCAGAGCCCCGCCCAGTTTTCCAGGCTGATTCTGGTCGGTGCATCACCTCGATATTTAGATCACGAGGGGTACTCCGGTGGATTTTGCAAATCCGACATCGATGCCATCTACGCTGCAGTGAATACCGACTATCAGTCGTGGGCCAGCGTCTTCGCGGCAGCTGCAACGGGGGAAAACAATGCCGAGCATGCCAAGCAATTTGCCGCGTCACTGACGCGCATTCCGCAAGACATGATGCTCACCGTGCTTTGCTCCATCTTGCAGGCCGATCATCGTTTGAGCCTTCCCAAAGTCAGCTTGCCCACGCTGATTGTGCAGTCAAAGCAGGACAACTTTGTGCCCTTGGCCGTGGCCGAATACCTTCATGCGAGGATTCCCAACAGTCAGTTGAACGTCATCGACGCAGCAGGCCACCTCCCGCACATCACAGCCCCGGACATCTTGAGCGACGCCATACGCCGTTTCATTGAATCCCCCTGAAATAGGCGCGTTGCTTTCCCAATCCGGCAGCAGCTCAACTCCGCGCTTTTTCGTTCAGCGTTAAACCTTTTACCGGCAAGCGCTGAACTCCTGTTCAAAGCAGCGGTCGCATAGGCATGTCCCGGTGGAAAAGCTTGCCCCCTGAGCCTAGAATGATCACACGGGCCAGCCAGCCGCATTTTGCCAGCCAACCTCCAGCTTCCAACCATCTCCGGAGAACGCAATGAAGGGCGACAAGAAAATCATCGACATCCTCAATGACCTGCTGGCGGGCGAACTGACGGCGGTCGATCAATACCTGATTCACGGCGAGATGTATGCCGACATGGGCCTGAGCGAGTTGGCCGGGAAATCCATCCATGAGTCTGATCACGAGCGCCAGCACGCCCGTGCCCTGATCCAGCGCATTCTCTTCCTCGAAGGCAAGCCGGACCTCAGCAAGCGCGATGCGCTCAAGATCGGCAAGACGGTGCCGGAAATGCTCAAATCCGACCTCGCCGTCGAATACAAGGTCGATGGCGATCTGAAAAAAGCCATGGCCGCCTGCGAAAAGGCCCAGGATTACGTCAGCCGCGACATGCTCGGCGTCCAGCTTGAAGATACCGAAATGGACCACGCCTACTTCCTCGAAAAGCAGCTCAAGCTGATCGACCTGGTCGGCCTGCCCAACTACCTGCAGAGCCAGATGGGCTCGGGCACCCCGGCTTAAGGAGCGACACCGATGAAAGGCGACAAGAAAGTCATCGAAGCCCTCAACAAGGTGCTGAAGAACGAGCTGACCTCGATCAACCAGTATTTCCTGCATGCCCGCATGTTCCGCAACTGGGGCCTGGAAAAGCTCAACGACTACCAGTACAAGCAGTCGATCCGCGTCATGAAGGAAGCCGACGAGATCATCGAACGCGTGCTCTTCCTCGAAGGCCTGCCCAATTTGCAGAACCTGGGCAAGCTCATGATCGGCGAGCATGTCGTCGAGTGCCTGCAGAGCGACCTCAAGTACGAGCGTGAAATCCAGCGCCCGCTGCTCATCGAAAGCATCGCCCTGTGCGAGACCCTGCAGGATTACGTCAGCCGCGACCTGCTCGAGGAACTGCTCGAGCACTGCGAGGAAGCCATCGACTGGCTGGAAACGCAGCAGTCCCTGATCAAGGATGTGACCTTGCCGAACTATCTGCAAGCGCACATGGAGCCGGGCGAAGGCTAAGCCTCCCCGCCCAGCCCCCCAAAAAGCCGCAGCCCGCCTGCGGCTTTTTCATTTCCAAGCCAACCCGGCGTGGTGCTGGCGCACGAATTGCTGAACCATCGGCTAGCCGCTCGGGGCTGTCGACTTCGCGACAAACCGGGATCGCCGCAGATGGCGACATAGTTGTTGACAATCATTCTCAACTCCATAGAATAGGAATTGTTCTCATTAACGGCATATCAGGAGGCAGTCCATGTACGTCTGCGTCTGCAAGGCAGTCACCGACACCCAGATTCGCGCAGCCGCGCAGGAAGGCGCTCGGACGCTCAAGGATTTGCGTCGCGATCTCGGCGTCACCCGCGACTGTGGACGCTGCGCCTCCTGCGCTCACGAATGCCTGCGCGAAGCGCACGGCGATCAGCCCAAGCCCGGCAAAGTGCTGCGCAAAGCCGCCTGAACATGACAAAAAGGACCGATCCGGTCCTTTTTTCTTTCAAACGCGGCAATTCGGCCTCAAAACCGGATTTCACTATTGGCCATTTTTTCCGGTTGACCGTGGCAAGCCTTGCCGGAAATTGCGCCAGATCAGCCACAGGCCATGCAATCTGGCATAAAGTAACAGGCTGCACGCACCCTGCCGGCTATCCGGCCACACCAGACATTCATCGAACGTGACGACCTCTTCACCCACCGCCAACGCCATCCTGCTCGTCGGACATCCCAATGTCGGCAAATCGGTTCTCTTCCACCGCCTGACCGGCGCCTACGTCAACGTTTCGAACTACCCCGGCACCACTGTCGAAGTCACCCGCGCCAGCACCCGCTTCGACCGCGAGGCGATGCTTCTCGACACCCCCGGCGTGCTCGCCCTGCCCTCGCGCAGCGACGACGAGCGCGCCACCATGCGGGCCCTGCTCAACGAATCCTCGCGCTGCCTCGTCCAGGTTGGTGATGCCAAGAACCTGCGCCGCACGCTGACCCTGACCGCCCTGCTCGCCGAACTCGGCCTGCCCATGGTGCTGGCCCTCAACATGCACGACGAGGCCGCCGCCCGCGGCGTCATGGTCGATATCCCGGCACTCTCCGAAGAACTCGGCATTCCGGTGCTGGCCACCGTCGCCACCGGCGGCGAAGGCATCGGCGAACTGACCCATGGCCTCGGTCACGCCCAGCCGGCCGAAGCCCTGCTCCGCTACGACCCGGAAATCGAGGCCGATATTGCGGCCATGGCCGACGCCATCACGCGCCTGGCGCCGCACCCGCAACTGGCCGCCCGCGGCCTGGCGATTCTGTACCTTGGCGGCGATTCGGTCGTCGCCGACTGGCTGGCCGAGCACGCCGGCGAATCGCACGGTCAACTGGAAATATTGCGCAAAAACGCAATCGAGCGCAGCGACGACGATCTCCCCGCCCTGCTCGCCCGCGAACGGACCGAGGCGGCCGATGCCCTGGCCGCCAGCGTCATCCAGCGCGCCGTCCGGAGCAGCCCGCTACTCTCGCAACGCCTCGGCCAATACGTCGTCCATCCCGTCTGGGGCGTGCCCATCCTGCTCGGCGTGCTCTACGCCGTTTATCAGTTCGTCGGCGTCTTCGGCGCCAGCGTGCTGGTCGGCCTCATGGAAAAAGACCTGTTCGAAGGCATCCTCAACCCGGCCTTCACCGATCTGGTCAGTACCTTGACCGGCCCCGGCTGGCTGCAGGAACTGCTGGTAGGCCAGTACGGCCTGTGGACCATGGGCATGACCTACGCGCTGGCCCTCATCCTGCCCATCGTCACCACCTTCTTCTTCGCCTTCGGCGTGCTCGAAGATTCCGGCTACCTGCCGCGCCTCACCGTCATCGCCAACCGCCTGTTTTCGCTGATCGGCCTCAACGGCCGCGCCGTGCTGCCGATGGTGCTTGGCCTTGGCTGCGTGACGATGGCGACACTGACCACGCGCATCCTGCACAGCCCGCGCGAACGGCTCATCACCATCTTCCTGCTTGCCCTGGCCATCCCCTGCTCGGCGCAGCTCGGCGTCGTCCTCGGCATGCTCGGCGGCGTGTCATTCACCGCCGTCCTCATCTGGGCCATCGCCATGGTCGGCATCCTGCTGCTCTCCGGTTTCCTCGCCGCTCGACTCATTCCCGGCCGGCGCATCCCGCTCGTCACCGAACTGCCGCCGATGCGCCTGCCGATCATCGCCAACGTCCTCAAGAAAACCGGCGGCCGGCTCAAGTGGTACCTCATCGAGGTCATCCCGCTCTTTTTGCTCGGCACCTTCATCATGTTCGCGCTCGATAAAAGCGGCGCCCTGCCCGCCATCATCGAAGCCGGCGAACCGCTCGTCTCGGGCTGGCTCGGCCTGCCCAAGGAAGCCTCGGCCGCTTTCGTCATGGGTTTCCTGCGCCGCGACTTCGGCGCCACCGGACTGTTCAGCATGGCCCACGCCCTGTCGCCGATTCAGGCCGTCGTCGGCATGATCACCATCACGCTGTTCATCCCCTGCTTCGCCAGCCTCATGATGATGGTCAAGGAACAAGGCACCAAGGTCGCCGTCGGCATGGTCGCCGTCATTGTTCCCTTCGCCTTCTTCATCGGCGGCCTGTTCAACCTCATTCTGCGTGCCGTCTGGTCATGAGCCCCACCCACGAAGCCCGCCTCCCCCTCGCCTTCATCCCGCCCGGCAGCGAAGTCCGCCTCGCCGCGCTGGGCAGCGAAATCGACCCGCTCCAGCGCGAGCAGCTCACCGCCTACGGCCTGGCCGAAAACCGCCCGATCCGCGTCCTGCAGCAACGCCCGATGACGGTCATTCTGGCCGACGAGGTCGAACTGGCCCTCGAACACGCCGTCGCCCGGCATATCTGGGTGGAAAAATTGCCGGTAACCGCCTGAGCCGGCAAAACCAGAAAACTGGCCTTTCAATTTTCGCCAAAATTTCCGGTTGACCGTGGCATTTGGTTCGCCCTTCAAACAGGCAAAAAAAACCCGCCATCAGGCGGGTTTCCGATAAGTCAGGCGAGCCAGATATCAAGCGCGCGAACGACGTTTTGCCATGAAGCCGATCAAGCCCAGACCGGCCAGGAACATGGCGTAAGACTCCGGTTCCGGCACCGTCGGAATAATCGCCCCACCATCCTTGCTACCAAAATTCCAGTTGGTATTCGGGTCGGTCAACGAGAGTGAGTTGTGGACGGTACCCAATGTAACGCCATCCAAACCGCTCTGCTGCGCCCCGGTCTCCAATTGCGCATCGAAGGGCAAGAGAATCTCTGAAATCTTGCCCGTATTGTAGAAATCAGCTTCACCGTTGCCGTTGGAACTGGCCTGGAGATACATGTTGAGATTGAACACGGTGCCGTACTGGAACAGCAGCTTTTTGGTAACCGTGATGGAATTCCCCTGGACAGTCCAGTCATCAGCCGTCCATGCGCTACCACTTGCCGACGACCCGGTTGGATTGGCGTTCAAGTCGAAATAGCTGTTGTAATTGACGCCCGCCGTATCGGTAAACGAGTTTTGTGCCCGCAGATAGGCATACCCATTGCTCCCCGACGAAGCCGGGAAGTAACCGTCCAGCTTCGCTGTAACCAGAATGGCGCCGTAGCTTCCCGCCTGGTGACTCTTGTTCGCCTTGATCAGCCACTGATCAGTGAAATTTGCATAGCTATAGGCGCTGAGATTGGTCCCGTTCGGATTTTCCCAATTCGTATCGGTACTCGTCGTCACTATGCTCGCCTTTAGCTGATTGCCAAAGACCTGAGCCTGTCCGGAAAAGCCATAAGCGTACTGACCGCCGTTGGTTGCCGAGTTGTAGAAAAAGTCGGACGTCGACTCCCCGGCCGGAAGATTCCAGCTGGAACTGGCCACGCCATTGCCAGACTTGTAATCTGCGGACAATTGCACCTGGTAGGAAGAACTGCTGCCGGCCGGTAGGTACGGACTATTGTTGTTGAAATTTATCCAGCCATAGACCTGACTTGAACTATAAAAACTAAGCGGTTGCACCGTCACTGCATTGGCGCTGGCGGAAACGGCCAAACCACCCAGCGCGGCCATCAACAACGTGACCAGTTTGCTTCTCTTCATGTTTTCCCCCTGAACGTAAATTGAATTTACTCAAACCGCGCTTCGGGAAAAACACAAACTCGACCCCGATAGCACATGCCATTGGAGTATCCAAATTAAATATATGAAGTGTCAATAGCCTGATCGAACTAACGTGTTCGTCATAGCCAATTCAGAGGTTTGTCGCAGGCTAAACGACGTCGACCCCCGGCTCGCCTTCGCTGATCTCGCCGATCACCGAAACGTGCGAGAATCCCTGTTGCAGGAACAGCGACAAAACTTCCGTCACCGTTTCGGGCGAGCACGAAACGAGCAGCCCGCCCGAGGTTTGCGGGTCGGTAATCAGTGTTTTGGCGGCAGCATCGAGGGTTGGTGCCAGATTGACGCCTTCGCCGTAACTGGCCCAGTTACGCCCCGAGGCACCAGTCATGTGCCCGGCCTCGACAAATTCATGGGCGCGGGCGAGCAGCGGCAAGTCGACGTAGTTGACCGTGGCGCGCACATTGCTGCCCTTGCAGACTTCAAGCAGATGGCCCGCCAGACCAAAGCCGGTGACGTCGGTGACGGCATGCACGCCATCCAGGCAGGCCAGCATCGGCCCCGGCGTGTTCAGTTGCGTGGTGGTGTCGACCATCGCGTCGTAATCGCTGGCATGGAGCAGGTCTTTCTTGAGCGCGGCGCTATAGACGCCAACGCCAAGCTGCTTGCCGAGGATCAGCTTGTCGCCCGGTTTGGCGCCTGAATTGCGCTTGAGATGCGCCGGATTGACGATACCAATGGCGACCAGCCCGTAAATCGGCTCAACCGAATCGATAGTGTGACCGCCGGCAATCGGAATGCAGGCGGCACGACAAACTGCCTCGCCACCCTGCAATATCTTGCCGATAGTTTCCAGCGGCAGGGTATTGACCGGCATGCCGACGATGGCCAGTGCGAAAAGCGGCGTGCCGCCCATGGCATAGACGTCGGAGATGGCGTTGGTAGCGGCGATGCGGCCGAAGTCGTAGGGATCGTCGACGATCGGCATGAAGAAATCGGTCGTCGCGACGATGGCCTGCTGCGCATTGATCTGATAAACCGCTGCGTCGTCGCAGGTTTCGGTACCGACCAGCAGTTGCGGCGGAATGATGCCCGACGGGGCGCCGGCCAGAATTTGCTGCAGGACGGCGGGCGCGATCTTGCAGCCGCAGCCACCGCCATGGGAAAGCTGGGTCAATCTGATTTTGTCGTCAGGCACGGCGGTTCTCTCGAAAAACGGTTATTTTTTTATTCGGCGTCGAAGCCGGCATCTTCGATGGCATTGACCAGCGCATCGCGCGTCACCGCCTGCGGATCGAACGCCACTTTGGCTTCACCTGCCTCCAGCGAGACTTCGGCAGAGGCCACGCCAACCATGGCGCCAAGCACGCTGCTGATGTTCTTGACGCACCCCTGGCAGCTCATGCCACCGACCTTGATCACCGTATTTTCCATGCCATCTACCTGTTCGTAAAAGGTTGAGTGCGCAGGATTTCCGCTATGCCGGCCGCCGAGGTCGGGCGGCTGAAATAGTAGCCCTGCGCCATATCGCAGCCCATTTTACGCAATTGCGCCAACTGTTCACCAGTTTCGACGCCTTCGGCCAGCACGGTCATGCGCAGGCTGCGCCCCATGCTGACGATGGTCGAGGCAATCGCCCAGTCATCGGGATCAGTTTCCAGATCATTGACGAAGGAACGGTCAATCTTGAGCTTGCCGACCGGGAAGCGCTTCAGATAGGCGAGCGACGAGTAGCCGGTCCCGAAGTCGTCGAGCGATAGCTCAACGCCCATGCGGTGCAGGGCCGACAAGGTACCCAGATTGATGTCGGCGTCGTGCATCACGGTGCGCTCGGTCAATTCGAGTTCAAGCAGGCTGGCATCGAGGCCGGACGATGCCAGCGCGCCGGCGACCATTTCGACGAAACCCGGCTGCCGGAACTGTACAGGCGCCACATTGACGGCCACGACCAGCGACGGCAGCCCCTCGTCGCACCAGACTTTGGCCTGGCGACAAGCTTCGCACAGCACCCAGTCGCCAATCGGGTTGATCAGCCCGGTTTCTTCGGCGACATGGATGAAACTGTCCGGCATGATCGTGCCGAGTTCGGGATGCTGCCAGCGGATCAGTGCCTCAACGCCAACGACCATGCCGGTGCGCAGATTGACCAGCGGCTGGTACTGGAGCACGAATTCATTCTGCGCCAGCGCGCGCCGCAGATTGCTTTCCATGAGCAGACGATCCAGCGTCGCCGTGTTCATTTCGGTGGCGTAGAACTGGAAGGTGTTGCGGCCGATATCCTTGGCCCGGTACATCGCCGTGTCGGCGTTCTTGAGCAGGGTTTCGAGATCCTGCCCGTCATGCGGATAAATGCTGATGCCCAGCGACGGCGTCACCGTCAGCTCGTGGCCAGCCACTTCGAACGGCCGGGCGAAGACATCGATCAGGCGACGCGCCACCTCGGCCGCAGCCGCCGTATGAAATCCCGGCATGGCAAAAATGAACTCGTCGCCACCCAGGCGGGCCAGCGTATCAATGCGCCGCACCACGCTATCGAGGCGGCGCGCCACTTCGCACAGCAACTCGTCGCCGACGCTGTGGCCGAGCGAGTCGTTGACCCGCTTGAAATGGTCAAGATCGAGAAAGATGACGGCAATTTCAGTCTTGTCGCGTTCGGCCGCTGCCAGTAACTGGACGAAACGTTCGCGCAGCAGGCGGCGGTTGGGCAAACCGGTCAGCACGTCGTAGTCGGCCAGTTCACGGATACGCTGTTCCGCCACCTTCTGCGAAGAAATATCGAGCAGGGTGCCAACCGATGCCGGGCGTCCGTCAAACACCGATGGCGAGCCGAAGACCATGGCGGGGAAGGTCGAGCCATCCTTGCGCACCGCCGTAATTTCGTAATGATGTCCGCTGCTTCCGGCAGCCCTGGCCTGCATCTGATTGATCACGAACGCGTGCAATTCCGGCGCGACCACATCGAGCGGGCTCATGTGACCGACCATCTCTTCGGCGCTATAGCCGAACAGCCCGGTCAAATAAGGATTGACGTACTTGAAGTGCTGGTCCTGGAGGACGAAGATGCCGACCTGAGCAGCCTCCATCATCGTCTGGAACATGGCTTCGCGCTCGGTCAGCGTCGGCGGATTTCCTTCGGGCGCAACGCAACCACAACCGTCCCCGGCATTCGCCCCCTCGCCTTTCATCCTGCCGCCCCCTGTGGCCATCAAAACCCCTTGTTTTTGCTTCTAGCGCCCCGGCCGCCAGCGCTTCAAAAGCAACGAGTTGGAGACAACCGACACCGAACTCATCGCCATGGCAGCCCCCGCCACCACCGGATTGAGCCAACCCAGTGCAGCGAGCGGGATTCCCATCACATTGTAGATGAAAGCAAAGAAAAGATTTTGCCGTATTTTCCCCAAGGTGGCCGCCGATAGGGCGATTGCATCGACAACCCCGAGCAGGTCGCTGCGAATCAATGTTAAATCCGCCGCCTCCACCGCAGCATCGGAACCGGCGCCGATGGCAAAACTGACGTCGGCGGCAGCGAGCGCCGGCGCATCGTTGATGCCATCCCCGACCATGGCCACCAGACCGCCGCTGGACTTCAATTCGTTGATGGCCGCCGCCTTGTCACCGGGCAGGATACCGGCCCGGAATTCGGCAATGCCCGCCTCGGCCGCGATGGCTGCGGCCGTTGCCGCGTTGTCGCCGGTCAGCATGACGACCCGGATACCGCGCTCGCGCAGCCGCTCGACAGCCGCCCGCGAGGTCGGCCGCAAGGCATCTGCCACAGCAAACAAAGCCAGCGGCACCTTGCCCTCGCCTTCGGCCAGGACGACCACTGTCTTACCGGCGCGCTGCAAATCGGCCACCGTCGAATCGGCCGCCAAGCCTAGCCAGCTCGGCGAACCGAGGCGCAACATTCGTCCTGCGACATCGCCTTCGACGCCATGCCCCGGCAGGGATTTGAAATTTGAGGCTTTTTCCCGGTTGACCGTGGCATCGGCCGAAACAATCGCCCGCGCCAGCGGATGCTCGGAATTCTGCTCGAGCACCGCCGCCAGGCCGAGCGCCTCGTCGCGCGACAGGCCGTAGGGGACGACATCGGTGACTTGCGGCATGCCACAGGTCAGCGTTCCGGTTTTATCCAGCGCCAGCACGGTGATTTTCTCGGCCCGCTCAAGCGCTTCGGCGTTCTTGACCAGAATGCCGGCCCGCGCACCCTGCCCGGTGCCGACCATGATCGCCGTCGGCGTCGCCAGCCCGAGCGCGCACGGGCAGGCGATAACGAGCACGGCGACGGCATTGACCAGCGCCTCGGCAAAATCGCCGACATACCACCACCAGCCGGCAAAGGTGAGGAGCGCAATGGCGCACACCGTCGGTACGAAAATCGCCGAAATCCGGTCGGCCAGCCGCTGCACCGGCGCTTTCGAGCCCTGCGCCTCACCGACCATGCGGATGATGCCGGCGAGCAGCGTGTGCTCGCCAACGCCGGTCGCCCGGCAGCGCATCGCGCCCTGACCATTGGCCGTCGCGGCAAAAACCTTGTCGCCGGCCCGCTTGGCCACCGGCATGCTCTCGCCAGTCAACATTGCTTCGTTGACGCTCGATTCGCCGTCGATCAGCTCGCCGTCCACCGGCACGCTTTCGCCCGGCCGCACGAGAAAAACATCGCCCGGCATCAAGGCTTCGACCGGCATGTCGATCCATTGACCATCGCGTTCGACCCGCGCCGTCTTTGGCTGCAGGCGAATCAGCGACTCGATGGCCTCCGAGGTCCGCGCCTTGGCCCGCGCCTCAAGCAACTTGCCGAGCAGGACGAGCGTGATGACCGCCGCACCGCCCTCGAAATAAACATGCTGGGCCAGCCCGAACAGCGTCACCACGGTCGAAAAGCCCCAGGCCATGCTCGTCCCGAGCGCGACCAGCACATCCATGTTGGCGCCGCCACCACGCAGGGATTTGAAAGCGCCATCGTAAAAACGCCAGCCGATCCAGAACTGCACCGGTGTTGCCAGCGCCAGCTGGAACCAGCGCGGCAGCTCGTTCATATGGCCGTGCTCGCCGAACATGAACAGCATCTGGCCGACCAGCGGCAGGGTCAGCGCCACCGATATCCAGAAACGGCGAATTTCGCTGCGATAGACGAGCAGTTTTGCCGCTTTTTCACGCTCGCGCGTTTGCGCATCGACCACCGCCGCCGTAAAACCGGCCTTGGCAACGGCAGCCACCACCGCGGCTTCATCGGCACTCGCCGATAGACGAACACGCGCCCGTTCGGCCGCCAGATTGACATTGGCCTGCATGCCGGCCTGACGATTGAGCACCTTCTCGAGACGCGCCGAACAGGCGGCGCAGGTCATACCGCCAATGGCGAACTCGACGACCCGCCCCGTTTCGGATTCAGTCACTTGACCAGCAGAACGGGACAAGGCGCCAGATGCAGCGTCCGGCTGGCCACCGACCCCATGACCAGCCCGGCTATGCCCCCTCTGCCGTGCGCCCCCATGACAATCAGATCGCAAGCCAGTTCACCAGCCACCCGGGCGATCACCTCGGCCGGCTGGCCAACATGTATGTGCGTTGTGTGAAAGCGCCCGGCAGCATCCAGTTTTTTCTGGGCAGAGGCCAAGTGCTCCTGCCCCTCTTCGAGATAATAGGTATGCAGCGTTTCCTTCCCGACATGGGCCTGCACGCGGCCAATCGGGATCGGGGCATGGACGTGCAGCAGATGGATTTCCGGCACGTCGCGAAACCAGCTGACGTGCGTGATCAGATGATCAACCGCACGCAAGGAACATTCGGAACCATCAACCGGCAACAGGATTTTCATGATGATATTTCCAGGCTAATTCAGGCCCGACAAACGGAACAGGCCGACAAATCCGTATAAGCCAAAGCCTAGCACCAACAGGCCGGACAGGGTACGTACGACCGGCCGGCGGACGAATTCGTTCAGTCTGGCCAACACGATGCCGGCCAGCAACAGATTGGGCAGCGTCCCCAGACCAAAGGCCAGCATCATCAGGCCGCCACGCGTCGCCGAACCGGCGGTCAGCGCACTGGCCAGCGCGCTATAAACCAGCCCACAAGGCAGCCAGCCCCAGAGCAGACCAAGCGGAAAAGCCTGGCTGACGCTGCGCGCCGGTAGAAAGCGCCGGGTCAGCGGTTGTAGATGAATCCAGAGTTTTTGCCCGGCGCGTTCGGTGAAAGCCAGCGCCCGCGTAACGCCCAGCAGGTAGAGGCCAAGCGCCACCAACATCAGGTTGGCAATGAAATAAAGAATCAGCCGGGCCGGAACCTGCCCCTCCAGCCCCATGCTGGCCGCCCCCAGCGCCCCGGCAATGGCACCCGCCGCCGTATAGGACAGGATGCGCCCGCCGTTGTAGGCCAGATGCATCGACCAGCGGGCGGTAATGCCCATCGACAGAGCACCGACGATGCCACCGCACATACCGACGCAATGTGTCCCGCCGAGCAGGCCGACGAGGAAAAGGGCAAGAAAACCAGAATCAGGCATCGAACGGGATCAATAAAAGCAAAACGGGCAGTTTAACTGCCCGCCTTGTTTGCCGCATACCGCTTAGATGACCTTGGAGTAGGTCGCGCGCTGGCGCCCGGCACGCAGATAACGGTCGAAGACCATTGAAATGATACGCACCAGCAGACGGCCCGGCGGCAGGACGGTGATCCATTCGCGGTCGATCTTGAGCAATCCGGCCCGCTCCATTTCCTTCATGTCTTCCAGCTCGGCTGCAAAATACTCGCGGAAATTGATCAGGTGGGCGCTTTCAATGCTTTCGATGGATAGCTCGAAATGGCACATCAGGGCCTGAATGATGGAACGGCGCAGGATATCGTCAGCCGTCAGTTCGATACCGCGAAACACCGGCAAGGTGCCGGTATCCAGGGCGTCGTAATACTCGTCGGCAGTCTTGACGTTCTGGTAGTAGCTCGGCCCAACCTTACTGATTGACGAGATGCCGAAGGACAGCATGTCGCAGTCAGCGTAAGTCGAATATCCCTGAAAGTTGCGGTGCAGACGGCCCTGACGCTGGGCAACGGCCAGTTCGTCATCCGGCTTGGCGAAGTGGTCCATGCCGATGAAAACATAGCCGGCGTCGGTTAGCTTCTTGATGGCCAGCGCCAGAATCTGCAGCTTGGTATCAGCCGACGGCAGGTCGGCATCGTTGATCCGGCGCTGCGGCTTGAACATGCTCGGCATGTGCGCGTAGTTGTAGATCGAGAGACGATCCGGGTCCATCGCCAGAACGCGTTCAATGGTCCGGTTGAAACCCATGACAGTCTGGTGCGGCAAACCGTAGATCAGATCGACGGAAACCGACTTGAAACCATTGGCCCGCGCGTCGCGGATCACGCTGTAGGTTTCTTCCTCGCTCTGCACGCGATTAACGGCGAGCTGCACCTTTTCGTCAAAATCCTGTACGCCGACGCTCATCCGGTTGAAGCCGAGTTCGCCAAGCAAGGCAACCGTCGCCGTATCGACCTTGCGCGGATCAACTTCGATCGAGTATTCGCCTCCCTCAAGCAGCTTGAAATGCTTGCGCGTTTCGCCCATCAACTGGCGCATTTCGTCATGCGAAAGGAAGGTAGGCGTACCACCACCCCAATGCAGCTGGATCACCTCGTGCTCACCATCGCGACCTTCGAGTGCCGCCGCCTGGATGTCCAGCTCTTTTGCCAGATACCGGAGATATTTCGCACTGCGCCCGTGATCCTTGGTGATAATTTTGTTACAGGCGCAGTAATAGCAAATGGTGTTACAGAAGGGTATGTGGAAGTATAATGACAACGGTCGGCTTATGCCGCCGATGTTGCGCTTGCCAAGCCAGACTTTCGCTGCCTCTGAATCGAAGGCCTCGACGAAGCGGTCAGCCGTCGGATAAGACGTGTAACGGGGGCCGTTTACATCAAAACGGCGGATGATCTGGGGATCGAAGACGAGGTTTTCAGTTGCGAAATTCATTAGGCCAGCCACTAAAAGTAGGTCTGATTATGTTCGGAAGGTTCGATTTTATGGTTGACTTGGATCAAGCGAACGCAGGTTGCAAATGGCTCAAACACACCCGCTAAATCAGGAAGTCTCGCTGTCGATCATCAAGACGGCTTGCTCCAATTGTAACCTGCGCGAGCTATGCCTGCCCTACGGCCTAAGCCTCGAAGAGTTGGAACGGCTAGATGACTTGGTATCGACCCGCCGCCGTATCAAGCGTGGCGATCATCTTTACCGTGCCGGCGAGGTTTTTGACGCTATCTACGCGATTCGCAGCGGCTTCTTCAAGACCGACGTGTTACTCGAAGACGGCCGCGACCAAGTAACCGGCTTCCAGATGGCTGGCGAACTGCTCGGCCTGGACGGTATCAGCACCGAACACCACACCTGCAACGCCATCGCGCTTGAAGACAGCGAAATCTGCGCCATTCCGTTCTCGCGCCTCGAAGGGCTGTCGCGTGAAATCCACACGCTGCAGCACCATTTCCATAAGGTCATGAGCCGGGAAATCGTCCGTGACCATGGCGTTATGATGTTGCTCGGCACCATGCGCGCCGAGGAAAGACTGGCTGCCTTCCTGCTCAATCTGTCGCAGCGCTTCACGGCGCGCGGTTTCTCGCACGCCGAGTTTTACCTGCGCATGACGCGCGAGGAAATCGGTAGTTACCTGGGCCTGAAACTGGAAACAGTTTCGCGTGCTTTCTCGCGTTTCCAGGAAGAAGGTCACATCGCCGTTCAGCAGAAGCACATCCGCATCCTGAATGTTAACGGGCTCAAAGCCCTGATGAACCACCGCGCCTCCTGAGCGCGACGTCTACCAGCGCAGGCGGGCGAGTTCCGCTGCGCGCTGGACAATCCTCTGCAACAACGATTCGGCGCGCTGCCGACCGGCAGTCGAGTTACCGGGTGAGCGATACGCCAGGTGGATTTCCGAAGGCTTTCCCGCCAGCGTATAGAGCGCGACGGATAGCGGGCAAAGTGCCAGTTGCGCCGGGGCTTCGCGGACCAGTTCGGCAGCCAGCAGGCTGCTGCAAAACTGGACGATTTCGGCTTCACCGTAAGGTATCGTGCCATCGCCAACGGCCGTTCGGGCCAGCATGTCACGAAACGGAAGGACGTTGCCGACCACCAGCCCTTCGCTCTCAATGGCTTCGATCAGCCCGTCGTGGGCAGTACGAAAATCGGAATGGCTGACCCTGACGACAACTGTGTCGTCAGCGATGGATGCAGTGGAAATACAGAGCAGTGACAGGAAAACCAGAAAAAAACGGGACGCCCCGAGGGGCGTCCCAAACAGATGTGTAGAAACCATCTGACGCAAGAGTTCTTTCCTACAGCCTTCCTTAGAACGAGTGCTTGATACCCATCGCCAGGCCATTGACGCCGATGCTATCGCCAATGTTGTTACCGACGGTGTAGCGGCCATTGGTGTCGTTCTTGATATGGGCGTAGTCGGCGTACAGTTCGGTACGCTTGGACAAGGTGTAGCGCGCGCCGACGCCGATCTTCCAGGCATCGGCATCGCTCAGGGTCTTGTCCTTGACCTGGCCGAACATGCCCATCACGGAGAACTTGCCGAGCGGGACGGTGGCGCCGACGAACCAGTTGCGGCGGTCATACTTCTGAGTGGGAGAGAGACCAAAAGCGGCGCCAACTGTATTGCCACCGATGAACGAGTTCACATCGCCCTTGATGACGTCGTAGAGGCCGCTGACCTTGACTACGCCGAAGTCGTAGGAAGCGCCAGCAGTGGCGACGTACAGGCGGTCGCTGTCGTAGCCAACGGCCCGGGTCGTTTCATAGTCGAGATCGATGCTCAGCGGGCCATTTGCGTAGATCAGGTTGGCCGACAGCAGGCGGTCGTCGCCAGTGTTGCCACCGCTAGGCTTAGGCGTCAGGTGGGAGCTGTTCAGGCTACCTTCATTACCCTGCGTGTTGGTAGCGGTTGCCAGAATCACGGTGAAGCCGCTAAAGCTCGGCGAAATGTAGGCCAGCGCATTGGCCGCGCGGTCGTACTGGGTAGTCATCGACGTCAGGCTGGCGATCGAGTAGTTGCCGAACGGGCTGTACTTGCCGTAGATGCCGAAACGGATACCGTCCAGGTAGCCGGCAACTGCCGTGCCGAAGCCGCCGGTCAGGCCGACGTACTGATGGCCAGCGCCAGTGCCGCCGATGGTGGTATTGGTGTCCGGGTTGATGCGATATTGCAGATCGAACAGGGCTTTCAAGCCATTGCCCAGATCCTCGACGCCTTTGAAGCCGATGTAGCTCTGTGAAGCACCGCTCTGCAGAGCATGCTGCGACGGGCTGTTGACGACGGCGCCGTTATTCCCCTGACGGAACATGTAACCCATATCAACGTTACCGTAGATGGTGACGTTGGTTTGTGCGAATGCGGCACCGGAAGTAACAGCGGCGACTGCCAGCGCGATAAGTTTTTTCTGCATTGAATTGCTCCTCAATCATCTTTTGTGTGAATGAACCCTGAAGCGTGTGCCGCTTCGTGCGAATCTCCCCTCTCCCAACCCCGAGGGCAGTGTTTCGCGCTAAGTAATTGCGAAGCTCGTGCCAGCCCGTCGAAAAGCACCGAAAAATTTGCGCAAAGCCAGTCTCCACTTTGATTTCAGGCGTTTTTCCCGGTTGACCGTGGCAATCGCCGGAACAGCCTGACACGTTCATTTTCTGGACAATTGCTGCTCCGCTGAGCCAAAACGAAACAGTGTTCAGTGTTTCAGCAGATGAAAAAAAGCCCGGCCAGGCCGGGCTTGAGCGCTTGGAATGGAGGTGCTCAGAAACTGTAGCGGGCGCTGACACCGGCCAGCCAGGTACGGCCCGGCGCTGCTTCGTAGTAGCGGCTGTTGCCGTCGCCAACGATGACCGAGCCGACGTACTGGCGATCGAAAATATTGTCGAAGCGCAGGAAAGTGCGCAGATTGACGGCACCATACTGGCGATCGACGCCGAAGCGCAGATTGGCGATGGCGTAGCCCGGCGCGGCCTGCTTGGCGTTGGTGTCCTCGACATAGACCTTGCTCTTGGCGATGCCTTCGACGGCGGCGTGGAAGCCGCTGGCCGGGTGCTTCCAGGCCAGTTCGCCGAACAAGGTGTGGGCGGCGACACCGGGCAGGCGGTTGTCGGCGCTGATCACCCCGGATGAGCTGGTGAAGGGCTGGTCGTAGCGGGCGTCGAGGTAGGTGTAGGCGACGCGGCTGGAAAGGTTGTTGGCCCAGCGGCTGTCGAGCGCCGTTTCAATACCGCGGCGCAGGGTCTGGCCGGCGTTGCGGTAGCTGGTCCGGCCACTGTCGGCGGAATCGACGACCAGCTCGTCCTTCGTTTCGATCTGGAACACGGCAAGATCGAAGCGCGAACTGCTGCCAACGAAGGCCTTGAGTCCGGTCTCGTAGTGCGTGCTGGTGGATGGCTTGAGGTTGTAGCTGAACGAATAGCTCGGGCCGGAGTAGAACAGCTCGTTGAAGGTGGGCGCCTCGAAACCGCGCGCAGCGCTGGCGTAGACATTGACGGATGGCGTCAGGCGATACATCGCGGCCACCGTCGGGGTCGTCTTTTCGTAGCTGACGTTGCCGCCGCCATCGCCATTACTCAGGAAGGCGTCCTTGACGTTGAACGACACCTGGCTGTGGCGCAGGCCACCGCTGAAGGTCCAGCGCTCGCCCTGCCATTCGGCCTGAGCGTACTGGTCAAAGGTCGCCACGCGATCCTCTTCGGCGCGACGCAGCGCACCCTTGACGCCGAGCGTGGTGCCAATGAAGTTCTCGTAGCCACGACGGTTGTCGATGGCCTGCTCATACTCGACACCGGCCGTCGTCGTCAGCTTGCCGCCGGCGAGTTGAAAGCGGCCGATCCAGCGCGCCGATGCGCCGGCGAAATCGCGGTCGAAATCAATGACGCCGCCGGAATGGCTGGTGGACGCGGTTTGCGTGGCTTTCGGAATGGACTGGAAGGCCAGCGTCGAGCGCTGTCCGGCATAGGCCGAGACGAGCACCGAATGGTCGCCAAAGCGGTGCTCGTAAGTCAGCCCGCCCTGCATGTGATCGAGGCTCTTGCGCGTGTTGTAGGTCAAAGCTGGCGCCGCGACGCTACGCGGATTGGCCAGATACCCCGCCCAGGTCTGGCCTTGCGGGTCTTCGGCCGTCTGCTTGAAACTGTTGGCGATGAAGGTCAGCTTGCCGTCCTCGCTCGGGCGGTAGGTCAGCTTGACCATGGTCTGATCACGTTCGGCCTTGCTGTGCTGGCGATAGCCGTCGGTCGTGAAATGCGAGGCATCAATGAGATCGGAAGAGCAC
>JAAXVL010000034.1 GCA_013335535.1 Azonexaceae bacterium
GTGCCATGCGTGCCCCCACACTCCCTTCTGCAGTGCTGATGACGGCAGCGCGCTGGGCCTCGGTCGCAGCCTTCTGTTTCGCGTATTCAAGCGCCCCGGTCCCACGAATCGCCGCCAGGACCTCGGGCAAATCATCGCGGCCGCCATTTTGTATTGCGCGCCGGACACTAGCCACCTGGACTGCACTCCCGTTCTTCAAGACGAAAATCAGTGGCAGTGTTGGCTTCCCTTCAGCCAGATCGTCACCCAGATGCTTGCCTGTTTCCGCCTCGGCACCCGAATAGTCAAGCACGTCGTCAATCAACTGAAACGCAGTCCCGAGGTGCACGCCGTAGACAGCCATCGCCTGCTCGATAGCCGTACTGGCACCGCCAATGATCGCACCCACTTGCGCCGCGGCCTCAAACAGCTTCGCCGTCTTGTAGCGAATGACCTGCAAGTAACCCGTTTCATCGAGATCTGCGTCATGGCAGTTCATCAGCTGCAGCACCTCGCCCTCGGCGATAATGTTCGTCGCGTCTGACAAGACCCGCATGATGCGCATATCATTGACCGCAACCATCATCTGAAAGGCGCGCGAATACAGGAAGTCGCCAACCAGCACGCTGGCCGAGTCGCCAAATATCGCATTGGCGGTCTGTCGGCCGCGTCGTAGGTCCGAAGCATCGACCACATCATCATGCAGCAAGGTGGCTGTGTGAATGAACTCAATCACTGCCGCCAGTTCGTGATGATGCGTACCACGATAACCCAGCGCGCCGGCAGAGAGCAGGACCAGTGCCGGACGAAGCCGCTTGCCACCGCTCTGAACGATATGCTCCGCCACCTGCCGCACCAGAACGACATCCGAATGCAGCCGCTGGCGGATTACCGCGTCGACAGCCTTCATATCCGACTCGATCAGGTTGTAGAACTGCTGGTTTCTCACAACACGGCACCTTGGCACAAAAATCGGGAATCTTAGGCGCCAGCATGCCCTGCGTCAAGCAAGAGCAAGGTATTCTCGATAGCATCCCGAACCCTAGTATTTTCCAATTCAGGTATGAGCCTGAAGGAGCGACGGAGTGGGTGGCGCGGTGATGTGGGTTGAGGGGTTGAAAAGGGAAGTCTAACGGATTCCGCCGAGGGGCGTTGAGATGATCCTGGCGGGTTGGTTTTGATCCTGGGGGCTAAAGGAATATTTATTCCGGTTGTACGCTTTGCTGCCCGCAGGGCTTCCGGCGGGCAGATGGCGCAGCCATTCGTCCGTCTGGCAAGCGCAGCGCGGCAGGCTTTCGGTTGGCGTTGTCGCGGGTAGGTGTCAGGCTCGGCGCTTGGGTTTGACGAAGCCGGCAAAGAGTTCGCGCTTGGCGGATTGCATGGCCTGGGCGGCAGCCAAGTCGGTTCGTGACTTGGCCTGAATCTGCAAGGCCTCCAAGGTGATGCCCGGCTTGAAGGTGACCCGGCCCAGTGGCGCCAGCTGGGTCAAACACTCGAGTGGCGTCTTCACATCCTGAGGCTTGTAGCGCTTGACGGTCTTGCCCTTGTGGTTGGTGATCAAGGTCGCGAACAGGCACGGGCGGTGCAGATTGAGCCAGGGATTGAAGGTCTCCTGGTAGAACGCGTTGATCGGCTTCGCATAGGCCTGCGGGATATGGTCGTAGCCCATGTGCTTGCGCACCACGCTGGCATTCTTGCTCTCGGCCAGGGCGTTGTCGTTACTTTGCCGCGAGCGGGATTTCGTTTGCTCGATGCGCAGCTTCTCGAGCAGGTTCGCGACCTGATGATTGATGTACTCGGAGCCGTTGTCGGAGTGAAAGCCGACAATGACGAACGGGAACTGGTCGATGATCAAAGCCAGCACCGGCAACAGAAAGGCCTCGCTGATTCCTTGCACACAGGCTTCGACCTGCCACTGGCTGACCGCATCGACGCAGGTGATGTGATAGACCCCTTTGACGCCATCCTGATCGCCTTGATGGACGGTATCAACGCGCACAAAGCCGGCACGTCCCTCCGGGCCGGGGGCTTTGCGCACACCGATCGCGTTGCACACCGGGCGGGTCTTGGTGAAGCTCCTGCGCTGGGCCTGATAGCCGGCGCTCTTGCGCAGGTTGTACAGGTGCGAGACAGACAGCTTGGCCAGGCGCTCGTAGCGGGGATCGTCATAGTCCCGGTAGGCCCGTTGCAGGAGATGCGCGATGGCCGGCCCGCAGACGTCTTCATGGGCCTGGTCCATCTCGACGAGCAACGTCACGTCGAGGGCGGTGTATTTGCGTGCAAAGGGCGCGGCAGGTGCACGGTAGCGTTTGGCCAAAGGGACTGCAGCCAGGCGGTTACGCTGCCACCGGGTTACCAGACGCGCGACCTGCGCCCGGCTGTAGCCGCTGGTGTGCTGCAGGTACCTCAGCAGTATGCCACGCTCGCGCTTGTTGCGACCGGGGTAGTCAAAGCGTGTCAGGACGCGACTGATGTGCCCATACCGCTCGCCGTTGTCGCCTGCCGCCGAGAACTCAATCAAGGTGCTGGCGCTGAGAAACTGTTCGATCTGCTCGATCGTCGTCAGCCGTGCTTCGTTCATGTGGATCACCATCCTTGCGATGATCAACCCACACCTCACTTCTCCCCCCAATTTCTTTCGCTCAGGCTCATTCCTGGGTGGAAAGACGCCCCTCGTTCAGGCTCATACCACATTGGACAAGGCTGGGAGTAGAGTTGGGCCGACCTCTATGCTAAAACG
>JAAXVL010000035.1 GCA_013335535.1 Azonexaceae bacterium
CCCGACCAGAAGACGGGCTGATGACGCGCAGCTACTGGAGCCGCGCCTGCCCGGGGTGCGCTATCCGAGCACAGTGCACGACGTCAGCCTATCGCCGCATCCGGCGCTGGGAGCATGAGGAAATCCTGGAGGCGATGCAGCGCCGCCTGGATCGCAAGGCCGAGGCAATGACGCTGCGACGGCGAACTGCCGAGCACGTCTTCGGCACGCTCAAGCACTGGATGGGCTCGACCCACTTCCTCACCCGCGGACTCGAACACGTCAACGCGGAGATGAGCCTGCAGGTGCTCGCCTACAACCTGAAGCGCGTGATCAACCTGCTCGGGATGAATCGAACGATGAAGGCGATGACGCTGCTGCGCACTGCGTAGCAAGGGCAAGGAGGTATTACTCGCTTCGCCAGGAACCATAACCTCTCCTGCCCACACCTTTGAACCACCCGAAGCAAAGATCTGCGCTGTCGCAACGACAGGCAGCGCTTCGAAGCGCGGCTCGCTGATGCGTTTCCACACATCCTCGGCCAATAGCGGCCGTATCGCGAAGTCGGCGATAGCGGGCGTTAGGTTGCACGCGCGACCCAAAGGGGTTCCTAGCGCGCGTCTAATCCACTCTCTTCAACGGCGGCGCCGTCCACTTCCCTTCGAGCGCCTCCTGCTTGGGCAGGTAGAGACGCATGATCACGGAGAACGGGCCCTTCGGCGCGGGCAGCCAGTTCGCTTCCTTGTCCTTGCCAGGCGACTCGTTCTGAATCAGTAACGTCAATCCCCCATCCGTATCGCGCTTGAACTGCGGGAGCATCGTGGAGTTGAGCAGATAGCGGTCGATCGGATTGGCAACGAGCAGGCTTGCCGGCTGGTCATACATCGTCATCGACCAAAACGCATTGACGGGCGGCAACTGGCCCGGGGGGAAGCGCAAGGTGTAGCGATTGGCGCCGTCCAGCTTTTGACCCGTGCCGTCGACATAGTAGGCCGGGTACATGGCCTCTTCCTTCGAGTTGCCGTAGATGCCAAGGACCGCGCCTGTCATGCGATACGCGTAGTTGTTCTTGAGGTGTGCCCTCGTGCCCAGAAGGTCGCCCGATGTGACTTCGCCCTTTTCGACGCGTTGCTTGACGGCCGCGAATTGGGACCACCCATCCGCCATACCGTCCTGGATGGCTTTCCTGATTCCGGGCGACAAGCCATCCGGATCGAAGGACCTGCCCGCGCCGACGCCAATCTTCGCAAACCGCGACATCAGGGCCGTCTCGGAGGGGTGAGTGGGTTGCGCGAACTGCAGCAGGAAGTTGAGCTCGCGATAGAAGTTAAGCGAGGTCTTCTGCATTTCGGACGACAGCGGCTTCATGAAGTCGATTGGCGGCGCTGACTTGGGCGCCGCCTTGCCGAGGAATGCCGACAGCGGCTGCACGATGTACTGCTTCTGGATACGTATGACGTTGTCGAGGTCGTCGGGGTTGAAGAGTTGCGTGCGGAACTGTGCCGAGGCAATCGACGTTTCGCTTCGGATGACCTTGGTGATGCCTTTGGGCTTTTCGCCCTTCCAGTCAGGGCCCGCAATCATGAAGCTGCCACCGGAGTTGCCCGTCGTGCGTGTACCAAGGTAGTCGAAGTTGAAGGTATACAGGTCGATGAGCTGCAGGCTCCAGTAGCGCTTCTGCTCAATAGGGGGCACGGTGAACACGATGGGTTCGGTGCGCAGGTCGAGGCCGATCCACGAGTACGGCGTGTCCGAGTTGGGCGTCTGGATCGCCTTGTCCTCGGGCGTGAAGACACGGGGAATGTTGAAGAGCTGGTTGTAGGGTGCCTTGTACTCGGGATCCTTGGTGTCGACGAAGTACGAGTATTGAATGCGGTAGTTGTCCACCATCGGGTAGCCGTAGATGTAGGCTTCCCTGGCGATGGCGCGTGCTTCGGCAGGACTGACGCTTGCCGCCTGCGCGGATCGCGGCGACATTGCGGCCATCGCTGCTACGGAACACGCAAGCAGTGCGAGTGTTGCGGCTTTCGCGTTCATGGTTTTCTCCCCCGGGATCATTGGCACGCAACGGCATCCGGCAGCTTGTAGCTGCGATTCACCACGGACTCGCCTGGACGATAGACCCGCATCAGGAAGTTCCAGCCATCCGACGTGTCCAGGCGATTGGCGACCTCGCCGCAGACCGCTTTCGAACCAAAACGAGCGCTAACCGTACCGTCGGCATTCGGCTTCGCGTTAATTCCGTTGAGGATGCTGTTGGTGCTCTTCATGTAGCCATCGGCACCATAGACAGTGATCGACCAGAACGCCTTGTTCTCTGGAATCTGGTAGGTGGCGCAGTAGCAGCGGTCCGCCCCCTGACCGCCGTTGTAGTTGATGTAGACGGCATCCCGGGTGGGGAACAGACCCCACGCGCCGGCGGCGGCCAGGTGCCGGACGCTTTCGTCCGCCTTGCCGCGCGGCGCCATTGAGCCGTCCGGATACTGGCCGAACTTCGCGAATTCGCGGTTGTACTGCTCGGTGAGCGCCGCCAACGATTTCTGGTCCCACTTCGGCTCGGGGAACGGAACGGCGCTCGCGCCGTTGATGACGAATTGGTCCTGCAGCTTGTTGACCAGCGCGATGTCGGCCGGGTCGTCCGGACGCAGCAGTTGGATGCGCACGGCAAGGAACAGGTACTTCGTGTCCTGCGGCAGCTTGTGCGTGCC
>JAAXVL010000036.1 GCA_013335535.1 Azonexaceae bacterium
CCCAGCCGATGTCAGCCGTGCACCAGAAGACATCGTTCGGCTTGATGTCGAAGGTCCACTTCATGGTCATGATGGCGTGCAGCAGGTAGCCGCCAGTGGAGTGCTGGACACCCTTCGGCTTGCCGGTGGAACCCGAGGTGTAGAGCAGGAACAACGGGTGTTCGGCTTCGACCCATTCCGGTTCGCAAACATCAGACTGGTTGGCAACGACGTCGTGCAGCCAAGAATCGCGGCCGGCGACCATGTTGACTTCGGCGCCGGTGCGCTTGAAGACGATAACGTTCTTGACCGACTCGCAACCGCCCATGGCGAAAGCTTCGTCAGCGATCGGCTTGAGCGGGATGGCCTTGCCACCACGGAACTGGCCGTCGGAGGTGATCAGGGCAACAGCGCCGGCGTCGTTGATACGATCGCGTAGGGACTGAGCCGAGAAGCCACCGAAAACGATGGAGTGGATGGCACCGAGACGGGCACAGGCCTGCATGGCGCAGATGCCTTCAACGGTCATCGGCATGTAGATGACGACGCGGTCACCCTTCTTGACGCCCATGCCGCGCAGGGCATTTGCGAACTTGGAAACCTTGGAGAGCATTTCCTTGTAAGTAACCTTGGTTACTTCGCCGTTGTCGGCTTCGAAGATGATGGCGACTTTTTCGCCAAGGCCGGCTTCAACCTGACGATCCAGACAGTTGTAAGAAACGTTCAGCTTGCCATCGGCAAACCACTTGAAAAACGGAGCGTTGGATTCATCAAGCGACTGGGTAAAGGGCTGCTTCCAGGTGATGAACTCACGGGCGCGCTTGGCCCAGAATTCCGGGTAGTCGGCATCCGCTTCCGCGCACAGCGCCCGGTAGGCGTCCATCCCCGAAACCGCCGCGTTCTTGACCATTTCGTCAGACGGATAAATTAGCTGCACGGACTCATTCGACATATTTTTCTCCTCTGCGGTACATCGCAATTTATGTTGAAACAACCGATTAGATCCCAAGCTTGACCCTGGAACTGTGTAAAGCCGCGCAAGCTGGAGAACACCACACTCCCCCGCCAGCGTTGATGCGGCATTAGACGTCGATATTCTTACATTGGCCTTACGAAATCACGCTGCGCCGCAGCATTTGAGGGATTCCGGAAGGCGGCGGGTCGCGTGATAAACTTCGGCTCCCTAATTTACGATTCCCATAAATGAGCTCGCCCATCAAATATCTCGAGTCCTTCATCTTCGCCAGTCGCTGGATTCAGGCCCCGCTCTACCTTGGCCTGATCGTCGCCCAGGTCGTCTATTGCTGGCTGTTCATGGTGGAACTGAGTCACCTGGTTCACAACGCCATCGACGCCGCCCACATCAGCGAAGCCGAAATCATGCTGGCCGTGCTCGGCCTGATCGACGTCGTCATGATCGCCAATCTGCTGGTCATGGTTATTGTTGGTGGCTACGAAACTTTTGTCTCGCGCCTCGACCTCGACGATCACCCTGATCAACCGGAGTGGCTCTCCCACGTCAATGCGGGCGTTCTCAAGATCAAGCTTTCGACGGCCATCATCGGCATTTCGTCGATTCACCTGCTCAAGAGCTTCATCAATGCCAACAACCTGTCCGAGCACACGCTGCAGTGGCAGGTCATCATTCACGTCGTATTCCTGTTTTCCGCCCTGGCCATGGCGATGGTCGACAAAACCATGACCCAGACCCTCGCTCTTCAACACCAGAAAAACCACTGACCCGGAGTTGCGCATGACCGCCATCAAACAAGAAGACCTGATCCAGTCCGTTGCCGATGCCTTCCAGTACATCAGCTACTACCACCCGCTCGATTACATCAAGGCGCTCGGCGAAGCCTACGAGCGCGAGGAAAGCCCCGCCGCCAAGGATGCCATTGCCCAGATCCTGACCAATTCGCGGATGTCCGCCGAAGGCCATCGCCCGATCTGCCAGGACACCGGTATCGGCATGGTCTTCATCAAGGTCGGCATGCAGGTTACCTGGCCGGATGCGACGATGAGCATCCAGCAGATGATCGACGAAGGCGTCCGTCGCGCCTACGGCAATCCGGACAATCCGCTGCGCGCCTCGGTGCTGGCCGACCCGGCCGGCGCCCGCAAGAACACCAAGGACAATACCCCGGCTGTCGTCCATTTCGAAATCGTTCCCGGCCACCACGTTGAAGTCATCTGCGCAGCCAAGGGCGGCGGCTCGGAAGCCAAGTCCAAGTTCGCCATGCTTAACCCGTCCGACGACCTCGTCGACTGGGTCCTGCACAAGATCCCGGAAATGGGCGCCGGCTGGTGTCCGCCGGGCATCATCGGCATCGGCATCGGCGGCACGCCTGAAAAGGCCATGCTGCTGGCCAAGGAGTCGATCATGGCACCGGTCGACATCCACGAACTGAAAGCCAAGGCCGCCACCGGCGCCAAACTGACCCGCCCTGAAGAACTGCGCCTCGAACTGATGGAGAAGATCAACGCGCTCGGCGTCGGCGCCCAGGGCCTGGGTGGCCTGACCACCGTGCTCGACGTCAAGGTGCTCGATTACCCCTGCCACGCCGCCAACCTGCCGGTTGCGCTGGTGCCCAACTGCGCAGCGACCCGTCACTGCCATTTCCACCTGGATGGCTCCGGCCCGGCCAAGCTCGAAGTGCCGAAGCTGG
>JAAXVL010000008.1 GCA_013335535.1 Azonexaceae bacterium
CCGTGAAGGCCTGGCGTAACGCGGCGCAATCCGCGAAGTTGCGAAGGCTGAACACGCCTTCCAGATTGCCGCCAGGAATAGACAGCTTGCGCGGTCGCATTCCGGTGGCGAACAAAAGCCGGTCGAAGTCCAGGCTCAAACCTGAGTGCAGGGTTACAAGGCGCTCCTTGGCGTTGATCGCAAATACGGGGTCGCCCAGATGCAGTTCAATCCCTTCGCTCTCAAACCACGCGGCCTCCATCAGCAGAGGCGGTATCTCCTGCGCCCCCCCTAGAACCCCTTTTGACAATGATGGGCGATCATAGGGCAGCTGGGATTCATTGCCGATCAGATGAATCCGCCCGGCATATCCCCTTGCACGAAGGGCGCGCGCAGCCGTTGTCCCGGCGAGTCCCGCGCCAACAATGACGATACTCTTGATCATTGGGCAATATCTCCGGCGCTAAAATCAATGTAAACAGCATTTCCTTCTACATGTATCGGAAAGACTTTCAGCGGTTCAGTCGGTGGATATGCCTTGACTTTTCCTGTCCGAACGCAGAATTTCCCGCAGTGCAGCGAACACTCAACGACATCCCCGTCCAAGTACCCTCCTTCGGACAGAGACCAATCGCCGTGAGTGCAACGATCTTGTGTTGCAAATAGTTCTCCGTCTACATTGAAGATCGCCACATCGAATTCTTCGCCAGAAACTTTGAGCGCTTCGCCGACAGGGATATCACTAACCTCACAAACTTTCTCAAAACCCATAATTCCTTACCTCGTAGATTGGACTTAACTTTTCAATCCGCTCAATTTCTTTCTGCATCAACAGCACGGGGTTGACTCAAGCGGTCGCCTACCTGGCGCCAGAGGCTGATTCCCCATATGATCCACACCAAATGAATAGCAAGTGTAGTAAGCCCAAACCACAGGGTCTCGCTACTTAAGACCATGCTATAGACATCCCACATTGCGTCGAAAATCTCGATGAACACAACGACAGGAATAATGCCTGCATAGCGAATGGGTTCGCGCAGGGCCCAAAGAGCGAGCACCCCCACAGCGCCAAGCTGCATCCCGACCACGAGCCACGCATCCTGAAGTAGCATCATGAGTTCCCCTTGAAAGCCATTTCCGACAGAGGGGTACATCAGCATCAGGACGGCAGCACTACGGGCAGGAAGCAGTCCCAAAAAATTTAGTAAATAAAAAATGCCGATTGCAGCCAGGAACCAGCGGATTGCTTTATCGTTCATTGCTTCCTCCTGAACGACAGGATTCACACCCCCGGTGCGAACCCTGTCGTCGGTTCTCCGATACCCCAGCCTTAGAAGAACATGCTCAGATTGTTGGCCGTGATCGTGCCTTGATCGAGCAATACTGTGCGCTTGTCGATCTTGAAACCCAGACCATCATTTGCCCGTAGGAGAATATCGCGACGCTCCCCGACGTAAATGTCAGTCATTCGTTCAAGACGATTGCGATAGCACAAGAAGGCGGAACTCACTTCGAGCTTCTCAGCTGACACTTCGCGCACAATCACATTAGTGATCATGTGACGGGATCGGGAAGGGGGGTCTTCGGTCCAGTTAAGGCCTGACAACCTGCCACGGATACGGGCAGTCAATCGACTGTGGTCTTCGTCGAAGTGGGCGTTACATCCCGGACCGTAGTACTCCAGGTTCGAATTTTTTGTGGTCTGAGTGGTCCGAATTGGAACCCAATAATGGATGTCCTCAGTGAGCAGGGTTAACCATTCTTGATACTTACGATGATCAAGAAGTTGCGCTTCCCGATAGTAAAACTGTTCGACTGCGTTTTGGAGCTCAAGACTCACAGGCTTTTCGAGATAATTAAACGGTTGTGTCAATTCTATGGACATGGAACGTCTCCATCATTTCGTTTGGATCGAAGTGTCAGCAAGACTGGCCTGACAAGTTGATCTGCTTGGTTAGTGCGGAAGGAATAGCGATGTGGCCGGTAGTGAATTACGGCTTGAGGGTTTCCCAACTCGGCTCGGACATCATGCGGCTCCAATGGTGATAAAAGCCGCGCGCAGCCTCCTCGCCGTAGACGTAGCTAGTCTTCCCTGGGAAATCTGGATTGTTTGCATTTGGTTTACCGACACCCATTGATGCACAGAAGGGTTGGCTGCGGGCCACATGCCCCCGCAAAACACGCTGCACTTCAACCCAATTTTCACCATCGTCCTGCTCGAAAGTCCCACCTTGGTTGAAGGTCAAGATATTCATTCGGCGATATTCATCCTTGATTTCCTCGGGGGCATCAGCATCGACTACGATGAACGACCAGACTTCGAGTTCGTTCGGTCCACGTGGATGCCAAGTACGAACAGTATTGATGCCCGGCAGGAATGAACAGGTCGGGAAGATGGTCATGTGCTGAGCAACCATGCGGTTCGCAGGCAGTTTGTTACCGAGCCGCGCCTGTGCACGTTCAGCGGCCGGACCCTTTGTCCAATAGTCCACAACTTTGGGCCCCATAATTGCGTAGAGCAGGGAGAAGTCGTCATTGAACCACCCCGTTCCATGACCACCCCACGCTGCACGGAATTGGTTCCCAGTGACAGGCAGCTTTACGTCGGATAGGTCTTGATCGGGACGCAGGCTGGAAACGACACCGGCCACATGCGACATGGTGCACGCGTGATACATGTCGCTACAAAACTGCTCGGCTGCGAATTTCCAATTGCATGGAATAACGGTCCGCTGCATCCCGGTAATCACTTCAGTGCCAGCTTCGGTGCGATCGAACATCACATCCATGTATGGAGTAGCATCACTGAGATAGTCGATCAAGGCCGGCGCCTTTGCATCCCAGTTGGCGAATACCAAGCCCTTGTAAGTATCTACCCGCGCTTGCAGTGGCCCCCAGTCGGCTTTTTCGAAACCACAGTCACCTTCTTTCTTGTCACAGAAGGCTTCTTTTTCAAATGGGACATTGACAAGATTGCCTGCAATATCGTAAGCCCAGCCGTGATAGGTACAAGTAAAGGACTTTGCATTACCATAAGTCGCGCGCTCAATGACCATCCCACGGTGACGGCACTGATTCAGAAATACCTTGATGGAGCGATCCTTTTGCCGAACCACGATCACCGGGTCTTCACCCATATACGTCGTTATATAGTCACCCGGATTTGGAATATGTCCTTCGTGGCACACAAGCAGCCACGAACGAGCAAAAATTCGTTCCAGTTCCAACTCATACAGATCTTGATCACTGTAGATACGCGGATCAAGCAGTCCTTGCTCTTGATCGACAAGGCCACGAATCTCCTCGGGAGTCCATTTTCGAGAAAGTCTGATCGTGGCTTGTGAAACTTCGTTCATTGGTGAACTCATATTTGTCTCCTCAATTACCCTTAGCAAAGGGCTATTAAACGCACATAAAAATAAAACTTGCGGTGTATGTGCTTCACCGCAGCAATGCAAACTGCCGAACTACACTGACTGACGACTCAATGTGCTGACGCAGCAGAAGGGAACACTGTTCTGCGTCACGCGCAAGCGCGCTTTGAAAAATGAGCTCGTGCTCCGCGTGGACATTTCTCTCGGGCAAAGTGCGGGTCGACGTAAGGCGCCGGTAACGCTCGAGGTGAATATTCAGAACAGCCAAGAACCTGTAGGTCCAATCAGACGAACAGGCACCAATAAGTGAACGGTGGAAATTGCGATTCGCTATCTCCCATCGATCAAACTCGTCGTCCGGATTACGCATTACGCGCTCATCGGACCGAATGAGTTCGCTATATGCGGCAACCAAATTGCTCTCCCATTCAGAGCCACCGCACTTCACACTTTCGCGAACAGATTCACACTCAAGCGCTACGCGGGTTCGAGTGAGACCCTCCAAGTCTTGCAATGACATTGGCGCCACGAAAAAGCCTCGCTGTGTCTTGGCATGCACCAAGCCGTCAGAAACCAAGAGGCTCAGGGCTTCACGCACCGTCCCGCCACTTACATCGAAACGCCGCTGAAGGTCATCAATCAGTAGCCTAGATCCTGCCGATAAAACTCCTTGCACAATTTCGATTCGAAGCCTATGCATAACAGACTCAATCAGACTACGCGACTTCCTTTCAGGCGACGCAAGATCGGCCGCAAAAAGGTCGATGCCAATTAACTCTTTCCCCAGTGCTGACTGATTCATTGCATCACCTACCTACCTTTTCAGAAATTGAACTTAGAAATCGCCTAGAAACAGCACGTCGCACTTGTGAATGCACTGTTGCTAAGATAAATGCCACAAAATATAGGTTAACGATAATCGATTTTTTTGATTTATGCACGCTGCAGTGCAACATTGACGGAACATCATGAAGTGCGAGTACGCTTGCATGAGCGGTCGATCTGTTGACGCTCGTTGAAAACCAACCACAAAAGCGAGGTTGTGCGCGCTGAAAATTGACCAGGGTGATCAACTCGTCCGCTCATTTTTTGAGTAGGACTTTAGGAGATGATCACCATGAAGGATCTAGGAAGGATTCGGCGGTCAGTTTTACCGGGATGGCGTGTCGCCGTCCGAGATTGCACGGAAGACGGGGTATAGCCGGAACACCGTGAAGCCCTGGCTGCGGACACCAGAAGGAACGGAGCCGAAGTACGAACGGCAGAACCCGAACATCAAGATCGCGCCGTATGCGGCGCAGCTCATCAAGGCGTTGCAAACCGATGCTCGCCGTCCGAAACGGGATCGGCGCACCGCGCTGAAACTCTTCGGTGAATTGCAGACGGCCGGATTCACCGGCACCTACTGTCGGGTCACCGAATTCATCCTGCGCTGGCGGACCGATGGCGGCGCAGCGGTCAGCAAAGCCTTCGTCCCACTCCACTTCGAATTGGGCGAAGCCTTTCAGTTCGACTGGAGCGAAGAGCACCTGGTCATTGGTGGCGTCTGGCGCAAGATCCTCGCCTCGCATCTGAAGTTCTGTGCCAGTCGGGCCTTTGTCGTTCAAGCCTATCCGACACAAGGTCACGAAATGCTATTCGATGCCCACACCCGTTCGTTTGCCGCCTTAGGCGGCATTCCTCGGCGCGGCATCTACGACAACATGAAGACGGCCGTGGATAAAGTGCAGAAAGGCAAATCCCGTATCGTCAATTCACGCTTCTCGGCGATGGCCTCCCATTACCTGTTCGACCCGGATTTCTGCAATGTCACCAGTGACTGAAAGAAAGGTGTCGTCGAGAAGAACAACCAGGATAGTCGGTTGCGTCTCTGGCAGGATGCCGGCCAGAAACGCTTCAGTTCCTTCACCGAACTGAACGTCTGGCTGCTCGAACGCTGCCGAGGTCTGTGGCAGGAGTTTCGCCATCCCGAGTACGCGGACCTGAGCGTGGCCGAAATGCTTGAGCACGAGCAACCCAGCTTGATGGCCATGGTGGCACCCTTTGCTGGGTATGTCGAAACGCTGGGCAAGGTATCCAGCCCCTGCTTGGGGACGCTAGATCGCAATCGCTACTCGGTGGCCTGTGAACTGGTCGACCAGGTGGTCAGCCTGCGCCTCTATCCGAAGCGAATCGATATTGTGGCGCACGATCTACGGATCGCCAGCCATCCCCGCTGCTTCACCCGGCAACAAACACTCTACGACTGGCAGCACTACATTCCGCTCATTGAGAGGAAACCCGGCGCCTTGAGAAACGGTGCGCCGTTTGCCGACATGCGGCCGCCGTTGCAATACCTGCGCGGCTTGCTGTTGCGTCGTTAAGGGGGTGATTGGGGATGGCCAAGGTGCTATCGGCGATTGCCCAGTTCGGCCTGGAGGCTGTGCCGGTGGCGGTCGATCTGCTTCTGGAATCGGGTTTGCCCAGCGACAAACACGTTGAGAACATGCTCAATCGTCTGTAGTCCGGACCCATGCTTAGGTGCCCCCGCTGGTGGAGACACCGCTCACGATTAGCGAAGCCCCGATTACCGATACCGGGCGCTATGACCGGCTGCGTACCGAGGTGATCGATCATGCGTGAGCTGATGAGCGAGTTCAAGGAATTGCGCCTGCACTGCATGGCGGGGGCAGGGAAGGAGCTATCGACCAACGGCGGTACCGGACGCCACGCAGGGGATGATCGACTGGAACAAAATCCTCCAGCTTGGCTATCGTGAAGAGACTTTCATATAAGCCGACGTGCCCTCGCATCGCAGGTACTTGGTTTTGCCGCCTTAGACACGGAAGGCACCGACCGATTGTTTCAAATGGTCGGACATTTTCTTAAGATCCTGTGCCACCTTGAGGCCTGCGGACAGATTGGTGGCACTGGTTTCCAGGTCGCTGGCGATTTGCACGATATGGCTGGCAATGTCGTTGCTTGCACGGGACTGCTCTCTTACCGAACTGCTGATTTCGACCACCCCATGGCTAGCAGCTTCAACCTTGTTGATCGCCACCGCTAGTGCAGTCACCGTAGCGTCCATGGTGTTTCGGCTCGCTGCTAGGGATTCAACACCGCGCTCGACCGTGGCCGCGACAGCCTGCGAATTTCGCGCAAGCGTCTGGGTCAAATTCTCAATATTGCTACCGGACTGGCGCGACTGCTCGGCGAGCTTACGCACCCCATCGGCCACGACGGCAAAGCCACGGCCCGATTCACCTGCACGAGCAGCCTCGATAGCAGCATTCAGCGCGAGCAGATTGGTCTGTTCGGCCACGGCCTTGACTTCCTGGGTCAGGTTTGAAATCGAATCGGTATTACTCACGAACTCCTCGACCGAACTCTGGATTTCGGTCACTGCATTTCGAACCTCCTCGCTATCCCGGATCAGATTCTGCATGTTATCCCAGCCCTCACGCGTGCTAGCTAGGCTTTCCAGAGCAAGAGCGCGGATCTCTTCGGCCCGGCAGGCAACTGAGGCAAAGCTGACGGTCACCTCCTCTACCGCGCTCGATGTCGAAGCCGCCGCCTCGCTTTGTCGATTTACCACTTGATTTCCGCTATCCGACATCTGCTGCAGTGTCGCTGCGGTGGACGCGATTTTAGTCGAGTCATAGCGTGCATCGCTGACAAGGCGAGCAAGGTTGTTATTCATCGAATTTAATGCGCGCATCAAGGTGCCGATTTCATCGTTAGCACCGACTATGATCCGAACGGTAAGATCCCCTTCTGCCATACAGTTGGCCGCTGCAACCGCCTTGTCCAGAGGACCAAGCGTTCTTTTGCGTAAGGTCCACACGGTGAACAGCAACAACGCGCTGCCAAACAATGAGAGCACGGTAACTGCTGAATCGATAAAGCGTACTGCCTGTGCGGTAAGCGGTCCGAAACGCATAGATGTCTCCATCACAGTGTTCATGTCGGGCCGCAACTTCTGCGCCAGCTCATTCGTAACTGGCTCATTTTTCGCACCGGACGAGGCGAGTGTCTCAAGCATGCGGTCAACATTGGCAATGCTTTTCCGGGGCAGCGTAATCAGATCACCGAAACCAAGCAACTTGAACAAGTGCTGTTCAACACCTAATATCGCATTATCAGCCTGAACGGGAGCCTCACGGACGGTATGCAGCCCCTCGATAATACCTCCCACGGTTACCTGATCGGCGTTCTTTGCCTGGTTTTCGATTGCGGAGAGTTGGGCGTCAACCCGAAGTGCGAACTCGATATGGTTACGTTCGAGGTAGTGAAAGAGCGCAGCCTTGCCCATCAGACGCACGCCGTACATGGAAACCAGAGTAACTAGAACCGTTACACCAAAACCCCAACTGAACCATTTTTTAAGAGACCAGTCGCGGGCGCTGAGGTCTGCATCAAATGTCATGAAACTCTCTCTATTCTATGGATCCAAAATCAAACAGCAAGTTTCGCACCAAGGATGCGATATAAATCCCCTGCCTATGAAAAATGGTCAAGCGGCAGGAACATACCCCAATCACAAACCGTAGAAATTGCCTTGTCGTACCCCAGGTTGCGAAATACCCTATATAACAATGTGATTCCCCGGAGACACGACAGGCTCCTGCCTCTATCTGCCCATTATGCACTCCATGAACCACTGTAACAATTGATCGGAGCTAGACGCGGATCGAAAGCGACTGACCGACCGCCAGATGCTGGCGCAGATCCGGGCCATTCATGTCGAACTCAAAAATGACTATGACTAATTCTACTTTGTCAGATTCGCCGGAAGTCATCTGATGCTGTCATGTGATAAAACTCATGTCATTGTTTTTAATGATTTTAATGAGGCTTTAAATCACCATGACGGCCTCAATATTCCAAATGCATTGGCGGTCTGGTCAAATCGGCGCTCACCCATTTTGACGACCATTTCAGCCCCTACCTGCCCTGTTTTCAACGCCGGACCCGCTCGGTTGAAGATGCGACCAAACGCTACCTCCATGGCTTGTTCCAGTGTGACCGGCGCAACATGGAGCAGATGGCCGAGCAGGTGGCCGGCAGCCACTACCAGCGGCTCCATCACATGCTGAGCGAATCGAACTGGTCACGCGCCGAGGTCCGGCAACAACTGATCGTCGACGCCAATGCTCACTTCGGTCGTGGCGCCGCCCTGGTCTTCGATGAGTCCGCCTTCGCGAAGAAAGGCGACAAGTCCGTCGGCGTGGCGCGGCAATGGAATGGCCGACTGGGCAAGACAGAGAACAGCCAGGTGGGCGTCTTTGCTGCGCTGGTGCGGGATCGCGCCTGCGCCCTGGTCGATGGTGAGTTGTTTGTGCCCGAACATTGGTTCGATGACCGGCGCGAAGGACTGCGTTACAGCCATGTCGTGTTCGATGCCGGGTACGGCCATCTGCCTTGGCTCTTGAACGATCTGGATGACGAGGGCGAAACCTTTCTCGCAGAGATTCATGCCGACCAGGGCATTTATCTGGAGAATCCGCAGCCGGCCATCCCTGAGCGCGCGTCACCCCGAGGCAAAGCGCCCAAGAACTTGCGCGCACAAACCGAGATCCAGACGGTCACCGACTGGGCGCGTGCCCAACCGGAGAGCGCCTGGCGCCGTTTGGCGGTACGCGCCGGCGAAAAGGGCGAGGTCATTGCCGAGTATCTGACCCGGCGGGTCTTCGTCTGGGACGGCGAAGCGGCAAGCGCACGCTGCTGGCATCTATTGGTCCGCCGGGAAATCGACGGCCGCAAACTCAAGTTCTGTTTCGCCAATGCCAAGCCCCAGGCGTCATTGCGCCGACTGGCCAGCATGCAGGCCGACCGCCACTTCGTCGAACGAGCCTTCGAGGATGCCAAGGGCACCTGCGGCATGGCCGACTATCAGGCCCGCGGCTAGCAGGCCTGGCATCACCACATGGCGCTCGTCATGATCGCCCTGATGTTCCTCGCCAAAGAGCGCCTGGTCCATCGGGAAAGCACCGCCAGCATGCTCTCCTGCCACGATCTGATCGACATTCTGCGTCACAAGCTACCCAGCAAGGTCAGGACTGATGATGGCCTCGTCGCCATGATCGAGGATCGCCATCGACGACGGCTGGAGGCTATGCAATCAGCCTACCGAAAACAGGCTCAAACCCCTGGGGCATCAAATTAAAGACCAATCTGACAAAGTAGAATTAGCAGCAAGATGCGGCACTGGTATGGGCTTCGAGAAGCAAAACTTTACCCCACGATCCCTGCCGAAGCCAAGACGAAGGGAGAAAGGATCTACTTTGTATCGATGAATCGGGTATCCGTTCTGGCTACCACACAGAAATGACTTGGGCGCCAGTCGGCGAGACGCTCGAAGTAGAAGTAACCAAATAGTGCTTCTCGATCAAGATGATTTCGGTGCTCAACCTGCAATAGGAGTTTCGCTTCATACTTCACGAAGGTTCGATGATGGCCGTAGTTTTCCGGGAATTCCTCAAACGCCTGCTAAGCGGGGCCGAGAAGCCAGTTTTCCGGATCGTCAATGTAAGCCCCTCGGCGAACCCACCTTGCTTTTCAGGCTGGGGTATCTGGCAGCCAGCGATGCAGCAGCAGTTCGCCGATCCGACTGTTGGGCTGAGTCGGCATGCAGGACAGGATGTCACGCCAATTATCCCATTTCGCTGGATTAGCTCGATAGGCTGCTAGTTAGTGCCCTCGAAATCACGTTCGTCAGCAGAGTTGCTCCTAAAACAAACTGCACCGGCGTCTAGCCTGCCCTGATCTGCTAGCTCCCACGGGGCACCTCACCACTCCAAGTCCTTGGTCCCGATTCGGTACCTTTTGCGCTTCTGGACATCCACCAAATCGTAGGAATAGTTTTGTTGTTTCCCAAATAGCGAAACCCCCTCTATAACAGCTTGATTCCCTGAAGACACGACAAGCACTCACCCCTATTTTGTTGTTGTGTACTCCCATGAACCGCTGTAACGACTGATCGGAGCTAAATACCATGTTCGCAATCACACCGACGACTCCATCAGACGAAACTGGGTTCGCAACGGAGAACTGCGATGCAGACATCATTGAAACGCGCCTATGGCTCGAGGAGCACGACTGGCTCTACTGCTTGCTGCGAAGAGAAGACAATGTGTCGCCTACCTTCCGCTTTCCCGATCTTATCAGTGCCAGCGTCTCGCTGGTCTTTACGCACCAGAATGCCCCCTGTCGCATCTTCCGGTTTCTAGGGAGCGAGCTTGTTCTCCGCCCGCCCGAGACCCCGCGCCGTCGCGAATCGATGTGGCGACACCAGTACCAATTGCTCTTGGACCTGCAACGTTCGCCCGCGAACCGGCACCCCAATCCCAAGTTCCAGCTCGATCAATTGACCACAGCCTGCGTTGCCTTGTGCCGGGCAGATGATGGATCAGGCGCATGTATCCTGCGGCAGGCACGCTACAACTTGGCCGAACGTTCCCATCGCGGGCGGGATGCGCCCTCCTGCTTAGGTTTGTGACGCCTTAACTAACGCCCGTGGACCTGGATTCATACTCTCCTGACTCGCTCGCTCACCATCACCCTGCTCGGCTAATCACCGGACCCACCCGAACCCGACCTTGCCCGTCCGCGCATCGCCGACGGCCCAGACCCTCTATTCCCGCTTACCAGGCGGGGAATTTCTGGTTTCGTTGGAGAGGTGACTCATGCATCTGCTGCCGTGTTTTGCTGGCTTGACTGCCTTGTCAGTCTTTGCGGCTACGTCTACCCAAGCATTGGCCTGTTGGGGTGAGGCAGGACAACGCTACGGCGTATCAGCCGATCTGCTCTACGCGATCGCCCGGGTCGAGTCGAACCTGAATCCGAAGGCCGTCAACCGCTCGCACGCTCAGCGCACCGGATCCTACGACATTGGACTCATGCAGATCAACAGCCGTCATCTCTCGGTGTTGTCCCGGCACGGTATCCAGGAATCAGACCTTTTTGACCCTTGTACCAACATCCAGATCGGTGCCTGGCTGCTATCCGATCTGTTTTCCCGACGCGGAGCGACGTGGGATGCGGTCGGCGCCTACAACGCGGCCTGCACGCAACTCAAGGGCGAGGCTTGCGCCAAGGCACGCGCCCAATACGCATGGCGGGTATACCGCCAATTGCCGGCACAACGCAGCCGCCAATTCGTCGACGCACCAAGCACGGTCAAACAAGCAGCCCCGGGCGAAATGCTTGCCCTGATGTCGGTGCGGGTGGCGCCATGAAACTTCGCTCGCTACGCCGCTGCATGCTCGCCTTTATAAGCGGCTGCACCCTCCTGGCCGCCTCGTGCAGCCTCTTCCCGACGCCGGCATCCCCCAATCGCCAGGCAACCGCGCAGTACTCCACATCGGAACAGTTGGCCCAGATCGATTTCGGTCGCCAGGCGACCTTTGCACGCTGCATTCCGCCCGCCTGCCCGACCCGTACTCCCAAAACGCTAGCGCTGGAGACGCCTGATCAATCAGCCTCCCCGGTCGTCGCATCCACCCCGGCTGTCCCGTCGGCCCCTGCGCCAGCGAAGGAAGTTTCCCGCACGCTCACCCTGCATTTTGGCCTCGGCAGCGCCAAGCTTAGCATTGCCGCTCGCACCGAACTGAGAGGAGCGCTGCCCGACCTGAAGTCGGCACGTCGCATCACGATCATCGGCCGCACCGACAACACCGGGCCATTGGCCTTCAATGAGTCGCTGGCGCTCGCGCGCGCCCTGATGGTCCGCGACCACCTGCTCAAAACCTATCCGACGCTGACACCGGCACTGACCATCAAAGCCCAAGGCGGGTGCTGCTTCATCGCGCCGAACGATACCAAAGCCGGCCGCACGCAAAACCGGCGGGTCGAGGTGGTCTTCGAGATGAACGAGGGCCTTCCGCCATGACGCCATTCGGCGCCATCTGAGCATTTGCTGTCCTTCACCCGCCGAGCACGCGCTCCCACCCGCCGAGCATTCCAATGCCTACCCGCCTTCCCACCCCATTCAACGTTCGACTCTTCTCCGGAGGTACTCATGAACACTACTGTACTGGTTTCTTCCCCCCGCCTTGCAACGCGCAAGCCGATCATGGTCGCCACGCTGCTGGCGACGATCGCCCTTGGTCTCGGCATCGCCTTTCCCGGCTACGCTCTGGACCTGGTCGCCTTCACCGGTATCACCGGACCGCTCACTTCGGCGCTGACCCAGATCGCCGCGCTCGGCCCCGGCATCAAGGCCCTGGTCGGCTTCGTCGGTTTTGTGGTCGCGCTCATCTCGCTCTCCGCGCTACGCAACTTCGGCCCGGTCCTGTTCTATGTCGGACTCGCCATTTTTGCCGCCGTGGGTCTGGTGATCGCCGGCGCGATCATGGGCGCGGTGATCTGAAACGCCGGCATCGACCCCAGGAGACCGATATGCAAGCAGACACCTATATCCCGCGGCGTCTCGATGATCAGTGGAAGATCGGCTTCTGGGATGTCGATGTCGCCGCGCCGATCCTGTTCATGTTTTTTGTGGGCTACATGTCTGGCAGCAAGACTTCGTTCGCCGTCTGCATGGCGGCTGGCATCTTCGTCTCGCGCTGGATATCGCGCATCAAGGCGGACAAGCATCCGGCCTTCGCCATCCACTGGCTGTACTGGCACCTGCCGGCCAGTCCGTTGACCACGATGCGCGCCACGCCACCGTCGCACATCCGCCGCATGGTCGGCTGAGCCAAGGAGAAGAACCCATGGATTTCGAACGACTCAACGGCGACATCAAGGAAATGCGCCGCCGCAACCGGGGGCTCGGTCTCGCCGTCGGCATCCTGGCTGCCGGCCAGATTCTCGCCCTGGTGGTCATCCTCAACCTGCTCGGCACGGTACGCACCGTCGTCGTGCCGCCCTCGATCGACAAGACCTTCTGGGTCACCCGCGACAGGGCGAGCAGCGAATACCTCGAGCAGATGGGCAGTTTCATCGCCTGGCTGGTGCTCGACGTGACGCCGACCTCGATCGACTGGAAGAAGGAAATTCTCCTCGGCTACGTCGAACCGGAACAGTACGGCCCACTGAAGACCCGCCAGGAAGTCGAAGCCGAACGCCTGAAGCGCATCAACGCCGCCACCGTCTTCGCGCCCCAGCAACTGGTTCCCAGCGAAGAAGGCCAGAGCGTCGTCATTCGCGGCCGCCTGCGCACCCTGGTCAATGGCTTCGAGACGGCCAACGACCTCAAGGCCTATCGGGTCGACTTCAGCTACGCCGGCGCGCGCATGCATCTGAAAAGTTTCAAGGAGGTACCCAATGTCGGCAACTGATACCTGCCAGGCACTATCCCGAGCTGTTCCAATGCCTCGGCGCGGATGGACGATGAGCGCTGTTCAGGTCATTGCCTGTCTCGCCACCATGACGGCCCTGCCCGCCCAGGCACTGCAACTCGTCGAGGCCAGCGATGGTGCAGCGGTCGAAGCCATCCTGTCGATCCGCGAACCGACCCGCATCCGCATCGAAGGGGCATCGATCACCGACGTCTTCGGCAACATTCATTCGAGCCAATGCGGCATGGCGGCAGCGCTTCCCGCCAGCCCGGGCATGACGCCTTCCGCTGCAGGCTCGTCGCCCGTCAATCCGGCCGGCGAGATTGCCCTGACCTGCGATCGCGACAAGGGCGAAATCTATGTCCGTCCGGTGGGCGATTCCGCCAAGCCGATCAATCTCTTCGTCGCATCGGCCAACGCCACCTACACGCTGCTGCTGCGCCGTTCGGATACGCCGGCCGACACGATCGTCATCCGCGACAGGACGCCGAAGGCATTGAAGCATGCGTCATCGGCTCAGACTCGGGCCGGCCCGTCGCCGAACCAGATACGGGCCATGAAGGCGCTCCTGGTGGCCATGGTTTCGGATCGGGTACCGCCGGATATCCGGGTCGAAGAGACCCGCGGCACGCTGCCGTTGTGGAACGAGGCGCGGTTTTCCCGGGTGCGCCAGTACGAGGGGCGCGGTCTGGTCGGCGAGAAATACCTGCTGCAGAACATCAGCGATGCTCCCATGGTGCTAGCCGAACAGGAATTCGACCGCGAACGGGACAGCGTCGTCGGCATTGCCATCGAGCACCACAACCTTCGCTCCGGCGAGAGCACCAGCGTCTATGTAATCCGCCGCGGAGAGACGCCATGACTACGCCGCGTCAGTGGATGCAGACGTGGCGCGGGTTACCGCAGCAATTACTGCAGCGCTTGTCCCCGCGGCAACGCCAGTACGCCATGCTCGGCGCCCTGATGGCTGGCGGCGTCGGGCTGCTCTGGTCGATTTTCGCATTCACCGCGAGCAAGCCGCCCGCGAGCACCACGCTACCCGCTACCGGGCCGGCCAGTTCGATCACCAACATCGGCGTCATGTCGCCCGGCGCCCAAGTCAATCCGGTCGATCAGTGGGTCGGCACGGCCGGGCGCAAGCTTGCCCAGTATGAGAACGAACGCGAAGAACAGGGGCGACTGAACAAGGATCGCCAGGCTTTCGAAGCGAAAACGATGCAGCGCTTTGCCGAACTGGAACAGCGACTGACGTCGACCCAGCAGGCCGCTGCTACACCTCCGCCACCGACGCCAGTCCCGACCATGCCGCCGGCGGCGAGCCTACCCCCCGCGCCTCCTCCGTCCAATGGCTTGTCCACCGGAGCCATGCCGAGCGGCACGCCCAGCGACCTGCTGGCGCCAAGTCCACTGATGGCGCCAACGTCAGCAATCACCCGGATTACGGTGGCCGAGCGCCCCCTCCTTGCCAACCCCGGCGAGAAAGGCGAGCGCGCTGCGGGAACTGGATCGCCAGCATCCGCCAAGACCGTATCCACCTTCCTGCCCGTCAGCTTTACCCGTGGCACGCTGCTGGGTGGACTGGATGCGCCGACCGGCGGTCAATCCCAATCCAATCCGCACCCCGTCCTGATCCGTCTCTCGGACAACTCCTTCCTGCCCAACCGTTTCCGCGCCGAATACCGGGAGTGCTTCGTGGTGGCCGCCGGCTATGGCGACATCAGTTCCGAGCGCGCCTACCTGCGGACCGAGAGTCTGTCTTGCGTACGGAGCGATGGCGCGACGCTGGAAGTCAAGATCCAGGGCTCGATCTACGGCGAGGATGGCAAGGTCGGCATGCGCGGGCGGCTCGTCACCAAGCAGGGGCAGATGCTCGCCAACGCCTTGCTGGCTGGCGTGGTCAGCGGCATCGGTCAGGGCTTGGCCACCTCGTCGACCGAATACAGCACGTCGGCCCTCGGCACGGTCGCCAGTGCCACCGGATCCGAAGCCTACCGCGCCGGCCTCGGCTCGGGTGTCGGCAAGGCCCTCGACCGGCTGGCCCAGTACTACATCAAGCTCGCCGAGAACACCTTCCCGGTCATCGAAGTGGATGCCGGCCGCGAGGTCGATGTGGTGATCACCAAGGGCGTGCGCATCGATGTGCCGATGACAACCGGCGAGCCAGCATCCGCCCGCTTCGCCAATTCCCCTGAAACCCGTTATCTGGAGACCTCGGACGATGGCAACTACTAAACCCATGCGCCGGCGAGCAGTCGTTGCCGCCTTAAGCACGATCCTTTTAGGCACCTGCTTCGCCGTCAAGGCGGCCACGCCCGACGAAACGCAACTACTGTCTGCCTTGCAAAAAGCCCATCCGGGAACGCAGTTCTCCAGCATCGCCCGCACGCCCGTCGCCGGCCTCTACGAGGTCTGGATGAACGGCAACGTGGCCTACGTGCCGGCCAGGCAGCCACGCTACTTTCTCTTCGGGCACCTGTTCGACACTAAAGCCATGAGCGACCTGACCGGCCCGAAACTGGCGCAGGCCGGCAAGGCAAAGAACTCCGATGAAGCGCCCCAGAAATACCAGCCAACCACAGTAGCCCCGATCCGCTTCGAACAGTTGCCCCTGAACGATGCGGTCAAGACCGTGCGCGGCGCCGGCCAGCGCCGTGTAGCGGTTTTCAGCGACCCGAACTGCCCTTACTGCAAACAGTTGGAAGCGGAACTGGCCAGCCTCGACAACATCACCACCTACACCTTCCTGCTGCCTTTCCTGGGTGAGACCAAACCGATCGCCGTCTGGTGCGCGGCGGATCGTGCGGCGGCCTGGCGGCGCCTGATGCTCGACGGCGACGACAGCCTGCTCAACACCGGCGCCGCCTGTGACCACCCGATCGGTCGCAACCTGGCACTGGCCCGCCAACTCAGCGTGCAGGGCACACCCACCCTGATCTGGGCGGATGGCACCCGTAGCGAAGGGTTCGTCGGGCGAGCCGTGATCGAAGCGCGGCTCGCAGCAGCCGTTTCGCCAGTTGCACCGGAGAAGCAGCCATGAAGACGCTGGTCCTGCGAATGGGTACCGTCTGCCTGCTGCTCCCCTTGGGCGCCTGCATGAACATGTCTGGCCTGGGCGGCGACTCGAAGTACGCCTGCAAGGCTCCCGATGGCGTCGCCTGCGACTCGGTATCCGGCACCTACGCCAACGCCCTTCACAACAACCTGCCCAGCCAGCAGGCACAACGCTCCGCTCGCCGACAGAAGGAGGCCCCCGAAGAAAGTTCCTCCCCGGCTGTTGGACGTCCTGTTCCCTCCGCAACAGCCAACGCTTCCGGAATGGCCGTAACGCGCAGTCCCTTGCGGACCCAGGCCCGCATCCTGCGGCTGTGGATCAAACCCTGGGAAGACGCCGACGGCGATCTCTACGATCAGGGTTACGTCTATGTGCAGGTGGACAACGGCCAGTGGCAGATCGACCACGTGCAACGCCAGATCCGCGATCTCTATGCGCCACTAAAGCCGCCGCCCAAGCCTGCGACAGAGGCCACTGTCGAACCCGGCACCGGCACACCTTCCCCCCTACCGATGTTGCAACGCCCGCCGCTGTCCGGGTCCGGCGCCACCCCTGCGCAGTGAGGTCAAGATGAACACCGCCCTCCGCGATCCCCACTTCAACGGTCAGCGCGACCACACCCATGCGCCGCGCTTCCCCTTTGGCGAACCGGCAGACACACCGGCCGAACAGTTCGCCAACTGGCTGCCCTACTCTGGCTATCTCGCCGCCGAGAAGATTTTCGTGAACCGCGACAGCATGGGCGTCATGCTCGAATTGATGCCGCAGTCGGGCGCTGACGAGCGGATGGCGGAAGTGCTGATCTCGCTGTACGCCAATTGCCCGCCTGGCACCGGCATCCAGTTCCATTTGTTCGCCTCGCCGCAGGTACGCAGCCGGTTGCGCCAGTACGCCAATCTGCGGGTCGAGGATGAGGATCAGGCCGAGCAGGCCAAACAGTGGGGCCGTCCGGCGCGCAATGGAAACCTGTTTCGCAAACTGGCCCGCCAGCGCGTCGACCACCTGCTGCAGGGGGCACAGAAGTCGCTGACCGCCGGTTTCCACTACACGATCCGGGATTTCCGGCTGATGCTCAGCGTCGCCTTTCCGGGCGACCCGGAAGACCTCAACAAGCGCGACGAACTGCTCGCCCTGCGTGACTCGATGTCGTCCAGCCTGCGCTCGGCCTCGCTACCCAATCGCGTTTGCGATGCCGCCGACCTGATCAACTGGTGCGCGCTGTTCACCAATCCCGACCGCATCTCACAGACCGATGCGCCGGACCTCAATTACGACGACGGCCGCGAACTGCGCGACCAGATCGTGGATTTCGACACCATCCAGGACCCGCATCCGAGCGGCCTGACCTTGTGGAAGGAAGCCAGTCCCGACGTGCTGGAGGCGCGCTTCTACTCGATCAAGAGTTTCCCGGAACGCTTCGCGCTGTGGCAGATGGGGTCGCTGATCGGCGACCTGATGCAGCCGGCCTTGCAGTACAGCGCACCGTTTCTGCTGACCCTCGGCGTCCAGATCCTCGACCCCAACCTCACCAAGTCGGTGGTCACCGCCAACCATGTGCGGGCAACGCAGAACGCCAAATCGAAGATGGCCGACGTCATGCCGGATGTGAACAAGAAGCTGCAGGACTGGACGGCGGCGGCCGATGCCATCGACACCGGCGGCAACCTGGTCAGTCTCTACCACCAGCTGGCGATATTCACCGCACCCAACAAGGCGGTCGCCGCCCACGAAGCCGCCAATGCGATCTGGCGCGGCCGCGGCTTCCAGCTCAATGCCGACGCCTACATGCACCGCCAGGCCTTGCTCGCCAGCCTGCCGATGACGCTGACCGAAAAATTCCACAAGGACTTGGTCAAAATGCGCCGCGTTACGCGCAAGACGATGGCCAATGCCATCCACATGGCGCCGCTGATTGCCGAGTGGCGCGGCACGCGCACGCCGGCCCTGGTTTTCGGGGGACGGCGCGGCCAGTTGATGACCCTCGATATCTTCGACAACGATCTGGGCAACTACAACTTCGCCATCATCGGCGCCCCCGGCTCGGGCAAGTCGGTGCTGATGAACGAAATGGCCTGGTCGTACCGCGCCATCGGCGCCAAGGTCTGGATGCTCGATCTCGGCCGCAGTTTCGAGAAACTGTGCCGCAAGGCCAAGGGCACCTATATCGAGTTCCGCCCCGACGTGAATATCTGCCTGGACCCGTTCACCCACATCGTCGACATCAACGAAGACATCGACATGCTGGTACCCGGCATCGCCAAGATGTGCTCAATGCAGCACACCCTGGAAGAGGTGCAGTACAAGGCCATCTCGGCCATGGTCCTCAAGCTCTGGCGCGAATACGGTAACGAACTGCGCATCACCGGCCTGCGCGACGCCTTCAAGAGCGGCACCATTGAGGAACTGGGCGTCGTTGGCGACCAGCGCATCAAGGATCTCGCCATCATGCTCAACCCGTATTCGCGGGGTGGGCAATACGAGCGCTTCTTCGAAGGCCGCAACAACATCGACTTTTCCAATGACTTCATCGTCATCGAAAACGAGGAACTGAAACGCCGCCCCGACCTGCACGCGGTGGTCAATATTCTGCTGCTCCATCGGATCACCGGCGAGATGTACCTCACCCGCAACCGGCGCAAGGTGCTCTTCGTCGACGAGCTGAAACAGCAGTTGGGCGACATCGGCGCCGACGATCCGGTCAAAGCCGCCGTCATCGAGGAAGCCGCCCGGCGCGCCCGCAAGTACGGCGGCGCGCTCGGCACGGCGACCCAGAGCGCCGACGACTTCTACGGTTCGACCCAGATGGAAGCGGCCTTCAACTGTTCGGACTGGGTCTTCCTGCTGCGCCAGAAACCGGAGTCCATCGAAATGCTCGACCGCAAGGGGCGTCTGACCATGGACGAACCGAAGAAGCGGCTGTTGAATTCCCTGCGCACCGAGGCTGGCGTCTTCTCCGAGTTGTACATCTCGTCGCCGGTCGGCGAAGGCGTCGCCCGCAACATCCTCGATCCGGCCACCCACCTGTTGTTCTCCAACAAGCTGGAAGACAACGCCCCGATCGACGAATTGCGCGCCCAGGGCCTGTCCATCGACGAGGCAATCAGCGAGTTGCTGCGCCATCGGGGGCATACGGTATGAAACCGAGCACCTCCCAATTATTGCGCCAGGGCTTGCTGACGCTACTCGTGGTGAGTGCCGCCCTGACCGCCTACGACCGTCTCGTCCTGCGCCCCGCGCTGGTCATCGGCGTGGTCGACGTGGCCGAGGTGTACCGCGCCAAGGAAGCCGATTTTACCCAGATGCTGACCAAGGCCAACTCCGAGGATGAGCGGCAAAAGGCCCTGTTCATGGCACGTACCTTCGCCCAGCGCCTGCCGCTCGCCCTCGATGAACTGCCGCGCGAATGCGGCTGCCTGGTCGTCCTCAAGTCGGCTGTGGCCGGAGCGACCCCGAACACCGTCGATCTGACAGCCGCACTGCGCAGAAAGGTGACCGCACCATGACCAACGCCCCGCTTCAACCGGCAGCCGCCATACCCGCCGTGAGACCTGGCCGTGGGTGGCGAATCCTCGGGTGGATCGGCGACTTCCTGCGCCATGCCCGCCAGCGCTGGTATCTCTACCTGCCGATCATCGCCATCTGGAGCTTGGCCTATGTCCGCCTCTTTGTCGATGCGACACCGCGCGTGCCGATTCTTTTCAACTGGACACCGAGCCTGCCCTATCGCGTTGCCTGGTTGCAGCATGGCCCGCACTCTTTGCAGCGGGGCGACTTCATCGTTTTTTCCTTCGCAGGCGAGGCGCAGCAGCGTTATCCGGGATTGCACGGTCAGCCCTTCTTCAAAATCGTGCGCGGTTTGCCGGGCGACGCCGTAACCGTCAATGGCCGCCAGGTAGCCGTCAATGGCGAGGACGTCGGGGTGGCCAAGACAAAGGCCTATGACCGCAGGCCACTAGCGCCGATTGCGCCGACCGTCATCCCGCCTCGCTACTACTACGTGCAGGGCACCAGCCCCGACTCCTTCGATTCGCGCTACCAGGAAAGTGGCCTGGTCCGGGCGGAGCAGGTGATCGGCGTCGTGATCCCGCTGTTCTGAGACGCCAGCCATGCCCCGCCCCCTCCTTACCCTCGGCTTGCTCGGTCTTCTGGCATCTTCCGCCGCCTGGGCCCAGAACCCTCTGGCCGGCGCCCCATTGCCGGGAAAGCAAGTCAGCACGCCGGTGACGCCAAGCGTTCAGCCCTCTGACAACGTGCCCCTGGCCGACTACCTCGCCCTGCTCCGGCAAATCGCCCCAGCCGCCGAAGCCGGGGCGCGAGATTACCTCGCCGCTTTCGCGCAGCGCTGCGGCCGCCCCTTGACGGCAGCCGAATTGCGCCGGGCCATGGCTGACGGTGACGGCGATCCCGCCCTGATGGCATTGATCCGCGCCAACCACCTGGGCGACACCACCGGGCGCGAACAACTCGCCGGACAAATCCGCTGTCCGGGCAAGGCGGCGCGATGAAACGCCTCATCGTCGTCCCGTCCCTGCTCTTCGCGCTGCTGCAGGTCGCACCGGGTGCACATGCTACTGATCTGGGCGTCATCGGGCCGACCTATGAGATCAGCGAACCGCATCTGCTGCACATGATCGAGCAACGCCTGCGCGACAAGGAACGCAGCGGCGAACTCAAGCGCCTCGAAGACCAGGCCCGGGAACGCGGCATCGCTACGGTGAGAAACCCACCGCCGGTCACCGGCCTGCACTCGACCGAGACGGCGCGAACCTTCTACTTCGACCCAAGCTTCACTCTTGACCGCAACATCCTCGGCCCCCGGGGCGAGTTGCTGTTTGCCGCCGGCACCCGCAAGAACCCGCTGGAGGTGGTCTCCCTGTCCCGGCATCTGCTCCTTTTCGATGGGCGCGACGTGCGCCAGGTCAGCCGTGCCCGGCAGTTGATCGCCTTCTACCAGGGGCGGGTCAAGCCGATCCTGGTCGGCGGCTCCTACCTCGACCTGATGAAGTCATGGCGCATGCCGGTCTATTTCGATCAGCAGGGTCTGCTCACGCGCCGCCTGGGCATCACTCAGGTGCCGGCCCTGGTCTCGCAGGAAGGGATGCGCCTGCGCATCGACGAACTGGAGGTCGCGCCATGAGCCAACGCTGCTTCTTGAACAGTCTTCCTATCTCTCTGGTGCTGCTCCTCGGCCTCTACGCACTGCCGACCCTGGGCGCCGGCACCGCCACCTGCACCGGCAAGTTTCCGAATCCGATCACCGATATCTGCTGGTCCTGCATCCTGCCGATCAGCATTGGCAGTGCACGCATCGCCAACTTCGGCGACCAGGAGGATACCGACAATCCACCCAATCCAGTCTGCAGTTGTCTGGTCAATCCGATCGTCGGTCTGTCCATCGGTTTCTGGGAGCCGGCACGACATGTCGAAGTGGTGCGCAAACCCTTCTGCCTCGTCTCGCTCGGCGGCGTCGACCTCGATCCGGGCATCCCGGCCCCCGAGGCGGCCCGCTTTACGCGGCCGGAAGGCGATGGCGATGGAGGCGGTTTCTATCAGGCGCATTACTACCTGAATCCGGTGATGTACTGGCTCGAAGTGGTCACCGACTTTCCCTGCCTGGAGAAGAGTTCCTTCGATCTGGCCTACATGACCGAAGTCGATCCCTTGTGGGCTGATGACGAACTCACCCTGATCCTCAATCCCGATGCCGTGCTGTTCGCCAATCCGGTCGCCATTGCCGCGTGCGCCGCCGATTGCGTCGCGGCCTCAGTCGGCTTCGGCATCCGCGAGATGTTCTGGTGCGCTGGTTGTCAGGGCGGTATCTATCCGCTCAACGGGCACGTCCCCTACCACTTGGGTGGCGTGCGCACCGCCGCGCTGATGGCCCAGCGCTTGAGCGCCAAGATGCACCGCGAGTTGGTGGCCTGGGGCTGGCATGGCAAAGACGGCCTGTGCGGACCTTACTTCGAGCCGGTGATGGACAAGACCGCCTACAAAACCCAGCTCACCTATCCCATTCCCAACACCGATAAGGAAGGCGGTCGCTGTTGCCAGCCCTTCGGGCGGACCACCGTGCTCTGGGGTGCCGGCAAGGAATACCCGGTACGCGGCGAGGACTTCGCCTTCATGTTGTTTCGCAAAAGGAATTGCTGTGTCGGCTACTGACTTCCCACGCTTTCTCGCCCCCTTGATCCTCGGGCTCAGCGCCGCGCTCGTTGCCGGCAGTTCGGCCCAGGCCCAGATTTCGCCGGTCGTCACGGAGGCAGACATCGAACGAGCCCGGCGCGAGACCCCCACGGTCACCGAGCAAGACATCGAGTTGGCGCGGCAGAAGTACGCCCTGCCAAGCAGTACCGAACACCGACCCGCGCCACTGAATAGCCCGAACCTGGAGGCGCTGCCCCAACCGGCGACGTCCGTGCCGGTCGACCTGGAAGCGCTGGCGCGGGGCTATGCCGGGCAATCCGACGCGATTGCTCAGGCGCAGGGGCTCGCAACCGGGCCAGGGCTTTTCATCTTCGTCAGCCTGACCATGCCCCGTGCCACGCTGCAAGGTCTGGTCAATCAGGCGGCGCGGGCCAAGGCCGCTATCGTCATCCGCGGCTTCGCCAAGGGCTCGCTGCGCGATACGGTTACCCAGGTCCAGGGCTTGATCGGTAAACAGCAGGTAGCACTCCAGATCGATCCGCTGGCCTTCGACCGCTTCGCCATCAGCAAGGTGCCCAGCTTCGTCTTGGTGCGCGACGGAACACGTCCCGTTCCCTGTGCCAGCGGCAGTTGCGCGCCCGCTGACAGTTTTGTGCGTGCAACCGGTGACGTCAGCCTGGATTACGCGCTGGAACATATGCAGCGCTCGGCACCAGGCTTCAGCCCAGCCGCCGAACTCTTCCTGAAACGCCTCGGAGGATAGGTAATCCCCATGCGCCGCCTGATCATCTGGATCACACTGTTCTGCTTCATCACGACGCAGAGCGCTGCCATCGCCGGGCCGTTTGAAGAGGGCACCGCCGCCGGCCAGGCGGTCAACCCGGTCATTCGCGGCACAGTGAACATGCCCAGCGCCTCAAGCGCCGTACCGGAGTACACCACCACACCACCGGAAACGGCGTATTACGGCCAGCCCAACCTGTCGGGTGCAGCCAATACCCGCCTGAGCACCTGCGCGGCCAGCGCTAACGACCCGGTCTGCCAGGCTCAGGACGGCGCGCTGACCTCGGCCAACACGCCGCGACCGGCGATCTCCGCCTACGATCCTGCAGTCACCGCAGCCCGCGACATCGCCCGCAATCCATCGAGCACGCTAGGCAGTCTGGCCGACTATTACTCGGGCTGCACCACCGCCGAGATCAATACCGCGGCGGGCACCACGACCAAGGTCTGCAACCGCTACAGCGGTGTCGGCAACTACACGACACGGCGCGATCTGACGGTTGAGATAGACCTCCAGCCCAGTTGCGTTGAAGGCACCTGGGTCGCCCACGGCCAGGTCAACCGCAACGGCGCCGACTACATGGTGGCGGAAGCCCAATGCCAACTACGCAGCGATGGGCTGCAGCGCTTTCGTTTTTATGCGGCGGGCGGCCGGGGGGCCTGCATCGGCTGGCAGACTGTAGACCTGCCGACCACACCGGCCAGCCAGGCCACCTATGTCGCCAACCTTTCCCCGCATTGGGAGGGCAGTTGCTGGAGCCCGTTCACTGTCAACATGATGCCGGGTTCGGGCTGCACGGCCGGGACATGCAACTACACCTTCCAGTTCAGCGGCTTTGCTGGCTTCGTGAAATGGAACCTGCCCTTGTCGTTCGTCCAGCCGGCCATGGTGCAACACGAGACCGATGTCTGGGTCGACAAGAGTGCCGTGCTGAATGCGGGTGGGCGCTGCACCGTCACCACGGCCGACACCTGTGTCGACGGCCCGGCAACCAAGGCCATCGAAGGCCGCGCCGTGACCCGTGCCTGTTGGTCCTATGAGCGCACCCTGACCTGCACCTCGGGCGCTCCGGTGGACGAGTGTGCACCGCTGGCCAGCAGCGGCTGCACGCCAGCCAGCAGCACCTGCAAGCAAATGAATGTCGGCAGCGGGCTGTGTGAGATCACCCAGGACACCTACACCTGCCCGGTCGCTGCGCAGACTACGACTACCGCTTCGAATTGCCCGGCCAACGTCTATTGCCTGGGCGCAAACTGCTTCAACACCAGTTACACCAACGATGCCGACTTTGCCCGTTCGATGTCGCTGATGGAAGCCGGACGCGAGGCTGGAGTTTATCTCGACACCAGCAAAATGCAGGTCTTCAAAGGGGAAGGCAACCGCTGCCGCGATCGCCTGCTGAAGAACTGTTGCAGTTCCGATTCGGCTGGCGCCGGCATGACCAATCAGAGCCTGTTCGGTACCGGTTCAAGTTTGGTTTACGACGTGCTGATGAATTCCCAGAACCGCGAGTTTCTCTACCAGGGCATGCAAGCCTTGCTGCTGGGTGGGGGTTTCAGCGGCAGCTTCACCACCTATGGCATCACCGTCGCGGTCAACGGTACGGCTCTGCCGGCCAGCTCGGCCGTGCTCTATTCCGGTGAAAGTCTGGTCGTCGCCTTCGACCCCTGGTCCCTGGTCATTGCGGTGGTGATCTACATCATCATGTCAATGTCGTCCTGCAACGAGGAGGAAGGCAAACTCGCCATGAAGGAAGGGGCCGGCCTGTGCCACACCGTCGGCACCTGGTGCTCCTCCTGCATCCGCATTTTCGGCAAGTGCGTCTCCTGTATCGAACACAGCACCGGCAAATGCTGCTTCAACAGCAAACTCGCCCGCATCGTCAATGAGCAGGGCCGCGTGCAAGTCAGCAAGGGCTGGGGCTCGGGCGAAAGTCCCGACTGCTCGGGGTTCACCATCGCCCAACTGCAGAGCCTCGATTTTGCGGCGATGGACCTAAGCGAGTTCTACGCCTCCATCGTCCCGACGCTGCCCAATGCCGGCGCACTGCAGGGCAGCAACGCCGCCCGCCTGACGACTTGCTACTACGGACAGGGGAAGTGCCAATGAAGATCGCCTATACCGCCGTATTGATCGCCGGATTCACATCGCTCGTCCATGCCGACGAGGTGCCCAGAGCCCCGGTCCCGGATCCGCGACCAGTTATGTTGGCCGCTCTCCAATCAGTCAATGGAGAGGCCCACGGCATCCTCAGCGGCGAAATTGCCGACGCGCTCACCCAGCGCTTCGCCGCCACCTCCCCGATCTATATCGATGTCACAACCGAGAAGCGCTACGCCCAGGCCGGTTGTGCCCGCTTGAATGTCAGGTTCTGGCAGGACGGGGTTCTGCTGCCCGGTGCGTCGAGCCCGCGCCGTCAGACGATCGACTTCGGCATCAATTACTGCCTCGATGGCCAGCCACCGAAATCCCTGAAGTAGGGCCACGCATGACGACCCGCAACCGCCCCGCCCTCCTCCTGCTGCTGACCTTTGCCGTGATGCTCGGCAGCCATGGCACAGCGGCCCAGGATACGGCCTCACGCTACTGGACCGACAGTTGGCGCGGCTGGCATTTCTACGAAGCGCCGCCGCCCGAGGAACGCGAGCATCCATTACCGCCAGGCAAGGCCACGCCAACTGCGCCACCGACCCAACCCTCACGCGCACCAGAACTGGTCGAATTCGAACGCCTCCAGAAAACCCTGGAGGAAACGCGCAACATCGCCATCATGCGACCGAGCGAAGCCAATGTCCGGCGCTACATGGAACTGGAGTCCCAGGTCGTCGCCCGCGCGTCCTATTTCGCCGACGTTGCGCAGCGCGTTGCCTGGGCCACGCCGCAACTCGATCCGACCCTGCAGGGCCGCCCGGTCAATGCCAAGGCCCTGGAAGTCTTCGACCAGGCCGAGTTGGTGGATCGTTCGCGGACCATCGCCGACCTCGGCAAGGATCACGTGCTGTTCCTTTTCTACCGTTCGGACTGCCCGTATTGCCATGCCTTCGCGCCGACGCTGGCAGCCTTCCAGGCCCGTCACGGCATCCAGGTCGTCGCCATCAGCGTGGATGGCGGTCCGCTACCGGGTTTCCCCAATGCCCGACCGGACAACGGCATTGCCACCGCCCTGAAGGTCAGCCAGGTGCCCGCAGTTTTTCTGGCTCAACCCTACACCGGAAAGATCAGCCCCATCGGCTTCGGGGTGCTCTCGGAATCCCAGTTACTCGAACGCATTGCCACGGTGTCCGCTCCGCAAGCCGAGGCCATGCTGCCCACAACCACGCAAGGTCTCGCCCTACCCCTGGAGGCGCCATGACACATTACGACCCCCCTCATTTGCGGCGTAGCGTTGCCGCCTTCATGGGGCTGCTGCTGGCGATCCTGTCCTTCCAACTGCAGGCCGGCGATCTCAACAACGAGGTCAACAACATGTTCAACAATCTGGGGGCCATCGGCAACTACACTACCCCCGGCGCCTTCCGTGGCCAGACCTTCAATACCTACACTGGCGGCAACCTAATGATGCGCTCGCCAAACAAGGTCTATCAACTGGCCGCCATCCAGTTCCCCAGCGCCAAGGCCGGCTGCGGCGGCATCGATGTGTTTGGCGGCTCCTTCTCGCACATTTCGGCAACCGAGTTCAAGAACATGCTGAAAAACATCACGGCTGCCCTGCCGGGGATCGCTTTCCAGCTCGCTCTGGAGGCGGTCTCGCCCCTGCTCGGTGGGCTGACCAAGTGGGCCAAGGGACTGGAGACCTGGATCAACAATGCCCGGATCAACTCCTGCGAAACCGCCAAGGCCATCGTCAGCACGGCGGCCGAATCGATTGGCTACAGCTCCCAGGAAACCTGTGCCGACCTGGCCATCGAGATGGGCATGGAAAGCGACCGCGATGCGGCGCGTCGGCGCTGTGCGACGGACCGACCCAGCATTCTGTCCTCGGCACGCTCATCCGGCGACCCGAAGGTGAAAAACAAGGCGCCCTTCGTCGGCAACCTGACCTGGAAGGCCTTGCAGTACACCGGCGCCTATCTGGATGACCAGGAGCGCGAACTGATCATGAGCCTGGTCGGCACCATCATCTATTACCCGGAAGAATCGGCCCGCGACCCCGAGCCGATCGCCCCGACGCTGACTTCGATCAGCCAGTTGCTCTACGGCCAGGGCGCAGCCGCCGGTACGGATGTCGTACAGCATGTCTTGAAGTGCAACGACTACACCAACTGTGACGTGGTCACCTTGAACACCACTTACACCCACACCCCCTTTACCGCCAAGGTCGAGGCGATCATGCGCTCCATCGCCGAGAAGATCACGACGCGCACCGCCATTCCCAATAACTCGCCCGAAGTCGGCTTCGTGAACCAGACCACCGAGCCGGTCTACAAGATGTTGTCGATCGGCACCAGCATCCCGGGATCGGGCTTGGCAGACAGCCTGATCGCCCAGTACCGCGATGTGATTGCCGCCGACTACGCCTATGTTTTTCTCGAACGCAATCTGCGTCTGGGCATGGCCGCGCTGGACAAGAACTACACCCTGCAGCAGTCGCAACGCGAGCAAGCCAACCAGGTCCGCCAGCGGGCGCAGGCCATGCTCATGCAACTCTCCCAGGAAAAGAACCTGCTCTACCAGAAGGTCGGCTCCTTCCGGGCGGTTTCGAACCACCTGGAGCAACTCGAACGCCAGTTGCGCTCCAGCATGCCGCAACACGTGATCGACATGCTCGGCCAGCAGGCCGCTTACCTGTCGCAGTAGCAGTGACGCGATAGCGCGACAGGAGAAAGCAGCATGTGGGAAATCTACGCTTACCAGAATGCCGACAGCCTGTTCGGCGTCTTCAATGCCGCGGCGGCGATCCACGCCTCGGGCGACTACGCCGCGGCGCTGGCGGCCGTGGCCTTCTGCGGTTTTGTGGCGGCCCTGATTGCGTATGCTTTCGCCCCCGAGAAGTTGCAGGGTTGGAAGTGGCTGGGCACGGTCGTGCTGGTCTTCTCGGTGCTGATTGTGCCCAAGGTCACGGTGGGCATCGTGGACAAGACCGGCGGTTCGGCCGTCAAGGTCGTCGGCAACGTGCCATTCGGCGTGGCCGCGCTGGGCAGCATCACCAGTACCATCGGCAATACGCTGACCAGTCTGTTCGAAACGGCCTTCCAGGTTATCCCGGGCGCGGGAGCCCTGCCGGTCGAACTGAGCTATCAGCAGAATGGACTGATGTTCGGCAACCGGCTGATCCGCGAGACTGGCAACGTAGTGTTCCAGGATCCGGCCTTCCGCACCGACCTGATCAACTTCATTCACAACTGCACGACCTACGACCTGATCGACGGTACGCTCGACCCGGCAGTCTTTTCTGCATCGGATGATGTCTGGCCCCTGATGGCCTCACCCAATCCGGCGCGCTTCAGTACGCTGACCGGCGCCGGCGGCAGTGTCGGCGTCGATACCTGTCCCAATGTCTACCTGAGCCTCAACGGGCGACTGCCGGCCCAGATCAGCCGAATCCAGGGGCGCCTGGCCTTCCAGCTCAACCCAACCTTACCCGGCGCTGCCGCTGCAGCGGCCATCGCCGGACAAATCCAGCAGGCCTATCTGAAAAACAGCATCGCCACCGCAGCGGCGACGGCAGCCGATCTCATCCGGCAGAACGCCATGCTCAACGCGATCGAGGACACCAGCAAGATCGTCGGCCAGAAGGTCAATGATCCGGCGGCGATGGTGTTGGCGGTCGGCCGCGCTCAGGCGGTGGCCCAGCAGAACGCCTCCTGGCTCAATTACGGCAAGGTAGCCGAGCAGGCGCTGCCCGTGTTCCGCAATGTGGTCGAGGCCGTGACCTACGCGATGTTCCCCCTCATGGTCCTACTGCTTTTGCTCACCAGCGGTCGCGAAACGATGTTGGCCTTCAAAGGCTATGCGGCGGTGCTGATCTGGATTCAGTTATGGCCGCCGCTCTACGCCATCCTGAACTACATGGCCTCGATCTATGCAGCCTACGACCTCGCCGCTGCGGCTGACCTCGGAACGGGGAGTAAATCGCTGGCATTGCAGACTGCTTCGACGATCTATTCGCGTGCGATCTCTGGTGAGGCCGTAGTCGGTTACCTCGCCATCAGCATTCCTTTCATTGCGTGGGCCGCCCTGAAGCGTATGGAAAATTTCGGAACAGCGCTGGTCGGTGGCTTGTCGGGGTTGCAAGGAATGATCTCGGGCGGCACCTCGGCCGCCACCGTTGGTAATGTCTCGATGGGGAACGTCGGGATGGACCAGATGCAACTGGCGCCCAACCGGACCTCGGCATTCATGAGCAGTTGGCAAAACGACCTCTCTGGAAATACGTTCTCGTCGAACGCGCTTACCGGCCGAACTGCGGTCAGCCTGTTGCGCAATCAGGGATTCGCTTCGCGCGTGGTCTCGATGCGTGTATCCGAACAGGACGTGCAGCAAGCCAGCCGGCAGGTCGACGCGGCGCGCGGTGAAGCCCCGACAGCGACCATGGAGCAATCGGCTGCACTATCCGAAGTGTTCTCTCGCGGGCTCAACAAGCTTCGCTCCACACGCAACAGCAGCGGTTCCAGCACCAGCAGCTTCGAGCAAATGGGCGACACGCTGAATCAACTGGATCAGATCACGCAAAGCGTTGCCAAAAGCACCGGTCTCAGCCAGGCGCAGGTCGCACGTATTGCTTTCGGTGCGGCCGCCCATGTCGGCGTGAATGCCAAAGTTGCGGGCGCTGACCTTCATACCAGCGCCGACAAGTCCTATCAGTCGAGCCTTTCCGCCCAGGAACAGAAAGCGTTGGCCAGCCTGAGCGGGGAGCAGTTGGTAGCCTTCAAACAATTCGGTGACCGGGTATCGAGGGACAGCAGCTATTTGCAGGCGCTCTCAAACGACGCGAGCGAGGCCCGCGAGATGTCGTCCCGCATCGGGGCGACACGAGCCCGCTCCGAGCGGGCGGATGCCACCCTTGCCGACCGCACCAGTTTTGCGGAACGTGTATCGTCCGCCTACGACAAGGGCGAATCCATCTCCATCGACATCGCCCAAGACCCGCACAACATGGAGATGTTCCTCCGGTATGCACAGACCTACGGCGGCAACAGCGCCGCCGCTCACGCCTTGATGTCGGCCGAACTGGCCCGCCAGTCATTGCGCCCGAACCGGGTTATTTCGGATGGAAGCAGCCTCCCGGCCTCCTTTGGTGACGTCCGCGACCTCCATCAAGAGCAGTTGCATGATGTCGCCATCACACCGGATATCAATGCAACCCACCAGGCTCAAGTGAGCAAGGCATCTCGCTTTGGCGGCAACCCAAGTCGTCCGCTGGAACAGAAAACCGAACCACCGTCGCCCGTGCGCGAGGAGGTGCAGCAACGCGCCACCCGGATTCACGGCGAAACCGCTGCAAAGCGCAGAGAATTCGACGGCAAGGCTGAAATCATCAAGACAGACGACGGGACATTGGCATCGAAGAAGTCGCTGATGTGGCAATCAGCCAGGCAGGTCTACAAAGATGGAGAGGCGACGGTAGGTAACGCAAAGGATGCCGTGCGGGATCTGATCAAGTCGAAAAAGTAACTGCTACCGATCCCAGCGCCGAATAGGGACATCTCCCTTGAACAAAGACCCGGGAGTACCCCTTGGCCCTCCACCAATCCGTCGCCGCCGCAAGCTTCTACGGCCACGTCCAATGCCCGTCAAGGCACTGGCGAGCGGAACGGCAAAGAGTAGCCCAACCCCTACCATGACTGCCCCTGCGCCCCACTCGCCTTTTGCTTCGATGGCAACCAGCAATCCAATCCCTGCACCCATCGCCAGGATCGCGAAGAAGAAAAATTTCCGCATATCGACCTCCTGACATCAGGCTAATCGCAGAAATGCCGTCAGCAAGCCCCTGATTCCAGTCAATCGCCATTGCCACTACCAAGTACCGCCGAAATCGCTAGACGGGTCGTTTCTTTCGCAGCAACAACTGAATCATCGCAAACAAGCGATGAAACAGATAATCAACGTGATCCACGTCGATGACCGGGATTTGCTTGAGTTCGGTGTGCCGAATGAGGTGGCTGTTACCGATATCGGTCAGTTCTTTTGCTTCGTCTTCCAGCCGCTGCCGAAGCGCCACCTCTTCGGCGGTAGCATCGAGAATGATCTTGATCGATTTTTTCTTATCTTCTGGATCTGCAAGCGATTTGAGTCGCTCCCATGCGTCCCACAAACGCTCCAGTCCCTCCCGCCGCAGGAGTGGATTACGGTCGGTAAATTTAGCGCGGCTTTCTTCCAACATGCTGTCGAGGATTCGGTCCCCCGTCCGGAATACCATCCTTTTGAGGTCATCCCCCAGCACCGGCGGAAGAATACGCACGACACGACCATTTGACAGCATTTCGAAGGCCACGCCATTGCGCGCAAAGATGCGATTGAGCGTCGCCCGAAACTCTTCCTGTCCGGATTGCTGATCGAAGGTGAAATGGTGGTGATTGAAAAAGTCGTGGAGCCTTCCTGGAATCGGCTTCGCCACCGATGCGTAGACGAACTCGACGAAATCCAGGATCAACAACGTGTCCGGCGCAAATGGCTCATGCTGACGCAGGAACCCGTCATCCACCAGCCGGGACGTTTCGAGCGGCCACGTCAACCCCGGCATTTCCGCAATGACGGAAGCGGCGATGACATCCTCGTCACAGCCGCAGATGGCTTGCCCATCCGGGCAGCGCTCCGGAAAACGCAGACCGAAGGCTCCACTGTTGACCAGCGCCTGCACAGTCGCCACCAAACCAGCCCAGACCCCGGGAGAAATGACCTGCTCGGTTCGTGCCCGAGGTCCGTTTTCCCGGTCGCTAAAGTAGTCGTTCATGTAGGTTGTTCCTCTTGCACCAACGTCTTCACGACCACCGCACGGTAAATGACTAGCGCTAGCCGATTCCTCAGCAAGCTCTGGGAGAATGATGGTCTTGGGGAAAACTCTTTTGTCACTAAATACCTAGACCTGCTTCCATATACCCAACGGCTTTTCAAGTAGCTACAGAACTGTTTGGATCAGAGGTTATGGCGTATGAGTCTTTACATCCAAAAAGCATTTACAGTTGCGCTTCCAAAGCACGGGCTTGGCGCTCGAAGTCTTCTGGGCGGCGCTTCTGGAAGGTCTTCAGGTTTGCCAATTTCCAGCGTAGTGCCGGTAGTTCTTCTGCATGCGGACATCGCAACAAGGACCAATCGGGGTCGGCCCGCGTTAACCCAATAAGGAACTGACGTTGGTTATTGGTCAATCGTTGTGGTAATTCAGCAAATAGCCGCGCACGCGTACTGAGCAGAACATCAAGGCTGACTGACTCGGAGGTCATTCCAACAAAATTATTCTGATACTCGTCTGCGATATTCTTCTCATTGCCAAACAGCACTTCATGGGTCGGCCTATTGTGTCCCGCGATGTAGGTAACGAAACATTCGACTGCCGAGTCGGACAAGCCATCCGATTCAAACAACTGCCACACGTCAAATAGATCGCGCGGATGCTGGCGATCCATTGCTGCTACCAGTTTGCTGCCATAGAGTTCCGCAGCGGCCAGTACGGGAAGATCCAATTCAACACTGAACATTTCGGCCGTCCTGGGGGCCAAAGCACGCCGTTCGGACGGCAACACCGTACCGCGGAAGACCACGTTAACCTCGACTTTGACTTGGCTCTCGGCATTCTCAATTAGCAGTTTGGTATCACCGAGATCCTTGCTCATCACCTTACGGGTGATCAGCCCAATTTTAGACAAGCGAGCTGCAATATTTCCCAATTCACCAGCAATGCTTGCCAGAGCCTCATCACGCGGGATCTGCCATGGCGTATAGACCACATCAATGTCAACCGACAGGCGTGGCATATCGCGCACGAAGAGATTGATGGCCGTCCCACCCTTCATCGCGAAGATGTCGTTGGCAAACACATCTGGCGCCACCTGAAGCAACAGGCGGACGGTATCGGCATAGGCCTTATCCATAGGGCTTGAGGGTCAATAGCGTGCCGTCTTTAAGGCGGGACATCCAGCGCTTGTCACTACCCACCCGTAAGACATATTGCTGCAACATCGCATCAATATCTACGACTTGGGTTTCACGACCCCACGTGAGAAACAGCCGAACGGTCTTTACACTGGTACAGCACTCCAACAATTTACCCAACATTTCTTTGCGCAGGTTTCTCAAGCCATCAAAGACATTTCGGGCCTCTTCAAGTCCCTGGTGTGTGCCTACGTCATGCATCATCTCCAGTACCGCACGCTCAGGTACCGACACTCGCAGCCCATCCCTCAAGCCTGGCGGTGTAGTCAGACTCTGAGCATCCAAGAATTCATTCGGCCAATCGAAGAGCTGGGCCCAAACGTAGCGAGCGGGAAATCGCGTGGTAAACCAGTCCGGTAATGAGAACCTTCCATTACCCCACAGTACCAACTGCTCGCGGGGACCTATATTGTGACGTATGCCTTGTAGAGCCAGTGCGCTCTTTCCACCGACGTGCAATCCGGCAACTCGCCCCTGAAGCAATTGGATCGCCCCATGAGCACTCAACTCGTCATTGGGGAAGGCATACACACCGTATCCCAAACGTTCTATCCAGCCTGTAGAAGCGTAGTAGGCCGCCAACTTGGCCGAAACCCCAAGGCGTTCTAGTTCGCCAAGACCGAACGGCACGCCACGTGGCAATTCAGTCTGAACGCGCTTGATTAAAGATTGGTCTACAGTTCTCATAGAAAATGAACAATAGCACAATTCTCAAGCATGGCAACTTAGGCTGATTAGATTTTGCTCCAATACACCAATAGAACGCGAACTAAAAAACAAAGTCAAATCTCAACCTGAAGGACTCAAACTAAGCCCCTCTTGAATCTTTTCTCAAGATGGCCCTGCAGGGGGCTTTACGCTCCCCCTCCCGGAAGTTCATGGTCACTGCGATCAACGGATCGCAACCGAGTAAATCACGAAGAGATGTCCGAAAACTGTAGGCATAATTCGGACAAATCATAAAAATGGTCTAGCACGATCAAGGTGAAAACCTTCGATTACCTTGCCGCCAGAGCGAAAGGGCGTGGGTTAAGCCTCAGAAAGCCATTCCATGGGCACCAATTTTGTTCCGTCACGCCATTCCGGCAAGCCGACTACTCCTTCGATACCGCCCCACACTTCGCTTGATGCATGGTCCAGAACGATGAGTTGGAACTTCTCCTTTTCGCCCTTCACGACACTACCCATTACTTCGAACGCTTTACGAACGGCATCCACGTCTTCGTCACGCACCTTGGGGTCGTCTTCCACCTCAACATTTTTGGAGACCACGTGCTTGGGAAAATAGACCTGACTCGGTTGATCAAGCACGAGAAATCCTGGCACAGGACTGTTCCTTTGACTCAGATAAAACTGATGAAGTGAAAGCAGCACAGCCAAGTGATAGGAGAGCCAGTTCGAGCCACTTCCGATCTCAGACAGATAATCATCACGCTCAGAACCCAGCACCTTGATGGTCAGGTCGCTGGTCTCCAGCGAGATGGGATCATTCGGATTCTCGATATCGAGGTGCGGCAAAAGCTTGCCGGCATTGGTGTTGATGATCCGCAGAGCTCGGCGTTTCCGAGCCTCGACATCTCGTCCGCGCAGTTCCGTTTCTAGTGCCAGGACAGTTTCCTTGAGCGTTCGGACCTCTTCAACAAGTTCGCTGTCACTGCCCAATTTCCGATGGAGATCCAATGACGACTCGAGATTCCCTATGAAGCGTTCTGTACGCTTCGCAGAAAATTGCTGCTCATTTGCTTCCTTCGATCTGCTCGTCAATGCTCGCTTTCGGATTTGAACAGACCGCAGGCGCTCGGTCGTTTCACCGACCTCTGCTGTGACGCGCTGCAACTCTCGATCGAACGCAGCGGGCACCTCTTTATCCTTGTCTGCACCCGCAGCTGTCTCTACCTCTTCTAAACGCTGGGCAAGAACCTGGAGTTTTTGCTTGGCCGAGTCGGTGTGGCTGCCACACATGGGGCAGTCCGACTGATCGCCTGCATGCGACACCAGCCAACTCGACAGCTGAAGCCGACCTCGCTGCACCGAAAGTGCAGTTTCGTACTGTTGGACGCCAACGCGCATCCGATTCATTTCTTCCAATCGATGGCGTAGGATGGTGAGTTCACGCGAGACTTCCCTCTCTTCGCTTTCCAGGCTGTTCAGTTCACGTAGTGCATCCGAAATTGTTGCGGTGCTGACCGCCAAAGTCAGGTCGGTTCTAGTGATAACTTCTTCAAGCACCTCAATCATTTGGGTCCGAGAAATCTCCTCATCCTCCCTCGGAATCAGGCCAAGTTCTTGAGCCTCGCTGAATTTAGACCTCAAGTCGGCAAGCCACCGTGCCGAGACTTCCTGTGCATCCTTGAGCTCTTTCTCTTTGCGACGTAAGAGCTGACGGGTGCGGTTCAATTCGAACTGCTTGGCCATTAGTGTCGGTGTGATCGCACCAAGCACGTATGGAAAAATCTTCCTCAGCTTCTCTCGGTGCTCGTAGGTGTTTGTCTTAAAGAATAATACGTCGGGGTTAGCAACCACGTTTTGAGGCTGGAACGTGAAAGCAGCCAAATCCCGGAACGCTGGGCGCCCATCGAACCCTGAAGCGTCTTCACCGCCTGAAAAATCTAGATTGGAAAGATTAGCGAGGTCATCGAGCAGTCTCTTGACTGCCGTTGCATTGGTATTTTTCGTTAGGCGGCTTGGAATCTTGGATATTTTCTCGGCTTCCAGAAGAAACATTTCGTCGGTACTGCGTTGAGCTCCTGGTTCTTTTCTAGCCAAAAGCTTTTCACCTTGTGCCGTCGCTACAACAACGCCAAACCATTCGCAGTATTTGCGGATGGTGTTCACAGGAATTGAGCAGGTGCCCGAGCCAAGGCAGTAATCGATAATAGGAATAACTGCTGATTTGCCAGTTCGCGATGCGCCACTGATGACGTTGACCTTCCCCAGCTCAAACTTCAACGTGCGAGGCTCAAAGTCCGCATTGCGCGGCCAGAGCACGATCCCTCGAATCTGAAAATACATTAAAGCCTCACTTTTAGCGTAGTCATAATCTCGTGCACTGTGAGTTCACCGAACCAAGCGCCGAGTTTCTCCGCCAGATCCATGAGGTGCTTTACTTCGTCTGACAGCCCTCTCGCTTTAGTTCGCGATAGAGGAATGGCGTCGCCGTTGTCGGCAAGTTTGAGCAGACTCCCTGCGACGGCCAACTCGATGGATTGCAGACTCAGCTTGCGCCATCGAATTGAGCGGTCATGGATCTGGATCAGCAGGTCCCGTTTAGAGACTGACGAATCTCCAAACTTTGCAGCGAACGCCCTCAAGCCTGAACTCTTATACGTGCGCTTCACAAATTCTGAGGTAGCCTGGTGCAAAACGATAGGAAGCACGAGGAATAGAAGTGGCAAAGGTGGTGGGGCACTGATGCGATGAGTCTCGACATATCCACAACAAAATCGCCAGACGAGCGCAGCACCCAGCGCGGGGTTTTGGACGTTTTGGGCTTCTCTGGCAAGCATCTTCATGCCACCTTCTTCGGCTTCAGCTGGGCTTCATAGTTCGGGTGCCAACCCACGACCAAGTCGTCGGCCAACATGTGGAAGCAACCAGGGATGAAATGGCCCGGGGGTGACATTGCTTGAACAGGCGCAGAGAACTGCATGCAGTCAAAGTAAAGTGCCTGCCCTTGCTGCTGCTCGGACCTGCTACCGTGATTCAGTCCGCAGGTCCGCTGCTTGTTTTTCCATGCTCGCTTCAGGACATCATCCAGGTCATCAAAGGAGGTCTCGTCAACCTCACCTCGTGCAGCCCAATCAGTCCGGTCAAAGGAGGCCATGAAGTAATCGCTCGCTGCCCCGAGCATCTCTTCGAATGACAACCCAATGATGTCCAGTTGCCGGATGAAATTATCGGGAAGATATCCCCGCGACACCTCCTCCGACGGTGCCCGAGCACGACTCGAAAGAACCGTCTGTCGGTCAATTTTCTGGACGTAAGACGTGTACCAGCCATGGAAGTCATTGCGCGCAATAACAGCCGGTTTTCCCGCCTCCAGCAACAGATCGACGTGACGCTTCACTACTCCGCAGAGGTAATTGGTGATGTCGTTGACCTTGGACAGTGAAACGGGGTGGCTTCGAACGAGCGCTTCAAGATCAGCCTGCGGACTGCCACTGCCCTGCGTCAGCTTAAAATTGCAGATGAGTCGCTCCAAAAGACTCTGATCGGCGGAGAATACCTTCTCGACGTATGAAGAAATCTCTGCAGCGACCCCATCCTTCAAATCGAACTTTGGAGGACTCCCCCACAACAAAGTACGTGCCTGTGCGATCGCCGCTTGGGCGCTTTGCTGGGTGGTCGCGTTGGCGAAGCTCTCAACGATCGTTCCTTCGACCGGACGAGAAACGTAGAGCTCGAAAATCGTTTTTTCTACTTCGAACCCAGAGGTTGCCGCCAGATCGACCCAATTGGCAAAAGTCTTCCACAACGACTTTGCACGATCCGCCGCGGGATTGGCAGTAAGCGCGCTCTTGCTCTGAATCAGCTTAACTGTACCTGCGCTCTCCTCCTGAGCGACGTCGTCGAGAAGCTCCAGGCTGCAAAAGCTCCCCTCTGGTGCTTGAAGCAACAGATGGGTGAGTCGCGTAAATTGAAGGCTATAACCTAGTGCCTGCCCCGGAACCTCAGTCTTCCGCTTGGTCCTGGATGAGCCTTTCGCTCTTGAAGATGCCATTCAGCTTCCCTTGATACAGATATCCACAACTAATTTTGTCATATCTTACAAGAAGCAAACGGTTATCGACCCGCTGCCCAAGGTGCGTATGCAGCATTTTCACATCAGCCTACGAGCAATAAGGCCATGGTAGTCGGGCTTGGTAAGCATCGGAGGGGGGCAGCGCGCAACTAAGTGCCGGCCGTGATGTGAAGTAACATTGCCGTCCTTCGCCAACGAAGGAAGCGGCCATCGACTACCATCACTGGTTGAGCGACAGGTAACTGGCGCATAGCCGTCCAATTCTTATGAGATGTCCAAGGTCAGCTTTGGCCGACGGGAGCCACGAAATTAATCCCATAACATCCCACGAATTTGTGGGGGGAAATGTGGGGGGAATTTTTAATACTCGGGCCAAAAAAGCAAAAAGGCCAATCCGAAGATTGGCCTAAGTGCTTGATTCTCTTGGTCGGGGCGGCGGGATTCGAACTCGCGACCCCTTGCACCCCATGCAAGTGCGCTACCAGGCTGCGCTACGCCCCGACAAGCCCGCCATTATACCCAAAAAACGTGGGATTCAAAGCTGCAACATCTCGATAATTGACTGTAGCTCGCCACGCACGCCACCCGGGACTTTTCCAGCCTCAGACACGTTGACCGCGGCAACTTCGACAGCGCCACCTTCGTCAAGCCGATTTCGCGCACCGCTAATCGTAAACCCCTGATTATAAAGAAGCTCGCGAATACGTCGAACCAACAAGACTTCGTGGTGCTGGTAATAGCGACGATTGCCACGCCGCTTTACCGGTTTGAGCTGATTGAACTCTTGCTCCCAGTAGCGAAGGACGTGTGGTTTGACGCCGCACAACTCGCTGACTTCACCAATTGTGAAATAGCGTTTGGCGGGGATAGGCGGCAGTTCTTCTCCGCCCGGAATTTTATGCCGCGGTTCCATCGAAGGCGAGCTCAACGTCGGACTTCAGCTTTTGGCTGGCGTGGAAGGTCACGACGCGCCGCGCCGTAATGGGAATTTCCTGCCCTGTTTTCGGATTACGACCCGGACGTTGCGGCTTGTCGCGCAACTGAAAATTTCCAAAGCCAGACAGCTTTACGCCGTCGCCAGTTTCCAGGGAGTTGCGGATTTCTTCAAAAAAAGCTTCGACCATGTCTTTGGCCTCACGCTTATTAAGACCAACCTTTTCGAAAAGGAGGTCCGCGAGTTCAGCTTTGGTTAGCGTCATCGTTATTATTTCCGTCAGGCACGCAGTTGAGCACCGAATGCCTGTTCGAAACAGGACACCAGTTGCTGCATTGCAGCATCAACTTCCGAATCTTGCAAAGTGCGTTGAGTATCTTGCATAACTATCCGGAAAGCAAGGCTTTTTTTGTTTTCCAGGACGCCCTTACCAACGTAAACATCGAACAACTGAATGTCCTGAATGAGGTCCGAAACCTGCCCTTTCAAGCCATCGATCAGGGTCTGCAATGCCACGCTCTGATCGACGACAATGGCCAGGTCACGTATCACCGGCGGGAACTTAGAGACCTCGGCATAAACCGGAACCTGAACCGACTTGACGGCATCGAAATCGAGCTCGAACACGACAGGCGCCAGAGGAAGATCGTATTTCTGTACCCATTCCGGATGCAGTTCGCCCAGACAGCCGATTTCGCGACCGTCAACTAGAACACGCGCTGCGCGGCCCGGATGCAGGGCTGGATGCACAAGCTTTTCGAAACACAGTTGTGCTGGCGCCAGCAAAGCTTCCAGATCGCCCTTCACATCGAAGAAATCAAGCTTGCGTGCTGCACTACCCCAGCCCTCGGGCAAAGCGCTACCGTAAGCCAGACCGGACAGCTTCCAGTTTTGGGCGAAGCCGGGAACCGGCGTTGCGGCGGGGTTACGCTCGAAAGCACGACCTGTCTCGAATAGGCGAACGCGGTTCTGCTTGCGCTTGAGGTTGGTCACCAGATTGGAAATCAGGCCGCCAAACAGCGTCGAGCGCATGACGGCCATCTGGCTGGCGATCGGGTTGGCCAGACGAATCAGGTCGGCCTCATCGGTTTTTGCAGCAAAATCGACCTCCCAAGCTTCCTCGACGAAAGCGAAATTGACCACTTCCTGATATCCGCGATCGACCAGCAACTGGCGAACACGCGCCGCCGGGCGCTGCGCTTCGGGTTGCACCATCATTTTCAGGTTACCGCGGGGCGCCGGTGCAGGAATGTTGTCGTAGCCATGCAGACGCGCAATTTCCTCGATCAGGTCTTCTTCGATTTCAATATCGAAGCGCCAGGTCGGCGGTGTCACCAGGAAATCGTCACCCTGGCGCGCGAACGGCAGGCCGAGACCACTGAACAGGCCGGCGATCTGCTCGGGAGTAAAGGTCATGCCGATCACCGCGCAGGCGCGCGCCGTGCGCAGACGCACGGGATTACGCGCCGGCATCTCGGCCTTTGCTTCAGTTACCGGACCAGCGGCGCCACTACAAATATCGATGATCAGTTGCGTGGCGCGCTCGATGGCACGGCGAGTGCCGCCAAAATCGACACCACGCTCGAAACGATGCGAGGCGTCGGAACCAAAACCGTAGCGGCGGGCACGGCCGGCAATCGCCTTCGGCGCAAAGAAGGCCGATTCCAGGAACAGCTCAGTGGTTTCCAGCGTAATCCCGCTTTCTTCCCCCCCCATGATGCCGGCCATGGCCAGCGGTTTGGCGTCATCAGCGATGACCAGAATGTCGGCATCGATATTGATGGTCTGCTCGTTCAACAGCAGCAGCTTTTCTTCCGATTTGGCCATGCGGGCGTGCACGGCGCCGGCGAGCTTGGTGTTGTCGAAAGCATGCAGTGGCTGGCCAAGTTCGAGCATGACGTAATTGGTGACGTCGACCAGCGCAGAAATCGAGCGAATCGCGCTGCGCTCGAGGCGACGCTTCATCCATTCCGGCGTCGGCGCCTTGGCATTGACGCCCTTGAGGACGCGGCCGTAGTACAGCGGGCAGGCTTCCGGCGCATCGAGGACAACGGCGCGTTGATCGGTGATACTTGCGGCCACCTCCGGCACATCAACGAGCTTGGCCTTGGCGCCGGCAATGGCGGCCACTTCGCGCGCCACCCCGCTTAGCGACAGGCAGTCGGCGCGATTCGGCGTCAGCTTGAGTTCGAACTGATTATCGTCCAGATCGAGATACTGGCGAATCGATTGGCCGACCGGCGCGTCGACCGGCAGGATCAGCAAACCAGAAGCCTCTTCGGCGATGCCAAGTTCCTTGGCCGAGCACAACATGCCAGACGATTCAATTCCGCGCACCTTGGCGATCTTGATGGTGAAATCGCCGGGCAGCTTGGCACCGGGCAAGGCGCACGGAACGCGCAGACCGACTGCAACATTCGGCGCACCGCAAACGATGGTCGTCGGCTCTCCGCGGCCCGTATCGACCTTGCAGACGTTGAGACGGTCGGCATCCGGATGCTTGACGACTTCCAGCACTTGGGCGACGACAACGTCGTTGAACTGGGGTGCGACCGGCTCCAGACCTTCAACCTCAAGGCCGGCCATGGTGAGCAGATGAGAAAGCTCCTCGCTCGACAGTTTGGTGTCGACAAGGGTACGCAGCCAGGATTCGGAGAATTTCATGCGAATTGCCTCAGGAAACGGAGGTCGCCTTCAAAGAAGAGGCGAAGGTCATTGACGCCGTAACGCAGCATGGTCAGGCGATCCTGACCGAAGCCGAAGGCGAAGCCGGTGTACTTTTCCGGATCGATGCCGGCAATGCGTAGCACGTCCGGATGCACCATGCCGCAACCGGCAATTTCCAGCCAGCGCCCCTTCAGTGCGCCGCTCATAAAAGCCACGTCGATTTCGGCTGACGGCTCGGTAAACGGGAAGAAAGAGGGACGGAAACGGACTACCAGATCGTCGGTTTCAAAGAAGCTCTTCAGGAAATCTGCAATGACGCCCTTCAAGTCGGCAAACGAGACGCCCTCGCCCACCCACAGACCTTCGACCTGATTGAACATCGGCGAATGGGTCGCATCGGAGTCGACGCGATAGACGCGGCCCGGCGCGATGATTCTGATTTCGGGCATTTTTTCCAATTGACCGTGGCGTTCGACGTGCGCCTTCATATAGCGCGCCTGGATCGGGCTGGTATGGGTCCGCAGCAGCACCTTGTCGGCAACCGTGCCGTCGGGGTTCTGCAGATAAAAGGTATCGTGCATCGAACGCGCCGGGTGATCCTCGGGCGTGTTCATGGCCGTAAAATTGAAAAAGTCTTCTTCAATCTCGGGGCCATCAGCCACATCGAAACCGATCGAGCGGAACAGCGCCTCGATGCGTTCCAGGGTACGCGTTACTGGATGCAGGCCACCGCGCGTTTCGGCGCGACCGGGCAACGTGACATCCAGCGCCTCTTCGGCCAGGCGCGCTTCGAGCGCTGCCTTACGGATCGCCTCACGGCGCTCGTTGAGCGCAGCTTCGACGGCCGTCTTGGCGACGTTGATCGCGGCACCGGCAGTTTTCTTCTCTTCTGGTGGCAGTTTGCCCAAGCCCTTGAGAAGTTCGGTGATCTGCCCGCTCTTGCCAAGGAAACGGGCTTTTACCTGTTCCAGCGCATCGGGGTCAGAAATGGCAGCAAAAGCCGACTGGGCTTCGCTAACGATTTGATCAAGATTGTCCATTGACGTCCACCAACAAAACCACCAACAAAACGTACGTTTCAGTGAAGGCTCATGTCGGCGTAGCCGACGTGAAGCCGCAAAGAGGCGGCCGAAACTAAAAAAGGAGGCTTGCGCCTCCTTTTTTTAATTACGCTTTAGCTCAGGCGCCGAGCTGTGCCTTGGCCTGGGCGGCCAGTGCAGCAAATGCCGGCTGATCGAAAACGGCCAGATCGGCCAGGACCTTGCGGTCCACTTCGATATTGGCCTTCTTCAGACCGTTCATGAAAGTGCTGTACTTCATGCCCAGCTCACGAGCTGCAGCATTGATACGTGCGATCCACAGGGAACGGAACTGACGCTTGCGTTGACGACGGTCACGGTACTGGTATTGACCGGCCTTCATCACCGCCTGCTTGGCGATGCGATATACATTCTTGCGACGACCGCGGTAACCCTTGGCCTGAACGAGAATCTTCTTGTGACGCGCGCGCGCTGTTACACCACGTTTAACTCTAGGCATCTTCTATCTCCTTATGCGTAGGGCATCATGGCGCGGACGGATGCGACGTCGCGCTCGTTAACAGCGGCGGCACCACGCAGGTGACGCTTAACCTTGGTCGTCTTCTTGGTCAGGATGTGACGCTTGAAGGCTTGGCCGCGCTTGATGGAACCACCAGCGCGAACAGAGAAACGCTTCTTGGCGCTGCTCTTGGTCTTCATTTTGGGCATTTAATGCTCCTTAATGACATGCCGCCAGGTGGTTCCCACTACGGAAACACTTTGACTACCCGAAAGCACTTATGAAACAACTGTTGCTGCTTGCTACTACTTCTTCTTGGCTGGCCCGATGATCATGATCATCTGACGGCCTTCCATCTTCGGCATTTGCTCGACTGCACCTACTTCGTCGAGATCTGCCTTAATCCGTTCCAGCTGACGCATACCGAATTCCTGATGCGCCATCTCGCGCCCCCGGAAACGCAGGGTCACTTTGACCTTGTCGCCTTCTTCCAGGAAACGCGTCATGTTCCTGAGCTTGATCTGGTAATCGTTTTCGTCAGTACCGGGGCGCAGTTTGATTTCCTTGACCTGCACCTGCTTCTGCTTCAACTTCGCTTCGTGAGCGCGCTTCTGTTCCTGGTACTTGAACTTGCCGTAGTCCATGATGCGGCAGACCGGCGGCTTCGCAGTTGGCGCAATCTCTACCAGATCAGCACCGGCTTCTTCAGCCATGTGCAAAGCCTCGCGAATGCTGACAATGCCTAGCTGTTCACCTTCTGCACCCTGGAGACGAATCTCCGGAACCGTAATTTCTTCGTTGAGGCGATGCGCCTTGTTCTGAGCTATGGTAAAACCCCCGAAAACAACAAAAATTAAGCCGTGCCACTCCGCGCTGCAACTTCGTTTTGAAGCTGCTTGATCAGGTCATCCAAGGACATCTGTCCGAGATCCTGACCACCGCGAGTCCGCACGGCCACCAGTCCGTCCGCTTTTTCCTTATCGCCCACAACGAGCTGATAAGGCAGCCGGTTCAAGCTATGTTCGCGGATTTTATAGGTAATTTTCTCGTTACGCAAATCCGACTCGGCCCGGAAGCCTGCCTGATGCAGCTTTTGCGCAACATCTGCAGCGTAATCTGCCTGCTTTTCGGAAATATTCAGGACAACTAACTGAACCGGCGCCAGCCAAAGCGGCAGCGCGCCCGAGAAGTTCTCGATCAGAATGCCTATGAAGCGCTCAAGCGAGCCGAGGATAGCCCGGTGGAGCATGACCGGCACCTTGCGTGTATCGTCAGCACCCACATATTCCGCCCCCAGACGACCCGGCATCGAGAAATCGACTTGCATCGTTCCGCACTGCCACGAGCGACCGATGGCGTCACGAATATGGAATTCGATTTTCGGGCCATAGAAGGCCCCTTCGCCCGGCAACTCCGTCCACTCCAGCCCGGAAGCACGCAGCCCCTGGCGCAGCGCGTCTTCTGCCCTATCCCAGACCTCATCGGAACCGACGCGACTATCCGGACGCAAGGCCAGCTTGACGGCCACGTCATTGAAACCAAAATCGGCATAAACCTTCTTGACCAGCGCATTGAAGGCCGTTACTTCTGATTCGATCTGGTCTTCGGTACAGAAGATGTGACCGTCATCCTGTACAAAACCGCGCACGCGCATCAGGCCATGCAAGGCGCCGGCCGGCTCGTTGCGATGGCATGAGCCGAATTCGCCATATCGCAGCGGCAGTTCACGATAAGAGCGCAAGCCGGCATTGAAAACCTGGACATGGCCCGGACAGTTCATCGGTTTGACCGCGTAATCGCGATTCTCCGACGAAGTCGTGAACATATTGTCCTTGTAGTGCTCCCAGTGACCCGACTTTTCCCAGAGGGACTTGTCGAGAATCTGCGGACAGCGGACTTCCTGATAACCGTTGTTCCGGTAGACCGCACGCATGTAGCTTTCGATTTCCTGCCAGATCGCCCAGCCCTTGGGGTGCCAGAAAACCAGACCCGGCGCTTCGTCCTGCATGTGAAACAGGTCGAACTGCTTGCCAAGGCGGCGATGATCGCGCTTCTCGGCCTCTTCCAGCATGTGCAGGTACGCGTCGAGATCTTCCTTCTTGGCCCAAGCCGTGCCATAGATGCGCTGAAGCATCTCATTCTTCGAGTCGCCGCGCCAATAGGCGCCGGCCACCTTCATGAGCTTGAAAACCTTGAGCTTGGCCGTCGTCGGCACGTGCGGGCCACGGCAAAGGTCGATGAAATCGCCTTCACGATAGAGCGAAACCTGCTGGTCAGCCGGAATGGCGCCGATCAGTTCAGCCTTGTACTTTTCGCCGAGGTCAAGAAAGAACTTGACCGCATCGTCACGCGCCCAGACTTCGCGCGTCACCGGAAGATCCTTTTTGGACAGCTCGGCCATGCGTTTCTCGATGGCCACCAGGTCTTCCGGGGTAAACGGACGCTTGTAGGCGAAGTCGTAGTAGAAGCCGTTCTCGATGACCGGACCAATGGTGACCTGAGCCTCGGGGAACAACTCTTTGACGGCATAGGCCAGCAGGTGTGCCGTCGAGTGACGGATCAGCTCCAGACCTTCGGGATCACGCTCGGTGATGATGGCCAGATCGACATCTTTTTCTATCAGATACGAAGTATCAACGAGATTGCCATCGATCTTGCCGCCAAGTGCTGCACGGGCCAGACCGGCGCCGATGCTGGCCGCCACTTCGGCGATTGTTACCGACTGTTCAAAAGAACGGATGGAACCATCGGGTAGTTTGATATCAGGCATGGCAAATCTCTAGGCGAAAAAAAAGTGCGGGGGTGAGCCGCACTTTTTTGGTCAAACGAAGGCTGACTCGATTAGCGTTTCTGAACTGTGGTGCAAGTTCGGAAAATCATCAATTCAGCTCCGTCAGGAATTTTGGTAGGCGGTATTGGAATCGAACCAACGACCTCCACGATGTCAACGTGGCGCTCTAACCAACTGAGCTAACCGCCTAAAGAAGCGCGCATTTTACAGACGTAAACACCGATGTCAACAGCCCTTCGCGATTTTTTCGAAGGCAAGTACACTTGCCGCTTAAGCAACGGAGGAAGCCATGAACGAAGGCTGGATTATTTTCGGCATCTGTTTGATCGTCGTGCTCGGTGGCGCGTTGCCGCTACTCCGACCACCACGCAACGACACTCCCCCGCCACCACCCAAGGAAACCCTGCGCGACTGGCGCAGCGAAGAATAAGGACACTTTGTGGAATCGCGCATTACCGAACTTGAAATCAAGATCAGCTATACCGAAGACCTCGTCGAGGAATTGAACCGCCTGGTTTTCCGCCAGCAGGAGCAGATCGATCTGCTCTTCCGGGAAATTCGTGCCTTGCGCGAACAGGCACAAAATGCCCAGCCGTCCGAACAGCACAGCCTGCGCGACGATCTTCCGCCGCATTACTGAGCATGCCGGCTCAGCCTCCGGTTTTTGTCATTTACCACGCGGACTGCCTTGATGGCTTCGGCGCGGCCTACGCTGCCTGGCGCCATTTTGGCGATGCAGCCACCTATCGACCCATGCACCATGGCGAGCCGTGGACGCCGACTGACATTACCGGCCACGCAGTTTTCATCCTCGACTTCTCGTTTCCGCCTGAAGCCCTCGAAATGATGGCGGCCCTTGCTGATTCGGTCACCCAGATCGACCACCACGCGTCAGCGCTCAAGGGCTGGGGCGACAAGGTTGAAGCCGGCGAGAACGGCCTCCTCTGTTATCAGCATCCGAGTTTGCCGTTAAGCGTCGTGTTCGACCTGGAAAAATCGGGGGCACGGCTGGCCTGGGAGCATTTTCACCCTGGAACACCAACGCCGCTGGCGCTCCGGCACATCGAAGAGCAGGACATGTGGCGCTTTACCCCGGAAACCCGGCCGTTCTGCCGCGCCCTGCGCTTGCTGCCGTTCGACTTCGCCACCTGGCATCAATTGGTCCTCGACACCCCCGGCCAAAGCGCCCCGCGTTATCTCGACATGCAGGCGCAAGGCGGGGCCATCGAGCAGTTTTATCAGCAGGAAATCGCACGTCTGGCACAGGGCGCATTGCGCATGCCGGCCAGCCTTCGTGGCGAACCAGTCGATACATTACAGGCGCAGCGCCACGGCCAGACTATCGTTACCCACGAGGAACAGGCCTGGCTGGCCATACCCGGCATCGCCATCAATGCCAATGCACTGTTTGCATCGGAGCTCGGCAATTCGCTGGCCGAGCAAAGCGGCAGCTTCGGGCTGATCTGGCAGTTATCGGGGGATGGCGAAGTCAAGGCTTCGCTGCGATCCAAAGGCAAGGCCCTTGATGTTTCGGTGATCGCCACGCGCTATGGCGGCGGCGGCCATCCGAATGCGGCCGGCTTTCGAATGCCGGCTGACCAATTTTTCAGCGAAGTGCTGAAAATGGTGCCCAGGAAGGGACTCGAACCCCCACACCTTTCGGCGCCAGAACCTAAATCTGGTGCGTCTACCAATTTCGCCACCTGGGCAGGCGGGGCGAATTCTAGCACCGACTGAGCCGCAATCTCCAGAGCAGACCACGATGTCCGTCGATCATTACGAAAACTTCCCTGTTGCCTCACTGCTGGTGCCGGCCGAATTACGCCGGCCGATAGAGGTGATTTACCGCTTTGCTCGCAGCGCCGACGACATAGCCGACGAGGGCGATGCGTCGCCAGCCGAGCGTCTGAGCGGGCTGAACGCCTACCGGGCCGAACTGGATCTGATCGAAGCGGGCAAGGTGCCACAGACGCCGTTATTCGTTGCACTGGCCGATGTAATTGCCCGTTACCAACTGCCCATCCAGCTCTTCCGCGACCTGCTCGATGCCTTCGCGCAGGATGTGGTCAAGACGCGCTATGCCGACTATCCAGAACTGCTCGATTATTGCCGGCGCTCGGCCAATCCGGTCGGGCGACTGGTCCTGCATCTGTTCGGCCGCACCGAGCCGGAACACCTTGAACAGTCCGACTGCATCTGTACGGCCTTGCAGCTGATCAATTTCTGGCAGGACGTGGCGATCGACTGGAAGAAAGACCGGATTTACATCCCGCTCACCGACTTCCCGCATTTCCACGTCGGCGAGGACGACATCGCGCACAGCCGCTGGTCGGCCAACTGGGCGGCGCTCATGGATTTCGAAATCGACCGGGCGATGGCGCTCATGAAGCGCGGCGCCCCGCTCGTCCATGCCCTGCCCGGCCGCCTTGGCTGGGAAATTCGCCTGACCATGCAAGGCGGGCTGCGCATTCTCGAGCGCATCCGTCAGGTGCGCGGCGACGTTTTCACGCAGCGGCCGAAGCTTGGGAAATGGGATTGGCTCGTTCTGGCCGGCCGTTCCATTAGAATGTAGCCCCATGAATCCCGACCAATACTGCCAGGAGAAGTGCGCGGCCAGCGGCTCCTCCTTCTACTACAGTTTCCTGTTCCTGCCGCTGCAACGCCGACGCGCCATCATGGCGCTCTATGCTTTCTGCCGCGAAGTCGATGATGTGGTCGATGAATGCAACGATGTTTCCATCGCCTCGACCAAGCTCGCCTGGTGGCGTCAGGAAATCGAACGCGTTGCCGAAGGCCAGCCGCAACACCCCGTTGGCTTGGCACTAAAGGGGCTCGACAAGAGCATCAACCTGCCGAAAGAGCAGTTGCTGGAAATCATCGACGGCATGGAGATGGACCTCACGCAGTCGCGCTATCTCGACTTCAAGGGCCTGTCGCTCTACTGCTACCGCGTCGCCAGCGTCGTCGGCCTGCTTGCCGCCGAAATTTTCGGCTACACCGACCGCCAGACGCAGAAATACGCCCACGACCTGGGCATGGCTTTCCAGCTCACCAACATCATTCGCGACATCGGCGAAGATGCCCGGCGCGGCCGCATCTACATTCCGATGGACGAACTCAAACAGTTCAACGTCCCGGTCGCCGACATTCTCAACGGCAAGTATTCGGACAATTTCACGGCCCTCATGCAGTTCCAGTACGAACGCGCCGAGAAGTACTACGAACAGGCTTTCGCCCAGTTGCCTGCCGTCGACCGCAAGAGCCAGCGCCCCGGCCTGATCATGGCGGCGATTTACCGCACCGTGCTCGACGAAATCAAGCGCGAGGATTTCCGCGTGCTGCATCAGCGCATTTCGCTGCCGCCGACACGCAAGCTGTGGCTGGCCGCCAAGACCTGGATCAAGGGCTGAACGGATGCGCATAGCCGTCATCGGTGGCGGCTGGGCTGGCCTTGCCGCCGCGGTCGAGCTGACTGCCGCGGGGGCTGAAACCACGCTGTTCGAAGCCGGCCGCATACTCGGCGGCCGGGCGCGAGGCGTTAACATCGATGGCCACCAGCTCGACAACGGCCAGCACATCCTGCTCGGCGCCTATCGCGACGCGCTGGCGCTCATGCGCCGGGTTGGCGCCGATCCCGACGAATGCTTTGACCGTCGCCCACTGCAGGTCGTCGACAACACAGGCTTTCGCCTAGCGCTACCCAAACTGCCGGCACCGCTCAATGTCGCCTGGGGTCTGCTCAGCGCCCGCGGAGTCAGCCTTGGCGAAAAGCTCCGAACCGCGCTGTGGATGGATGGCATCAAACGCCGGGGGTTCAAACTGGCCAGCGAAACGACCGTTGCCCAATGGCTGGACGACGCCGGTCAGACCGGCGCCTTGCGCCGCCACCTGTGGGAGCCGCTCTGCCTCGCTGCACTGAACCTGCCGGCCGAACGCGCCTCGGCGCAGTTGTTCGCCAACGTACTGCGCGACAGCCTGGGCAGTTCGCGCCGCGCGGACACCGATTTGCTGCTGCCCCGCGTCGATCTCGGCCGACTGCTGCCGGAGCCGGCCGGACAGTGGCTGCAGGCCCATGGCGCGCAAATCCGCTTGAGCACACGAGTCAGCCAGATCATCCCGACTGAAAACGGCATCGACATCGACGGTGAAACCTTCGCCGCCGCCATCATCGCCACCGCCCCGCAGCATGTCGGCGCCCTGTGGCCGGCGGCAGCCACGGATTACACCTACGAGCCGATTGCCACGGTCTACCGGAATTTTGAGCCAAAAATGAAATTGCCGTTCCCGCTGAGCAACCGCCTCGGCGGCCATTGCCAGTGGGTGGTTGATCGCGGCGATGGCGTGCTGGCGTGCGTCCTGAGCGGACACGGCGAGTGGGAAAAGCTGGATGACGCGGCGCTGGCTGCCACGCTCGACCAGGAACTCGGCTGGCCAAATCCGACCGGCTGGCAAAAAGTCATCCGCGAAAAACGGGCTACTTTCTCGGCCATTCCCGGCCTGCATCGCCCCGATGCACGAACGAACGACCCGCGTGTTTTCCTGGCCGGCGACTACACCTGGGCGGATTACCCGGCCACGCTCGAAGGCGCCGCCCGCAGCGGGCTGCGCGCAGCGCAACTGGCGATGGCAGTCCACCGCCCGCGCTGAACCAGCCCCATCGCTCAAGGCACTTGAGCCGCATCAACGCCCAACATGCTGCTCCGAATCAGAATACGATGGCACGGTTCCCGTGATGGATGCGCCGATGAGACCATTGTTGATTCGCAAGTCGCCTGTTGATTCGCCCTCGGCGGCGAATGGTGCCACGTTCTCGTGGGAACAGATCCGCCGCGAGCTTGGCCTATCCGCCGATGGCCCAATCAACATCGCTCAACTGGCCGTCGATCGCCATGCCCTCTCGGCCATTGCCGACAAAACTGCATTCCGCTTCCTGGGTGCCGATGGCAACACGCGCAACCTCAGCTACCGCGAACTCGCCAGCCTGACTGACCGTTTCGGCAACGCCCTCAAGTCGTTGGATGTACAGAAGGGCGAACGCGTTTTCGTGCTCTGTGGCCGCATCTGCGAACTTTACGTCGCCGTGCTCGGCGCGCTCAAGATCGGCGCCGTCGTCTCACCGCTTTTCCAGTCCTTCGGCCCCGAGCCGATTCGCGGCCGCATCGCCCAGGCGGCCGGCAAAGTGCTGGTCACGACGGCCAGCGCCTATCAACGCAAAGTCGCCCCGCTCCGCGCCGAACTTCCCACACTCCGCCATGTGCTGCTGGTCGATGACCTGGGTAGCGGCGCCATTGCCGATACGGTGGACCTGCACGCTCTGCTCCGCGCCGCTCCCGATACCCCGGCGCTCGTGACAACCCGCGCCGAAGACCCGGCCCTGCTGCATTTCACGAGCGGCACGACCGGCCAGCCCAAGGGCGCGCTCCACGTCCATGGCGCCGTCTTGACCCACTACACCACCGCCCGCAGCGCCCTCGACCTGCGCCCCGACGACGCTTTCTGGTGTACGGCCGATCCAGGTTGGGTGACCGGCACCTCGTACGGCATCATTGCGCCGCTGGTGCTTGGCGTGACGAGCATCGTGGACGAGGCCGACTTCGACCCGCTGCGCTGGATCGACATTCTCGAAACCCAGCAGGTCAATGTCTGGTACACCGCGCCGACGGCCATCCGGCTGCTCATGAAAGCCGGGCTGGAACTGTTCGCCGGCCACCATTTCCCCGACTTGCGTTTCATCGCCAGCGTCGGCGAGGCGCTCAACCCGGAAGCTGTGTGCTGGGGCCAGGAGGCATTCGGCCACCCGATCCACGACAACTGGTGGCAGAGCGAAACCGGCGGCATCATGATCGCCAACACCGCCGCCCAGGACATCAAACCCGGTTCGATGGGTCGCCCTTTGCCGGGCATCACCGCCCACGTCGTCCGCCACCAGGAAGGCGAACCGGTGACGCTGATCGCCCCCCCCGACACGGTCGGTGAACTGGCGCTGGAAGCCGGCTGGCCCTCGATGTTTCGCGGCTATCTCGACCAGCCGGCGCGCTACCGCGAGTGCTTTGCCGGCAATCTCTACCTGACCGGCGATCTGGTCCGACGCGACGCCGACGGCTACTTCTGGTTCGTCGGCCGCAGCGACGATGTGATCAAGTCATCCGGCCATCTGATCGGCTCGTTCGAGGTCGAGAGCGTGTTGATGGAACACCCGACGGTCGCCGAGGCCGGCGTCATCGGCAAGCCGGATGCGCTGGCCGGCGAGCTGATCAAGGCCTTCGTCGTTCTCAAGCACGACATCGTACCAAGCGAAGACCTGCGCCTTGAACTGATGGCCCACGCCCGCCGTCGTCTCGGGGCGGCCGTAGCGCCCAAGGAAATTGCATTCACGCCATCGCTGCCACATACTCGTAGCGGAAAAATAATGCGCCGGCTCCTCAAGGCAAGGGAACTCGGACTGCCCGAAGGCGACAGTTCGACGCTGGCCTGAGGTGGAACGCAGGGGAGAGAAAATGAGTCAGCAGCAAGAACACATCCGCGCGGAAGTGCTCGCCATCGTCAAGCGCCTGGCCCCGGAAATCGATCTGGCGAAGATCATCGCCGACAAGCCGCTGCGTACCCAGATCGACCTCGACTCGATGGACTGGCTCAACGTGCTGGCCACCATCCACGAGAAGCTGGGTGTCGATATCCCGGAAACCGACTACGGCAAGGTCCAGACCCTCGACAGCATCGTCATCTACCTGACCGGAAAAATGCCCGCCGCCGGGCAGGAGTAGATCGTGGCCGACTATCCAGCCGAACTCGTCCGCAACCGCTTTCTGTTCGACGGCAGCCCGGTCACCATCCGTCCCATCCGCGCCGACGACAAGCCGATGGAACAGGATTTCGTCCAGCATCTTTCGGCCGATTCGCGCTACAAGCGCTTCATGTCCACGCTGAAAGAATTGCCCCCCGGCAAGCTCAAGTACCTGACCGAGATCGACTACGTCCGTCACCTGGCGCTGGTCGCCATCATCCAGCGCGACGGGCAGTACGTTGAAATCGGCGTGGCGCGCTATGTCGCCAACCCCAATGGCGACGATTGCGAATTCGCCATCGCCATCGACGACGCCTGGCAGGGCAGCGGCGTCGCCGGCATCCTCATGCTGACGCTGATCGACGCCGCCCGGGCGCGCGGCATGCAGAAGATGGAAGCCTTCATCCTGGCTTCCAACGACAAGATGATCAAATTCGCCCGCCAGCTCGGCTTCGACGTCCGCCGCGACCCCGACGACCCGGGCATGATGCACGCGGTGCGATCGCTGTAAAAACCTCGGCCAACCGGGCTTGCCACGGTCAACCGGAAAAAATGGCCAAAATTGAAAGGTTCTAGCCAGCCAATCGCCCGGACTGAATGCGCAGCACACGTCCGCAGCGGGCGGCGATGGCTTCGTCGTGGGTGACGAGCAGCAGGGTCGTTCCCTGTTTCGCATTCAGTTCGAACATCATGTCGATGACCTGCTGGCCGGTCGCCGCGTCGAGATTGCCGGTCGGTTCGTCGGCCAGCACCAGTTGCGGATTCGGGGCGAAGGCGCGGGCCAGGGCAACGCGTTGCTGCTCGCCGCCGGACAGATGCTTCGGGTAGTGTTTGAGGCGATGGCTCAGGCCGACGCGTTCGAGCCATTCGCTCGCGGCAGCGCCCGACTTGCCTGAACCGGCCAGTTCCAGCGGCAGCATGACGTTCTCCAGCGCATTGAGCGAGGGTAGCAACTGGAAGGACTGGAAGACGAAGCCGAGCAGACGGCCACGCAATTTGGCGCGCTGGTCTTCGTCGAGCGAATTGAGCGAAACGTCGTCGAGCCGGACCTCGCCAGCCGTCGGCAAATCGAGCCCGGCGAGCAGCCCGAGCAGCGTCGATTTGCCGGAACCGGAGGCGCCGACAATCGCCACGGTTTCACCCGGCATGACCGAAAAGGAAATATCCTGCAGAATCGTCAGCGGTTCACCGCCGTTATCGACGGTTTTGCCCAGTCCCAGCACTTCAATTACCGGTTTCCCTGCCATGCGCTTCGCTCTCTTCCTGTTTGCCCTGCTCTTCACCGCCACACCTGCCCTGGCCGCCAAGACCATCCTGGTCATGGGCGACTCCCTGTCAGCCGGCTACGGCATCCAGACGGACCAATCCTGGCCGTCGCTGCTTGACAAGCGTCTGGCCGAAAAGCGCCTCGATTATAGCGTTGCCAACCTGTCGATCTCCGGCGAAACCACAGCCGGCGGACGCTCGCGCCTGCCGCAGGCGCTGATCACCCACAAGCCGGCCATCGTTGTCATTGCGCTCGGTGCCAACGACGGCCTGCGCGGCCTGCCGCTCGGGCAAATGCGCGACAATCTCAACGCCATGATCGACGCCTCGCGTGCCACAGGCGCCCGGGTCGTGCTCGCCGGCATGCGCCTGCCGCCCAACTACGGGCCTTATGCGGCCGACTTTTTCGGCAGTTTCAAAAGCATCGCCCAGGCCAAGAAAACGCCGCTCGTCGACTTCCTGCTTGAGCCGCTCAACACCAAGCCACAGCTTTTCCAGGCCGACAACCTGCACCCGCTGGCCGCAGCCCAGCCATTGATCCTCGACCACGTCTGGCCGACGCTGGCACCACTGCTAAAATAGCCGGATGAAGCATAACCGCCCCACCGTGGCCGATCTCGCGGCCTACGACGAGATCATCGACGTCCGCACCCCGGCCGAATTTGCCGAAGATCACATCCCCGGCGCCATCAACTGCCCGGTGCTCGATAACGAGCAACGCATCCAGGTCGGCACGATCTACAAGCAGGTATCGCCTTTCGAGGCCAAGAAGATCGGCGCCGCGCTGGTTTCGGAAAACATCGCCAGGCATCTGAAAGAACGCTTCCTCGACCGGCCGAAAAGCTGGAAGCCGCTAATCTACTGCTGGCGCGGCGGCGACCGCAGCGGTTCGATGACCACCGTTTTCAAAGCGATCGGCTGGCATGCCGGGCAACTCGATGGCGGCTACAAGGCCTGGCGCAGCCACGTCATCACCCGGCTTGAAGCGTTGCCCCAGCACTATCGTTTCACCGTCATCTGCGGCGCCACCGGCAACGCCAAGACGCGCATCCTGCAAGCCATCGGCGAGCTCGGTGAACAGATTCTCGATCTCGAAAACCTGGCCAATCACAAGGGCTCGGTCCTCGGCGTCCTGCCCGATTCGCCGCAACCCTCGCAAAAAGGCTTTGAAACGGCCCTGATGCTCGCCCTTGCCGCCCTTGATCCGACCCGTCCGGTCTATGTCGAGGCGGAAAGCCGCAAGATCGGCAACCTACACGTGCCCGAGGCCATGATCGCCCGCATCCGCAACGGCGAATGTGTCGCCGTCGAGGCCACGCTCGACGCCCGCGTCGCCTTCCTGCTCAAGGATTACGACTATTTCCTGACCCTCCCGGCGTTTCTCGGTGAACGTCTCGATGTCCTGCGCTCGCTGCAAAGCCGCGAAACGATGGCGCGCTGGCAACAGTTCATCCTGGACGCCGACTGGCCGACGCTGGTCCGCGAACTGCTCGAACTGCATTACGACCCGCTCTATCGGCGCTCGCAGGAGCATAACTTCGCCGGCATGCCGGATTCCGGCAAGTTTTCGACCGACGATTTGTCGGAAGATGGCATCAAGCAGCTGGCCGCCGCCATCGTTCACTCACGGACGGCGCAGATGGCCTGACGCATGGCCGGCTTCGGGCTGGCCGTGTAACCTTCCTCGAAGGCGATTTCGCGCAAGCCGGCCGCCTGTGCCACCTCACGCAACTCGCCCGGGCGGAGTAAGAAGGCGGGACTCGACGGCTTGCCATAAGCCTCGTTACCCCGCATGAAGGTCTCGTAAATCAGCACGCCACCAGACGCCAGCATGGCCAGCACGTCGGGCAGGCGCGGTCGCCACAGGTAGTTGGTGACGACGATGCCATCGAATGTTCGGCCAGCCAGCGGCCAGTCGTCGCCCTCAAGATCGGCCTGCATCGCGGAAATTCCCGGTACCGCCTGCAATTGCAAAATTGCCTCAAAATCCCGGTCGACCGTGGAAACCTCGAATCCGAGCCCGGCCAGCAATCGGGCGTGGCGCCCGCTGCCGCAAGCCAGATCGAGCACGCGTCCACCCGGCGCAATCCGCCCGCAATGGCGTTCCACCCAGGGCGATGGCGGTATGATTTGCGGCAATTCATTCAAGGAGTCGGTCATGTCGGGGGTTGTTGTCGCGGAAAATGGTCAGGGAAGATACCAGCAGGCAGTCACCGTCGGCCAGCATCGATTGATTGCCGACGAGCCGGTCAGCGTCGGTGGTGCCGATGCCGGCCCGGCGCCTTTCGATTTCGTCATGGCCGGACTCGGCGCCTGCACCTCGATGACACTGCGCATGTATGCCGAACGCAAGGGACTCGCGCTGACCCACATCAGCGTCGCACTAAGCCACGCAAAAATCGAGGTCGACGGCGTTTCCCGCGACCGCATCGAACGCACCATCCACCTCTCTGGCGAGCTCACCACCGAACAGCGCCAGCGCCTGCTCGAGATCGCCAACAAATGCCCGGTACACCGCGCCCTCTCGTCATCGCTGCTCATCGAAAGCGCCCTTGCCACATAGGGAATAACCCTATAACCCCAATGACAATGGACGGGGGTTGTGCCAGAATTCCGCATTGCACAAAAATATATCCTGACTAGGGGTTTGCCATGTTGGAACAGCACTATTTAACCTCGCTTTTCGAACCGAAATCGGTCGCTGTCATCGGTGCATCAGACCGTGAAAACTCGGTCGGCAACATCATCTTCAAGAACATCCTGAGCTCGGGGTACAAGGGCCGCCTGTACGCCATCAACCCGAAGCACGACACCATTCAGGGCCAGCAGTCCTACAAGTCGATTGAGGAAATCGGCGCCCGCGTCGAAATGGCCGTCATCTGCACCCGTCCGCAGACTGTCCCGCAATTGATCGAGCAATGTGGACGCTCGGGCGTGCGCAACGCTATCGTCATCGCCGCCGGCTTTTCCGAAGCCGGCCACATCGGCGCTGCGCTCGAGCGCAAGGTCATGGAAATCGCCCGTTCCTACAACGTGCGCATCCTCGGCCCCAACTGCCTGGGCATCATCCGCCCCGATCTCGGCCTCAACGCCACCTTCACCAAGATCACCGCCAAGCCGGGCAATCTTGCCCTCGTTTCGCAGTCCGGCGCCATGTGTTCCGCCGTGCTCGACTGGGCCAAGGCCAATGACGTCGGCTTCTCGTCAGTCATTTCCATCGGCATGACGGCCGACGTCGATTTCGGCGAAATCCTCGATTACCTGATCTACGACAGCCGCACGCACTACATCCTGATGTACGTCGAAGGCATCCGTAACGCCCGCCGCTTCATGAGCGCCCTGCGTTCCGCCGCCCGCATCAAGCCGATCATCCTGCTCAAGGCCGGTCGCCATGCCGCCGGCTCGGCCGCCGCGTCGACCCACTCGGGCATGGCTGCCGTTTCCGATACCGTCTTCGACGCCGCCGTGCGCCGCGCCGGCGTGGTTCGCGTCCAGAACGTCGGCCAGCTCTTCTATGCCGCCAAGGCCCTCGCCTCGAAATTCCGCCCGATGGGCAACCGTCTCGCCATCATCACCAACGGCGGCGGGCCGGGCGCCATGGCCGCCGACCGGGCAGGCGACATGGGCATTCCGCTGGCCGAGTTGTCCAACGAAACGATGGCCGTGCTCAACAAGGCACTACCCACCAACTGGTCGCACAGCAACCCGATCGACATCGGCGGCGACGCGACACCGGAACGCTACCGCGACGCCATCATGGCCGTCACCCACGATGCTGGCGTCGACAGCACGCTGGTCATGCTCTCGCCGCAGGCCATGACCGACCCGCTGGCTGTCGCCCAGGCCATCATCGAAGTCGCCGACAAGCTCAACCGTTCGCTGATCTGCTGCTGGATGGGCGAAGACCAGGTGCGCGAAGCGCGCAACCTGCTCGAAAGCGCCGGCATCCCGGCTTTCCGCATGCCGGAAACGGCGATCGAGCTGTTCCACCATATTTCCAAGTACTACCGTAACCAGAAGCTCCTGCTGCAAACGCCGGAACCGACGCGCCAGCACGGCCGGCCGGAAGCCGAAGGCGCCAAGATGCTGATCGAGGCTCTGCTCGCCGAACGCCGCAAGGTGCTGTCGGAAATGGAATCCAAGGCCATCCTGCGCGCCTTCAAGGTACCGGTGGCGCAAACCATGGTCGCCCGCACGGCAACCGAGGCATTGCTGCTCGCCGAACAGATCGGCTTCCCGATCGCCATGAAGGTCGATTCGCCGGACTTGCCGCACAAGTCCGACGCCGGTGGCGTGCGCCTCAACATCACCAACGCACCAGCTGTCCGCAACGCCTATCACGACATTATCGATACCGTGCAAAAGCGCCACCCGAGCGCCAAGATCAATGGCGTCTCGATCGAGCCCTTCCTGTCGCGCCCGAATGGCCGTGAAGTGATGATCGGTGTCTTCCGCGACCCGATCTTCGGGCCGGTCATCACCTTCGGTGCCGGCGGTTTCGACGTCGAAATCTTCAGCGACCGCTCGGTGGCCCTGCCCCCGCTCAACGAATTCCTGGCCAAGGATCTGATCGATTCGACGCGTGCCTCGATCATCCTCGACCAGTTCCACAACATGCCGCCGGTCGACCGCGCCGCCCTCAAGGAAGTGCTGTTGTGCATTTCCGAAATGGTCTGCGAGCTACCGTGGATCCAGGAACTCGACCTCAACCCGCTGATCGTCGATGAAAACGGTGCGATTGCCGCGGATGCCCGCATCGTCATTGATCACGCTGCCAGCTCCTCGGGCGACCGTTACGCCCACATGTCGATCTATCCCTACCCGGTGCATCTGATCCAGGAATGGCAGATGAACGACGGCAAGGTCGTCACCATCCGCCCGATCCGCCCGGAAGACGCGGAACTGGAGCAGGAATTCGTCAAGGCGATGTCCGACGAATCACGCTACTACCGCTTCATGGACACCTTGCGCGAGCTGACCCAGACCATGCTGGTCCGCTTCACCCAGATCGACTACGACCGCGAAATGGCACTCGTTGCAACCATCGCCAAGCCCAATGAGGACGGTGTCGACGAAGGCAAGGAAGAACAGATCGGCGTGGCGCGCTACGTTGGCAATCCGGACGGCGAGTCGGTCGAATTCGCGCTGGCCGTCGGCGACGACTGGCAGAAGTGCGGCGTCGGCCGCAAGCTCATGACGGCGCTCATCGAATGCGCGCGCACCAAGGGCTACCGTGCCGTGGTCGGCGACGTGCTGTCCACCAACGCCAAGATGTTCCGCCTGATGACCAGCCTCGGCTTCACCATCCATCCGCACCCGGACGACACCGCCGTCAAGCGCGTCGTCAAGCCGCTAACGGGCTAAGACTCAGCTCCCGCGCCGGCCAGCCCGGCGCGCAGGCAAACAAAAAGCCGGTCAGCGACCGGCTTTTTTTCGACTGAAACCTTGCAGCGATTATTCGCCGAAGAAATTCACGTCATAGGGATAAGGCTTCTGCGCCACCTTGGAACCGGCATTGCGGGCCGTGGTGTCGACATCCTGCTTCTTGTCCCACCACAGGGCGCGACCGACCTTCTGGTCTTCGACCCACTCGGGATGCTTTTCGAGTTGCTCGTTCATCCAAGTTTGGTGATCGGACACGTAGCTCGTATTGACGTCAGCCATTTCGCTGCTTCCTCAAGATATTCAAGACAATGCCGCGATTCTAGCATGGCTCGCGCCGGATGCTGCCTCGCAACGCTGAACAGCCATGGGGAGGCTTTTCAATTTTGGGCAAAAATTCCGGTTGACCGTGGAAACGCGTGGAAATCGCCCATCACGCCTCCGTAAGAGCAGACGGACCGGCCAATCGGTCGCGCAATGCCTCGATGGCAGCGCTGTCGCCTCGAACCGTGAAGAAAGCACCGGCTTCATCGGCCCGTTCGTCGAGCACCTCGCAACTGGTAAAAATATCCTTGCGCAACTGCTGCGCCGACCACGGCAGGAACAGCTCAGCCTCGACATGATCACGCTGGAAAAAGGCGATGATCTGGAGGCGCAGCGCGGCCACGTCATCCGGCTGGCGGGCGCTCATCACCACGCAGTCCGGGTACATCGCCCGCAAGTTCGCTGCGCACTCGGCCTGCGCGGCGGCATCGCCGACGTGGTCGATCTTGTTGAAGATGCGCAGGCGCGGCACGACATCGGCGCCGATTTCTTCGAGCACTTTGTCTGTCACTTCGAGCTGACGCTCGAAACCGGGGTCGCTGGCATCAATGACGTGGAGCAGCAAGGAGGCATCGAGCGCCTCATCGAGCGTGGACTTGAACGAAGCAACCAGGCCGTGGGGCAGATTCTTGATGAAACCGACCGTATCGCTGACCAGCACGCGCGGTACGCTGTCCGGATAGAGGGCGCGGACGGTGGTGTCGAGCGTCGCGAACAGCTTGTTGGCGACCAGCACTTCGCTGCCGGTCAGCGCCCGCATCAGCGTGGATTTGCCGGCATTGGTGTAACCGACGAGCGCGACAGCGGCCTGGCTCTGGCGTTCCTGGCGGCGGGCGCGCTGCGTCTTGCGCTCGGCTTCCATGGCGAGGATTTCGAGCTGCAGTTCGGCGATGCGATCGCGGATCTTGCGTTTGTCGAGTTCGGTATGCGACTCGCCAGCCCCACGACCGCCAACGCCGCTGCGCTGCCGCCCCTGCGAACCGGCCAGCTTGGCCGCTTCGCGCAGACGCGGCGCCATGTAGCCGAGGCGGGCGATTTCCACCTGCGCCTTGGCCGCCCGCGAGCGGGCATTGCGATGGAAGATTTCGAGGATGACCATGGTCCGGTCCATGACCTCGCAACCGGCCTCGATTTCCAGATTGCGCGCCTGCGACGGCGAAATTTCGTGATCGACGAGAATCGCTTCGATCTCCGGCAAATTCGCCTCGGCCAGCGACAGCACCTCGTCGCCCGCCTCGTCAAAAATCGGCTCGCCATGCACGAAAGCGCGTATTTCCTGCCGCTTGCCAACGCCCAGATAACCGGTCGTATCGAAGCTGTTGCGCTTCTGCACGAAGGTATGAACGACCTTGAAACCCAGCGTCTTGGCCAGCTCACGCAACTCCATGAGCGATGACTCAAACTCCATGTCACTCACGTTCGGCAGCTGCACGGCTGCGGCAACGGCCACCCTGAGTTTTTGCTCTACTTCCATCTGCATCCGAAAATTTTTCTCTTGATTTGGCGAAGGCAGATAGTAACCGGCCAAGCCTTGATTGCTGGCATCGCTTGCGCCATTCAACACGTAAAATACCCCCCGCCGTCCTTCTGACACTGACTCCTCCGACCCCAAAACGAGATCGCCATGAACGCTTCCCTGTACGACATCCCCCTCCAAAGCCTCGATGGGCGCGACCTGACGCTGGGTGACTTCCGTGGCCAAGTATTGCTGGTGGTGAACGTCGCCTCCAAGTGCGGGCTGACGCCGCAGTACGCCGGGCTGGAAAGCCTGTTCAGGCAATATCGCGGGCGCGGCCTGCAGGTGCTGGGCTTTCCGTGCAACGACTTTGCTGCGCAGGAGCCGGGCTCGGCTGAAGAAATCATGAACTTTTGCACGGCCAATTTTGGTGTCGAGTTCCCGATGTTCGAGAAGCTCAATATCAACAGCGAACCGCGGCACCCGCTCTATGCGCAACTGATCGCCGCGCAGCCGGAAGCAGTGTTCCCCGCTGGCAGCGACTTTCGCGAGAAACTGGCCGCTTATGGCTGCTCGCCGAAACAGCCTGGCGATGTCTGGTGGAACTTCGAAAAATTCCTGATCGGCCGTGATGGCCGGGTTGTACAGCGATTTTCGCCGGACACCACGCCGGACGACCCGACGCTGGTCGCCGCCATCGAAGCCGCACTCGCCTGAACCCCACCCCACAACCGATAACAAGAAGATCGATGCCCCGCACCCGCAAACCTGATGTCTGCCAGCCGACCGGCTCGGCCGAACTCGCCATGCTCGACGTTTACATGCCGATGATGAAATCCTCGGCAATCATTTCAGCCGGACGGCTGGGCCTTTTCGAGGCGCTGGTCGATGGTCCGCTGACGGCAGAAGAACTCGCCACGAAGATCGATTCGAGCCTGCGCGGCACGACGACACTGGTCGATTTCCTGGTCGCCATCGGCTATCTGGAAAAGGAGGACGATGCCTTTGCCAACACGGCAAGCACCCAGCGCTGGTTCACCAGTGCCGGCCAGGTGGATTACACCCCCGGCCTGCTATGGACGCACGAAGCGTGGGCGATGATGGGCAGCCTGGCCGAAACCGTGCGCAAGGGCGAACCTGAGCAGACGCTGTGGGAAGCGATGATCGAAAAGCCGCATCTCGGCCCGCTGTTCTCATCCTACATGGGCGCCTTCGCCGCCGACCTCGGGCCGGACCTGATTGCGCATGTGCCGGTGGCACCGGACTATCGCCGCCTGCTCGACCTCGGCGGCTCGCATGGCCTGCATTCGATCCGCTTCTGCCAGCACTACCCGCAACTCGACGCCGTCATCGTCGACATGCCCAGCGCCCTGACCGAAACCGGACCGGAGATCGAGAAAGCCGGGCTGGCCGGCCGCGTCAGCCTGAGCCCCGGCACCTTGCAGGAACACGACTGGGGCGGCGCCAACGACCTCGTTTTCTACCTGTCGGTCGCCCATAACCATTCTGCCGAGGAAAATCGCCTGGCTATTCGGCAGATTGGCGAGTCGATGAATCCGGGCGGCCTGCTGGTCATACACGAATACCTGGCCGAAACCTCGCTCGACGCCCTGAACGCCGCCTTCCGCCTCACGCTGCTGCTGGAAACCGGGACCCAGACGCACCGCCATGAGGACTATTGCGCATGGCTGACGGCGGCAGGGTTTTCGGCTATCGAACGGATCGACCTCGAACCGCGTGAAAAAGGTTCGCTGATCCTGGCTCGGCGCACATGAAGCGGTGGTTCCCGCTGGTACGGAAAAGACGGTAGCCAATTTGATTTTTGGCCGTTTTTCCAGTTGACCGTGGCAACAGCTGCAGAGCGCACGACTCGCCTGCCCAAAACGAAAATGCCATTCAGCCTGCGCTGAATGGCATCCGGGCCGAAGCCCTTTCATTGCGGATTTGGTCCAATCAGGCGCGACGACGGCGAACCACAGCGGCCAGAATACCCAGACCGGCAAGCAGCATCGAGGCGCTACCCGGTTCCGGGACGGCCGTTACCGTTATGTTGTCGAGCGAACCGCCGAAGCTGTCCGAGGTGCCAATGGCCGCAAATTTCAGGACGCCAAAACCGTTTGCATCAGCCTTCAAGTCATAGAAATGCTCACCCCAGTCGGAGCTATTGATTCCACTGAGCTTGATGGAGCCAACTGATTGGTTGTTCCAGTAAACTCGGATGCCATTGCTGTCTTCCGAAACACCGGCACGTGGCGCATAGAAGAAGGACAGTTCCAGCGACTGGAAGGGGTTGGTGTGGATAGTCTGGGAAATCCAGCTATTTCCGTAGGCATCCAGTTCGGCGAAACGAACTCCTTCAGCGGCTGTGCCAGCGATCGCGTTCCGGATTTCAACGCCATTGGCACCCGTCGTCCAGCCATAACCGGCGCCATAAAAGACATCCCAATGACCCGGAGTTACCGAGGTGTAATCCTCGAAGCTGCCATTGACGACGAGGTTGGCCTGAGCCAGGGCAGGAGCGCTCAGTAGTGCAGCGATAGCAAGCAGTTTTTTCATGAATGAATCCTTGGTTATCAGTTCGGTGCGACGCGCTATGGCGATCACATGGACGAACGATAGCCGGCCGAACGAATATTGGCTGTGAAGTAATCCACGAAAACCCGCACGGCACAGGCCATGCCAAGCTTTTTGCAAATAAAGATGCTTAGACCATTTTCATTTTGGGCCGTTTTTTCCGGTTGACCGTGGCAATCAGCCGATCACGGATACAACCCGCGCGTCGCCCGCGCTTCGAGCACCCGGCTGCAGCCGATCACGAAGGCGGCTGAACGGAGCGGCATCTTGCGGTCGGCGGCCATCTGCCAGATGGCGTTGAAGGCCTCGGCCATGATCCGGTCGAGGCGGCCGTAGATTTCATCTTCGGTCCAGAAAAAGCTCGAAAAATCCTGCACCCATTCGAAGTAGCTGACGGTGACACCGCCAGCATTGGCCAGCACGTCGGGCACGACGACAATGCCGCGCTCGGCGAGAATGCTGTCTGCCTCCGGGGTCGTCGGGCCGTTGGCGCCCTCGACAACGATGCGGGCGACGATGCGCTCGGCGTTGTAGCGGTTGATCTGCGATTCGAGCGCGGCCGGCACGAGGAATTCGCAGGGCACGGCCCAGAAATCGTCGTTGCTGATCGTCGTGGTGCCCGGCGCGCCAAGCAGGGTCTTGTGCTCGCCCAGGTAGCGTTTGAGGGCGACCACGTCGAGCCCGGCCTCGTTGAAAACGGTGCCTCTGACGTCCTGAATGGCTACCACCTTGGCGCCGTGCTGCGCGAATATTCGCGCACTGGCTTCGCCGACATTGCCGAATCCCTGGACGGCCACCCGCGCCCCGTCGACCGGCACATTGAGGCGCCGTCCCGCCTCGCGGGCGCTGACGAAAACGCCACGCCCGGTCGCATCCTGCCGGCCGAGCGAACCGCCGAGCGAGACCGGCTTGCCGGTGACGACACCGGTCACCGTGCGCCCTTCGCCCATCGAATAGGTGTCCATCATCCAGGCCATGATCTGGGCGTTGGTGTTCATGTCAGGGGCCGGGATGTCCTTGTCCGGGCCGATCATCGAGCTGATTTCGCTGGTGTAGCGACGGGTCAGTCCTTCCAGCTCGGGCATTGAAAGCTGGCGCGGATCGACGCGAACGCCGCCCTTGGCGCCGCCGAACGGCACGTTGACGACGGCATTCTTGATGGTCATCCAGCCGGCCAGCGCCATGACCTCGGACAGCGTCACGTCCTGATGAAAACGAATGCCGCCCTTGCCCGGGCCGCGCGAGGTGTTGTGATGCACGCGGTAGCCTTCGAAATGCTCGACCACGCCGCTATCGAGGCGGATCGGCACATCGACGATGAGCGAGCGCTTCGGCCGGCGCAACGTTTCCACCCAGGGCCAGAGCGCCTTGTCGAGCAGCGGCGCGACCTGCTCAACCTGCTGCAGAAAGATGTGCCAGGGGCCAATGTTTTCTTTGGAAAGGTAGGAAGGCAGTTGGGGCGTGCTCACGGCGGTTCCTTTCGGGCTGGATTTCCGCCAGTGTCGCGCAACACCGGCCCTCTGACTAGCGCGCCATCACGGCTTGGCGGTATGCTCTGCAAAATAACGATCAACAGGAGAGACTCTGTGCCCGCACTGCTGCCCCAACCCGATCCAGACGGCCTGCTCGAATACTCGGTGGTGTACACCGACCGCGCCCTGAACCACATGTCGCAACGCTTCCAGGGCGTCATGAAGGACATCTCGCGCCTGATCAAGAAGGCCTACAACGCCAAGGCCGCCATCATCGTGCCGGGTAGCGGCACCTTCGGCATGGAAGCCGTCGCTCGCCAGTTCGCCACGCACCGCAAGGTGCTCGTCATCCGCAACGGCTGGTTCAGCTTCCGCTGGACGCAGATTTTCGACATGGGCCGGATTCCGTCCGAAAGCATCGTCCTCAAGGCCCGGCAAGTTGGCAGCGGCGCGCAGGCGCCATTCGCGCCGCCACCGATCGAGGAAGTCGTCGCCGCCATTCGCCAGCATCGGCCGGAAGTTGTCTTCGCGCCACACGTCGAAACCTCGTCGGGCATGATCCTGCCGGACGACTATATTCGCGCCGTCGGCGAGGCCGTGCGGGCAGTCGATGGCTATTTCGTGCTCGACTGCATCGCCTCCGGCACGGTCTGGGTCGACATGGTGGCCAACAATGTCGACATCCTGATCAGTGCTCCGCAGAAGGGCTGGAGCGCCTCGCCGTGCTGCGCGATGGTCGCCCTGGGCGAACGCGCCCGCGCCCACATCGACGCGACGAGCAGCACGAGTTTCGCCTGCGACCTCAAGAAATGGCTGCAGATCATGGAAGCCTTCGAGAACGGCGGCCACGCCTATCATGCGACGATGCCGACCGATGCCCTGGCCGTCCTGCGCGACGTCATGCTCGAAACCGAGGCCTATGGCTTCGACAAGGTCTGCCAGGAACAGATCGAACTGGGCCGCCGCATTCGTGAATTGATGGTCGCCAACGGCTTTCCCAGCGTCGCGGCCGACGGTTTCCAGGCGCCTGGCGTGGTGGTCAGCTACACCACTGACCCGGACATCCACACCGGCAAGAAATTCATCGCCCAGGGCGTCCAGACCGCCGCCGGCGTGCCTCTGCAATGCGACGAACCGGCCGACTTCCGCACCTTCCGCATCGGCCTGTTTGGTCTGGAAAAGCTGCACAATCCGGCGCAGACGGTTGAAAACTTCGCCACGGCCCTGGCCGCAGCAAACCGGGGCTAAAACCCCGGCGGCGTCATCAAAACCGGGTTATCTCGACGGCAACCGAGTTCGCCATGCGTTCGAGGTTGTCGATGACGCCAACGCTCCCCTGCTCCATGGCCTGAACGTGCTTGAGCATGGCCTGGATATCACCCGAGGCCTTGGCTTGCAGGGCCGCCTTGCCGTTATTGTGCACCACGATGTGCGGCGCCTCCATTTCCCGGTACCCGGGTAGCTGGCTGAACAGGTTGCGCCCTTCGCCTTCGTAGTACCACTTGCCGAGCCGGCATCCGGAGTGCGATGCAACCCCGTCGGCCTGCAGCGGCTCCAGGCCAAAGAGAGCCATGTAGATGCGGAACTTGAAAACCAGGTGATCGACCTTGGCGACTTCGACAAAGCTGCTCAGGGCGCTGGCTGCAATGACCTGCTCCATCTGCTTCGACATGTCCATCAGCCGGCGCATGTCTTCGGTCGACTTGCCGCCGCGCTTGCTGAAATCATCGGCCGATGACGACAAGAGCTCCATGGCGTCCTTGGCCATCGTCGAGTTGTGACGAATATCGCTGACCAGTCCGCCGATATCCTTCGTGGCCTTTGAAGTACGCTCGGCCAGCTTGCGCACTTCGTCGGCGACCACGGCAAAACCGCGGCCGGACTCACCGGCCCGGGCCGCCTCGATAGCTGCGTTGAGGGCGAGAAGATTGGTCTGATCGGCAATTTCATGAATCAGCTGGACAATCGAACCGATCTTGTCGGCTTGCTGGGCGAGCGACTCAACCTCATGCGCCGTCTTCGCCGAGTCTTTAGCCAACTGGTGCAGGTTGGACGCAATTTCCGTCGTCGCCTGACCGCTCAGCAGAGCCACTTCAGCGGCTTCGACCGCCTGCATTTTTTCGTCATGCAACACATTGGCCATCGTCCCCAGGCTGCTTTGCGAACCAGCCAAAGTCGCGCCAAAACTCGACAGGCTGCGCAGGACGTCTTTCAGCATCTCGCATTCCAGGTCCTTTGCTGCCGCCAAATCCTGTTGGTCGACCAATGCCCGTTTAGCCGCTTCAAGCTCCTGCATCAGGCTCTGCTCGCGCTGTTGCAGGGCTTCGTGTGCCTGCTTCAAGGCAGGCAATTCGTTGCTTCCAAACCAGGCCATCGATTTCCCTCGGAGTTTTATGTGCAAAATTGGGGCGGCACAGCCACGCTGCGTCTCGCCACGATCAAAGCTTGTTGTCTGTTTCCGGCACACCCCCGCGTGCCAAACGGCGCCAGCCGGACGCCATCGCCGAACCATTGGCGGCATTTGCCGCAACGGAAACTGACAAATAGACCTTACAGTTTCAAGGGTATCATTTTATGCATTTTCAGCCCCAGGCACACGAACTATCGCCTCGGTTCCTGCCAGCACCGAAACCGCCAGAACGATGTCATATCAAGCAAAAACGGACGATCGCTCAGATCGGCTTGAGCCACTTTCGCTCCCCGGCCGGCACGGCAAACGGCAGCCAGTTTTCGGGCGGCGGCAGCGGGCAGGTAGCGAAGGGGGTGAAGGCGCAGGGCGGGTTGTAGGCACAATTGAAATTCAGGCGAATTTTCCGGTTGACCGTGGAAGTCGCCGTTTCATCGGGAATCGGCGACGCCGTCTTCAAAAAACGACCGGCGCCGTAGGTTTCCTTGCCGCTCGTCCGGTCGCGGAAGACAAAGAAGACCTCCTTGTCGCTGACCGCCATCGGCAACAACGTCACCTTCTGCCCAGCCACTTCAAACACGGCCTGATGGCTGACTTCGACACGCTTGAGATCGCCGCTGACATTCGGCACTTCCATGCTGATCGGCGGAGACAGCACCTGCCACTCGGCCTCGATCTGCCAGGCCGGATCGAAGCCAAAATAGTCCAGCCCGCCGAATGGTTGGCTCTGCGCCCAGTCGCGATCGCGCAAACGGGCTGCAATCCGGTTCTCACGGTCAACCAGAAAAAAAGACCAATTTTCAAAGTCGACCACGCTCGGCTGGCCGGCGATATCGGTCTGCAACTCGCGCGCTTCGCCATCGACCGGCTGCCAGATCACCTGTCCGTCCTGCCACAGCAAATCGCCGAGATGCGCCGGTCCGTCGGGCAAGAGAACAACCGAATCCTCGGCGCAACCGACGCTGTTGCGCCCCGGCTCGAGCCAGAACAGCCCGCGTATGCCCAGCCAGCTTTCCGGCCCGGCCAGTTCGGCGTGGCGGCGAGTTTTCCAGTCTTTCAGGTCATCCCACATTTTTCAGATCCTTGTTGTCCAACACCAGGCCAATCCGTTATAAGGTTTGAGATCTTCCCTCCACACTTGCTGAAAGGAAATAGCGCATGAAGAAATTCATTATGGCAGCGATGATTGCTGCTCCCATGCTGGCCAGTGCCGTCGATGTCAATGTCAATCTCGGCAATGTGCGGATCGATGCGCCGGGCGTCAGCGTCACCTTCGGCTCGCGCAATGACCGTGGCTATTACTGGGACGGCTACGACTGGCGCGAACCTGCCTACTGGAAGCAACACAATGGCCCGCGCGGCGAAAAGTACTACACCGGTCGCGGTAACAACGGTGTGCCCCATCAGGGCGGCGGCCACTGCCCGCCGGGACAGGCCAAGAAGGGGAACTGCTGAGCGTTTCAGCAGCGCGCCAAAGACAAAGGGCGAAGCCTTGCGGCTCCGCCCTTTTTCGTTGGCTGCCCGGTTCTCAGCCCTTGGCAAAACGCATGATGCCGCCGGTGGCCGGATCGCAGCTGACACGGATGGTGTCCTTCGCGCCGAACTTGCCTTCCAGGATGGCCTTGGCCAGCGGATTCTCGATCTGCTGCTGGATGGCCCGCTTGAGCGGACGCGCCCCGAACACCGGATCGAAGCCGGCCTTGGCCAGTTCGGCCAGCGCCGTATCCTCGACGACGATACCCATCTCGAGCTGCGCCAGGCGTTTTTCGAGATAACCGAGCTGGATCTTCGCAATGCCGGCGATGTGCTTCTCGTCGAGCGCATGGAAGACCACGACCTCGTCGATCCGGTTGATGAACTCCGGCCGGAAGTAGTTCTTGACCTCCGCCATCACCGCCACCTTGATCACGCCATAATCGTCGCCTGACATCTGCTGGATCATCTGGCTGCCTAGGTTGGAGGTCATGACGATCACCGTATTCTTGAAATCGACGGTGCGGCCCTGGCCATCGGTCATTCGGCCATCATCGAGTACCTGGAGCAGCACGTTGAAGACGTCCGGATGGGCCTTCTCGACTTCATCGAGCAGGATCACCGAGTACGGCTTGCGACGCACGGCCTCGGTCAGGTAGCCGCCTTCTTCGTAACCGACATAGCCCGGTGGCGCGCCGATCAGGCGGGCGACCGAATGCTTTTCCATGAACTCGCTCATGTCGATGCGGATCAGGTGATCCTCGGCATCAAACATGAACTCGGCCAGTGCTTTGCACAGCTCGGTCTTGCCGACGCCCGTCGGGCCGAGGAACAGGAAGGAACCATACGGCCGGTTCGGATCGGACAGCCCGGCGCGCGAACGCCGAATCGCATCGCCAACCAGGCGCACCGCTTCATCCTGGCCGACCACGCGCTTGTGCAGCCTGTCTTCCATATGCAGCAGCTTCTCGCGCTCGCCCTGCATCATCTTGCTGACCGGAATGCCGGTGGCGCGTGACACCACCTCGGCGATTTCCTCGGCGCCGACCTGGGTACGCAGCAGCTTGTTTTTCTTCTGCTCGCCCTCACCCGCCTTTTCGGCCGTCTTGAGCTGCGCTTCAAGCTGCGGCAGCTTGCCGTATTGCAGTTCGGCGACCTTGTCCAGCTTGCCTTCCCGCTGCAAGCGGGTGACCTCGGCCTTGAGCTTGTCGATTTCTTCCTTGATGTGCGCCGAGCCCTGAACCTGGGCCTTTTCGGCCTTCCAGACCTCTTCGAGATCGGAATACTCCTTGGCCAGCTTGGCGATTTCTTCCTCGATCAGGCCGAAACGCTTCTTCGACGCTTCGTCCTTCTCACGCTTGACCGCCTCGCGCTCGATCTTGAGCTGGATGATGCGGCGGTCGAGCTTGTCCATGACTTCCGGCTTGGAGTCGATTTCCATCTTGATGCGTGCTGCGGCCTCATCGATCAGGTCGATTGCCTTGTCGGGCAGAAAACGGTCGGTGATGTAACGGTGCGACAATTCGGCGGCAGCAACGATGGCCGGGTCGGTGATATCGACGCCATGGTGCAGTTCGTACTTCTCCTGCAAGCCGCGCAGGATGGCGATGGTGCTTTCAACCGAAGGCTCGTCGACCAGCACTTTCTGGAAGCGGCGCTCCAGTGCGGCATCCTTCTCGATGTACTTGCGGTATTCGTTGAGCGTCGTGGCGCCGATGCAGTGCAGTTCGCCACGGGCCAGCGCCGGCTTGAGCATGTTGCCGGCGTCGATGGCGCCTTCGGCCTTGCCGGCCCCGACCATGGTGTGCAACTCGTCGATGAACAGGATGATCTGCCCGGCTTCCTGCGAAACTTCCTTCAAGACGGCCTTCAGGCGTTCTTCGAACTCGCCGCGATACTTGGCGCCGGCGAGCAGGCCGGCCATGTCGAGGACGAGCACCTTCTTGCCCTTGAGCGTTTCCGGCACTTCGCCGTTGATGATGCGCTGAGCCAGGCCTTCAACGATGGCCGTCTTGCCAACGCCCGGCTCGCCGATCAGCACTGGATTGTTCTTGGTCCGACGCTGCAGAATCTGGATCGCGCGGCGAATCTCGTCATCGCGACCAATCACCGGATCGAGCTTGCCCTGGGCGGCGCGCTCGGTCAGGTCGATGCAGTATTTCTTGAGCGATTCGCGCTGGCCTTCTGCCTCCTGCGAATCGACGCCCTGCCCGCCACGAACGGCCATGATCGCCGCTTCCAGCGCCTTGCGGCTGAGGCCATGCTGCTTGGCCAGGCGGCCGGTTTCGTTCTTGTCCTCGCACACCACGAGCAGGAACATTTCGCTGGCGATGAACTGGTCGCCCCGCTTCTGCGCTTCCTTGTCGGTCAGGTTGAGCAGGTTGCCGAGATCGCGACCGATGGACACATCGCCGCCATGACCCTCGACCTTGGGCAGCCGGGTCAGCGCCTGTTCCAGATCGCGGCGCAAGCCGGGCACATTGGCTCCGGCGCGGCCGAGCAATGAAGTCGTGCCGCCGTCATCCTGATTGAGCAGGGCAAGCAGCAAATGCTGCGGTTCGATGAACTGCTGGTCGCCACCGATGGCCAGACTTTGGGCATCGGACAAGGCTTGCTGGAACTTGGTCGTGAGTTTGTCGAGGCGCATCAAGATTCTCCCTGTACGGAATTTCTAATACCTCGAAGATGAGGGGCGTTCCGGCAATTTCAAGCCATGCGCCGGTTGGTTTTCTTTGTCGACACACTTATAAATCCATTTCGCATATTCGAATTGTGATAGATTTAACACATCAGCCAAAAATACATGGAGGGGTCGACATGACCAACACGGGAATGACTCTGCGCAGCAAACTTCTCGCCATGACCGCCATAACAGTTGTTGCGCTCGCCGCACTCTTTACGGCGCTGCTCATCAACGGCAAGAGCCAGATGCTTGAAGACCGCCAGGACAAGGTACGCAACCTGGTCGAAGCGGCATACGGCATCCTGACCTTCTACGAGCAATCGAGCCGTGACGGAAAGATGTCCACCGACGACGCCAAGAAATACGCGGCCGCCGCCATCCGTACCCTGCGCTACGACAAGGTCGAGTATTTCTGGATCAACGACCTGCAAGACACGATGGTCATGCATCCGATCAAGCCCGAACTGGAGGGCAAGAAGCTCGACCAGATCAAGGACAAGAACGGCAAGCTGCTGTTCGTCGAATTCAACAACATGGTGAAGTCCAAAGGCGCGGGCTTCGTCGATTACCTCTGGCCGAAACCAGGCTCGGAGGAAGGCGTGCCGAAGATTTCATTCGTCATGGGCTTCGCGCCCTGGGGCTGGGTCATCGGCTCGGGCATCTATGTAGACGATGTCGATGCCAAGTTCCGCAGCGATGCCATCAAGCTTCTACTCTGGGGGCTGGGCATCGCGGGCTTCATCACCATCTCGCTGCTGGTGCTCTCCAACAATATCGTCAAGACCCTGGGCGGCGACCCGGCAATCGCTTCGGCCGTCACCAAGCGCATTGCCGCAGGCGACCTGACCACACCCGTCGACTGTCAGCCGGGAGATCAGGACAGCCTGCTCGGCAACATCCGCAGCATGCAGGAAACCCTGCGCTTCATGATCGCCAGCATCGTCGCCAATGCCGAGCAGGTGGCCAGTGCCGCCACCCAACTGCTCAGCGCATCCGAGCAGGTCGCCGTGCGGGCCAGCCAGCAGAGCGATGCTGCCTCGTCGATGGCCGCTTCGGTCGAGGAAATGGCGGTCAGCATCGACCAGGTCAAGGAAAACGCCAGCGAAGCGCACAACATTTCGCAAACGGCCGGCGAGATTTCCGAAGAGGGAGCCTCCGTCATTCACAACGCCGCTACGGAAATGCGCAAGATTTCCGACGCAGTCCAGTCGTCGTCGGAGATCATCGCAGACCTCGGGCACCAGTCCGACCAGATCACCTCCATCGTCAATACCATCAAGGAAATCGCCGACCAGACCAATCTGCTGGCGCTCAATGCCGCCATCGAGGCGGCGCGTGCCGGCGAACAGGGGCGCGGCTTTGCCGTGGTTGCCGACGAAGTGCGCAAACTGGCCGAACGCACCGGGAATTCGACCAAGGAAATCGGCGAGATGGTCGCCAAGATCCAGAACGGTACGCGCAGTGCGGTCAGCAGCATGCAGGATGGCGTCCGTCAGGTTGCTAACGGCGTCGAACTGGCCAATCAGGCCGGCGATTCGATCAACCGCATTCGCGATGGCGCAATACGCGTAACGGTCGTGGTCAATGGCATTTCCGACTCGATTTCGGAACAAAGCATGGCCAGCAACGAAATCGCCCAGAAGCTCGAAGTCATCGCCCAGATGTCAGAGGAAAGTGCCGCTGCCGTCCGCCAGACAGCCGATGCAGCCCGCCAGTTGCAGTCGCTCTCAAGCTCGCTTCGGCAGATGGTGGTTCAGTTCAAGACCTGAGCGGTTGCAGTTCCAGGGGAAGCATTCAAGACCGACCCCATTCGACCGCCCGCCACGCCCCAGCCAAACCGGGGCGCTTGGCGGCCAGCGGACGAATGGAAAGCGGTCGTGCGCAAGACCAATATTTCGATTTTGGCCCGTTTTTCCGATTGACCGTGGAAACCCTGTACTGACTTATTGAGACTGCCAGCGCGCTGCTGCGCTGTCGTCCGTCTCGCGCGCATCGACCCAGCGCCCGCCATCCGGCGTCGCTTCGCGCTTCCAGAAAGGGGCGCGAGTCTTCAGGTAATCCATGATGAATTCGCAGGCGGCGAAGGCTTCGCCGCGATGGGCGCTGGTCACGGCGACGAGCACGATCTGGTCGCAGGGTTTGAGCGGGCCGACGCGGTGGATGACCAGCGCGTCGTAAATTTCCCAGCGGCCCTTGGCTTCGGCGACGATGGCCTCGAGCGCCTTTTCGGTCATTCCCGGGTAATGCTCCAGCGTCATTTCGGCAACGCTGGCCCCGTCGTTCATGTCGCGCACCAAGCCGAGAAAGCTGGCCAAGGCGCCAACCCGGGCGTCAGCCGCCCGCAGCGCCAGCAACTCGGCGCCAAGGTCGAAATCGGCTTCCTGCACCCGGACGGTCATGCTCAGATTACCTCGCGTGCTTCCATGAAACGCAGCTTGGGATACTTCTCTTTGACCATGTTGAGGTAGACATTGTTCGGCGCCAGATAGACCGGATCATCCGCCCCGTCGAGCGCGACGTTGGCGCTGTAGCGGTCGGAAATCTGGCGCAGCTCGGCGGCATCGCCCTGAATCCAGCGCGCCGTCGCGCAGTTGTAGGACTCGAAAATAACCTGCACGCCGTATTCGTTTTCGAGACGGCTGGCCACCACGTCGAACTGCAGCGTACCGACCGCACCGAGGATGAGGTCGGTGCCGGACAGCGGACGGAACAACTGCGTCGCGCCCTCTTCCGCCAGCTGCTGCAAGCCTTTTTGTAGCTGCTTGATCTTGAGCGGGTTGGCGATGCGGGCCAGGCGGAAATGTTCCGGCGCGAAGGACGGAATGCCGGTGAAGCGCAGATCTTCGCCTTCGGTAAAGGTTTCTCCGAGGCGGATGGTGCCGTGATTGGGGATACCGATGATGTCGCCCGGGTAGGCTTCGTCGGTCGTCGAGCGGTCGCGCGCCATGAAGGTAATGGCGTTATTGACGGCCAGCGACTTGCCGCCGGCGCCCTGCTTGACCTTCATGCCGCGCTCGAACTTGCCGGAACAGACGCGCAGGAACGCGATGCGGTCGCGGTGCTTGGGGTCCATGTTGGCCTGGATCTTGAACACGAACCCGGAGAATTTCGGCTCGTTCGGCTGCACTTCGCGCGTCGTGGACGGCCGAGCAATCGGCGCCGGAGACAGGTCGACCACGGCGTCGAGCAGGCTCTGCACACCGAAGTTGTTGACTGCCGAACCGAAGAAGACCGGCGACTGCTTGCCGTTCAGGTAAGCCTCGGCATCAAAGGCGTGCGAGGCGCCGCGGACCAGTTCGATGTCCATGCGCAGTTCGTCGGCCTGCGAGCCGATCAGTTCGTCGAGACGCGGATTGTCGAGGCCCTGGATGATCTCGGCCGTGCCCTTCTCGGCCTGCGGGTCGAAGAAGGCGATGGCGTCGTCGTAAAGGTGATAGACGCCGCGGAAACGCTTGCCCATGCCGATCGGCCAGGTCATCGGGGCGCACTGGATGCCGAGTACCGACTCGATTTCGTCGAGCAGGTCGATCGGCTCCTTGCCTTCGCGGTCGAGCTTGTTGATGAAGGTCAGGATCGGCGTGTCGCGCATGCGGCAGACGTTGAGCAGCTTGATGGTCTGCGCCTCGACGCCGTTCACCGAGTCGATCACCATGACCGCCGAGTCGACGGCCGTCAGCGTGCGGTAGGTGTCTTCCGAGAAATCTTCGTGGCCCGGCGTGTCGAGCAGGTTGATCATGCACTCGCGGTACGGGAACTGCATGACCGACGAGGTCACCGAAATACCGCGCTGCTTTTCCAGCTCCATCCAGTCCGAAGTCGCGTGGCGCGAGGCCTTGCGGGCGCGCACTTCGCCGGCCACCTGAATGGCGCCGCCGAACCACAGTAGCTTTTCGGTCAGCGTGGTTTTACCCGCGTCAGGGTGGGAAATGATGGCGAAGGTACGCCGGCGGGCAATTTCAGTATCGAGGGGAGTCACGGCAGGGCTTGGAAATGCGGAAAGGCGGCAATTATACCTTTGCCGCCCGGCAAGCACCGGCGTTCAGGAAACGGGGAGCACCTGCCGGTACAGCGCCCGGCTGGCGTAGGCCATCCACGGCAGGGTCAGCGGCAGGAGCGGCAAGAGCAGAACGCTGCCGATTGTCACGGTCGACAGGAAAAAAGCCCAAAAAATGGCCGGCAGAAAATTGCCGAAAACGACGCGCACGCTGAGCACCACGGCCTCGACCAGCCCGGCCCGGCGCTCGCAGAGCAAGGGCACGGAAAAAGCAGCAACGCAGTAGAGCAGGAAGGCGACGACCAGACCGGAAACCCCGGCCCAGCGGACGAAAGACAGCACGCTGGCGTTGGCCGGCAGCAGCTTGTCGAGCCACACCGGCGTCGCGCCGACCATGTAAGCGTAGAGAATCGCCGCATCGGTAACAAAGATCATGAAGAGTAGTGCGCAGACCAGCGACAACGCCCAGAGCGCCCGCGAAGCCCGGGAAAAACCGCTGGCGATGCTGGACACGCCCACCGGCGCACCGGCTTCAAGCGCCCCGGCGATGCCGAAAAATCCGGCCAGCGCGACCGGCCCGACCAGCATGAAAGCCCCGGCCGCAGCGATGATGAAAGGCGTCCAGCCCTGGGCCAGCAGGCCACCCATGATCGCCAGACCACCCAGCGTAAAAATCAGCGCGTAGCCGATACTGATGCCGCGCGTCGCGTTGGCCACGCGCCAGCCGTCAGCCAGCGCACGTTGCACGCCGCCAATAGTCAGAGGGGAAAGATTCATCGCTTGTCCGGTCGAAAGACAGCCACCCCGGCGGGATGGCTGCGCTACGGACCGAGACTACCGAAAAGCCACCGTGCCCTGCCCTAATGCAAATCAAATTTGCCGGGCCGGACGGTCGGTCAGACGACCACCAGCGTCTGCCGCCCGTACCACTCCTCGCCGGCCGGCAGCGCGATCGGGCGGGTGGCCGCCGCCTCGACGCAGAGCATGTGGCGCCAGCCATTGGCCGGCATGTCCTTGAGTTCGGCACAGCGGTCGACAAACGGGTTCCATACGACGACATCCGGGAAGCCCTGGTTCTGCATGGCCAGGGTCTGTTTGCCGCTATGCAGGAGTTGCGGCCGTTTGGCATTGAAATAGACGCGATCGACTTCACAATCGACCGTCAGTTGGGGGCGAGACTCAAAAGCACTGCGGTCGCCGTCGAGCGAATCGCAATACTCCAGCCCTTTCAACCCTTCCAGAACGGCCTCCTCAACCTGCGCGACACGCAGATAGGAGTGCAGCGCCCCGGTAAAGGAAATCGGCGTACCGCCGGTGTTGGTGACGCCCAGCTCGATGTCGATGCGGTCGGCCTCGATCATGAGTGTCAGTTCGGCATGGAAGGCGTGCGGCCAGAGCGCCAGCGTGGCCTCGTCGCTGGTGATTTCCAGGGTAACCAGCGCAAAATCGTCGCCCGTACGCTCGCTGCTGACCGACCATTCGCGGGTCCGCACGAAACCGTGCTTGGGCAGGTCGCCGCGTTCGGCAAACTGTGGAAAACAGACGGGAACACCGCCACGAATGGCGACGCTGCCGTCGAAAACGGCCTTGTCGGACAGGAACAGGCGTTCCTTGCCATCGGGCGGCACCCACGACAGGACCTGCGCCCCCAGTTTGCTGATGATGGCAGTGGCGCCGCGCGGGCCGTTCAGGCGCAGGGCTTCGATGCCGTGGAAATCGATGGTTTCAATGGAGGGTTTCATGGGTATTCGGGATCACGTAGAGGTGGGGACGGACATGCAGGAACTCGACGTCGTGGCCAAGCAGCGTCACGCTGCCGGATCGCCGGTCGTTCCCGGTATCGCTGTATTCGAAGGAGTAAACGCGGCGCAGCCTGAGGCGCCCGGCGTCGTCGCGGGCCAGGCGCACCGAGGTACCAACAACGGTTTCATCGAGAAACTGCAACCCGTCATCCTGACAGGCATTTCGGGCTGCATTGACGCCGATTTCACGCGTTTTCAGGCTATCCAGCCAGAACCAGACGCCCGCGACAGTCAGGGCAAGAAACAACACTTCGCTCAAATTCATGCCCCAAGTATACGTAAAGCGGAAATAACGCACAGAAATTCCGGCCAAATTACCGGATAATCCGCATGTCAATTTTTTCCCAGTGATCATGGAATCTCCGCTGCAACTGCTACGTGAGCTTTTTCCTTTCGGCCAAGCCAGTGCCGAACAGAAAAGTGCAGCCGCAGTTCGCGGCTTGCTCGATACCGTGACCGGCCTGTCGCCGCAGGAAACCATCGCCAAGCTGGCCGGCAGCGTTCTGCCCAGCATCAACGGCCAGCCCAACCTGCACATGCGCTTCAAGCTGCTGGAAGACGTCAGGCTGGAAGCCGAAGAAGCCCTGCCTGTTCTCGAAAAGCTCATCAGCCAGTCGGTATTGCCGCTGCCGCTCAAGGCAGCCACCTCGGCACTGCAGGCCGACAATCTGCTCAAGGGCCTGGCCATCGCTTACACAAGCATTGCCCGCAACATCAATAGCGGGCATCACGATGGATTGAGTCATCTGCTGCATCGCAGCACGCAACGCGCGATGGCCATGATCGCCCGTCGTCAGTTGCTGGCTTACCGCGCCTACGCCGCGCCCTCGGCGAGTTCGTGGCTGGCCCTGCATGAGCTTTACCAGATGGTGCGCGGCCAGCGCTCCAAGCCACTCAACGGTGAAACCGCGCCGATCGAGCACGAATATCTCGGCGCCCTGCTTTTCGCCTATCTGGAGCCGACCAAGCTGCCGCGGGCCGAGTTCGACATCATCAACACCTGCACCCGCCAGCTGGCAGCCTACGCGCTGGTCGGCGAAGTCACCCCGGAAACCGCCAGCGGCAAGAGTGCCGACGCCTGCTTCCTGGTTCGCAGCGACGAAGGCAACCCGGGCTTCCCGATGATACGCCTGCCCTCCGGCACCTCGATCTTCGGCAGCCTGCTCATCGACTGTACCCAAGTCATCACCGCCCTCGACCGAAACATCACGCGCCGCCCAGGCAAGGTCATCGACCCCGATCTCGATGCCTCCCCCGCCCTGTTGCAGACGCTACGCGTTGCCATCGGCGGCAAGAGCGCCCGTCGCTTCAGTCGCACCCGCTTCCGCCCGCGCGGCGATCTGGTCTCCGGGTTCAGCCCGGTGCTCAGCTTCCTCGATGGCAACACATTCTCGCGCCGGGCTGTCGATTCAGCCTCGCGCTACGACGGCCGCGATTTCACGTCGAGCGAATGGGCCATGATCGACGAAAGCCCGGACGGCTTCCTCCTCCGTTTCATCAAGGGCGAGAAGCGCAATCTCGGTGCCGGCGACCTCGTTGCCCTGCAACCGCGCGAGTCGAGCAAGATTCACGTCTGCCTGGTGCGTCGTATTTCTTCGTCGCAGATCCGGCTTGAGGTTGGTTTGCAACTCATGTCGCCACAGGTTAGTGTCGTCGACATCGTGGCCGAGGACACGCCCGATCAGCGGGCCGTCTTCCTGCACACCCTGCCGGCCTATGGCAAGTATTCCGGGCTGATCACGGCGCCCGGCGCCTACCGGACGGGCCAGAAAATCATGGTCAAATTGCCGGGCCGCTCGCTGCACCGCCAAATCGGGACATGCATGGAAGCCAACGAAGGGCTAGAATTCTTCGCCCTCGACCGCCTCCCGGATTAAGGGCCTAACAGGCTCCCCCAAAATGCTCAGCTACCGCCACGCCTTTCACGCCGGAAACCACGCCGACGTGCTGAAACACCTGATTCTGATCGAAATCGCGCAGTACATGGCTGAAAAGCCGGCGCCGTTCTGGATCATCGACACCCATGCCGGGGCCGGGCGCTACGCGCTGGAGTCCGCCCACGCCAGCAAACTCGGCGAATACCGCGATGGAGTCGGCCGTCTCTGGGAGGCCAAGGGGCTGCCCAAGGCGGCGCTCAATTACCTCGATTTCGTCAAGATGCTGAACCCGGACGGCCAGTTGCGCCATTACCCCGGTTCGCCGTGGCTGGCCCGTCAGCTGCTGCGCGACAGCGACCGTCTGCGCCTCTACGAAATGCACAGCACCGACGGCAAGTTGCTGGCCGAATGCTTCAAGGGTGCCGGCCGCACGGTGGCGATCACCGAGGGTGACGGCTTTGCCGGCCTCAAGGCCATCCTGCCGCCACCACCGCGCCGGGCGCTGGTTCTCATCGACCCGTCCTACGAGACCAAGGGCGATTACACGGCCGTCGTCAAGACGCTGCAGGATTCGCTCAAGCGCTTTGCCACGGGCACCTACGCGCTGTGGTATCCGATGCTCTCGAAGCCGGAATCCCGCCAGTTGCCGGAAAAGCTCAAACGGCTGGGCGCCAGCAACTGGCTGCATGCGACGCTGGAAGTGAAGGCGCCGGCCAGGGATGGTTTTGGCATGCACGGCAGCGGCATGTTCGTCATCAATCCACCATGGACGCTGGAAAAGACGCTGCACGATACGCTGCCGACGCTGGCTTCGCTACTCGCCCAGGGCGAGGGTGCGAAGTACACGCTGGAGAGCGAGTCAACCTAGCGAGTCAACCCAACTCGGTGTATTTGGCCCGCGAGCCGTAGGCTTTTTCCACGGGATATTTCTCGGCATTTTTAGCCAGTTTGTCGCGTGCGGCGGCAGCGAGGTCGATGCCGGCCTTGTCGGCGATGAGTAGCAGGTAGAGCAGAATGTCGGCGCATTCGTCACGCAGGGCTTCGGCCGCCTGCGCATCGGTCGGCAGCGCCTCGACTTCGGCGTCACTTTTCCATTGCGTCAGTTCGAGCAGCTCGGCCGCTTCGAGGTTGAGCGAGGTGATCAGGTTGCGCAGCGTGTGAAATTGCTGCCAGTTGCGTTCATCGCGAAACGCCAGCAATGCCACGGTCAACGCCGAAAAATCGCTCATTTTGAAATCCTCTCGATAGAGCCCGGATCATGCCAGCCCGGCAAGGAAACGGGAACCTTCGGCGGCACGGCGCTATCCAACTTTCTGAATTTTCTCGCGCTGTCCAGCGCGTGAAGCCGGAATCCCCCCGGCAGGGCGGAGGTATTGCATGGTCGCGGCTGATGCGGATCTTTGAAAGCATTTTCGAGGCGGTTCCCGATGGCTTGCTGGTGGTCGATGCAGCAGGGTTGATCCTGTACGCCAATGGCGCGGTGGAACGGCTGTTCGGCTACGCTCCCGGCGAACTGCGGGGTCAGCCGGTCGAGCGCCTGATGGCGGGGGAGATTGCCGCGGCGCATGCCGCTTATCGGGCGCAATACCAAGCGGCCCCCGTAACCAGAGCGATGGGGGTCAACAACGATCTGCTCGGCCGACGCCGGGATGGCAGCCAGTTTCCGGTCGATATCATGCTCTCGCCGCTGGAGATCGCCGAAGGCCGGGGCACGCTTTGCGTCGTGCGCGATGCGACAGCCCGCAAGGAGGTCGAGGCCAAGCTGCATATCGCCAACACGGTGTTCCAGTCGACGCAGGAGGCCATCGTGGTGACCGATATCGATTGCCGCATCGTCGCCGTCAATCCGGCGTTCGAGACGGCGACCGAATACAGCGAACAGGAAGTGCTCGGCCGCCACATGCGCCTGCTGCGCTCGGGGCGGCACGACGTGTTTTTCTATCACCGGATGTGGGACGCAATTCTGACGACCGGCGAATGGCAGGGGGCGATCTGGAATCGCCGCAAGAGCGGCGAGATTTATCACGAGTGGCTGTCGATCAGCACGGTCCGCGATCGCGACGGCAAGCCGGTCCAATATGTCGGGATCACCACCGACATGGGGCGCATGAACCACGTCGAGACGGCCGTCGAGCGGCTCGCCCACTACGATGCGCTGACCGGGCTACCCAACCGCCTGCTGCTCAATTCACGCATCCAGAAAACCTGGGAGCGCGCCCACCGCGACGGCAAGCCGTTCGCCGTCATGTTCCTCGACCTCGATGGTTTCAAGACGGTCAATGACACGCTCGGCCACCCGGTCGGCGACGAATTGCTCAAGGTTGTCGCTACCCGCCTGCGTGAGAACATGCGCGAGACGGACACCATCGCACGGCTAGGCGGCGACGAATTCCTGATCGTTCTCGAGGATGTGGGGCGCGACGATATCGTCGCCGTGGCCGAGCAACTCATCGAACGGATCAGTGCCCCTATCGACCTCGGGCTGGCCGAGCCGGTCTGCGTCGGCCTGAGCCTGGGCTGGAGCCATTATCCGGAACATGCTGACAACGTGCCGGCGCTGATTCGCCAAGCCGACGAGGCGCTCTATCAGGTCAAGCGTTCGGGCCGCGGGGCCTGGCGAGAGTATTGCGCTTAGTTCGCCGACGCCGGACAGGTAAAATTGGCGAATCTCGCGGTCCACCTGGCTTGCCACGGTCAACCGGAAAAAATGCCCAAAATTGAAATATTGCAAGGAGCCCTCATGCCCCTCTTCAGCCTCGGCGAAAAACAGCCCCAGGTCGGTGACAACGCCTGGATTGCGCCCAACGCCACGGTTATCGGCGATGTCCGCCTCGGCGCCAACAGCTCGATCTGGTGGAACGCCACGCTGCGCGGCGACAACGATCCGATCCACATCGGCGACAACACGAATATTCAGGACGGCTCGGTGCTCCATACCGACGAAGGCGTGCCGATGCACATCGGCAATAACGTCACCGTCGGCCATCTCGTCATGCTGCATGGCTGCACGGTCGGCGACGGCAGCCTGATCGGCATTGGCTCGGTCATCCTCAACCGGGCGGTGATCGGCAAGGGCTGCATCGTCGGCGCCAATACGCTGATCCCCGAAGGCAAGGTCTTCCCCGACCGCGTGCTCATCGTCGGCTCGCCGGGCAAGGTGGTGCGCGAACTGAGCGATCAGGATGTCGCCAACCTGCAGAAATCGGCCGAACACTACGTCGCCAACGCGAATCGTTATCGCGACACGCTCAAGCCGCTGTAAGCCGGCCAGCCGATGCGCTTCCTGCTCATTCTGCCCCTGCTGCTGATCGCCGGCCTGTGCCGGGCCGACCCGTGCGACGAGTTGCCCAAACCATCGGTCACCATCAAGCGCATCGACGAGCGCATCAGCTACAACACGGAGTACAGCTACCGCTCGCTGACCAACATCGGCACCTCGGTGGCCCGCCCCGGCAGGCAGGTGCTCGGCCTGACCCGCGGCAATGCGACGGTCGGTTTTGCCTCGAACACGCCGTCGATCACCGACCCGAGCGGGCGCTGGGAATGCGCCAGCCCGCAGATCACGCTGAGCTTCGGCTTCAGCCCGATGACCGTCTACGTCGCCCGCGAATTCCCCGAAGGCAGCTGTGCCTACAAGGAAATCCACGAACACGAAATGCGGCACGTCGAAACCTACCAGAAGCACATCGCCAGCATCGAAAAGGAACTGACCGAGTCCCTGAATGCCCGCTTTGCCACCGGCGCCGTCTGGCGCGGCCCGGTCGGCCAGACCGCCAGCCGGTTGCGGCAGGAGCTCGACGCGCGCTGGGCACCCTACGTCCAGCGACAGATCAAGCGCGTCGACGAAGCCCAGGCCAGCATCGACACGGCCGAAGAATACGAGCGCGTCGCCAATGCCTGCGACGGCGAGATCCGCAAAGTGCTACGCGGTAAATCATGAGCGACTTTGCCACGCAGATTCAGGATGCACTGCAACCCCTGGCCGACGCCACGAGAGCCAAGGCGATGGCGGCCTACATGAAAGGGAAATTCCATTTTCTCGGCATCCAGACCCCGGCCCGACGTCAGGCCGCGCTGCCCGTCATCCGCGCCTTCACGGGAAACCCGGTCGACGCTGCCGTGGAATTATGGGCCTTGCCGGCGCGCGAATATCAGTACGTTGCCGTCGACCTGCTACGTCGACAAAACAGGCGACTGACGGCGGCCGATCTGCCTGCGCTGGAGGCACTGGTCCAGACCAAATCCTGGTGGGACAGCGTAGACGGTCTGGCTCCGACGATAGGCGCCATCGTCGCCCGTGAGCCGCAACTGGTCAGCCGTATGGATGCCCTGATCGGTGCCCCCGACTTCTGGCTGCGGCGCGTCGCCCTGCTCCACCAGCTGGACTGGAAAGAAAACACCGATACGGCACGGCTCTTCGATTTCTGCCTGCGCTGTGCCGGTGAACGGGAATTTTTCATCCGAAAGGCCATCGGCTGGGCGCTGCGCCAATACGCCCGCACCGACCCGGCGGCGGTACGCCGTTTTCTCGACGAAAACCGCGAAAAAATCTCGGGACTATCCTTCCGGGAAGCGGCGAAACACCTGTAGCCCGGACGAAAAAAAGCCACTATCCGTGGATAGTGGCTTTTGCCTGACTTGGAAACGCGTTAAACCGCGCTTACCAGATTGGACAGCGTGATGTTCGGGCTCATCTTTTCCATGATCTTCTGCAAACCGACCCGCGCCCTGGTATTGATCAGCAGCGGCGCGCGCAGGTTGGGCATGATCGCCGCCTTGCCACCTTCGTCCTGCTTGAACAGCACCTGCATGACCAACACATCCTCGGGAGCAGGCGACTGCAGCAGGGCGTTTTCGGCGTCGGTCAATGCCAACTCATAGTTGAAGCCCAATGTCGTCGGGTCAACAATCTGGAAAGCCAGCGTCGGATCATCGAGCGATTGCAGGGTAAAGCTGGTCGGTTGCTCCTTGCCCTCCTCGTGCGCCAGCATGAAGCGCTTGCTGCCTTCAAAGCCAACCAGGCCACTCGGGAAATTGATGACTTTTTCCGGGCTTATCTCGACTGCACCAAACAAATAGGTTTCAATTTTCATTTTTATTTTCCTCTCAATCTGAATGCCAATTACATATCCTACACCAAGTGCCTATCCGTGGTGATGGTTGTATTTTCCACCACTATTGCGCATAGTGCACCCCCCAATTTTGCTGCACTGCCGCACCCATGCTGCCACCCATCGAACACCGCATTGCCGCCGAACTCGGCGTCCGCCCGGCCCAGGTCAACGCCGCCATCGCCCTGCTTGACGAAGGCGCCACCGTGCCCTTCATCTCGCGCTACCGCAAGGAAGCGACCGATGGTCTGGACGACACCCAGCTGCGTAACCTCGAAGAGCGCCTGACCTACCTGCGCGACCTCGAAGATCGCCGGGCGGCGATCCTCGCCAGCATCGACGAACAAGGCAAACTGACGCCGGAACTCAAAGCAGAGATCAGCGATGCCGAAACCAAGCAGCGCCTCGAAGACCTTTATCTGCCGTACAAGCAGAAGCGCCGCACCAAGGCGCAGATCGCCCGCGGAGCCGGCATTGAGCCGCTGGCCCTGGCCCTGCTTGAGAACCCTGAGCTGACGCCGGACGACGAGGCCGAGAAATACCTCAACGCCGAGGCCGGCTTTGCCGACGCCAAGGCCGTGCTCGACGGCGCCCGGCAGATTCTCATGGAGCGCTTCGCCGAGGATGCCAGCCTGCTGCAAAGCCTGCGCGAGTACCTCAACGAACACGGCCACGTCCGCTCGACCGTCGTCGAAGGCAAGGAAACCGAAGGCGCCAAGTTCCGCGACTGGTTCGACTTCGCCGAGCCGATCGCCACCATGCCCTCGCATCGTGCCCTGGCGCTCCTGCGCGGCCGCAACGAAGGCATGCTGTCGGTGACGCTGGTCCTCGATTCGGAGCTCAACGAAGAGGCCGTCAAGCCGGGCAGCCAGAACCCCTGCGAGCAGCGCATCGCCGCCCGTTTCGGCATCCGGCCGCAGGGCCGCCCGGCCGACAAGTGGCTGAGCGACACCGTGCGCTGGACCTGGAAGATCAAGGTCTTCACCCACCTCGAACTCGAACTCATGAACGAGCTGCGCGAACGCGCCGAGGAAGAAGCCATTCGCGTCTTCGGCCGTAACCTCAAGGACCTGCTGCTCGCCGCCCCGGCCGGCCAGCACGTCACGATGGGCATCGACCCGGGCATCCGCACTGGCTGCAAAATCGCCATCGTCGACGCCACCGGCAAGATGCTTGACCACGCCACCATCTACCCGCACGAGCCGCGCTGCGACTGGGACGGCTCAATGTCGACCATCGCCCGCCTGGCCTCGAAGCACCAGGTCAGCCTGGTCGCCATCGGCAACGGCACGGCCAGCCGCGAAACCGACAAGCTCGTGCAGGATGTCATGAAGCGTTACCCGGAAGCGCGACTGCAGAAGATCGTCGTCTCCGAAGCCGGCGCTTCGGTCTATTCGGCCTCGGAATTCGCCGCCAAGGAATTCCCCGACCTCGACGTCTCGATCCGCGGCGCCGTCTCCATCGCCCGCCGCCTGCAGGACCCGCTGGCCGAGCTGGTCAAGATCGAGCCGAAGTCCATCGGCGTCGGCCAGTACCAGCACGATGTCTCGCAGACCAAGCTGGCGAAGAATCTCGACGCCGTCGTCGAGGATTGCGTCAATGCCGTCGGCGTCGATCTCAACACCGCCTCGGTGCCTTTGCTGACGCGCATTTCCGGCCTCAACGCCGGCCTGGCCGCCAACATCGTGAGCTACCGCGATGCCCACGGCGCCTTCCGCTCGCGCGACGAACTCAAGAAGGTGCCGCGCCTCGGCGACAAGACCTTCGAACAGGCCGCCGGCTTCCTGCGCGTGCCGAACGGCGACAATCCGCTCGACGCCTCGTCGGTGCACCCGGAAGCCTACCCGGTCGTCGAGAAAATCATTGTCGACCTCGGCAAGTCGATCAAGGACATCCTCGGCGACAGCCGCGCGCTCAAGGGCCTGAATCCGTCGAGATACACCGACGAGCGTTTCGGCCTGCCGACCGTGCAGGACATTTTCAAGGAACTGGAGAAACCCGGCCGCGACCCGCGCCCCGAGTTCAAGACGGCGACCTTTGCCGACGGTGTCGAAAAGGTTTCCGACCTGCGTCCGGGCATGATTTTGGAGGGAGTCGTCACCAATGTCGCCGCCTTCGGCGCTTTTGTCGACATTGGCGTGCATCAGGATGGCCTCGTGCACGTCTCGGCGCTCTCCAACACCTTCGTCAAGGACCCGCACAGCATCGTCAAGGCCGGCCAGGTGGTGAAGGTCAAGGTGCTCGAAGTCGACCTGCAACGCCAGCGCATCGCGCTGACCATGCGCATGAGCGACGAGCCAAGCCAGGCCAAGCGCCACGACAACGCCACTGCCGGACGCGGCAATGCACCGGTTCGTCCGCAACAACGCAGCAGCGGCCCGGCGCCGGCCAACAACGCGATGGCGTCGGCGTTTGCCAAGCTGCGCAAGTAGTTCCTCCGGTCACCGTGGGTGATCGCCACGGCAATAACGGCGAATCTCACGGTCAACCGGAAAAAATGGCCAAAATTGAAATGCGGCGGCGGGCTTGGCCAGGGCGAAGCTCGCTGACCGTTGCATTTGCTTACAACCTGCAACAGCATCATGACAGCCGGATGGCACTTTAAGACGTAGACTGACGTCATCAAATCGCCATTCATCCGCCATCATGAAACGCCACCTGCTTTACCTCGCCCTCATCCCCCTCGGTCTCTGGGGCATCTTCGCCCTGCCCGACGTGCTCGCCACCAACCCGGAAGGCCCCTGGGCCTGGCGCAAGCCGCTGATCATCCTCTCCGGACTGCTCGCCCTGTGGTGGGTCAGCGCCGGAATGCTGCTCGCCGCCCGCCCGCGCTGGCTGGAGGCGCGTTCTGGTGGGCTCGACAAGCTCTACCGCCTGCACAAGAACATCGGCATCGGCGCCGGCATCCTGGTCCTTACCCACTACCTGCTCGAATGGCTGCCCAAGACCCTCTCCAAAGCCGGCCTGATCACCGGCCCGAATCGCCCGCGCGGACCGCACGGCGAACCCGAGATGTGGATCGACCTAGCCAAAGATGTCGGAGAATGGGCCGGCTACATCCTGCTCGGACTGGTCGTCATCGCCCTCGTCAAACGCATTCCCTACCGCTATTTCCGCTGGGTGCACAAGGCGTTTGGCGCCGTTTTCCTGGCTGGCGCTTTCCACGGCCTGATCCTCATGCCAAGCACCTTCTGGCAAAGCCCGCTCGGCTGGCTGACCGCCGCGCTTGCCGCTGCCGGCGTCGTCCCCGCCGTGCTCTCGCTGTCGAATCGTATCGGCCGCAACCGCCAACATCACGCCCAGATCGTTTCAATCGGCCAGCACAACGGCAAGTTGCTTGAAATCGTCTGCCGCCCGGAAAAGAACTGGCCCGGCCACAAGGCCGGACAATTCCTCTTCGCCAACTTCGGCTCGCGCGGCGAAGGTGCCCACCCGTTCACCATCGCCTCGGCCTGGAACGCGCAGGAAGGCACGCTGACCCTGGCCATCAAGGCACTCGGCGATTTCACGGCCCAGCTCCCGGCCTTGATCGAGGCTGGCCAGACGATCACCCTCGAAGGCCCCTACGGCGCATTTGATTTTTCGCCCAAAACTCCGGTTGACCGTGGCAACACAGCGCACCAAGTCTGGGTCGCCGGCGGCATCGGCATCACGCCCTTCCTCGCCCGCCTTGAGCAACTTGCGGCCGCCACTACGCCGACGAACTCCACGGCCGATCTTTTCTACTGCACGCCAAACGCCGCAGCGGGCGATTTCCCCGAACATCTCGAAGCCCTGTGCCAAGCCGCCGGCGTGCGCCTGCACCGACGCCAGACCGACAACACCGGCCCGCTCTCGGCGCAGGAAGTCGCCGCCACACTCCAGCCCGACAGCACCGTCTGGTTCTGCGGCCCAGCCGCCTGGGGCAAGGCGCTGGACGAAGCACTGCACCGCAGCGGCCTGTCCCGCATCGCCTTTCACCAGGAGGCCTTCGAGTTCCGCTAAGCCCCGCCTCGACTGATATGATTCGTCCTCCCCAACGAACATATGCAGTCATGATCAAGGCATTTGGCATCAAAAACTGCGACACCATGAAGAAGGCCATGAACTGGCTGACCGAAAACGGTGTCGCCTACGAATTCATCGATTACAAGAAGGCCGGCGTCGCCGAGGCGCACTTGCCGGACTGGGCGGCCCGAGCCGGCTGGGAAAAGCTGCTCAACACGCGCGGCCTGATGTGGAAAAAACTCAGCGACGAGGAACGTTCCAGCGTCGACGAGGCCAAAGCCCTGCGACTGATGGCGCAGTACCCGAGCCTCATCAAACGCCCGGTGCTCGACACTGGCAGCCAACTTATCGTCGGCTTTGCGCCGGACAACTATGCGGAAAAATTGAAGTGAGCAGCACCATCCAGCGTTTCATTTTCGAAGGCCTCGACATTCGTGGTGCCGTCGTTCATCTCGGCGCAGCTTGGCAACAGATGCAGGCCGGCCGCGACTATCAGCCGACCGTCGCCCAGCTGCTCGGCGAAACGGCCGCCGTCACGGCCCTGATTGCCGGCCAGCTCAAGCAACCCGGCCGCCTGACCTTGCAATTGCGCGGCAATGGCCCGATCCAGCTCCTGGTCATGGATTGCAACGAACAACTGCAAATGCGCGGCATGGCGCGCAGTAACCCGGTCGTTCTGGCCGCGCCGGTGCCCGAACTACTCGGCGCCCATCAGGGCGGCCAGCTCATGATGAGCCTCGACATGCCCGACGCCCGCCAGCCCTACCAAAGCTTCGTGCCGATGGTCGGCGACAGCATTGCGACGATCTTCGAGCATTACCTCGAACAGTCCGAACAGCAACCATCGCGCCTGTTTACGGCGTGCAGCCCGGATGCCGCAGCCTGCCTGTTTCTGCAAAAGATGCCGGCCGCCGACCATCACGACCAGGATGGCTGGCAGCGCATCACCCAGCTGGCCGCCACGGTCAAGCCAGCCGAGCTGCTTGAACTCGACACCGAAAGCCTGCTCGGCCGCCTCTTCCACGAGGACATGAGCGAACACGGCATCCGCCTCTACGACCCGCGCCCGGTGGCCTACCACTGCCCCGAGGACCGCAACAAGGTCGCCGACATGATCCGCAGCCTGGGCCATGCCGATGCCGAGGCCATCCTCGCCGAACACGGCGAAATCGTCATCCGCGACGACATCTGCAACCGCGACTACCGCTTCAGCCCCGACGAGGTGGCAGCCCTGTTCGCCGTCAGCGAAGGCAAGGCACTGCATTGACCTTGCCAACCGATACCTTCGTCCTCGGCCGACGGGTCGAACTGCTCTATCGAAACGTCCTGCTCGGGCAGGGCGTTTCACTGATCAATGCCTCGGCGCTGACCTGGGTTGCCTCGTCGCTGCTCAACAATCCGGCGATTTACAGCTGGTGGCTGGCTGCCGTCGTTATTGCCGGCCTGCGCATCAGTCAGGCCATCACCTTCCGGCGAACGGCATCGGACCAACGTTCGGCCAACGCCCTCTGGTGGCGCCAGCGTGCGCTGCTCAGCGCGTGCGGAGCCGGCGTCGTCTGGGCCGGTGGCGCCCTGCTTCTCATGTCGCAAGGCAACACCTACCTGCAACTGTTCGCCGGGTTCGTCATGTCCGGCATGATCGCCGGCGCCGTACCCATCCTTGCGGCCGACCGACTTGTTTTTCGCTGCTACGCCTGGCCAATCTCACTCGCGGTGGCCTTCGGCACCCTTGGCAGCGACCCGTTGCACATTGCATTCACCGCCATGTCCTTGCTCTTCCTGCTGGCTGTGACACGCAGTGCCGATTTCTTTCACGGCGCCCTGCAGGAAACCTTCCGGCTCGAACATGAAAAGGATGGCCTGCTGACCGAACTGGCGCACGCCAGAGACGTAGCCGAACGCTCGAACCGCGCCAAGACCGAGTTCCTGGCCAATATCAGCCACGAACTGCGCACGCCGATGAACGGCATTATCGGCATGGGTGACTTGCTGGCGCTTGAATCACTGACGCCGGAACAACAGGAATTGCTGCACCACCAGCGTGAATCGGCTGACCACCTGATGCTGCTGATCAACCACCTGATCAAGCTGTCGGCCCTCGAAGCCGGTCATGTCCGAATCAAGCACGCCCCGTTTGCCGTTAGCGGCATGCTCGAAGGCCTTCTATCCGGCCAACAGAAGGCAGCGGCGGCCAAAAACATCATCTTGTCGCTGCACACCGATCCTGCCTTACCTGAAATCCTGATCGGCGACCCCGACCGTCTGCGCCAGATATTCGATCATCTGGTCGGCAACGCCATCAAATTCACCGACCAAGGCAGCGTCGACATTGCAACTCAGCTGCTCGAGTCCAACGGCAAGATGGCCAAAATCGAGTTTTCAGTCGTCGATACCGGCCCCGGCATGACGCCGGCAGAGCTCGAGATGATCAGCGGCCTGCTCGTTCAGGGTGACGGTTCGACCATTAGGAAGCACGGCGGCATCGGCGTCGGCCTGCCCATTGCCCGCAAGCTGGTTGAATTGATGGGTGGGGAACTGATTGTCGAGAGCCTCGTTGGCAAGGGCTGCACCTTCCGGTTTGCCCTGCCCTTCGCCCTGCCCGAATCAATCGCAGGGAACAACCTGCCGGAAACCTGATCGCCCCGGCACGACGGCGTGCCTCAGAGCACCTTGCCGGGATTCATCAGGCCGCGCGGATCGAGCGCCTGCTTGAGCGTGCGCATCAGCGCCATCTCGACCGGGCTCTTGTAACGCAGGATTTCCTCGCGCTTCAGCTGGCCGATGCCATGCTCGGCCGAAATCGAGCCATTCAGCGCATGCACCGCGTCATGAACGATGCGATGAACCTCGGGCTCACTGGCCAGGAAGGTGGCGTTGTCGTGCGCGTCGGCCTTGGACAGGTTGTAATGCAGGTTGCCGTCACCAACGTGACCAAAGGCAACGATCCGAATCCCCGGAAAGGCCGCGGCCAGCGCCGCATCGGCCGTGGCCAGAAACTCCGGAATGCAGGAAACCGGCACCGAAACATCGTGCTTGATGCTGATGCCCTCGATCTTCTGCGCTTCGGAAATATGCTCGCGCAGCGCCCACAGCTTTTGCGCCTGCGGGCCGGACTGGGCGATAACGCCATCGACCACCTCGCCGGACTCCAGCCGGCTGTGCAGCCAGTGCGCCACAGCCGCCGGCTTGCTATCGGAAAATTCGGCCAGCACGTACCACGGGCTGCCTGCCGTCGGCCGCGTCGACTCTGGGATGTGTGTAAGGACCAAGCCGAGCGAGGTGTTCGAAATCAGCTCGAAAGCCGTCAGCTGGGCGTCGAAGGCCGCTTTAGCCGCATTGAGCAGATCAACCGCAGCGGCTGGCGAATCGACATTCAGCCAGCAGGTGGTCCGCGTTTTCGGCAGAGGGAATAGCTTGAGCACGGCGCCGGTGATGATGCCCAGCGTGCCTTCGGCACCGATGAATAGCTGCTTGAGATCGTAACCGGTGTTGTCCTTGCGCAAACCGCGCCGGCCATCCCAGATGTCGCCGTTGGGCAGAACCACTTCCAGGCCGAGCGTCAGCTCACGCGTGTTGCCGTAGCGCAAAACCTGCACGCCGCCAGCATTGGTGGAGAGATTGCCGCCGATCTGGCACGTCCCTTCCGATGCCAGAGCCAACGGAAACAGCCGGTCGACAGCACTTGCGGCCTCCTGAACGGCAGCCAGCGTGCAGCCGGCTTCTACGGAAATCGTGCTGTTTTTCCGGTCGACCGTGCAAATGCGGTTCAGACGGCTCAGGCTGATGATTACCGCGCCGCCCGACGCATCGGGCGTCGCCGCGCCGCACAGGCTCGTGTTGCCGCCCTGCGGGACAATGGCCACGCCGGCTTCGACGCAGATCTTGACGACCGCAGCCACCTCGGCAGTGCTGCCCGGCCGGACAACGCATTGCGCCGCGCCGCGATAACGGCCGCGCCAGTCGGTGACGAAGGGCGCGATGTCGGCCGGGTCGGTCAGCACCTGCACTGTGCCGACAACCTCGACCAGACGATCAGGCAGGCTGGGCGTAGAGGTCATGGTGGTCGGCGTCGATGACCTTGACCTGCATGAAATCGCCCGGCTGGGCATCGAAGTGACCATCGATGTACACCACGCCATCGATTTCCGGCGCATCAGCCTTGGAACGGGCAATCGTGCCCTCTTCATCGACGGCGTCGACGAGAACCTGAATGACCGTATCGATCTTGGCTTCGAGCTTGGCGGCGGAAATATCTTCCTGCACCTGCATGAGCCAGCGCCGACGGTCCTCGCGCACATCTTCCGGCGGCAGGCCTTCGAGTTCGTTGGCCTTGGCGCCTTCGACCGGCGAGTAGGCAAAGGCGCCGACGCGATCAAGCTTGGCATCTTCGAGAAACTGGATCAGCTGATCGAAATCCTCGTCCGTCTCGCCCGGGAAGCCGGTGATGAAGGTCGAACGAATAACGATTTCCGGGCAGATGTCGCGCCACTTGGCGATGCGTTCGAGCGTATTTTCGGCCGAGGCCGGACGCTTCATCGCCTTCAGGATAGTCGGGCTGGCGTGCTGGAAGGGCACATCGAGGTAAGGCAGTATCTTGCCTTCGGCCATGAGCGGGATGACGTCATCGACCGACGGATACGGGTAAACGTAATGCAGGCGGACCCAGATGCCGAAGCTGGCCAGCGCCTCGCACAACTCCTTGAGGCGCGACTTGACCGGCTTGCCGCCCCAGAAGGCGGTGCGGTACTTGAGATCGACGCCGTAGGCGCTGGTGTCCTGCGAGATGACGAGAATTTCTTTCACGCCGGCCCGGGCCAGGTTTTCGGCTTCGGCCAGCACATCGCCAACCGGGCGCGAGACGAGCGGGCCGCGCAGCGAAGGGATGATGCAGAAGGTGCAGCTATGGTTGCAGCCTTCGGAAATCTTCAGGTAGGCGAAATGATCCGGTGTCAGGCGCACGCCTTGCGGCGGCACGAGGTCGGAGTACGGATCATGCGGCTTGGGCAGGTGCGTGTGGACGTAGCCCATGACTTCGTCAGCCGCGTGCGGGCCGGTGACAGCGAGCACGGCCGGGTGCGTCGATTGCACGATATCGCCCTTGGCGCCCAGGCAGCCGGTGACGATGACCTTGCCGTTCTCGTTCAGCGCCTCGCCGATGGCGTCGAGCGATTCCTCGACGGCGGCATCAATGAAGCCGCAGGTATTGACGATAACGAGGTCGGAATTGTCGTAGCTAGGCGAAATCTCGTAGCCTTCGGCGCGCAGCTTGGTCAGGATGCGCTCGGCGTCGGAAGACGCCTTGGGGCAACCCAGAGACACGAAGCCGACGGTCGGCACTTTTTGCTGAATAGTCATGCGATGGAAACCTTATCCGGACGGGCCGGCAAACAAAGGGCGTATTTTACAGACTCTCAGGACGGCAAACGGGCTAGTGCCTGTTTCAGCGCCTCAAAACATTTCGGATCAATGGCCGTTCCGACGTTCTCGGCCATGATCTCGAGCGTCTTCGGGATCGGCACTGCACCGCGATAGGGGCGCTCGGCCGTGATCGCATCGAAGATGTCGGCCGTCGTGATGATCCGCGTTTCAATGCAGATATCCTCGGCCATCAGGCCGCGCGGGTAGCCCTTGCCGTCCAGCCGCTCATGATGCGCAGCCGAAACGCGGGCGAGCTCGGAAAACGCATCGATCCGCGACAGAATGGCTTCGGTGTAGGCGGCATGAGCCTGCACAGCTGCCCACTCGTCGGCGTCGAGCTTCCCTGGCTTGTCGAGCACACTGTTGCTAACGCCGAGCTTGCCAACATCGTGCAGCAGAGCGCCGCGCTTGAGCCAGCGGCGGCGCTCGGGCGACAGGCCCAGCGTCTCGGCGATCATGTCGGTGTAGAGCGCGACACGCACGCTGTGGCCGCTCGTGTAGGGACTTTTCGAGTCAACGACCTGACCGAAGGCGGCGGCAATGTCGTCGAGATAATCGTCGTCGAGTTCAACAACATGCGAAGCCGGTTCGAGCGTCAGGACAGCTGCGTCGACGGCGCTGGAACCCAGCATCGCCCACCAGGCGTCATCCTCGGCAATGGCCTCGAAAGCGCCGACCAGTTGCGGATCGAACCAGCGTCCGCTCCGGCCCCGGACTTCATCGAGCGCAGCAGACGGCCCGCCCGCCGTGTGAAAGACATCGACCACCTGAGCCAGCAGCGCAATCCGCGAAAATAGCGGAATCGCCTCACCGGCCAGCCGTTCCGGCCGGCCCTGGCCGTTGAAATGCTCGTCCAGACTGTAGATGCCCTGCGCCACGCTCTCCGGAAAACGGAGCAGGCGGGCAATTTCGGCGCCGCGCTGGCAGCGCGTGGCAATCAGCTCCTGAGCGATCTCGTTACCGTCCCGCATGATCGTCAGCACGCTGCGGAAACGTTCAGCCAGCCCGGCTTTCAGTCCGGTGTGCTTGAGCACGAAATTGAGAACGCTGGGCAGGCTGTCGCCGACGGTCTTGAAATCGTGCTTGAAATTAAGGTCGTCGGCCAGGTACAGCTCGCAGATTCGGGCCGCGTTGCTGCTGCAGCCGAGATCCTTGAGCAGTAGCGTGTAGTAGAGCCCCCACAGCGCATCCTCATCCATGCCGATGGCACGACCGACGTGCATGCCGATCCAGCAGCAGCGCACGCAATGCCCGGCCGGCTGGCCTTCGGTGATGTCGAGCGCGTGCGACAGGGCCGAAATCAGCTCGGCCAGCTTCATGCCATACGGCGCGCTTTCGCTGGCCGAGCCAGGAAAAAGGCGGGTCATCGGCATGGCGAACTCCGTCGCGGCAAGCTGCCGGTCGTCGGCCTCGTTCGTTGCTGTGTCATGCACTCACTCCCTGACCGGGCTGCCCGGCGGATAAAACATGATTCTAGCGAGAAGCCAGAACATCCAAAATATTCGAGACAAGTCCGAGATATTCGTTATAATTCGCGCCCCCAGCGTTCTTAGCTCAGTTGGTAGAGCGTCTGCCTTACACGCAGAATGTCGGCGGTTCGAGCCCGTCAGGACGCACCAGGTTGCCCATGTGGCTCAGTGGTAGAGCACTCCCTTGGTAAGGGAGAGGTCGGCAGTTCGATCCTGCCCATGGGCACCACCCCGCCAGCATTCGCCACTCGGCGACTTTACTGCTTTGTGGCGGGCGAGCCAAATTGCTTGAGCGCCGAGAGAAACTCGCTGAAGTTTGCCTCGCGAACTGTGATGTTGCTCAAGGTATCGCGCAGATTGAATACCGACATGTCGATCTCGCCAGCGCGAGCATTCCCGTTGCCGGCCGCTTTGTTGCCGGATTGCGTTGGGACTGCCTTGGTGCTGGAGAGGGACATTTTTTCTGATTTCCTGAGTCGATGGATTCATTTTCCCCAGTCTGCTCCGCAGCGTCTGTGAACAAATTCACAGAGGGTTGTCGGCCACGATAATTTATTGCCCTGTCGCCAAAAACAACTTTCAAATCATGGACTTTTGTCAACGTGGGCAATACCACCATTCGATTTCAAATTTGGGCAATTTTTCCGGTTGACCGTGGAAACATGAAGTTGCCACCGCGTCGGCAATTTTCGACCGTAAGCGGCAACCGCACAGAGCAGAATTGGCATAAATATACGCAAAATGCGAAATAATTAACAAACGATTGATATGGCAGATTGCTTATAATTATGTAAGCATTCAATAAATTCAAAAGATGGGGAATCGCGGGGGGCGACTCCAAGATGAACAATCTCCCGCACTTGTTTCGCCGTCTGCAAACAAGGAAGCAAAATGAAGCGTGCGACTCTGTGGATTGTCATCCTGGCCGCCTTCAGTCCAACCAGTGGTGCTGCCGAAAACGTGCTCGACGAGCTCAGCCTCGAAGAACTGGTCAAGACCGAGATCACTTCCGTCTCCCGTAGAAGCCAGAGCATGACGGACATCCCGGCGGCGGCATTCGTCATCACCGCCGAGGACATCCGCCGCTCCGGTGCCCAGGCCCTCCCCGACGTTCTGCGCATGGCCCCTGGCATCGAGGTCGCCCAGATCGACAATGGCCGTTACGCCGTCTCGGCGCGCGGCTTCAATGGCCGCTTCGCCAACAAGCTGCAGGTGCTGGTCGATGGTCGCAGCATCTACCATCCAATCTTCTCAGGCGTGACCTGGGAACTCGACCCCATCCCGCTTGAAGACATCGAGCGCATCGAAATCATTCGCGGTGCTGGCGCCGTGATGTGGGGAGCCAACGCCGTCAATGGTGTCATCAACATCATCAGCAAGCACACACATCACCAGGACGGCTCTGCCGTCAGCGTTTCGGCCGGCAACAAGGGTACCGCCAACGTCTATGCCCGCATCGGCCAGCAAGCCAGCGATGCAACCAGCTGGAAGCTCTCCGCACAGGGGCGACATATCGAGCCATCCAAACTGTATGGCAGCGACGCCGATAGCGTTGATCGCCTCGAAAATGCCGTCGTCGACTTTCGTCTTGACCACGACCTGGCGAGCGGCCGCGACCTGAGCATCTGGGGCAACGCCTCACGCTCAACAACCCGCGAGCTCTGGGATCTTTCCTTCCCGGGCCTCGGCATCAGCCTCTTTCCCGTCTCCCCGACGCAAAAACTCCATAGCGAAAGCCTGGTCGGGCGCTACCGCTGGTTGAGCGATCACGGCATCGAATCGTCGATTCAGGCTTCGGCCACCACCTCGGGCATCGACATCACGAATTTCATCCGTGAAGAACGCACCACCTACGACCTCGACTACCAGGGACGCTACGCCTTTGGCCGCCACGATATTCTGTGGGGCTTGAGCCACCGTCGATCGAGCGACGAAGTCAGCTCCGGCGAGCCATACATCTCCTTCCGCAACCCATCCTACATCCAGCGTAATACCGGTCTTTTTGTCCACGATGACTGGACACTGATTCCCGACAACCTCAAGCTCGGTGTCGGCATCCGAGGCGACAAAACAAGCGCCAACGGTACCAACCTGTCGACCAACGCCACGCTGCTGTGGACGCCGACGCGAGCCGACTCGGCGTGGCTCAAGTTCGCTCAGGCCCCACGGACATCGTCGCGCGCCGAACGAGACGTCTCGATTCTGACCGGAGGATCTGCTGTCGTCTTTCCCGGCCTGGGCACACTCCCGATGGTCTCCTACGTTAATGGCGGCGGGCAGGTGGGGCCGGAAAAAGCCAGAGGGCTCGAAGTCGGTTTCCGCAAGCAGTTTTCCAGCACCTTCAGTGCCGACATCAATGCCTACCGCTACCGCTACACCCATCTGCGCAGCGGCAGCCAGACCGGTATGACTACCTGTAGCGCAGTGTTGTCCGGATTCTCCGGCATTCCCTACGACCCGACCACCTGCGCGACTTTCGGCATTCCGGACGGTACGCCGCTGCTCTTCAACTTCAGCGCCACCGACAACTCCGGTGCCGGTTGGAGCGACGGCGTCGAATTGTCGGCCGACTGGCTTGTCACCGCCAACTGGCGACTGCAGCTCTCCTACACCTGGAGCAAACTGCGCCTGGATGCCAGCAGCAATCCGGGCGTCGACGCCGGTGGCGAAATCACCGAGCGCGCAGCGCCGCGTCATTACGGCTCGTTGCGCTCGCAATGGAACATCACGCGCAGCCAGCAATTCGACCTGTGGATTCGCGGCGCCGCCGGCCTTGATCGCTTCAACCTGATCGACCCCGTGCCCAACGCAACCGGCACGCCCACCTACACCCGCGTACCGGGTTACATAACGCTCGATCTGCGCTACGCCTACCGCATCAACAAGGATCTGGAATTTGCGCTGATCGGGCGCAACCTGCTTCACAGCAAACGTCTGGAATATGTCTCCGACTTCATTCCTTCTGCCGCAACGGCCATCACGCCAACCTGGCTGATCAGTACCCGCTGGAGTTTCTGAGCTCTATCATGAAAACCGGGGCCATCGCCCGTCTAGCCCGCTCGCTGGCCGCTCTGGCAGCAAGCCTCACGCTCGCCATCACGCCGGCTTTCGGCGAGGTGACGACGGAGTCCGAGCTCAAGGCGGCCTACCTGATTAACTTCCTGAAATATGTGGAATGGCCGGGCACACGCACGACAGTCAATCTCTGCCTGTTTGGCCGCGATAGCGTCGGCCCCTATCTGGCTGCCTACGAAGGCCGGCAGATCGGCGGCCGCGAATTGCGCATCCGCAAGGTCAGCACCCCGGAACAACTGGCCGAGTGCCAGGAACTGTTCATTCCTGAAACCGAAGAAGCGCGTTTTGCCGCTGTCCTGCGCTGGGCCGATGGCAAGGCCATCCTGACCGTCAGCGATGCCGAATCCTTCACCCGCGACGGCGGCGCCATCGCGCTCATCCGCGCCGAAGGCCGCCTGCAATTCGACGTGAATGCGGAGGCCCTGGCTCGAGCCGGCCTGCGCGGCAGCCCGCAAATGCTTCGTCTGGCTCGCCAGATCATCGGCGCCACACACTGAAAAATCGGCGCTGCGCCGACCACATGCGACGCTGATCTGTCGCGCTTCCCCTCTCCGGCGCACCCCGTAACCGGGTATGCGTCAGACAATCAGTCGTTCAATTCAATCTGGCCACTGACATTGGTCGTCACCAGACTTTCACCGGCCTCCAGTGGCGCCGGGGCCGCTTCTGCCGCCATCATCACGCCACGGGCAGCGCGCATTATCGGCATGGGCATGCTGCCGCCCTGCTGGACATTAAGCTGCTTGATTTTCCAGCCTTTGCCGAGCTGATCGGCGATCACCGCAGCGCGACTCTGGAAGGCGAGGATGGCTTCACGGGTGGCTTCGTCTTCGACCTTGCGCCGGGTTTCGGGTGAGGGCAGCAGGCTGACTTCGCCGACGGCCAGACGCATTTGCTGCAACTTGCCGAGCAACTCCGAAACACCGCCCTGGTCCTTCGACTCAAGGACCAGTTCGCTGCGCATGCGCCAGCCGTCGATCTTTTGCGACTGACCGTACACCGGGTAGGTCGATTGCTGACCGCTCTTGACTGAAATGCCGGCCTTGCTGCGAATCAATTTGAGAGCCTCGGCAACGTCTGCGTTCACGCGCTGGGCCAGTTCGGCTGGATTCTTGCCGCTGGCTTCGCTGAACACGCTGGCGCGCACCATGTCGTTCGTCGCCGGGCGGCTGGCCTGAGCCGACAGATCAACCAGTGCGCCAGCCTGGGCGGTCGCCGCGGCAAGACAGCCGGCGATCAGCGAAATAAGGGTCTTGCTCATTGCGGACTCCTGTCGCGCAGGCGGCCGTATATCACCAGCAGGACGATGGCAACGACGATGGATGCAACGAATCCGGCGCCCTCGCCGGCCTGGGACCAGCCCAGCGCCTGGCCGACCATGCCGGCCACGAACGAGCCGCCAATGCCAAGCAGGATGGTGGCAATGAAGCCCATGTTGTCCTTGCCGGGGTGCAGGAGTTTGGCGATGACGCCGACAGCGAGGCCGACCAGAATGGTCCACACGATTCCCATTGTTCAAACCCCTTTCACGTGACTATCGATGCCAGGCGAAAGCGTCGCCTGTCGTGCCAATATAACGCGCAGCCCGAATGACGGTTGGCGCGACTCGGTAAAGAATTGTGTCCGACCAGGCTCCATGTCGTAAAGCTATTGGACGGCCAGGCGTTCGGCCAGCGTATCCATGAGCACTCGAACGCGGTGCGGTACGTGGCGATTGCTGGGCAGGATGGCGTAAATGCCAAGTTCGGGAATCGGAAAATCAGTCAGAATTTCCGCTACCCGGCCGCTGGCCAGGAAAGTATCGGCAATGAAATCGGGCTGGCAACTGATGCCCAGCCCCTGCGCCGTCGCCTCCGTCAGGACGTCGCCGTTGTTGGCGTTGAGGCGGCTGCGGACATGGAAGCTCTCAAGTTGCCCATCAACCATGAATTGCCAGAGCTGGCTGCTGCCGGCGTTGGTGTAGCCGAGGCAGACGTGGTTTGCCAAATCGGCCGGTTTTTCCGGTTGACCGTGGCGAGCGAGGTATTCCGGGGCGGCGACGACGAGCATGCGGCTAGAACCGATCTTGCGAGCCACGTCGCCGGATTCGAGCCGCCGGGTGATGCGGATCGACAGGTCGATGCCTTCCTCGATGAGGTTCACGCGCCGGTCACTGTAATCCATGTCGAGCGAGACGTCCGGGTAGCGTTGCGAGAAATCAAGCAGGATGGGCGCCAGCCGTTTCATGCCGTAACTGAGCGGCAGGCTGATGCGGATATTACCGCGCGGCGTCAGGCGCTCTTCGGCAACGCCCGTTTCAGCCGCCTCGACGAGATTGAGGATGACCCGGCACTTTTCCAGATAGGCTGTGCCGCCCGAGGTCAGCGCCAGCCGGCGCGTGCTGCGCGCCATGAGCTTGACGCCGAGGTGCGCTTCCAGAGCGGCGATCTGCCGCGTCACGACCGAGCGGGCGACGCCCAACTGCTGGGCGACGGCGGCAAAGCTGCCGAGTTCGGCCACCCGCACGAAGAGATGCATCGCATCGAGCCTGTCCATTGTTGCAATTCCAGCAATAGTAATTTGCACATTGTCGGCTATTTCGTTCCGAATAAGGCGCATAAAGTGCGTCCATCGACAGAGGAGTTGCAGCAATGACACAGATTCAACCCGCCCTTTTTGTACCGCACGGTGCGCCGACCTTCGCGCTGCGCCCGGGTGCGGCCGGCGCCGCGCTGAGTGCCCTGGCCGGATCGCTGCCACTGCCGCGCGCCATCGTCATCGTCAGCGCCCACTGGGATACGGCCGTGCCGACCGTCGGTTTCGCCGAACGGCCGGAAACGATCTACGACTTCTGGGGCTTCCCGGAGGAACTCTACGCCATCCGCTATCCGGCCACCGGCTGCCCGGAAGCTTCCGAGGAAGTCGTCGCCGCCATCAAGGCTGCCGGCCTGCCGGTCGCCACCGATAGCGGGCGCGGCCTAGATCATGGCGCCTGGATTCCGCTGCGCCTGATGTTCCCCGATGCCGAAGTGCCGGTCATTCCGCTCTCCATCCAGAGCCGCGGCGGGCCGCAAAAGGCTTACGAACTGGGCCGGGCACTGGCGCCGCTGACGGAAAAAGGCTTTCTCGTCATCGCCTCGGGCAATCTCACGCACAACCTGCGCGACTATCAGATGGCAGCCCGCAGCGGCGGGCAGACGCCAGGATATGTGCGCCAGTTCACCAACTGGCTGGCCGACAATCTCCATGCCCGTAACATCGATGTCTTGCTCGATTACCGCCAGCAAGCACCGGGCGGCGCGCAAGCTCACCCGAGCGATGAACATTTGCTACCGCTGTATGTCGCACTCGGTGCCGGCGGTGAAAACGCCGAGGCCAGCCGCTTCCATGCCGGTATCGACGACTACGTCATCGCCATGGATGCTTATTCATTCTTACCCAAAAAAGGAGGTTGACCGTGGCAAGCCACCATTACACCAGCACGGCCAAAGCCCTGCACTGGCTCATGGCCGCCCTGCTCTTCGGCCTGCTGGCGCTCGGTTTTTACATGCACGACCTGCCGCTGTCGCCGGAAAAGTTGCAACTCTACTCGTGGCACAAGTGGGCCGGCGTCAGCGCCTTCCTGCTCGTACTGTTCCGGCTGCTCTGGCGCGTCACGCACCGCCCGCCTGCGCTACCCGAGACGATGCCGAAGCTCGTGCAATTTGCCGCCCACGCTGGCCATTTTGGGCTCTACGTCCTGATGATCGCCATTCCGCTGTCCGGCTGGCTGATGAGTTCGGCCAAGGGCTTCCAGACAGTCTGGTTCGGCGTCCTGCCCATCCCTGACCTGCTCGACAAAAACAAGGAAGTCGGCGATCTGCTGCAGACGGTGCACATGAGCCTCAACCTGCTTTTCATCGCCGTGCTGGCCGGCCACATTGGCGCCGCCCTCAAACATCACTTCGTCGACAAGGACGACATCCTGATTCGCATGGCCCCCCGCCACTCCAAGGAGAAATGAACATGAAACGCCTCGCCTTAGCACTTGCCTTCGCCACCCTCATACCGGCCGCCCATGCCGTCGAATACACCCAGATCCAGCCCGACAAGAGCGCCATCAACTTCGTCTACAAGCAGATGGGCGTCGCGGTCGACGGGAAATTCAAGAAATTTTCGAGCACTCTGAATTTCGACCCGGCCAAGCCGGCCGCCGCCAAGGCGAGCTTCGACGTCGAACTGGCCAGCGTCGACACCGGAGCCCCGGAAGGCGACCAGGAAGTAGCCGGCAAGCCGTGGTTCAACACCAAGGTCTTCCCCTCCGCCAAATTTGTTTCCGGTACCGTCAAACCGCTCGGCGGCAACAAGTACGAAGTCGCCGGCCAGCTCAGCATCAAGGGCAAGACCCAGGACGTCGTTGTCCCAGCCACCTTCACGGCGCAAGGTAACACCGGCATCTTCGACGGCAGCTTCACCATCCGCCGCGCCGACTTTTCCATCGGCGAAGGCAGCTGGGCCAAGTTCGACATCGTCGCCAACGACGTCCAGATCAAGTTCCGCATTACCGCTTCAACGAAATAAACCCCAACCCACAACAGGAGAATCACCATGAAAAAACAACTCGCCATCCTCGCCCTCGCCATCGCAGCCGCCACCCCGGCTCTCGCCGCACCGGAAACCTTCACGCTGGACGGCACGCACAGCTTCCCACGCTTCTCGTACAGCCACTTCGGCTACTCGGTCCAGATGAGCCGCTTCGACAAGACCACCGGCACCATCGTCCTCGACAAGGCCGCCAAGACCGCCAAGATCGACCTCGTGATCGACACCAAGTCGGTCAGCACCGGTTCCGAAACCTTCAACGAGCACATCCAGGGCGAAGATTTCCTCGACACCGCCAAGTACCCGACCGCCACCTTCAAGTCGACCAAAGTTGTGTTTGAAGGCGACAAACCGGCCTCCATCGAAGGCAACCTGACCCTCAAGGGCGTGACCAAGCCGGTCGTCCTGAAGGTAACCGGCTACCAGGCCATGCCGCATCCGATGGTCAAGAAGGACGCCATCGGCGGCACCGCCACGACCACCGTCAAGCGTACCGATTTCAACATGGGCAAGTACGCACCTTACGTTGGCGACGATGTCACCATCGACATCGCGATCGAAGCGATCAAGCAGTAATCGCTTCAGCCGAACGTAAAAATGCCGCCTCGATCAAGGCGGCATTTTTGCATTCATGCACGACACTTTTGCCGCCACGTCAGCCCTTTCAAATCACGAAGCTTTGGCCGAAGGCGACGACCACTGTATCCACTCCGGCCGATTCTCGGCGACATGGAACAGAGCAGCGACAACGTGGCGATCATATTTGGAGCCACTCTCGCTCAACAGTTTGTCGAGTGTCTGCTCCAGCGGAACTCCAGACCGATAGGCCCGCGCACTGACCATGGCCACGAAGGCATTGGCCACCGCCAGAATCCGGCTTTCAATCAAAAGATCTGCTTCCTTCAGGCCCGCCGGGTACCCGCTTCCATCCAGGTGCTCGCTCTTCTGGGCGATGACATCGATGACCGGTCCTTCAAACTCGATTGCCTTCAGCACTGCGACAGAGTGCTGAACGTGCGATTGCATGATCTTCTGTTCGTCGGGAGTCAGCATTTCCGGCTTGGTCAGCAAATCGCGCGGCAGCATTATCTTGCCGACATTGGCCAGTTTGGCCGCCATGTCGAGCGTCTCCGCAGCCGCATCAGCGAGCCCCAGTTCGCGTGCAATAGCTCCGGCGACCAGCGCCGTACGCATCGAGTGCTCTGTACTGTAAGGATCATGCGAATCAACAATGGAGGTCAGGACACCGACTAGCTGGTTCATCAAGGCCTGACGTTTTTTCTGCGCATCCTGTTCAAGCGTCATGTCGCGCGCGATGCAAAGGACCAACCCCGGACCCTCATTCGTCGGAATAGGTACGGCTGAAAAATAGGCATGGCGTGCAATACCGCCAATTTCCAGATCCAGCATTCGCGAAACAGGCTGAGAGGTCCTCAGACTTTCTAGGACGAGCGCATCTATCTGATGAGACACCGAGGGACCGACGATACTGGAAAGTGTTTTTCCTCGAAGTACCTGCTCGGACTCGTTAACCAGGGAAGCAAACGCCTTGTTGCAGAACTTCAGGCGCTCCTGTTCGACAGTAAAGACAAGGTCTGGAGTTCCATCCATGACACTCATCAACAATGCAGACTGATCCGCGAGTTCGCGAGACTTGCTGCGTAGCACTTCGGACGCTGATCGTTCCTTGACGCTAGCGCCATGCCACCAGGCCGCAACCAAACCAGCCGCTATTACCAAAACGGCAAAAGTCAGAGAAATCAGGAGGAAACGCTGATGATCCCGCGATTCCTTGAGAGCCTCCACGGCATCTATCTTCTGGACCAATAGCCAGGGAGTCTGGCGAAAACTTCTGCTAACTGCCAGCACCTCTCTTCCAGCGTAGTCCAGATTCCTGAAAAACCCTCCGGGCTTGCTCAACGCCTCGACCTCAACCTGATTCGCGGCGGCAAGTGACACCTGTTTACGCAGCGGCGCTGTTCCATCCGCGAGCGGAGAAATAAAGGCTAATGAATCCCCCTCCTGCCTCACGAGCAACGTCTCATCAGCACTAGTCAGCGTTCCCTTCTTTAACAGCAAGGGAAACAGTTCGTCGCGAGCCCGCTTTACAGCCGCGACTACAGCGATCGGCTTCTGCCCGGCATCGTTTGACTGAACAGAAAAAACAGGGAGAACAAAACCCAGCACCACTTCTCCGCCATGATTTTCATACAAATCCTGTAGCGCCGGCTTCCCTGACTCAATGGCACGAAGCAGTGTTGCCTTCAAGACCTCATCAGCATGAAAGCCCGAAGTCCCGACAATCGTTTTACCGGAAGCATCAACAATAATGATTCCCGAATCGGACGCAGAAGCAATGTTGGCCTGAACCTTTGTTTTTTGGGCCGTCAGGGAAAAGCCATTTTTTTCGGCTGTTGTTTCAAGCAGGTTGCGCAAATAACCAAATTGAGCCGCCTGAGAGTCGATATTTTCCGCATCTGGGGCTGCAACCAATTGCGAGAGGTAAAAACGCAATGATGCGTTATCAGCCAACTCCCTGACCACCCCATATTGGACATCAATCCACTGATTCAGGCTTTGAGATCGGCTCTCTGCAACCACACCCAACAGGGTTTCCCACGACCGCAGGTCACGCTCCCTCTCGCTGGCCGCATAGTTGATGATTGCCCAAACACCTGCAATCAGGAGCACCCCTAGCGCGAGAATCGCCGGAGCCCATTGTTTACGCCACATTCGTGTTTTCATGATCTTGCAGTCCTGGCGACAGGACATTCGTATCTGTCCTGTGAGTTAGCCGAAACAATCTTTGACGCGGGTATCCACGAACCCTGCACAAAATTCGTGTCACAAATGCGCTTACCTGAATAAATCATATGTCCCGCCTAGTGCTTTGACAATTTACGATGACCGCAACACGTCACGGCAAATGCATCCACCAATTCCGCTCATTCAATGAAAAAACGGGAACGTAATGGGCAATCTTCTGATGCGAAACAACTTCCCGGACCTGATTATCCAAAATAAAAATATCATCTCGCATATAGACCGCCAACACTGCGTGGGGAATTCTGAGATTCGCATCCTGAACCACCACAATTCTCAGAGACTCTGCAGGAACGCCTAACTGCCTTAGGGAAAAATACTTAATGATGGCGAAATCTTCACAATCGCCGCCTAAAGTGAGGAATTCACGCGGAATCGCCCAATAGTCCGAACGACCGTAATTGTCCTGATCCAGCACATAGCGAAAGCGATTGGAAAACTCATTAACCACCGTGACCTGTTCGCGTGGAGAATGTCCACGCATGGTGCTGATCATCTCCAACCACTCGGGCACCTTGCATAGATTTATGGGACAGTTCTCCGCGTTCGGGCGGTCATCCGCATGACGACGCATAACCGAAACCCACTGAGGAAAGATCGAAAATCCCTCCTTGCGCTCCTCTCTGTAACTGAAGAGTTTGTAATCAAGCGAATGACTCTGTGCCGCTGAAATAGCCGAAAAGCAGGTTCCGACCAAACACACAAATAATTGAAGCCATGTAAAAGCAGTATGTTGCACGTATCAATCTCGGCCCTTGAAAGGCAAAAATACTTTTTGCACTGGAATGTTCCGAACTATCGCATACGCAAGTTTACTGTCGAATAACTTTACAGTTGTAAAAAACCTACACACGGAACCACTACAGGCCTGCAGGAAAGCAATCTCATGACATGAGCGACGAGTACCGCTTACACTTACAAAAATTAACGCTTTGTTACTGAATTACCATAACCACATATAGAGGTACGATACATGAATGCTCGCAAAGCAGAAACCATTGGAAACTTGAAAAAGGCCTGCCTGTCTGTCGTTCTGGCTTTTTCCGGGTTATCGGCCGCTACGGCTCAGGAAGCCGTCGATACGGAGAAATTATTCAAGGAAGGCATCTTCCTGCGCGAACAAGGCCAGGTCTTCAGCGCCATCGAAGCGCTCGAAACAGTATTGAGCAACAATCCCTCACTCAATCGTGCCCGCCTGGAACTTGCCGTTGCTTATTTCCGCGCACTCAATCTCGACCAAGCCAACGCGCAGGCACAAAAAGTTCTTGACGACCCCAAGACGCCGGAAAACGTTCGTCTGGCTGTGTTGGCCTTCCAGGCCCAGATCAAGCGCGACCAGGCAGCTCTGACCGCCAAGCCACACACCTTCGAGCCGTCGATCTCGCTCGGTTTCCTGTACGACACCAATGTTAACGTCGGCCCAAGTGGCGCTACCTTACCCGGCGGATTGGTTCTCACCCCGGGGTCGACCCCACAGCATGATTGGGCAGCAGTTGCCCAGGCTGGCATAACCCACACTTACAACTCGCCGCTAGTCGTCCGCTTTGGCGAAACCGCATCACGCCTCATCTGGCAAACCAGTGCCGGCCTATATCACAAAAACTATTCCGAAAAGACCGACTTCAACCTGACGGCATTATCTCTGTCGACTGGTCCGGGCTGGGTTGCTCCGAACAAATGGCGCACCAAGCTCAATTTCCAGGCTGATGCACTGTATCTTGGTGGAGACTATCTCGGCCTCTACACCTCCGTCTCGCCGACCTTCACTCTGCAACTCAATAATGGCGAGTTGACCTGGGACGCGCTGGTGCTGAACAAAAATTTCAACCGGGCAATCGACGCCGGACGTGACAGCAACTACTACTCAACAGGCTTGTCCTACGGCCACCTGTTCCTACAAGGAAAACTGGCAGTCCAGGGTGGCGCTCACGTCTTCATGGAAGAAGCATCAGCCAACCGTTTCAGCAACGATGGCTGGGAAGCCTTCATTGGTACCAACATCGTCGCCTGGCAAAATGGCTCTGTATTCGGGCGCTACAGCTACAAGGAAACGAAGTTCGACGGCGCGGAACCCGTCTTCAATCTGGCACGCAATGAAACTGAGCATCGCCTCGAAGTCGGCTTTGGCCACAACTTCAAGGAAGGTCTGATGAAAGACTGGCGCCTGTCCGGTAGCTGGCAATTCACTGACAACAACTCCAACGTCAGCATCTACACCTACGAGCGCGAAGTTGTTGGCGTCAATCTGGGGCGTTCGTTCTAAAGCGACGCAACCAAAGCTTCCAAATCAAAGGGCGCCAGCAAGGCGCCCTTTTTTTGTCCGTCACTTTATTTTGCATACGACAGAAAACGACCACTAATACGTCGAATTTCTTTACACCACATCTCAATAAAAAACACAACCAGCTGATTCATTTGAATTTAATTTCTTGGCTCGATATATGCGTTGTAAAAAAGTGTAAAAGCCTTTCTTGCTTTCATAGCACCTGACACTACAGTGAAAACAAGACCATCGTTTTAGTCAGACAGTGAGGGATATCATGAAAACAAAGCGTACAGTTATCGCAGCGTGTATCGCCACCCTCTTCATCAGCGGTACTGTGTTTGCAAAAGACACGTGGGAATACCATGAAAGCGGATGGAATAACGTCCATTCCTACGGCAAGGTAGCGATTGCACAAGACTCCGTCAGCCAATGGGGGCCGTGGGAGGATTTCGTTGAACCTGCAGCAGGAGCGCCATCAATCGGTATGCCCGGCGCGGGAGGCGGCGATCCATATCGGAACAATCCAAATACTGTAGTGGTAAATGAAGGTTGTGCGGCAGGGGCATGGTGTGGTTACGCCATATTCAAGAATTCATCGAACAATGGCGAATACGCCATGGGTCGCTCGTACTCATACTTCAAGCCATCCGAACCGTGGAATGCGAGCCTATTCACACTAATACCTATTCCCGACGACCCAAGCATCACCGCGGGAAGTGGGCGAGGTGAAGGCACGGTCTTCTGGCGCCTAAACCCACTTGGCAGTACCACTCCGACTTTCAGCGACTCGGTCACCAGTATCCCTGCGGATTTCGGTGGCGGCTACGGATGGTATCGGGATGATGGCCTCCATCATTTTCATGCAGAAACGGGTAACGAAACAGAATCTGGATGGGAATACAGTTCGGCAAGCGGTTTTTCTCATAGCTGGTTTTCTGGCGAAGCGACAAACGTAGTGGGATATGGCTGGTTTGCGCTGGCAGTCAAGGCTGCCGATAAGGAAGTCGCTGTAGGCACCTTTGATCGTCAGGTAACGACATACACCAGTGGTGACTACGCAGAAAACTATCGGTCTTGGGATGAAACCACAGCCAGAACGAATGGTTATTATGTTGCCGGGATCGCCACACCACAGGCTTACTTGGCCGACCAACAGGCCAGAGATATCAGGGCCTACTACGCAGGCGGTAGTTTCGATGGATACAGCCAAGGGAAAGTCTTGATCCAGGTTCAATTCGCCCCGGGAACTTGGCAAGGACAGTGGACGGGCGCGATGAACTTCAAGGCGGATGGCAACATCAGCGGTGCAAACATTAGCTCAAACAATGTTTCAGCCCTGTATTCAGGAAGCAGTTCTTCCTATTCTGGCTCCGTTCAAGGAACGTTCTATGGACAGCAAGCGGGATCAATCGGCGGGGTCTCAACTGTGACCAAGACCTATACTCCGCCAGTTGAAACACGTATAGCTCAAATGCCATCAACCCAAACGCAAACAGCAGTTTTCCTAGTCAACAAGGTTTATAGCACTGGATCCTCTGTTAAACCTGAATGAAATTTCGGCTAGTTTGCTGACATCAAAAGGCGCCAAAAGGCGCCTTTTTTTTCTACAAGCTAGGCCCGACAATTCAATTGCCAGAAAAGAGAAATACCTCACGGAAGGTGGATAACTTAAGGCGACACATCGTGAAAGTCTATCTAGACTAAGCCTATGTAAAGATTAGCAAATCAACATAAGCACCGAGAGGATAGATCATGAAAAACAATCGCACAGTTATCGCAACATGTATCGTTGCCCTTTTTGCCAGTAGTCCTGTATTCGCCAAGGAATTGCGGCAATTTCATGAGGATGATTGGAGCAAGGTTGCGTCTTATGGCAAGGTATTGATCTCGCAGGACTCGGCCGATAGCTGGGGGGCATGGACCGACTTTGTCGAACCAGCCGCAGGCGCCCCGAATGTAAATCCTGCGCAACTCCTGGGAGCAGGAAGCGGAGATAGCTATCGCAATCTTCCGATAGTCCTGCCAGTTGAGTCGGGCATTTGCGGGGCTGGTGACTGGTGTGGATATTCGATCTTTAGCGAATCAAAGTCAGGGGAAATAACTCCTGCGCTGTATCGATCAGGTGGAAGTCCAAAACAGCAATATTCAGGTGGACTGTTTGCCCTGACTCTGACAGCCGCCGATGGCTCACCAGGTGAAGGCAACGTTTCTTGGCGCCTAGCTTCACTAGAGACTGGTTCCGAACTGATGAACTCCGGTGGGGAGAAATGGGCATATTTTGGTGGCGGCGATGTCAGTCCGGAAGTTTGGGATTCACGGACAGTATTGAAGTGGGTGAATGGTCGGTTGCGCTTTGTCACTGAAAGCTATCTCAAATACAGTGCTGGCCAGCAGTGGAACAACTCCGACAATGGAATTGCGCATTTCGCAGCCTATGACAAATCTGAAGGAAGTTACGGCTTTATCAATGGCTTCTCCAACAACCGGAAAGCCAATGAGGGCACCAACGCAATTGACCCCACTTTCTTCATTCTGTTGTCCAACACCCCATTCACAGACACCCTCAAGGCGAAGGACGACCAAGTAGCCGTCGGCGAGTACTCCCGCACAGTTTGGGCCTACACCAGCGGCCAAAACAATGAAAAGTCTATCTATGAAGGGGAAACTTCATCGACGACCACGCATGGTTTCTATGTTGCCGGCGTTACCTCACCCCAAGCCTACCTAGATGCACAGAAGGCCGGCGATGTGGTTGCCAAGTACTCCGGCGGCAGTTTTGACGGGAATCGTCAAGGACATGTAGCCATTACCGTCAATTTCAAACCGGGAACATGGAGCGGTGTCTGGTATGGCGGCCTCGATAAGAACGCAATGAACTTCTCGGCTAAGGGTGATGTTGTTGGCGCGAATATTGTTGCGAACGCGATTAGTCCTACTGCTTACGTCAATTCAAGCAATGTCTCTTATTCCGGAAATGTCCAGGGCTCCTTCTACGGACAAGAAGCGGGTTCGATTGGCGGCTTAACGAACGTGAGCAAGTCGGTAAATAACCAAGTAACCCAGACTCAAAACGCCGTTTTCCTGGTTAACAAGGTTTCCACTTCTGGTGGCATGAAGTAGGTCGTACGCGAGATATCGCTAGTCCGAAAGAAAGGCGCCGCAAGGCGCCTTTCTTGTTGATTATTGAATGGACATTGGAGCTCAAGCTCTTACGCCCCATCAACGCCCTTCCGTATCAGAATACTTCATCACCTATCGCTGCCAAGGCTGCATCACCGGCTCTGACGGTTTCACCGTAGGCCGTAGCCTGCGGCAACATCTGGTCAGCATAAAAGCGGGCCGTCGCGATCTTGGCACGGTAGAAAGCCTGGTCGCCCTCACCTTTGTCCAGATAACCAGCAGCAGCCAGTGCAGCCTTGCCCATGAACCAGCCACCGCAGACGGTGACCGCCAGGTGCAGGTAGGGTACGGCGGCCGTCAACACACCGGAGAGGCCGGTCTTGGCGTTGGCGGCCAGCCATTCGCTTGCGTCCGTCCACGCCTTGAGCGCGACGCCGAGGCGCTGGCCGATGGCCTGCAATTCCGGCTTGCCGGAAGCTCCCAATGCCTTGGCGGTGGCGTAGACCTCGCCGAAGACGACCTTGGCCGTCGCGCCCTGGTCGCGCATGAGTTTGCGGAACAGGAGATCGTTGGCCTGGATGCCGGTCGTCCCTTCGTAGATCGTGGTGATGCGCGAATCGCGCCAGTGCTGGGCGGCGCCGGTTTCCTCGATGAAGCCCATGCCGCCGTAGATCTGGATGCCGAGCGAGGTGACGTCGATGCCCATTTCGGTGCCGCCGCCCTTGACGATGGGGATCATGAACTCGGCGAGAAATAGCGATTTTTGCCGATTTTCCGGGTTGACCGTGGCATGCGCCCGGTCGAGCAGGCCGGAGGCGTAATAAGCCATGGCCCGGCACGCTTCGACGCGGCACTTCATGAGCATCAGCATGCGGCGGATGTCAGGGTGTTTGTCGAGCGTCACGAGGGCTTCGCCAGTCACGGCATCGCGCCCCTGCTTGCGTTCGCGGGCATAGCCGAGTGCCTGCTGGTAGGCCCGCTCGCCGAGGGCAATACCTTGGAGGCCGACGCCGAGGCGGGCCTCGTTCATCATGATGAACATGTACTCGAGGCCGCGATTGGCTTGGCCGAGCAGGTAGCCGACGGCACCGCCATTGTCACCGTAGGCCATGACGCAGGTCGGGCTGGCGTGGATGCCGAGCTTGTGTTCGATGGAAACGCAGTAAGCGTCGTTGCGGGCGCCGAGCGAGCCGTCGGCGTTCACCAGGAACTTCGGGACGAGGAACATCGAGATGCCCTTCACCCCGGCCGGTGCATCGGGCAGTCGGGCAAGGACGAGGTGGACGATGTTGTCCGTCATGTCGTGGTCGCCGTAGGTGATGAAAATCTTCTGGCCGAAGACGCGGTACGTGCCATCGGCCTGCGGCTCGGCGCGCGAGCGGATTAGCGCCAGATCGGAGCCGGCTTGCGGCTCGGTCAGATTCATCGTGCCGGTCCATTCGCCGGTGATCATCTTTTCGAGGTAGATGGCTTTGAGTTCGTCGCTGGCACAGGTGATGAGTGCCTCGACCGCGCCCGTAGTGAGCAAGGGGCCGAGCGAAAACGACAGATTAGCCGAGCAGACCATTTCCTTGACGGCGACGCCCAGCGTATCGGGCAGGCCCTGGCCGCCGAAATCGGCCGGCGATGAAACGCCGTTCCAGCCGGCTTCGCAGAAGGCTTTGTAGGCTTCCTTCCAGCCAGGTGGGGTGGTGACGCCATTGGGGGTCAGCTTGCAACCTTCCTTGTCGCCAACGCGATTGAGGGGGGCGAGGACTTCACCGGTGAATTTGGCGGCCTCGTCCAGAATCGCATCGGCGAGGTCTGGCGTGGCATCGGCATATTCCGGAAACTGCGCCAGCTCCTTGAAGCCGGCCAGTTCGTCCATGACGAAACGCATGTCTTTTACGGGCGCACGGTAGTCGCTCATTTTGTTTGTCTCCTCTTTATTTTTTCAGAATGGGCTGCTGCACAGCGCCGTCTTCGCGGCGCGGTATTCCTGCTTCAGGCGGACAATCAACTCGGCGGTAGGCAGCACATCGGAGATGGTGCCGACGCCCTGCCCGGCACCCCAGATGTCCTTCCAGGCCTTGGCCGCGGTGGAACCGCCAAAACTCATCGCCGTCTTGTCCTTGACCGGCAGATTGGCCGGATCGAGGCCGGCGGCGATGATGCTCTTGCTCAGGTAGTTGCCATGCACACCGGTGAAGTACGGGGTATAGACGACATCCTTGGCGGCCGAATCAACGATGGCCTGTTTGTAGGCTTCGACGGCGTGCGCTTCGTCGGTGGCGATGAAGCGCGTGCCGATGTAGGCGAAATCAGCGCCCATGGCCTGCGCGGAAAGAATGGCACCGCCGTTGGTAATCGATCCGGAAAGCGCGATCGGACCATCGTAGAACTTGCGGATTTCGCCGACCAGCGCAAACGGACTCAAGGTACCGGCATGGCCGCCAGCCCCAGCGCAAACCAGGATCAGGCCATCGACGCCGGCTTCCAGTGCTTTTTCCGCGTGACGCACGCTGATCACGTCGTGAAAAACCTTGCCGCCGTAAGCATGCACGGGTGGCACGATCTGCGTCGGCGCCGACAGGCTGGTGATGATGAGCGGTACCTCGTGCTTCACGCACAGCGCCATGTCATGCTCGAGGCGCTCGTTGGAGGGATGGATGATCTGATTGACGGCAAAGGGCGCGGCATTGGGATCGGCGGCTAGCTCCGCCTTGATGCGGGTCAGCCATTCGTCGAGCACTTCCATCGGCCGGGCATTGAGGGCCGGGAAGGAGCCGATCAGGCCGCCCTTGCACTGGGCGATGACGAGATCGGGGTTGGAGACGATGAACATTGGCGCGCAGATGACAGGCAGCGCCAGGTTCCGGTTCAGTGATACGGGAATCGGCATTACGCCCCCTCTTTCAGTGCGCGGCGCAGGATCTTGCCGACGTTGGTGCGTGGCAGGTCGTCGCGGAATTCAACGTGTTTCGGAATCTTGTAGCCAGTGAGCAGACCGCGGCAGTGGTCTATCAGCATGCGCTCGGTGACGTTCGGGTCCTTGCGGACGACGAAGATCTTCACCGCTTCACCCGAGTTCTCGTCGACCACGCCGATAGCCGCCACATCGCGCACACCGGGATGCATGGCGACAACTTCCTCGACTTCGTTCGGATACACATTGAAGCCGGAGACCAGAATCATGTCCTTTTTACGGTCGACCAGGAAAACAAAGCCCTTTTTGTCGACGTAACCCATGTCACCGGTGCGCAGGAAACGGTCGGGATAAAATACAAAATCCGTTTCCTCTTGCCGCTGCCAGTAGCCCTTCATGACCTGTGGGCCGCGAATGCAGATTTCGCCGATCTGGCCTTGCGGCACCTCGTTGCCATAATCGTCGCGGATCGAGACTTCGGTCGACGAAATCGGCAGGCCGATGGAGCCGTTGAAATCGCCCATATCGAGCGGGTTTATGGTCGCCGCCGGGGAGGTTTCGGTCAGGCCGTAAGCCTGCAGCAAGGGCGTGCCGACGACCTGCTTCCACTTTTCAGCGACCGGTCCCTGGACTGCCATGCCGCCACCCAGCGTGACGCGCATGGTCGAAAAGTCGAGCTTGGCAAAATCCTCGTTGTGGAGCAGCGCGTTGAACAAGGTATTGACCCCGGTCACCACGGTCACCGGGTACTTGCCCCATTCCTTCACAAAGCCTGGAATGTCGCGCGGATTGGCGATGAGCAGGTTGCGCGCGCCGATCATCAGGAAGGTCAGGCAGTTCGCCGTCAGCGCGAAGATGTGATAGAGCGGCAGCGCGGTGATGATGAATTCCTCGCCCTCGCGCACCACCGGCTTGATCCAGCTGTAGGCCTGGGTGACGTTGGAGGCGATGTTGGCGTGGGTCAGCATGGCCCCCTTGGAAACGCCCGTCGTACCGCCCGTGTATTGCAGGAAGGCAATGTCGTCCTGGGTCAGTGGCACGGGCTGCCAACCATGGCTGCGCCCCGTTGCCAGCGCGCTGTTGAAGCCGATGGAACCGGGCAACTTCCAGGCTGGTACCAGCTTCTTGACGTGGCGCACGACAAAATTGACGATGATGCCCTTGAGCCCGAGCATTTCGCCCATCGGCGTGACGATGACGTGCTTGAGCGCCGTGTGGGCGATGACCTGCTCCAGCGTGTGCGCGAAATTCTCGACGATGACGATAGCCGTCGCCCCGGAGTCCTTGAGCTGGTGTTCCAGTTCGCGCGGCGTGTAGAGCGGGTTGCAATTGACCACGACACAACCGGCGCGCAAGGTGCCGAACAGCGCCACGGGGTATTGCAGCAGGTTGGGCATCATCAGCGCGACGCGGTCACCCTTTTTCAGCCCCTTGGCCTGCAGCCAGCCGGCGAAGGCCTTGCTCTCCGCATCGAGCTGACCGTAGGTCATCGTCTTGTCCATACTGATGTAGGCGACCTTGTCGGCATAGCGCAGGCAGGCCGTTTCGAACAGCGCGACAAGCGACGGAATGTGGTCGATGTCGATATTGGCCGGCACGCCATTCGGATAACTTTGTAGCCAGATTTTTTCCATGATTGTCTCCTCCTCCGTTGCCAACCTAGCTTCCGAGCAGCGCCTTCTTGAGCGAGGCGTCCACCGGCTTGTCACCGAGCCAGACCTTGAGCAGCGCTTTCGCGAAACCCGCACCAGCCACCTTGCCACGCATCTCCCCGTTCAGGCTGACTGCGACGCCTTCTGCGGAGAAGTCAATGCCGATGGTATCGCCTTCGCGGGCCTTGCCGATACCTTTCATGATGCCGCCCAGCTGGTCGGCCTGGGTTTTGAGCTCAGCCAGTTCGGCCGGGCTGTGGTTGTTCCTGAGCCCCTCGTCGAGCGCCGAACTCAGCGTGTCGGCGTCAAGATCACGCATCATGCGCATGACCATGCGACGTGGTTGCGGGCTGTCGTAGATGGCCGTCGACGTCGTCGATTTTTGTCCAACGTACAGCGCGCCGACGTACACCTTGATGAACAGCTTGCTGCGCAAACCGGCGCCATTGAGCACCAGTTCGCTGCTGCCCACCTTGATGCTGTCTGCCACCTTGACCCCGGCCACTTCGGCGGCATGCAGCCCCGGAACGGCCAGCAAGGTGGCAATGAACGCCGCCCGCCTGACACTTGTCGATGTAATCATTTGTCTCCTCCACCGCTCTTTTGTCGGTAGTAATGTTTGTCGGCAATGTAAACCGTGCGTTCCACGACGGTATGCACAGTGCCGTGCTTGTCTTTCAATTCGACCTGATACGTCCGCTCAAGCTCCGGACTCTTGGCCAATTCGGCGCGAATCTCTGCCACTTCCTCGTCACTCAGTACAAAATCGGCATGCAAGGTCGAAAACCCGGGCTTGCGGTAACGAATGCTCGCTGCCTTGTCCCAGACGATATAGCCGTCGCCGAGCGCTGCCATGAGCATCATCGGATGCGCCCCGTCGGTGATCGCGAAGAGCGAACCGCCGTAGAGCGAACCGACGATGTTCTTGGTCTTCCAGTTCAGCGGCAGGGAAACCCGGATGTGGCGCAAATCCTTCGCCACATGCGTCACCCGCCCGCCGGTGCCACGAAAGGCCGGATGAAAATTGAAGCCCAGACGTACCATGCGCGCCCGCCAGGTTGGAGAAAGTTTGGCCAGCCAGGCGGGTTTCATGATTTCAATTTTGGCCGATTTTTCCGGATGACCGTGGGAATGACCGTTTCGCCTTAAAGACGCTCGATCACACCTGCGGCGCCCATGCCGGTGCCGATGCACATGGTCACCATGCCGTACTTGCCGCCCGTCCGGCGCAGGCCATGCACGGCCGTGGCGATGCGAATGGCACCGGTGGCGCCAAGCGGATGGCCGAGCGCGATGGCGCCGCCGAGCGGATTGACCTTGGCCGGATCGATGCCGAGTTCCTGCATGACGGCGATCGACTGCGCGGCGAAGGCTTCGTTGAGCTCGATCCAGTCCAGCTGATCCTGCGTGATGCCGACCTGCGCCAGCACCTTGGGAATCGCCGCGACCGGCCCGATGCCCATGATCTCCGGCGCCACACCGCCGACGGCGTAGCCGGCAAAGCGGGCAAGCGGCGTCAGGTTGTGTTCCTTGAGCACCTTTTCCGACACCAGCATCACCGCCCCGGCGCCGTCGGACATCTGCGACGAATTGCCGGCCGTGACCGAGCCGCGGGCATGGAACACCGGCTTGAGCTTGCCGAGCTTTTCCAGCGAGGCATCGGCACGCGGGCCTTCGTCGGTATCGACCGTGCGCTCGCGCAGCTTGATCTCGCCCGTCGCCAGGTCGGGCAGGCTTTCGCGGATCGTGTAAGGCGTCGTCTCGGCCATGAAGTGACCGGCGGCGATGGCCGCGCAGGCCTTCTGGTTGGAGGCCAGCGCAAAGGCATCCTGCGCCTCGCGGCTGACCTTCCACTGGTTCGCCACCTTTTCAGCGGTCAGGCCCATGCCATAGGCGATGCCGAGGTTTTCCTCCTTGGCGAAGATGGCCGGATTCATCGACATCTTGTTGCCCATGATCTGCGGCATCACCGACATCGACTCGGTGCCGGCGGCGATCATCACGTCGGCCAGGCCGAGGCGGATCTGGTTGGCGGCATCGGCCACCGCCTGCACCCCGGAGGAGCAGAAGCGGTTGATGGTGAGACCCGGCACGGTGATCGGCAGACCGGCCAACAGCAGGCCGATGCGGGCGACGTTCATGCCCTGCTCGGCTTCCGGCATGGCGCAGCCGACGATGACGTCGCCGATGCGCGCGGGGTCAACACCCGGCACCTGCGCGACGACGGCCTTGATCACCGCGGCCAGCATGTCGTCCGGCCGCACGTTCTTGAACATCCCGTTGCGCTTGGCCACCGGCAATCGGGTGGCGGCAACGATGTAGGCTTCCTGAATCTGTTTGCTCATTTTTCTATGTCTCCTGGCCCGATTAGTTGCGAAGCGGTTTTCCCGTATCCAGCATGTGCTTGATCCGGGCCTGGGTTTCGGGGGTTTTCAGCAGTTCGACGAACAGCCGGCGCTCGACGGTGATCAGCCATTCCTCATCGACCAGGCTGCCCGTCTCGACCTCGCCGCCGCACAGGGCGATGGCGGCGTACTTGGCCACCTTGTAATCGTGGGCGGAAATCATGCCGCCTTCTTTCATGTTCACCAGCATCATTTCGAAGGTCGCGATGCCGTTCTTGCCGGCGACCGGGATGGCGCGGGCCTTCGGCGGCGTGGCGTAGCCGGCCTCAGCCATGGCGCGCGCTTCGCGAATGGCCACGAAGAGCAGCTCATTGGCGTTGAACAGGATGGTGTCGGAGGGTTTGGCAAAACCATAATCGACCGCTTCGACCGCGCTCTTGGCGACCTTGGCCATGGCAATCGTCATGAAGGCGTTTTGCAGGTAGTTGAAGACCTCGCCCGGCACGTTCGACTGGGCGGCCCAGTCAGCAGCGCGCACGGCAAATTCCTTGCAACCGCCGCCGGCCGGGATCAGGCCGACGCCGGCTTCAACGAGGCCAACATAGCTTTCCAGCGCCATGACGCGCTTGCCGGCGTGCATGACGAACTCGCAGCCACCGCCCAGCGCCATGCCCTGCACCGCGGCAACGGTCGGCACCTGCGCGTATTTGAGCGTTTGCGAGGCGCGCTGAAATTTCTCGACGGTCTTTTCGAGCAAATCGAACTGCCCGGCGGCGATGGCTTCCGTCACCTGCGCCAGATTGGCGCCGACGGCGAACGGTGCTTCATGCCAGAGGACCACGCCGTCGAGCGTCGATTCGGCCTGGCGCACGGCGGCGATCACGCCGTCGAGCACTTCGTCACCGATGGTGTGCATCTTGGACTTGATCGACAGGATGCCGATTCCGGCGTCGACCGCCGGCAGTTTCCACAGGCGCACGCCATCGTTTTCGTATAGCGTTTCACCGGATTTTTCGGGCGTCGCGGCGATCTCGCCGAGGACTCGCTCGGGGAACAGCTGGCGCTGATAAACCGGCAGCGTCGAGCGCGGCACGTAAGCATTCTTGCTGGCCGAGTACGAACCCTGCGCCGTATGCACGCCGGTGCGCCCGGCTTCCAGAACCCAGGCCGGGAGCGGCGTGGCGCTCATGGTTTTGCCGGCAGCGATATCGGCAGCAATGGCTTTGGCGATATCGCTCCAACCGGCCGCTTGCCAGGTCTCGAACGGCCCCTGCGCCCAGCCGAAGCCCCAACGCATGGCCAGATCGAGGTCGCGGGCGTTGTCGGCCACGTTTTCCAGCTGCACTGCGGCGTAGTGAAAGATGTCGCGGAAAATGGCCCACAGGAATTCGGCTTGCGGGTGCGCCGAAGCGCGCAAAGCGGCGAATTTCTCGGCCGGGTTCTTCATCTTGAGGATGGCAGCGACTTCCTCGGCCACTTCGCCCTCGGACTTGCGGTAATCCTGCGCCTTCAGATCGATCACCTGGATTTCCTTGCCCTGCTTGCGGAATATGCCACAGCGGGTCTTCTGGCCCAGCGCGCCCTGCGCGATCAACGCCTGCAGCCAGGCCGGGCTGGTGAAATAGGCGTGCCACGGATCGTTGGGCAACGTGTCCTGCATGGTCTTGACGACGTGGGCCAGCGTGTCGAGGCCGACGACATCGGCCGTGCGGTAGGTGGCGCTCTTCGGGCGGCCGATCTTCGGACCGGTCAGCGCGTCAACTTCGTCAAAACCGAGGCCGAAGGCCTGGGTGTGGTGCATGACGGCCAGAATCGACATGACGCCGATGCGGTTGGCGACGAAGTTCGGGGTATCGAGGGCACGGATAACGCCCTTGCCGAGGCGCGAGGTCAGCCAGGTTTCCAGCGTATCGAGCGTGCTGCCGTCGGTACTCTGCGTGCCGATGATCTCAACCAGATGCATGTAGCGCGGCGGGTTGAAGAAGTGGATGCCGCAGAAGCGCGGCCGGACGGCTTCTGGCAAGCCCTGCGCCAACGCATTCATCGACAGGCCAGAAGTGTTGGAGGCGATGATGGCATTCGGCGCCAGGTGCGGCGCGATCTTCGCGTAGAGGTCGTTCTTCCAGTCCATGCGCTCGGCGATGGCCTCGATGACGAGGTCGCATTCGGCGAGCAGCGACAGGTGTTCATCGTAGTTCGCAGCGTCGATGAACTTCAGCTTGCCCTTGCTGGCCAGCGGCGCCGGATCCAGCTTCTTCAGCCCGTCGAGGGCCTTCTTCACGATACCGTTCTTGTCGCCTTCCTTGGCCGGCAGGTCGAACAGCACGACCGGCACGTTGGCGTTGGCCAGGTGCGCCGCAATCTGCGCCCCCATCACGCCAGCGCCGAGAACGGCCGCTTTCTTCACGATCAGCTTGTTCAATTGCATCTCCTTTTTAGTCTTTTATTTTCCGCTTCGTTAATATAAAACGAACGTTTGAATTATAGAGCGACAACTTCCACGGTCAACCGGTTTTTTGGCCCAAATTCGAAAAAAATCCCCGGGCTGGCCGGGGATGGAAAACACTATGAATCAGAGCACTTAGAAGGCCATGGAAAGCTGGGCGCCAAGAATGATGGCCTTGTCGTCGTAGGTGCCCTTAACGATGCCGCGGGAAGGAGCGTTTGCACTCTGGTCGTTATTGATTTCCGCATCCTTGATCAGCAGATAGGTCGCACCCACATCAATAGTCGTGTTCTTGGCCGGTTTCCATTGCGTACCAATGCTGAACCAAATCCGGTCGTTATCAGGTAGCGACACAAGGCGCGTGCTTGCCCCCTTGACCGGCGTCTGGTCATAGGCGAGACCGAGTTTCAGTTTCCATGCGTCGTTCAGTTGATAGTTGGCACCAGCGGCAACGCGCCACGTATCACGAAATTCGGTATCAAGCGTCTGGAGGGGCACACCGGAGGCGCGGAGGACGTCGATCTTCGGAATCGAACTCCAGCCAGTCCAGGAGATATCACCGAGCAGTTCCCATTGATCACCCAGCTTCTGCGTGGCGCTGAGAATAAAGGTATCGGGCAACTTAACGCTCGCCTTTACATCGCCCGATGCCGCACTCAACGGCGCAGTGAAGGCAACGTTGCCCGTCGTTTCATATTTGACGGTCGAACGATAGGAAACACCAATTTTGGTGGCCGGACTAAGTGTAAACAACGCGCCCGCATTCCAGCCCCAAGCGGAGTCATTGAGTTTCAGAGTCGCAGTCGCACCTGAATAAGGCGCTCCGGTACCAACCACCCGCACATATTCCGCATCAATCGTCTGGTAGCTCACGCCACCGCCGATCGACAGCCAGTCATTGGCACGCCAGGCAACAGAAGGGTTTACATTGATCGTCTTGATCTGGAACTTCAGCGACTGCGCCGCGCCAGTCCAGGGATTGGCGTAGTCCGTCATCAGGCCAAACGGCGCACCAATACCGAGGCCGATGGAGATGTCCTTGGCTACCCGCCAGGAAAGATAGGCATTCGGAATGTAGCCATCGGTACCACCGTCGGCGTTACCGACCAATGTGGTACCGGTAGAAGAACCATTGTTATTGAACTTGTAACTGGCGCTGACCAGCGACACGCCCGTGGATACTTCGACATCCTTCAACTGCGTCATGCCAGCCGGGTTGTAGAAGATTGTGCTGGCGTTTTCGGCTACAGCCGCCGAACCGGCGTAGGCATTACCCAGTCCGCTGGCATTCTGCTCCAGCAACTGAAACCCAGCTGCCGCCGCGCTGCCGGAAAAAGCGATGGCGATGAGCGCCGGGATGAGGCGTAGATTGGTTTTACTCATTGATTCGTCTCCTGTTTTATATATATTGGGAGGGGTTCTCCCTGTGCTTCTGCTGCGATTAAATCTCAAACATCGAGATCAAACGCCGTTTGAATTGCAACTTTTCAAACGAACGTTGGAAATAAACAACACTATTTTTGTGCATCGTTCAAATAGTTCAGTGGCCCACCGGTAAAGGGGGCGAATCCGGTCCCGAATATCACACCGGCATCGGCCAGTTCCCGGTCGGCGACAACGCTGTCGGCGACAAGCCTTGAGGCACGCTCGATCAGCGGTGTGACCAGCCGTTCAGCGAGACCGGCCGGCACACCACCGGCGGCGGCCTTGGCGGGCTTGCCCGACGACCAGTCGTAAAAGCCCTGCCCGCTCTTCTTGCCGAGCTGATTTTTCTCGACCCGTTCGATCAGGCAACGCGGCGCATCGGCGCCACCGGCCAGTTGCTTGCCGGCCGCCATGGCGATGTCGAGACCGACGGTGTCGATCAGTTCGATCGGCCCCATCGGCATGCCGAAGGCGAGCATGGCTTCGTCGACGGTTTCCGGGGAAACACCCTCGTCGACCGCGCGCATGGCAGCCAGCATGTAGGGCGCCAGCACGGCATTGACCAGAAATCCCGGCGCGCTTTTGACCGGCAGCGGCAGCTTGTCGATCTGTTTGACGAAGGCGCAGGCGGCCTGCACGGCGGCCGGATCAGCCCGATCGGCCTCGACGACTTCGACCAGCGGCATCATCGCAACCGGGTTGAAGAAGTGGATGCCGACCAGGCGCTGCGGTTGTTGCAGCACCGTGCGCAGATCTTCGAGCTTGAGGCTGGAGGTGTTGGTGGCGAGTACGGCGCCCGGTTTCATTCGCGGTTCGAGCGACTTGAACAGCGCGTGCTTGGCCTCGACGTTTTCGAAGATGGCTTCGATGACCACGTCGGCGTGCGCCACACCGTCGCCGTTCGGATCGGGTATCAGGCGGTCGAAGGCATCGCGAACCTTGAGCGGCTCGCGCAGGCGTTTGCTGAACAGGGCATGGGCGCGCTTGAGGGCCGGCGCGATCCGCTCCAACGTTTGGTCCTGCAGGGTCACCGTCATGCCGCGCAGGGCGCACCAGGCGGCGATGTCGCCCCCCATCACACCGGCACCGACGACATGAACACGTTTGGCCTTGAAGTCGGATGCCTTGCCGAAGCCCTTGAGCCGCTCCTGCAGGTGATAGACGCGAACCAGATTGCGTGCCGTCGGCGAGGTGATGATGCGGTCGATGACTTCCGGCGCGGCCAGCGCGTTACCGTCGTGCTTTTCCCACAAATCAATGATGGCGTAGGGCGCCGGGTAGTGTTCCGGCCGCGCCTTTTGGGCTACCTGTTTGCGGGCGCCGTTGGCGACAACCGATTTGAGCGGGCCATTGAGCAGGCGTTGCATGAAGGGCAGCAGCCGGCGCGGCTGACCGGAGAGCAACAGTTGGCGGGCGGCCATCTCCATGACACGCGGCGGCACGCAATCGTCGGCCAGGCCCATCTTTTTGGCGCGCTTGGCGTCGATGGTCTTGCCGGTCAGCATCATGTCGAGCGCGGCGGCCGGACCGACGCGCTTGGGTAGCCGCAGCATGCCACCCCAGCCGGGGAAGATGCCGAGCATGACTTCGGGCAGACCCATCTTGGTGCCGGATTCGTCGACGGCCAGCAGATAGCGGCAAGCCAGCGCCAGTTCCAGACCGCCACCCAGGCAATGGCCACGGACCAGCGCCAGCGTCGGGTAAGGCACGGCGGCCAGCCGGTTGAACAGGTTCCAGCCACGCGTCACCAGCGCCCTGCTCTTGTCTGCAGAATCGAGTTGCGAGAACTCCTCGATGTCGGCGCCGGCGATGAAGCCGGCTTCCTTGCCGGAACGGACAATGAGGCCCTTGGGCGGCTGTTTGTCGAGCTGGTCGAGGATCTCGCCGAACTCGGCCATGACTTCAGCGGACAAGGAGTTAGCGGATTCGCCGACCTTGTCGATGACAGCGACGACGATGCCCGTTTCTTCCTTGATCAGTTGCCAGTGTTTCATGCGCCGATCCCCCGCGTCTCCACGGTCAACCGGAAAAAACGCCCAAAATTAAAATCGGTGTTCATAGCGCCTCCACCAGCATCGCCCCGCCCAGACCACCACCGATGCAAATCGTGGCGATCCCGCGTTTCGCGTTGTTCCGGCGCAAGACGTTGAGCAGATGCAGCACGATGCGCGCCCCAGAAGCGCCGACCGGGTGGCCGATGGCGATGGCGCCGCCATCCACGTTGAGTTTCTCGTCGTCAATGGAGCCGAGGGCTCCGGGCAGATCGAGCTGCTCGCGGCAGTACTCCTCCGATTTCCACGCGGCCTGACAGCCGAGCACCTGCGCGGCGAAGGCTTCGTTTAGCTCCCAGTAATCGACGTCGTTGAGTCCCAGGCCATGGCGCTGCAGGATCGGCGTCGTGGCATGCACCGGGCCGAGGCCCATCTGCGCCGGGTCGAGGCCGGCCCATTCGCTGTCGACGATCTTGCCGATGGGCTTGAGGCCCCATTTCTGCACGGCTTCTTCCGAAGCCAGAATCACCCAGGCAGCGCCGTCAGTGATCTGCGAGCTGTTGGCGGCCGTGATGTTGCCGTATTTCTTGTCGAAGAAAGGCTTGAGCTTGGCCATGCCGGCCATGCTGGCATCGGCCCGCACGCCGTCGTCTTCGGCGTAAACCTTGCCCTGCCCATCAACCACCGGAACGATCTCGCCGTAATAGCCGGCGGCCCGCGCCGACATCGCTTTCAAATGACTTTTGACGGCGAACTCGTCCATCTGCTGGCGGTTGATGCCGAATTTCCAGGCCAGGTTTTCAGCCGTCTGGCCCATGAGCAGGCCGACGACGGGATCGGTCAGGCCTTTCATGAGGCCGATGACCGGCTTGAGCAATTCCGCTGCGGGCAATTTCAAAAAATGGCCGATTTTCTGGTTGACCGTGCGCAGGCTCATCATGCCGGCGAACCAGCGCACCATCGCATCGGAATAGAGCAACGGCGCCCGTGACAGCGCATCGACGCCGCCGGCCAGCACCAGTTCAGAACGCCCGCACTGGATGTTGGCGATGGCCGAATCGATGGCCTGCATGCCGGAAGCGCAGTTGCGCATGACCGTCCACCCCGGCACCTTCTTGCCGCAGCCGAGGCGCAGGGCGACCATGCGGCCGATGTTGGTTTCATCCGGCGAGGGCGCGGCGCAGCCGAGGATGACCTCGTCGAGATCGCTCGGCGCGAAGGGCTGGCGCAGCAGCAAAGCCCGCCCGGCCTGAGTGGCGAGGTCGGAGGCAGCGAAGACGCCCGGCCCTTTCTGGGCTTTCAAAAATGGCGAGCGGGCGCCGTCCACCACGTAAATCGTCTTGCTCATGCTCACGCCGCCATCCGGCATTCGGCCGGCTTGTTCGCCGTCGCCACGCCGTAATCGAAGGGGAAATCATCGACATGCACGACGATGTCGCGCAGGTGGTTGCGCTGCTTCATGAGCTCGTACTCGGCCGCCGAAATGACCCCGGCCTCGAAGGCGGCGACCGCGATGTCGCGCACGTTGGCCAGCGGGTTGTTGTCGAAACGACCGGCCTTTTCGGCTTCGCGGATTTTGGCTTCAATGGGCTCGGCGAGCAGCGTCGCGTTCAAGGCCAGTTCGATGGCACCGACCGGCTCGCTCTCGACCAGCGGCAGATAACATTCCGCAGTCAGCCGGTCGCGGGTGGCGGACGGCGCGATGAGCGCCTTGGCAACCTGATGGCCGACCTCGTCGGATGGCACGACATACGGATGGCCCCACGGGAAAATCGAGCGGTGCAGGAAGCTGGCGATGAAGCGCACCGGGAAGTTCGCAATCACGCCGTCGAAGGCCTGCTGCGCCTTGTACATCGCGTCCCATATCGCCCAGTGAGCGAGCGGTGCGTCTTCAGCCTTGCGCCCCTCTTCCTCGTAGCGCTTGAGGGTGCAGGAAATCAGGTACATCTGGGCAAGGATGTCGCCGAGCCGCGCCGACAGCTTTTCGCGCCGTTTGACACTGCCACCGAGGACGAGCAACGAAATGTCAGCCATGAAGGCAAAGGCCGCAGAGAAACGGGTCAGTTGCTGGTAGTAGCGCTTCATTTCCGGTGCAGTATCGACGTTGACCGCAGCGAAGTGCGAGCCGGTCATGCCCAGCCACAGGGCGCGGAAACCGTTTTTGATGGTGAAGCCGATGTGGCCGAACAGCGCCTTGTCGAAATCGACCAGACCCTGTTTCTGATCCGGGTTCTGCGCCGCCTGCATTTCCGGCAGCAAATATGGATGGCAGCGAATGGCACCCTGGCCGAAGATGATCAGCGAGCGCGTCAAGATGTTGGCGCCTTCGACCGTGATACCGATCGGCACCTGCTGGTAGGCGCGGCCCATGAAATTCGACGGGCCAAGGCAGATGCCCTTGCCGCCAATGACATCCATCCCGTCATTGACCACCTGACGGGCGCGTTCGGTGACGTGGTACTTGGCGATGGCCGAAACCACCGACGGCTTCTCGCCGAGATCGACGGCGCCAGCCGTCATTTTGCGCACGGCGTCCATCATGTAGGTGTAGGCACCGATGCGGGTCAGCGCTTCCTCGACGCCCTCGAACTTGCCGACGGCCATCTTGAACTGGCTGCGCACGCGGGCATAGCCGCCGACGGCACGCGCCGTCATTTGCGCCATGCCGGTGTTGGACGACGGCAGAGAAATGGAACGTCCGGCAGCCAGACACTCCATGAGCATGCGCCAGCCATGACCGGCCTTTTCCGGGCCACCGATGATGAAATCGAGCGGCATGAAAACGTCCTTGCCGCGCGTCGGCCCGTTCATGAACATGGCGTTGAGCGGGAAGTGGCGGCGGCCGGTATCGACGCCCGGATGGTCGTAGGGGACCAGCGCACAGGTGATGCCGATATGCTTCTTGTCGCCGAGCAGGCCGTCCGGGTCGTAGAGGTGGAAAGCCAGGCCGAACACCGTGCACACCGGGGCCAGCGTGATGTAGCGCTTGTCCCAGCTCACGCGCATGCCGAGCACTTCCTTGCCCTGGTAGATGCCCTTGCAGACGACGCCGCTGTCGGGAATCGACGCCGCGTCGGAACCAGCCCACGGACTGGTCAGCGCAAAGGCCGGCACTTCGATGCCCTTGGCCAGGCGCGGCAGATAATGATTTTTCTGTTCGTCCGTACCGTAGTGCAGCAGCAGCTCGGCCGGGCCGAGCGAATTGGGCACCATGACCGAGACCGACAGCGCGCTGGAGCGCGTCGACAGCTTGGTCACCACCTGCGAATGGGCGTAGGCCGAGAACTCCAAACCGCCGTACTTCTTCGGAATGATCATCCCGAGGAAGCCCTTGTCCTTGATGTAGCGCCAGGCTTCGGTCGGCAGATCGTAGAGTTCGTGCGTCACTTTCCAGTCATCGACCAGACGACAGGCTTCCTCGCACTCGTTGTCAAGGAAGGACTGCTCGGCTGGCGTCAGCTTGGGCTGCGGGTAGGCATGCAGCTTTTGCCAATCAGGCTGGCCGCGAAACAGCTCGCCTTCCCACCAGACGCTGCCGGCTTCGAGCGCGTCGCGCTCGGTGTCCGACATCTGCGGCAGCACCTTGCGGTAGGTGGAAAAAATGGGCCGGGTGATGATGCTTCGGCGTAATGGCCGAATCAGGATCAGCCCGGCCAAAGCCACCAGGGCGACTGACCCGAGCAGAGGGATGAGGTTATTGAACATGCTGTTGTCTCCTTTTATGTCTTTTTAGTTTTGGTCTTTATTTCCGGTTGACCGCGGCAACCTAGAATTGCGGCAATGGTGCGCGCAGGCCGCCGAGCAGGAAGGACATCAGGCGCGGCACCAGACGATCCAGCCGGTCAGTCGAATCCTCGTCCTCGATCTGCCAGTCGGTGACCAGACGCAGCGCATCGGTACCGGCAATGGCGTAGGACGTGGCGCCGAGCATGAAGTGGAAACGCCAGACGATTTCGGCCTTGGGCACCTCGGGCAACGCCTTGAACAGCGCCTCCTTGTAGCGGTCCATCACCGCCTGGTACTCATGTGCCAGGAAGGCGCGGATGAATTCGGATGGCTCGGTCAGCGTCCGCCCCAGCAGGCGCAGAAAGGTCATGCCGCCACGATTCTCATCGCCCGCCATGCGCAGCAGCGTGCCGAAAAAGCCATCGACGATCTGCGACGGTTTCAGCGATTTGCCCGCCGCTTCCGCCTCCATCTCGTGGAGCACCCGCATGCGCTCCTCGTTGAGCCAGTCCAGGCGGCGACGGAAGACTTCCTGCATCAGCGACTCTTTCGAGCCGAAGTGATAATTCACTGCCGCGAGATTGACGCCAGCCTCGCCAGTGATCTGGCGCATCGAGGTGCCCTCGTAACCGTGCGCCATGAACAGGCGCTCGCCGGCATCGAGAATTCTTTCGCGGGTATCGATAGTACGGTTTTCCATGGGGAGCCTCCTTGTTATTATGATTCATACGTTCGTTTTAATCATAATAACAAGGCTGGGCCAATGCAAGCCCTTTTTGAAATCAGTCATCTCCGCACTAACGGAGGTTCAGCACCATGATATTTCTGGATTCCTGCCCGCGCGGGAATGAGAAATCAGCCGTTCCCTCAGGAATTGTGTTGCTGAATGAAGGCAATCACCTCAGCGGCCGATACCGGGCGGCTGAACAGATAACCCTGCACCAGATCGCAGCCACGGCTGCGCAGGTATTCGAGCTGCTCGACCGTTTCGACGCCCTCGGCCACCACTTTTAGGCCGAGGTTGTGGGCCAGTCCGATAGTCGCATCGCAGATCACCGAGCCATCGGTATCCTCGTCGATTTCCTCGACAAATGAACGATCCAGCTTGAGGTGCTTGAGCGGGAACATGCGCAGGTAGCCGAGCGACGAATAGCCGGTCCCAAAGTCGTCGATGGCGACAACGATGCCCATGTTGTGCAGGATATCGAGGACACGCACTGTTTCCATCGGCTGTTCCATCGCCACCGACTCCGTGATTTCAAAAATGAGGTCGGCCGGATTGAGGTTGTAGGCTTCAATGATGCCCCGGGCCAGCACAGGAAGGTTGCCGTTGCGCATCTGGATAGCCGAAATATTGATGCCCATCTTGATGCCGGAGAGCCCCGCCGCGTAGAACTCGGCCAATTGCCGGCATGCAGCCCACAAGACCCATTCGCCGAGTGGCTGGATCAATCCGGTCTCCTCGGCAATGCTGATAAAACTGCCCGGCGCGAGCAGCCCTTTCTCGGGATGCTGCCAGCGCACCAGCGCTTCGACGCCCGCCACCTTGCCACTGGCCATATTGACGATGGGCTGGAAATGCAGGCGAAATTCGTCGCGGGAAAGAGCCTGACGCAGGGCGTGCTCGGTTTTCAGCCGGTCCAGTGCGACGTCGTTCATCTTGGCATCGAAAAACTGGAAGTTGTTTCGACCGGCCGCCTTGGCGTGATACATGGCGGCATCGGCATTTTTCATCAGGGTCTCGCCATCGAGCCCGTCGGTCGGAAAAATGGCGATGCCGATGCTGGGCGAGGTATAGAGATCGAAGCCGCCGATCTGACAGGAAACGCCAACGCTGGCGACCAGTTTTTCGGCGACTAGCGCCACCGAACTGGTGTGGTCGACACCAGACAGCATGATCACGAACTCGTCACCGCCCAGGCGCGCCACCACGTCGCTGTCACGCACGCTGTCACGCAACCGCCTTGCCACCTCGATAAGCAGCTCGTCACCGATATGATGCCCAAGCGTATCGTTGATCACCTTGAAGCGATCGAGGTCGATAAACATCACCGCCACCCGCGAACCATCGCGCCGCGCCGTAGCCAAGGCCTGATCCATGCGCCCCTTGAGACTCAGGCGGTTGAGCAGGCCGGTCAGGACGTCATGGTGAGCAATGTGATGCAGGCGCTCTTCGGTCGCCCGCTCGGTCGAGACATCGGTGAAGTGCGCGATGTGATAAAGGATATTCCCGTCTTCATCGCGAATGACCGATATGGAAATCCACTTCGGATAAATACCCCCATCCTTGCGTCGATCCCAGATTTCGCCCTGCCAGAACCCCCGTTCCGTAATCTCCTGCCACATCCGGGCATACTCTTCGGGTGTCGTCCGCCCGGCCGACAGAAAACGCGGATTGCGCCCGGCCGCATCCTCGGCGGAATAACCGGTCAGGCGCGTAAATGCCGGATTGACCGTGATGATGTTGTTGTGAACATCGGTAATCAGGATGGCCTCGCCGCTATGCTGCACCGCACTGGCCAGCAACTGCATTTGCGCCTCGGTCTCGTGCTGAAGACTGACATCCTGCGAGGTGCCGATGACCCGCAAAGGCACGCCATCCTTGCCGTACTCAGTCTCGCAGACCTCCAGGACATATTTGATCCGCCCGTCCGGCAACTCCAGACGATGTTTCAGATTGGCCGACTGGTGCTGCTCGATCGAATCCTTGAGCGTCTTATCGACGAATGAGCGATCTTCCGGATGGATCTGCGCGAGAAACTCGTCGTAATGCGCCCCGCCTTCGACCCAGGGGATCTCGAAAATCCGGTACAACTCATCGGAACACGTTACCCGCATGCTCGCCAGGTCAATTTCCCAGCTCCCCAAGCGGGCAATGCGCTGGGCTGCGCTCAGGCGCTCGCCATCGCGGCGCAAATTGATCGCCGCCACCAACTCCCGCTGCCGGGCGCGAAACAATTCATGGAGCACGACAAACAGGCAACCAAGCAATGCCGCGCCAAAAACACCGACGATGAAAGTCCGCTGACGCAAGGAGGCCATCACATCCGACTCGGATACCCCGGCCAGCACATAAAACGGATAGTGCTCAAGCATCCGGTAGCCGTACACCCGTTTCACACGATCAGACTGGGCAACAAACTCCAGCACGCCGTGACGCTTCCCGGATGCGATCAACTGATAGACGGGGTGGGACGGATCGAGTGAGCGGTTGATCTCGCCAGGCACCGACGGCTCCCGAAAGACCAGGGCATGGGTATCGCTACGGCGGATTGCCACAGCCCCGGAAGCGCCGAGACGGGACTCATTGAACAATTGCTCGAAATGATCAACTTCTATCGCGGCACTGATCAAACCGAGGAAACGACCGTCGACCGAACGAATGGCCCTGGCCGCAACAAAAGTCTCGCGGCCGGTAATCCGCGACTTGACCACATCGGAAAACAGAATCGCGTGCCCGCTTCCTTTTTTGGACATGGCGAAATACGAGCGATCAGCCAGATTGACGTATTCCCCTCCGCCCGAAAGGTAAAGCACATTTCCATCGGAATCGATCACTCGAAAACCGGCGACTTCGGGAAAAGCCCGCTGAAAATGCTCAAGATCGCTCTCGACTTCTGTGCGAAAACGAGGAGCGGCTTCTACATTGAGCGCGTCTTGCGGAACACGCTCCACCAACTCGCCCAGCGTTACATCGATTCGCCGCAAGGCAGCATCAAACCGCGCTTCCAGCAACTCGGACTGCGTGCTTGCCACCGACCGTGCTTCGGCCCAAACCTCCTGATACGCAGACCACAACACGTAACCAAGCAGAATAAACCCGCCGATCGCCAGAGAAATCAGGGCGATCCACAGGTGATTCCCACGACGGGCATTCTGTCCGGATATTGTTTCCATATCGCGTAGCGGCTCAGCCAGTCTTTCGAATAGTCATTCTGATCATGTGGTTTTGGAAATGCAATCCATCTTTGGCAGCGGGCGCGGGCTTGGCTGCCGGTACTGCAGGAAGCGGCAAGTCACATCCTGGCCACTCCGCCGGTCGACAAACACTGAAACCGACTCGTCATGAACAGGCCAGTCGTCGACAGGAATTTCAGCCGGAAACAAGGCATCGCCGGAATAAGCCTGCTCTATTCGGGTCAAATAGAAGCGATCACAGTAAGGCCAGGCCGCCGCATAGACCGATGAACCACCAATCACGAAAACAGGCTTGCCCGTCGCCAGCGCAGATTGCAAGCCCTCCTCCACCGAAGCCACGCGCGTGCAACCCGGGCGCAAGGCCAGATCGGGCTGGCGGCTGACAATGAAAGAATCGACTGGCACCACATCCATCGACTCGTAAGTCAGGCGACCGATCACCAGCGCGGCACCTTCCACCATTTTTTCGAAGTAGGCCAACTCCTCGGGAATATCCCAGGGCAACCAGCCAGCGAGGCCAATCATGCCGTTGCTGGCAACCGCGCCGATGGCCGAGATCACCGTTTGCTCTTGGCCCACTGATCGCGCGTCAGCGAAAGCGAAATAGCGGGCGTTCCCTGCCCGTTATAGACATGCGGCTTGTGCATCGAAACATAAGCCGAAGAGACGATGGCCATGCCAAAAATCGCATCCATGACCTCCAGGATGCTCGACTCCAGACATTCGCAATGGGCATTGGCTTCCAGCTTGCGGATGGCCAGAAAGATCACTTCGTAATCGACCACCTGACGAATATCGTGCGGATCGGCCACCGCATCCATCGGCGCCCACGCATCGGCGTGGACGAGCACTGCCTGCGGCCCGTGTTTTTCGAGCGGATTGCAGCCGGTGCGCAGTTGAATGGTCGCATCCACGGAGGCGCACCAATGATTTTCAAGCACGAGTCAGATTCCTTGTTTATCAATAAATATGCTAAGGGCACAACGATACCAAAGCTGGCAGCAATCGGCCGGCAAAAAAACAGGCGCCGAAGCGCCTGATTGCGACCCATCAGAACAAATCCCTGTCAGGCCGTCACATTAACCAGCGTACCCGTCTGCTGACCGGAGGTATTGACGACAGGAACTGCGGCTGTCGTAGTTGTTGCGCTGACGGCCAACGGCTCCGACTGAAGCACCTTGCTGATTTGTGTTTTCAATTCACCCAGCTGGCTCTGTATTTTGCCAACCGAGTCCAGCGACGCCAGATTCTGTCTTGCCTGGCTGGCATCGCCCTGAGCCTGTCGCGACTGGACCTGCAAGGAACGGGCGTTCTCCTGCGCACGGTCGGCAACGCTTTGCGCCGAGCGAGCCTGAGACTGCAAGGCCGCAGCCTGTTGCTCAGCCTGATCAGCATTTCGCCGTGCCTGCTGCAGCTGGAGTTGCGCCCAAAGCCCACTACTGGCCGCTTGAGCGCCTGATGCCGACGATACTGCCATTTCGTCACCAATCGCCTGTACGAATCCGCCAGTTCCTAGGCCGTTGCGTTAACCAAGGTACCAGTCACCTGTCCCTGAGCATTCTTGACCGGACGCGGCGGCTCCTCAGTACGCTCAACCCGCTCTTCCGGACGCGGCTCGCGTTTCTCAACCTGTTGCGCCTGCTGGGCCTGAGTAGCCTGAGTGCCCTGGGCACCGGTATTGGCATACGCATTGATGCTGGAAGTCACTGATTGAATATCCATTTCTTCACCTCACAACGATAATTCCTGAACTAACTCTACACCATTCTGCAAAATATTCCAGAAGTATCCGCCGCAAGCGATACTCAAAAACCAACAAAATCAACAACAAATATGGCAACCATCGACCTTGGTTCGGCGAACTACATTCCCAGATAAGCCGCCCTGACCTGTTCGTTGCTGATCAGCTCCTGACCGGTACCGCTCAGCGTGATGTTGCCGGTTTCCAGAACATAGCCGCGATCAGCGATGGCCAGTGCGGCAAAGGCGTTTTGTTCGGCAAGGATGATGGTCATGCCTTGGGCCTTGAGGGTCCGGACAACGTTGAAGACCTCCTGCACTAGCAATGGTGCGAGGCCCATCGACGGTTCGTCGAGCAGCAGCAACTTCGGCCGACCCATCAGCGCCCGGCCGATGGCCAGCATCTGCTGCTGGCCACCGGACAGAGTACCGGCTGGCAGGTTGCGCTTTTCCTTGAGAATCGGAAACATCGAGAAGACTTTTTCCATGTCCTCGGCCACTTGCCCCTTCGGCTGGGTGTAGGCACCGAGGCGCAGGTTGTCTTCGATGGACAGCGGGCCGAAGACCTGACGACCTTCCGGGCTCTGGCAGATGCCGTTGCGCATGCGCATGTCGGAACGCAGCTTGCTGATGTCTTCACCGGCAAAGCGGATATGGCCGGCGCTCATCGGCTGGACGCCTGAGAGCGTGCGCAGGAGTGTCGTTTTGCCGGCACCGTTGGCACCGACGAGCGCGACGGTTTCGCCGCGGCGGACTTCGAAATCGATGCCTTTCAAAGCCTTGATCCGCCCGTAGCAGCTTTCCAGACCGGATACCGAAAGCAGGACTTCACCGACGCCCTTGGCTGCGCCGGGCTGTAGCTCGCCGGCACTCTGGGCGCCGAGGCCGATGGACTCCGGGGCCAGGCTGGCAACGCGGTGGAACAGTTCGCGGAATTCGGCATTGGCCTTCTCGCCGAACATCGGGTCGTCGCTGTCGAGGAAGGCGCGGTCGATGTCGGCCCAGTCGTCCGCCGTCAGGACCTCGCGGGCCAGCGGCATGGCGTCTTTTTCTTCGGTGCGGATGTGGCTTTTGAGGCTCTGCGTGTAGGTGCGCAGCGCCGCGGCGAACTCGGCATTGTCCAGTTTGCCGGCGGCCGTCTCGGCCAGTTGCTGCCGCAGCGACTTGAGGATTTCCGGGCCGTTGCGGTGTTCGGCCTGCAGGCGGTCGAGGATCGCCCCCGCTTCCTCGCTGCGGGCGCGCAGCGCCGGGAAGAGGTAGTCGTCTTCCTTGGCGTGGTGGCAGGCATCCATGAAGTGCTCGATGTAATCGAAAATGGACGTAAAAAAGGCCGGATCGACCTTGCTGCCGGACTCCATTTCATCGGCGACGATGTCGATCGTCGCCGCGATGCGCCACAGATTACGGTGGTCTTCGCTGATAACGCGTAGTGCTTCCATGGTTATTCCTTCCTTACGCGTGAGCGCCCAGATAAGCCGCGATCACGTCGGGATTCCGGCGGACTTCTTCACCCGTGCCTTCGGCCAGCTTCTTGCCGTAATCGAGCACCAGGATGCGGTCCGAGAGATTCATGACCATCTTCATGTCGTGCTCGACGAGCACCACGGTGACGCCGGAGTCGGCGATCTTGCGGACCAGGTGGTCGACGTCGATGGTTTCCTTGGGATTGAGGCCGGCGGCCGGTTCGTCGAGGAAGATCAGGCGCGGCTTCATGGCGAGCGCCCGGGCAATTTCCAGACGCTTGAGCGCACCGTAAGGCATGGCATCAGCCCGCGCATCGACGAAGGCATCGAGGCCGACGAAGCGCATGAGTTCGGCCGCCTCGGCGCGGGCTTCGGCGTCGCGCTTCTTGAGCGTCGGCAAGCGCAGTGCCGCCTTGATCAGGTTGCGATCCAGCCGCAGGTGGGCGCCGACCATGACGTTTTCTATGGCGCTCATATTCATGCAGATCTGCAGGTTCTGGAACGTCCGGGCGACGCCGCGCGTGGCCAGTTCATTCGGCGACTTGCCGCCGATGGATTCGCCGTCGAGCTTGATTTCACCGCTCGTGGGCTTGTAGACACCGGTGATCAGGTTAAACAGCGTAGTCTTGCCGGCGCCGTTCGGGCCGATCACGGCATAGACGATGCCGGCATCGATGTTGAAGCTGACATTCTGGACGGCCTTGACGCCGCCGAAGTGGATGGAGAGGTCTTTGACTTCGAGCATGCTCATCTCAGTCTCCCTTTCCGAACTTGGCAGCCAGCGTCGGCACCAAGCCTTTAGGCATGAAGATCATGCACAGCATCAGGATGCTGCCGAAGGCGACGGTTTCCCAGCCTTCGAAGGTCGCCAGGGCCTGCGGCAAAGCGGTGAGCAATACCGCGCCGACCAGCGAACCATAGACCGAGGCCATGCCGCCGATGACGACCATGGTGACGAGTTCGATGGAGTGGAAGAAGTCGGCCAGATTGGGCGTCACGAAACCGACGTAGTGCGCCGTGACGCTGCCCATGAGGCTGGCGAAGACGGCCGACATGACGAAGATGGCGACCTTGTAGCGGACGACGTCGACGCCGACGACCTGCGAGGCGACTTCCGAGCCATGCAGCGCACGCAGAGCGCGACCGAAGGGCGAGTCGATCAGGTTGAGCGAGGCCCAGACGCTGACCGAAAGCAGCAGCGCGACGACCCAGTACCATTGCTTGTCGCTGGCCAGTTCGAAGCCGAACAGGCCCATGGTCGGCACCGGCATGCCATCGGGGCCACCGGTCCATTGCGCTTCGTTGCGGATGGCGATGTTGAGGATGATGCCGAGTCCCAGCGTCGCCATGGCCAGGTAATGGCCTTTCAGCTTGAAGATCGGGCGGGCGACGAGGCCGGCGAGGACAGCGGTGACCAGTGCCCCAGCCCCCATGGCGACCACCGGGTGCCAGCCAAAATGCGTCGGCAGGACCGCCGAGGCGTAGGCACCGATGCCGAGGAAGCCGGCGTGGCCGAGACTGATCTGGCCGGCAAAGCCGATCAGCAAATTGAGGCCGAGGACGATGACGGCATTGATCGCCATGCGGATGACGAGGTCAAGGTAGAAGCTGTTGGGGACCACAAATGGCAGCACCAGCAGGATGGCCACGACGATATACAGGCCGAGATAAACGTTCTTTTTCATGCTTACACCCGGTCCGTCGATTTGCCGCCAAACAGGCCGCGCGGCATGAAGAAGAGGATGAGCAGGATGAGCACGAAGGGAATCGCGTCCTTGTAGCTCGACGAGATGTAGCCGGCGCCCATGGCCTCGAGAATACCGACGAGCAGACCGCCGAGCACGGCGCCGAGGCCATTGCCCAGGCCGCCAACGACAGCGGCGACGAAGCCCTTGAGGCCGAGCATGATGCCGACATCATAGGAGGTCAGCGTGATCGGTGTGACCAGGATGCCGCCGAGCGCGCCGAGGGCGGCCGACATGGCGAAGCTCATGAACAGCACCCAGCTCGTGTTGATGCCGACCAGTTCGGCCGCAACGCGGTTGTACGAGGTGGCGAGCATGGCCTTGCCCTGCAGCGTGCGGTTGAAGAAATACCAGAGCGCGATGACGACGAGCGCCGTGACGCCGAGCACCCAGAGGCTTTGCGGCAGCAGCGTGGCGCCGAGGATCTGGATCGGTTCGTCGCCCGAGAAGGCCGGCAGGCTGAAGGTGTTCTTGCCGAGCCAGACCTGGATCAGGCCGCGAATGACGAGCGAGGCGCCGATGGTGATGATGATCAGCGTCACCGTTTCGGCGCCCTTGACCGGTTCGATGGCCAGCTTCTCGACAAGGATGCCGACGATGGCCGGGATCAGGATGGCGAGCAGCAGCGCCACCGGTAGCGGCAGGCCGGCCTGGGTGAAATACACGGCCAGCATGCCGCCGAGCATGATGAATTCACCCTGGGCGAAGTTGATGACGTTGCTGGCGTTGTAGATCAGCGTGAAGCCGAGGGCAGCCAGCGCGTAGGTCGCGCCGACCGTCACCCCGGAAAACAGGAATTGCAGGAACTGGGCAAGCATCACGCGCCCCCTTTCCGCTGTCGAGTCGTGTTCATGTCGTCTCCGTTCTAGTTATGCGTGCGTGTATCGCACTTTTACGGTCAACCGGAAAAAAAGGCCAAAATCAAAATGCCAGCAGATGATCGGCATCGGCCGTCACCGGCTGCTGCTGGGCGAAGAAGCCTTCCGTGTGAATCAGGCCATCCTGGGCGCCCTGCGCCTTGACGGCGGCGACGCTGGCATCGACGAATTCCGGGCTGCCGGCGATGAAAATGGTGTGCTTCGACAAGTCCTTGAACAGTTGCGGGAGGACGACGTCGACGCGACCGGAGAGGTAGCCGTCGGCCGTCTCGCGGGTCAGCGTGACCTTGTAGTCGAAATTGCGGTGCTTGGTCCGCCACCAGGCCATCATGCCCTGGCTGTAGACGTCTTCCTTGGTGCGCGCCGAAAAGAGCATGGTCACCGGCTTCTTGAAGCCGCGACGCAAGGCGGCTTCAGCCAGCGCGAGCACGGGCGCCAGGCCGGTACCGGCGGCGATGCAGAGCACCGGCGTATCGACCGACGGATCACCGATGAAGGTGCCGTAGGCGCCGGAAATCTTGACGCTCTCGCCGACGTTCAATTGGTCATGCACCCAGTTGCTGGTCACGCCGCCGTCGGCGCGGGCGATCTGGAGAACCAGCTCGCCATCGGGGCGAGGCGCGTTGGAAATGGAATAGGCGCGGGCCGGAATGTCGGCGCGCGGGTTGCCGATGGTCACGTACTGGCCCGGCCAGTAGCGGATCGGCTGGCCGACCGGACGCAGGCGCAGCTCGACGACGCGGGCGGCGATCTGCTTCTTGTCGGTAACAACGAACAACGCGTCTTCGCGCGGCGGGAAGAGCTTCGGCTTGGCATCCTCGGTACCCCACTCGATGGTGATTTCCTCGGAAATCGGCTTGGCCATGCACATCAGGCCATAGCCCTGCTTGCGCTCATCCTGGGAGAGCGCCATGTCGAGCACCATGCCCTGATCGAACTGGCCGGAGGTGACCTTGACCTTGCATTCGCCACAGGCGCCGGCACGGCAGTTGTTGGGGAGCGCGTAGCCGGATTTTTCCAGGGCCATCAGAACGGTGTCACCGTAGGCACATTCGACCGACTTGCCGGAGGGTTGCATGATGATGCGAGCCATTTTTGTCTTCCTCTCTGTTGTTATCTCTCTGTTACGGCAAGGCCGGCACCCCTTGCGGAGCGCCGGCCGATTTCATTTTTGCGGCTTTTTTCCGGTTGACCGTGGAACGATCAGAAAACCGGAATGATGTCGTCGAGATCGACGTCGCTGACTTCCTGACCGGTGATGCCGACTTCCGGAATCGCCGGGAACGGGATGTTGTAGCGATCGAGCACGCCCTTCAGGTTGATCATCGCATTCTTCCAGTTTTCCTTCTTCGCTTCGTAGGTCGGGATACCGAAACCGGCACCGCGGGCAACCTCTTCGGCTTCGCGCTGGTTGGCGATGAAGTCGTCCGGCAGATCCCAGAATTCCATCGGTGGCTCGAACAGCACGGCCGACAGGAACAGGTAGCCGGCGCGAATCTGCTTGGTAACGACGGCCTTGGTTTCTTCCTTGAGGCCCGGGTAATCGCGCTCCATGACCGCCATGCAGATCGCCATGTGACGGCCTTCGTCGCGACCGATGTTCTTGAAACCTTCCTTGAAGACAGCTTCGCGGGAATTGTCGAACATCTGCTTGAAGATGGTCGCAGCGGCGATTTCGCCCATCAGGAAGGAGCTGAACAGCACGGCCAGGTCGTACTTGGGCACAGCCTGCTTGTAGCCGTTCCAGTAGCGCGCACCGTTGAAGTACAGCCACTGCACGTTCTTCTGCAGGCGCTTGCCGAGTTCGGTCTTCGGCTGATAGGTGATTGGGTCCGGATGGGCGAGTAGCTTGGTGATAGCCAGGCCGCACATGATTTCGTGGTTCTGCTCGTCACGGGTGACCGAGAAGAAGCACTTGCGAACCGGATCTTCCTCATGCACTTCATAGGTCTTGATCAGCGCTTCGGCAAAGACCGGGGGTGCGGAAGCGTCGAACACTGACAGCAGGCTCCACCAGTAGGCAATGGATTCGCGTTCTTCCCAAGTGTAGCTGTCTACTTCCAGCGTATCCCAGGGCAGCTTTTCCGGATCCCAGTCTTCACGACGGGCGGCTTCCCAGACTTCCTGCAATTTCTTGGTCTTGCTGTGCCAGGACAGCGGATAGATGTTGGGCTGCTGGATTTCCGGCGGGAATTCCATCTTGTCGGCAAAACGTTCCTTGTTACTAGCCATGTCTCACTCCTTATATGGGTTTCATCATCAGGTAGATCTGCAATCCGGGGAACCGAAGTGCGATGGATGAATAATGATACATCGTTATTCGATGTGTCAACATTTTTTGTATCGGTTTGATGAAATATTTTTCCGGAACAAATTTTGCATTTCAGAATCGTAAAAACTAAACGCGGAAATCAAAACTTTAAGTAGTTGATTTTTTTATTGTTTTTTTGTTTTTCACAACTATTTTCATTATTCAGAATGTCAAAACAGGTCCATTTTTACGATACCGACAATTGACTTTTATAAACTTACTTCGTATCGTGTAACCAGATTGGTGCCACCCTGACGAGCACCTGCCCGAGAAAAACACCCGATGGAGATACCGATGTCCCTGCAACTACTGGAAAAGCACCGCGCCACCCTCGACGGCGCCCTCAACGCCATCCGGACCCGTGGTTACTGGTCGGCCTATAACGAGATGCCGAGCCCCAAGACTTATGGCGAAACAGCAGCCGACGACGGCAAGCAAGCGTTCGATGCTCATCTCGGCAAGCAGTTCGATTTGCAGCAGCCTGGCCAGACCGGGTGGACCGGTGGTGAACAGTCGCCTTACGGCATCGACCTCAATGTGCAATATCCCGTCTGCGATCACGAAGCCCTGATCGCCGCCGGCCAGCAGGCGATGACCGGCTGGCAGAAAGCCGGCGCCGATGGCCGAACCGGCATCTGTCTTGAAATTCTCGATCGCCTCAACAAGCAGAGCTTCGAGCTCGCCCACTCGGTCATGATGACCACCGGCCAGGGCTGGATGATGGCCTTCCAGGCTGGCGCCCCGCACGCCCAGGACCGCGGCCTCGAAGCCGTCGCCTACGCTTACCGCGAAATGAGCTTCGTACCCGGCGAAACGACCTGGGAAAAGCCGCAAGGCAAGAACCCGCCGCTCGTCATGAAGAAGCACTTCGAACTGGTCGGCCATGGTGTCGGCGTCGTTGTCGGCTGCGGCACCTTCCCGACCTGGAACACCTACCCCGGCCTGTTTGCCGCGCTGGCTACCGGCAACGCCGTGATCGTCAAGCCGCACAGCAACGCCATCCTGCCCGCCGCCATCACCGTGCGCACCATCCGCACCGTGCTCGCCGAGAACGGCATCGACCCCAACCTGGTCACGCTGTGCGTCGCCACCGAGCGCGCCACGACGCAAGAACTGGTCACCCACCCGGCCGTCAAGTCCATCGACTTCACCGGCGGCAACGTCTTCGGCCAGTGGCTCATCGACAACTGCCGCCAGGCCCGCGTCTATGCCGAACTGGCTGGCGTCAACAACATCGTCATCGACTCGACCGACGCCTACAAGCCGATGCTGCGCAACCTGGCCTTCACGCTGTCGCTCTACTCTGGCCAGATGTGCACCACCTCGCAGGCCATCTTCGTCCCGGCCGGCGGTATCGAAACCGAAGACGGCCACAAGTCCTACGACGACGTCTGCGCCGATCTCGCCCGCGCCGTCTCGGGCTTCCTGTCCAAGCCCGAAGTCGCCCTGGCCGTGCTCGGTGCCGTGCAGTCGGCCGATACGCTCAAGCGCATCACCGAAGCCGACAGCGGCGCCTTGGGCAAGGTCATCCTGGCCTCGACCAAGCTTGATAACCCGGAATTCCCGAAAGCCGAAGTGCGTACGCCCGTGCTGCTCGCCTGCGACGCGGCCAACGAAAAGGCCTACATGGAAGAGCGCTTCGGCCCGATCAGCTTCATCGTCAAGGTCGCCGACACGGCAGCGGCCATCGCCCTGTCCGAGCGCATCATCACGACGCACGGCGCGCTGACCGCCGGCATCTACTCGACCAAGGCCGAGGTTATCGACGCGATGACCGCCGCCACTATGCGCGCCAAGGTCGCCCTTTCGATCAACCTGACCGGTGGCGTCTTCGTCAATCAGTCGGCCGCTTACTCGGACTACCATGGCACCGGCGGCAATCCCGCCGCCAACGCCTCCTACGCCGATGCCGCCTTCGTCGCCAACCGCTTCGTCGTTGTGCAGCGCCGCTACCACATCTGAGTTAACACCATGAACTTCCAGACCATCACCTTCACCGTCGACGCTGGCATCGCCCGCCTGACCCTGAACCGCCCCGACAAGCTCAACAGCTTCACCGGCGAGATGCATGCCGAATTGCGCACAGCCCTCGACCGCGTCCAGAGCGACCATTCCATCCGCGTCCTGGTGCTGACCGGTGCCGGCCGCGCCTTCTCTGCCGGCCAGGACCTGGCCGACCCGGACATGGCGAAAATCGACGGCCGGATGCCGGACATCGGCAATGTTGTCGAACGCAACTACAAGCCGCTCGTGCTGCGCTTGCAGAACCTGCGCGTGCCGACCATCGCCGCCGTCAACGGCATCGCGGCTGGCGCCGGCGCCTCGGTTGCACTGGCCTGCGATCTCGTCATCGCCACCAAGTCCGCCTCCTTCCTGCAGGCTTTCTCCAAGATCGGCCTGATTCCCGACACCGGCGGCACCTGGTTCCTGCCGCAGCGCGTCGGCATGGCCCGCGCCATGGGCCTCGCCCTGCTCGCCGACAAGCTGCCGGCCGAGAAGGCGGCCGAATGGGGTTTGATCTGGGAATGCACGGAAGACGCCGACTTCGCCGCCCGCATCGATACGCTGGCCAAGCAGTTGTCGACCGCTCCGACCAAAGCTTTGGTCCGCACGCGCCAGGCCATGCACGCCGCCCCCGGCCACACGCTCGAGCAGCAGCTTTCCTTCGAAGGCAGCTTCATGCGCGAGCTGGGCTGGAGCCCGGACTACGCGGAAGGCGTCGCCGCCTTCATGGAAAAACGTGCGCCGAATTTCACCGGAGAGTGATGGCGTGAGCAACACACCCCTACCCCAACAGGCCGTCATCGCCGTGGTCGGCACCGGTGCCATGGGCGCCGGCATTGCCCAGATCGCTGCGGCGGCCGGCCATCCCGTCAAGCTGCTCGACGCCCGGCCCGATGCAGCCGTACGCGCCGTCGCCGGCATCCGCGCCCAGTTTTCCAAATTAGCCGAAAAAAACCGGTTGACCGTGGAAGCCGCCCAAGCCGCCGGTGATCGCCTGCAAGCGGTCGAAAAACTCGACGATCTGGCCGATTGCGCACTGGTCGTCGAAGCCATCGTCGAAAACCTCGACGCCAAGCAGAAGCTCTACGCCGACCTCGAAGCCATCGTTGCCCCCGACTGCATTTTCGGCACCAACACCTCGTCGATCTCGGTCACCGCCATCGGCAGCGCCTTGAAGCGCCCGGAACGCCTGGCCGGCCTGCACTTCTTCAACCCGGCCCCGCTCATGGCGCTGGTCGAGATCGTCTCCGGCCTGGCCACCGACCAGGCTGTCGCCGACACGCTGTTCGCCACGGCCGCCGCCTGGGGCAAGACCCCGGTGCACGCCAAATCGACGCCCGGCTTCATCGTCAATCGTGTAGCCCGCCCCTACTACGCCGAGGCCCTGCGCCTAGCCCAGGAAGGCGCCGCCGACTACGCCACCATCGACGCCGTGATGCGCGAAGCCGGCGGTTTCCGCATGGGACCGTTCGAGCTCATGGACATGATCGGCCACGACGTCAATTTCGCCGTGACCAATTCAGTCTGGCGCGCCTTCTACAACGACCAGCGCTTCCTCCCCTCGCTCATCCAGCAGGAACTGGTCGATGCCGGTTTCTACGGCAAGAAGACCGGGCGCGGCTTCTACGACTACCGCGACGGTGCCGTGAAGCCCGAAGCACAAACCGAAGCCGCCCAAACCCCGGCCGGCAAGATCATGGTTTATGGCCATTCGGCTGCAGCCGATGCCCTGGCCGATCGCCTCGACCACAGCGGTCTGTCCTTCAGCCGCGCCCCGGATAGCGATGGCCGCGTCGCCGACATCGGCCGTGCCACGCTCTTCGTCACCGACGGCCGCAGCGCGACCCAGCGCGCCAGCGAAAGCGGCATTGCCAACACCGTGCTCATCGACCTCGCGCTGGATTACAGCATGGCCGGCCGCCTCGCCATCGCCGCCGCCGAGCAGTGCGAACCGGCCGCCATCTCAGCAGCCACCGGCCTGCTCCAGGCTGCCGGCTTTGCCGTCTCGCGCTTCCTCGACATTCCGGGTCTCGCCGTCATGCGTACCGTCGCCATGCTCGCCAACGAAGCGGCCGACGCCGTCAATCAGGGCGTCTGCTCCGAAGCGGCGGCCGACTCGGCCATGCGCCTCGGCGTCAATTATCCGCAGGGGCCGCTGGCCTGGGCCGATGCCGTCGGCGTCGCAAGCATCCGCGACGTGCTGGCCAACCTCGGCGCCAGCTACGGTGAAGACCGCTATCGCATTTCCCCGCTGATCCAGCGCGCCGTTTTTGCCGGAAGAAACATCCATGACTGAACACAAGCTTTCCCCCGTCGAAGCGCAAACCCTGGCCGACGCCACCGCCGAAGCCATGTATTCGCGCGACCGCGCCGCCCAGGCGCTGGGCATCAGGATTGTCCGCGTGCAGCCCGGCGCCTCGCTACTGACAATGGATGTCCGTAGCGACATGGTCAACGGTCACCACATCTGCCATGGCGGCATGATCTTCAGCCTGGCCGACACGGCCTTCGCCTACGCCTGTAACAGCTACAACAAGAACACCGTCGCCTCGGCCTGCCACATCGATTTCCTGGCCCCGGCCAAGGAAGGCGAAACGCTCGAAGCCGAGGCCGTCGAGCGTTCCGCCGCCGGCCGCACCGGCGTCTACGACATCACCGTGCGCATCGCCGGCGGCAAGACCGTCGCCCTGTTCCGCGGCAAGAGTTATCGCATCAATGGCGAAGTGATCGCCGGACTGCAACAGGCCGACTGAGCCTGCCCCACCCAAGAGAGGAGACAAACATGACCGCCAAGAAACCCCTGCCCGGCGAACTCGACCCGATCGAGACCGCCAGCCGCGACGAAATCTCGGCCCTGCAACTCGACCGCCTCAAATGGTCGGTACGCCATACCTACGACAACGTCGAGCCCTACCGCCGCAAGTGTCTGGAAAAAGGCGTTCATCCGGACGACCTCAAGACGCTGAGCGACCTCAGCAAATTCCCGTTCATGACCAAGCTCGACCTGCGCGACAACTACCCGTTCGGCCTGTTCGCCGTGCCGCGCACCAAGCTGGCCCGCCTGCACGCCTCGAGCGGCACGACCGGCAAGTCCGTGGTCGTCGGCTACACCAAGAACGACATCGACAACTGGGCCAGTGTCGTTGCCCGCTCGATCCGTGCAGCCGGTGGCCGGGCCGGTGACATGGTCCATGTCGCCTACGGCTACGGCATGTTTACCGGCGGCCTCGGCGCCCACTACGGCGCCGAAAAGCTGGGTTGCATCGCCGTGCCAATGTCCGGCGGCCAGACCGAAAAGCAGGTCCAGCAGATCATGGACTTCAAGCCGGAAATCATCATGGTGACGCCGTCCTACTCGCTGGTGATCGCCGAGGAATTCGAGCGTCTGGGCATCAAGCCCGAGGAGATTTCGCTCAAGGTCGGCATCTTCGGCGCCGAACCCTGGGGTGAAGGCATGCGCCACGAAATCGAACGCAAGCTCGGTATCGACGCCATCGACATCTACGGCCTGACCGAAGTCATGGGCCCCGGCGTCGCCTGCGAATGCATCGAGACCAAGGACGGCCCGGTAATCTGGGAAGACCATTTCTACCCCGAGATCATCAATCCGGAAACCGGCGAAGTGGTTGCCGATGGCGAAGAAGGCGAACTGGTCTTCACCTCGCTGACCAAGGAAGCCTTCCCGGTCATCCGCTACCGTACTCGCGACCTGACCCGCCTGCTGCCACCGACGGCCCGCTCCTTCCGCCGCATCGGCAAGATCACCGGCCGTTCCGACGACATGCTCATCATTCGCGGCGTCAATGTCTTCCCGACGCAGATTGAGGAACAGATCCTGCGCGACCAGCGTCTGGCCGGCAATTACCAGGTCGTCGTCACCCGCGACGGGCACATGGACAACCTCGAAGTCCGTTGCGAAGTTCAGCGTGAGCTGTCCGGCAAGCTGTCAGCGGCCGACATCCAGCAGATCAGCAAGGAACTCCAGCACCGCATCAAGACCATCATCGGCGTGTCGACCAAGATCACCGTCATGGAATTCGACGCCATCCCGCGCACCCAGGTCGGCAAGGCCAAGCGTGTGCTCGACGAACGCCCGAAGCAGAACTGAGAGAAACGACATGACCGAAGCCTTTATCTGCGACGCCATCCGCACCCCCATCGGCCGCTACGGCGGCGCCCTTTCCGGCGTGCGTGCCGACGACCTCGGCGCAGTTCCGCTCAAGGCGCTGATGGAGCGCAACCCGCAGGTCGACTGGACAGCTGTCGAAGACATCATCTACGGCTGCGCCAACCAGGCCGGCGAAGACAACCGCAACGTCGCCCGCATGTCCGGCCTGCTCGCCGGCTTGCCGGTCGAAGTGCCGGGCACGACGGTCAATCGCCTGTGCGGTTCGGGCATGGACGCCATCGGCCTCGCCGCCCGTTCGATCAAGTCGGGCGAAACCGAATTGATGATCGCCGGCGGCGTCGAAAGCATGTCGCGCGCTCCCTTCGTCATGGGCAAGGCCGAATCGGCTTTCTCGCGCAATGCAGCGATCTTCGACACGACCATCGGCTGGCGCTTCGTCAATCCGGCCATGAAGAAGCTCTACGAAACACATTCGATGCCGCAAACGGCCGACAACGTCGCCGCCGACTTCGCGATCAACCGCGCCGACCAGGATGCCTTCGCCGTCCGTTCGCAGCAGCGCTGGGCCGCCGCCCACGCGGCTGGTCGTTTCGCCGACGAAATCGTTCCGGTCGTCATCCCGCAGAAGAAGGGCGATCCCAAGGTCGTCGATACCGACGAACACCCGCGCCCGGAAACGACGCTGGAAATGCTTGCCAAGCTCAAGGGCGTCAATGGCCCGGAGTTGTCGGTCACGGCCGGCAACGCTTCCGGCGTCAATGACGGCGCATGCGCCCTGCTCCTCGCTTCAGGCGCAGTGGCCGAGCAATATGGCCTCAAGCCGCTGGCCCGCGTCGTCGGCATGGCAACGGCCGGCGTGCTGCCACGCATCATGGGTTTCGGCCCGGCCCCGGCAGTGCGCAAGGTGCTGGCCAAGACCGGCCTGCGCCTCGACCAGATGGATGTCATCGAACTCAACGAAGCCTTTGCCGCGCAAGGGCTGGCGGTGCTGCGCGATCTCGGCCTGGCCGACGATGCGGCGCACGTGAATCCCAACGGCGGCGCCATCGCGCTCGGCCACCCGCTCGGCATGAGCGGCGCCCGGCTGGTCACCACCGCCGCCTATGAACTCAAACGCCGTGGCGGTCGCTATGCCCTGTGCACCATGTGTATCGGTGTCGGGCAAGGGATCGCCATGGTGATCGAGCGTGTCTGATCCAATTACAACAGAGGAGACAAATCCATGAAGCAAACATTCAAGAAGCTCGTCGCCGGTTCTGCGCTGATCCTCGGCGCCTTCGGCGCCTTCGCTGCCGATCCGATCAAGATCGGTTCGGTCCTGTCGGTCACCGGCCCGGCCGCCTTCCTCGGCGACCCGGAACTGAAGACCCTGCAAATGTACGTTGAAGACATCAACAAAAAAGGCGGCGTCCTTGGCCGTCCGCTCGAACTGGTCCACTACGATGACGGCAGCGATGCCAGCAAGGCCAACGGTTTCACCAAGCGCCTGATCGACGACGACAAAGTCGACATCCTGGTCGGTGGCACGACGACCGGCGCCACCATGTCTGCTGCCCCGTTGGTCGAGAAGGCCGGCATTCCGTTCATTTCGCTGGCTGGTGCCGTCGTGATCGTCGAACCGGTCAAGAAATTCATCTTTAAGACCCCGCATACCGACCGCATGGCCGCTGAAAAGGTCTTCGAGGACATGAAGAAGCGCGGCATCAGCAAGGTTGCCCTGTTCTCCGAAACGAGCGGCTTCGGTGGTTCCGGCAAGAAGGAAAGTGAAGGCGTCGCGGCCAAGTACGGCATCACGCTGGTCGCCAACGAAACCTACGGTCCGAAGGATACCGACATGAGCCCGCAGCTCACCAAGATCAAGAACACCGCAGGCGTCCAGGCCGTGTTCATCTTCGGTCTCGGCCAAGGCCCGGCCATCGCCACCAAGAACTACAAGCAACTGGGTATCACGCTGCCGCTCTATCACGCCCACGGCGTCGCTTCCGAAGAGTTCATCAAACTGGCCGGTCCGGCTGCCGAAGGCGTTCGCCTGCCGGCCGCCGCCCTGCTCGTCGCTGACAAGCTCGATGCCAAGGACCCGCAGAAGCCTGTCGTCGTTGGCTACACCAAGGCCTTTACCGAAAAGTGGAAGACCGATGTATCGACCTTCGGCGGCCACGCCTATGACGGCCTGATGCTCGCGGTCGATGCCATCAAGCGTGCTGGCAGCACCGACAAGGCCAAGGTTCGCGATGCCATCGAAGCGACCAAGGGTTACATCGGCACCGGCGGCATCGTGAACATGTCGGCCACCGACCACATGGGTCTCGATCTGGCGGCATTCAAGATGCTGGAAATCAAGAACGGCGACTGGACGATCGCCAAGTAAAGCAACGTTCATTCGACTTGGGCCGCCAGGGGGCAACTCAGGGCGGCCATTTTTTTGGAGCACAGCAATGACCCAAGTAGTCCTCACCGAAACCATCGGCAAGGTTGGCCTGATCCGCATCAACCGGCCGGAAGCGATGAATGCGCTGAACAATGATGTCGTCGACGGCATCGGCGCCGCCATTGATGCCTACGAGGCCGACGAGAACATCGGCTGCATCGTCATCACCGGTAATGAAAAAGCCTTCGCCGCCGGCGCTGACATCGGCTTCATGAAGGATTTCGATTACATGCACGCCTACAAGACGGATTTCATCACCCGCAACTGGGAGCGCATCAAGACGACGCGCAAGCCGGTCATTGCAGCGGTGGCCGGTTTCGCCCTGGGCGGCGGCTGCGAAATGGCAATGATGTGCGACATGATCTTCGCCGCCGACACGGCCAGGTTCGGCCAGCCGGAAATCAAGCTTGGCACCCTGCCCGGCGCCGGTGGAACCCAAAGATTGCCGCGTGCTGTGGGCAAGGCCAAGGCGATGGACATGTGCCTGACCGGGCGCATGATGGATGCGGCCGAAGCGGAAAAGTCGGGCCTGGTCGCCCGTGTCATCCCGGCTGATCAGTTGCTGGAAGAAACGCTGAAAGCCGCCGCCACCATCGCCAGCTTCTCGCTGCCCGTGGTCATGATGATCAAGGAATCGGTCAATCGCGCCTTCGAGTCCTCGCTCAACGAAGGCCTGCTCTTCGAGCGCCGCGTCTTCCATTCGGCCTTCGCCCTCGAAGACCAGAAGGAAGGCATGGCCGCCTTTGCCGAGAAGCGCAAGCCGACGTTCAAGAATCGTTGAGGCACAGCATGTACCAAACCCTCGAAATCCAATACGCCGGCAAGGTCGCGACGATCTGGATGAACCGCCCGGCGGTTCTCAATGCCTTCGACGAGCAATTGATCGCCGAACTGGCCGCCGCCTGCCACGAACTCGACGCCGACAACAGTGTCCGCATCGTCATCCTTGGTGGCCGCGGCAAGCATTTTTCCGCTGGCGCCGACCTCAACTGGATGAAACGCGCTTCGCAATTCACCCATGAGCAGAACGTGGACGATGCCCGCAAATTTGCCGGCATGCTGCGCACGCTTTCCGAGATGAGCAAGCCAACCATCGCCCGCGTCCAGGGCGCGGCGCTCGGTGGCGGCACCGGCCTGACGGCCGCCTGCGACATGGCCATCGCCAGCAGCGATGCGGTGTTTTCAACCTCGGAGGTGAAGTTCGGCATCATCCCGTCGGCGATCAGCCCTTACGTCTTGCGCGCCATCGGCCCGCGCCACGCCCTGCGCTACTTCCAGAGTGCGGAGCGGATCAGTGCGGCACGCGCACTGGAAATCGGCCTCGTCGGCGAAGTCGTCGCGCTCGATGAACTCGATGTCTGCATCGGCAAACTGGTTGATTCACTGCTGCAAGGCGGCCCTTTGGCGCAAAAAGCGGCAAAGGACCTCATTGCCACGGTCAACGGGAAAAAGATCGATAATTTGATAAGTGAAGAAACAGCCCAGCGCATCGCACGCCAGCGCGCCACCGACGAAGCGAAAGACGGCATTGCCGCCTTCCTCGACAAGCGGCCGCCGGGCTGGCTGGCCTGAGCTTCCACGACGCTGAAGATAAACCGAACTTCGCCCTGAATCGCAGTCAAACGTAATCAACGAATTGATCCCGCATGCAACCCACCTCAGCGGCCCGAGTGGCTAACTGCGTGTAGCAAGGAGCAAACGATGAGTACACAAGAGACAAAACAAGGGCAACTGGTTTTGCTGGTGGCAACCCGCAAGGGCGCCTGGCTGTATCACACCGACGCAACCCGGCATTCGTGGCGGGTCGATGGCCCGCATTTTCTCGGCCAGATCATCCATCATCTGGTGCTCGACCCGCGCGACGGACGCACCCTCCTGGCGGCGGCCAAAACCGGTCACCTCGGGCCGACGATCTTTCGCTCGACCAACCTCGGAAAAACCTGGCAGGAGGCTGCCAAGCCGCCGGCCTTCGGCCCGGCCGTCAACGGACTGGCGGCCAGCGCCGTCGATCACACCTTCTGGCTGACGCCCGGCCACGCGGACGAACCGGAGGTCTGGTACGCCGGCACGTCGCCGCAAGGCCTTTTCCGGTCGGAAGACGGCGGCATGAACTGGGCGCCTTTTTCCTACGTCAATGACGATCCGCAGTACCGCCAATGGTTCGGCACGGTACAGGACGGCACGCCGGACGGGCCGAAACTGCATTCCATCATCGTCGATCCGCGCGACGCACAGCATCTGTATTTCGCCATGTCGGGCGGCGGTGTGCATGAGTCGCTTGACGGCGGGCAAAGCTTCACGCCGCTCGTCGATGGCATGGAAGTGGTCGAAGGGTTCGATCCGACGGATGTCAGTTTTCACGATCCGCACCGCGTCAGCCTGTGCCCGAGCAATCCCGACCGCCTCTACCAGCAGAATCACTGCGGCATCTACCGCCTCGAGCGGCCGGGCCGGCGGTGGACGCGCATCGGGCGCAACATGCCGAAGGAGGTCGGCGACATCGGCTTCCCGATCGTGGTGCACCCGCACGACGACAACACGGCCTGGGTTTTCCCGATGGACGGCACCGAGGTTTGGCCGCGCACAAGCCCCGGCGGACATCCAGCGGTCTATGCCACGCACGATGGCGGCGAAACCTGGCAGCGCCACAGCAACGGCATGCCCGCCGAGCAGGCTTGGTGGACCGTCAAGCGGCAAGCCATGGCGGCTGACAGACAGGCCACCGTCGGTCTTTACTTCGGCACCACGAGCGGCGAACTCTGGAAGAGCAGCGACGAAGGCCAACAGTGGGAATGTCTGGCCCGCCATCTGCCGGAGATTTATTCGGTTGAGGTGGGTTATCCGCGCTGAGCCGACAAGCAAGATGCGCGTACTGATTCCGAGCGCCCTGCACTCCTACACGACGCAGTCCTGGGTCGAAGCCGAGGGCAACACGGTTAGGGAGGTATTCGACGACCTTGAGCGGCAGTTTCCCGGCATCCGCTTTCGCATGATCGACGAGCAGGGACGAATCCGGCGGCATATCCGCCTGTTTCACCAACGCGAGATGGTATTCGATCTGGCCACGCCGCTGCCGGCGGACGGCGAACTGCTGATTGTCCAGGCGCTCAGCGGCGGCTAGAAAATCAAGCCGACCAAACTACCCTGCCTAGACCGGCTGTTTCGGCTCGCCGGTCGCGCCGAGCCGCAGCGACAGGGCCTCGGCGTGGCGGACCAAGCACTTCACGACATCGCTCTCCGCGCTGCTGTCGAACATGCCCTGAACACCGACGACCAGCACGGCCATCGTGATCTCGTTTTTGAAATTGAAGACCGGCGCAGCCACCGCCTCGACACCGGGCACCTTGTGCTGACCGTTGGTGGCGGCAAAACCCTGGGCACGAATCTGGGCGAGCAGTGCGTCGACGGCGGCCTTGCTCTTGAGTTCGGGCGGCAGCTTGGCGTTCTTGAGTTCATCGGCAATCATCGGGGCGACCGTCTTCTTCGGCATCCACGCAGCAAAAACCCGCCCGGTGGCCGACGAGAGCAGATCGAGCACGGCGCCGGTGATGACGTTCACTGTTATCGGGCGGCGCGGCCGCTCCCAGCGCACGATGACCGGGCCTTTGTCACCCCAGACGGCAAGCGCTGTCGTCTGGTTGATCTCGTCCCGCATATCGGCAATCGCAGTCAGGCCAAGACGAACGCGATCCAGTCGGTCGAGGGCGACCAGACCAAGGTTGAGCGCAAAACTGCCAAGATCGTAACGCGAACTCATCGGGTCCTGATCGACCAACCCGGCACGAATCAGGCTGACCAGATAACGATGCGCCTTGGACGCCGGCATGTCGGCCGCCGCCGCGATATCCTTGAGCATCATCGAGCGCTGGCCATCGACCATGGCGCGCAGGATGCTCATGCCGATTTCCAGCGACTGTACGCCGTGTTTGCCTTCCAGTTCGTCACTCATGGCCACTCCCAACAATTCCGTTATTCAAAACTGATTCTATAATACAGCACAACCACCCGGAGCAGAGAGCTTATGACCCCCCTACGCGTTTACGCCATCGACGGCATTGTGCCGGTCGTTGATCCCACTGCCTACGTTCATCCCAGTGCCGTGCTGATTGGCGACGTCATCGTCGGCCCCAACTGCTATGTCGGCCCCTGCGCGAGCCTGCGCGGCGACTTCGGCCGCCTGATTCTGGAAGCCGGCGCCAACCTGCAGGATACCTGTGTCATGCACGGATTCCCGGGAACCGACACCGTGGTCGAGGAAAATGGTCACATTGGACACGGCGCAGTCCTGCATGGCTGCCGCATCGGGAAAAATGCGCTGATCGGCATGAACGCCGTGATCATGGACAACGCCGTCATCGGCGAATCGAGCATTGTCGCCGCCTCGGCCTTCGTCAAGGCGAGCCAGGAAGTGCCGCCGCGCATGCTGGTTGCCGGGGTGCCGGCCAAGGTCATCCGGCCGCTCTCGGACGAAGAAATGAGCTGGAAAGTCGACGGCACGCGCACCTATCAGGAACTGACCCGGCGCTGCCTGGCGACCATGGTCGAAACGACCCCGCTGGCTGCCGTCGAAGCGAATCGCAAACGCTTCGAAATGACCGATGTCGTGCCCCTCACCGAACTCAAGAAGCGCGGCAGCTGATCAGGCGAGCAGCGGGTCGTACTGCGAGAAACGCTCGGGCAGCATGCCGTCCTCCGCCGGAACGCTGCCGTCGGACAGGCACAGCATCTTGTCGAGATGGCGGCTGGAAAGTGGCTCTAGCCGTTTATAGAGTTCCTTGCACAGCAAGCGGGCCTGCTGGCCGGGCCAGTCGACGGGCAGCAGGACTTCCGGCAATTCGGGGTCGCGCAACAGCAGGCGCCGGTAGTCGTGAATGAGCAGAACGCGAACAAGGAAAGCATCCTGTTCGCTGACATCGGCCAGATGGTCGCGCCGCAGTTCGTCGAGAATCGGCTGATAGGCCGCCACGAACTCGCTATAGGCTTCCGCCAGCGCCCCGAGGTCCCAGGCGCGGCGCACCAGATCGGAATCGCTGGCCGACAGCGCCGAGCGCGAATCGGCGGCAAACAGGGGCATCAAGGCGCCCAGCGCGGATGACAGCCCCTCGGCGATCAGGGCGTCGAGCACACTCGACAACTCGGCGCTCGGGTGCACGAAACAGTCGCCGCCCAAGACGCCGAAACCCTGCCAGAACAAAGCACGGCGAACCTGGTCACGGACCTTGGGTTCGAGATCGCCGACGACCAGAATCAGGCGCCAGCGACGATCCCAGAGTGGCGCGTGCGAGGCATAAATGTGCCGGGAGGCTTCCTCGAAGCGCCGCCGACCGGAGGGCGTGAGCACGTAATCGGCGCGCCGGCCTATCGTTTCCGTACGCAGCCATTCTTCCTTGGCCAGACGAAATACCGAGGTACGAACCAGACGCTCGTTGAGTTCCAGCGGTTCGAGCAGACGAATCAGACTGCCCAGCCAGATGCGGCCGCCGCGCGGCAGGATGGCGTCACCGAAAACGGTGATGATGAGCGAACCCGCCTGAACCCGGCGCTGCTGGCGGAATTCATCGAGACGGGATTGGATGGCAATGCTCACAACGATCTGGACGTTCTATTGGATTAACGGGACATAACGCGCCCCATTTTACCCCATCCTGCGTATCATTTTTGTGGCGTATGCAAATTACAAGAACTGATCAGCAGCATTGATCGGCAAGCATGGATCAAATAATAGCGATACAAATATGGATAAATTATTCAGCCAGACGTAGCACTTGGTCAGCTTCTAGCCGGCAATTCGATCACCGGGCCTACAAAGGCAGTTCAGCCTGCATCGCCGATGGGGCGATTTCATCGCCCCCTGCCTCCACCAAACCGCCGGCACGAACGCCAAGCAGGCGGATACGCTGATCGAGCGGCACCCGCTTGAGACACAAACCAGCAGCCTGCCGAATGGCGGCGCCATCGCTGACGGCAACCGGCAGCGTGACATCCCGGGTGACCGCCCTGAAATCGGAATATCGGATCTTGATTCCCACGGTCCGGCAGGCATAGCCTTTTCGCACCAGGTCTTCACCGACACGCAGGCAGAGCGCGGTAAACACTTCAGATAATTCGGATCGGTCCGCTTTGGCGTGCAAATCCCGCTCGAAAGTCGTTTCCCGGCTGATCGACTTCGGTTCCGACTCGGTCACCACGGGCCGATCGTCAATGCCGTGGGCAATACGATGCATCCACAGCCCTGTGCTCCGGCCAAACTGGCTGACCAGAAACTCCTGAGGCGCAGCCGCCAGTTCCCCGATGGTCCGAATGCCATGGCGTTCAAGGCGCTCACTCGCCTTGGGTCCGATCCCGTTCACCTTTTTTGCCGCCAGCGGCCAGATTCGCGTTGGAACATCGTCCATGGCCAGAATGGTCAGCCCGTTCGGCTTCTCGAGGTCCGAAGCAATTTTGGACAGCAATTTGTTAGGCGTCACGCCAATCGAACAACTCAGCCCCGTTGCCGCAAAAACCGCGTCCTTGATGCGCTGGGCCAGGACGGGGGTTTCTTCCGGAATGTCGCTGAGATCGATGTAGATTTCGTCGATTCCTCGGTCCTCGACATTCGGCGCAATCGCCCGGACAGCCGCCTTGAACAGCCGCGAGTAGTGACGATAGGCCTCGAAGTTGGCCGGCAGAAGAATGGCCTCCGGTGCCAGCTTCGCCGATTTCATGAGCCCCATGCCGGAAAACACGCCCAAGGCGCGCGCCTCGTAGGTCGAGGTGGTAATCACCCCTCGCCCCGTGTATTCGCGCAACCGGGAAAAATGCCTGGTGCCATCTACCCGCTCGACCGGCTGGTGCACGCTCCGCCCGCCGACCACGACAGACTGCCCGCGCAACTCGGGATAACGCAGCAACTCGACCGAGGCGAAGAAGGCATCCATGTCGAGATGGGCAATACGGCGAACACTGTTCATACAAACAGTATATCAAAGCGTATCTTGGTCGCTCCGCTCAGAACGACCTGTAGTCGAAAAAAAGCCCCGGAATTGCTTCCGGGGCTAACCGAGGTTGCTGCAGAGAGAACGGTTGCCGTCAGGCGTAAGTCGGGGCGAAGGCCGCTTCGGGATTGGCGGCCGGACCCTTGTCGGTCCAGTACGGCGAAAGTTTGCGCAGTTGCGCGACGATGGGCGGCACTTCCTTGATGACGCGGTCGATTTCCTCTTCGGTGTTGTAGACCGAGAGCGAGAAACGGATCGTGCCGTGGGCGGCGGTGTAGGGAATGCCCATGGCGCGCATGACGTGCGACGGTTCGAGCGAGCCGGAGGTACAGGCCGAGCCGGAACTGCAGGCGATGCCGACCTTGTTCAACAAGAGCAGGATGGCCTCGCCCTCGATGTATTCGAAGGCGATATTGGCGGTATTGGGCAAACGGTTGCTCGGGTCGCCGGTGACGAAGGCGTGGGTAACCTGGCTCAGGATGCCCTTCTCCAGCTTGTCGCGCAGGCGACGGACTTCGGTATTCTCGAACTCCATTTTCTGCTGGGCGAGTTCGCAGGCCATGCCGAGCGCGACGATGGACGCCGAGTTCTCGGTGCCGGCACGACGACCGCGTTCCTGATGACCGCCACGCAGCAACGGACGGAAGCGGCAGCCGCGGCGCAGGTATAGAACGCCGATACCCTTCGGGGCGTGCAGCTTGTGACCGGACAGCGAGAGCATGTCGATCTTGGTGTTCTTGAGGTCGATGGGCACCTTGCCGACGGCCTGCACGGCGTCGGTGTGGAACATAATGCCCTTGGCGGCAGCCAGTTCGGCCATCTCGACAACCGGGAAGATGGTGCCCGTCTCGTTGTTGGCCCACATGGCCGAAACCACAGCGACGCGATCGTTTAACAGCGACTTGTACTCGTCCATGTCGATGCGGCCCTTCTTGTCCACCTTGAGCTTGTGGACGATGTAGCCTTCCTTTTCCAGCCATTCGCACAGCGTCAGGATGGCCGGATGCTCGACGTTGGTGGTGATCACCGTGTTGCGGTCGGGCTGGGCCTTGAGCGCCGAGAGGATGGCGGTCGAGTCGGACTCGGTGCCGCAGGAGGTAAAGATGATTTCCGAGTCATGCTCGGCGCCGAGCAGCGCCTGAACCTGACTGCGGGCCTTCTTGAGCGCCTTGCCGACTTCACTGCCGAAGGCGTGAATCGACGAGGCGTTGCCGAAATGCTCCGTGAAAAACGGCAGCATGGCTTCGACCACGGCGGGATCGACCCGCGTCGTGGCGTTGTTGTCGAGATAGATCGGTTTCATGGCGCAGTCCTCGGTTCTCTGTTGAGGTTGGGATGATTTCGAATTTGGTCGATTTTTCCGGTTGACCGTGGCAAGCCTGGCTGACCGGAAAAACCGGTGTCGATCAGGCCTCTACGGGCATGTGCGACGACGGCAGGACCTGAACCAGCTCACCCAGCGTTTCGATCATCTTCTGCTGGATGCCGCCGAGCGTCGCCGCTTCCATCATGCAACCGGAGCAGGCGCCCTTGAGGTGCACGTAGATCTTCTTGCCCTGGACGTCGGCCAGCTCGACATCGCCGTGATCGCGCTGGAGCATCGGACGAACCGATTCGAGCACTTCCTGGATCTTGGCAATCTTCTCGACGATCGACAGCTTCTTGGTCGGCGGCTTCGGTGCTTCCGGCGTCGCCGGGCAAGCTGGCGGCGGCGAAACTTCGCCCGGACCGGCGCGCTCAGCCATGACCTTGGCCAGAATTTCCTCGATGCCTTCGTGGCAGGCCGCGCAACCGCCGCCAGCCTTGGTGTAGAAGGTGACTTCCTCGACCGTGTTGAGGTTGTTGGCCTTGACCACGTCCTCGATCATGACGGCGTCGATGGCGAAACACTTGCAGATCAGCGCGCCTTCTTCGTGGTCATCTGACCACTCCTCGCCACGGTAGTTGGCGATGGCGGCCTGCAGGGCTTCGCGGCCCATGACCGAGCAGTGCATCTTTTCCGGCGGCAGGCCGTCGAGGTAATCGGCAATGTTCTGGTTCGACACTTCGAGCGCCTGGTCGAGCGTCATGCCCTTGACCATTTCAGTCAGCGCCGACGACGAGGCGATGGCCGAACCGCAGCCGAAGGTCTGGAAATGAGCGTCGAGGATGATCTCGGTTTCCGGCTCGACCTTGAGCATCAAGCGCAGCGCGTCACCGCACTGGATGGAACCGACGTCGCCGATACCGTTCGCTTCTTCCAGCGGGCCGGAGTTACGCGGGTTGAAGAAGTGTTCGCGAACCTTATCTGAATATTCCCACATGACTATTGCTCCTTAGACCGAGAACGAAGAGCCGCAGGAACACTGGGCACTGGCGTTGGGATTGTCGAACTTGAAACCGGTGTGGGTCAGCGTGTCGACGAAATCGACGGTCACGTTGTCGATCATCGGCATGGTCATCGCATCGACCAGCACCTTGACGCCTTCGACTTCGAGTTCCCAGTCGTCTTCAGCCTTCTCGGTTTCAAGCTTCATGCCGTATTGCAGACCGGAGCAACCGCCGCCGGAAATGGTCAGGCGCAGCCCGAGCACAGGTGTTTCAGAACCGCGGATAAAACGTTGAACGGCCTTAATGGCAGCGGGGGTCAGATTGATCATGGCGATTCTCCCAGAGTAGATGACCTGATCTTGCAAGGGCCGTGCCACGGCAGACAGAAAACATAAACGCTTAATTTTCAGCAGCTTGGCTCAACCCATTGAGCTAAAGCGTCTTGTCGTGTTCACGACAATCCCTGACAGATACCCCACCGGAACCTGACGGCGCGTGGCGAAAGCGGGAACAAAACCCGGTTTCAGCTGCTCCATCACTTGCGGAAAGCAAGGCAGCAAGGCATTCTCCGCGCCCGGCATCCGGCAATGGCCACCCTGGAAGCGTTTCCGGACGCTGACCGGTACGGTCCGTGCTAATTACCGTTTGGATCAACGAACACACAACAAAATGACAGCCCCCTGGCAGAGAAGCTTCCTCGAATTCGCCGGCCCCGGCATCGACCGGCCGTCTGACACCCTGCGGGTAACCGAGGACGAAGCGGCCGACATTCTGGCCAAGCTGGCCATACAGGCGTGGTCTGCGCAATTACCAGCGGGATCGCTGCAAAACTCCGGCTACACCATCCGCCATACCCGTGCCGGATTCAACACCGCGCTGTTCAGGGTCGGCCGCATCGTCGGCTTCTACGCCGGCTCATACCTGTGGATCGCGGCCGAGTATCGCGGCAAGGGCTTGTCGACACCACTGATCCTGGCCGCCGCCGAACAGCGGGGCGGCAGCATCATGCCACCGGGCGTCATCCTTCAGGGCTACACCCCGGCCGGCCTCGCGGCCCATCGGAAAGCGCACCGCCAGGCCATCCTCGAAGCCACCGAACGCGTTATCCCAGGACGTGTTCGTACGCCCGGCGCAGCAGATTTCGTTCGACTTCACTTAGCTGGCGCGATTCGGTAATCGCGATGAAGCGGCCGTGGACACGGTCAGCTGCCTCGAAAGGTGGATCGATGGTAGAAAAAGCGGCGAGCAGGACGGGAACATCGCCCTCCGGCGTATCGACCCAGGCCTGAAAATCAGCCACCGGTTCGACGGCCCCCTCGGCCAGCCCGAGCTGAATTTCCGCCTCGCGGACAACCGCCGTCGGATGAAACTGGATGGTCGGCGAATAATCCTCGTCACGCAGCGCCGACAGTGTCGGCAGCGGCTTGAAGGCGACAACGCCCGAACTCAGACAGAGAAAGCGGACACGACCGCTGGTCCCGTGCTTGTGAATGAGCAGCAAACGAGGCAGAACAGTCATGCCCTACTTCGCGTATTCGACAATGACCGGATCACCGCTCAACTTCTCGTGCCGCCCCCAGACCTGCACCGATTCGACGTAACTGTCGTCCTGGGCCGGATGCTGGAGCAGCACCTGATACTCGGCGAAGACGCGCCCGTCGGGAAAAAAGGTGACCGTCCCAAAACGCTGCTTGCCGCGCCAGGTAGCGATCACACTGATTTCCTGCGAGTACGGATCGACTTCCTCGGCGAAAGTCGCCTCGGCCCACACCGGCTCAGCGCCGATAGTCAGGCCGAGTTTTTCCACCTGGCCGCGCAAGGCGGTGCACACCGCCTCGCCGTACGCGGAATCAGGCAGCGCGGCCATGATCAGGCCGGAGCGTAGGTGTAGCAGTCCTTCGGACAAACTCGTCCGCAGGAGCCACAACCGATGCAGTCAGCCGGGTTGGCCAGCGACATGACCATCATGTTGTCGTCTTCGTCATCATCGTCGTCATCCAGCTCGCGCTCGACGAGATCGAGCACATTGCGCGGGCAGACCTTGTAGCAGCGGCCGCAGCCGATGCACTTGGCCTGGTCGAGGCTGGTGGCGAATTGCGGCGTCCATTCGGTGCCGCCCTTGGTGAGTCCGGTGATCATGCTGGTTGTCCTTTCTGCGCGGCAGCGAGTCGGGCACTGGCATCGGCCCACGCCTGGCAGGCATCGTAGGTGGATTGGGAAAGCGCGGGAATTTCATGAAAGCCCGCTGGCAGGCGGTCTTCCACGAGGTCGTGCATCTGCGAAGCCCACTCGGAAGCGATCCGCTTGAGCTTCTTGACTTCCTTGTCGAGGGCGGCCAGTTCTTCGTCAGTCATGTTGCCCCCTGCCCTTACAGCCCGGCGACGTTCGGATACTGACCGATACGTTCCAGAGCGATACCGAGCATCTTGTCGGCGTCATCCTTCATCTTGGACAGGCTCGGGAAGCCGAAGCGATGCACGTCGCGCAAGGTCTTCTCGACAGCAACCAGCTTGCCGACGGTAATGATGGCGCGGCCAAAACCTTCGTGGGTCAGGTGCACGAGCGGCACGGCGAGCAGCTTGCATTCCTTTTCGATGAGCACGGCAATGGCGTTGTAGAAGGCCTTGACGCGGGAAATGGTCTCGTCGTCCGGATCACCGATCATCGGGATGTTGGCCTTGCGTTCCTTGGTCAGGATGTAGGGATCGAGAATCTTTTCGACCGTCCAGCCGGCGTAGGTGCCGTAGGTATCGAGCGCGCGCATCTGGCGGGCCATCTCCTTGACGAAATCGGTTTCGAAGATGGGATCGGCAGCAATGGCTTCAGTCATGGTGTTACTCCTTGTGGAATGCGCTGTATTGATTGGAAATCGGAATGAGTTGCGGTGATGGCGAGAGGCTGGGGGTATAGGCGATGGCGATACGAGCCACGACCAGGGAGGCAACGAAACCTGCGGCCGCACCGAGCGCCATGGCGGAGTCACCACCGCCAGTCAAAACGCCGGCCAGGGTGCCGACAAGTGTGGCCAGCGCTGGAAAGAGATAGCCGAGCAAGGCAGCGAGCGAAAGACCAGATTCCGACAAACCGATATTCACGAAGTCACCCTCCTTCATGCCATGGGCGGCCGGCAGATCAAGCATGGTGGCCAGTGCGCCATCGGCCGACTTGCAGATGCAGCAATGGCCGCCGTGTCCGCAGACGCTGCAGGCGGTGGTCTCGACCACGACTGTCGCACGACCATTGGCAATGCGCCTGACCATGCCCCAGTGCTCGATCATGCCGGAGGTCATCCTTCCCACCCTTCCTCTTCCATGGAAGCGAAGCGATTCTCTTCCTTGGCCTTGGCCTGGGCGGCGATGGCGCGGTCGATCCAGACCACACCGCCGTCGCTCATCGCTTTCGAAATTTGCCCCAAAAGCTCGTCGACCGTGTCAACCTCGTCGACACGGATCGGCTGGATGCCCTTGGCCAGCAGCTTCTTGATCGCCGAAGCGCCGATCGCCATGACGTAAACCCCGGCGCAGCCTTCGAGAAAGTCGACCTTGGCGCCGAGCTTGTCCTCGTTGCCATCCATCGCCTCTTCGGCAAACTCGGCGACGCCGACCAGCGTCGCCTTGTCCGGCGTCACTTCGTAGATCACGAAGCCCTCGGCCGAACCGAAGTGCTGATTGACCCGCGTCCGGTCAGTTGAGGCGAAGGCGACCTTGATCACGGCGTCCGGCTCCTGCCTAATGGACCAGACCAACTGCAGCCGACGAGATGACATGTTGTTTGCTGACGCCATCGCGGTCGTCGGCCCAGTAGATTGATCGATAGGGTGCGAGTTCATGGTGTTGTCCCAGCATCAGGTTGGAGAGATCAAACAGTGCCTGCCGCGTACCGCGGTAGCCCACCCAGGTGCGGGCGTAACCGCCCACGTGGTCGTATTGCGGAAAGCCGGCCCGTAGCAGCGGCAAGCCCAGCCGCGAAGCCGTGTCGGCGGCATGGGAATTGGCGACGATCAGTTGTGCACCGCCGAGCCGTGCCTCTTTTTCCATATCCTCAAGGTCGCCGACGATGACCTTGTCGATAGGTAGCGTCGCCAGGCTTTCATGCTTGTGCGTGGCAACGGCGCTGACAATCTCGGCCCCCATGCTGGTCAGGAAACGCACCTGCATGCCGACCAGGTCGGGATCGCCAGCCAGCGCGACGCGGGCGAAACCGATCATGAAATGGCTGTCGACCATGGCGTCCTGCAACTGCGCGCGGTGGCGTTCAATTTTCTCGGGTACCGGCTTGCCGGATATCTCGGCCAGCGCCTGGGTGAAAGCGTCGCAATCGTCGAGACCCATGAGGCCGGCGAAATGGTAGTCAGGCACCCCGGTCCGCGATTTCAGGATGGTTCCTGCCTTGAGCAGCGACGGGCCGACAACCAGGGTCGCAGCCGACTCGCCCATGATCTCGATTTCCGACCGCGGCGTACCGCCGATGGTCAGCGACGAGGTTTCGGCTTCTACCAGATGGCCGTCGAGCGAATCGCCGATGTCCGGAACGACGATGGCACGCAGGCCAAAAGCTTCGACCCACTCCTTGATCGCCTCGATATCGCCCGGCGTCAGCATGGCCGACGCCAGCACATTGACCTGCTTCGGCCGCTTGCCGACGCAGGCGCTTTCCGGCACCAGCGTTTCGATCAGCGCCTCGATGGCCAGCGCGTAGCCGCTTTCCAGACAGCCGACGTAATCCGGTGTACTGACCGGGACCACGGCGACATGGGCAAATTCGGGGAATTTCGTGCGGAAATCGCGCAGGCAGCGATGAATATCAGTGCCCTGCGTTTCTGACAGGCCGGTGGTGACGAGGCCGATGATGTCCGGCTTGCTCTTGTCGGACAACGTGCGCAGCGCCTCGATGACGTTGTCGTCGGCACCCATGATGCTCGACACCTGATCCATCGCCGTCGTCTGCAGGGGAATCGGCTCGCGGAAGTGGCGCACGAAGAACACCTTGCCGAAAGCCGTACAGCCCTGCGAACCATGCATGAGCGGCAGGCTGCGGTTGAGGCCAAGGAAGGCCAGCGACGCGCCGATAGTCTGGCTGACCTTGAGCGGATTGACCGCCAACGCTTTCTTGGAGTGAATGATTTCAGCCATAGTTTTCCTCTTACGCCGCCAGCACGGTGCCAGGACCGCTTTGTTTGGCCCACGGCGCCGGCTTGCGCACGGCAGCCCACACCGGGCTTTCCATCGACAGCGCCAGCTGACGGGCCAGTTCGCTCATGCCGGCATAGCCGGCATAGCCAAATTCACGCTCCTGATTGATGTCGAGGAAGGGGATCCGTGCCTTGAGCGCCGTGTAGAGATTGCGGCCACCGGCAATCAGGATGTCGGCCTTGTACTCGTGATAGGTCGATAACAGCGCCTTCGGGCTACCGTCATCGATCATCTTGGTGTCTTCGCCCATCAGCTCGCGGATGCGCGCCTTGTCTTCTTCGGTCGATTTCTTGGTGCCGGTTGCCACCACCTTCATGCCGAGATCCTGCAGGGCCGAGACGATGGACCACGACTTGACGCCGCCGGTATAGAGCAGTACGCGCTTGTCTTTGAGGCGGGCGCGCCAGGGTTCGAGCGCGGCGTGTGCCTTGGCTTCCTCACGGGCGATGACCACTTCGGTCCGGGCCGTCAGATCCGGGGCACCGATCAAGCGGGCGAAGTCGCGCAGGGCGTTGGAGACGTCCTGGACGCCGTAGAAACTGCCTTCGAAGAAGGGCTGGCCGAAGGTGTCCTGCATCTTGCGGGCGACGTTAAGCAGCGCCTTGGCACAGACCACCATGTTGACCTTGGCCCGGTGCATGGTCTGCACTTCATGGAAGCGCGAGTCGCCGGACAGCGTGCACAGAATACGCAGGCCGAGTTCGTCGAAGAGCGGCGCGACGTGCCAGAACTCGCCGGCAATGTTGTATTCGCCGATCAGATTGACGTCGTAGGTCGGCAGGCCATCGGCGCGCGGCACGACGGGCGCCGGTTCGGCCGTACCGATGACGTGCTTGAACATCGCTTCGCCGGCCAGCCGGTTGCCAAGGTTTTTGGTGCCGTAGAAGCCGGCGGCATCGACCGGGACGACCGGCGTACCCCAGCGTTCGGTGGCCGCCTTGCAGACGGCGCCGACGTCATCGCCGATCAGCGCGGTGACGCAGGTGTTGTAGATGAAGACCGCTTTCGGCGCGTAGCTGTCGATGGCCTGCTTGATGGCGTGGAACAGCCGCTTCTCGCCACGGCCCATGACCACGTCGGTTTCCGACAGGTCGGTGGTCATGCCGATCTTGTACAGGGTCACGCCGCTCGATCGCGTGCCGCGGTTGTCCCAGGAGGAGCCGGCACAGGCAATCGGGCCGTGCACGATGTGGGCAACGTCAGCAATCGGTAGCAGCGCAATCTGCGCGCCGTCAAAGGAACAGCCGCCCGCCGTGGCACCCGGCTTGGGCTTGGCGCAGCCGGACTTTTCCTTGGTGTTATGGGTACAGGCTGGCTCGTCGAGCAAGGCCTGGATTTCGCTGGCTTTCATGCTGTTCTCCAGAGGTCTGGATAGCATTTAGCAAGACGGGTGCCACCTTTAATCCATTGATTTATATGGATTTAAAACCACAAAAATTGTCGCCTTTGCGACAAGCCGTGTTTCTATCGACAGAAACACGACGTCTTTGGCGATGGTGCTACCGAAATATGGCAAGGCCCTCTACAGTTTAGGAGAGGAAGCATTCCTGCAAACCGGGCGAAAGGCGATTCAAATGCGTACCGTACTACTTCCAGTCGACGGCTCGAAACATGCCTTCGCCGCTGCCCTCTATCTGATCGAGTTTGCCAAGTTGCACGGTTCGATTGAGGTGCATGTTGTCCATGTCGAGCCGGCACCGATCGCCTGGCAAACCCAGGGCATGGCAGAGGCCGATATTCAGAGGCACCTGGCCGCCCGTGCGGACATCGTGGTGAAGCCTGTTCAAAAGCTATTGAGCGAGGCCGGCATTAGCCATGAAACGTACGTCAGGCAGGGTGAAACAGCTGAAGTCATCGTCGCGCTGGCCGATGAACTAAGTTGCGACAGCATCGTCATGGGCACCCGCGGCATGGGTGGGCTGGCTGCATTGGCCTTGGGCTCGGTGACGCGCAAGGTGCTTCACTTGTCGACCAAACCGGTAGTCTGCATCAAGGCCGAAGACGACTGAGAGAAGCCTGCCCCGACCGTCAACCGGTTGGGCAGGCTTTTGGCATCAGATTACAGAACGAGTTCGTCGCGGAGCTTGGCCAGCAGCTTGGGGCCAACGCCTTTGACGCTGCCAAGATCGTCGAGCGAAGCATGGGGACGGCTGGCGATGATGGCCTTGACCACGGTAGCGCTCAGGCCTTTGATGGCCAGCAGATCTGCCTCGCTGGCCGAATTGACAGCAATGCCCTTGGCGACCGGAGCCTTGGCTGCCTTGGCTGCCTTGGCTGGCACTTTGCTCTCCTTGGCCACCGGCTTCGGCTCAGCTTTGGCCTTTACCTTCGTCGACTTTTCCTTCGGTGCTTCTTCCTTGGCGGTGGCCTTCTTGGCGGCAGCTTTTGGCTTGGCCTTGGATTTGGCCGGCACTTCCAGCGAAAGATTGCAGTAATCACGCGTCACGTAACCAGCCGGACCCCATTCACGCAGCATCAGGGTCAGCACGCCCGGGCCTTCAGGGGCAGCCGCGGGAACGACAAAGTTGCAGTCGGACAGCTGCTGACCACCACCCAGCACGCCGAGAATCATGCTGGCGACCGGGATACCCTGCCAGCTTCCGCCCGCATAGGGTTCATCAAGAGCCCAAACTTCAAGGGCCAGGGTGCCGCTCAGGTTGTCTTCGGCGCGCGGATTTTCAATAGCATCGACCGTCAGCGTCGCCATGCCATCAGCCAGGGCGCAGGTCACATTGCCCGACAATTTCGGCTGCACGAAGCTTTCAGCGACTGGATAAACGGCGAGATCGGCGACGCTCGGTAAACCATTCTCACCCCAGAATACCAGGGCCAGCGCCATTTCCTGATCATCCGTACCTGCAGGCGGCATGGCTGCAACCGTTGCCGCCAGGCTTTGATAACCGGCGGCCGGATAGACGGCCAACTCGGCAACCTTGACGCCAGCCAGTTGCTTATCCGGAAAGCCAGACACGCTGCTCCACAACTGCAGCGCCCATTGCGATGCAGCACTCAGAGCGGCATCGGAAAAGGTGAGTTCAGCATTGATCTGGACGGAGTCGCCGTCAAAGCAATATCCGTGGGTTTCGCCAATGCTGGCCAGGGCGGTTCCGGAAATGTCTTGTGTCATAAATTGATACCTGTTCTATCGATCTGGGAGGCGCATTATATGTGCGATTTTTCTTTTTTTATCATGTAGTTAGTATTGTTTTTTTGGCACTGGATTGGTGCGCAAAAACCAGTTTTTTTTGTCGCAAACCCGACATGAAAAAAGGCGGCCGGAGCCGCCTTCTTTTCATTTTTAGCCGATTTTTCCGGTTGACCGTGGCAAGCCCGGCTAACCTTGAAATTACTGTGCCGGAACTGGAGCAGCTGCAGGCGCTTCGACCGCCAACGGTGCCACCACTTTCTTGTGGCCGGCATCGGGATGCCAGCCGAGCACAGCCAGCATGACCATGAAGCCGACGACGTAGGCGAACGCGACGTGCCAGCCGTGCTTGAGCCACTGGGCCGCCGATTTGGCTTCCGGATACATGTTGGACAGCGCGACGCCAGCCGACGAGCCGAACCACAGCATGGACCCGCCAAAACCGACGGCATAGGCCAGGAAACCCCAGTCGAAGCCGCCCTGACGGAGCGCCAGCGCGGTCAGCGGAATGTTGTCGAAGACCGCAGACACGAAGCCCAGCGTGAAGGCCGATTGCCACGAAGCCGGCGGCAGCGCTTCGACCGGCATCATTGAGGCGCAAAGCACGAGCGAAAGCAGGAAGATAGAACCCTTGATGGTTTCCGGCATGAGCTCCCAGTCGTGACGACGAACCGGGATGGTCAGGATGATGGCCACCCACACGGCGACGCCGATGAACGGGAAGTGCTCCGCCATTTCAGGGAACTTGACGTTGATGGTGATGTTGGTTGCAACGGCAAATACCAGCATGGTGACGACGATGAAGATGCGGCCCCAGTCGATTTTTGTGTGCGCGTGAGAGTGCTTGATGATCGGCGAGTAGGCGTGCTGCTGCTTGGCACCAAAGTAGCCGATGATGAGTAGCGCGACGCCAGCCGCGACGTAGGCATCGAATACCTGAACCGGGCTGATGCCGTCAATCCACATCATGGTCGTCGTCGTATCACCGACAACCGATCCCGAACCGCCGGCATTGGAGGCCGCGACGATGGCGGCCAGATAGCCGATATGGACCTTGCCCTTGAACAACTGGTGCGCCATGGCGCCGCCGATCAGCGCGGCGGCAATGTTGTCGAGGAAGCTGGAAATGACGAAAACCATGACCAGCATGACGAAGCCGCCCTTCCAGTCATCCGGCAGATACTTGGGCAGGATGACCGGCACGTGGCTCTTTTCGAAATGGCGGGCGAGTAGCGCAAAGCCGGTGAGCAGGCAGAACAGGTTGCCGATGGTCACCCACTCGTGGCCAAGATGGCCGACCAGTCCGGCAACACCGATACCTGTCTTGAAGCCGGTAAAGAGAATCTTGTACAGGCTGATCGTGAACAGGCCGGTCAGTGCGACGTAGAGCGTGGCATGGTGAAACAGCGCGACGCCGAGCAGGGTTAGCCCGAACAGGATGAAATCGACGGGGATACCGCCAACGCTCGGCAGAGCGTCGGCCGCAAAGACCGAAAACGGAACAAGGAGGATAAGGAACAGGATTCGGCGCATGGAGGCACTCTGGAAAGCACCTGGCAGGGAAAAATAGCAACCCGCAACCAGGTCCGGTGGAAAGAAAGTGGCACATTGTCGACTGATGTCGGCTAGCGAACAAGTCAGCAATATCCCTTAGGCGCCTGAACACCCCTCCCCGGCTGTCGAAAACACCAAGCTTCTCGCACCACAGCGACGCAATGACAGCCGCGATTGGTCGAACAACCCAAGCCGCGACGCTTCAGACACTTTGATTTTGGCCAATTTTTCCGGTTGACCGTGGAAGTCACTCCTCACCGACAAAAACGAACCCCGCCAGGTGCCGGGGTTTTGGTAAAGCCCTACCCCATTGTCTTCAAATGCTGAATGATCTCCCCGGCCATGGGCTGGGCATCGCCATAAAGCATGCGGCAGTTGTCGGTATAGAACAGCGCATTCTCGACACCCGAGTAACCGGTGCCTTTCCCACGCTTGATCACGATCACGTTCTGCGCCTTGTCGGCATCGAGAATCGGCATGCCGTAGATCGGGCTGGATTTGTCGG
>JAAXVL010000009.1:0-144565 GCA_013335535.1 Azonexaceae bacterium
GCCGGTGCAGGGCACCGGCAATACCGTGGGCGGGTGCAAGGGGCTGGTCAAGTAAGGCGCCTGCTGTCGGTGGGAACACCGACTGCCAAAGACAAAGGCCATGCGATGCATGGCCTTTGGCGTTTCAGGGGGGGCGAAGGGATTCAGCTCTGAACTTCGACCTCGGCGATGAAGACGTAGCCTTGTGAGCGCAGGGTCTTGATAAAGCTGCTGCCATCGGCCTGCTTGCCGAGAATCCGCCGAATCTGGCTGACGTGGACGTCGATGATCCGGTCGTAGGGTACATATTCGCGCTTGAGGACGCGCGAGAGTTGTTCGCGGGAGAGGGGTTCGAAGGGATGCTCGAGGAAGGCGACGAGCAGCGCGAAACCCGACACCCCAAGCGGTGTCGGTTTGCCGCCTATCAGGGTAAGTTCGCGCGAGGCGGTGTCCAGTATCCAGTTGCCGAAATGCAGGCGGCGCATTTCGCCGCGGCCGGGGACGGCGCGTTGGGTGCGCCGTAGCAGGCTACGGGTGCGGGCCAGCAGTTCACGCATGTTGCAGGGTTTGGGCAGAAAATCATCGGCGCCGATCTCGATGCCGATGATGCGTTCGATTTCATCAGAACGGGTCGAATGGATGAGAACAGGGATTTCGGAGTGCTGACGAAGCTGGCGGAGCAGTTCGAGACCGTCGGCGTCGGGCAGGCTAAGATCAAGAATGATGACGTCGGGTTTTTCGTCAAGACGGCGCCACATGGCGGCACCTGTTTCCGCATAAATGCAGTCGATGCCAGCGGTGGCCAGGGTCGTGCTCAATACGTGGCGAGTTCCCGGATCGTCTTCAACAATAAGCGCAGTCTGGCGCATGATTATTCGTTTCGATTACACGATAAAGAAAGGATTGTAATCCAATGTAAAACAAAGGTTTTGTTTTACTATTCTTTAACATTGCGTCGGCTTCTCGGGTCACAATCCGCTTCTATTCGTGACTTCTCTCGACTGATTTATAAAGCTCCGTATCTGGATGTCTGTTCCTCGCGCCCTGGATGGTTTTGATGTGACTGCAGCTGTCGCGCGCATGCTCGATCAGCCCATGCTCTGGTGGCAGGCACTTGGCCTGTTTGTCGAGCATTTTGCTGGCTGGGAGCCTGCATGGCAGGACAGTGTCGGTGATCTTGCTCAGGAGCAAAAGCGGGTGCACGCGCTACGGAGTGCAGCGGCTAATGTCGGCGCGGTGGCATTGGCGGAGACGGCTGGTGCGCTTGAGGATCAGTTGTTGAAGTGCCTGGCGGGCCAGCTGGCCTCGGTTCCGGAGAGCTTGCGTCAGAATTTGCTGGCATCGTTTCGACAAACCTGGCTTTCGGCGGCGGAGGCCTGGAAATCGGTGCCGCCGGTTTCGGCAGGGCGGCTGTGATGAACCAGTTGCCGACTGTTTCCATCCGCACCCGACTGGCCAGCATCAATTTTTATGTGTTGCTTCTGGCGATTGCCTTTGTCAGCATATTCATCCTGTGCACCGCCGGCTGGATGGCGATGCGCGGGCATGTCGCCGAAGGCTACGCCCGCCTCGAACTGCTCAACGAGAGTTTGAATCCGGTATTGGCCGGCAGTGAGCGCGAGGCATTCAACGAAAAGTTTGCCCTTCTGCGCAGCATGCCTTATCTGCATTCGGCGGCGTTGTACCGGCAGGATCATTCGGTTTTCGTTGCCTACGATAACCACGGTGCCGAAGACACGCGGCCGATGCCCTTGAACGACCCGGTGGCCGGACATCGCTTTTCCTGGAGCCGGATCGATTTTCTGACGCAAGCCGGCCCGCCAGATCAGCCTTTCGGCTGGTTGCGGCTGAGTGTCGATTTGAGCAGCGTCTATCAACAGTTGCTGATTTATCTTGGTTTGATTTTGTTTGAAACGGCAGTTGCGCTGGCCGTTGCTTTGCGCATGCAGGCGCGACATGTGGAAAAACTGATCGAGCCTTTGCAGGACCTGACGCTGCGCATGGCGGAGGTTTCGGTCGGCCGGCTCGATATTCGGGCGGCCGACAGCGGGGTGACGGAAATTGCCCAGCTGGCCAACGGCTTCAACCAGATGGTCGAACAGATTCGCGAGCGGGATCACTGGTTGTCGACGCACCTCGGCAATCTCGAGCAGATCGTCGAGCAGCGGACGCGCGAACTGCGTCTCGCCAAGGAGGCGGCTGAGGCCGGTAGTCTGGCCAAGAGCGAATTTCTGGCGACGATGAGCCATGAAATCCGGACGCCGATGAATGGCGTGCTCGGCATGACCGAGCTGCTGCTCAATACCGAACTGGCGCCAACCCAGCGCCAGTTTGTCGAGGCGGTCGAGCGTTCGGGCAAACATCTGCTTGGCATCATCAACGACATTCTCGATTTCTCGAAAATAGAATCGGGCAAGCTGGAACTCGATGTGGCGGATTTTGATTTGCGCCACTTGCTCGAGGAGTCGCTGGAGCTGTTTTCGCAGCAGGCCGGCAAGAAAGGGCTGGAGCTACTGGCCGATCTGCCGTCGGACGAGAGCCTGGTGGTCCGTGGCGATGCACTGCGCTTGCGCCAGATCGTGGTTAACCTGTTGGGCAATGCCATCAAATTCACGGCCAGCGGTGAAGTTCTGCTGCGTTTGCGCGTTCTCGAACGTGCCGAATTTGGCCTTAAATTCCGGTTGACCGTGCAAGACACCGGTATTGGTATCCCGCTTGATGCGCAGCAACGCATTTTCGAGCATTTCGCCCAGGCCGATGGTTCGACCACGCGCCAGTATGGCGGGACGGGCCTCGGGCTGGCCATCTGTCAGCGCCTTGTCGACATGATGGACGGCAGCATCAGCGTCGAGAGCCAGCCGGGGCAGGGGGCCAGTTTTTCGGTCGAGCTGGCCATGCCGCTGGGCAAATTGCCGGAACAACAGCCCGCTCCAGCGCCCGCCGTCGTCACCGGCCGGCGCTTGCTGATCGTCGACGATACGCCGGCGCATTGCGACATCCTGCTGGCCCAGCTGAACACTCGGGGCCTGGTGGCGGATACGGCCGCTTCCGGGTTGCAGGCGCTGGCCATGGCGGGCGCTGCCGCAGCCAGGGGCGAGCCGTATGCGCTATTGCTGCTGGATATGGAACTGGCCGAGATGTCCGGGATCGATCTGATGCGCGCCTTGCGTGCCGATTCCCGGCTGGCCTCGACCCAGGTCATCGTCTTCTCGTCGGCACCCGATATGACCGAGCAGCTGGCGCAGGCCGGGCTCGAGGTCGCTGGCTGTCTGGCCAAGCCGCTGCGCCAGGCGGATTTCCTGCGCGTGGTCGAGATCGTTCTCGGCCGCCGGGAGCGCGGCGAAGGCCCGAAAGCGCTACCGGCCAGCCAGCGCTTGCGGGGCAGGGTATTGCTGGCCGAGGACAATGAAAGCAACTTGATCGTGGCACGTGCCCAACTGGAAAGGCTGGGGCTGGAGGTTATCGCGGCGGGCGACGGTCAGCATGCACTCGATTTGCTGGCGACCGAGTCGGTCGATCTGGTCCTGATGGATTGCCAGATGCCGGTTCTCGATGGTTTCGCCGCAACCTTGGCGCTACGCGAACGCGAGGCCGTCAGCGGTCAGCATCTACCAGTCATCGCCCTGACGGCGAATGCCATGAAGGGCGACCGTGAGCGCTGCGTGGCGGCCGGGATGGATGACTATCTGGCCAAGCCTTATACCGGCGAGGTTTTGTTCAAGATGCTGGCGCAGTGGTTGCCCGCCGAGCGGCGCAAGCCAACGGTTGTCGCCAGTGACTCGGCACACCCGGGGCATGAGCGTAACGATGGCGCGGCGCTCGATCCGGCCGCCCTCGATAAAATTCGCGCCCTCTCTCCGGATGGGGCGGACGTGCTGGTTGGCCAGGTCCTGGCCGCCTATCTCAAGGCGGCGGAGCGCGAGTGGGGACGTTTCGATCAGGGCCTGGCCGATGGCGATGCCGCGTTGCTGGCGAGTGCCGCCCATGCCCTCAAGTCGAGCAGTTTCAACGTCGGCGCCAACGGCCTGGCCCGACGCTGCAGCGAGATCGAGCATCTCGGCCGGGACGGGAACATGCGACAACTGCTGACCCGTGTGGACGGCGTTCGCGCCGAATGGCGGCGCGTCGAAGTGGCCTTGAAGGCCATTCTGGCCGGGGCTGAAGCATGAGCGCGGGGCCCTGGCGGGTGCTCGCGGCGGACGATGACCCGACTGCCCGTTTGTTGATGCAGGCAGCCTTGGCTGGCGGCGACTTTGTACTGACGCTGGCCGAAGACGGCAGCGATGCGCTGGCCAAGTTTCAGTCCGCAGCATTCGACCTTGCCCTGCTCGATGTCGAAATGCCCGGCCTCGACGGCTTCGCCCTGTGCGCCGCGATACGCCAGACGCATGGCGCCGGATTCCCGGTCATCCTGGTGACCGGGCGCAGGGATTCCCTTTTTCTCGAACGCTTGCGCCAGCTTTCTGCCGGTCATATCGCCAAGCCGATCGATTGGGCCGCCCTGGCTGGCCAGCTACGCTCCCTGCTCGCCGCCGAAACGCGATAAGCCCCAGCATTTCCTGCTGCCCCGCCGGGCAAGGCTTGTGGCAGAATCGGAATAAATGGCATCAATGCCAGTGGCGGTAGAAAAAGGGGGGCGAAATGCGTTATCGGAAATTCTGGCGAGGCTTGTGCGGCGCTTTCGTTTTTGGCTGTTTTTTGCCGTTGACCGTGGCATTCGCCCAGGAAGCCAGACCGCTGGCCAAGGGGCAAACGCTGTACCTGCCAATCTACTCGCACATGCTCTACGGCAATCTGGGCAAGAGTGGCAAGGCATCCAACGTATTGCTGTCGACCCTGGTCAGCATTCGCAATACCGACATCAAGCGCTCCATCCGGGTCCAGTCGGCCAAATATTTCGACACCGGCGGCAAGTTGCTCGGCGAGCGCGTGCCGGTGGCGACCATCGTGCCGCCGCTTGGTACGCTCGAACTGTTTGTTGAACTCAACGACGCGTCGGGTGGCTCGGGGGCCAATTTCATCATCAAATGGGATGCGGAGCAGCCGGTCAATCCGCCGCTTGTCGAGTCGCTGCACGTCAATATGGACGGCGGCAAGGCTGTCATCTTCATGACCCAGTCGGTGCCGCTGACTGAATGAGCGACAACTCGGGCACCTCTCCGATCAGGACCCTGCAGACCGGCTATATTGTCCGGCTGCTCTATGTCGCGCTCGGCATGCTGTTTGCCGTGCATCTGTTCGGCACCATCGGCTACATGGTGCTGACCGAAGGCAAATATTCGTGGTTCGACTGCTTCTACATGACCTTCATCACCGTTGCCACCATTGGCTTCGGCGAAATCATCGACATGGCGAGCAACCAGCCGGCGCGGATTTTGACGGTGGTGATCGGCATTCTCGGTGCCGGCAATCTGTCGCTGCTGTTTTCGGTCGTCACCGTGGCGCTGCTCGAAACCGACCTTAATGGAACCCTGCGGAGAAAACGCATGGAAAAAGCAATCAAGAAACTCAAGGGCCACTACATTTTGTGCGGCTTCGGCCGGGTCGGGCGCAACATCGCGCACGAGCTGGAAGCAACCAACCGGCATTTCGTCGGCATTGACGAGGACCTGCACCGGCTCGAGGAGTACAAGGAAAAGAACATTGGTTTCCTCTACCTGAACGGTGATGCCAGCGACGATGACGTGCTGATCGCCGCCGATCTGGAGGATGCCAAGGGCCTGTTCGCGGTAACCGGCGACGATTCGCGCAACCTCATGATCGTCATCACGGCCAAGCAGCTGAAACCCGAATTGCGCGTTGTGGCCCGCTGTACCGAAACACGCAACATCGAAAAGATGCGCAAGGCCGGGGCCGACGCCATCGTCTCGCCCGACTTTACGGGCGGCATGCGCATTGCATCGGCGATGATCCGGCCGCATGTGGTTTCCTTCCTCGACGAAATGTTGAAGTCGGAGAAAAACCTGCGCGTCGAAGAGGTGCCGGTACCGGCCGGATTCATTCCCAAGCCGCTCGGCGCGCTGCAGTTGCGTAGTGCCAACTACGTCTTTCTCGCTGTGCGTGAGCGGAACGGCAGTTGGCAATTCAATCCGGACAAGGACTTTCTGCTCAAGCCTGGCTTCATGCTGATCGCCATGGCCAGCCCGGTCGGGCGTACTGAAATCGAGACCTTGTTGATTGAAATGGCGTCTTGAAGAGATTTTTTCGGGGTTAGGCGGTTTCTCGGCAGGTTTTTCTGTCGGCCGCAATTTTTCGGGGGAAATACACATGCAAAAAACCATCATGATTGCCGGCGCTTTCCTGTTGCTGGCCGGTACCGCGCAGGCTTCGCCGGATTTGGCCAAGGCCAAGAACTGCATGACCTGTCATGCCATTGACAAGAAAATCGTCGGCCCGGCCTACAAGGACATCGCCGCCAAGCGTGCCGGCGACAAGACCGCGGAAGCGGCGCTGACAGCCAAGATCAAGGGCGGTAGCCAGGGCGAATGGGGCCAGGTCCCGATGCCGCCGAACAATGTGACCGACGCTGAAGCCGCGACCCTGGCCAAGTGGGTTCTCTCCCAGAAGTAAGCAGCAGACGCCGGATGACGAGAAGCGAGACTGAGTGAAAGCGCTGACCCACGAACAGATGCGCCGCCGCTGGATAGCCCTCGGCGTCGTGGCGGTCGCCTATATTCTGTCTTTCTTCCAGCGTTTTGCCCCGGCCGGCATTGCGCCTGATCTGGCGGCCGCCTTCGAGACGTCGGCGGCGTCGCTGGGCGTCCTGGCGGCCACCTATTTTTACGTTTATACGCTGATGCAGGTGCCAACCGGCATCCTCGCCGATACGCTGGGGCCGCGGCGGATTCTGGCCCTCGGCGGGCTGGTCGGCGGTGCCGGCAGCTTTCTCTTCGGCATGGCGCCGACGCTTGAATTGGCCCTGGTCGGACGCACATTGATCGGGCTCGGCGTTTCGGTGACTTTCATTGCCATGCTCAAACTGATCGCCGTGTGGTTCGAGGAAAACCGCTTCGCCACCATGGTCGGTATCTGCATGCTGATCGGCAACCTTGGCTCGGTGCTGGCCGGGGCGCCGCTCTCGGCGGTGGCGCAGGCAACGGGCTGGCGCGGCGTGTTCATCGGCATCGGCCTTGTTTCGGTGGCGCTCGGCGTGCTGTGCTGGCTGATCGTTCGCGATGCGCCGGAAGGCGGCAGTGCGGCGCCCAAACCGCATTTTGACCGGACAGCGGTGATTTCAGGTCTGCTCTCGGTTATCCGGAACCGCGATACCTGGCCGCCGCTGCTCGTCAATACCGGCATGTGCGGCGCCTTTTTTACCTTCGCCGGCCTGTGGGCGACGCCTTACCTCATGCAGGTACATGGCCTCGCCCGGCCGGTCGCCGCCGCGCACCTGTCGCTTTGGTTCGGCGGTTTTGCCGTCGGCTGCCTGTTTCTGGGGAGCCTGTCCGACCGCCTGGGGCGGCGCAAACCGGTGCTCATTTTGACCTCGCATTTGTACAGCCTGATCTGGTTGATCCTGTTGTCCTGCGTCAGCATGCCGGTTGCCGTTTCGTATGGGCTGTTTGCCCTGCTTGGCGTGACCACGGCCGGCTTCAGCCTGACCTGGGCCTGTGCCAAGGAGGTCAATCCACCGCTGCTCTCCGGAATGTCGACCAGCGTCGCCAACATGGGTGGCTTCATGACGGCGGCACTGTTGCAACCTTTCGTCGGCTGGGTCATGGACCTTGGCTGGGCGGGCGGGATGGTCAGCGGGGCTCGCGTCTACGATGTCGAAACCTGGCGGCACGGTGTGCTGGTGGTGACCGTCGTCGCCATTCTGGGCGCCGCATCATGCTGGTGGATCAAGGAAACGCGCTGCCGGAATATCTGGCAGGCGTCTTGATTCGCCCGGCGGTCTTAGACAAAACACAATAAAATCAATGAATCAGAAGTGAGTGGCTTGTGTTGTCCTTGTAAATTAGCGTATCCTTATATTTATGAGCGCAAACATTCTCCGACCTTTCGTTTTTAGCCTATTTTTCGGGTTGACCGTGGCAATTGCCGGTGAGCCCTTGTCCGTCATTACCGTCAAGCCGCACGCCGTCGATCTGGCCTTCCCGGCCGAATCGCTGGTCGAGGCCGTGCAGCAGGCGACGGTGGGCGCCCAGATCGCCGGCCGCGTTCTCGAAGTCAAGGCCGACGCCGGCCAGTCGGTCAAAAAGGGCGATGTGCTGATGCGCATTGACGGCCGCGAGGCAGCCGAAGCAGCGCGCGCCGCCGAGGCGCAATACGCCAACGCCAAGGTCAGCTACGACCGGACGAAAAGCCTCGTCGCCCAGAAATTCATGAGCCCGGCTGCGCTCGACAAGGCCCGCGCCGACCTCGAGGCCGCCGCCGCCAATCGCGCCGCCGCCGGCGCCGGCCAGCGCCACGCCACCATCGTCGCGCCAATGACCGGCATCGTTGCCCGCCGCCACGCTGAAATGGGCGACATGGCGACACCCGGCAAGCCATTGTTCTCGATTTACCAGCCGGGCACCCTGCGCGTCACGGCGAGCATTCCGCAATACCGCCTGAAGGCGATGCGTGACGTCAAGACGGCCCGCGTCGAATTCCCCGAACTGGGCAAATGGGTCGATGCCGTCAAGGTTCAGGTGCTGCCGACGGCCGATGCCGCGACGCACGTTTCGCAAGTTCGCGTCACGCTGCCCGACGTGCCGGAAGCGACGCCGGGCATGTTCGCCCGCGTGCATTTCATCACCGGTCAGTCGGAAAAGCTGACCGTGCCGGTCGGTGCCGTGCTGCGTCGTGGCGAAGTGGCCGCGGTTTATGTGCAGACCGCCGACAATCGCTTGTCGCTGCGCCAGCTGCGCCTCGGCGACGCCGTCGGGCAGGGTGAGATCGAGGTGCTGGCCGGTTTGTCGGCCGGTGACAAGGTCGTCACCGACCCGGTCAAGGCCGGTATTCAACTGAAATCGGCAAACTAGGCCATGAGCAGAGAGAAAGCCGCGCTCGGAATCTCCGGGCGCATTGCCGCCGCCTTCCAGAATTCGCGCATGACGCCGCTGCTGGCGCTGGTTGCCTTCCTGATGGGCCTCTTCGCCACGCTCGTTACGCCGCGCGAGGAAGAGCCGCAGATCGACGTGACCATGGCCGACGTGATGATCGCCTTCCCCGGTGCCTCGGCCAAGGATGTCGAAAACCTAGTCGCTCGCCCCGGTGAGCAGGTGCTCTCGCGCCTGCATGGTGTTGAGCATGTGTACTCGGCCTCGCGCCCGGGCATGGCCATCATCACCGTGCAGTTCGACGTCGGCGTCAAGTACAACGACGCGGTGCTTCGCCTCTACGACACTGTGCATTCGAACAGCGACTGGCTGCCGGCCAACCTTGGCGTCATGCCGCCGGTCATCAAGCCGCGTGGCATCGACGACGTACCGATTGTCGCGCTGACTTTCTGGACCAAGGACCCGAACCGTTCCGCCTTCGACCTGCAACAGGTCGCCCGCGCCGTGGAGATCGAACTCAAACGGATCAAGGGCACGCGCGACATTTCGACCATCGGCGGCCCTGACCACGCCATCCGTGTCCTGATGGACGCCGAGCGGATGAACGCCTACGGCGTCACGCCGCAGGACATCGCCGGTGCGCTCAAGGTCTCGAACGCCCTGCAGTCCTCTGGCAACCTGACTTCCGGCAACCGCGAAGTGCTGGTCCAGACCGGCACCTACCTCGAATCGGCCGCCGACGTGAAGCAACTGGTCGTCGCAGTGCGCGGTGAAGCCAGTGAGCGGAAACCGGTTTACATGAGCGATGTGGCGAGCGTCGAAGATGGTCCTGATCAGCCCAAACGCTATGCCTGGTTCGGCGACCAGAGCGGCGAGTTTCCGGCAGTCACCATGCAGATTTCTAAGCAGCCCGGCGTCAACGCGGCTGATGTGGCGAATGCCACGGTCAACCGGATAAATGACCTGAAAAACAAAGTCATCCCGGACGGCGTCGAGGTCACCGTGACGCGCAACTACGGCGAAACGGCGACCGAGAAGGCGCAGAAGCTCATCGGCAAACTTGTTTTCGCCACGGCCTTTGTCGTCCTGCTCGTCTTCTTCGCGCTCGGCAAACGTGAGGCGGTCATCGTCGGCGTCGCCGTCACATTGACCCTCGCCGCGACGCTGTTCGCCTCCTGGGCCTGGGGCTTCACGCTCAACCGCGTCTCGCTGTTCGCGCTGATTTTCTCTATCGGCATCCTGGTCGATGACGCGATTGTCGTCGTCGAGAATATCCACCGCTGGCAGGGGCTGTACCCGGGAAAAAGCCTGCTCGAAATCATCCCGCCATCCGTTGATGAAGTCGGCGGCCCGACCATCCTGGCCACCCTGACCGTCATCGCCGCATTGCTCCCGATGGCCTTCGTGACCGGCCTGATGGGGCCGTACATGAGCCCGATCCCGATCAACTCGTCGATGGGCATGGCCATTTCGCTGGCCGTCGCTTTCGTCGTGACGCCCTGGCTGGCAGCAAGAATGATGAAATCGCATGGCAACGCCCATGGAAGCCATCAGCCGTCAAAGCTCGATGCCAAACTCGACAGCACATTCCGCAAACTGCTGACCCCCTTCCTTGATCCGATCAAGGGCGGCCCCATGCGCGTCAAGCTGGCCATTGCCATCGTTCTGCTCATTCTAGGTTCGGTCTCGCTGGCTTACTTCCAACTCGTCGTCCTCAAGATGCTGCCCTTCGACAACAAGAGCGAATTCCAGGTCATCCTCGATATGCCGGTGGGTACGCCGGTTGAGGAAACAGCACGCGTGCTGCATGAAATCGGCGCCGAACTGGCGCTTGAGAAGGACGTTACGAACTACCAGGCCTACGCCGGCACGGCCAGCCCGATCAATTTCAACGGCCTCGTTCGCCAGTACTACCTGCGCGCCTTGCCGGAAAAGGGCGACATCCAGGTCAATCTGGCCGATAAGCACCACCGTTCGCGGCAGAGCCACGAGATCGCCAGTTCTCTGCGCGACCGCATCGAGGCCATCGGCAAGGCCAACGGTGGCGTCGCCAAGGTGGTTGAAGTACCGCCGGGGCCGCCCGTCATGTCGCCCATCCTGGCCGAAATCTACGGTCCCGACATGAAGGGCCAGATGAGCGTCGGCAAGCAGGTGCGCAAGGTTTTTGAGGAAACGCCGGATATCGTCGCGGTCGACGACTACATCGAGGCCGATTCGCGCAAGGTCGTCCTGCATGTGTTGCAGAGCAAGGCGGCGCAACTCGGCGTGGCGCAAAGCGACATTGTCGAAGTCGTCAGCATGGGCCTGGCCGGGCAGGATGTGACACCGGCGCACAACACCGAATCGAAATTCGAAATCCCGGTCCGCGTCACCCTGCCGGCCGAGAAGCAATCGAGTCTCGACGCGCTGCTCAAGCTCCGCGTTCGCTCGCGTGACGGGCAACTGGTGCCGGTTTCCGAACTGGTCGAAGTGCGTGATGCCGCCCGTGAAAAGGCGATCTACCACAAGGATTTGCTGCCGGTGGTCTACGTCGTCGGCGACATGGGCGGCAAGCTCGATTCGCCGCTCTACGGCATGTTCGACATCCGCAGCAAGATCAACGGGATGGAACTCAAGGAAGGCGGCACGCTCGGTGAATGGTTCATCCGTCAGCCGAACGATCCCTACGCCAGCTACAGCGTTAAATGGGACGGCGAGTGGAAGGTGACATACGAGACCTTCCGCGACATGGGCATCGCCTACGGCGTCGGCCTGATCCTCATCTACCTGCTGGTCGTCGCCCACTTCGGCAGCTACCTCGTGCCGCTCATCATCATGGCGCCGATTCCGTTGACCATCATCGGCGTCATGCCCGGCCACGCGCTGTTCGGCTCGCAATTCACGGCGACCTCGATGATCGGCATGATCGCCCTGGCCGGCATCATCGTCCGCAACTCGATCCTGCTCGTCGATTTTATCAAGCTGCAGGTCGCGACCGGCATGCCCTTCCGCGAGGCTGTCATCCAGTCGGCCGCCGTGCGCGCCAAGCCCATCGCCCTGACTGCGCTGGCCGCCATGCTCGGCGCCATGTTCATTCTCGACGACCCGATCTTCAACGGGCTGGCGCTGGCCCTGATCTTCGGCATCATGGTGTCCACGCTGCTCACGCTGGTCGTCATTCCCGTCCTCTATTTCTCGGCCTTCCGCAAGGAGCATCAAGCATGACCATCGAACGCATCATCCGCATCATGGCGGGTTTCTTCATCCTGCTTTCCCTGGCCCTCGGGGTTGAAGGCAGCCCGATCTTCGTCTCGAAGTGGTTCCTCGCATTCACCGCTTTTGTCGGCTTCAATTTGCTGCAGAGCGGCTTCACCGGCTTCTGCCCGCCGGAAAAACTGCTGGCCAAGATGGGTGTCAAGCGCAGCAACGGGAGTTGCGGCAGTTGAGTCAAACGATGTAAATCCATTTCTGGATCAGGGACTAAGCTAGCGCCGACTGTTCGTCGATATGAAGGCTGATTTATCCATGAATTGGCTTTAGAAAAACTTCGTGAAACATTGTTTTTATAAGAGTAAACTGCCTTTAATATAACTAAAGGCGTAGCTCGACCCGTGCAGCATATTCCGGCGTTTGCCGGCCGAAAACTCGTTTTGTTCGCCCTGGCGGCGATTTTACTGATCTGGGCCATCCTCGGCCTTGATCGGTGGTCGGTCAATCGACCGTTTTCGCTGAATCTGAGCGGATTCTCCGGCGATTTTGTGGAGGCGGCCAATCCGTCCTGGGGGTTTCTGCTCTTCGCGATTGCCTTGGTCATTACCCTGATGATCGTCAAAGCTTGCCGCCTGCTGTTCGGCATCCGTGATCTGGCAAACAGCCAACTCGCGCTGCAGCAGCGGGTCATCGACCATGCCTCCGAGGCGATGATCCTCACCGATGCGGCGCAGCGAATACTGTCGGTCAACGCGGCTTTCGAGGTGACGACCGGGTATTCGGCAGCGGAGGTCATGGGGCTGACGCCAACCATGATCAGCGCCGAGCACCAAGGGCTCAATTTTCATCGCAGTGTCTGGGATTTTGTCGCAGAGAACGGGCATTGGGAAGGTGAGATCTGGGACCGGCGCAAGGATGGTGCGATCTATCCGAAGCAGATGCGCATCACGGCGATCAGCGACAAGGCCGGGCAGACTTCGCATTTCGTTGCCACCTTTGCCGACATCAGCGAAGCCAGGGCTCAGGCTGAGCGTTTCGAGTATCTCGCCCACCACGACCAGCTGACCAACCTGCCGAACCGTCTGGCCCTTGACGCTCACCTCGACAACCTGCTCGACAGCGCGGTGCCCGGCATCAACCATCTGGCGCTGATGATCATCGATCTGGACAATTTCAAGACGGTGAACGATTCGCTGGGCCATCATGCCGGTGACCGCTTGCTGGCTGAAATCGCCCGCCGGCTGACGGCTGAAATGGGCCGCACGAAGCGCCTGTTCCGTCTTGGCGGAGACGAGTTTGTCGTTGTCTTCGACCAGATCGACAACCGCGCGGAATTGCTCAGTTTGCTCGAGCGTCTGGTCAGTGCGATTGGCCTGCCCTGCGACATCGATGGCCATCAGCTGCACAGCACGCCGTCGATCGGTATTAGCCTGTATCCGCAAGACGGCCGTGACGGTCTGACGCTGATCCGCAACGCCGACGCGGCGATGTACGCGGCCAAGGCCGCCGGACGCAACAACCACCAGTTTTTCGTCGAATCGATGAATGCCGCCGCCAACAAGCGTCTGCATCTGGAAAGCGAATTGTGGCGGGCGCTCGCCGAGAACCAGCTGGTGCTCCACTATCAGCCGCAGATCGACCTGCTGAGCGGCAAGGTCGTCGGTGTCGAGGCGCTGGTCCGCTGGTGCCACCCGCTGCGCGGCATGATCACGCCGGCCGAGTTCATTCCGGTGGCCGAAGAGTGCGGCCTGATCCTGCCGCTCGGTCACTGGGTGTTGCTGACAGCCTGCCGGCAGGTTCGCAGCTGGCTCGATGCCGGCATCGACATGGGGGAAATGGCCGTCAATATTTCGGCCCACCAGTTTCGCCAGCCCGACTTCGTCCAGACCGTGCAAGGCGTGCTCGCCGAGACCGGCCTGCCGGCCGAGCGCTTGGAGCTTGAAATTACGGAAAGCACGGTCATGCACGGCGTCGACTCGGCTATCCAGACGCTGGCCCAGCTCAAGGCCATGGGCGTCCGGCTGGCCATTGACGATTTCGGCACCGGCTACTCGTCGCTCTCCTATCTGCGTCGCTTCCCGCTTGACCGGCTGAAGATCGACCGCTCCTTCCTGGCTGACGTCGACACAGATCCGCACGCCGCCTCGCTGGTTACCTCCATCGTCATGCTGGGCCGTTCGCTCGGTCTGCAACTGGTGGCCGAGGGTGTCGAAAATTTCGCCCAGGCGGAATTCCTGCGCACACTCGAATGCGAGCGCGTCCAGGGATTCCATTTTTACCAGCCGGTGTCGGCGGCGGAGGTGGTTGGCTTCGGTCGGTGTGAGGAATACGCGGCGCTGCCAGCCTGAGACAGTTTGAGTGAGCGACGTTGGCAGATAGTGGTCTGCTTCGCAATTGATCGATCCATGAAAGCTTGTCTTTGTGTCCCTGGCGTTGTTGCTCATCCTCGCAATAGCTACGGCTATTGCTGCGGTTCGCGCCTAGCCAGGAACACAAATCCCGCCCTTTCATCGAGGCTCGCCAATTACGACGCAGACCACTAAAATTCAGTCCTTCTCGGGACGGAGTTCAGTATGAAAATCGGATTTATCGGGCTTGGCATCATGGGGCGTCCGATGGCGCTCAACCTCATCAAGGGGGGACACGCGGTCACCGTCTGGGCGCGCCGTGCCGAATCCATGCAGCCGCTGCTCGAGGCCGGTGCCAAAGGCGCCGCCAGCCCGGCGGACGCGGCCCGCGGTAACGAACTGGTCATTTCGATGGTGGCCGATGCGCCGGACGTTGCCGAAGTCATGCGCGGCGTGGCCAGTGCCGGCCAGCCCGGCCTCGTTGCGGTCGACATGAGCACCATCGATCCGGCCGCGGCGCGTCAGATCGGCGAAGATCTGGCTGCAGCCGGCATCGATTTCGTCGATGCCCCGGTTTCCGGTGGCGAAGTCGGCGCCATTGCCGGCACCCTGTCGATCATGGCCGGCGGTTCCGAGGCCGCCTTTGCCCGGGCCAAACCGGCTTTCGAGTGCATGGGCAAGAACATCGTGCACGTCGGCGCCAGCGGCGCTGGGCAGGTGACCAAGGCGGCCAACCAGATCGTCACCGGCATGGGCGTTCTGGCCGTCGCCGAGGCATTTGCATTTGCGGCCAAAAACGGCGTTGACCGTGGCAAGGTGCGCGAAGCGCTGCTCGGCGGCTTCGCCTACTCGAAAATTCTTGAAAACCACGGCCAGCGCATGCTCGATCGCAACTTCAAGCCGGGGTTCAAGAGCTGGATGCACGAAAAGGATCTGAACATCGTCATGCAGACGGCGCACGAACTGGGTCTCTGTCTGCCCGGTTCGGCGGCGACGGCGCAGATGTTCAACGCCATGGTCGGCTCCGGCCTGGGCGAGGAGGATTCGATCGCCATCCTCAAACTGCTTGAGCGACTGTCGGGGCAGGAATGAAAGTTGGCTTCATCGGTCTCGGCGCCATGGGGCGTCCGATGGCCATGCACTTGCAGCGCGCCGGCCACGAGCTGGCCGTCTGGGCGCGGCGCCCGGAAAGCATCGGCGATCTGCCAGTCCGCGTTTGTGCTACGCCAGCCGAACTGGGCCGTTGCTGCGAGGTGGTGTTCACGGTGATCACCTCGAGTGCCGACGTCGAAGGCGTGGCGCTTGGTACGGACGGCCTGAGCGACGGCATGGCACCCGGTTCGGTGCTGGTTGATTGCTCGACCATCGCGCCCGATGCGGCCCGGTACATTGCCGGCCAGCTGGCGGAAAAGGGTATTCATTTTCTCGACGCCCCGGTTTCCGGCGGCGAGCAGGGTGCCATCGATGCCACGCTGGCAATCATGGCCGGTGGCGATGTGGCGGTACTCGACCGTGTCCGCCCGCTGCTCGAGTGTCTGGGCAAGCGCATCGTCCATGTCGGCCCGAATGGCGCCGGGCAGGTGGCCAAGGCGTGCAACCAGATGATCATGGTCGCCGCCATCGAAGCGGCGGCCGAGGCGATGCGGCTGGCGGCAGGCGCCGGCGTCGATTGCGCCAAGGTCCGGCAGGCCTTGTCCGGTGGTTCGGCAGCCTCGCGCGTCCTCGATGTGATGGGCCAGCGCATGGTCAGCCGTGATTTTTCGGCCGGCATCGAAGCCCGCCTGCATCACAAGGATTTCGGGCTGGTCCTCGAAGCGGCGCGCCAGAGTGGCGTCCCCGTACCGCTCACGGCCGTTGTCGCGCAGCAACTCAATGCGCTGATGGCGCAGGGCTGGGGGCGGGACGATACGTCTTCGCTGCTCCGCGTGCTGGAGCTGGAATGAGTCAGATCGCCCAGCTTTCCGAAGCCGAAATCGAGGAACGTTTCCACATCACCAGCGCGCTGCCGATCGCCTTTCTGCTCGTCGGTTATGCCCGGACCAAGGATCAATTTACGGTCTCGTTCGGTGGCGGCGAGGAGATGATGCTGACGACGCTGCTCGATGCCCAGCCGGCGGGTGACCGGCTCATTTTTGACTGCAGCGGCAGCGCCGACGTCAATCGGCATCTTTTGCAAAGCAGTCGCATTGTGTTTTCCGGCCGTCCCGCTGGCATCCATGTGCAATTCAGCACCGGGCGGGCGTCGGAAATAGAATTTGAAGGGAGCAAGGCCTTTGCGGTCGCCTTGCCCAAGTACGTCGTCCGCCTGCAGCGACGGGATACCTTCCGGATTGAAACGCCGCGCGGCAAGCCGCTGCAGTTCTTTGGCCGAAGGTCGGATGGCCGCCTGCTCAACCTGCCGGCGCACGATATTTCGGTGGCCGGCATCGGCATGACGGCCCCGGCATTGCCCGAAGGGTTGGGCGCCGGCGAGCGGCTGGAGAGTTGCCATTTCGCCCTGCCGGACGACGAGCACGAACTCTTCTTCAGCGCGACGGTTTGCCACGTTACGCCTCAGGTTGGGCGAAGTGGCCAGCAGCAGTGGCGCATCGGCCTGCACTTCGAGAGCATGCCGACGGTCGAGGAAAACCGTATCCAACGCTATATCGCCAAGGTCGAGCGCGAGCGGCACGAACTGCTGGCCAAGTAATCCCCGCTAAAAACCGGCGAGCCTAGCAAATATCGCAGCGGTGAATCTCGACTGTGGCGTGGACGATTTCTTCGTGCACGGCGAGCGCGTCGCGGATGTCCAGGGGCGTCAGCGTTGCGTCGTGGGTGAGCAGGCTCAGCGCGCAGGCGTAGGCGCCGGTGCCGACGCGCCAGACGTGGAGGTCGGTCAGTTCCGTCTGGCCGTCTGCCGGTAGCTGGGCGATGACGTCGCGGATCTCGGCGACGACCGGGTGATCCATTTCGCGGTCGAGCAGGACGCGGCCGCTCTGCACGATGAGGTTCTTCGCCCACAGTGCGACGAGCACGGCACCGACGATGCCGGTGGCCGGGTCGAGCCAGGCCCAGCCGTAAAGCCAGCCACCGGCCAGCGCGGCGATGGCGAGCACCGAGGTGGCGGCATCGGTGACGACGTGGATGTAGGCGGCCTTGAGGTTGAGGTCATGATGATGGTGGCCGTGCTCATGGTGATGGTGACCATGATCGTGCCCGTGGTCGTGGGCCTGGCCGAGAATCAACGCGCAGATCAGGTTGATGATCAGGCCGAAGATGGCGACGGCCATCGCCTCCGGGTAGTGAATTTCCTGCGGCGACAGCAGTCGTTCGAACGAGCCGAAGATCATCGCGGCGGCGACGCCGAGCAGGAAGATGGCGCTCGTGTAGCTGGCCAGGACTTCGACTTTCCAGGTGCCGAAGGCAAAGCTCGGGTCGCTGGCGTATTTGCGCGCCGCGCCGTAGGCGAAGGCAGAGAGCCCGATGGCCAGCGCGTGCGAGCTCATGTGCCAGCCGTCGGCGAGCACGGCCATCGAGTTGAACCACCAGCCGGCAACGATCTCGAGCAGCATGGTGGCGATGGTGATCCACATGACGAGGCGTGTGCCGCGTTCGGCGGCAGCGTTGCCCGCGGAATAGCTATGGTTGTGTGCCCAGCGTGTCAGATCGTGGTTGGCATCGCTCATTGTTGGCCGTAACTCGAAAATTTTTCCAAAACGGCAGCCATTTCGTCGGCTGAGAGCAGGACCGGCTGGCCGAGCTGGCAGGCGCGCCAATATTGCTCGCAGAGCTCTTCGAGTTCGACGGCCAGGGCGAAGGCTTCGTCGAGATCGCGGCCGGCGATGAGCATGCCGTGGTTGGCCAGCAGACAGGCCTTGCGCCCGCTCATGGCAGCCATTGCCACGGTCGACAGGGATTCCGAGCCAAAAATGGAATATTCGGCGCAGCGTATCGTGTCGCCGCCGAAGCGGGCGATCATGTAGTGAAAGGGCGGGATGTCGAGGCGCAGGCAGGCCAGGCTGACGGCGAACGGCGAGTGGGCGTGCAGCACGGCCCCGACTTCCGGCCGGCTGGCGTAAAGGTCGCGGTGAAAGCGCCATTCAGACGAGGGTTTGCGGACGCCGACGTGCGAACCGTCGAGCGCCATGAGCGGGATGTCGTCTTCGCCCAAGCTGGCGTAGGCCATGCCGGTCGGCGTGATGTAGAAGCCGTTGCCGCTGCGCACGCTGACATTGCCGGCGGTGCTGCGATTGAGGCCGGCCGGCTGCATGGCGCGCGCCGCGGCGATGAGGTCGGCGCGCAGGTCAGCCACGGTTTTCCTCCGGATAGAGTGCCAGCAGTGCGTCGCGGCTGGCTTGGCAGACGCCGCGCTCGGTGATGATGGCGGTGACCAGGCGGGCCGGCGTGACGTCGAAGGCCGGGTTGGCCACGGCTTCGCGTTCCGACAACTGGTGCAGGGCCGAAGGTACGCCGCGGGCGTCGAGGCCGTGGACGAGGCGGAATTCGTCGCCATGGCGTTCTTCGATGTCGATGAAGCGGCCTTCCGGCAAATCAAAATCGATCGTCGAGCGGGGCGCCGCGACGTAAAACGGAATGCCGTTGTCGGCGCAGGCCAGTGCCTTGAGATAGGTGCCGACCTTGTTGGCGACATCGCCATTGGCGGCGATGCGGTCGGCGCCGACGATGACGGCATCGACCTTGCCCTCGCGCATGAGGATGCCGGCGGCGTTGTCGGCGATCAGGGTGTGCGGCACGCCATGCTGGGCCAGTTCCCAGGCCGTGAGCAGGCCCTGGTTGCGCGGCCGGGTTTCCGACACCCAGACATGCACGGGCAGGCCGGCGTCGTAGGAGACATAAACCGGCGACAGGGCGGTACCCCAGTCGACGGTGGCCAGCCAGCCGGCGTTGCAATGCGTCATGACGTTGAGGACCGTGCCCTGGCGGCGGGCGATCTGGCGGAAGAGGCCCAGCCCGTGCTGGCCGATGGCCAGATTCTGCGCGATGTCTTCCTCGGCGATGGTGGCGGCTTCCTGCCATGCGGCCTGGAGGCGGGCGGTCGCCGGCAAGGGCGACAGGCGCTTGCTCATGCGGGCCAGTGCCCAGTGCAGGTTGACGGCGGTCGGCCGGGTGGCCCACAAAATGGCGATGGCTTTTTGCAGCTGGTCGTCGTCCGCGCCCTCACCCAGCGCGATGGCCAGCCCGTAGGCGGCGGTGGCGCCAATCAGCGGGGCGCCACGCACCTGCATGGCGCGAATGGCGTGCGCCGCCTCATCCAGTGTGGCGACCCGAACCCAGTGCAGGGCGTGTGGCAGACGGGCCTGGTCGATGATGTCGATGGCGCGCTGTTCCGGATGGGCGCGCAGGGTGCGGGTGGGTATGCCGTCGATGTTCATGGAGCGGCATTGTGGCATAGTGCGGCGATCGAAAACCAGCCGAAACGCCATGCAAACGCCTATCGCCATCGACTCCCGCTTCCCGCATATGGGAACGACCATTTTCACCGTGATGAGTCGCCTCGCCACCGAGTGCGGTGCCGTCAACCTGTCGCAGGGCTTCCCCGATTTCCAGGCCGAGCCGGTGCTGTTCGATGCCGTGCATCGCCACATGCTGGCCGGGCGCAACCAGTACGCGCCGATGGCCGGCATGCCGGAACTGCGCCAAGCCATTGTCGACAAGGTGGCGGCGCTCTACGGCACGCGCTACGACGTCGAGTCCGAGGTGACGGTGACGGCCGGGGCGACGCAGGCCATCTTCACGGCCATCGCCGCCTTCGTCCGGCCGGGCGACGAGGTCATCGTCTTCGAGCCGGTTTACGATTCCTACGTGCCGGCCATCGAGACGGTCGGCGGCAAGGCCGTTTTTGCCCAGCTGCGCTTTCCCGACTATGTCCCCGACTGGGCGCAGGTCGCCAGCCTGATTTCGCCGAAAACGCGGATGATCATCGTCAATTCACCGCACAACCCGACGGGCAGCCTGCTGTCCACGGTCGACCGGGAAAAACTCGCAAACTTGATATCCGGCACCGACATCGTCGTGCTCTCCGACGAGGTGTACGAACACATCCTGTTCGACGGCGAGCCGCACGCCAGCCTGTGCGCCCATCCCGAGCTGGCGGCGCGCACCATCGTCGTCTCGAGCTTTGGCAAGACGTACCACATCACGGGCTGGAAGATCGGCTACGTTGTCGGCCCGGTGGCGCTCATGGCCGAGTTCCGCAAGGTGCACCAGTTCAACGTGTTCACCGTGCACACGCCGTCGCAACTGGCGCTCGCCGAGTACATGCAGGACGCCGACCGCCATCTCAGGCTGGCTGCTTTCTATCAGGAAAAGCGCGATTTCTTCCGTCAGCTGCTGGCCGCCACGCCGTTCGAACTGCTGCCTTGCCGCGGCACCTATTTCCAGCTGGCGCGCTACGACCGCATCTCCGACCTGCCCGACCGCGCCTTCGCCGAATGGATGACGCGCGAAGTCGGCGTCGCCGTGATTCCAGTCTCTGTTTTTTATGCCGACGGGCGCGACGACAAGGTCGTCCGTTTCTGTTTCGCCAAGCAGGAAAGCACGCTCAAGGCCGCTGCCGAGCGGCTCTGTAAAGCTTTGTAATGAAAACTGAAATTATGAAAATTGCTTGACCAGCGCGCGCCACAAAGCGAATAATCCGCCGATACAAAACTAGTCCAAGGAGCGAAAAATGGGAATGATTCAGGAGTTCAAGGAATTTGCCGTCAAGGGCAATGCGATGGATCTGGCGGTTGGCGTCATCATCGGCGGTGCTTTCGGCAAGATCGTCGATTCCATCGTCGGCGACCTGATCATGCCGTTGGTCAGCCGCATCGTCGGCAAGCTCGATTTCTCCAACCTGTTCGTCGTGCTTGGCGACAACCCGAATAACCTGGCCACCCTGGCCGACCTCAAGAAGGCCGGTATCGCCGTCTTCGCCTACGGTTCCTTCCTGACCATCCTGGTCAATTTCGTCATCCTGGCTTTCATCATTTTCATGATGGTCAAGCAGATGAACCGCCTGCGCAGCGAAGCGCCGGCTCCGGCGCCGGAAGCCCCGGTGACGCCGGAAGATGTCGTGCTGCTGCGCGAAATTCGCGATTCGCTGAAGAAATAAGCGAATCCACCCCGATCAAGGCCGCCGCGAGCGGCCTTTTTCATGTCCCGGGCGGCGTGATCAGCTTTCCACGGTCAACCGGAAAAAACGCCCAAAATTGAAATTTTCAAGGCGGGCCGCCATGCCGCAAAGGCCGCCCGCCGGGTTGCGGCTATGCGCCGAGAACGGCCTGCCAGAGCTGGCGGACGGCGGCGATGTGGCCTTCGACCTCCTCGCGTGGAATGGGCGCCTTGGGCGTCGCCGACAGGCGTCGGGCGTGTTGCAGGCGGCGATACTCACGATAGGCGTTGCCGACTGCCTGGGCCTGTTTCGGGTCGATCAGGCCGAGCTCGCCGGCCATGCGCAGGAGGGCGATGTTGCCGAGATTGCCGGTCAGGCTGGCGTGCTGGTGCGCATAGCCGAGGACCAGGTACTGGACGATGAACTCGACGTCGATGATGCCGCCCGGGTCGTGCTTGAGGGCGAACTCGGTATCGCTGTTGAGGGCGTGGGCGTCAACCATCTTCTGGCGCATGGCGACGACTTCCTCGCGGAGCTTGGCGAGATCGCGCGGCAGACGGAGTATTTCGCAGCGAATTTCCTCGAAACGCTGGCCAACCGCCGGGTCGCCGGCGCAAAAACGGGCGCGGGTGAGCGCCTGATGTTCCCAGGTCCAGGCGTTCTTGAGTTCGTACTCGCGGAAGGCGTCCACGGAGACAGCGAGCAGGCCGGAATCGCCGTTTGGGCGCAGACGCAGGTCAGTTTCGAACAGGATGCCGGCCGGCGTCTGGCTCGATAGCCAGGAATTGAGGCGCTGGCCGAGACGCGTGTAGCTTTCCGGCGCGTCCTGGTCGTCGTCATCGTAGAGGTAGACGAGGTCGAGGTCGGAGACGTAACCGAGCTCCTTGCCGCCCATCTTGCCGTAGCCGATGACGGCGAATTTCGGCGTTTCGCAATGCCGGTTGCGGATTTTGCTCCAGCATAGCGGCAGGGTTTCCTGGACGATGGTGTCAGCCAGTTCGGTGAGGTGGTCGGACAGGCGTTCGATGGTCTGCAGGCCGGCCAGATCCTGCGCCAGTAGCCTGAAAACCTGGGCGTGGTGCATCTCGCGCAGGATGTCCATTTCGCGCTCGGTGTCGTCGGCGTACTGGGCCAGGTTGGCGCGCAGGATTTCGCGGAAACCGGTCCAGTTGGTGGCGATCTCGTAGAGGCGCGGATCGAGCAGTTCGTCGAGGAGCAGCGGGTGGCGGTTGAGGTATTCGGCCGCCCAGTTGGAGGCGCACATCATGTCGGCAACGCGACGCAGCGCCATCGGGTATTGCTGGAGCAGGGCGAGGTAGGAGCCGCGGCGGGCGATGCCTTCGAGGAAATTGAGGCCGCGTTCGAGCGTCGTGTCCGGCGCCGGCGTGGCTCCGGCCGCCTCGATCAGGCGTGGCCCGACGGCGTCGAGCCGGCCCCGATTGGTCGCCGGCAGTTGCAGGTAGCGGCTGGCGCCGCGCAGCTCGGCCAGACGGGCAATGGCGTCTTTGGGATGGCGGAAGCCGAGATTGCCGAAGGCTTCGATCGCCGTGTCCTCGTCGAGCTGGCCCTGCCACAGCCCGGTCAGCGGGTGTTCGCCGGCTTCGGGGTCGGAGAAGATGGCACCGAAATGCTGGCTGACCTTTTCGCGGTGACTGTCGAGCACGGCCAGCATGGCCGGCCAGTCGGCAAAGTCCATGCTGATGGCGATTTTCTGGCGATTGTCGGCGTCAGTCGGCAGCATGTGGGTTTGCTTGTCCTCGACGTATTGCAGGCGGTGCTCGAGGCGACGCAGGAAGACGTAGGCCTCGCGCAGCTCCTGCTCGGTTTCGGCGGGGATCAGCTTGCGATCCACGAGCAGCTTGAGGACGGAGAGGGTCGGTCGGATCTGCAGCGCCGGGTCGCGGCCACCGCGGATGAGCTGGAAAACCTGGGCCATGAATTCGATTTCACGAATGCCGCCGGGGCCGAGCTTGACGTGGTCGGCCATGTCCTTGCGCGCCACTTCGCGGCTGATCTGCGCGTGCAGGTCGCGCATGGCGTTGATGGCGCCGAAGTCGAGGTATTTGCGGAAAACGAAGGGGCGGGCGATTTTCTGCATGGCCGTGACCCAGCCCGGCTGCAGATTGTCGCCAGCATTCATGGTGCGCCCCTTGATCCAGGCGTAGCGCTCCCATTCGCGGCCCTGGGTGATGAAATAGTTCTCCAGGGCATCGAGCGAGCAAACCAGCGGGCCGGAATCGCCATTCGGCCGCAGACGCATGTCAACGCGGAACACCTGGCCATCGGCCGTCAGGTCGCCGAGCGCACCGATCATGCGCTTGCCGAGTCGGGTGAAGAAGTCGAAGTTCTCGATGCTTTTCGGTCCGGCCGTGTCGCCGTCTTCAGGGTAGATGAAGATGTAATCGACGTCGGACGACACATTGAGCTCGCGCCCGCCCAGCTTGCCCATGCCGATGACCAACATGCGCTGCGGCTGGCCTGACTTGTCGAGCGGTTCGCCGTAGGTGGCCACCAACTGGCGGTGATAGTGATCGAGCGCGAAATTGGTCGTCACGTCGGCGAGCAGGGTCATGCATTCGACAATTTCGGCCAGTGGCGCCAGCCCGCCCAGATCGCGCAGGACGAGATGGGCCATGGTGCGCTGGCGCAGGCGGCGCAGGGCAGACTTGACGGCCTCGTCATCGGCGAATGGCTGCGCCAGCGGTGCCTGCAACATGGCCTCGGTGAGCGGCTGCTGCCAGGTCGCGAGCAGTTCGGGAATCAGTTCCGGGTGTGCCTGCAAAAGGGTGGCCAGGTAATGGCTGTGGTGCACAGCCGCTTGCCAGCGGGGGTCGAGGGTGGTGTCCATGATGGTCCGTCGGCAACTTGGCCGAAAAGGTAGAATGTCGTTTTTATCCAGTATCCGATTGTAGTGATCAATTCCCCCCTCTGGCAAAGCGGTTTGACGTGTGAGTGAGCCGCTGCACCAAAAATCCCGAGTGATTCCGCCCGATGTGCGCGTGGCGCTGTATCACCGGCTGCATTGGCTGTGGCCGCTGCTCGCCGGGCGCAGCATCCGCGTTCTGGGCTGGGGGCTGTTTGTCGCCTGGCTGGCTTTTACTGTCCTCGTGCTGGCCTTGCGCTACGCGGTGCTGCCCAGGATTGGCGAATACCAGCAGGAAATCGAGCAGGCCGCGACGCGGGCCGTCGGTCAGCCCGTGAAGATAGGTCGGATCGAGGCCCGCTGGCAGGGGCTGAATCCGGATCTGGTGCTCGATGACGTGGTGATCGCCGACCGGCAGGGCGCCCCTGCTTTCTCGTTGGCGCGTGTCGAGGGCGTGCTGTCGTGGCAAACCCTGTGGCGCCTGCGCCCAACCCTGGCCCTGCTCGCTTTCGATGGCCCGGTGCTGCATGTCCGGCGTGACGCCAACGGCAAGATCACGGTGGCCGGTGTCGATACCGAAGGCGAGAGCGACCCTGCATTCGCCGAGTGGGTGCTCGAACAGAAGCGCATCCGCATCCGCAATGCCACAATCGTCTGGGACGACCGGTTGCGCAAGGCACCGCCGCTGGTCCTCGAAGATTTGCAGTTCGCGCTTGATAACAGCGGTCGCCGCCATCGCTTCGGTCTTTCGGCAGCACCGCCCGACGAACTGGCTGCCCGCGTCGATATCCGTGGCGAAGTGAAGGGCGATCTCGGCGAGGCGCTCGAGCATTTGTCCGGGCAGATCTTCATCGAACTCGATTACGCCGATCTGGCCGGCTGGCGGGCCTGGGTCGAATACCCGGTGCTTTTGCCGCAAGGGCGAGGCGCCTTGCGCATCTGGGGCGATCTCGATGAGGGCGCCGGTAAATTGACGGCTGACGTGGCGCTCGAGGAATTGCGCATCCGCCTTGGTCGCAAGCTGCCGGAGCTTGAACTGGCCAGCATGCGCGGTCGTCTCGAGGGGCGCTACAAGGCAGATGAATGGGCTGTTTCCGGCCATAAGGTCGAACTTCAGACGCAGGATGGCATCCGTATCGCGCCGACCGATTTCAAGGTCGATTGGCGGCAGGACCCGGCCAATGCCGCGGTCAACGGCAATGCCAGCGCCAGTTTTCTCGATCTGGCGGTGCTCGGCCGCCTCGCTTCCTATTTGCCGCTCGATGCGCAGAGCCGGGATCTGCTGCTCCGCCATCGGCCGCAGGGCCAGATTGCCGAATTGAAGGCGAGCTGGTCGCTGGCTGGCGAAACACTGAAACGCTACAGCCTGAAGGCCGGTTTCCGCGACATGGGGATCGAGGCCGCCGGCATTTTTCCCGGCGCCGGGGGCGTTTCGGGGACGATCGACCTGACAGAAAAAGGCGGTGACCTCAAGCTGGATTCCGGGGTTTCCAGCCTTTCCCTGCCAGCCATTTTTCCCGAGCCGGACATTGCACTCGACGCACTCAAGGTCAAGGCGAGCTGGAAGAACTCGGCGCAAGGGACCGATATCAAGCTCGATAAACTTGAATTCGCCGGCCCGGACGCGGCAGGTTCGGCTCAGGGAACCTATCGCTATACCGGCGAAGGGCCGGGCGAAATCGATCTGACGGCCAGCGTCGAACGCGGCGAAGGAACTGCGGTCTGGCGCTACATGCCGCACGCCGTCAATGCAGCCGCGCGTAACTGGATCCGCCGCGGCATCGTCGGCGGGCGCGGCTACGACGGCAAACTCATCCTCAAGGGCAACCTCAAGGATTTTCCGTTCCGCGACGGCAAGGGCGGCAAATTTATCGTCACCGCCAAGGCGACCGGTGCCAAGGTCGATTACGCCGACGGCTGGCCGGTCATCGACGACATCGATGCCGACATGAGCTTCGATACCGGCATGCGCATCAAGGCCAGCAAGGGCCGCATCCTTGGTGCTTCACTGGCCGACGTCAAGGTTGATATCCCGGACTTCGAGTCGCACGAAGAAATGTTGCTGGTTCGCGGCACGGCACTGGGGCCAACCAGCGAGTTCTTCCGCTTCATCGAACAGAGCCCGGTGGCAGAGCAGATCGATCGCTTCACCGATGGCATGAAGGCGGTGGGCAACGGCAGTCTGAACCTGGAGCTCGATATTCCGCTGCGCCACGCGCTCGATACCAGGGTGCGCGGCGATTATCGTTTCCAGAACAACCAGTTGCAGCCGCTGGCTGGATTGCCGATGCTGACTCAGGTTAATGGCCGCCTGCTGATTACCGAAAATACGGTGTCGGCCAAGGATATCGCCGGCCAGGTTTTCGGCGGACCGCTTAAGGTGCAGGTCAAGAGCGCCGATGGCAAGGTTGGCGTGGTGGCTACCGGGACGGCGAGCATTGGTGAGGTGAGCAAATACTTCGGCTGGCCGCTGATCAACCATTTGAGCGGCAATGCCGCGTGGCGGGCGGATATCGGCATCCGCCGGCGCAACGCCGAAGTGGTCGTCGAATCCGATCTGCTCGGTATCAGTTCGCCGCTGCCCGAACCCCTGAACAAGAATGCGACGATGCCGCTTGCACTGCGTATCGAGCGGACGGCGCCGGATGCCCAGCGCGAGCAATACCGGATCACGCTGGGAAAAGTAGGTCAGGGCGTGATCGTGCGCAAGGGCGATAACTGGGAGCGGGGCGTTTTCGCGGTGGGCGATGCCGAGCCGCGCCTGCCCGAAAAAGGGCTGGCCGTGCGCGTCGCCACCCCGCGCATCGATGCCGATGCCTGGAAGAATTTCCTGCCCGAGGGGGCGGCCGGCGGTGCCGATGGCGGCGGTCTTGCGCTTAATGTCGTGACGCTCAAAACGCCGCAGCTACGCCTGTTTGACCGCGATTACAGCCAGGTTGATGTCAGCCTGCGGCCACGCGACAGCGGCTGGCAGATCGGTCTGAATACTCGGGAGGCTGTCGGCGAGGTGTTCTGGAAGAGCGCCGGCGAAGGCTGGGTCGAGGGTAATTTCAAGCGGCTCGTGGTGCGGCCGGCGGCAGAGGCGGCCGATGGTGCGTCATCGCTGATCAATTCGCTGCCCGGCATGAGCCTGTCGGTCGATGACTTCTATGTTGGTGAAAAGGCGCTTGGTCGCCTGGAACTGAAAGCGCGTAACGACAAGGGCGCGTGGCACCTCGATGTGCTGAGCCTGGAGAACCCGGATGGCGGCTTGAAGGGCAAGGGCGTGTGGACGCAGGGCGTACGCCCGCAGACGCGCCTTGATTTCGAGCTGACGGCGAAAGATGCCGGCAAGCTGCTCGATCGTCTCGGCTATGGCGATGCGGTCAAGCGCGGCAAGGCAAAAATGACTGGCGACCTGCAGTGGAGCGGGCCGCTGACCAGCATTCATTACCCGTCGCTGACCGGGCAAATGTTGGTCGAGGCTGAAAAGGGCCAGTTCAACAAGCTCGAGCCCGGCGTCGGCAAACTGCTCGGGCTCATTTCGCTGCAGTCGCTGCCGCGCCGACTGACCCTGGATTTTCGCGATATTTTCAGCGATGGCCTGGCTTTCGACAGCATCGAGAGCAAGTTGTCGGTCCGCAAGGGCATCATGCGTACCGTCGAGCCATTGCGTATCAGTGGCCCGGCCGCGCAGATCGAAATGCAGGGCGAAACCGACCTCAAGAGCGAAACGCAGGATCTGCAGGTCGTCGTCCGACCTGAGCTCGGCGGGCTGGCTGCCGTCGGCGCGGCGGCGCTGGTCCACCCGGCCATCGGGGCGGCGGCGCTGGTGGCCAATACCGTGCTGCAAAAACCGCTCAACCGGCTGTTCAGCTACCGCTATCATGTGACCGGCACCTGGGCCGACCCGAAGGTCGACAAGGCCGGGGAGTCGACGCCGGACGTCAAGCTAGATGCAAAACCGGAAGCCAAGCCGGAAGAAACCAGCAAACCCGTGGAGAGCAAGCCTTGAGCAAGCAGAATTGCCGTATCGCTGCCGTGCAGATGGTTTCCGGGCCGCGCGTTGCCGACAATCTGGCGACAGCCGGCCGGCTCATTGCCGATGCAGTCGGCCAAGGGGCGCAACTGATTGTTTTGCCCGAGTATTTTCCGATCATCGGGGCGGCCGATGTCGACCGCGTGCGAGCGCGCGAGGATTTCGGCGGCGGGCCTGTTCAGTCGTGGCTGGCCGATACGGCACAGCGCCACGGCGTCTGGCTTTTTGCCGGGTCCATTCCGTTGGCCGCCAGCAATCCGGACAAGATGCGCAATTCCAGTCTGGTCTTCAATCCGGCGGGCGAATGTGTCCAGCGTTACGACAAGATTCACCTGTTTGGATTCCGCAAGGGCGACGAGTCCTATGACGAGGCCAGCTTCATCGAGCCGGGCGATCAAGTCGTCGCGGTCGACACGCCGTTCGGCAAGGTCGCCTTGTCGATTTGCTACGACCTGCGTTTTCCCGAACTCTACCGTGCCTTGGCGCCGGTCGATCTGATCCTCGTGCCGGCCGCCTTTACCGAAACCACCGGCAAGGCGCATTGGGAAATATTGCTGCGCGCCCGGGCCATCGAGAACCAGTGTTATCTTCTCGCTGTCGGACAGGGCGGGCGCCATGAAAACGGCCGCATGACGCATGGCAACAGCATGATCATTGACCCGTGGGGCGAGATTCTCGACCGCAAACTGAAGGGGCCGGGCGTCGTCATCGCCGACCTCGTTCATCAGCGCATTGCCGACATTCGCGAGAGCCTGCCGGCGCTTGCTCATCGTAAACTTTAAGGAAGCATTCATGATTCAGAACAGCGCGCTGGCCCAGGCCGAATCCCTGCTGCTGGCCCCCTTCTCGCTCAACGAAGGCGACCTGTCGCGAACCTTCGGCCAGATACTGACGCATCAGGTCGATTACGCCGATCTCTATTTCCAGTATTCGCGTTCCGAGGCATGGAGTCTCGATGAGGGCATCGTCAAGTCGGGCAGCTTCAACATCGACCAGGGCGTCGGCGTGCGCGCCATCTCGGGTGAAAAGACCGCCTTTGCCTACTCCGACGACATCAGTTCGCAGGCGCTCGGCGATGCTGCCAACGCCGTGCGGGCAATTGCCGCGGCCGGGCAGAATTCCAATTTTGGCCAGTTTTTCCCGTCGACCGTGGCAAGGTCGCTCTACGTGCCGAACGACCCGATTGCATCCTTGCCGGCTGAAGCCAAGGTCAAGCTGCTCGAACGCCTCGAAGGTTTTGCCCGGGCGCTCGATCCCCGCGTCCTGCAGGTCATGGCCTCGCTGGCCGGCGAGTACGAAGTGGTCCTCGTCGCCGGCTCCGACGGTCGCCTGGCTGCGGATATCCGGCCGCTCGTGCGTTGCTCGATCTCGGTCATCATCGAGGAAAACGGCAAGCGCGAGCAGGGCTCGTCGGGCGGTGGCGGCCGTTTCGATTTCGGCTATTTCGACGACGAAATCCTCCAGCGCTACGCCAAGGAAGCCGTCCACCAGGCCGTCACCAACCTGCATGCCGAGCCGGCCCCGGCTGGCCAGATGACGGTGGTGCTCGGCGCCGGCTGGCCCGGCATCCTGTTGCACGAAGCCGTCGGCCACGGCCTCGAAGGCGACTTCAACCGCAAGGGAAGCTCGGCCTTCTCGGGCCGTATCGGCCAGCGCGTCGCCGCCGAGGGGGTCACCGTGATCGACGACGGCACGATTGCCGACCGCCGCGGCTCATTGAACATTGACGACGAAGGCAACACGACGCAGCGCACCGTGCTGATCGAGGACGGCATCCTCAAGGGCTACCTGCAGGACAGCCTGAACGCCCGCCTCATGGGCGTCGCCCCGACCGGCAACGGCCGGCGCGAATCCTTCGCCCACCTGCCCATCCCGCGCATGACCAACACCATGATGCTGGCTGGCAAGCACGATCCGCAGGAAATCATCCAGTCGGTCAAGAAAGGCATCTACGCCGCCAATTTCGGTGGCGGCCAGGTCGATATCACGAGCGGCAAGTTTGTCTTCTCGATGAGCGAGGCCTACCTGATCGAGGATGGCAAGGTCACCCGCCCGATCAAGGGCGCGACGCTGATCGGCAACGGCCCGGACGCGCTGACCCGCGTTTCGATGATCGGCAACGACCTCAAACTCGACCCCGGTGTCGGCACCTGCGGCAAGGACGGACAGAGTGTTCCGGTCGGTGTTGGACAACCCACTTTGCGTATTGATGGACTGACAGTGGGCGGTACTGCATAATATCTAGTCACATTGTCGAGGTGATTTGATGCGCGGACTTATCTTTCTGGCTTGCCTGCTGGCGACTTCTTCCGGATTTGCCCAGTCTGACCCTGCCGCGCAGGAGCGCCTGAAGAGCATCGGTTCCGACCCGGTGGCATTGCGCGCAGCCGTCGATGCCGGCAAGAAGGTCACGTTCTTTTGCACCAACTGTCATGGCGAGGACGGCATCAGCAAGACGCCCGACGTGCCAAACCTGGCTGGCCAGAACCCGGCCTACCTGCTCGAACAGATCCGCAAGTTCGGCAGCGGTGAGCGCAAGGACGCGTTCATGCAGGGCTTGATCAAGGTGCTCAAGGGCGACGAGCGTATCCAGGTCGCGCACTACTACGCCAGCATCAAGGTGCCGCCATCGGTTCCTGACGCCGCCCTGGTGCCGCGCGGCAAGGAACTGTTCGCCAAGCTGTGCGTTCGCTGCCATGGCGAACAGGCCCACGGCAACGAACTCTTTCCCCGTCTGGCCGGGCAAAAAGTACCTTATCTGAAAACGTCGATTACCCGCTATCGCGACCAGACGGGCGTGCGCAACAACCAGTTGATGGCGATCGCCACGGCGCCGCTCAAGAACGAAGACATCACGGCCATCGCCAACTACCTGACGCAATTGCCCTGATCGGCGGTTTTACCATCATGTGACATTGTTGATTCGCATCATGGTTTTGCGGCGAAGGCCGCAGATACTCTCCGGGATCGAAAAAAGCCATTCCGGGAGTTCTCGTGAAGACACTGCTGTCCGCGCTGCTCGCGCTTTTTCTTAGCTTGGCCGGCCATGAGGCGCTGGCCCAGATCAGCGATATTAATTCGGCGATCAACAAGGCCGGCCGACAGCGCATGCTGTCGCAGCGCATGGCCAAGGCGTATTTCCAGATCGGCCAGCAAATTGACGTCGAGCGCAGCAAGAAGGTGCTTGATAGCTCAATTGCCGCTTTCGACCGGCAACTCGTCGAATTGAAGAGTTACGCGCCGACGCCGGAGATCAAGGAAACCTATCTCAAGCTCGAAAAGTCCTGGTTGGCCTACAAGGATGTCCTGGTCGGCGCGGCACCTTCATCGGAAAACGGACGGAAGGTGCTGGCCATTTCCGAAGAAGTGCTGGAGCTGGCGCAGCAGGCAACCGTCCAGCTAGAAAAGAAATCAGGATCAAACGCCGGGCGGCTAGTCAATGTTTCGGGGCGTCAGCGCATGTTGGCGCAGCGCATGGCCAAGTACTACCAGGCCGCTTCCTGGGGTATCGCCGACAGCGACGGAGCGGGTAAACTGGGCAAGGCGCGCAAGGATTTTTCCGATGCCCTGCAGGAATTGAGCGGCGCCCCGGCCAACACCGCGCAGATCAAGGATGGCCTCGATCTCGTCAGGCAGCAGTGGATTTTCTTCGAAAGCGCGCTTAACCAGAAAACCGGTGGTGACAAGCGGGCGCAACTGGCCGTGGCAACGACCAGCGAACGCATTCTTGAAGAGATGGAAGGCGTCGTCGGCCTCTACGAAAAGCTGCCGAAGTAGCCGAAGCGGGCCGGTGCGCCGCCCGGGAAGGCGGCCGGCGCGAAAACTGCCATGGCCATCCGGTAGAATATCGGGTTTTCAGCATTTCTGAATGAGGCTGGCCATGACGCCGCAAAGCAAACCGAATACCGACGATCTGCGCATCAAGGAAATCAAGGAACTGGTGCCGCCGGCCCACGTTTTCCGGGAATACCCGGTGTCCACGCGCGCCGCACAAACCACCTATGCCGCCCGCCAGGCGATCCACCGCGTCCTGCATGGCGCTGACGACCGCCTGCTCGTCGTCATCGGCCCCTGCTCGATTCACGACCACGACCTGGCCATGGATTACGCCAAAAAACTGGCCAAGGAAGCCGAGAAATACGCTGAAGACCTCATCGTCGTCATGCGCGTCTATTTCGAAAAGCCGCGCACGACGGTTGGCTGGAAGGGGTTGATCAACGACCCTCGTCTCGACAATACCTTCCGCATCAACGAAGGCCTGCGCCTGGCCCGCCGCATCCTGCTCGAAATCAACGAGCTCGATCTGCCTTGCGCCACCGAGTTCCTCGACACCATCACCCCACAATACACGGCCGACCTTATCGCCTGGGGTGCCATCGGCGCCCGTACCACCGAATCGCAGGTCCATCGCGAACTGGCCTCCGGCCTGTCCTGCCCGGTCGGCTTCAAGAACGGCACCGACGGCAACATGCGCATCGCGGTCGACGCCATCCGCTCGGCGAATTCGCCGCACCATTTCCTGTCGGTCACCAAGTCCGGTCATACCGCCATCGTGTCGACGACCGGTAACGAGGACTGCCATGTCATCCTGCGCGGCGGCAAGGAACCGAACTACGACGCTGCCAGCGTCGACGCTGCTTGCACCGAGATTGCCAAGTCCGGCCTCGCTGCCCGGCTCATGGTCGATTTTTCGCATGGCAACAGCCGCAAGCAGTTCAAGCTGCAGATGGAAGTCTGCGACAGCGTTGCCGCCCAGCTGGCCGCCGGCGAAGACCGCATCGTCGGCGTCATGGTCGAGTCGCATCTCGTCGAAGGCCGCCAGGACATCGTCCCGGACAAGCCGCTGACCTACGGTCAGAGTGTTACCGATGCCTGCATCAACTGGGAAGACAGCGTCAAGGTGCTCGATCAGCTGGCCGCCGCCGTGCGTGCCCGCCGGGTGGCGGAGGCCGCCGAGTAAGCTGGATGTTCAAGACGTACTTCAGCTAGCCCACGCCGGTGTTTCGGCGGAGCGTGCAGGGATCATTTGTGCATAGTTCAATGCCGACGATAAGCGTTTTTCGCCACAGTCAGCCGATCAAGGCTGTGGCGTCGCTTTCGTTGGTGATGATCCTTTCGTTGGTAATCAGTTCTGCGCTGTTGCTTTTTGATCTCCACGAAAGCGCACTGGTTCACGCCAAGGGCGAAATCATCAGCCTGGGCCGAATTCTCTCGGAGCAAACGACGCGTGCCTTCGATGGCGTTGCGTTATCGATGCGCGGAGCGCGCGAGCGTCTTTCCGACGATATCGGTCGCAAACTTGAACTCAACAGCTTCCCTGTACGGCTATTGCTCCAGTCGCGGACTCCCGGGTTGCCTCAGATCAAATCGATGTTCTTGGTTGGCCGCGATGGGATGGTGGTCAATTCGTCCAGAACTGATTTTCAGTCCCCGTTTTCGGTCGCAAATCGGGATTTTTTTCGTCACTTCGCTGACGACTCGGGCGATAACGAGTTGTTCATTTCACGACCGGAACCGGCACGTCTCGATGGTCAGTGGACTTACTACATTTCCATGCGGCTGCTCGACGAGTCAGGCAAATTCAGGGGAGTGCTGGCGGCGGCTATCAGCATTGGATATTTTGAATCGCTATATGAAAGCATCAGGCTGGATTTTGTCAGCCGAATTGTGCTGCTCAATCAAGACGGCCTTCTCATGGCTGGCCAGCATGGCGATCAGCCGATACTTGGGAAGTCGTACCTCGATGGAGGATCGTTAGCGGAAGTCATGGCTAAGGACCAAGGGGAGCTGGTAAAGACCCGGGTCGATGCCCAAGGTGATCGCTGGCTTGTCGGATATCGCCTGGTGAGCAAGTATCCGCTTATCGTCTCTCTGTCGGGAACTGAGGAAGAGGCCCTTATGCCTTGGCGCCGGATTGCCCTACCGATCACCGTCGGGGTGGCTGTTGTCATCATTTTTATCCTGATGGCAACGGTGTTTGTGATCATGAATCTCCTGGGCAAAGAGCGGCTCGAGGTCGCGCTCAAGGAGAGCGACGCAAAGTTGCGTCATATGGTCCGTTCGGTTAGAGATGCCATTTTGACGGTGGACTCGTCTGGCCGGCTCATCCTGTTCAATGTTGCCGCCGAGCGAATGTTCGGCGTTCAGGCAAGTGAAGCGCTGGGCAATCATATCGATGAGGTTCTGTCTCGAAGCCAACCGAAGCCGTTGGCGCTGAATTTCATGCGCCATCTCAACGAAGGCAGGCAATCTCCATCAGGACTGGAGCATCTCAGCATTATTTCGTTTGTCCATGGAGGGAGGGAATTCCCGGTCGAGCTCAGCTTGTCGGCCACGACTTTCCGTGGAGATGCATTGGTCACTGCTGTATTCCGCGATCTTTCTGAGCGGCAGCGGGCCGAGCACGAATTGATTGAAACCAACCGTCAGCTTCATGAGCTTGCAGCAGCGCAACAAAATGTACGGGAAGAGGAACGATTGCGAATCTCTCGTGAACTGCACGATGAGTTGGGGCAGTCGCTCACTGGCATTAAAATGGAGGTTTCCTGGCTGGGTAATCGTCTTTTGGCAACACAGCCAGAAATGGAAAACAAAGTAAGTTCGCTCAAGAAACTGATCGATGGAAGTATTTCCGCTGTCCGCCGAATTTCCTCGGAATTGCGGCCGCTGGTGCTGGATGATCTTGGGTTTTCGGCGGCGGCGAACTGGTATGTGACGCAGTTTTCGGAGCGCACCGGAATCAATATAACGCTTTCGCTTCCCGCGCATGATCCAGAAAATGGCAGCACCATTGCCACAACCCTGTTTCGTATCCTGCAAGAGTCGTTGACCAACATTGCCCGACATGCCGGAGCAAAAAATGTCGATGTTCAACTCGGCTTTTCCGAAAACTACTGGCAACTCTCCGTCAAGGATGACGGAGCAGGATTCAACGAGAAGCAGGGCGGGCGCAAAGGTATAGGTTTGATCGGAATGAAAGAGCGCGTTCGGATTCTTGGCGGCGCGTTTAATCTGACTACCGCACCTGGCAAAGGTGTTCTGATTGAGGTTCGAGTTCCGGCAGCGCTGGTGGGGTAGGAAAAGATGCAAAAAATTCAAGTGTTGCTGGCTGACGACCACACAATTATTCGCGATGGTTTGAAGCAGATCCTGTCGGATACCGAAGATCTCATCGTTGCCGGCGAAGCGGCCAACGGTACGGAGGCCATGCATCTGGTGCGTGAAAAGGACTGGGGGGTCCTGGTTCTGGATATATCGATGCCCGGTCGCAGTGGGCTGGATCTGATCCGCATGATCAAAGATGAGAGACCCGGCCTGCCCATCCTGATCCTGAGCATGCACCACGAAGAACAGTATGCTGTCCGGGCGATACATGCCGGTGCTTCCGGGTATTTGACCAAGGAAAGCGATAGTGAACTGCTGATCGCCGCAATTCGACGGGTTGCGGCGGGCGGTGTTTATCTCAGTGAAAAAGTCGCGGAGCTGATGGTGCGAGGAATTCGGCCTGTGGTCGAGACCTTGCCCCACGACCTCCTGTCCGATCGTGAATATCAGGTTTTCAACATGCTGGTATCGGGGATGGGACTGACGGAAATCGGCCAGGAGCTTTCGCTGAGCGTCAAGACTATCAGCACGCACAAGACGCACATCCTTCAAAAGATGAATCTCGCCAACGCTGGCGAGTTGATTCGCTATGCCGTAACCCATGGGCTGGCGGAGCAGAGCGAGTATTAGGAAACTCGAATAGGAATTTTCCTATGCCCCTTTTAATCCCTTGCTGATACTAGGGGCTTCCTCCATTCCTTACACTTCTTAACAAAGTTTTAGGCCTTTAGTCTTAGTGCTTGAGGCTAGGGAACATCGGGTTCCCGAATTTTGGTTAGGAAGGGTAAAAAATGAAATTCAGCTTCGCTCGTACGTCTCTGCTTGCCGCAACTGCGGCAATTTTTATGTTCTCTTCCGCTGCTGGCGCCGCAGTCGACGAAGATGCCGCCAAGGCGCTGGCCAAGAAGAACGACTGCTTCAAGTGCCACGCCATCGACAAGACCAAGAAGGGCCCTTCCTACAAAAAAATTGCCACCAAATACAAGGGCAAGGAAGCCGAAGGCGAAACCAAGATGATCAAGAACGTCACGACCGGGCCAAGGGTCAAGCTCGAGGACGGTTCTGAGGAGGACCACAAGATCATCGATACAAAAGATCAGGGCGAGATCAAGAATTTGGTGCACTGGATTCTGTCGCTGTAATTCAGCGTTAACAGACACAAGAATAGTTGCAGGAAAACCAGGGGGTGTTGAGATGAAGCATTGGCAAAGAATTTTCGCAGTGGGTGCGGCGCTGGTTGGCTTGGGTCTTGTGGCACCGGCTCACGCCCAGATGGACCGTTCTCTCAAGGGCGATCAGGTCTGTACCGAATGTCACGATGAGAATGACAACAAGGCTGTTCTCGCAGTCTATAAGGGCAAGCATGGCGTCAAGGCCGATGGCCGTACACCGGGTTGTCAAAGCTGCCATGGGGCAAGCGAAGCGCACGTCAAGAACGGCCCCAAGAAGGGGGAAGTGGGCGGTAAGCGCGGTGCGGTAGATGTCGTTTTCGGTCCCAAGTCGTCGCTCTCAAGCCGCCAACAGAGCGAGGTATGTGCGAGTTGCCACAAGGGTGACAAGCGCACCCACTGGACTGCCAGCCAGCACGACAGTGGTGATGTTTCATGCGTCAGTTGCCATACCAACCACACGCATCAGGACAAAGTCCTGAAAAAAGCGACGCAGCCGCAGGTTTGCTATACATGCCACAAGGAGCAGCGTTCCGAAGGTCGGAAGATGTCTCATCATCCGGTTGCCGAAGGCAAGGTTGCTTGTTCCGACTGCCACAATCCGCATGGTTCTGCTGGTCCCAAGTTGTTGAAGAAGAACACACTGAATGAAACCTGCTTTACTTGCCATGCCGAGAAGCGCGGCCCATTCCTGTGGGAGCACCAGGCCGCCACGGAGGATTGCAGCAATTGCCATACGCCGCATGGGTCCAACATTTCTCCGCTGTTGAAGTCGCGGGCGCCGTTCCTTTGTACCGAGTGTCACGATGGGCCACATAACAGCAAGGTGCCGGCAGCTGCCAATGCTGGCGGTTATCAAGCCGGACTGACGGCTGTTCCTAGCGAAAACTACACCGGTCGTGGCTGCATGAATTGCCACAACATGGTCCATGGTTCTAACCATCCTGCTGGCGCGTTGCTGCACCGCTAATCTGGACATCGGGGAAACTATTATGAAAACTCGTAATGCGAAACTGCAACGCAGCACGCTGAACCTGGCTGTGCAAGGTGCTTTGGTGACGATGTTTGCCATGCCGTTCATGGCGATGGCCGCCGATGATGAAGTCAGCGTTCTGACCCGTCCAACCAGTTCCATTGAGGTTGGTGTTGCCGGTGTATCGGAAAAGTCAGCCAAGTTCGGTGAATACAACGGGCTAAACGACTCAGGCGCCTACGGGATCGGCAATTTTAATATTGGTGGCGGCAGTGCCTACGACGCCTACGACGGAGGCAATGGCACCCTACGCTGGGATTTCAGCGGGCGGAATCTGGGCACGACATCCCGCGAGGTCGGTGCATCGGTTAGTAGCCAAGGTTCTTGGGACGTGAGTGTTGCTTATGACGAGTTGCGTCATAACGTTTCGGACTCCTACCAAACACCACTACAGGGAAGCATGGGCGGGAACAACTTCACGCTGCCTTCCTCTTTTGGTGCGATCAACGGCGCAGCGCCGTCTGCCCGCGTCTTGAGCCCTACCCAGTTGGGCGCATTTCATACAGAAGAAGTCGGCACGACCCGGAAGAACACCTCCTTTGGCGCAGGCTTCCATTTCAGTCCGCAACTGAGCATCCGTTTGGAGTTCAACCATCTTGACCAGTCAGGCGCCAAACTGATCGGCTCTGGTGCGCAGGGCGGTATCACCATTGGCACCTCTACCGGCAGAGCAGAAGCTGTCAATATTCTGATGAATCCGACCAACTACACGACGGATACCCTCACCTTGGCCCTGAACTGGGTTGGGGACAAGGGACACCTGACAGCGGGTTATTTCGGCTCCATCTTCCGTGATGGCTATAACAATGTCTCCTGGCAGAATGCGATGACGACGGCCGCCAGTGGATGTGCTGGTGCGGCCTGTTATACGAACAACACCATGGGTACTGCCCCGGATAACAGCTTCCATCAGCTCAACCTGTCTGGTGGCTATGCCTTCTCACCGAGCACGAAACTGGTTGGTGGATTTTCCTACGGCTACAATCGCCAGAATGAAGCCTACGGGCCAACTTCGGCTGCTTTGGCTGCGGGGGGCAGCTACAGCATGATGCAGGCAGGCGGTTTGCCGCAGTCCTCTCTTGATGGTTCTGTCATCACTACTCACGCCAATGTTAAGTTGACCACTCAGACCACGAAGGATTTGTTGCTTAGCGCCGGCTTCAAATACAACGAGCGTGACAACCAGACCACTTCCAATACTTATCGGTATTTTGATCTGGGGGGATTCGGGGCTGGCAACCAGTACACGGGTGTCAATACGCCATACAGCAGCAAGAAAGGGCAATTTGAATTGGCTGGCGACTACCGCCTGACCAAGGCACAGAGCTTGCGTATTGCCTATGACCACGAATACATCAAGCGTTGGTGCAACAACGTGGTGGGCGGCGCAGAATGCGTCGCCAGCCCGTCCAGCGATGAGGACAAGCTTGGACTGACCTACCGACTGAAAGCTGGCGACAGCATCAAACTGAATGTTGGATATGCGTATTCGAAGCGCAATGCCGAATTCAACCACCTCTACAAGGCGAATACGGGCAACTATGCGGTCGCGGCCACCATAAACGGTGGCGACTACGCCGGTTATCTTGCTCATCCTTACTCCGCCAGAACGCAGAATATCGTAAAGGCTGGCGTCAATTGGCAGGCCACCGAAAAGTTGGACTTCGGCCTTTCAGCTCGTTATTCACTGGATGAGTACGAAGCCACGCTGGGCGTTCAAGACGGTAGTTCTGCCAGCATCAATCTGGATGCAACCTATAGCTACAGTGAAAACGGTAGCGTTTCGGCCTACGCTGGTTGGCAGAACTCGGAGCGGGATCTGAAGGCCGGCGCAACCGGTGGTGGTGCCAGCGTTACAGTCCCGCCTGTGAATGTGTTCAGCAACCAGCTCAAACAGGATGGTGCCAGCGTCGGCCTGAATACTAAACATGCATTCATGGGTGGCAAGCTTGAGCTACTGGGTGACCTCTCTTATTCGCTGGACAAGTCGCACTATTCAACACAGGTTCCGTATTCGGCAACATGTGGAGCAGCTGGCACGCTGACCTGCGGCGATACGCCGGATATCAAGGCAGAGCTGGTCGCGTTCAAGCTGACGGGTAGCTACAAGATCGACAAGCACTCCAAGGTCGCTTTGGTTTACCTCTATCAGAGCCTGAGAAGCAACGATTATTACTACAACGCTTACCTGTATGGCTACACGCCGAACCGCGTGGTTCCGACCAACGAGCAGTCACCAAACTACGATGTGAGTTTCCTGGGCATGTCCTACGCCTACAGCTTCTAGCAAGGGTGGTGGCTGCAAAATGACGTTTGCAAAAAAAGGGGGCGTGTTGCCCCCTTTCGCTTTGTCACAACCGTGTAGCAGCGAATGTTTCTGAGCAACGAAGCAAAGCCTGTTGGTATTTTGGATACGAAAATGGAAACCCGAACCTTCTTCAAGACATTGTTGGCTGTTGTCGCCAGCATGTTGTTGCAAACGAGTGCGCAGGCAGAGGATCTGACTAACGCAGCCTGTCTGAGCTGCCACGAAGTTGGCAAGCACAAGATCAAAGTGCCCGATGGTGATGACGGGAAGCGTTCGCTTGCCACGGTCAACCCGAAAAATGTCGCAAAAAGTGTCCATGCCAAAATGGATTGTGTCGCCTGCCACACCGATATCGTCGATGCCAAGGATAAGCACGCCAAGGCGACGAATGTGGCCAAGCCGGATTGTGCAACCTGCCATGCGAAGCTGTGGGATGAGGCGAAGGCCAATCCGGCCGGCAGGGAGCGTCTGGGGGTTGTCGTGCAGAACATCGATGCCTACAAGGCGTCGTTCCACGCTCGGCCGGATGCCGATCATCCCGATCGTCCGAAGGCGACCTGTGGTGATTGCCACGCGACGCACGAGTTTGCCGTACCGAAGAAGGGTACCCCCGAGCGCGATCAGTGGCGCCTGACGGTGCCGAAGACCTGCGGTGAAAAGTGTCACGAGGAGCAATTGGAGGACTTTGAAGGGTCGGTGCATGGCGCACTGGTCATGGGCAAGGACGATCCCAAGGGGGCTGTCTGTATCGATTGCCATACGACGCACGAGATTCGTGGCGCCTCTTCTGATCCGTTCAAGCTCAAGAATGTCGAAGCTTGCGGCGATTGCCACAAGGCCGAGTTGCACAGCTATCGCGATACCTATCATGGCCAGGTGAACAAGCTTGGTTTTACCTACACGGCCAAGTGCTCGGATTGCCATGGCAGTCATGGCATCAAGGGAACCGATGATCCGGCCTCCAAGGTGCATGTGAAAAATCGCCTGAAGACTTGCCAGCAGTGTCACAACGAGAAGAAGGGCCTGCCATTGGCAACCGAGGGCTTCATTACCTACGGACCGCACGCCAACAGCCACGACTTCGCGAAGTATCCGCAGATGTGGATCGCGACCAAGTTCATGGTGGCGCTGCTGATCGGGGTTTTTGCGTTCTTCTGGCTGCATTGCGGGCTGTGGTACTACCGCGAATGGAAGGAGCGTGGCGGCAAGCTGGTGACCAAGCATGTCGACACTGAAGCGCTTGGCCTGAAACCGGAGAAGCACTTCCAGCGCTTCTCCTGGGGTTGGCGCGTAGCGCATCTGGTCTTTGCGCTGGTAACCATGACGCTGGTGCTGACCGGTACCTCGGCGATGTTCTCGGGCAGCAGCTGGGCGCCGGTAGTGGCGGCGGCGGTGGGCGGTCCGAAGGTGCTCGGCCTGATCCACCGGGTTGCCGCCGGGCTGTTTGTCAGCATCTTCCTGATTCATTTTGTCTACGTCATGCAACGCCTGCTGCGTGACAAGACCTTCCGCTGGTTCGGTCCGGATTCGCTGATTCCGAACTGGAAGGACTTCTCCGATTGCTGGGGCATGTTCAAGTGGTTCTTCGGCAAGGGGCCGAAACCCCAGTTCGAGCGCTGGGCTTATTTCGAGAAGTTCGATTACTGGGCGGTGTTCTGGGGTGTGAACATCATTGGCTGGAGTGGGCTGATGTTGGCGCTACCCCACGTCACGGCGACCTATCTGCCGGGCTGGGTGTTCAACGTGGCGACCCTGGTCCATGGTGAAGAGGCTTTCCTGGCCGCCGTCTTCCTCTTTACGGTGCATTTCTTCAACAACCACTTCCGTCCGGACAAGTTACCGCCGCCCGATGTCGTGATGTTCACCGGAACGCAGTCGATCGAAGAGTTCCGCAAGGACCATCCGGCGCACTATCAGCGGATGGTGGATACGGGCCAGCTTGAAAAATATCTGGTGGATGCGCCAACGAAGCAGATGCACCTCGGTTCGGTGATCCTGGGCATTGTGCTGATCAGTGCCGGCTTGGGCTTGCTGGTGCTGGTTGCTATCGGCTTCTTCGGCGGATAGGCGGTAATTGGCACAGAGAGAGGAGGCGGAAATTTTTCCACCTCCTCTTTTTTTGCCTTCAGTCACCGTAAAATCAGCATTCCAGATAACTAAGGAACGAATGGACATGAACCTGAAAAGTCTCAGCCTGATCAGCCTGTTTTCTCTGACGCTGGCCGCCTGTGGCTCGCTGACCCGCTCGGATACGACGCCCTGGCTGGAATCGCGGGCCGGGACGGTGAACGAAAACATGGCGGGCAAATGGACGACGGCCGGCGGTATTGGCGCCAACTGGGGCGAGGCCAGTTTCATCCAGGACGGTTCGCGCTTCTACGGAACGCTGGGCGCCTATAACGTCGAAGGCGCCATCAACCGCGAGCACGTTTATCTGGCGCTCAGTTCCGGCAAGAAGGTTTATTACACGGCCCGTCTCAAGCGCACGCTGGATGGCAGCTATGCCGGCCAGGTGGTCGAGGGCGCGATCATCGGCCAGTCAAATGGTGCCGACGATGGCTTCTCGCTGATGACCCTGCGGCGGGTCGGTCAATAAACTGACCGTCCCCGAGCGGAGCATCCGGGCCCGATTGGCGTAAAAGCCGGTCGGGCCTTGTTGTTTCCGGCGCGCTTGTTTTCGACTCAGTCGGCGAAATTCGGGCGGCGCTTGTCGCGCTGGGCGGCGATGCATTCGCCGAGATCAGCCGACAGCAGCATCGCTGCATTCCAGCCAGCGACGTAATTCAGTCCGTCAGCCACCGAGTGGTCGCGGCTGAAATTGAGCACATCCTTCGTTCCGCGAATGGCCAAGGGCGACTTGGCGGCGATGATGTGGGCGATTTTGCGGACTTCCACGGTCAACTGGGAATAATCGCCAAAATTGAAATTGATCAGACCGCATTTTTCCGCCTCAGCGGCATCCACATTGCGGCCGGTGTACGCCAGTTCGCGGGCCATGCCTTCGCCGATCAGGCGCGGCAGGCGTTGCAGGGTGCCAACGTCGGCCACCATGCCGAGGTCGATTTCCTTGATCGAAAAAACGGCGTCGGCCGCCGCGTAGCGCATGTCGCAACAGGTCACGAGATCGAGCGCGCCGCCGACGCAGGCGCCCTGGATGGCGGCGAGCACAGGCTTGCGACAACGCTCGACGCTGCTCAGGCAGTCCTGCAAATCGACGATCAGCCGGCGCAACGTCTCGCGGCTGCGCGCGCCATCGGCGTGGGCAATCTGTTGCTGGATGCTGCCGAGCATGGCGAGGTCGATGCCGGCGCAGAAGTTCTTGCCTTCGCCGCTCAGGATGGCAACGCGGGCTTCCGGCGTGGCGTCGACCCATTCGAAAGCCTGGCGGATCTCCTGCCACATCGCTGCGTTCATCGCGTTCGACTTGTCCGGCCGATTGAGGCGGACTTCGGCGACATGATCGTCCAGCCTGACGGCGAGGGTGCTGAATTCAGGGAGATTCATCGGCTACGCTCCATGCTGGGCTTGAGTTTGACACCGGGGTTCAGGTTTTTCCAATGCCACGGTCAACCGGAAAAATGCGGCAAAAACGAAATGCCTTCGCCGGCTTGCCTGGCTGGGTCAGGCCATCCCGGCCAGGGCCGCGGCGAGGTCGGCATTGTCGTCGTTATCGCCATTGTCACCGCTGTGGATGTTCTGGCTCTCGATGCTGACGGTGTAGCCGGCAGTGCGCAGCATGTCGGCCCAGTGCTCGGCGACCTTGCGCGAGTCGTGCCAGGGCCCGTGCTCGATGATCGGGCGGTCGGTGCCGGTGCGGTAGGTCGTCTTGACGCGGTACACGGGTCAGCCGGGGATGGCGAGGAAGGTCGGCCGGGGCGTGTTACGCGGCATTCTTGCCCTTTTGCCACAGCACATCGCCGCGGCCGCCGGCGCGGTTGAGGGCGCGGCCGAGGATGAAGAGCAGGTCTGACAGGCGGTTGATGTAGCGGCGGGCGGCCTCGGACAGCGGCTCGGCCCCGTGCAGGCGGACCATGGCCCGTTCGGCGCGGCGGCAGACGGTGCGGCTCAGGTGGGCGAGCGCCGCGGCGCGGGTGCCGCCGGGCAGGATGAATTCCTTGAGCATCGGCAGGTCGGCGTTGAAGTCTTCGGCCAGCGCCTCGAGGCGGGCGACCTGGGCGTCCTTCATGACGGCCATGCCGGGCAGGCAAAGTTCGCCGCCCAGATCGAAGAGGTCGTTCTGGACATCGAGCAGGGCGGTGCGCACGGCGTCCGGCATTTCTTCGCAAAGCAGCACGCCGAGGCCGGAGTTGAGCTCGTCTACCTCGCCGATGGCGTCGATGCGCAGGCTGTCCTTGGTTGTCCGGCTACCATCGCCAAGGCCGGTCGTGCCGGCGTCGCCGGTGCGGGTGACAATTTTCGACAGGCGGTTGCCCTTGCGTTCTTGTTCGGTGTCGTTCACGGTGCTTTCTCCAGAGTCAGTGCAGATTATACTTTTGGTCCGCACTACAGACAGCCATCGTTATGCCCCAGTTCGCAGCCAATCTCAGTTTTTTATTTGCCGACGTGCCGTTCGAGGAGCGCTTTCAACGGGCCGCCGCGGCTGGCTTTCAGGGCGTGGAGTATCTTTTCCCCTACGACTGGCCGGCCCATGATGTTGCTGAATGGCTCAAGGACGCCGCTGTCGAGCAGGTCTTGTTCAATCTGCCACCCGGCGACTGGGCTGCTGGCGAGCGCGGACTGGCCTGTTTGCCGCACCGTCAGCGCGAATTCGCCGAAAGTGTCGAGCAGGCGCTGAACTACGCCATGGTCCTCGACTGCGAACGCGTGCATTGCATGGCCGGGCTGCGTCCCGGCGGCGCTGACGAGGCCGAACTGGAGGCCACGTATGTCGCCAACCTGCAATTCGCCGCCGACCGCTTCGCCACCATCGGCGCGACGGTGATGATCGAGCCGATCAACAGTCGCATCGACATGCCCGGCTACTGGCTGGACGATATAAACAAGGCGCTGCGCCTGCTCGACGCCATAGCCCGCCCCAACGTCAAACTGCAACTCGACCTCTATCACGCGCAGATCATCCAGGGCGACCTGGCGCGGACCATGGAAGCCAATCTCGCCCGCATCGGCCACCTCCAGATCGCCGACAATCCCGGCCGCCATGAGCCGGGCACCGGCGAAATCAACTATCCATTTCTGTTCGGACTGCTCGACAGGCTGGGCTACGCCGGCTGGGTCGGCTGCGAATACAAGCCGCTGACGACGACCGAAGCCGGCCTCGGCTGGATGCCGCGATGAACCCGTGCGCACATCCGCGTGACCTCCTGCGCCGCCTGTTCGATGCCGCCATCGCCGCGGCCGATCCGGCCTTGTGCGTGCCGCCCCATCTGCCGCCGGATGACGGTAGGCGGCTCATCGTCATCGGTGCCGGCAAGGCCTCGGCAGCCATGGCGCGCGCTGTCGAGCAACACTGGTCCGGCCCGCTCGAAGGAACGGTCGTCACGCGCTACGGTCACGGCGTGCCATGTGAACGGATCAGGATCGTCGAAGCATCACACCCGGTGCCGGACGCCGCAGGCGAGGCGGCAGCCCTTTCCATTTTTGAGCAAATTTCCCGGTTGACCGTGGAAGACCGCGTTCTGGCCCTGATTTCCGGTGGCGGCTCGGCCTTGCTTGCGGCGCCGGCAGCTGGCGTCACCCTGGCCGAGAAGCGGGCGCTCACCTCGGCGCTGCTCCGCTCCGGTGCGAACATTGGCGAGATCAACTGCGTGCGCAAACACCTCTCGGCGCTCAAGGGCGGGCGTCTGGCCGCTGCCGCGTGGCCGGCCTCAGTGCTGACCCTGGCCATTTCCGACGTGCCCGGCGACGACCCGGCCGTCATCGCCTCGGGCCCCACCGTCGGCGATCCGACGACCTGCGCCGATGCGCTCGGCGTCCTCGATTTCTACGGCATCGCCGTTCCGCCCGACCTGCGCCGCCGCCTCGCATCGGGTGAGCTCGAAACGCCCAAGCCGGGTGATGAATGTCTCGCCCGCAGCACATTCCGTCTCGTCGCCAGCCCGCGCCAGATGCTCGAAGCGGCCGCCGCCGAAGCGCAGCGCCTCGGCATCACGCCGCTCATTCTCGGCGATGCCATCGAAGGCGAGGCGCGCGAGGTCGGCAAGGTCATGGCCGGCATGGCGCGGTCCTGCCATCAACACGGATTTCCCGCCAAGAAGCCCTGCGTCCTGCTCTCCGGCGGCGAAACGACGGTGACCATGAAAGGCAACGGCCGTGGCGGGCGCAACACTGAATTCCTGCTCAGCCTCGCACTGGCGCTCGATGGCGCGCCGGGCATCCACGCCCTGGCCGCCGACACGGACGGCATCGACGGCAGCGAGGATAATGCCGGCGCCTTCGTCAAGCCTGACACGCTGCTCCGGGCCAAGGCGGCAGGTCTCGACCTGCGCGCCCGGCTGGCCAACAACGATGCATGGAGCTGTTTTTCCGAACTGGGCGACCTGCTGGTCACCGGTCCGACGCGAACCAACGTCAACGATTTTCGCGCCATCCTTATAGGTTAAAATGGTAAATATGGTGCAAAACAACAATATCGGCATTCGCGTTGATCCGGCTACGCTGGAGCAGCGACTTCGCCTGTTTTTGCCCGCCCATTGCCTGCTGCTCGGCGAAGAAAGTCTGCGCCCCTACGAATGCGACGGCCTCACCGCTTACCGCGAACTACCGCTCGCCGTCTGCCTGCCGGAAACCGAGGCGCAGGTTATCGACATCCTGCGTACCTGCCACAGCCTCGGCGTGCCGGTGGTCGCACGCGGCGCTGGCACGGGCTTGTCCGGCGGCGCCATGCCGCATGCCCATGGTGTCGTGCTCTCGCTGGCCCGTTTCAACAAGATCCTGCGCGTCGACCGCACCGCCCGCATCGCCGTCGTCCAGCCCGGCGTGCGCAACCTCGCCGTCTCCGAAGCCGCGGCCCCTTTCGGTCTTTACTACGCGCCCGACCCGTCGTCGCAAATTGCCTGCACGCTGGGCGGCAACGTCGCCGAAAACTCGGGCGGCGTGCATTGCCTCAAATACGGGCTGACCGTCCATAACGTGCTGCGCATCTGCGTCGTCAGCATCGAAGGCGAGGTCTTCGAGATCGGCTCCGAAGCGCCGGATGCGGCAGGCTATGACCTGCTCGCCTTGATGATCGGTTCCGAAGGCATGCTCGGCGTCGTCACCGAAGTCACCGTCAAACTCGTGCCCAAGCCGGAACTGGCGCAGGTCGTCATGGCCTCGTTTGCCGATGTCGCCCAGGCCGGCGACGCCGTCGCCGCGATCATCGGCGCCGGCATCATCCCGGCCGGGCTGGAGATGATGGACAAGGCTGCCACCGCCGCTGTCGAGCCGTTTGTGAAAGCGGGCTACGACATGAATGCCGAGGCCATTCTGCTCTGCGAATCGGACGGCACGCCGGAAGAAGTCGCCGAGGAAATCGCCCGCGTCACCGAGGTTTTGAACGCCGCCGGCGCCAGCGACATCCGCGTCTCGCAATCCGAAGCCGAACGCCTGCGCTTCTGGGCCGGACGCAAGGCGGCCTTCCCCGCCGTCGGCCGCATCACGCCCGATTATTACTGCATGGACGGCACGATTCCACGCAAACGGCTGGCTGAAATGTTGTCATCCATCGCCGCCATGGAAACGAAATACGGCCTGCGCTGCGCCAACGTTTTCCACGCTGGCGATGGCAACCTGCATCCGCTGATCATGTACGACGCGTCGAAACCAGGCGATTGGGAACGGGCGGAAGCTTTCGGCGCCGAGATCCTCGAATTGTCGGTGGCACTCGGCGGTTCGATCACCGGCGAACACGGCGTCGGTATCGAGAAAATCAACCAGATGTGCGTCCAGTACGCGACGCCCGAAATCGAAGCCTTCCATCGCGTCAAGGCGGCCTTCGACGAAAGCGGCCTGCTCAACCCCGGCAAGGCCGTGCCCAGCCTGCACCGCTGCGCCGAATACGGCCGCATGCACGTCCATCACGGCGACGTGAAATTCCCTGAGCTGGAGCGCTTCTGATGCTGACGGCGCATTCGCTCGACGACATCGTCGCCGCTGTCCGCAACGCCCATGCCGCACACGCGCCTTTGCGTATCCGCGGGGCGGGCAGCAAGGATTTCTACGGCGGCCTGCTGGCCGGCGAGGTGCTCGACGTCTCGGCGCATCGCGGCATCGTCGCCTACGAGCCGACCGAGCTTTACATCACGGCCAAATGCGGCACGCCGCTCGCCGAGATCGAGGCCGCGCTGGCCGAAAAGGGCCAGATGCTCGCCTTCGAGCCGCCGCATTTCAGCGGCGCGAATGCTGGCTCCGCTAGCGCTACGGTCGGTGGTTGTGTCGCCGCAGGTTTGTCCGGTCCCCGCCGTCAGCAAGCCGGCGCCGTGCGCGACTTCGTGCTTGGCGTAAAGCTGGTCGACGGCACCGGCCAGACGCTCAATTTCGGCGGCCAGGTCATGAAAAACGTCGCTGGCTACGATGTGTCGCGGGTGATTGCCGGCAGTCTCGGCACGCTCGGCGTCATCGCCGAAGTCACGCTCAAGGTCTTGCCCAGGCCGGTCGCCGAAACGACCCTGGTTTTCGACTGCGATGCGGCTGAGGTCATCCGCAAGCTCAACGATTGGGGCGGCCAGCCGCTGCCGATTTCGGCCTCCTTCTGGCACGATGGCCAGCTCTGGCTGCGCCTATCCGGCGCGCGGGCGGCGGTTGAGGCAGCCACCGGCAAGCTCGTCGGCAATTCCACGGTCAACCCGGAAAAACACTGGAATTCGATACGCGAGCAAACGCATCCCGCCTTTGCCGCCAGCCCGTTATGGCGATTCGCCCTGCCGTCGACTGCTCCGTGTCCCGAGCTTGAAGGCCTGCGTGCCATCGAATGGGGCGGCGCCTTGCGCTGGTATGTCGGCGAGGTCGATGGCGATCATGCGGCCATGCGTGCTGCCGCCGCCAGCCTCGGCGGCCATGCCGTGCTCTACCGCGCCCCGGAATCGCTGCGTTGCCGCGAAGGCGCCTTTGCGCCGCTGCCGCCGGCCTTGCTCGCCCTGCATCGCCGCCTGAAAAAAGCCTTCGACCCGGCGGGCATCCTCAACCCCGGCCGGCTCTACGCGGAGTTTTAGGCTGATGGATACCAAAATCACCGCCGAATTGCGCGTCACCCACGCCGGCCAGGTGGCCGAGGAAATCCTGCGCAAGTGCGTGCATTGCGGCTTCTGCACGGCGACCTGTCCGACCTACCAGTTGCTTGGCGACGAGCTCGACGGCCCACGCGGCCGCATCTACCTGATCAAGCAGGTGCTCGAAGGCAAGGAAGTCACCGAAAAGACACGCACCCACCTCGATCGTTGCCTGACCTGCCGTTCCTGCGAAACGACCTGCCCGTCGGGCGTCAAGTACAGCCACCTGCTCGATGTTGGACGCGAGATCGTTGAAGCCAAGCTGCCGCGTTCATTTGGCGATGCGCTGAGGCGCGGTCTGCTCAAGGCCGTCCTGCCGCGCCCGGGCCTGTTCGGTGCGGCGCTCGCTCTGGGGCGCGCCGTCCGCCCCTTGCTGCCCTCCCGCCTGGCCGACAAGCTGCCGCAGGCCGAACCGGCCGGTGTGCCATGGCCCCCCGCCACCGACCACCGGCGGCGCATGCTGGTGCTGGCCGGTTGTGTCCAGCCTGCGCTGGCGCCCAACATCAACGCCGCTACGGCGCGAGTTTTCGACAGGCTCGGGATCGCGTTGTTTGAAGAAGCCAAGGCCGCTTGCTGCGGCGCCGTGCGCTTTCATCTCAACGACCATCAGGCCGCCAAAAACGACATGCGCCGCAACATCGACGCCTGGTGGCCGCACATCGAGTCCGGCGTCGAAGCGCTTGTCGTCACCGCCTCCGGTTGTGGCGTCCAGATCAGGGATTACGGCCACACCCTGGCCGATGATGCGGCCTACGCCGAAAAAGCGGCAAAAATCAGTGCGCTGTGTCGCGATCCCTCGGAGATTCTGGCGGGAGAAAAGGCCGCGCTGCTTCCTCTGCTGGCTCGCCACACGGAAAAACGCGGCAGGCTGGCCTTCCATTCGCCGTGCACCCTGCAGCACGGCCTGCAGATTCGCGGCAGCATCGAGGTATTGCTGCAAACCGCTGGCTACGAACTGACCCCGGTGGCTGACAGCCATCTGTGTTGCGGCTCGGCCGGCACCTATTCCGTTCTGCAACCCGAACTGGCCAACACGCTGCGCGCCAATAAACTGCTCGCCCTCAATGCCGGCGCTCCGGCGCTGGCGGCGACAGCTAATATCGGCTGCCTGACCCACCTGCAGATGGGCAGTGCGCTGCCCGTGCGCCACTGGATTGAATTGATTGATGAGGCAATGGCATGAGCCACGACGTACCGTCCGTTTTTGAGATTACCCGCTCGCTTGGGGCCGACGATGCCGGCCGCATCAAGCGCCTGCTCGAAAATGGCGTCAAGATTCCCGCCCAGCCGCGCGTCCTCGAGGAGCTGCGCCAGTTGATCAACCGCAGCGAGCTCGATGTCCGGCAGCTGGCCCGCGTCATCAACAAGGATCCGGGCCTGACGGCGATGCTCTTCAAGGTTGTCGGCAATTCAGCCTACCGGCAGCACCAGCCTTTCGATTCCGTCGAATCCATTCTCCATGCAGTCGGTGTGCGCCAGACTTTCAACCTCGTGCAGGCCATCGCACTTTCCGGGGCGGGCGAGATCAAGAAAAATCGGCGCGTATACGAGGCTTTCTGGGCGCGTTCGCATGCCGTTGGCCAACTGGCCATGCTGATTGCCGACGAGCGGGTCGCCGTCTGCAACATCTTTCCCGATCAGGCTTACCTGGCCGGCATCTTCCATGATTGCGGCGTCCCCCTGCTCATGCAGCGCTTCCCGACCTATTGCGCCGAGATGAAACTCGGGGCGCCCGGCATCTGGATCGACCTCGCCGAGGAGGACCGGAAATTCAATGCCGATCACTGCGTCGTCGGCTACCTGGTCGCCCGCCACTGGCATCTGCCCGAGTTCATCTGCGATGCCATCCGCTACCACCACGCCATCGGCGAACTTGGGCAGCACGATGCGCGCAGCATGGTTGCCATCGTCCAGCTCGCCGTCGATATCTACTATCGCGATCAGCGCGTCGCCAGCCCCGAGTGGGAGAGGGTAAAGAATGACGTCTTACCCGAACTGGGACTCAACGAGGAGTCCTTGCCCGAATTTGTCGATATCGTTCTGGAACGCTTCGGCGGTGTAGTCGAGGCTTGAATGTCCAACGCAAAAGCAAGGCGCGACACCGTGTTAATGGCCGCTCAAGCCTTCCGTGATAAGCTTCTCCGCAAAAAGGGGGATGGATGTCCATAGCACTTGACGCCTGCGCGGCGCAGCACCAAGGGGATCGCAAGGAACAACAGGATCGCGTCGCGATCCTCCCGCACGCGCGGAAACGTGGCGTCGCGCTGGCCGTCGTCGCCGACGGCATGGGAGGCCACACCGGCGGTGCGCTGGCTGCCGAGCAGGTCGTCCATACGGCTAAAACCAATCTCGACCAGTTTTCGTCGGCCGACGAAAATCCCCAGCTCATGCTTGAAAATGCCATGCGTGAAGCGCATACGATGATCAAGGCATCGCGTTTCATGAACGAAATGGACCCCCACAGCACGAGCGTCATGCTGCTCCTGCAGCCGGGAAAGATCACCTGGGGCTATTGCGGGGACAGCCGTATTTACCATTTTCGCGGCAACAGGCTGCTTGAGCGCTCGGTCGATCACTCCTACGTCGAGTACCTGATCTCTACCGGGAAAATCACCCCAAAACAGGCGCTGACCCATCCCAATCGTAATGTCTTGCTGGCCTCCCTTGGTGGCCAGGACGACCCGAAAATAACCCTCTCGGAAACCGTCGATCTGGTCGCCGGCGATGCCTTCGTGCTTTGCTCGGACGGCCTGTGGGCCTATTTCAGCGATGAAGAACTGGGCACCCTGGTCGCCCAGAATTCGGCGCGGCAAGCCTGCGAGATTTTGATCGACATGGCCCGGCGGCGGGCCAAGGGGAGTGGCGACAATCTGTCGCTGGCGATCATCAAGTTGAATGAGGCTTTGCCGGCCAAGGCGGCTGGGCGGGTTTGATTGGTTTGAGGTTCCGCCCTTGCGGGGCTGCTGAGTTCCGGCTGTGCCGCCAATAGTCCTCGCCGCTTTTCAGCCAGCACCAGCGTCACTTGGCACCTCTCAAGAGGCCCGATGAAACAATCCGCGCTTGAGCCTGGGGGCTGAATGGCGGATTTCATTTTTTGACGTTTTTTCCGGTAGACCGTGGCAATGGTCTTTTTCGGCACAACGGCCCGCTATGGACGCTTTTCGGTTTCCCGTGGAAGGCGCAGAGCAACCTCGAAAGGCCGGGGTAGCCGGCTGACGTTGTTTGAGTTAGCCGGCCGCCCGGTGTTCCGAGTAGCGCAAGGAAGCAGGTAAAGCTTAGCGCCAGGAAGGCGCTGCTTTTCCGTTCCTACTTGCGCCCAAGTCCACCCAGCAGCGCAGCCACAACCCGCTTCGGCTTGTGCGGATCAACCTTGGCTACAGCCTTGGCTGAGTCGGGTACCTCGCCGCGTGGCGAGTTGTCTTCGTAGGGCTTGCTGAAGTCGAAGCCGTCGGCGGCGATCATCGGGTTGCGACGCGGCGGACGGCGGTCCTGGCGATCGCTGCGCTCGCGCTCGGGGCGGCTGGAACGTTCGCCGCGCTCGGGGCGCTCGCCACGTTCCGGACGCTGGGCGACGGGGGCAACCACCGGAGCTGTGCGCTTTCTCTTGTTGCCCGGAGGGTATTCGTATTCCGGTTCCGGCTCGAAACCGGCAACTTCGATCTGTTCGATCGGGCGCTTGATGAGCTTTTCGATATCGACCAGATAGACGACTTCGCGGGCGCTGACCAGCGAAATGGCGTTGCCCATCTTGCCAGCGCGACCGGTGCGACCGATGCGGTGCACGTAGTCTTCCGGGGTGTGCGGCAGCTCATAGTTGATGACGTAGGGCAGATCATCAACGTCGAGGCCGCGCGCCGCGACGTCAGTGGCGATAAGAGCGTCGGTTTCGCCGCCCTTGAAGGCTTCGAGGGCCTTGATGCGTTCGAGCTGGCTCTTGTCACCGTGGATGGCATCTGCCTTGATGCCGGCCCGTTGCAGTTCCCGGGTCAGGCGCGAACAGCCTTGCTTGGTGCGCATGAAGACGATGCACTGGCGGATTTCGCCGGACTTCAAGAGCTTGGTCAGCAGGCCGCGCTTGCCGTATTCGGAGACCGGATGGACGCGGTGGGTAATGGTGTCGGAGACCTGATTGCGGCGGGCAACCTCGATCAGAATCGGCGACTTGAGCATGGTGTCGGCCAGCTTCTTGATTTCTTCCGAGAAGGTGGCGGAGAACAGCAGGCTCTGGCGCTGGACCGGCAGCATGTTGAGGATGCGCGTGACGTCCGGGACGAAGCCCATGTCCAGCATGCGGTCGGCTTCGTCGAGGACCAGGGCCTGGACGGAATTGAAGCTGACACTCTTGTTTTCGACGTGATCGAGCAGGCGACCAGGGGTGGCGACGAGAATTTCGACGCCTTTTTTCAGTTCGGCGATCTGCGGCCGGATATCGACGCCGCCAAAGGCGCACATGGCGCGGATCGGCGTGTGCTTGCTGTAGGTTTTGACCGACTCATAAACCTGCATGGCCAGTTCGCGGGTTGGCGCGAGGATCAGGGCGCGGACCGGGTGCTTGGCCGGCGACGGGCTGCTTGAGGCGAAGGGCAGGATGCGCTGCAGGATGGGCAGCGTGAAGGCTGCCGTCTTGCCGGTGCCGGTCTGGGCACCGCCCATGATGTCCTTGCCGGAGATGACGAGCGGGATGGCCTGGGCCTGGATCGGCGTCGGCTTGGTATAGCCCTCGTCGAGCACGGCGCGCAGGAGTTCGGGCGCCAGGCCGAGGTCGGCAAAGGTGATTTCGGGCACTGCGTCGGCAGCGATGACGATGGCGTTGTCGCCAGCTAAGGTATTGATTTCAGACATGGGGCGAGATTATACGCTTACCAGCCCTTAAGCACCCGGATGCTTGAGGGGCGGCCTGAAATCGATCTACGAAAGATTGCCGGGCGTGTTGGGCCGATCAAAGATTGGCGATCAGCTCTTCAAGGCGCTGACGGCTGATGGGCTTGACCAGCACATCGTCGAAACCTTCGGCAAGCAGGCGTTCCCTATCCTCCGGGAAGGCGTGGGCGGTATAGGCCACGATGTACAAGGGCGAGGTTGCCTCGGCTGCCCGCAACCGGACACAGGTGTCTTCGCCGGAAAGGCCGGGCATGCTGATATCGAGCAAGACAAGGCGGAACGAATGATTGGCGGCCAACACCAGCGCCGCATTCCCGCTCTCCGCCTCCATGACCGTCCACCCGAGCTTCCTGAGTATGGCCGAGGCGAGCAGGCGGTTGGTGGGGTGGTCGTCGACCACCAGAGCGCTACGTTGTTCCGTCATGACTGATATCCAGTGGCAGGTAAACCGTGAAAGTTGATCCGACACCGACCTCGGATTCGAGCGTGACCTTTCCGCCCATATGTTCCGCTAGTTGCTGGACAAGCGCTAGTCCCAGCCCGGTCCCTCCGTGTTCGCGGGTCAGGAAGTTTTCCAGTTGCTTGAATTTTTCGAAAATCGTTTCGCGGCTTTCCGGCGGGATGCCAGGGCCGGTATCGCGAACGGCGAAGGCAACTTGCTGGCCGATCCGCTTGACCTGGAAGCAAATCTCGCCGGTTTCGGTGAATTTGACGGCATTGCTCAACAAGTTGTTGAGGATCTGGCGTAGGCGGGTCGGGTCGGTGGTGATATCTGCGGGCACGTCGTCGGCGAGCTGGAGTTCGAACTGCAGGCCTTTCGCGGCGGCGTTTACCCGATGGCCTGCCGCAATTTGCGCGACCTCATCGGCGAGTGGGATGACCGCCTTGCTGAAGCGCATCTCACCTGATTCGATCTTGGCGAGGTCGAGAATTTCATTGACCAGGTTGAGCAGATGGCCGCCGCTCTGTTCGATGATCTCGACGTAGCCACGATGATCGGGGTTTTCCACTTCGCCTTTGAGCAGTTCGGCAAAACCGAGGATGCCGTTGAGCGGGGTGCGCAGTTCGTGCGACATGGTGGCCAGGAAGGCGGATTTTTGCCGGCTGGCTTCCTCGGCTTTCTCTCGTGCTTCCTCGAGTCGCTTGAACGACTCCTCAACCGAGTCGGCCATCCGGTTGAAGGAGCGGGAGAGTTCGCCCATTTCGTCGGATGAACCGGTGTCCAACCGGCGTTTCAGGTCACCTTCCTGGAAGGCGTGGATACCCGAGATCATCGCCGTGATGCGCCGGGTGAGCAGCCCGGCCATCCAGACGGCAATGCCGATGACGATGGCAACCATGAGCAGCGTCGAACTCCACAGGCCGACCGCGGTGGACGTCAGGCTTCGGGCGATGTGGTCGAGCAGTTCGCCGCGCTGGGTGCTCAGGCTGGCGTCCTTTTCTTCGACAAGCATGTTGATCCGGCCCGCCGTGTCGGTTGCTGCCTTGTGGAAATCATCGATGTTGGCGCCGATGGTGACGAAGCCGAAGCCCTGCGGCGACTTGCCGTACTGGCCAGTGTAATAAGGGATGGCTGCCGCGGTAGTCAGCTTCCACAGGCCGGAGAAAAAGATCACGAAGGAGCCGGAGCCGCCATGCTCGGTCAAGGCATTCCAGCCGTCGCATTGCGGCGAAAAATTCAGATAGCGGCAATCGAGACCGACGGTGCCGGCCTTGATCAGTTCCTTGGCGGGTTTGAGTTTCAGGTTCTGGTTGCGGAATGCGGGAATGCCGGCCAGAAACTCATGGGATGGTTTGCCGCTGGCCTGCCATTCGGCGTACAGGTCGGCATCCATCCAGGGCGTGGCCGGCAGGCCGGTCTGCGGGTCGTAGCCAACGATGAAGTAGTCGCGCGGATGCGAAATCGAGCGGCTCTTGTAATCCCAGATGAAGGCGTAGTTGCCCTTGATGGCGTCGGCAATCGGGGTATAGCGTTCATCGGTCGGCATCAGCCGGTCGGAGAACTGGCGGATGTGGTCATGATCGAGGGCAAGCGTGACATAGCCGACCGTCTGGCCACCCCTGACGACTGGCATGGCCCAGCGGACAATGCCGCGGAAGCGTTTGCCGACGGGGTTTTCGGTGCCGGCATAGGCCGACTCTTCCGGCTTGAAGGGCTTGCCGGCTTTTTCCAGGGCTGCTGGCAGGTAGGGGCCGATGGCCTGGGTTGGGACGTAAGCGCCGATGACGTCGGAAACGTAGATTTCGCCGGGTTTGAGTTTTTTCAATTCGGCGAAATAGGTTTCCGCCTTGACGAAGGTGTTGTTTCGGTCGACGACGTTTTTTAGGCTTTTTTCGGTCAGGTTGCCCGTCGTGACCTTGATCTTTTCGTTGCCAGCGAGGTCAACGAAAGTCATTTCGGCGAACAGTGGCCGTTGTTCGGTTTCGCCGAAATACTCCGGCGGGCGGGTGTGGAAGTCGCGGGCATTGTCGGCCAGCACGGGGCGGGTGACCTTGGCTTCGCGGATGACTGGTGTTGCGGGTACCCACGATTGGCCATCTTCGGCCAGTTTCCAGGGGCCGTGCTGATGGATCGGCCGGCTCCGCTCGTTCAGGAAACGGCGGAAAGTAGCCTCGGATGGCTCCAGCCCGGAGGCTTGCCGGATATCGCTGTCGCGGTCATGCAGGAAGGACGCGATTTCCTTTGCGGCGTCCGTGGTCATGGCCTCGATGGCTTCGCGCGAACGCTGGTCGAGGGCGCGAATGGAGTCGTCGGTCACGGTCTTGCCGACTGTTTTGATCGTCGACAGCATGGCGTCGGCCATGTTGCCCGCCTTGACGGAAACGTCTTCGCCGAGCCGGGTGGTGGCGTACCAGGCAAATCCGGCCAGCAAGAGGAGCGGAACGACCTTGATCAGCACAAAGATGCCGATCAGTTTGCCGCGAATGCCACCCAGAAAAGCTGGTAATTTCATGTCGCCTACCTTCCGGTCGCGTTCGACGAGAGTTTGTTGGCCGGAACTTAGTGTTTATCTGCCTTTTGCTCTGGCTCTGTCTTGGTTTCGGTCTTTGCTTCAGTTTTGGATTCTGCCTTGGAATCACCTTCGCTGGCAGTCTCCTGGGCTTTCTTCTTTTTCTTGCTGCCCGGTCCTTCCGGCGGGGGCAGTTGCGGTGCAATCGTTTCCAGCTTGTTCTCGCGCATGTATTCGTCCATCTCGCGCCAGCCGGTGTAGATGCCGGCCTTGGGCAGCCAGTTGTAGATTGAATAACAGTCTTCGATGGCCCGACCGGACTGTCGGCAAGCACTACCGACCGCTTTTGCTTCCTGCTCGGTCTTGGCCTCTTTTTTTGCCGGATCTTCAAGGCCGAGTTTCTGGCCAACCTGGTCGCAGGCGCTGAGTCCAACGATGGCGAGAATAAGGAAAATTCGCTTGATCATGCGCTGGATTTTCGCATATTTGCGAAAAGTGTGGGGCGTGTGTCGTGGCGCCGGGCTTTATAATTTAAGTCTTTGAGAACTGCTGGAGTATTCATGTCGTATTGCTTTCGCCCCCTGACTTTCGCCATCACACTGGCCCTGGCCTGTTCGGCCGCCCAGGCCAAACCGGTCAAGCCCGCTGCCAAGCCAGCGCCCGCCCCAGCAGTTTCCGCCGAATTCGAGTTGGCTCACAATCTTGGTGCCGCCGGGGAAGAGCGTTTGCAGGCGATTGTTGATCGCTTCAACAAGGAATCGGGCAGCACGATGAAGCTGGTGCGTCTGGAAAAAGGCGACAAGCCGGCGGTGCTCAACTTGATGCGCCGTTACGACATGAGCGACATTCTGAGCCAGCCCAAGCAGTTCGTACCTTTGCATGAAATGATGACCAAGGCCGGCGAGCCGCTGAAGTTCGGCGAGTTGTCGGGTGACCTCAAGGCCGGCGTGGTTGATGCCAAGGGTAAAGTGGTTGCCCTGCCGGTGCTCTATTCCACCCCGGTCCTGTTCTACAACAAGAACGCGTTCCGCAAGGCCAAGCTGAATCCGGACCAGCCGCCGAAGACCTGGTTTGAAATGCAGGGCATGCTCGACAAGCTGCAGGATGCCGGCTACGCCTGTCCCTATACCTCGTCGTGGCCGGTCTGGGTGCACGTCGATAACGTCAGCGCAGTTTCCGGCGTGCCGGCGATGTCTGAAAAAGGCGTGCTGACTTTCAATGGCCTGCCACAAGTCAAGCATCTGGCAATGATGGCAACCTGGACCAAGGCCAATTATTTCAAGTTGTTTGGTCGTCGTAACGAAGCCAGTGCCAAGTTCCACGAAGGTGAGTGCGCAATGATCACGACCGACTCGCGCGAGCATGTCGATTTCCACGATGCCAAGGGCGTCGAGCTGGGCGTTGCCGCGATGCCGTATCACGACGACGTCTATGGCGGTCGCCAGTCGTCGCTGGCCGACGGTGCTTCGTTGTGGGTTGGTGCCGGTCGGACGCCGGCGCAGTACAAGCAGGCGGCAAAATTTGTCAGCTTCATGCTGTCACCGGAAATGCAGATTGAAATGGTCCGTGTCTACGGTGGTTTGCCGATGACGTCGGTCGCCCGTGCCGCAGTGCGCAGCAAGCTACTCAAGGATGACGACAAGACGCTGGAAATCGCTTACGCCTCGCTCAACGGCAATGGCAGCAAGCCCGCCGTGCGTGTCGCCAACATCGATGCGGTGCGCATCATCACCAACGAAGAGATGGAAGCCGTTTGGGATGACAAGAAGCCGGCCAAGGCGGCGCTCGATAACTCGGTCAGCCGTGGCAATGCCGTGCTTGGCGCCAAGCCCCTGCTGAAGAAGTCGCAACCCTTCTGATGAGTTTTCCGCTGCCGCGCTGGTTTGCCCATCGCGGCGGCGGATCGCTGGCCCCGGAGAATACGCTGGCCGGCATCCGGCTGGCGGCCCGCATGGGGTTTGCGGCGGTTGAATTCGATGTGATGTTGTCCGGCGATGGCACGCCCGTGCTCATCCACGACGAAACGCTTGAACGGACGACGAACGGCCGTGGCCTGGTCGGCGAGACGCCCGACGCGCAGCTCTTTGCGCTCGATGCCGGCGATGGCGAACGGATTCCGCGCTATGTCGATGCGGTTGCCGCCTGTCGCGAATTTGGCTTGCTGGCCAATGTCGAGATCAAGCCGGCAACTGGCTTTGAGCGCCCGACGGCGGAAACGGTCGCGCGCCTGAGCGCCGGGTTTTGGCAAGATGCCAGAGTACAGCCACTGATCTCTTCGTTCTCGCTGGAGGCGCTGGAGATTGCCCGCGATCTGGCGCCGCAGATTCCGCGCGGCGTGCTTTTCGAACGGGTGCCGGCTGACTGGCTGGCTACGGTGCGGCGTTTGCAGGCGGTGGCCCTGCATTGCGATGCCGAGCATGTGAGCGACGACGTGCTGGCCGAGGCGCAAGCCAATGGCATTCCCGTGCTGTGTTACACGGTCAACACGGAAAAAGCCGCAAAATCGCTGTTCGAGCGCGGTGTCAGCGCCCTCTTTACCGATCGCCTTGACCTCTTTGCGGCCGAAACAAGTGCTTACAAAGGCTTGCATTTGGGCGGCTGATTTTTACCCCGTTTTACCTTCTAATGGCGCTCAGGGAGTTCGCCCTATCATCAGGAGAAAAAACATGAAAATCGCCAAGACCATCGCTGTCCTTTCCCTTGTTCTGCCGGCTCTTGCCTTTGCCCAGGCCAACACGCCGCGTGTCGATCAGCGCCAGGCCAATCAGGAGCAGCGCATCGACCAGGGTATTGCCTCCGGCAGCCTGACCCAGCGCGAAGCTAATCGTCTTGAACGCGGCCAGCAGCATGTCGACAACATGGAAAACCGCGCCAAGGCGGACGGCGTCGTGACCCGCGGCGAGCGCGCCCGCCTGCATCAGGCGCAGGATGTGCAAAGTCGCCGTATCTACGCGCAAAAGCATGATCGCCAGCACGATTACAACCACAACGGCCGGGTTGATCGTCGCCGCTAAGCTGCTTTCGCCCCACCGAAAACCCGCCTGCCGGCGGGTTTTTCATTTCCACGGTCAACCGGAAAAAACGACCAAAATTGAAAGCTGTTTCAGGGGCTCAAGTTCCAGCCGCTCCTGCGTTAAAATCACGGATTCCGAATTCAACGCCATTTAGGGCCGACAGCTTATGAAAAGCGCCGAAATCCGCCAGCAGTTCCTCGACTTCTTCGCCTCCAAGGGGCACCAGATCGTTTCATCGAGCTCGCTGGTCCCGCATGAGGATCCGACCCTGCTGTTCACCAATGCCGGGATGAACCAGTTCAAGGACGTTTTCCTCGGTTTCGACAAGCGGCCTTATACCCGCGCCACGACCTCGCAGAAATGCGTGCGCGCCGGGGGCAAGCACAATGACCTTGAGAACGTCGGCTACACCGCGCGTCACCACACCTTCTTCGAGATGCTCGGCAACTTCAGCTTCGGCGACTATTTCAAGCGCGACGCCATCAAGTACGCCTGGGAACTGCTGACTGACATCTACAAGCTACCCAAGGACAAGCTGACCGTCACGGTTTACGCCGAGGACGACGAAGCCTACGACATCTGGACCAAGGAAATCGGCGTCCCGGTCGAGCGCGTCATCCGCATCGGTGACAACAAGGGCGCTCGCTACGCCTCCGACAATTTCTGGATGATGGGCGACACCGGTCCCTGCGGCCCGTGCACCGAAATCTTCTACGACCACGGCGAAAAGCACTGGGGCGGCCCCCCGGGATCGCCGGAAGAAGACGGCGACCGCTTCATCGAAATCTGGAACAACGTCTTCATGCAGTTCAACCGCGACGAAGCCGGCGTCATGCATCCGCTGCCCAAGCCCTCGGTCGACACCGGCATGGGTCTCGAGCGTATCTCGGCTGTGCTCCAGGGCGTGCACGCCAATTACGAGATCGACCTGTTCCAGGCGCTGCTCAAGGCAGCAGCCCGCGAAACCAGCGCGGCCGACATGGATTCACCGTCGCTCAAGGTGTTGGCCGACCACATCCGCGCCTGTTCCTTCCTGTTGGCCGATGGCGTCATTCCGGGCAACGAAGGTCGCGGCTACGTGCTGCGCCGCATCATCCGCCGCGCCATCCGCCACGGCTACAAACTTGGTGCCCGCGCTGCCTTCTTCCACAAGATGGTGCCCGACCTCGTCGCCGAAATGGGCATGGCTTACCCGGAACTGGGCCAGAATCAGGCCAGGATCGTTGCCACGCTCAAGCAGGAAGAAGACCGCTTCTTTGAAACCATCGAGCACGGCATGGCCATCCTCGAAGGCGAGCTGAAATCGCTGGGCGAAGGCGGCGTCTTCAACGGCGACACGGCCTTCAAGCTGCACGACACCTACGGCTTCCCGCTCGACTTGACGCAGGACATCTGCCGCGAGCACAAGATCACCGTCGACGCCGCCGCCTTCGACGCAGCCATGGCCCGCCAGAAGGAACAGGCGCGCGCCGCCGGCAAGTTCAAGATGGCGACCAACCTCGAATACGACGGCCCGGCCACGACATTCCACGGCTATGCCACCCTTGAAGCCAAAGCCAACGTGCTCGCCCTGTACAAGGACGGCGCCGCGGTCAATCAGCTTAACGAAGGTGAAATGGGCGTTGTTGTCCTCGATGACACGCCGTTCTACGCCGAATCGGGCGGCCAGGTTGGCGACTGCGGCGCGCTGCAGTCGGTGCATGGCATCTTCGCCGTTGAAGATACCCAGAAAATCCAGGCCACCGTCTTCGGCCACCACGGCGTGGTCAAGACCGGCACCATCTCGCTCGGCAACGGTGTCAGCGCCAAGGTCGACGTGCAGGCTCGCCAGCGCATCATGCGCAACCACTCGGCGACCCACCTGCTGCACAAGGCGCTGCGCGAAGTGCTCGGTGACCACGTCCAGCAAAAGGGTTCGCAGGTCGATCCGGACAAGACCCGTTTCGACTTCGTGCATAACCAGCCGATGACCGACGAGGAAATCCGCAAAGTCGAGAACATCGTCAATGCCGAGATCCTTGCCAACGTGGCGACCGAAACACGCGTCCTGCCCATCGCCGAAGCCCAGAAGCTCGGCGCCATGATGCTCTTCGGCGAAAAATACGGTGACGACGTGCGCGTGCTCGACATCGGCTCCTCGCGCGAGCTGTGCGGCGGCACCCACGTCAATCGCACCGGCGACATCGGCCTGTTCAGCATCACGGCCGAAGGTGGCGTGGCAGCCGGCGTGCGTCGCGTCGAAGCGGTGACCGGCGACAACGCGCTGGCCTACATGCAGGACATGGAAAGTGCTCTCGGCGGCGTTGCTGGCACCCTCAAGGTTTTGCCGAAGGACGTCCATGGCCGCGTGCTGGCCGTGCTCGACCAGGTCAAGAAACTCGAGCGCGAACTGGCCGCCCTCAAGGGCAAGCTGGCCTCGGCGCAGGGCGATGACATGCTGGCCAACGCCGTCGACGTCAAGGGCGCCAAGGTTCTGGCTGCCACGCTCGAAGGCGCCGACGTCAACGCGCTGCGCGACACCATGGACAAGCTGCGCGACAAGCTCAAGTCGGCGGCCATCGTGCTGGCTTCGGTGGTCGATGGCAAGGTGACGCTGATTGCCGGCGTGACTTCCGACCTGACCGGCAAGGTCAAGGCTGGCGAGCTGGTCAATATGGTCGCCCAGCAGGTCGGCGGCAAGGGCGGCGGTCGTCCGGACATGGCGCAGGCCGGCGGTACGCAGCCGGAAAACCTGCCGGCGGCACTGGCCTCGGTGGCAGCCTGGGTGGACGGCAAGCTGTGAAAGCGGTTTTTGCGCTGATGCTGGCGCTGGTGGCGGGGCCGGGCCTCGCCGCCGAGCTTGACCGGACGCCGCTCGAGGCGGCCACGGTCGACGGGAAAAAGGTGCGTCTTTTCCCGAATGGTCGCTGGGAGTATGTCGATGCCGCGATGGCGGCCGAGGCCCAGAAAGTGGCCGCTGAATATCCCGAAAACAAGGCCCGCCCGGCCGAAGCGCAGGGCGGCGTTTTTGGCATCGGCCGGACGGTGATGCCCGGCGACAAGGATTACAACCGCGGTTCGCTCAACCCCAAGTTGCGCTGATCAGCGCAGGCGCTGCTCGGGCGGCACTTCGCGGATGAATTCGCCCTCGATCACCTGATCGTTGCGAACCGGCTGATCCTGGGCCATCTGCTGGGCCGCCTCGCGCATTTGCTGCATCTGTTTGCGCAGCGTGCGCGTTTTCCACCACAGCCAACCGCCCAGGGCCACGCCGAGAACGGCAACGACGGCGAGGGCTACCAGCGAAAACATGAAAGCCAGCACCATGAAGGCCGCGCTCAGGACGAAGGCCACCACCTTGGCCAGGGGGCCGGGCGGCGTGCCTTGTCGGAATTGAGAGTTTGGCTGGGCGCTATTCATGATCAGGCTCGCGTGGTGAAAATGGGGCGATTGTAGACGAGTGCCGCCCCCGTTTTGTGCGGGTGCTGTCGCCTTTTTGTAACGCTATGCCGCTTGTTCCTGGCCGATGCTGTTGGACCACTGCAAGGCCTGCGTCTGGGCGCGGTTCAGTGCCTTCGGGCTAAGGGCCGGCAGTTCGTCGAGGGTGGTGGTCAACCGGGAAATATCACCGGATTCGCTGCTTTCAGCCAGGCGGAGCAGGGCGCCGAGTGGGCCGCTGCCCTCGCACAGTGCGTCGCGCACATTGGCCGTTAGGCCGAGCGGGGCGACGATGTCGGCGATGCTCTGGCCGACCAGCGCCGGCATCAGCGACATGATGCCTGCCATGAAGGCCTGGTCAGCAAAACCGATATCGCCAGGTTGCAATTCGCCGGCCAGCAGTTCCATGAGCCGGCCGCGCGTGGCAGACAGGAGGAGCAACGGGTTGTTCGAGACGCTGGCATTGCCGGCCGAAAATACCAGCAGTTGCAGCCAGCGCTGCAATTGGCGGCGACCAAGGACGGTGATGGCGTGGCCGAGCGAGGTGATTTTTTCGCTGCTGCCCGAGCCGACCGAGTTGGTCATGCGCAGCAGGTTGATGGTCAGCCCGGGTTCGGGCTTGAGTGCCGTTTCGATTTCCGATGTTGCCGCGTCGCCGAGCAGCAAGCCCATGAGTTTCATGAGCGAGATCTGCGAATGGTCGAGCTTCTTACCCGAAATGATGGTCGGCTTGGCGAAGTAATAGCCCTGGAACAGCGTGAAGCCGAGTTTGAGACATTGCTCCATCTGCTCGCGCGAGTCGACTTTTTCGGCCAGCAATTGCTTGCCCATCGGCTTGAGCTTCATGACCAGTTGCATGAGCTGGATGCGACTCAGGGGCTGGATATCGACCTTGACGATTTCGACCAGTGCCAGCAGTTCGGCGAATTCCGGTTCGAGCTGGATGACGTCATCGAGCGCCAGCGTGTACCCGGCGGCCTTGAGGGCGATGCAGCGTTCGATGACGGCCGGCGTCGGCGGGACGGTTTCGAGGATTTCGAGAACGACGGCGTGGCGCGGCAACAGTTCCAGCAGGTCGCTGAACAGGAAGGCCTCGTCGACATTGATGAAGCCGCGGCATTGGCCGAGCGCCGCCTCGACGCCGAGTTCGGTAAAGGCGTTGGCAATGACCGTGGCGGTAGCCTGGACGCCGCAGGTGACGTCGGCGAAGTTGCGGCTACCGCTACGGAAAAGCAGTTCGTAAGCGAAAAGCTGCTGATTGCGGTCCAGGATGGGCTGGCGCCCTAAAAATAGCTGGTCGGCGGCGTTTTCGCTCACGTTATCCCTTAAAACGGCAGTTGAATCCCCGGCCAGACTGCATTCAGGGCCTGACAGAAATCGGCCTGGATGCGTTCGAGCGCGACGGCGTTATCGGCTTCGAAACGCAGGACAACCACCGGTGTCGTGTTCGACGGGCGGGCCAGACCGAAGCCATCTGCGTATTCTACGCGCACGCCGTCGATGGTGATGATCTCCTCGCCGCCATTGAACTTGCCGTTGGCCTTGAGCTTGTCGATCAGCGCAAAAGGCTCACCCTCGGCCATCTTGATATTGAGCTCCGGGGTCGATGGCGAATTCGGCAGGTCTTTCAGCACCGGGTTGGCGTTGGCCGCCTTGCTGAGGATTTCGAGCAGGCGTGCCCCTGTGTAGAGGCCGTCGTCGAAGCCGTACCAGCGCTCCTTGAAGAAGGTGTGGCCGGACATTTCGCCGGCCAGCGGGGCGCCGGTTTCGCGCAGCTTGGCCTTGACCAGCGCGTGGCCGGTGTTCCACATCAGCGGCACGCCGCCGTGCTGCTTGATCCACGGGGCGAGAAGGCGCGTGCATTTGACGTCGTAAATGACTGTGCCGCCCGGCACGCGCGACAGCACGTCAGCGGCGAAGAGCATGAGCTGGCGGTCGGGGAAGATGATTTCGCCGTCCTTGGTGACGACGCCGAGGCGGTCGCCGTCGCCGTCGAAGGCAATGCCGATTTCGGCGTCGGTTTCCTTGAGCGCTTTGATCACGTCGGCCAGATTCTCTGGCTTTGACGGGTCCGGGTGATGGTTCGGGAAATTGCCATCGACTTCGCAGAACAGCGGCACGATGTCGCAGTCGAGGCGCTTGAACAACTCCGGGGCGATCGCGCCGGCAACGCCGTTGCCACAATCCATGACGATCTTCATCGGGCGGGCCAGCTTGACGTCGCCGACGATTTTTTCGACGTAGGCGCCGAGAACGTCGGCCGAGCTGCGCTTGCCCTGGCCGTGCTTGAGGTTGCCAGCTTCGATGCGCTTTTTGAGATCCTGGATGGCGTCGAGGGCCAGCGTGTTGCCGCCGATGACCATCTTGAGGCCGTTGTAGTCGGGCGGGTTGTGGCTGCCGGTGACCGAAACGCAGGAGTGGCAGCCGAGCTCGTAGGCGGCGAAGTAGGTGACCGGGGTTGGCACGCAGCCGACGTCGATGGCATCGCAACCAGCGGCGCAGATGCCGTCCATGAGCGCGCCGGCCAGTTCTGGGCCGGACAGCCGGCCGTCACGACCGACGGCGATGGCCTTCTGGCCTTGCTCGACGGCCAGCGAACCGAGCGCGTGACCCACTTGACGGACAACGTCGGCAGTCAGTGATTTATTGACGATGCCACGAATGTCGTAGGCCTTGAAGATTTCAGCAGGAAGTTGGCTCATGGTTGTCCAGTTGTCAGGTTTGCGGCTAGGGGAGGTGGATGATGCATGAATATTGTTTCAAACTCTGTGCGCCAACGCCTCTTGCCCGGATGTCATTTATTTATGACGTTTCAAAAAGGAAGAAGTGTAAAAGTCTTTGCGGTAGCCAGTCCAGACTTCCCGGAAAAGAACCTGTGACAAATCCCACATGACCGCCGCTTTCGGGTTGTTCGAGGCGAACGAAGGGGCTGACGTCGGCGGCCGTTGGTAGGTGGTGGGATGGCAAAAATGGGTCGTTTTTCGGGTTGACCGTGAGCGCCGGGACGGTGATCGATTTGAGCCACGGTTTGGCCGAAGCGCGGCGCCAGTAGTCGTCGGCGCCGGCAAAGCCGTGGATGGGGGCGGTCACCGCGTCGTCGAATTCGTGGAGATTGATCGCCCGGCGCATGCGGGTTTCGTCGAAGAGGCCGGGGAAGTGCTGCAGGCGGTTGGCTGAAATGGCTTTCAGCGTGGTCAGGAAATGGCGGGTGTAAATCCGGTTGAAACCGTTGGCCAGATGGTGGCCGCAGGCGGCGAGGTCGAGCGGGGCGCACATGGCGGCGACACCGGTAACCCGTTCGCCCGCTTCGGCGCCCTGTTCGCCGGCCCATTTGAGGAGCGCGTTGCCGCCGAGCGAAACGCCGGCGGCGTGGAGCTTGCGGCCGCCGTTGGTGGCGTGCAGGCGGCGCAGGATCCAGTCGATTTCTTCGGAATCGCCGGAATGGTAGGCGCGTGGCCGGCGGTTCAATTCCCCCGAGCAACCGCGGAAATGTGGCAGGGCGAGGCGCCAGCCGATGGCTTTGCAGGCATGGGCGGTCGAGATGGCGTAATGGCTGCGCGCGCTGCCTTCGAGGCCGTGAAACAGGACGAGAAGGGGGGCTTCGCTCGGGCCGTCGAGGTGATCGACGTCGATGAAGTCGCCATCCGGCGTTGTCCAGCGCTCACGGCGCAGCTTGAGCGGGCGGGGCTTGATGAGCAGCGGCCACAGCGTTTGCGCCTGTCCGCCAGGTAGCCAGCTTGGGGCGCGATAAGGTTTCAATGCAGGGTGTGCGGCACGGCCTCGGCCATGGCCTGATGGCCGTCGTCGGCGGCCGAGGCATGGCGGCTGGCCAGGCGCCAGCCGTGCGGGCCGCGGACATAGACGTGGGTGACGTAGAGCGGGCCGTGCGGGCTCGGGTCGTCGCCGACGAAGAGGATTTCGGTCAGGTGATGGATGGCGATGATCGTGCCGTTCCAGTGGGCGACGGGCTCAGCCTGGACGCGCAGGCGGGCGTTGCCGAAGATGCTGCGCCAGCTTTCGCGAATGGGGACGAGGCCGAGCAGGCGGACGCCGGTCGGATGGACGCACAGCGTGTCGTCGTCTTCGGCCCAGACCAGCATCATGCGGTCGGCGTCACCCTCGGCGATGGCTTCGTAAAAGGCGCGTTCGACGTCGTCGGGCAGGGCATAAACGGTCGGCCCGCTCATGGCGTCATCCTTTTCTGGCAGGCGGCAAAGACTTGCTCGGGCAGCAGTTTGTTGAGGCAGTCGAGATGGCCGAGCGGACATTCGCGCTTGAAGCAGGGGCTGCAGTCGAGATTGAGGCTCAGGATGTCGGCGCGGTCGGAGAGCGGCGGGGTGAAGCCGGGCGACGAGGAGCCGTAGAGCGCGACGATGGGCCGGTCGAGCGCGGCGGCAACGTGCATCAGGCCCGAGTCGTTGCAGACAACGAGTTCGGCCATGGCCAGCAGGTCGACAGCCTGGGCCAGCGAGGTGGCGCCGCACAGGTTGCGGCACAGCCCGGGGGCGAGTTGCGAGATTTCCTCGGCGACGGCGTGGTCCTTGGGCGAGCCGAACAGCCAGATGGCGCAGCCCTGTTCGGCCAGTTTTTTGGCCAGCGCCGCGAAGTGCGCCGCCGGCCAGCGTTTGGCCGGGCCGTATTCGGCACCGGGGCAGAAGGCGACGACGCGGGCCGGGCGTTCGATGGCCAGCTCGGTGAGGGCTTTTTGCTGCTCTTCCACGGTCGACCGGATTTTTGGCCGAAAAACGGAAGGTTTCAGCAATTGCCCCGGCGCTTCGGCCAGTTGGGCAAAGCGTTCGACCATGAGCGGCAAGGCTTGTTTGTCGAGCGTATGGCGGACGTTGATCAGTCCGTAGCGTGATTCGCCGGTGAAACCGACGCGCTGCGGGATGCCGGCCAGCCACGGTACCAGCGCCGACTTGAGCGAGTTGGGCAGGACGTAGACGGCGTCATAGCCGCGCGCAGCGAGCTGGCGGGCCAGTTTCCAGCGTGGTTTGAGCGATAGCTGGCCGTGGCCGAAGGGGCTGTCGAGGACGTCGCTGATTTCCGCCATGCGCTGGAGGACGGGGGCCACCCAGCGCGGGGCGATGGCGTCGAGCTGGAGATCGGGGTGCCTGGCGTGCAGCCTGGCAAAGAGCGGCTGCGCCATGATGGTGTCGCCGATCCAGGAAGGCGCGACGATCAGGGCTTTTTTCATGCGAAAGCGGCGGGCTGGCCGGAAAAAGCGTGGCCCGCCGCCCGGTGCTTAGTGATGGCCCTTGGGCGCTTCGCCCGTGAAGACGTACTTGGTCGAGCAGTACGGGCAGGTGACTTCGCCGGTCTTCAGGACGTCGAGGAAGACGCGCGGATGCTGGCTCCACAGCGCGACGTTCGGCGTCGGGCAGTGCAGCGGCAGATCGTGGGCGGTGATTTCAACAGCTTTGTTGTCGGACATCGTTATCTCCCTGATTAGACGGTGGCCAGCCAGTCGGCGTGCGCAGCGGAGCGGCCATAGACCACGTCGAAATACTTTTCCTGCAGCGCCTTGGTGATCGGGCCGCGATGGCCGACACCAATCTGGCGGTTGTCGAGTTCGCGGATCGGCGTGACTTCGGCGGCGGTGCCGGTGAAGAAGGCTTCGTCGGCGCAATAGACTTCGTCGCGCGTGATGCGTTTTTCGATGACTTCAACGCCCATTTCGCCGGCCAGCTGGATGACCGTGGCGCGCGTGATGCCTTCGAGGCAGGCGGTCAGGTCCGGCGTATAGAGCTTGCCGTTCTTGACGATGAAAACGTTTTCGCCGGCACCTTCGCAGACGTAGCCTTCCGGATCGAGGAGCAGGGCTTCGTCGTAGCCGTCACCGGTGGCCTCGTTGTTGGCGAGGATGGAGTTCATGTAGTTGCCGGACGCCTTGGCGCGCACCATGGTGATATTCACGTGGTGGCGGGTAAAGGACGAGGTCTTGATGCGGATGCCGCGTTCCATGCCCTCTTCACCGAGGTAGGCGCCCCACGGCCAGGCGGCGATGATGACGTGAACCTTGGCGCCCTTGGGCGAAACGCCCATTTTTTCCGAGCCGTAGAAGGCGAGCGGACGCAGGTAGCCGGATTCGAGATTGTTGGCGCGGATGACTTCCTTCTGCGCTTCGTTGAGCTCTTCGGCCGAGAACGGCATCTTCATCTGGAAGATGTGGGCCGAACGGAACAGGCGCTCGGTGTGCTCCTTGAGGCGGAAAATCGCCGTGCCGCGCTCGGTCTTGTAGGCACGGACGCCCTCAAATACGCCCATGCCGTAGTGCAGCGAGTGGGTGAGGACGTGGGTGGTGGCTTCGCGCCAGGGCACCAGTTTTCCGTCTTGCCAAATAAAGCCGTCGCGATCCGACATGGACATGTTCGATTCTCCGTGTTGCGCCTGTAAAAGCCCACAATTCTAGCCGAAATCAGACGTTAAAATAACGGTTTTGCCGATAGAGCCTTGTCATGGTCTGGAAACCCCACGTCACCGTTGCCGCTGTTGTCCAGCGCGACGGCAAATTCCTGCTCGTCGAGGAAGAAACCGAGGCCGGGCTGGCCTTCAATCAGCCGGCCGGCCATCTCGAAGAGGGCGAGTCGCTGATCGATGCGGTAATTCGCGAAACGCTGGAAGAAACCGCCTACCACTTCAAGCCGATGCATCTGGTTGGTATTTACAACTGGACGCATCCGACCAAGGAAGACACGACTTACCTGCGTTTCGCCTTCGCCGGGGAATTGCGCGGTTACGAGGCGGGGCGCCCGCTCGACGACGGCATCGTTGCTGCGCGCTGGCTGACGCTCGATGAAGTGAAGGCGACGCAGGCCCGCCATCGCAGCCCGCTGATCCTCCAGTGCATCGAGGATCTGATGGCCGGCAAGCAATATCCGCTCGATTTGCTCGTGCATTACGACTGATGCGGCGTTGGCTGTTCGCCTTGTTGCTCGCGTTTTCGGGCGCGGTTGCGGCCGATGAAACGGTGCGCATCTGTCATGGCTACGGTTGCCTGGTACAGGCGGATATCCGTTATACCGAGGGGCAGCTCGGCGAAGTGCGGCGTCTGCTGATTGCCACGGTCAACCCGGAAAATGAGCGAAAAATGCTATCCGAGGCGATCGGGCGTCTCTACGCCTGGGCTGGCGAGCAGTCGGACATCCACAACGACCGCGGTGGCAATTACGCCGATGGTCATGTCTCCGGCAAAATGGATTGCATCGATCATTCAACCTCGACGACGCGTCTGCTCAAGATGCTCGAAGCGCGTCATTATTTGAGCTGGCACCGCGTTTTGGAGCCGGTGGCGCGCAATGTTGCCACGGTTTTTTTCGTGCACTGGTCGGCGGTAATCGAGGAAAAAACGGATGGCGAAGCACCGCGCTTCGCCGTCGATAGCTGGTTCGTCGATAATGGACAGCCGGCGGTGATTTTGCCGCTGGGTGAATGGAAGAAAGGGGCTGGGCCCGATGTCTGAAAAAACTGTGGTCGTCGGCTTGTCCGGCGGCGTTGATTCCTCCGTGGCAGCCTTGTTGTTGAAGCAGCAGGGCTGGAAGGTGATCGGCCTGTTCATGAAGAACTGGGAAGACGACGACACCGAGGAATACTGCTCGTCGCGCCAGGATCTGATCGATGTCATGAGCGTCGCCGACCGTATCGGCATCGACGTCGAGGTGGTCAATTTTGCCGCCGAATACCGCGAACGCGTCTTCGCCGAATTCCTGCGCGAATACCAGGCCGGGCGGACGCCGAATCCGGACATCCTGTGCAATTCCGAAATCAAGTTCAAGGCCTTCCTCGACCACGCCATGCAGCTTGGCGCCGACAAGATCGCCACCGGCCACTACGCCGGGGTGCGCGAATTCAACGGTGAATACCAGTTGCTCAAGGCCGAGGATGGCACCAAGGACCAGAGCTATTTCCTCTATCGCTTGAATCAGGCGCAGTTGTCGAAGACGCTGTTCCCGCTGGCCGACATCTACAAGCGCGAGGTGCGCAAGATTGCCGAGGCGGAAGGTCTGCATGTGGCGACCAAGAAGGATTCGACCGGCATCTGCTTCATCGGCGAGCGGCCGTTCAAGGATTTTCTGGCGCGCTACCTGCCGCCGAAGAAGGGCGAGATTCGCCGCCTTGACGACGGCAAGGTGCTTGGTGAGCATGATGGCCTGATGTTCCATACCATGGGACAGCGCAAGGGGCTGCACATTGGCGGTCTGAAGGAAAAAGGCCAGCCGGGTGGCGGCGATCACGATGCCTGGTTCGTCGTCGGCAAGGACATGGAAAAGAACGTGCTCTACGTTGTCCAGGGGCACGATCATCCGGCGCTGCTCAAGAGCGATCTGGTCGCCGAACAACTGAGCTGGGTGTCCGGCCGGGCACCACACACGCACTGGGTTTATACCGCCAAGCCGCGTTACCGGACGGCCGATCAGCCCTGCGAAGTCGAGCGTGTCGATGGCGAAAGCTGCGAAATCCGCTTCGCCGAGCCGCAGTGGGCGCTCACGCCGGGGCAGTCGGTCGTACTCTACGAGAGCCGCGTCTGCCTGGGCGGCGGCGTTATTCGCTAAGCCGAATCAGGCGTCCTTGCCGCGCAGGGACGACTTTTCGATGGCGCTCGTGAAGGCGTGGAGCAGGTCGGGGTCATGCTTGACGCCGCTTTCCTGTTCCAGGATGCCCATGACGACGCGGTGCGAGCGGGCGCGCTGGTAGGCGCGAGTATCGATCATCGCGTCGTAGCTGTCGGTCAGCGAAATGATCCGGGCATAGAGCGGAATGTCCGTTCCCGAAAGTCGGTCAGGGTAGCCGGAGCCGTCGAAGTGCTCATGGTGGTGGCGGACGGTCTTGGCCACGGTCGAGGCCTTGTCGCCATCAATGGCGAGAATGATGCGTTCGCCGATTTCGGCGTGCTGCTTCATGCAGGCCCATTCTTCTTCCTCGAACGAGGCCGGCTTGTGCAGGACGCGGTCGGGAATGCCGATCTTGCCGATATCGTGAAACTGGGCGCCGAGCGCCAGCAGTTCGATTTCTTCTTCGTTCAGGCCGATGTGATAACCCAGGCCGGCGGCCAGCTGGACGACCCGGTCGGAGTGGGCGCGGGTGTGGTGGTCGCGTTGCCCTAGGGCAACGGTCAGGGTGCGGGCAATGCTGTGCAGCGGGTTGGTGTCAGGTGTGCAGTTCAAGGCCGGATTCCTCATGCAGATCAGTTCATGCGTAAGTCGACCTTCGGAATGCGCCAAGGTTGCAAGTCTTTGGCGATTGGCCAGGGAAAACTGGTCGGCCAGCGACCACGAGGATCGCATGTGCCCACGTTTTGCCGGCCGATAGGGCATCTCAGTCGTGCGGTACGGTATCGGCAAACGGCGCGCGCTGCATCAGCTTGTCGTAGAGCTTGCCGAGGTTCGCGTGATTTTCCTGCCAGTTGATTTCGGGGAAACGGAAGCGCAGGTAGCCGAGGGCGGTGCCGACGGCAATATCGGCCATCGAGAAATGGGTGCCCATGCAGAAACTCTTTTCGCCGAGTTCCTTGGCCATGAAGTCGAGGCTGCGCAAGACCTTGCCTTGCTGGCGCGTGATCCAGCCCGGACTTTGCTCTTTTTTCGGGCGCTTGCCTTCGAGCAGGGCGCTGACCGCTGCATCGAGCACGCCGTCCGCCAGCGCTTCCCAGCGCTTGACCTCGGTGCGTTCGCGATTGGGGGCCGGGAACAGCTTGTTGTTGGGCGTGACGTTATCGATGTACTCGACGATGACGCGCGAATCGAACAGCGGGGTGTGGTCGTCGAGTACCAGCACGGGAATCTTGCCCAGCGGGTTGATGTCGGGGACCTTGCTGTCGTCCGTCCAGGGGGAATCGATGACGAATTCGTAGTCGATCTTTTTTTCGGCCAGCACGATCCGCACTTTTCGTGCGAATGGGCTGGTATGGGAGCCGATCAGCTTCATCGCGAGCTCTCTGATTTGGGGACTTCGATTATAGCGTATGGCGACGCCTTCGCCGGGCGGGTAAAATGGCGGGCTTACTGAAAAGGATGATTCCATGACCTTCAATCCCCTGGTTGCCCTTTCCCCGCTCGATGGCCGCTACGCCGGCAAAGTCGACGCCCTGCGCGAACATTTTTCCGAATTCGGCCTGATCAAGGCGCGCCTCAAGGTCGAGATCGAGTGGCTCAAGGCGCTGGCCGCCGAACCGCACTTTTCGGAAATTGCCGCATTTTCGCCGTCCACCGTGGCAGAACTCGATGCGCTGGTCGCCAACTTCACGGTCGAGCAGGCAGCCGAGGTCAAGGCCGAGGAAGCTGTCACCAACCATGACGTCAAGGCGCTGGAATACTGGATCAAGAAGAACACCAAGGGCAACGCCGAGGTGACCAAGGTCAGCGAATTCATCCACTTCGCCTGCACCTCCGAAGACATCAACAACCTGTCGCACGCGCTGATGTGCCAGGGCGCCCGCGAACAGGCCATGCTGCCGATGCTCGACAAGGTCATCGCCAAGTTGGTCGAGCTGGCCCACGCTTACGCCGACATCCCGATGATGAGCCGCACGCACGGCCAGCCGGCGACGCCCTCGACGATGGGCAAGGAAATGGCCAACACCGCCTACCGTCTGCAGCGCGCTCGCGCCCGTATCGCCCAGGTCGAGCTGCTCGGCAAGATCAACGGTGCCGTCGGCAACTACAACGCCCACCTCGCCGCCTACCCCGGCTACGACTGGGAAGGCTTCGCCAAGCGCTTTGTCGAGTCGCTTGGCCTGACCTTCAATCCCTACACCATCCAGATCGAGCCGCACGACGCGCTGGCCGAACTGTTCGACGCCTTCGCCCGGGCGAACAGCATTTTGGTGGACCTCGACCGTGACGTCTGGGGCTACATCTCGCTCGGTTTCTTCAAGCAGAAGGTCAAGGCTGGCGAAATCGGTTCGTCGACCATGCCGCACAAGGTCAACCCGATCGACTTCGAGAACTCCGAAGGTAACCTCGGCCTGGCCAACGCCATGCTCAAGTTCCTTGCCGAAAAGCTGCCGATCTCGCGCTGGCAGCGTGACCTGACCGATTCGACCGTGCTTCGCAACATGGGCGTCGGCCTCGGCTACGCGCTGCTTGGTTACGATTCGCTGCTCAAGGGGCTGGGCAAACTGGAAATCAACGCCGACCACATGAAGGCCGACCTCGACGCCAACTGGGAGCTGCTCGCCGAGCCGATCCAGACCGTGATGCGCCGCTACGCCGTCCCCAACGCCTACGAAAAGCTCAAGGAGCTGACCCGTGGCACCCGCGTTTCGCGTGAAGGCATGCAGACTTTTGTGGCCACGCTGGAAATTCCGGAAGCTGCCAAGGCCGAACTGCTCAAGCTGACGCCGTGGGATTACACCGGCAAGGCCGCCGAGCTGGCGAAGCGCATCTAAGCCATGCAGTGCACGAAATGCGGTCAGGACGTGCCGGCTGACGCCATCTACTGTCCGCATTGCACCGGCGAGCGCAAGACGACCGACCGGCAGGTCATCAGCGGTGGCATCCGGGGCGGGCTGATCGGCCTCTTTCTCGGTCTGCTGCCGGCGGGCTGGCTGCTCTTTCATTTTGGCGCCGAGCGCGGCATCAAGGCCATCGCCTTCATCGTGCCGGCCGTCACCTTTACCACCGGGCTGATCATTGGCCTGGTCAAAGCCAAACGGGAATGGAAATAATGTCCTTTGCTGAAAATCTGAAAAAACTCCCCGGCATCTCGCATCTGGCGGCCATCAATCTGCTCGACGGCGAAGGCAATGTCGTCGCCGCCATTGAAAACAAGGCGGGTAGCCAAGGTTCGCTGGCCGTGTACAACCATCTGGCGCAAACCTATGGTTCGATCAACCTCGAGGCGGCCAAAAAGGGCATGGAAATCTTTGCCGAGCACACCGAAGACGAGCGCGCCAATCCGGGCAAGCATCCGAACATCGCCCGTCTCATCGCCATCGAGCAGGGCGCCCCGGCGCTGCGCGTCAAGCACGTTTTCGCCGTCTGATCCGGGCTGTTCAAAATGCTTCAACATGGCCGTGAAAAATGCTCATGGCAATATCCGAAGCGCTGTCATATTGGCCGGTTATAATTTTCCTGGAATAAATCGTGGGCCTTGAACGTTTACCCGTTGCAGCCCACTTTTCCTCAATGAGAACGGAGAATACTCAATGAAATCCAAGCTTTTGCTCGCCCTGCTGACCGTCACCCTGGCTGGCACCGCTGCCGCTCAGGCCAAGGTTGAAGACGCCATCAAGTTCCGCCAGTCCGGCTATGTTTTCATGGCCTGGAACATGCAGCGCATCAAGGCTAACGTTGAAGGTACCTACAACAAGGACGAGGTCATCAAGGCGGCCAACGCCATCCAGGCCATCGCCAACTCCGGCATGGGCGCGCTGTATGTGCCGGGCAGCGACAAGGGCAAGGGCTGGGAAGACACCCGCGTCAAGCCGGAGTTGTTCACCAACAAGGAGGGGGTCGGCAAGGTGGCCGGTGCTTTCGTCAAGGAAGCCAACGAGATGGCCAAGGTTGCTGCGACCGGCGATGCCGCCGCTGCCAAGGAACAGTTCGGCAAGCTGGGCGGCACCTGCAAGGGCTGCCACGACGATTTCAAGGTCAAGAAATAACCGGGATTATCCGAGTGGATCGACAGGCACCTGCGGGTGCCTGATTTTTTTACGGTTTCAAAAGGTCAGGACATGAACAAGCAACGCATTCGCCTCTGGGATCTGCCCACCCGCCTGTTTCACTGGGGGCTGGTGCTGGCCGTCGTCGCGGCGCTCGTCAGCGGACAGGTGGGTGGCAAGCTGATCGAGCTGCACGGCAAGATCGGTCTGGCCATCGTCGGCCTGATTGCCTTTCGTCTCGTCTGGGGCTTCGCTGGTTCGACCTACGCGCGCTTCGCCCAGTTCTTTCCGACGCCGGCCAGGATCAGGACCTACCTGAAAGGCGAATGGCGCGGCCTTGGGCACAACCCGCTGGGAGGGCTTTCCGTTTTTACCCTTATTTTCCTGTTGACCGTGCAAGTGGCCAGCGGCCTGTTCGCCAACGACGACATCGCCTTCGTCGGCCCCTTGTTCGAATTGGTCACCAAGTCACTCAGCGACAGCCTGACCGGCCTCCACCACCTGCTCTCCAATGTCCTGATAGCCTTCGTCGTCCTCCACGTCGGCGCCGTGATCTTCCATGGTCGCGTCAAAAAGGACGATCTGGTCAAGCCGATGCTGACCGGCTGGAAGGAAGGCGTGAGCGGTGAGCCGGCCAGGGGCGGCGGCGTCATTGCCTTGGCTGTGGCCCTGATGCTTGCCGGATTGGCTGTTTATGGCGCCAGCGGCGCCTGGATGCCCGAGCCGCCACCGCCGCCGGCAGCAGTGGAAACGCCGAACTGGTAAGCAAAAAGATAGCGTTTGCCGAAGCAGGAAAAGAAAAAGCCGCCAGTTTCAATTTGGCGGCTTTTTTTCGGTTGACCGTGCAATTCGCTTAAACGACGGCTCCGTCCTCGTTGGCGCCCTCGATGACCTTGGGCTTGACGATGAACTGTTCGCGCGAAACGCCCAGCCACATGACCAGCGGGCTGGCGACGAGGACTGACGAGTAGATGCCGAAGCAGATGCCGATGGTCAGGGCCATGGCGAAGTAGTGCAGGGTTTCGCCGCCGAAGATCAGCATCGACAGGACCATGAGTTGAGTACAGCCGTGGGTGATGATGGTCCGGCTGATCGTGCTCGTGATGGCGTGGTCGAGCACCTGCGGCGTGGTCAGGCCGCGCACCTTCTTGAAGGTTTCGCGGACGCGGTCGAAGACGACGACCGATTCATTGACCGAGTAGCCGAGCACGGCGAGCACGGCAGCCAGCACCGACAGCGAGAACTCCCACTGGAAGAAGGCAAAGAAGCCGAGAATGATCACCACGTCGTGCAGGTTGGCGATGATGGCCGAGACCGAGAAGCGCCACTCGAAGCGGAAGGCGAGGTAGATCACGATGCCGATGACGACCAGCAGCAGGGCCATGGCGCCGTTCTCGGCGAGTTCCTTGCCGACCTGCGGGCCGACGAACTCGACGCGGCGCAATTCGGCGCCCGGTGCTTCGGCTTCCAGCGACTTCATGACCGATTCGCCGATCTGGTTGCTGTTCTGGTCGCTCTTGAGCGGCAGACGGATCATGACGTCCTGTGACGAACCGAAGTTCTGCACGGCGTAGTCGGAGAAACCGGCCTTGCCTAGCGCGCCGCGAATCTTTTCAAGATCGGCGGCCTGCTGGTAGTGGGTTTCGATCAAGGTGCCGCCGGTGAATTCGACCGACAGGTGCAGGCCCTTGGTGAACAGGAAGACGACGGCGAGGATGAAGGTGACGAGCGAGATGACATTGAACGTCAGCGCATGGCGCATGAACGGAATGTCTTTGTGGATGCGGAAAAATTCCATTTTCGTTTTTTCCTTGTTATTTGCCGTTGACCGTGGAAGCTGCGGGCTTCCACAGCTGGCCGATGGCGACCTTGGTCAGCTTCTTCTGGCGACCGTAAATCAGGTTCACCAGCCCGCGCGAGACGAAGACCGACGAGAAGATCGAGGTCAGGATGCCCAGACAATGGACGACGGCAAAGCCGCGGATCGGGCCGGAGCCGAAAATGAGCAGGGCGAGGCCGGCGATCAGCGTCGTGATGTTGGAGTCGAGAATGGTCCCGAAAGCGCGTTCGTAGCCTTCCGAAATGGCGGCCTGTGGCGGCATGCCGTTACGCAGTTCCTCGCGCACCCGTTCGTTGATCAGCACGTTGGCGTCGATGGCCATGCCGAGCGTCAGCGCGATGGCAGCGATGCCGGGCAGGGTCAGCGTGGCCTGGAGCAGCGACAGGATGGCGACCAGGAAAAGCAGGTTGGAGGCCAGGGCCAGTACCGAAACGACGCCAAACATCTGGTAGTACAGGATCATGAAGAGGGCGATGGCGGCGAAGCCCCACATCGTCGAGTGGAAACCCTTCCTGATGTTCTCGGCGCCGAGCGACGGGCCGATGGTGCGTTCCTCGATGATGTCCATCGGCGCCGCCAGCGAACCGGCGCGCAGCAGCAGCGCCGTGTCGTTGGCTTCCATGGTGCTCATGCGGCCGGAAATCTGCACGCGGCCGCCGCCGATTTCGCTGCGGATGACCGGCGCGGTAACGACTTCGCCCTTGCCCTTTTCGATGAGCAGGATGGCCATGCGCTTGTTGATGTTCTCGCGGGTGACGTCCTTGAAGATGCGGGCGCCGGCCGAGTCGAGCGTCAGATGGACGGCCGCTTCGTTGGTCTGGTTGTCGAAGCCGGGCTGGGCGTCGGTCAGGCGGTCGCCGGTCAGTACGACCTGTTTCTTGACGAGCAGCGGCTGGCCGCCACGTTCGTTGTAAACCTCGGTGCCGAAGGGCGGGTTGCCGGCCAGGGCTGCTTCCAGGGCGCCGGTCGAGTCATCGACCATGCGGATTTCGAGGGTCGCCGTGCGGCCCAGGATGTCCTTGGCCTTGGCCGTGTCCTGCACGCCAGGCAACTGGACGACGATGCGGTCCTGGCCCTGCTGCTGGATGACCGGTTCGGCGACGCCGAGTTCGTTGATCCGGTTGTGCAGGGTCGTGATGTTCTGCTTGAGGGCGAATTCGCCGAGTTTCTTGAGTGCTTCCGGCTTGAGCGTGGCAACCAGCCGTGGTTCGCTGGCATCGCCGGCTTCGGTGAGCAGCAGGTCGGGCTGGCTGTCGCCGATGGCGTAGCGGGCCTTGTCGCGGGTTTCGGTGTCGCGGAACTTGACGACGATGCGCTCGCCTTCGCGGTTTACACCACCGTGGCGCAGGTTCTTGTCGCGCATCACGGTGCGCAGGTCGGCCGAGGTCGAGTCAAGCTTCTTGGTCAGTGCGCCCTTCATGTCGACTTGCAGCAGGAAGTGCACCCCGCCGCGCAGGTCGAGGCCGAGGTACATCGGCAGCGCGTGCAGCGAGGTCAGCCATTGCGGCGAGGCGGCCAGCAGGTTCAGGGCGACGACGTATTGCGGGTCGGCGGCATCCGGGTTGAAGGCCTTCTCAAGGATGTCCTTGGCCTTCAGCTGGGTATCGGTGTCCTTGAGGCGGACCTTGACGCCGACGTTGTCGAGTTGAAGACCGTCATGCGTGATCCCGGCGGTTTTCAGGGCGTCCTCGACGCGGGCCTGAGCCTTGGCGTCGACCTTGATCGTGGCCTTGGCGCTGGAGAGCTGCACGGCAGGCGATTCGCCGAAGAAGTTGGGCAGGGTATAGACGAAGCCCAGCAGCAGCGCGACAGCGATGGTGATGTACTTCCAGAGTGGGTAGCGATTCATGGCGGCTTCAAAGCGACAAAGGCGGCGAGTGTTTGACCACTAACGCCGCCTTCTGGGGTGATTACAGCGACTTCAGCGTGCCCTTGGGCAGAACCAGGCCGATCGACGGCTTTTGCACGACAACTTCGGTGCCGGCGGCGATTTCGACGGAGACGTAGCTGTCACCGACCTTGGTCACCTTGCCGACGATGCCGCCCTGGGTGACGACTTCGTCGCCCTTGGCCAGCGCGGCGAGCAGGGCCTTGTGTTCCTTGGCCTTTTTCATTTGCGGACGAATCATGAAGAACCATAGCACGACGAACATGAGGATCATCGGCAGCATCTGCATCAGGCCGCCCGTCGGGTCGGCAGCGGCGCCAGCGGTCTGGGCGTGGGCAAGACTAATCATTCTTGTAACTCCGGATAACTAAGAAATTCAGAACGCGCGATTCTATCACTCGCCGGATGACCGTTTGCGGACAAACTCGTCCGACCAGTCATTGAACGTGCCGGCCTCGATGGCAGCACGCATTTCGGCCATGATGGTCTGGTAGAAATGCAGGTTATGGATGGTGTTGAGCATGCCGCCGAGGATTTCGCCATGGCGGAAGAGGTGGTGCAGGTAGGCGCGCGTGAACTGGGTGCAGGTGTAGCAACTGCACGTCGAATCGAGCGGGCCGGTGTCGAGCTTGTAGCGGGCGTTCTTGATCTTGACGTCGCCGAAGCGCGTGAACAGGTGGCCGTTGCGCGCGTTGCGCGTTGGCATCACGCAGTCGAACATGTCGATGCCGGCCTTGACCGAGCGCACGAGGTCTTCCGGCGTACCGACGCCCATCAGGTAGCGCGGCTTGTGCGTCGGCATGCGGGGGGCGACGTGGGCGAGGACGCGGACCATGTCCTCCTTCGGTTCGCCAACCGACAGGCCGCCGATGGCCATGCCGTCGAAGCCGATGTCGTCGAGCCCGGCCAGCGACTCGTCGCGCAGGTCTTCGTACATGCCGCCCTGAACGATGCCGAACAGCGCATTGCTGTTTTCCAGCTTGTTGTGCTCGTCGCGCGAACGCTGCGCCCAGCGCATGCTCATGCGCATCGACTTGGCGGCTTCCTCGTGCGTCGCCGGGTAGGGCGTGCATTCGTCGAAGATCATGACGATGTCGGAGTTGAGCACCTTCTGGATCTGCATCGAGATTTCCGGCGTCAGGAAGAGCTTGGCGCCGTCGTGCGGCGAGCTGAACTTGACGCCTTCCTCGGTGATCTTGCGCATGGCGCCTAGCGAGAAGACCTGGAAGCCGCCGGAGTCGGTGAGGATCGGCTTCTGCCAGTTCATGAAATCGTGCAGGCCGTTGTGTGCCTTGATGACGTCGAGTCCCGGCCGCAGCCAGAGGTGGAAGGTGTTACCGAGGCAAATCTGGGCGCCGATGTCGTGCAGCGATTGCGGCGTCATCGCCTTGACCGTGCCGTAGGTGCCGACCGGCATGAAGACGGGGGTCTGCACCTGGCCGTGGGCCAGCGTCAGCGTGCCGCGCCGGGCGGCACCATCGGTCTTGAGGAGTTCAAATTGCATCGGATGGTTGTCCAGTTCGTTCCAGAAGCATGGCGTCGCCATAGCTGAAGAAGCGGTAGCGCTCGGCCACGGCGTGGGCATAGGCGGCGCGGATGTTGTCGTAGCCGGCAAAGGCCGAAACGAGCATGAGCAGCGTCGATTTCGGCAGATGGAAGTTGGTGATTAGCCGGTCGACGACCTTGAAGCGGTAGCCCGGGGTGATGAAAATACTCGTTTCGGCACCGCCGACACGCACCGTGCCGTCTTCGTTGCCAGCCGATTCGAGGGCGCGCAGGCTGGTTGTGCCGACTGCAATGACGCGGCCGCCTGCTGCACGGGTGGCAGCGATGGCATCGGCCGTGGCTTGCGGAATCTCGAATCGCTCGCTGTGCATGCGGTGATCGGCAATCTTCTCGACGCGCATCGGGCGATAAGTGCCGGCGCCGACGTGCAGGGTCAGGAAGGCGGTATTGACGCCCTGGGCCCGCAGTTTGGCCAGCATGGCCTCGTCGAAATGCAGGCCGGCCGTGGGCGCGGCGACGGCGCCGGGTTCGCGGGCATAGACGGTCTGGTAGCGCGTTTCATCGGCGCCTTCGGCCGGGTGTTCGATGTAGGGCGGCAGCGGCAGCTTGCCGTGCTGCTCGGCCAGTTCCCAGAAATTGCCGCTGGGGTCGGCCAGTTCGAGCGCAAAAAAATCGCCGTCGGTGCCGGCGCGGCCGGTCATGCAAACCTCGAAGGCATCGCCCAGCCGCAAGATGCTGCCCGGTTTCGGCGCCTTGCTGGCGCGAATCTGGCAGATGGCATGCGTGGCATCGACGATGCGTTCGAGCATGACCTCGACCTGTCCGCCGGTTTCCTTGCAGCCGAAAAACCGGGCCTTGATCACGCGGGTGTCGTTGAAAACCAGCAGGTCGCCGGCTTTCAGCAGCTCGGGCAGGTTTTCAAATTTGCGGTCAAATTCCAGTTGACCGTGTACATGCAGCAGGCGGCTGCCAGTGCGTTCGGCGGCCGGGTGCTGGGCGATCAGTTCGGGCGGGAGAGGGAAGTCGAAGTCGTCGACGGTCAACGACATGGTCTGAATCCAGATGGAAGCGTGAACGGCCTTGCGCGGAGGAAAGCCGTTCCGGTTGGTCAATAAGCAGGCCCGGATTCTATCATTCGCCGGGTCAAGGCTGATATCAAACACCGTCCGTCGTCGCATCGCCGCCTTTCTGGCGTGGACCGCAGACGGGAATTCGTCGGATACTGTCGGGCTTGCTACACTAGTTCCAATTTCCAACATCGAGGTGCTTCATGCTCAAGGGATTTCGGCTTGCGCTACTGTCCTGTCTGATTGTTTTGCCCATTTTTCAAACGGCCAGCGCCGATGAGCTGAAGATTGGCTACGTCAATCTGGAGCGGGTTTTCCGGGAGGCGCCTGCGGCCATCAAGGCCAGCAAGAAAATGCAGGCGGAGTTTGACGTCCGCCGGCAGGACCTGCTGCGCATCGAGAGCGACCTCAAGGCGCGTCAGGCAGCGCAGGCAGAGAAGGGCGCTTCGCTGTCGGATAGTCAGCGGCGAGCCAGGGAGTCCGAGTTGGCCGAAATTTCGGTCAGTTTCCAGCGCAAGCAGCAGGAGTTCCAGGAAGACCTCAAGCTCCGCCAAAACGAAGAGACGTCGGCCGTGCTCGAGAAGGCCAATAAGGCCATATTCGATCTGGCCAAGTCCGAACACTGGGACCTGATCCTGCAAGAAGCGGTTTCCGTCAGCAGCAGAATCGATGTGACCGATAAAGTCATCAAGAAAATGACCGGGGACTGATTTCCCGTAGCCCCCGAAAGAGGCCGGGTTGTTCGGCCTTCCTTGCCGGGGGCGGCAAGGCTTGCCGCGCTAGCTCCGGATATCGATGATCGTGCCGAGAATCTGATCGCCGGTCTTGATGACGTTTGCCGCTGCCTTGGCTTCGATTTCGCCCTGGCGCAGGGCGACCATCTTTCCGGCGAAATCATCGTTTTCGACGTTCAGGCCGCTTCCGGCGATGGTCGTGCGGTTGATGCCGGCCTGCAAACTTTGCATGCCGCTGGCAATGATTGAACTGATGGACATGGCTACCTCGATTCACGGTGACCATGCTGCTCAGCAGTTCCCGTGCCAGAAACCGGCGACGGTGTTGCTCAGTTTTTCGCGGCAGCTTCTTCCAGAGCCCTGTTTTTCGCGTCAGCTTCCTTGCTAGCTGCGTCAAGGCTGGTTTTCATGGCGTCCAGGCTCTCTTTTGCCTGTTTGGCCTCGTCGGCCTGAAGCTTCCCCGTTGTTGCGGCACTTCCCGCCGTTTCCAGTCCGCAACCGAAGAGAAGCAGGGCGGCAAGCGCAATCAGCGTTTTCATTTTTTGCTTCCTCAGGTTGGGTTAGTTTGGCGCATCTCGGTCATTCTGGACCGTGATGAAACGAAAGGCGACAAAAAACCCGCTCATGAGCGGGTTCTATGGACTTGCCTGGCCTTTCTGAAACTCTTCCTGGTGCCCCGGGCCGGACTCGAACCGGCACACCTTTCGGCGGCGGATTTTGAATCCGCTGCGTCTACCGATTCCGCCACCGGGGCATTCGGAGCGCGGATTATCCACGAATCACTTCTTTGATTCAAGTGAATCGCTGCACGGGAACGCTTTGGCCAGTGCGCCGGCGACCAGCGTGGCCGGGCTGACGGTCGTGTTGGGCGGTACGCGTTCGACATGAATGACGACGGCACGGACGAGGCGCATCGACAGGTCGGCGTCTTTCGGCAGGCAGAAGGCATTGAGTTTGACGCCGACCTGCTCGGCCAGATAGTCGCTTACGCCATAGCTGTCGGCAAAGCCGGCGACATAGGCGATGCAGCGGGCGCTGCGAATGGCCTGAAAGGGGTCGCTGGATTTCTGCCCGGCGTACATCTCATCGGCTACCTGGCAGTCGCCACGTAGTTCCTGTCCGGTGTAGGCCTGTGCCGAGGTGGCGAAAAGAAGGGCAATGAGCCAGATAAATTTCATTGTTTTTCGAACCAGTTGAGTTTTTCGTGCAGGCCGACGACGCTGCCGACGACGATCAGCGCCGGCGGCTTGATGCCGGATTCGGCGATGCGGTGGGGCAGCGTACCCAGGGTGGCGAGTATCGTCTGCTGGTCGGTTTGCGTACCGTTGCGGATGACTGCCGCCGGAGTCAGCGAGGGCAGGCCATGGTTGATCATTTGCCGGCAGATTTCGGCGACGGCACCGATGCCCATGTAGAAAACGACGGTCTGCCGCGCCCGGGCTAGTGCCGGCCAGTCAAGATTGACGGTGCCGTCCTTGAGGTGGCCGGTGACGAAAGTGACGGACTGGGCGTGGTCGCGATGCGTCAGCGGGAAGCCCGAGTAGGCCGCGCAGCCGGCGGCCGCGGTGACGCCGGGGACGACTTCGAAGGGAATGCCGGAGGCGACGAGGGTTTCGAGTTCTTCGCCGCCGCGGCCAAAGATGAATGGATCGCCACCCTTTAGCCGGACGACCGACAGGCCTTCCTGGGCGAGTTTGACCAGTAATTCGTTGATCGAATCCTGCGGCAGCGTGTGCTTGGAGGCTTCCTTGCCCGCGTAGATTCGGCGGGCATCGGCGCGAGCCAGATCCATGATGCCGCTGCCGACCAGATGGTCGTAGACGAGTGCATCGGCTGATGCGATGAGGCGTGCCGCCTTGACGGTCAGCAAATCCGGGTCGCCGGGGCCGGCGCCGACCAGCCAGACTTTTCCGGCTGCGAGTTTATTCAGCTTGTTCATGCGTATTCCCTGCCTTTGGGCGGCCATCCTAATGCGGGACAGGGCGCCTGCCAATAGCGGGAAGTCAATCAATATCCTGGATACACCCAAAGTAGGTTGTGACTAGTTAAAAATAACTATAACCACTTGAATGTGGGGGATTTTTTGTGCCTGAAAAGATTGATGAGTATCAAGGATGCGAAATGGGCCGAGGTTCAACCTAGCGAGCATCGCGTTGAGGGGGTTTGGGCGCGAATTATTTCGATCCAGGAGATAGAAAGATGAAGAAAACAGTATTGGGGATGCTCGCACTTAGCGCCATGACCGTCGCCATGGGTTCGGCCTTTGCTCAGGATGCAGTCAAGACGGCGCCGACGCTGACGGCGGCCGAAAAGGAACAGGCCAAGAAGATTTACTTTGAACGTTGTGCCGGCTGCCATGGGGTGCTGCGCAAGGGCGCCACCGGCAAGAATCTGGAGCCGCACTGGACGAAGAAGGACAAGGACGGCAACGTCACCGAGGGCGGCACGCTCAAGCTCGGCCAGCAGCGTCTGGAAAAGATCATCGGTTACGGTACCGACGGTGGCATGGTCAACTTCGACGACATCCTGACCAAGGAAGAGCTCTCGCTGATGGCCAAGTACATCCAGAACACGCCGGATGTGCCGCCGGAATACAGCTTCAAGGAAACGATGGATTCGTGGAAGGTCATCGTGCCGGTCGATCAGCGTCCGACCAAGCAGATGAACAAGTACAACCTCAAGAACATGTTCTCGGTCACCCTGCGCGATACTGGCGAAGTGGCCCTGATCGATGGCGATACCAAGGAAATCCGCAGCATCGTCAAGACCGGCTACGCGGTTCACATCTCGCGTCTGTCGGCTTCCGGCCGTTATGTTTATGTGATCGGTCGTGATGGTCGTCTGTCGCTGATCGACCTGTGGATGGAACAGCCGGCGGTTGTGGCTGAAGTCAAGATCGGCTTCGACGCCCGTTCGGTCGATACCTCCAAGTTCAAGGGCTTCGAAGACAAGTACGCCGTGGCCGGCTCCTACTGGCCGCCCCAGTACGTGATCATGGACGGCGACACGCTCAAGCCGCGCAAGGTCGTTTCCACCCGTGGCATGACCGTTGATGGCGAATACCACCCGGAACCGCGCGTGGCTTCCATCGTCGCTTCCTTCATCAAGCCGGAATGGGTCATCAATATCAAGGAAACCGGTCAGATTCTGCTGGTCGATTACTCCGACATCGAGAACCTCAAGACGACCACCGTCGGTTCCGCCAAGTTCCTGCATGACGGCGGCTGGGATGCTTCCAAGCGTTACTTCCTGGTGGCTGCCAATGCCTCCAACAAGATCGCTGCGGTCGATACCAAGACCGGCAAGCTGGCGGCGCTGGTCGATACGGCCAAGATCCCGCACCCGGGTCGTGGCGCCAACTTTACCCATCCGAAATTTGGTCCGGTGTGGACGACGGGTCACCTCGGTGCCGATGTCCTGACCCTGATCAGCACGCCTTCCGAGAAGAAGTCGGATGCCAAGTTCAAGCAATACAACTGGAAGGTCGTTCAGGAAGTGAAGCACGTGCCGGGCAACCTGTTCGTCAAGACCCATCCGAAGTCACAGAATCTGTGGGCTGACTCGCCGCAGAATCCGGACAAGGAACTGGCTGAATCGGTTTCCGTCTGGAAGATGTCCGACCTGTCCAAGCCGTTCAAGGTGATCAACGTGGCCAAGGACTCCGGTCTGCCGGTGACCAAGGCTACCAAGCGCGCCGTGCATCCGGAATACAGCGCCGACGGCAAGGAAGTCTGGATCTCCCTGTGGGGTGGCAAGGCTGACCAGTCTGCCATCGTCGTTTATGACGATGCGACGCTGACCTTGAAGAAGGTCATCACCGATCCGAAGATGATCACGCCGACGGGCAAATTCAACGTCTATAACACCCAGCACGACATCTATTGATCGACTGTTGATTGTTTGATGTGACTTAAAGCTACGGGGGCGCAAGCCCCCGTAGCATATGAAACAGCAGCAATTTGCGCAGGGGGACATGGCCTGCGCCGTGAGCAAATCATTTTGGTGGAGATAAGTACGATGAAAAAGAATCTCGTTTCCCTGGCTATCTTTGGTGCGTTCGTCGCCCTCGGTTCGCAATCGGCCATCGCCGCGCCGGACTGGAACAAGGCAGCCAAGAGCACGATCCACGTTTTCCACCCGGGGGCTGCGCCGATCGAGTGGTTGCAGGGCAAGGGAGAACACAGCGGTGCCAGCGGCCTGAAAAAAGGCGAGGCCTGTGCCGGATGCCACGTTGAGGACGGCAAGCTGAGCCTCGACCTCAAGCGTCTGGCCAGCAAGGAAATGGAGCCGAAGGGCGCTCCCAAGACGATGAGCTACCCGGTTACCGTGCAGGCGGCGTTTGATGCGAGCAATCTTTATGTTCGCCTGACTTTCAAGGCCCCGGCCGGTGGTTTTGACAAGTCCGACAAGGACAACGAGGTCAAGGTCAACATGATGTTCCCGAACGACAAGGTGCCGCTTGGTGACCAGGTCGGCTGCTGGGCTGCCTGTCATGAAGATGCCAAGGGTATGCCGAAGGGCAAGGACAAGACCAAGTACGTCACGGCCGGCACCATGGATCTGGTGCAATGGGCGAGCGGCGGCAAGACGGCTGACGGTTTCGTCGCCGACAAGCGCAGCATGACGGGCGGCAAGGCTGGTGCCACGGCCGAAGGTGCCAAGGCGGGCGATACCTATACCGTGACTTTCACGCGCAAGCTGGCTGGTAACGCCGTGCTGGCCCCGGGCAAGGCTGTGCCTTTCGGCATTGCCATCCACGCCGACAATGCCAGCGGTCGCTTCCATCACGTTTCCTTCGGCCACACCATCGGTCTGGGTGCCGACGGCGATGTGAAGGCGGCCAAGCAGTAAATCCGCATGCCATCCGGAACCATGATTCGCTCCGGATGGCTGTGCCTGAAAAGAGCGCCGCTTGTGCTGGCGCTCTTTGCATTTTCCGCGCTGGGCGAAACCGTGGTCGAGGTGCGCATCGAGGGCTACAAATATCTGCCGGCCGAGGTACGCATCAAGCCGGGCGATAGCGTGCGGTGGGTCAATCACGAAAAGCGCACCAGCCATTCGATCGTCTTCCCGGCTGAAGGCGGCCTGGAGTCGGAGCGCATGTTCCCGGATGAAAGCTGGCAGCGCCAGTTCGCCAGGCCGGGACGCTATGCCTACCATTGTGGGCCGCATCCCGAGATGGAGGGGGTTGTCCTTGTCGTTGAATAATTCGCCGAGCCATTTCATTTTTGGCCTGTTTTTCCTGTCGACCGTGGCAATTGCCGGCGAACCGGATGTGGCGCGGCAAAAGGAACTCGTCCACCTTGTCCGCCAGGATTGCGGTTCCTGCCACGGCATGACGCTCAAAGGCGGGCTCGGCCCGGCGCTGCTGCCAGAAACCTTGCGCGACAAACCGGCTGAAGGCCTGGCGGCAACGATCTACTACGGCCGTCCGGGCACCCCGATGCCGCCGTGGAAAGCTTTCCTGTCCGAAGCCGAAGCGGCGTGGATAGTCGATAAACTGATGACTGCATTCCCCCAGTGAGAACGCCATGCGCCTGCTGCTGATTGCCTTGTTTTCCCTTCTGCTCAACGCCTGCGCCGGCCCGCAACTGCGCGGCACCGGCGATCTCGGGCTGATCATCGAACGGGCCAGCGGCCACGTCACGCTGGTCAACACCACGGCGCGCCAGTCCTATGCGCGCATCGGCGGCCTCGGCGATCTCTCGCACGCCTCCGCCGTCTATTCGCGCGACGGCCGCTACGCCTTCATCTTCGGCCGCGATGGCGGGCTGACCAAGATCGACCTGCTCGAAGCCAAGATCGTCAAACGCATCATCCAGTCCGGCAACGCCATCGGCGGTTCGATCTCGCAGGACGGCCGCATCGTCGTCGCCCAGAACTACACGCCGGGCGGCATCAAGGCTTTCGACAGCGACACGCTTGAACTGCTCGCCGAAGTACCGGCCGAATACGCGCCCGGCCAGTTCTCCAAGGTCGTCGGCCTGGCCGATACGGGCGGCAACAAGTTTGCCTACGCCCTGTTCGAGGCCGGCGAAATCTGGGTCACCGATTTCAGCAACCCCTGGCGGCCGACCACCCAACGCTTCCCGGCCGGCAACCAACCCTACGACGGCCTCGTGACGCCGGATGGCCGTTACTTCCTGGCCGGCCTGTTCGGTGAGGACGGCGTGGCCATGCTCGACCTCTGGCAACCGGAAAAAGGCGTCAGAAAGATTCTCGAAAACTACGGTCGCGGCCAGGAAAAGCTGCCCGTCTTCAAGATGCCGCACCTGCGTGGCTGGTCCGTGGCGCAGGGCAAGGCCTACCTGCCGGCGATCGGTCGCCACGAAGTGCTGGTCGTCGATGTCGCCACCTGGAAGGAAGTCGGTCGCATCCCTGTGCGCGGCCAGCCAGTCTTCGTCATGGCCCGTCCTGACGGCCGCCAGATCTGGGTCAATTTCGCCTTCCCCGACAACGCCAAGGTTGATGTCATCGACACGCTGGCCGGCAAGGTCGTCCATGCATTCGAGCCGGGCAAGGGCATCCTGCACATGGAATTCGCGCCGCGTGGCGAAAACGTCTGGCTCTCGGCGCGCGACGACCACAAGGTTTTGATTTACAACACCGAAAACTTTGCCAAACTGGGCGAAATCCCGACTGAAAGCCCGTCCGGTATTTTCTTCACCTCGCGCGCCGTGCGCATAGGTTTCTGATGAACGCCTTGGCCATGAACAGCAGTCTCGACTTCCAGTTGCTCAACGACTTCCAGCGCGACTTTCCGCTGGTCTCGGCCCCGTTTGCCGAGCTGGCGGCGCGTCTTGGCGTCGCTGAAAAAGTCGTTCTCGGTCGGCTCGAAAACCTGCGCCGCGAAGGCAAGATTTCGCGCGTCGGCGCCGTCTTTGCGCCGAAACGCATCGGCGCTTCGACGCTAGCCGCCATGGCCGTTCCACCCGAAAAGCTCGAAGCCGTGGCCGCCGCGGTCAACCGCTTCCCCGAGGTCAATCACAACTACGAACGCGAGCATCGCTACAACCTGTGGTTCGTGGTCACTGCTGCCAGCGAAGGGCGGCTGCAAGCCAGCCTGGGGGCCATTGAAAAGGCAGCCGGCTATCCGCTGCTGGCTCTGCCGCTCGAAGAAGAATTCCACATCGATCTCGGTTTCTGCCTGAACGGCGACAAGCAGAAATGCGTCGCCTCCGCCCAGCCGGTCCACCCGGTGGCGCTCATCGACGAAGCCGAGCGCCGCCTCGTTTCGGTGTTGCAGGAAGGCCTGCCGCTATTCATCCGGCCCTTCGCCCTGATCGCCGAGCGCATTGGCGCGTCGGAGCCAGAAGTTCTTGGGCGCATCCGCCGCTGGCTCGAAGAGGGCGCCATCAAGCGTTTCGGCGTCGTTGTCCGTCACCACGAGCTCGGCTACCGGGCCAACGCCATGCTGGTTCATGACATCCCGGACGCGCAGGTCGGCGACATCGGCCGCGCCTTGGCCGAGGAAGCCGCCGTCACGCTGTGCTACCGCCGGCCGCGTCGCCTGCCCGACTGGCCGTACAACCTGTTCTGCATGATCCACGGCCGCGAACGCGGCGAGGTCGAGAGCATCATCGCCGACCTGCGCCAACGTCATGGACTTGAAACTGCCGCCCACGAGGTGCTTTTTTCGCTGACCCGCTTCAAGCAGAACGGCGCGCGCTATGCGTGAGCTTTCCACGGTCGACCGGAAAATTCTCGCAAAATTGCAAGGTGATTTCCCCATCTGCGAGCGCCCCTACGCGGAAGCCGCCGAACAGTTGGGCATCAGCGAGGAGGAATTGCTGCAACGCATCGAGCAACTGCTCGCCGACAAGGTCCTGACCCGCTTCGGCCCGATGTTCCAGATCGAGGAAATGGGCGGCGCCTTCGTGCTGGCCGCGCTGGCCGCTCCCGAGGAGCGTTACGAAGAGGTCGCGGCGCTGGTCAATGCATTGCCCGCGGTCGCCCACAACTACCGCCGCGAACACGCGCTGAACATGTGGTTCGTGCTCGCCACCGAAACGAAGGCGGGCATCGCCGAGGCCATCGCCCGCATCGAGCGCGATACCGGCCTGCCGGTTTACGCTTTCCCCAAGGAACGCGAATTCTTCGTCGAAATGAAACTCGAGGCACGGCTGTGATTGATCGGAAAATCGACGATGTCGACCGCTCGCTGATCGTCGCCACCCAGGGCGGGTTACCGCTCGTGCCACAGCCCTACCATGCCATCGCCGAGCAACTCGGATTGTCGGCCGACGAGGTCATGCAGCGCCTGCGCGCCATGCTCGAATCGGGCATCATCCGCCGCATCGGCGCCGTACCCAACCACTATGCCATTGGCTGGACGGCCAACGGCATGACGGTCTGGGACGTCGCCGACGAACTGGTCGACGAACTGGGCGCCCGCATCGGCGCCCTCGATTTCGTCACCCACTGCTACCGCCGGCCGCGCGCCCTGCCGGCCTGGCCGTACAACCTTTTTGCCATGGTGCACGGCGCCTCGCGCGCCGAATGCTCCGCCAAGGCCGAAGAAATCGGCGTCCTGCTCGGTGATGCCTGCCGCGGCAGCGATATTCTCTATTCGACGAAAATTCTCAAGAAGACCGGGCTTCGCCTCGCGCGTTGACGCAAAAGACGCGATTCCCACGGTCAACCGGAATTCTTGTCCAAAAATAAAACCCGGCCGCAGCCGGGTTTTCTCTTTGGGCCGTGGCTTGCTCAGCCTGCCTCGGCGATCCGTTTGGCAATATGCGCCAGTGCTTCTTCCACCTGGTCGATCAGGATCAGGCAGAGGTCGCCCGGCTGCAGTCGGGTCAGCGCCGTATCGATGGCGATGAACTCGCCGGTGATGGCGTCGATCTGCTTGGTGCGACGGGCGTTAGTCAGCCCTTCGCGCAACAGGCCGATCACTTCGCCATCTTCGCGGCCGCGCTGGCAGGCGTCCTGATAAAGAATCACGTCGTCGAAGGCATCGCCGAGGATTTCGGTCTGCTGGCGGATGTCGTCGTCGCGCCGGTCGCCGGCACCGCTGATCACCACCGAGCGGCGTACGGCCGGCATGTTGTTGATGGCACCGACCAGCGCCTGGATGGCATCCGGGTTGTGACCGTAGTCGGCGATCAGCGTCGCGCCCTTGTAGTCGAACACGTTGAAACGGCCAGGCGCCGTCGCCGCATCGCTGACGAAATTGGCCAGCGCTTTCTCGATCACCGGCCACTCGTAGCCGAGCGCCCAGCCCGTGGCAATGGCGGCCATGGCATTTTCGACCTGGAAGCCGATGGTGCCGTTGCGCGTGAGCGGAATATTGGCCAGCGGAATGCGGTATTTTTTTCGCCCCTCGCTGCACACGATGGCATCGCGCTCGACATGGACGACCCGTTTGCCCTGGGCGCGGTGCGTGGCGAGCACGGGGTTCATGCGGTCGCGGGCGAAGAAAATGACGTCGCCGTGACAGTGATGCGCCATCGAGGCGACCACCGGGTCGGCCGCATTGAGGACCGCCGTGCCGCTCGGCGCCACGTTTTCGACGATGACGCGCTTGACCACGGCCAGCTCGTCGACCGTCGTGATGTAGTTGAGGCCGAGATGGTCGCCGAGCCCGATGTTGGTGATGACGGCGACGTCGCACATGTCGAAGCCGAGGCCTTCACGCAGCACGCCACCGCGTGCCGTCTCGAAGACAGCGGCGTCGACGTCGGGGTGCATGAGTACGTTGCGGGCACTACGCGGACCGGAGCAGTCGCCGCTGTCGATGCGGCGGCCTTCGACGTAGATGCCGTCGGTACTGGTCATGCCGACGCGCAGGCCGTTCGATTCGAAAATGCGGCCGATCAGGCGGCTGGTCGTCGTCTTGCCGTTGGTGCCGGCGATGGCGACGACCGGGATGCGGGCGTTGTCGCCGTCCGGGAACATCATGCCGACAATGGCTTCGCCGACCGCGCGGCCCTTGCCAAAGGATGGGTCGAGATGCATGCGCAGGCCGGGCGCCGCGTTGCATTCGACGATGCCGCCGCCTTGCTCTTCGAGCGGTTTGTGCATCGTGTCGCAAACGACGTCGATGCCGCAGATGTCGAGACCGACGGTTTGCGCGGCAGCGACGGCAGCCGCAGCGAGTTCGGGATGGACGTCGTCGGTCACGTCGGTGGCGGTACCGCCGGTCGACAGGTTGGCGTTGTTGCGCAGCACGACGCGAACGCCACGGCCGGGCACGGAATCAGCGCTGTAGCCCTGCTCTTCGAGGCGGGCAAGGGCGATTTCGTCGAAACGGATCTTGGTCAGCGAGGTGGCATGACCGTCCGAGCGGCGCGGGTCGCTGTTCACGATGTTCACCAATTCGCGGACGGTATGCGTGCCGTCGCCGATGACCAGCGGTGGGTCGCGCCGGGCGGCGGCGATCAGCTTGTCGCCGATGACCAGCAGACGCCAGTCATGGCCGGAGAGGAATTTCTCGACCATGATGTCGTCGCGGAATTCGATGGCGACACGGTAGGCGCGGCGGACTTGTTCTTCGGTGGTCAGATTGACCGAAATGCCCTTGCCCTGATTGCCGTCCTGCGGCTTGACGACGACCGGCAGGCCGACTTCGAGGGCAGCAACCCAGGCATCATCTTCGTCTTCGACCGGGCGGCCGTAAGGCACAGCAACGCCGGATGCGTGCAGCAGCTTCTTGGTCAGTTCCTTGTCCTGGGCAATCGATTCGCCGATGGCGCTGGTCAGGCTGGTTTCGGCGGCCTGGATGCGTTTCTGCTTGCTGCCCCAGCCGAACTGGACGAGGCTGCCTTGCGTCAGGCGGCGGTAGGGAATGCCGCGGGCCACGGCGGCCGAGACGATGGCGCCAGTCGATGGGCCAAGGCGGATGTCTTCGTCAAGGTCACGCAATTCCTTGAGCGTGCCATCGAGATCGAAGGGCGTGTCGTTGAGCGCAGCGTTGCAAAGCTGCTCGGCGCGCTCAAAAGCCAGGCGGCCGACATCTTCTTCGGTGTATTCGACGACGACCTGATAGACGCCCTGGTCGACCGTCTGTGCCGTGCGGCTGAAAGTGACCGGGCAGCCGGCCTGAGCCTGCAGGCCGAGGGCGGCAAATTCAAGCGCGTGGGCCATCGACACGGTGTCGAGGTGGTCGGATGGAATCAGGTCGCCCAGTTCCGGGAAGCGCTCACGCAGGCGATTCTCGAAGCCGGGTAGATCGGAAATGGCGACCTCGGCTCCTTCGCAGGAAACGATGGCCTGAATGGCGGTGTGTCGGCTCCACAGGTTGGGGCCGCGCAGGGCACGAATGCGGGAAACGTCCATGACGCTTTGTTCCTCGTTATTTCCGGGCGGTAGCCGGCTTCTTGGGTTGCGACTTTTTGGCGGGCTGGAGTATCAGCGATGCGGGGTCGGCCAGTTCGAGGCCGAAGGTCTTGAGACCCGTCGTCATCACTTCCTGGCTTAGGCCCATCGCCCAGCCGGCAGCGATACCGGCCAGCACGTTGGCGATGTTTTTCGCTTGCTTGGCCTTGCCGATATACGGCGCATCGACCAGGCGGCAGAGGCGCGTTTCGTCGGCACCCGAGCGCAGCACGATACGGTTGTCGGCGACGGTGACCCCCCGCTTGCCGGCAGCCAGATGGGCGACCAGCGTCGGATTGGCCGGATCGACGGCAAAGAAGATCACCTCGCCGTCGCACAGTTCGGCAAAATCGGCGACCAGTTCGTCCTCGGCATTGAGCACGGCGTGGCCGCTGGGCAGCACGACATCGACCTGTGTCCGGTAGATCGAGCGCGGCGTCGTGTAGTACTCGCCGCCGGTCGGCTGGGTATCCCAGCGCGACAGGTCTTCTTCGTCCGAAACGATGTTGGTGACGATGCCGACCGAGCAGCGATCATAGGCCAGACCTTCGCCGAGAATCACCGAGGATCCGTTTTCGATCACCGCCGCCTGAACCGAGCGGTTGAGGAGCAGGCGGCGACCGCCTTCCCAGTTGGCGGCATTGGTTTTCTGGACCTGGCGGCGGCCGAGGTAAATGCCGTCCTTGCAGGCCAGGCCGCCTTGCTGGCCGGAGAGGTAAATCAGGTGAGCCACCATCTTGGCGACGGCATTCTTGCCGTGCGTGCCGGTGACGCCAACCAGCGGCACGCGGCCGCTTTCGTTTTCGGCGAACAGGTTGTCGACAATGGCCTGGCCTACAGGGCGTGGTTTGCCGATGCCCGGCTTGATGTGCATGAGCAGACTGGGGCCGGCGTTGACTTCAACGATGGCACCACCCTGCTCGGCCAATGGCTTGGAGACATCCTGGCACACGAGGTCGATGCCGGCGATGTCGAGACCGACGACGCGGGCGGCCAGCGCAGCGACCTGGGCGGTTTCCGGATGGACTTCGTCAGTGCAGTCGAAGGCGTGGTTGGCGTTGCGCTGGATCAGCACCTCGCGGTCCTTGGCTGGCACGCTGTCAGCGTCGAGACCCTGGCGTTCCAGTTCGATCTTGGCGGCAGTATCGACCTTGATGATCGACAGCGGATGCAGTTCGGTCGTGCCGCGCCGCGGGTCGATATTGACCTGGCTGTCGATCAGCTCGAGTACGGTCGACTTGCCGTCGCCGATGACAGTGATGAGGTCGCTGCGATTGGCCGCGACGAGTTTGCCACCGACGACCAGCAGGCGATGCTCGATGCCCTGGATGGAACGCTCGACGAGGACGCCGGAGCCTTCCTCGACGGCGATGGCGTAGGCCTTGGCGACTTCTTCCTTGGTGGTCAGGTCGATGAAAACGCCACGCCCGTGGTTGCCGTCGGTCGGCTTGACGACGACCGGCACGCCGATGTCTTCGGCCGCATCCCAGGCATCTTCGGCACTCTCGACTTCGCGGCCCTCAGGGACCGGGACGCCAACCGAGGAGATCAGCTCCTTGGTCAAATCCTTGTCACGCGAAATGGTTTCGGCGATGGCGCTGGTCTGGTCGGTTTCGGCCGTCCAGATGCGGCGCATGGCGGCACCGTAGCCGAGCTGGACGAGGTTGCCGTCGTCGAGCAGGCGGATGTGCGGAATGCCGCGCTTCTCGCCGGCCAGGACGATGGCCGCGGTTGATGGGCCGAGGTATTTGCGGTCAACCTTGCGCCGAAGCAGGCGGACGGCTTCGTCGAGATCGTAGGGCTGGTCGGCGATGGCGGCGAGGAGCAGTTCGCGGCCGACGTCGAGCGACATGCGCGTCACTTCTTCGTGGAAGTTGGAGACGACCAGCTTGTAGACGCCACGCGTCGTGGTTTCGCGGGTGCGGCCGAAACCGTCAGGCAAGCCGGCCAGTGTCATCAGTTCGAGCACGATGTGTTCGAGGATGTGGCCGGCCCAGGTGCCTTCCTTGAGGCGGCGCAGGAAACCGCCGTGCTCGCCGTAGTTGCAGCGATGCTCGACGAGGCCCGGCAGCCAGGCGCTCAGGCGCTCGTAAAGGCCGGGGATCTTGTCTGAAGGGAAGTCTTCGAGTTCGCCGATGTCGATCCAGGTCTCGATGACCGGGGGGTAGGTCCAGATATTGGGGCCACGCAGTGAGATCGTGTCCCGGAAAATGATGTCCTTTTTCTTCATGCTCTTGGCTCTGGCTCCATTGGCCTGCGGTGATGAATGTTTGATTTCAGCATTATTAACGCTTTCGTTCGCTTGCGGCTGACCGCCGTCTAAAAATGTCACGCATCCGGACAAAGCGTTACAGGAAGCGGTCCAGAAGCTTGCGGCTGTGCCGGTCCAGCGTGCTCAGATCGCGGATCAGGAACTGAATGCCATGGGCGTCGGCGATGAGCAGACGCGTCTGACTCAGGCGGCGGATGTCTTCCTCGCCCTTGAGGATCAGCTCGGCCGGGCCGCGATTGGTCTGCAGTTGCCAGGTGCTCGGGCAGGCGAAGCTGGATACGGCGTCAATGCGCTCGATCTCCGGCACGAACTCGCGGCTCGCAAGGTCGGCTTCGATCAAGGCGGCGATGGCCGGCGGCAGGTCGGCAAGGCTGTCGATCCAGGCCACTTCGTGGCCTTCGTAATTGACCAGCGAGAGGCCTTCGTCGGGGGCGGCGATGGGGAAAGCCCGCACCGGCGTGACGCCTTCGTGGATGTCTCCGTTTTCGGCTGTTAATACCAGTCGACCGTAGGAGTCGCGTTGCAGCTGGAAATGGGGGTTCGACATGGCTTATTCCGCGTGAGTTTTGGGCTGGCTCGCCGTGCGCGGCAGCATGGGTTCGGTGTCGACGTTGCGGGCCTGGGCCATGTAGAGCTTGAAGTAATGGCCTTCGACGGCCATCAACTGGTCATGGTTGCCAACTTCGACGATGCGGCCACGGTCCATGACGACCAGCCGGTCAGCCTTGCGCAGCGTGCTCAGGCGGTGGGCGATGGCGATGGTGGTGCGGCCCTTGACCAGGTTGTCGAGCGCTTTCTGGATTTCTTTCTCGGTCTCGGTATCGACCGCGGAAGTCGCTTCGTCGAGAATCAGGATGCGCGGGTCGATGAGCAGGGCGCGGGCGATGGAAATGCGCTGGCGTTCGCCGCCAGACAGGCCCTGGCCGCGTTCGCCGACCAGCGAGTCGTAGCCGTGCGGCAGGCGCAGGATGAACTCGTGGGCGTGGGCGGCGCGGGCGGCGGCGATGATTTCCTGGCGCGTCGCCTTTGGCTTGCCGTAGGCGATGTTGTCGGCGATGGTGCCGAAGAAGAGGAAGGGTTCCTGGAGGACGAGGCCGATGTGCTGGCGGAATTCGGCGACCGGCACCGAGCGGACATCGACGCCGTCGATCAGGACCTGGCCTTCGGATACGTCGTAGAAGCGGCAGATCAGATTGACCAGTGTGGACTTGCCGGAGCCGGAATGGCCGACGAGGCCGATCATTTCGCCGGGCTGGATGATCAGGTCGACGTCGCGGGTGACCGAGCGGGTGCCGTAGCGGAAGCTGGCTTTCTTGAGTTCGAGCTGGCCGGTGACTTTGGACAGATGCACCGGGTTGGTCGGCTCGGGGACGCTCGAGACGTGGTCGAGGATGTCGAAGATGCGCTTGGTGCTCGACGCAGCGCGCTGGGTCGCCGACACAATGCGGCTCATCGAGTCGAGTCGTGTGTAGAAGCGGCCGATGTAGGCGAGGAAGGCGGTGAGCACGCCGACCGAGCTGTTGCCTTTGGAAATCTGCCAGATGCCGAAAACCCAGACGACGAGCAGGCCGACTTCGGTGAGCAGGGTAACCGTCGGTGTGAACAGCGACCAGGTCTTGTTCAGCTTGTCGTTCATCTGCAGGTTGTGCTCGTTGGCGGCGCGGAAACGCTCGCCTTCGCGCTTTTCCTGGGCAAAGGCCTTGACGACGCGGATGCCGGGGATGGTGTCGGCCAGCACGTTGGTCACTTCGGCCCAGACGCGGTCGATCTTCTCGAAGCCGGTGCGCAGCTTTTCGCGCACGAAATGGATCATCCAGCCGATGATCGGCAGCGGCAGCAGGGTGACGAGCGCCAGCCACGGATTGATGCTGAACAGGATGACCGCGGTCATCGTGATCATCAGCACATCGGTGGCGAAGTTGAGCAGATCGAGCGACAGGAAGATGTTGATGCGGTCGGTTTCGTTGCCGATGCGCGCCATGAGGTCACCGGTGCGCTTGCCGCCGAAGTACTCCAACGACAGTCCCAGCAGGTGATCGTAGGTTTGCGTGCGCAGGTCGCGGCCCATACGCTCGGAAACGAGCGACAGGATGTAGGTGCGGATCCAGCCCAGCCCCCAGGCGAGCAGCGCGGCGCCGAACAGGCCGCCGAGATACATGCCGACCAGCGGCCAGTCGATGGGCTTGCCGTTCTGGAATGGAATCAGCACGTTGTCCATGAGCGGCATGGTCAGGTAGGGCGGAACGAGCTGGGCGGCTGTCGACGCCAGAGTCAGGGCAAAGCCCCAGAACAGTTGCCAGCGATAGGGACGGGCAAAACGCCAGAGGCGGAACAGCGTCCAGGTGGAGGGCGCCACAGTGGCTTCGCGGTTGCAGATCGGGCATTCGTCTTCGCCCGGCGGCAGGGGCGCCTTGCAGGTCGGGCAGCAGTCTTCGATGACGCGCTCGACCGGCTGGCCGGTGACGATGCTGTCGCGATTGAGGTCGAATTCGTTGATGACGCGCAGGGCGGCCAGGTTTTTGGCCAGGGTGTAGCGCCAGGTGGCGAGCAGGCCCTTTTCGTCGACCAGTTCGAGTGCGCCGACGCCGGCGTGGTCGTTGTGGTTGAGCGTCAGCCCGCCGCGCAACGGCCATTCCTGCCAGCTGGTGTCACCCGGTGCGTAGGCGAGGAGCCGTCGGTCGGTGACGATGACGAGACCGGAAGCGAACTGCAGGCGGTTGTCGAGGTCTATCTCGAGCCAGGCTTGGGGCTTTTCTCCAGCGGCTAGTTTTGCCTCAAGCTCGGTAGCCCATTGGCCGGGGAGCGTCGGCTCGTTGCCGGCAAGAATTTGTGAATTGAGGGTCATCGGAAGAGTATACCGCAAGGGTTGCGCTGCTCGGCCAATGCCTCTGTTTGGCCGTGCTTGACGCGCATCAAGGCGCCGGCCCGGCGGCTGCCGTTGAATGGCCCCAAATCCAGAACAAGGATGTTCATGTTTCGCATCTCCCAATACATGCAGGAAATTGCCGAGCCGACCCCGCTTGGTCCCAAGCGCAATCCGCCCGGCCCGGTGGTGATCTGGAATCTGATCCGGCGCTGCAACCTGACCTGCAAGCACTGTTATTCGATTTCGGCCGACACGAACTTTCCCGGCGAGCTGAGCACCGAGCAGGTTTTTTCGGTGATGGACGATCTCAAGGGCTTCAAGGTGCCGGTGTTGATCCTGTCTGGCGGCGAACCGCTGCTGCGGCCGGATATTTACGACATCGCACAACGGGCGAAGGCCAAGGGCTTTTACGTTGGCTTGTCGTCGAACGGTACGCTGATCGACGAGAACAACATCGACAGGATTGCCGAGTGCGATTTCAACTACGTCGGTATTTCGCTCGATGGTCTGGGCGCCACGCACGACAAGTTCCGCCGCATGGATGGGGCTTTCGAGGCGTCGCTCAAGGGCATTCGCCTGTGCCGCGATCTGGGTTTGAAGATTGGCGTCCGTTTCACGATGACGCAGGACAATGCACACGACCTGCCCGGCCTGCTCAAGCTGGTCGAGGACGAAGGCATCGACCGCTTCTATTTCTCGCACCTCAACTACGCCGGGCGCGGCAACAAGAACCGCAAGGACGACGCGCAGCACAAGCTGACGCGGTGGGCGATGGACCTGCTTTTCGACACTTGTTGGGATTACCGACAGCGCGGGCTGGAGAAGGAATTCACGACCGGCAACAACGATGCCGACGGCGTCTATTTTCTGCACTGGGTGCGCCGGCGCTTTCCGGAGAAGGCGGCGCATGTCGAGGCCAAGCTGCGGCAGTGGGGCGGCAATTCGTCGGGCGTCAATGTCGCCAATATCGACAACCTCGGCAACGTGCATCCGGACACCATGTGGTGGCACCACAACCTGGGCAACGTCAAGGATCGGCCGTTTTCGCAGATCTGGCCGGATACGTCGGATGCCCTGATGGCCGGCTTGAAACAGCATCCGCGCGCGGTCAAGGGGCGCTGTGGGGCGTGCGCCTACCTCGGCATCTGCAACGGCAACACCCGTGTTCGTGCCCAGCAGATGACGGGCGACGCCTGGGCGGAAGACCCCGGCTGCTATCTGGCCGATGAGGAAATCGGGCTATGAAAACCAGGGCGGCGGGGCTTTTCATTTTTGGCCTGTTTTTCCAGTTGACCGTGGCAAGCAGCGCCGGCGCGGCAGAAGTCGGCGACAACTTCAAGCAGCATTGCGCCGCCTGCCATGGCGCCGACCGACTGGGCGGCATCGGCCCGGCGCTGATTCCGGAGAACCTTGCCCGCCTGCGCAAGCCGGAGGCGGAGAAGGTCATTCGCGACGGCCGGCCGGCGACGCAGATGCTCGGCATTGGCCAGACCCTGTCGGCCGACGAGATCAAGGCGCTGGTCGATTACGTCTACACGCCGATCAAGCCGATGCCGGCCTGGGGCGAGAAGGAAATCAACGCCTCGCGCATCGTCAGTCACGCGCCGGGTAGCCTGCCCGACAAGCCGCAATTCACGGCTGATCCACTCAACCTGTTCGTCGTTGTCGAAAGCGGCGATCACCATGTGTCGATTCTCGACGGCGACAAGCTCGAACCGATCCATCGTTTCCAGTCGCGCTTCGCCCTGCACGGCGGGCCGAAATTCACGCCGGATGGCCGCTACGTTTTCTTCGCTTCGCGCGATGGCTGGATCACCAAATTCGACCTGTGGAACCTCAAGGTCGTCGCCGAAGTGCGCGCCGGCATCAACACGCGCAACGCCGCGGTATCGGCCGACGGCAAGTGGGTGGCGGTGGCCAATTATCTGCCGCACAGCCTGGTCATCCTCGACGCCGATCTCAAGCTGCAGAAAATCCTGCCGGTCAGTGACAAGGACGGCAAGGTGTCGTCGCGCGTTTCGGCGGTCTATGACGCGAGTCCGCGTCAGAGCTTCGTCGCGGCGCTGAAGGACGTGAAAGAGGTCTGGGAGGTCTCGTACAACCCAAAGGCCGACGCCATTCCGGCCGGCATGATCCACGACTACAAGTATCAGGAAGGCGCCTTCATCCCCGGTTTCCTCAACCCGCAGCGCACGCAGCTTGATGACTACCTCGACGACTTCTATTTCACCCAGGGCTACGACGAGCTGATGGGGGCCTCGCGCAACGATGCCAAGGCGGCGGTGACGGGCCAGGTGGTCAATCTCGATGCGCGCAAGAAGATCGCCGATCTCGAGTTGCCCGGCATGCCCCACCTCGGCTCCGGCATCAGTTGGGAATGGCAGGGAAAAACAGTCATGGCGACGCCGAATCTCAACGAAGGCCTGATCAGCATCATCGACATGAAAACCTGGCAGACGATCAAACAGATCAAGACGCGCGGCCCGGGCTTTTTCATGCGCAGCCACGAAAACAGCAGTTACGCGTGGACCGATTCGATGATGAGCAAGGAGTTCAAGGACACCATGCAGATCATCGACAAGAAAACGCTGGAAATCGTCGCCGAACTCAAACCGGAGCCGGGCAAAACCTTCGCCCACGTGGAGTTTACGAAAGATGGCAAGTATGTGCTGGCCAGCCTGTGGGAAATGGACGGTGCGCTGATCATCTACGACGCGGTGACGCTCAAGGAAGTGAAGCGGCTGCCGATGAAAAAACCGGTCGGCAAGTACAACGTCTGGAACAAGATCACCAAGTCAGAGGGCACCAGCCACTGAGTGGAATTTCAATTTTGGGCGAAATTTCCGGTTGACCGTGGAAGGGTGGCCTTGTCAGCTTTGACTGACAAAATTGACCTAAATGCGCCGGGGTTTTGGTTTGTTAATGTTTAAGTTGTTGATTTAAATCGTTGTTGTTTGTCGGTGTGCTTTTGGCACGTATCTGGCTATAAAGCCTTCCGGAAGTCGGCAGTACCCAATGGCGCCTCTTCCTTTCCTCCCAGGGGAAGAGGCGCCGAACAACCGCCACTGAAATTCGATGGCTATTTTTCGACTGCGTTGCGAACCGGGAATGCCTCTCCGCAAGGGAAATGCCGATTTCCATCCTGACTGCCCGGTCAATCTTGAGGGGGCCGAGCGCTGTTCAGGCGCCCGCCAAGCTGCTGGCGAGCTAGGTGTTTCGTGTCATTTCTGGCGGAACGCAAGTGTTGATTGTCATAATTGTCAGCCGTGCCGGCGTGTAAAGTTTGATGTCACGCCAGCGGACAAGCCACGAATCACGGTTGCCAAAACCTGGGAGCGCTGCCCGGTAGCCCGTCGTACGGCCGATTTCAGCTGGCTGCAACGTTCCCTGCTGCGTGCTTCTCCTGTCGTCCCAAGCCCGCGTTTAAGCACCGGTGAGCAGCGGGCATATGTCTTGCACATAAACGTCGGCAGCAAAATAAATTCATCCCTATTCACCATTACCGGAGAAGACTCATGGCATGGGAACTCTTATTCACGTCCGACATTGGCATATTCAGCTTGATCACCATCGGCTTCATTCTCGTCATGGCGGTCTACATCTGGCGTTACGCAATGCAGCACGCCAGGCAGGAGGAGAAGGAAATCAACTCGCACAAGCCCGTGGCCGGCGTGCATTAGCTTGAGTTCTGGCAAGTACAGACCAGGAGACCGGGGAGAGTAAACAAAAACAAACCCCGCAACTCCTGGTTCCGCCGGCTTTTGGCTTGAGTCGGTAGATCAGTAGCGCCGAACGGCGCCACCATTGTCGATGTAGAGTCGGTCGCCAACGCGCAGGTCGACGAAATCGGTGTTCTGAATCAGGGCTTGGTAACTGCCGTTTTCCATCCGGATGGTGAGCCGGAACTGGTCACCCTGCGGCTGGTTGGCCTTTTCAATCTGATGTCCGATCAAGGCGCCGCCAGCTGCGCCAATGACCGTGGCCGCCGTGTTGCCATTACCTTCACCGACCTGGTGGCCGATCAAGCCGCCGATCACCGCGCCGGCAATGGCGCCGACGCCGATACCGCTGTTGTTCTCGGGCCGGAGCAGGTCGATGGCGTAAACCGAGCCGTAGCCTGGGTGAAGGTCGCGCGAGTAAGCAATCGGCGGGTAATCCCGCTCCCAGCCCGGGCCGTACATCGGGGCGCAGCCGGTGAGGGCCAGCATGCCGGCCAGGCCGATGGCTGCTGCCGATTTATTCAATGCATTCACGATCATCTCCTCCGTAACCCGGCCGGCTGAGCAGTGCCGCGGGCAAGTTGCGTTCTTCTATGTGGCGAAGCACACCGTGGCCGTCCCGCCTGTCGGTGTGCTTCGTCATGGTGCCGCATATGCCCGGCAAGTACAACGCAAGAAGCGAAACCGCCCGAGGCAATGGGCGGTGCGCTGGCGCTTGCCTAGCGTGCGGGCATTTTCAAAACGCGCTGGCGGCTGCCGACAAGGCCAAGCAGCGCAAGTCCGGCCAGGGCCAGCGAACCGGGTTCCGGCACGGCGTTGGCTGCAGCGAGGGCAAGCGGGCCGCGGGCGGTCAGCGAAAAATCGTCGATGGCCAAGCCATCGTCTGCTCCGCTGGCGTCGAAATCACTCCAGCGCAGCCAGAAAGTGCTGTTCGCAGCGATTTCCAGACCGGTGATGGTGGCGCTCAGGCTTGTCCGGTTGGCAGCTTCATTGCCATTCTTTTGGCCGTCATCGTTCGTGTTGGGCGTGACAAAGTCCAGGGCGCTGAAGCTGGTGTAGGTGCCGCTCGACAGGCCGGTGGCGGTGGTGCTGTATTGGAAGGCGAGACGGTCGGTGCGGTTTTCGGTCCCAAGGCGCCATTCCTCGCCGGTAAAGGCGATGTCGAGCGAGGTGATGGTGATGCCGGTGTTGTTGACGAAGGTGACACCGAAGATGGGGGCGAGCGCGTTGCTGCGCAGGCTGCCCAGGGCGCGTTCGGCGCCGGAGGCTGGTCCATAGCTGTATATGTCGCCTGTTTGGGAGCTACCGTTGTTGGCAACGTACTCCTGATTAACAGAGTCGCTGGTGCCCGATTCATCGATTGCCCAGCCCGTGGGCAACATCGGGTCGGGCAGTGCTGTACCTGGGCGGCCCAGGGTGTTGAAATTCTGTGTGTAGGCGCTGCCCAGCGATGTCAGGCTGACAGGCGTGGCATGCGCGCTGCCGAGGACGGAAAGGGCCAGAGCGATGGCAAGGCTGGCGCGGCAGGTATTCTTGGTCATGTTTGAAATTCCGGGAGAGGATTCGTTGTCTTAGGGGGCAGTCTATGGGGAGCGTTTGCCGCGCCCTGTGAAATAACCCTCGCTTGGCCCAAACGAATGGAAGGCGGCGGCATAAAATCGGGAAAAGCGATTCGCCGCTAGGTGCGTTGCCACGGTCAACCGGAAAATTTGATCAAAAATGAAATTTCCTCGAACGCTATTTTTCTTTTCAATTCTCGCCGGGTGGCATGCATGACGCCATCGGGCGCCTCGGGCGTTTCCCCGACGTTGGCTACGTCGGCGCGGCAATTGGTGCTGGTTGTTGCGACGGGCTGGGGTAGTGCTGTAGGTCGCTTGCAGCGGTTCGAGCGGGCGTCTCGCGGCGCAGCGTGGCACTCGCTTGGTCGGCAAATTCCGGTCAGCCTCGGACGATCGGGCCTGGCCTGGGGGCGGGGCTGGCATCCGCCTGTGAATGGTCTTGAGAAACGAGAGGGTGATGGCTGCGCCCCGGCCGGTATTTTCGCCATCACGGCCCTGTTCGGTTATGCCGCGCCGGACAGCGCTCTGGCCCGTGCCGCCAGGCTGCCCTATCTGTCGGCTAGGCCAGACCTCAAGGCGATCGACGATCCGGCCTCGGCGTACTACAACCGCATCGTCGACCAATCCGCCGTAACGCCCGAGTGGGCCTCGTGCGAGGACATGCTGCGGGATGACGACCGCTACGCCATCGGCGCCGTTGTCGCCCACAACACCGAGCCCGCGGTACCGGGCGCCGGTTCGTGCATCTTCCTGCACGTCTGGGCCGGACCGGATGTGCCAACCGCCGGCTGTACGGCAATGGCGCAGGCCGACATGAGCGAGATCGCCCATTGGCTGGATGCGTCGGCAGCCCCCGTGCTGGTTCAGTTGCCGCAGGCCGAGTACGACGTCCGGCGCACCGCCTGGGGTTTGCCAGTGGGCTCGACGGCAATGCGATGACAGTCGCCAGTCAGCCGGCTAGACTGGCTGCCTTTCAAACATTCCGCGCCGTCACCTGTGCTCAATAAAATCTGGGTCGCCTTCATCCTCGTCGGCTTTGTCGCGGCGGTGGCGCAGTTGCTGCAGGGCGACCTCGACATCTTCACGCGCGTCCTGAACGGCTTGTTCGATACGGCCAAGACCGGCTTCGACATTTCGCTCGGCCTGGTCGGCGTCATGAGCCTGTGGCTGGGCATCATGAAAATCGGCGAACGCGGCGGGCTGATCGAACTCTTCAGCCGCCTCGTCGCGCCCTTCTTCCGCCGCGTCTTCCCCGACATCCCGGCCGGCCACCCGGCCAGCGGCAGCATCGTCATGAACGTCAGCGCCAACATGCTCGGCCTCGACAACGCGGCGACGCCGCTCGGCCTCAAGGCCATGCGCGAACTGCAGGAAATTAACCCGCAGAAAGATACGGCGAGCAACCCGATGATCATGTTCCTCGTCCTCAACACGGCCGGCATCACGCTGATCCCAACCTCGGTCATCGCCATCCGCCAGGCCATCGCGGTCAAGCAGGGCCTGGTCGGCTTCAACGCCGCCGATATCTTTCTGCCAACGCTGCTCGGCACCTTTGTTTCCTTCTGCGCCGGGCTCATCGCCGTCGCCATCTGGCAGCGCATCAACCTCTTCTGCAAGCCCGTGCTGGCCTTCTTCGCCGGCTTCGCCGCGCTCATGGCCGGGCTGTATTTCTGGCTGGCCGGCATGCCAGCCGAGCAAATGGCGCAAATGATCGGCCTGCTCGGCAGCGGCCTGATCGTCTCCATCATCGTCCTCTTCGTCGCCGTCGCCGCCTGGCGCGGCATTGACGTCTACGAAAGCTTCGTCGACGGCGCCAAGGAAGGCTTCGGTGTCGCCGTCCAGATCATTCCCTACCTCATCGCCATGCTCGTCGCCATCTCGGTCTTTCGCACGACGGGCGGCATGGATTACCTCATTGGCGCCATTCGCAGCCTTGTACTGGCCCTCGGCCTCAACGACGATTTCGTCCCGGCCCTGCCGGTCGGCCTCATGAAAACGCTTTCCGGTAGCGGCGCCCGCGGCCTCATGGTCGACGTCATGACGACCTACGGCGTCGATTCCTTTCAGGGCAAACTCGCTGCCATCATCCAGGGTTCGACCGAAACCACCTTCTACGTCCTGGCCGTCTATTTCGGCAGCGTGAACATCACCAAAACCCGCTACGCCCTGGCCGGCGGCCTGATCGCCGACGCCGTCGGGCTGGTCGGCGCCATCTTGATCGGCTACGCGTTTTATCACTGAGGGGCTTAACAACGCGGCGATTCCCCGCTAGAATCGCGCCCCCTCGATGTACAAAACATGCAAGCATCTCCAGATGCCGTAGCCTTGGTGGTGAAATTGGTAGACACGCTATCTTGAGGGGGTAGTGGCGCAAGCTGTGCGAGTTCGAGTCTCGCCCAAGGCACCAATAATTCTGATGAATACACTCAGAATCAATTCCTTAGTACGTCATTTCCGGCTTGTTCATGTTTCGCCGCTGCTTTGGTCGCTCGATTGACTAAAAATCGCCGGCGGGAACCTTGTCGTTCCTGCTGACTCGAAAGATTGAATGGAAGCAATACAGGCTATTCATGACGTGCGGCGTTCTGACCATGACGGAATTCGATGCCGCCTGAAGTCAGGAGGCAGATAACCGGCCTTCTGGCGTGAAAGGAAGGACGATGAGCAATTTCATCAGCAGGCTGTTCAACCCGGACAGCACCGAGCACTTGGCCGGCGAAATCGACCGCGGATATGTCTCGGAATACACGCAATTCATTGATCAGTTCCTGGTCGATCATCCCGAGGCGCTGGTCGATCAGCACGACGGGCGTCTTCTCTACTGGGACAGGAAAATCGATCAGGCAGAGCAGCAAAAGGCCGAGCAGGACCGCGTCGAGGCTGACGGCTACGGGTTTTACAGCTCGGCCTGGCGCGCCACGAAGCATTAGGCGCACTTCGGCGTCTGTCGTCATGGCCATCAGCTTGAGTTTTCAGCCCGTCTCGCTCGGTAGCGTGAGTCCGATTGCACCGCCGGTTACCCGAACACAGGCGACGGCAAAGACGAACGCGGCTGTCGCCGGGTTGCCGTCGAGCATTGTCAGCATCTCACCGCAGGGGCGCCTCCTGGCGGCGACATCAACAACCGGAACCGTGTCGCAGACGGCTGCCAGCCTGACTTCTCCGGTCATTTCGGTGCCTCGACAAGCCAGCGCCCTGGCAACCGACAATCTTGTCGCCCGGCGGGAAGCCTTGGCGGCGCGTCTTTTTCTGCAGTCGCTGATAGACAACCCTGCGCTGCGCGCCATCGCCAACAGCCGCTTCAACCCGGTTTATTCGGCGCTTCTCGCTGCTGCTCGTCAGGCCGATTTCACGCCGCGACAAGTGCAGATGCGGGCGAATGCCATTCAGGTCGAGGTTCCCGCCCCGGTTCTTGCGGTTGAGCAGGTTGACGCGATCAGCAGTCACGATCAGGCCGAGAGCGAATTTGCCTATCGACAGTCACCGACGAATCACTGATAGCGCCGGGCCTGATCGGCTTTGTCCGGTGTTACGAGGAACGATCTCATGGAAACCGTCTGCAATTTGAGTGAAAAGAGCTGCGTGCCATGCGAGGGTGGCACGCCGCCGCTATCCCAGGAAAAAATCGACCGGCTGTTAGCGAGCCTCGATGGCTGGGTGCAAACGGGTGCAGAGATCAGCAAGACTTTCCAGTTTCGCAACTATTACGAAACCATGGCCTTCGTGAACGCGACGGCCTGGATCTCGCATCGCGAGAACCATCATCCCGACCTCGAGGTCGGCTACCGACAGTGCCGGGTGCGCTACACGACACACGCCATCGGTGGTTTGTCGGAGAACGATTTCATCTGTGCTGCCAAGATAGAAGGCTGCCTGCTCGGCGTATAAACTGGCGGCCATGATCGACAGCCCCTACGTTTCGACCTTTCTTGGTCACCGTTTTTTTCTGACCCGACCACATATCGACGATGTCGCCATCGAGGACATTGCGCACGGCCTGGCTTACCAGTGCCGCTTCAACGGTCAGACGCGGGAATTCTATTCGGTGGCCCAGCACAGCCTGATGGTCATGCAACTGGTGCCCGCGCCGCTACGCCTCGCTGCCCTGCTGCATGACGCCGCCGAAGCCTACCTCGGCGACATGGTCAAGCCGCTGAAAAACCTGTTTCCGGAATTCAGTGCCATCGAAGGCCGCGTCATGCAGATCATCGGCGAACGTTTCGCCGTCGACCTTGAACACCTCGACCCGGCGATCAAGGCCGCCGACTTGATTGCCCTGGCCACCGAAAAGCGCGACCTCATGCCGCACTCGACCGAAGCCTGGGCCAATCTCCGCGACATCCGACCCCTGCCCGAAAGCATCAAGCCGCTCATGCCGGTGGATGCCAAGTCGGCTTTTCTCGAGCGCTTTCGCCAGCTTTGCGGCTAACGCCGTTTCAGAACATCGCGGACAGTCCGAGCAGCACGCTGAGTAAAGCGGTCGCGATGATCATCAGCGCAAACCAGGCCATGACGCCGGCTGCTGTCACCAGATTCGCGATGTAATGGGCTTTGCGCGCGTCGTTGACCTTGAGCATCGGCCGTACGCCATGGCGGATCAGCGCCGCCGACGCCAGCCACGCCGCCGCCACGATCAACAGATTGACCGTCAGGCTGGGCACCAGTAGCGCCAGCGACGACAGCCACAGCGGCACCGGCGCAATGGCGGCCAGCGTGTAGGCATTGTCGTAACCGGGATCGTGATCCTGGCCGATGGCCATGCGCTGGATCAGCATGGCCATGAAGGAAACCATGGCCAGTTGCACGGCGAAGAGGACGATACCGCTGGCCAGCAACTCGCCGCCGGTCATCGCCGGCATGGAAAGCGGAAAAACCGCGCCGGGATAAACCCGTTCAGCAAAGGCGTACATCGCGGGTGGAATGATCGATAGTGGCATGACCACACCGAACAGCAACGAGCGGGCCTGTGGGTGGCTACGTTGAATATCGGACCAGCCTTCGGTTTCCGATATCAGCATTGCCGGGAAATGAGTCAGGGACATGATGAACCTCCTTGTCGCCGCCAAAAAGTGCCGGATGCCGGATGCAGCAACGGCAGCAGCGGGACAATGTTTAGAGAATCGTTGAGCCCTCGCGGTTCCACCTTTTGCTGCCCTTTTGCTGCCCATTTCCACGGTCAACCCGAAAAATCGGCGAAAATTGAAATCCTGCCCAGCCCGTGAAGTCATCCTGTCGTGTCCTCCCTCGTGTTTTTCAACAAGCCTTACGGCGTTCTCAGCCAGTTCACCCCGGAAGGCAAGTGGCGGGCGCTTGACGAGTTCATTCCGGTCAAGGGCGTGTATGTCGCCGGCCGGCTCGATGCCGACAGCGAAGGGCTGCTCATCCTGACCGACGACGGCAAGCTGCAGGCCAAGATTGCCGACCCCAAACACAAGCTGGAAAAAACCTACTGGGCGCAGGTTGAAGGCGCGCCGGACGAAGCGGCGCTCGACAAGCTGCGCGCCGGCATCGCGCTCTCCGATTTCACCGCCAAGCCGGCCAAGGTACGGCTGATTGACGAACCGCCTGGCCTCTGGCAGCGCGAGCCGCCGATTCGCTACCGCGCCGCGATCCCGACTTCATGGCTCGAAATCCGCATTTCGGAGGGCAAGAACCGCCAGGTGCGGCGCATGACGGCGGCCATCGGTTATCCTACGCTCCGTCTGATCAGGGCCGCTATCGGGGCGGCGACGCTGGACGGTCTGGGGCTGGGTGAGTGGCGAAAGATCGACGGCAGTTACCAGAACTTGCAAGGAAAATTCAATGAATAAGACACTCGTCGGCCTGCTCGCCGGCCTGACCATCAGCGCCGTGGCCTGGGCGCAGAACGCCATGCCGGTCATGGAGCTGAACGCCGGCTTCCATCGCATCGAAGCCGAAGTCGCTGCTACCGACCCGAACCGTCAGCTCGGCCTGATGAACCGCAAGGCCATGCCGATGCAGCGTGGCATGCTCTTCGTCTTCCCGCAGGAAAACACCCACTGCATGTGGATGCGCAACACCTTGCTGCCGCTCTCGGTCGCCTTCATGGATGCCGACGGCAAGATCATCAACATCGAAGACATGCAGCCGCAGACCGAAGACAACCACTGCGCCCGTCGTCCGGCCCGCTACGCCCTGGAAATGAACCTTGGCTGGTTCGCCCAGCGCGGCATCAAGCCCGGCGTCAAGCTCGGCGGCCTCGACAAGGCGCCGCGTCCGCAATAATGCTTCCGAACAAATGGCGTATCCGCCCGACCGGCGGGCCGCTCGATGCTGCCCTGGCCTCGTGGCTGACCGAGCCTGGTTCGCTGACGGCGCGTTGCCAGCGCAACAGCCGCCAGTTCCGCGTCCGCCTGCTGCGCTACGAGAAGGGCCAGGCGCTGGCCGATGAAGGCCTGCGTCTCAAACCATCGCGAGCGCCTGCCTGGATCCGCGAAGTGGCGCTGGAATGCGACGGCGTTCCGGTCATCTTTGCCCACACCACGTTGTCGACCGCCAGCAACGGCCGCCTGAGCCGCTGGCTGGCTCGCCTCGGCAGCAACTCGCTCGGCTCGCTGCTGTTTACCCACCCGGGATTCCTGCGCGGCGCCATCGAGTTTCGCCGGCTCGACCGGCGTCACCCGCTTTTTAAGCGCGCCGCTGCCCTCGGCGTAACCGGCGACACCCTGTGGGCCCGCCGTTCGCTGCATCGCCTCGGCGCGCAACAGGTTTTGGTGACGGAAGTGTTTCTGCCGGCGCTGGCTGCTCTCCGTTGCTGAACGTCGTTGGTCGTGTCCAGGCGCGATTTCCGGCGATTGACCATGAAACCCGCACCAGACCTATAATTGAATGATGAATTTTCGTTCATTTACTGCTGTCATGCTCGTGACCCTGGCGTTTGGTGCCTCATTTGGTTGCATGCGTGGCGACACTGCTACGGACAAGCCGGTGGCAAGCGGTGCCAATTCGTCGCTGCAAGGCCCCCTGTCCGGTGCGGGGGCAATGCTGCCGTTGCCGCCGGTGCCCGATTTGCCGGCGGACAAGGTCGCGCTTGGCAAACGTCTTTTCTTTGACCCCCGCCTTTCCCATGACGACACGATTGCCTGCGCCACCTGCCACAAGCTCGACAGCGGTGGCAGCGACCGCCTGCCGGTTTCGGTCGGCATCGACGGCCGGAAAGGTGGCGTCAATGCGCCGACGGTGTTCAACAGCAGCCTGAATTTCGTCCAGTTCTGGGATGGTCGGGCCGCCAGTCTCGAAGAGCAGGCTGCCGGGCCGGTGCACAACCCGCTCGAAATGGCCTCCAACTGGTCCGAGGTTATTCCCAAGCTCAGCCTTGATGACGGCTATCTCCGGGATTTCAAGCGGCTCTACCCGCAGGGCATGACCGGTGAAACCATCGTCGATGCCATCGCCACCTACGAGCGTACCCTGCTTACCCCGAACAGTCCGTTCGACCGCTACCTGGCCGGCGACAAGGACGCACTCAATCCGCTTGAACATTCCGGCTACCAGCGTTTTCTCGATTACGGCTGTGCCAGTTGCCATCAGGGGGCCGGCCTGGGCGGCAACATGTTCCAGCGCTTTGGCGTCATGGACAATTATCTCAAGGACAACGCCGGTCGCCAGGCCGACCTCGGCCGTTTCAACGTTTCCGGTCTCGACAAGGACAAGAACGTATTCAAGGTGCCCAGTCTGCGCAATGTCGCCGTCACCCCGCCGTATTTCCATGACGGTTCGGCCGAGTCGCTGGAGCAGGCGGTGATCATCATGGGGCGCTATCAACTGGGTCGCGAATTTTCCAGTGAAGACGTCAATGCGCTGGTTGCCTTCCTGCGCACACTGACTGGCGAATGGGAAGGAAAACGGCTGCAATGAGCCTTTCCAAGTCCATGCTGGGGCTGTCACCACGCCATTTCCGGCTGGCCCTTGCCCTGACGGTCGGCCTCTTCGTCTCGGTGCTGACCTGGCTGTTCTACCTGGCCGAACGGGTCTCGCCGGAAGCGCATTTCGCCTACACGCAGAAGCTGCGCGATCTCGGCGAACTCGATGCACGGGTTGATGGCCAAATCCTGGCGAACCGCCTGGAGCAGGTGCGGAACTACGACGCAATAACCCAGTACATGCATCGGGTCGAACTGCTCACCAAGGAGGTGAGCGAGGCCCCGGCATTCCTCTCGAGCGAGGATCGCTCGGCCGTTGCCGCCGCCGCCGGCGATCTGGCTGCGGCGATTACTCGCAAGTCTGGGATGGTCGACCAATTCAAGCGCGACAACGCCATCCTGCGCAATTCGATGTCGTTCTTCCCGATCGCGACTTCGGCTGTTCTCGACACCCAGCTTCTCTCCTCGCTGCCCGGCAGCCTGCGCGATCCGCTCGGAAAATATACGCGCGAGATACTGGCTTTTGCCCATGCCCCGACCCTGGAAGGGGGCGAGCGTGTCGCCACTGCGCGCGAAGAACTGGCCGGCGCCGCCGTGGGTGCGCCACAGAAGCACATCATCGACAACGTCATTCGTCATGGCGACAGCATCGGCAAGCGGCTTGGCGCGCTGGATATTCTGATGGCCGAAATCGGCGATTTGCGCAGTGGTGTGCTGCTTGAAAATGTCACCCGAGGTTATGCCGACGGGCATGCCCGGGCCCACCAGGCGGCTACCCGCTATCGCATGGCGCTGTACGCCATGGCGATATTCCTCACCGCCTTCCTGGCCTTTCTGTTTTTCCGGCTCGACCAGGCGCGCGCCTCGCTGGCCAAAGCCAATCGCGAACTGGGTGATCGTTACGCCGCACAGCTTGCCGTCGAAAAGCAGCTGACCCTGCACGCAACGGCGTTCCGCAGCGCCCACGACGGCATCACGCTGACCGACGCTTCCGGCAACATCCTCGATGTGAACCCGGCCTTCTCGCGCATTACCGGCTGGGAGCGCAGCGAAGTCATCGGGCGGAATCCCCGTGTCCTGAAGTCCGGGCGCCACGACCGCGAGTTCTACGAGGCGATGTGGAAGAGCATCAACGAAACCGATAGCTGGCGTGGCGAAATCTGGAATCGCAACAAATACGGCGAGATCTACCCGGAGCTCCTGTCGATTTCGGCCGTGCGCGAAAGCGACGGAAGGCTTACCAACTACGTTGCCGTGTTCTCCGATATCGGCCGTCTCAAGGCGCAGGAATCGCAACTGACGCAGATGGCCTATTACGATCCGTTGACCGAGTTGCCGAACCGCACCCTGCTCGCCGACCGCCTCGTCCAGGGCATTGCCCAGACGCGCCGGACAACGTCGCTGATGGCCATTTGCTATCTCGATCTTGACGGTTTCAAGCCGATCAACGACACCTGGGGGCATGGTGCGGGCGACATGGTGCTCATCGAAATCGCCAACCGAATGCGCCAGATCATGCGCGGTGGCGATACCGTTGCGCGGCTTGGCGGTGACGAGTTCGTTCTGCTCCTGCTTGGCTTTGCCAGCGAGGCCGAATGTCAGGAGGCGATTCGCCGCCTGCAAGCCCAGATCGCGCTGCCGCTGACCGTTCTGCCCGAAGCGGTAAGCATCTCGGCCAGCGTCGGGGTCACGCTCTTTCCGCATGACGACCAGGACCCGGACACCCTGCTGCGCCATGCCGACCAGGCCATGTACCGCGCCAAGCAGGCCGGCAAGAACTGCTATCAGATTTTCGACGCCGAGCAGGATCGCCATACCCGCAGCCGTCGCGATCATGTGAATCGCATCCGGCAGGCGCTCGACGACCACGAGTTCGTCCTCTTCTACCAGCCCAAGGTCAACATGCGCCAGGGCAAGGTAACCGGCGCCGAGGCGTTGATCCGCTGGAACCACCCCGAGCGCGGCATCCTGGCGCCGAGCGAATTCCTGCCGCTGATCAACGACGACGTAATGGTCAAGCTCATCGGCGACTGGGTCATCGAAGCCGTTCTCGCCCAGATGGAGGTGTGGCGCCAGGAAGGGCTGGCGCTGACGGTCAGCGTCAATGTCGCCAGCAAGCAGTTGCAGGCCCCGGAGTTTGTCGAAAAGCTCAAGGCGGCGCTGTTCCTCCACCCCGATGTGGCCCATCTGCTGGAAATGGAGATCCTCGAAACCGCCGCCCTTGAAGACGTTGCCAAGACCTCGCGCGTCATCGATGAATGTCGCGCCCTTGGCGTGCGCTTCTCGCTCGACGACTTCGGTACCGGCTATTCCTCGCTCACCTACCTCAAGCGTCTGCCGGCCGAGATCATCAAGATCGACCAGAGCTTCGTCCGCGAAATTCTCAGCGACTACAACAATCTGGTCATCGTCCAGGGCGTCATCAGCCTGGCCAGTGCCTTCCAGCGCGAGATCATTGCCGAAGGTGTCGAAACCATCGAACACGGCCGCCTGCTGCTTCAGCTCAATTGCGATCACGCTCAGGGCTACGGCATCGCCAAGCCGATGCCGGCCGAAAAGGTCGTCGAGTGGGTGCGGGGATGGCAGCCTGACCCAGTGTGGCGGGAGATCAGCGACCTGTATTGGGATGTTGCCGACTACCCGATGCTGATTGCCGAAATCCAGTTGCGTAACTGGGTCAGTCAGGTCGCCTACGCCGCCAACGAGGGGCAGCCCGTTCCCTGCTCGCACCTCGACGATGCGAGCAAATGTGAGTTTGGCCAGTGGTATTTCGGCGATAGCCGGCGCCGTTATGAAATCCACCCGGTCTTCGCCGAAATCGACCGCCCGCATCAGCGCATCCACGAACTCGCAAGCCAGATCGACAACTGCTGGCGTGATGGCAAGATCGAGGAATCTCGGACCTATATCCCCGATCTGCTCGCCGCGCGCGACGAGACGCTGGCGCTGCTCCTGCAGTTGCAACGTCTGGTCGGCGTACGTCGGAATTAGGCCGAACCTGTGTGCGGTCTACGGAAAGCATTGAACCCGGGCGGCAGAATTAATTGATGTGTCGGTAACCCCACCTGCCGCCGCTTGTCTGGGGAGGGTTACCCGGAGTTGCGGGTAAGAGACAGTTTTTTCTCAAACGGCAGAAAGCGCGGCAAACGTCTTCTGCAATTCGATCAGTTTTTGCCCCTGCTCCAGCCGCGTGTCCTGCATCCATTGCGGTACGGCGAGCGCTTGTGCTACCGTCTCCCAACGTGCCGTTTCCGCAGCATCGCCACGGCCGAGCGCGGCTTCCCATAACGTGGCAACGGCCCAGAAGCGTTTTTTCGGGTCGGCATCCTTGTCTTCGGCTGCCACCAGGGCCAGTTGGCCCACTTCGCTGCGTACGCGGCGGGCTAGTACCGAGTCGGCAATGGCGTCGTCCTTGTTGCCGGACTTGAGCCATTCGACCGAGCGCAGGTCGAGCAGGAAGGCGTAGTTGATGCCGTTGTACCAGTCTCGGCGGAGCGAAAAGCCCCGTTCGTAGCCGTCTACCGCGGCATTCAGGTCGGTCGGGTGGGCCTTGAGTTCCCATAGACGTTTGTGGATCGCACCCCATAGCCCGAGGGTTTCCGGGTCGTTGGTCGACGCCGGGTTTAGTGATTTTTCCATGATGCCGCGTGCTTCAAGCAGGGCGCTTTCGGGATCGGGCTGCTTTGACTTGTAGGTGGCGACAACCAGTTGCTGGGTGACGAAGGGGTCGTTCGGGCGCAACTCGCTGACCTTGTGCAGCAGGGTGCGAGCGCCGGCAAAATCGCTGGCTTCGCCAGCCGGCGGATTGATTTTGGCCAGCGCCTCGTCAAGCATGGCCTTGGGTGTGGCCAGTGGTTCGGGGACGGTAGCGCCAGATGGTTCATCGGATATTCCGGTGGGGCTGGCGACAGCGACGGTAAACAGCCCGCCCCGCGCCTGTGGCGGCACGGCGAATGCCGGGGCAGGCGCCGCCGCAGCTGCAGGAGACCATTGCGGCGGGGTGAGCTGGGGCAGGAAGGTGTACACCGGGCTGTCGGCACGATTGGAGGCGAGGATTTCCTCGATGGCCGTCTTCAGCTCCGCCTTGAAACGGGCTGCCTCGCGGGCGCCGATGTCCTCGCCGAGATGCTTGTAGCGGCGGATAGCGATGTGGCCAACGTCGAACGGGTTCTTGAAGCCTTCCTCGGCAACGACGATGGTGGTCTGCGGGCGCAGGGCGTAGCGCACGCCGAGTTCGTAGGCAGCATTGACGTTGTAGGTCGATAGATCGGCCACGACGACGTCGGCCTGCAGCAGCATTTCATACATCGGCACGTCGATCACCGTCGAATGCTGGATCTCGTCGGCCCGTATGCATTGCAGGCCGGCCGCCTCGACACCTTCCTTGATGATGGCGTAGGAGGCGTCGAGGTCGAGGACGCGGCCGTCGGTGTAGTCGGTCTTCTTGCCGAAGCCCTGGATGACGAAGCAGGTTTTCATGCGAAGCCCCGCAGGTGGTCGAGACTGACGTGCTTGGCCGCGTAGGTGGTGCCGACGCGCTGGATTTGCGGCATGTGTTTGACCGAATCAATGACCTGGACCTGCTCGGCCTTGATGTCGGCGAGGCCCAGTGTGTTGAGGCCGGCTTGCGAGACATCCGGGTCGTAGCGGACGTAGGCGAACTGCTTGGGCACGGTCGAGGTGACCGGGACTGCCTCGGTCGGCAGCATGTCATTGATCTCGCGGTCGATGGACGGCCCGAAACGGCAGTCGCCAAGGACGCGGCAGGCCATGTCCCAGCCGGCCGAGGCGGCGTTCATCAGGGCGCCGGGCAGGTTCTTGGCGTTGTCGAGCAGCCACAGGTCGTCGGCATCGACATCCGGTCGCGCCTTGGCCGTGCTGCCGGTGCCGATGGAAACGATGAGCAGTTTGTCGCTGCCGGTCGGCCAGCTGATTTTGTAGGGGGCGGCGGTGACCATCTGGAAGGCGAGGAAGGCCGGATTGTTGTAGGTCGTGATGCCGCCGTCGACGAAGATGAATTGGTACTGTTTGGCCTTTTCCTCGCCGAAGGTGACGACTTCGGGCGGGAAGAAGGTGGGGGCGGCCGTGCTGGCGCGGACCAGTTGCCAGAGCGGCAGCTTGAGGTTGCAGTCGTCGCGGGCGGTGCTGTTGTATTTGGCCAGCGGATTGTTGCTGACCGGCCATGGCGAATCGGTGGTGACGTTGCGCATGACCATCATGAGCAGCGTACGCAGATTGGCATCGCCGAGCGTGGCATTCGGCTCGGCAGCCGTGGCGACGTGGCTGAGTGCCTTGTCCAGTTCGGTACGCAGCTTCCTGGCCAGCGGCTCGTCGTTGTAGCTGTAGCGCAGGCGCTTGAGCAGCGAGGCTTTGTCGAACATCTGCTGGCCGCTGTCGACATAGAACTTGCGAATCTGCTCGGTGCTCATCCCGGTCGCAATGCAGCTGGCGATGATCGCCCCGGTGCTCGTGCCGCAGACGAAATCGAAATAGTCGGCGAGGACGAGGCCGGGTTTGTTGAAGCGGGTGCGCAGGTCGGCTTCAAGCTTGGCGAGGATTTCGACGCTCATGAGGCCGAGGATGCCGCCACCGTCGCAGGCGAGGATCTTTTTCGGGCCGGCGGATTGCATGCGGGTGAGAACTTGTTGATTCACGGAATTCTCCTTGGGGCGGGGCTAACGGGCGGTTTCGGGCATGGGGGCGGGAAACAGGGCGCCGAGAACGTCGCCTGGCTTGAGGCTGTCGCCCTGGTCGATCCAGATGAAGCGGCCGGCCGGGGCGTTGACGACTGCCGCCTGGGCGGCGGCGAGTTCGGTTTGGCTGTTGGTCAGGATAACGACGCGGGCGAGGTTTTGCGCCTTGGACAGGACGCCGAGTTCATGGATGCAGCCGGCGTTCTTTGCCTTGAAGTTGCGCAGGTCCATGAGCACCACATCGCTGATGCCGACCAGCCGGTCGAGCGCCTGTTGCCAGGTGTTGTCGTGGCAATAGCATTCGTTGACCCGGTAGCGTCCTTCGACATCGGGCTGGTATTCGAATTGCTGCAGACGCGATTCGATGTCGGATTCCTGCGCAATGAAACGCTCGGCCAGGCGGCCGTCGAGGAAGGTGAATACATCGTCGGCGTCGATGGTGCGGTCGGCCAGGTCGGTGCCGGCAATGAGCACGGTGTTGCCGCTCAGGCGCCAGCGTTCAATGACGCGGTCGAAAATGGCCTGGGCGTTGGCGTCCTGCTGAAAGACTCGGAGGATGAGCAGGGTGGGCGGGTTGCCGGCACTGGCTGGCGCTGCAAAACGTTGCATCAGCAAGGCGCCGAGCGGTATCCACAGCAGCGGGGCGAAGCAGACCACGGCGCCCCAGCCCAGATCGCCCATGGCGCCGAGCGCCGGACCGACCAGGGCGATAGTCCACACGGCAGTGAACAGGTAGAAAAGTTCGGAAATGCGCCGTTCCCGGTAGGCGCCGGCCAGCCAGCGGCCGAGGGCGCGGGCCGGCCACCAGGCGACGAGCCAGGGCAGCACGGCGAACAGCGTGAAGGCCGTGGTGGCGCCCATCCAGCTCGCCAGCCAGGCGACGAAGGGGCTTTCGACCTCGATCAATGCGGCCAGCCCATCGAGGCCCAGTTGCGAGGCGCCGCTCAGCACGATGAACAATGGCGCCAGCCAGGGGCCGACGGCGCGCGTTGCGCCGCCCAGGCACAGCGCGGTGACAACGATGAGCGGCAGGCCGGTGTCGAACAGCATCCAGCCGACGACCTGGGCGAAGCTGATGTTCTCGTTGGTGCGCCAGCTCAGCAGAGCGATGGCGAGGAGCAGCCAGCCGAGCATGGCGCCGACGAAACGCGGTCGCGACCAGCGGCCGATCACCGCAAACACGGGCAATACTGGCCAGGCATAGGCAGCGCCCAGCGTGGCGACGGTTTTGAGGGTGATCGGGCCGTCGGCGATGATCTGCGTCATGATCGTTCGCGTCAGCGCGATGACCAGCGTCAGACCGATGAACGAATAGAGCAGCCGGCGGTAGGCCTCGTTGTTGTCATCGAGGGTCGAAAACACCGTCGAACGTGCCGGGGGCGGTGGTTTGGCCGCCTCCGTACCGGCGCCGGATGACGCGGCGACGGGCGCCTTCATGAGGCGCTGCATGCTCCGCCGGTAACTGCGCGCGACGATCCAGGCGCCGACCAGCGCCAGCAGCGTGGCGATGATCAGCAGCGTGAAGATCTTGCCGGATGCCATGGTTCAGACCGTAGCGGTGGCGCACAGGCCGGGCACGTAGACCATCTTGCCGTGGTCGACGATGTAGCTCAGTAGTTGTCGGCGGTTTTCGCCCGTGCCCGGCGCCTTGAGCGAGATGTGCACCCAGCCGGAATTGGGGCCCTTGGCCGGGTCGTAGCATTCGCAGATGATCTGGTCGAAAGCCTTGAGGTTGTCCTTCGCCCAGTTGGCCAGGGCCAGCGTGCTCATGCCGACGATTTCGATGTCGCAGGCTTCGCCGCGCGAGTGCTGGCTGGTGCTGAGCCAGCTCGCCGGCTTGTTTTTGAGCGCCCGTTCGAGCGGGTGGCCGCGGAAAACGCTGTTCGGCGTGAAGCTGCCGAACTTGTCGCGGATCGGCTGCAGCACTTCGCGGGCGAGGTGGATGGCGGCCTGCAATTCCTTGTCGCTCGGGAAATGGTTGTCGATGCCACGGCGGTCGGCGAGTTCGGAACGGGTCAGCTCATAGACCAGGAAGTTGGGCGCGATGCGGGTGTCGTGACTGATGTTGGCCAGGGTGAATTGCGAAATTGGCTCATTTTTCCGGTCGACCGTGGAAGTGGCTGAACGACTGGCCGAGCGACTGCGCGAGGGCGTGGCGCCAAGCGCTACGGGCGGTGTCGGGCTGGTGGCCGGCGGCAATGGCGTGGCGCGCGGTTTGGCCGCTCGTCTTACCGCCTTTTCTTTCGGCGCTGAAGGCGCTGGTTTGCTCCGGGTTTTGGCGACGGTGTCAGCCGGGGCCGGCGCAACGCTGGCCACGGTCCGGCGCCGGATGGTCGTCTTGGCCGCAGCCTTCGCTGCAACCTCTGCCGCCTGGCGCGGTTTGCTCGGGGTTTGGCGCGGGCTCATGCGAGGTCCTCCTTGATCTGGTCAATCAGCCCGCTCAGCGGGTCATCGTCCGGGTAATTGAGGCGCAGGAAATCGAGGTGCTCGATGATCGACGAACGCTCGCGCACGCTGGCCCCGCGCTGGATGGCCTGACGATAGGTCTGGCGGGCGGCCTCGCCGGGAGCCGCCGCGGCTTTCCGGCTGCGCGGGCTTTCGGCCAGGGCGAGCACGAGATCAAGATCAGCCAGGCTGGCGCTATCCCAGAAATTCGGGGCGCTCGCGTTGCGCTTGTCGAGCTGCTTGCGCAGGCGCGCGACGTAGTGTTTGAGCGTGGCCAGCCCGAGCAGCGGCGGCTGGTCGGCCGGCTGTTCCGGGTAAAAGCGGCGAATGAGCAGGGCGGCGCAGGCCCAGTTGATGAAGGCGTAGGGCTGGCCTTCGCGGGCATAGGCGTTGCGATAATGTTCGGCCATGTTGACCAGCGCCTCGCAGCGCCCGCCGGCGGCGTCTTCGATGATGGCCAGCCGCTTGTAGGCGCCGCCGAGCAGGCTCAGCCGTTCGCTGGTCGGGCCGCTGGCGCACAGTGCGGCAAGCCGGGCGATGGCCTGTTCGATGTCCTGGCGCAGGGCGGCGCGCAGCGCGTTGTTGCGCTGGCCGTCGTCGGCCGCGAGCCAGCGGCTGCCGGCCAGGCGGACTTCGTAATTGGCCAGTTGCTCGATGACGCGCACGCTGCATTGCCCGGATTCGGCGGCGAGGGCGGCGCGCAGGCTGGCGATGGCCTTTTTCCACTCGCCGGCTTCGCCCCAGACCAGGCCGAGTGCCGCCGCGATGTCGGCCCGTTTCATCCAGCCGGTCTGGGCGGGCGGGATGCGCTTGAGACGGCGGTCGAGGCGCTCGGCGATATCCGAGGTGTCGCCGCCATCACGCAGGCCGCTGGCCATGTTGTCGAGATCGACGGCCAGTTCGTGCGGCGTGGTGTAGGGCTGTGCCTCGGCGTAGAGCGCCACACCGTCGCGCGACAGGCGGAAATTCGGGTCGCCGTAGCACTGGTAGGCGCCCCAGGTATTGACGTTGTCGCAGACGACGAAAATCTCCTCGCGGGCAGCGCGCACCGCTTCGCCGAAAAAGCCGCCGGCCATCATGTGGCGGTAGAAGGCGTCGGCGAAGGTCTTGCCGGCCACGTCGTCAACGGCCCAGCCGGCAGCGATGACAGCCTTGACGCCCATGTTGATGAACTGCCCCGCAAGGTTGGCGGCGAGCACGCCGGGCTCGGTCTTGCCGAGACCGTCGACGCGGCCCAGGTGGCAGCAGTTGATGAAGACCAGTTCGGGCACCCAGCGCATCTGCTCGATGTCGCCCGGGGTCAGGATGGTGTCGAGGCCGATGACCATGCCCGAACGCGGGGTGCTCATCCTGGCCGACTGGTATTCATGAACGCCGTGCCCGGCCAGGTGAAGGATGCGCCATTTTTCGCGGTGCAGCGCTTCGAGAATGGCCGGCGTCTGCTCGCCGATGCGGTCGGTGACGTCGTAGCCGGCGTTGGCCAGGGTGCCGGCGACGCTCAGCGCCTCGTCGCGGGCGCCGGGCAGGTCGGCGAAATCGGCCGAGCCGCCGAGGTCCGGGTTGCCGATGACGAGTGCCGTGTCATTCGGCGCGTAGGCCGGGCGGGCGCGGAAGTTTCTCGTCTTGAACTGGCGGATCATGCCGGCATTGACGGCCGGCGGACGCGGGCTGCTGCCCCAGCGATCCTCGAGCAGTTCCCACGGATAGCGCGCCGAGCGCTGGTCGACGAGTAGCACGAGGTTGCCTTGCTGGCTCGACAGCTCCTTGACGCGCACCGGCAGCAGCAGTTCGAACAGGGTCTTGGCCGCCTCGGCGTTGCGGTTGGTGTCCTGGCTGGCCATTTCGATGAAGGAATCGGCCAGCGACAACTGGCCGGTGGCCATGGTTTCCTCGGCGCGCGCCTTGTCGGTCGGGAAAATGAAACGCAGGGTCTGGTGGTTGCACTCGTCTTCGATGATTTCCAGGCGGTGCCACCATTCCGGCGACTCGTCGGCGCGCAGGCGGTGCTGGCCGGCCTGGCCGGCCTCGATGGCCATTGCGTTCCAGCGCAGGCTGCCGGCCAGATCGACGTTGTCGATGGCCTTGCGCAGGGCGTGGGCGGCCGAGATGGCGAGGTCTTCGTAGAGCTCGACGAACTCGACGCGGTCGATCACCACCTTGCCGTCCATTTCGTTGGCGACCAGCCGGGCGTTGGCGGCAATCGCGGCGCGCAGCACCGCTTCCACCGCATCGCCAATCGGCACGCCGCCGGCGCCGGTGCCGATGAGCAGGCAACTGAAGGCGGCCGAGCGCGGCCGGCTGGCTTCGCCGAAACGGTCGTCCGGCCAGTGGGCGATGCGCAACGCGTAGTCGAGCAGGGCGCTGCGCATGGCTTCTTCGAGCTGGCCGGGGCCGAGCTTGCCCACCTCGCCGAGGCCGACGACCAGGGCGCCGGCCGGCTTGGCGGTCGGGCTGTCGTTGAAGAAAGTGGTGCAGGTGCCGAGCGGGCCCGGATAGATGCCGAGGTCGGCGCGGCGCGACAGGGCGCCGTCGAGCTGACGGTCGAGCGCCTTCTCGGCGCTGACGATGGTATCGCCCTGGTAGTGGCCGACGACCACCGGGTGCCGGGCGTAGGCCAGACTGCCGTGGGTGATGCCGATATCGATGAGCAGACCGGCTTTTTCGCCGTTGCCACGGTCAACCGGAATTCCGCCCGAAAATCCAAATGTGCCGATGTCGTCCGGGCCGGGAATGCTGTCGGCCAGCGGCAGGCTGGGCAGGACGAAACGGTCTTCGCCGCCGGCGGCGCGCGACTGGGCCGGCGGGGCAGCGGTGAGCAGCGTCGTGCTGCCCTTGACGAGCAGGTCGAGATAGCCGGGGAAGGCCTTGGGCTGGGCACATAGCGCGTCGTGCCCGGTGTCCTCGACGTACCACATGGGGACGCCAGGCAGGCGGCCGGAATCCCAGCTCACCGTGCCGTCGCCGGAGGCGGTAGCGATGAATTCGATCTTCTTGCGCTGGCTCGGCGGTTCGTCCTCGCGGCTGACCAGCTGGTAGTCGATGACGGTGGCCGGCTGGCAACCGGCAACGTAGAGCATGAGCGGGTCGGGCGGCGCGGCGCGCAGGCGTTGCCACGAAATGGCCGCCTCCTTGAGCGTCGCGGTATCGGCCAGATTCCAGCTGGCATCGGTGCTTTCCTTGATCGCCTGCCAGTGCGTGAGGTCGGTGAAATCCGGGTCGCGCGGCGCGAAGGGGAGCAGTTCGAGCAGGCCGGGGTAGGCGCGGACGATATCGATGATCTCGTCGGTGCCGTGCGTGATGTCGAGCAGCGTCAGCTTGGCCTGCGTCGGATTGAAGCCGGTCAGCCAGCGCACGGCTTCGTAGGAACCGAGGTTGGGCGTGCCAAGCATCAGGAAGCGGCTGCCCGGCAGGCGCGAGATGCGCTGCCAGAGCGCGGCGCCAGGGCCCTTGTCGGCGATCATCGAACGCACGACGAGGCCGCCCATCGAGTGGGCGACGAGACGCAGCGGCTGTTGCGTGCGCTCGGCGCGGTCGACGAGGGGGGCCAGAGTTTCAGCCAGGCGCGCCGCTGCATCGCGGATCGAGTGGCGCCAGTCGTAGGGGAAGATGTCGACGTCGTGGCTGCGCGCCAGGAAATCGACGAGCGGGCCGTAGAAGTCTTCAATGAGGCCGACCGGCGCAATGTCCGGCTTGCCCATGCGCAGCTTGCCCAGCCCGCCGGCGAAGAGGGCGCCGTACTTGAGCCAGATTTCCTGATCCCCGGCTTTCAACTCGCTGCCCATGGTGCCGGGCAGGACGACGGCAATCGGCCGCGGCACGTTGTAGGAACGCTTGCGGCGGAAGACGCGGGCAGCGCCCCGGCTGGCAGCTGCCGTTTCGATGGGCAGGAAGCCGCCGCTTTCGTGGTCACCGCGGGTCAACGCGGCGCGCAGCCAGTTGATGCTCTGGCCGTTGGTGAAGTAGCGGAAATGATCAACCTTGGGCCCCTGATCCTTGCGGAAGCGGGCGCCGCCGGCGAGGCGCGGCAGGCCGCCGAGCATGGACGCCGTATCGACGACGAGGTCGTGCTCGTTCTTGTAGAACCAGTCGGTGGCCAGCACCTTGAGGGTGTTGAGCAGCGTGGCGCCGCCTTCGATGTCGCCAGCGATGACTGACAGATCGGCGTCGGTGGCCAGTTCGGGCAGGCTGTTGAGCAGGCGGGTCAGGGCCGAGCCGGGAACCATGGCTTCGACGCCGGGCAGGGTCCGCGGATCGGTACGTTCGGCGACGACGGCCTGGATGAAATCGACCGCTCCGCTGACCACGACGCTGCTACCGAGCGCCGCTGACGACAGGTAATCGACAACCGACAGCCAGCGGTCGAGCCGGCCGGAGGCCAGTGTCGTGCCGCGCGCCGGGCAGGCGACGCGGGCAAAGCGGCTGACGCGGATTTTTTTCTTGCCGAGCAGGGTGACGAATTTGCCGAGCAGCTCGCGGTCGGCGGCGTAGGCCGCGTTGCGCGCATTCTCCTCGGCGGCGGACAGGGCCGGCAGGCCCATTTGGGGGGCGATGCTACGGTCAACGGCAAAAAAGGTCTGAATTTGCAAAGGTGTCAGTACCTCGGCCAGCTTGGCACAGCCCGACAGGCAGAGCAGTTCGCCGACCAGGCCGCCGCGCGAGTGCGAGACGAGATGCACGTCGGCGCCATCGGGCAGACGTTCGAGCAGCGCGTAGGCATTCTGGATCGGGCTTTCGGTCAGCGTCCGGTGTTCGAAAGCGAAAACGCGATCGCCGTAGGTCGCCGTCAGGCTGTCGCGCAGCTTCTGCGCCTCGGCGCTGCGCGGGTCCCAGAGCTTGCCGTAGCCGGCCGTCGTGCTCGACGCCGTGCCGTGGATGAAAACGAGAATGGGGCCCCTGGCCGCCGGCAGCGGACCATTGCCGGGAACCGGCGCGAGGCTCAGCGTATTGCCAGGGGCGACCCGGTAGAGGCCCGGTGCCTTGCCCAGCTGCTTGTCTTCAAGCGCCTTGCCGATCTTGCCGGCGGCTTTCTTGCTGATATCGACGCCGAAAAATTCGAGGACGCGGATGGCCAGCCCGGCCGCGCCGCGTTCGCCAACCACCGCCCGGCGCGGTGTCAGGCGTGTCAATTCCCAGGCACCGCTCTGGCCGCGCGGCGGCGGGCTGCCGTATTCGCGCGTCAGGTCGTCGGCCCGGCTCCACAGCACGAAGCCGTTTTCGAGCGCAACGCGCACCACCGTTTCCGGCTTGACCTCGATCTCCTCCCCGGCGCCATCGCGGGCGCTGCCCGGAGCAAGGCGAAAGAGTGGCTCAGGTCCGCCGGGCTGGCTGGCCCCCCGGCTGCCGGCACCGACTTTGGTGCCGCGGATACGGATCGTGGTTTGGCTCATGCTTGTTCTCCTCTACGGCTTGCCGGGCTTGCGTCATTCAGTTTCGTCATTCCCGCGCAGGCGGGAGTTCTGATCATTCGAGATGCCGGGTTCCCGCCTGGCCCGCCGCGGAGTCCCGGTTGTGTCGAGGCCGCGGGGGCGACGGGTTAAACGGGCTGTTTTTCAGGTCAGGGCCTTGCGCGTCTTGGCCTGGCTGGTGCCGACCAGTTGTGGGGTCTGCGGATAGCTGGCCGAGGGCAGGCTTTTCAGGATGGCCTTGTACCAGTCGTTGTAGGTCGCCTCCGGCTTGAGCGCCTTGAGCGTTTTGAGGGCGTAGTAGGTGAAGGCGCCGTTGTAGCGGCCGGCGATCTTGGCGTCGTAGCTGTAGTTGTTCGGGCCTTCCTTGCAGCCGGCGAGCAGCAGGTCGCCGACCTGCTTGACGAAGGCGCCGGCCAGCGGCGAGGTGCCGGCCGGCGCGACCATGGTCTGCGCCGCCTTGCCGGCAAAGTTCTTGGGCAGCTTGCTGGCCGGCAGCCAGTTGCCCATCGGCATGAAGCGCGGCCGCGTGTCGGCGTCCTTGTCGGCCTTGGCAGCACGGGTCACGGTGCCGGAATGGCAGCTGTCGGAAATGAGCAGCAGGCGGGCGCCGCCCTTGCGCGTGGCGAAAATGGCCTTGATTTCGTCATCGGTCAGCGCGGCGCCGCTGGTTTGCAGATCGTAGGGGCACAGCGCCTCGTCGAGGCCGTCGACTTCGTCGCCATCTTCGTCCGGCTGGTAGGTGCCGTGCCCGGAGTAGGTGATGATCAGGCTGTCGCCCTTGCCGCCGCTGGCAATGAGCTTGCTCATGGCGTCGACCATGGCCGCCTTGGTCGCCTTGTCGTCGAGGAGCAGCGAGGTCTTGTAGCCGCGGGCAGCGAGAACGGCCGACCAGTCCTGGGCGTCATTGACGCAACCCTGGAGGTCCATGTGGGTGCCGGGATAGTTGTTGATGCCGATGCAGAGAGCAAGCTTCTTGGCCATGATGTGTCTCCTTTTTGTGGGTTTGCAAAGTGCGACGTGCGACAAAGTGAATCAGTGGAATGAGATCCGTGTTACCAGAGCTGGCGCGTATCGAGCCAGCTGACCTGCCCTGTTCGTCGTTTGACCTCGCGCACCATGTGCGCCGTGCCGCCCGCGCTGTCGCCGCCACCGCCATTCCACAGGCAGATGAAGCGGACGCGACTCAGGCCCTGGGCCAGCGCGCTGTAGAGCAGCCACAGGTTGCAGCGTTCGAAGGCGTTCGTTTCGCGCCCCTCGCGGTCGCGCGGCAACGGGCCAAGTTCGTCCGGCATGATGCGTGGCGGCAGCGAGAGCTTGTCGCGCAGAGCCAGGTAGCGCTGGCGCCAGGCCTCGCCGTTGGTCGAGGGAAGGACCGAGGCTTCAATGAAATCCGGCTCCTCGAGCGGCAGCAACATCTGGAATGGCACGCCGCGGGCCAGGCAGGCTTCGGCGAAGAGGATGTCGCCACCGGCCGCGCCCTGGGCAAAGGCGAGGTCGTCCGGGCCGGCGCCCAGGCTGTCGAGCAGTTCGCCGATGCGGGCGGCGGCGATGGGTTCCTTGTCAGCCGGAAAACGCGGTTCGGTGCGGTCGGGACGGTCGATCATGTGGCCGGAAAAGAGAAAGACCTTGTCCGGCTGACGTTGGCTGCTCGGCGGTTTCATGCGCTGCATGGCCCGCTCCAGCGTGGTCAGCGCAGCCTTGACGTTATCCGGCCGGAAACCGAGGAGGGCGAGCAGGCCCATGTGCTTGTAGGTCGCTTCGACCGCCAGCCAGTCGTTGTCGGCGTGGGCGATGGCCTCGCGAAAGGCGGTGCCGACGGCGGCCGGGTCCTGGTCGATGATGGCCAGGGCGCCGAGATTGGTCAGCGCCCAGAAGCGGTTGGCGTCATCGCGTTCGCACGATGCTGCCCAGGCCACGCCGCCGGCCATGATCGCCGCCTCGCTGGCGTAGCGCGTGTCGCCGGTCAGTTCGCGATAGACCTGCATCATCATGACTGCGTTGATGCCTGACATGTAATGGCCGGGGCAGGTGCGGAAGGCCGTGCTGTAGCTGTTGATGGTGTCGCGCAGCAGGGCGTCTTCGTAGGCGGCGTCGGTGCGCATCTGTTCCGGCGTATGGCCGCGGATGCGCCAGGCATTGACCCATTCCTCCTTGTCCAGCCGGCCGAGCAGTTCCCAGGCGTGAACGTCTTCCTGGTCGTGGGCGATCAGCTTTTTGTAGGCGGCGCGCGCTTCGTCGGTGCGGCCGACGTGCTGCAGACAGGCGCCACGCTGGCGGGCCGCTTCGTGGTTGTCCGGGGCGTATTCGAGGGCCAGGTCGAATTGTTCGAGGGCGAAATTGAAATGCTGCATGCGGCGCAGCGCTTCGCCGGCCTTGAGGTGCGCTTCGACGCGCAGCGGCGTGGCCGGGGCTTCGTCGGCCAGCACGAGAATGTCTTCCGGGTGGTTGGCGTTACGCGCCACCTCGATGCGGGTCGCCCATTCGTCGTGGTTTTCCCAGTACTCGAGCGCATTGCCGACGCGCAAACGGGTCCAGTCCGGTTCTTCGAGGTTGGGCAGCAGGCTGTACACCGGGCTGGTCTTGCGGCCGCGCCAGGTGTTGAGCGTATTTCTGGCCATGGCGGCCAGTGCGGCGATGTCAGCGGCCAGGGTTTGCGGGTCGGGTGCGCCGTCGAGCAGACGGTAGTTGAGCTTGCGGTCGGTGTAGATGTCGAAGGGCTGGGCGGCGCGCGGCCCCTGAACGAGAATGACGCCGCGCGCGCGCAGGGCATGGCGGACGCCGAGTTCATACCAGACATTGGGGTTGTCCAGCGTCAGATCGGCGACCACGAGGTCGGCCATCAGCAGTTCCTGGAAAAGGTCGGCGCGGATATCGCCGGCGCCTTGTTCCTCGTCAGCCCGCAGGACTTCCAGCCCGGCGCTCTCAAGGGCCGGCCGGATCAGTTCGGCATAGACCCGGTCGAAATTGATCGGGCGGCCGTCAGCGGCGGCTTTGATACCGAACGGCATGGCGACGAAGACATGCAGACTCATGTGCGCCCCTCTGTTGGCCTACCTTGCAGCCGACCCCGGGACGATCTTTGGTTCATCGCTGGCGGGTAGATTGCGGCTTTTCTTGATGCGGTATGGACTTGCCTGCATGCAAGTCGTTGAACCATATTAAACCGATGATCGTGTCATGCCAAGCGTCTTAGGCGGTGTTCCGGCAAGGCAGGATTTCACGGTCAACCGGAAAAAAGCGCCAAAAATCAAATCCGTGACCAGCCATAAAAGACAGGCGTAAAAAAAGCACTCCGGTAACGAAGTGCTTTTTTGCTTGAAACCCGTTCGTCGCAACGAACAGGCATCTGCCAGAGACTTGCTCCGATCAGGCGAAGTTGGCTTCGGCGAACGACCAATTCACGAGCGAAGCCAGGTAGGTTTCGACGAACTTCGGACGCATGTTGCGGTAGTCGATGTAGTAGGCGTGTTCCCAGACGTCGACGCAGAGCAAGGCCTTGTCGCCGGTGGTCAGCGGGGTGCCGGCGGCGCCCATGTTGACGATGTCGACCGAACCGTCGGCCTTCTTGACCAGCCAGGTCCAGCCGGAACCGAAGTTGCCGACGGCGGAGGTCTGGAAGGCAGCCTTGAAGGCGTCGAGCGAGCCCCACTTGGCGTTGATGGCATCAGCCAGGGCACCCTTCGGAGCGCCGCCGCCGTTCGGGGTCAGGCAGTTCCAGAAGAAGGTGTGGTTCCAGACCTGGGCTGCGTTGTTGTACACGCCGCCGGCCGGGGCCTTCTTGACGATGGCTTCGAGATCGAGGTTTTCGTATTCGGTGCCCTTGATCAGGTTGTTCAGGTTGGTGACATAGGCCTGGTGGTGCTTGCTGTAGTGGTAGTCAAAGGTTTCGGCCGACATGTGCGGGGCGAGGGCGTCTTTGGCAAACGGCAGGGCGGGCAGTTGATGTTCCATTTATGTTCTCCGTTGGGTTTTGATGAGGGGTGAATCGAAAATTCTAGTCAGCTTCCGGACTGGCGACAACCTGATTTACCGTGGCTTCGGCCGAACCGCTGGCGAAGCGCAGTTTGAGCAGGTCGCCCGGGCTTAATCGGGCGGCGTCGCGGATGGCCCGGCCGTCAGAATCCATGGCCAGTGTATAGCCTCGTGACAGGACAGCGTGTGGGTCAAGCTGGGTCAGACTATTGCCGAGCGAATTAAGTTTCCCTGAATATTGAGAAATTGCCCACTGGGTCTGGCGGTTCAGGCGATATTGCAGGTGGGCGAGGCCTTCGGCCAGCTTTTCCGGGCGCGGCCGGGCACTGCCGTGGCGCAGGCCGAGGGACTGCAGGCGGACGGTGCAATGCTCGGTTTGCCGGCGCAGGGCGTGGTGCAGGCGTGTGCCAAGCGTGTCGGCTTCGCGCTGGCGCTGGCGGATGCGTTCGGCCGGGTGTACGAGGCGGGTGGCCAGCCAGTCGAGGCGTTGCAGTTGGTCGGACAGCTGGCGATCCATGCGCCGGCCGAGATGGTTTTCGAGCTGGGTCAGGCGGTCGAGCAGGGCGTCGCGGTCGGGGCTGGCCAGTTCGGCGGCAGCGGTGGGCGTCGGGGCGCGCAGGTCGGCGGCGAAGTCGGCAATGGTGAAGTCGGTTTCATGACCGACGCCGGAAATGACCGGAACGGCCGAGGCGTTGATGGCGCGGGCGACGCTTTCTTCGTTGAAGGCCCAGAGGTCTTCGATGCTGCCGCCACCACGGCACAGGATGATCGCAGCGCAATCGCTGCTCGCTGCTTGGGCGATGGCTTCGGCGATTTTGGCGCCGGCGCCTTCGCCCTGCACTGGGGTCGGGAAGAGCGTGATGGCGACATGCGGGGCGCGGCGGTGCAGGGTGGTCAGGACATCGCGCAGGGCGGCGGCTTGTGGGCTGGTGACAATGGCCAGGCGACGCGGGAAGCTCGGAATCGCTTTTTTACGGTCAACGGAAAAAATGCCTTCATTTTCAAGTTTTGCCTTGAGTTGAAGGAAGCGCTCGAAGAGGTCGCCCTGGCCAGCCCGGCGGATGGCCTCGACGTTGAGCTGGAATTCGCCGCGCGGCTCATAGAAGGAAACCAGCACGCGGGCTTCGATCTTCTGGCCGTTCTCCAGCCGCCAGCCGAGTAGTTGCGCCCGGCTTCGCCACATGACGCAGCGCACCTGGGCGCTGGCATCCTTGAGTGAGAAATAAACGTGGCCGGAGGCGGCATAGGTGAGGTTGGAGATTTCGCCACTCACCCAGGTCAGCGGGAAGGCTGATTCGAGGCAGTCCCTGACTTTTCTATTCAGGCTGGATACGCTGAGGACAGAGTTACCGACAGGTTGAATCGTGTTTTGCATTTGTCAATTGTAACCCGCGGCTTTATTTTGCAGTCAGTGGTTGACAGTGTTTTGTTTTGTTAAGTATCTGATTTTTAACGATGTAAATAACGTGCCTTGTTTTTTGGCAGAGTGTAAAAAGTCCTTTGCTGATTGGGGTTTAGCGTAACTGATGACACTTCATTCACAGACTTATCCACAGCTTTTGGGGATAAGCCGCGCCAAGCGCGTCATTTCGCCGCTTGCCCTGTAGCGGGGGGCAGGGCAGAATTGCGGGCTAATATTCCACCAAGGATTACCTCACGTGCTTGAGATCATTAAGGCGGCCGGTTGGCCCATCTACCCTTTGCTGCTGGCGTCGATCATTTCAGTGGCGCTGATTATCGAGCGCGTCGTTGCGCTGCGCCATGCCAAGGTCGTCCCGGCCGGCCTGCTCAAGCGTGCGGTCGGCGAGTTCAAGCGCGGTGCCAACAACGACAAGCTGCTCGATGATCTCGACGCCCATTCGCCGCTTGGCCGAGTGCTGTCGGCCGGTCTGCGCAACGTCAATGCATCGCGCGAGATCATGAAGGAGTCGATCGAGGAAGCCGGTTCCGCCGTGTCCCACGAACTGAATCGCTACCTGACGACGCTCGGCACCATTGCCTCGGTCAGCCCGCTGATGGGCCTGTTCGGCACCGTGGTCGGGATGATCGAAATTTTCGGTTCGCAGTCACCGACCGGTACCAACCCGATGCAACTGGCCCACGGTATTTCCGTGGCGCTCTACAACACCGGCTTCGGTCTGGTCATCGCCATCCCCAGCCTGATCGCCTGGCGCCATTTCCGCGCGCTGGCCGATGGCTTTGTCGTCGAGATGGAGCAGCAGGCCGTCCGCCTCGTCGAGTACATGCACGGCGAGCGGAAGTAAGCGATGAATTTCCAGCGCGGCCGTAGCCGGGAAGAGCCGGAAATCAACCTGATTCCGTTGATCGACGTGTTGCTGGTCATCATCATCTTCCTGATGCTGACCACGACTTATGCCAAGTTCTCCGGGTTGGAGATCAACTTGCCGACGGCAGATGCCAGCAAGCAGGCCGAGCAACCCAACGAGGTCGATGTGGCGGTGACGGCCAACGGCCAGGTGCTGATCAACAAATCGCCGCTGGCCACCAGTGACGTCAAGAGCATCGCCGATGGCTTGCGCCGGGCGGCAGGTAGTCGCGAAGACCCGCTGATTGTCATCAATGCCGATGCCAAGGCGACGCACCAAAGCGTGGTTGACGTTATGCAGGCGGCGCAGACGGCTGGTTATCCGCACATTTCCTTCGCCACCCAGAATCGCTGATGTTCGCGCGCTGGTTACAGCGACAGTGGTTTGAACAACGCCGGCTGACGCCGGCGTTGTGGCTTTTGCTGCCGCTCGCCGGGCTCTATGGTTTCTTGAGTGCGCTGAATCGCCGGCTGGCCAAGCCGGTGCGGCTGCCCGTGCCGGTCATCGTCGTCGGTAACATCATCGTCGGCGGCGCCGGCAAGACGCCGCTGACCCTCTGGCTGGCGCAGCAACTCAAGGCGCGAGGCTGGCGGCCGGGTATTGTCAGCCGGGGTTATGGGCGGAGCGGTGAGGGCATCGTTTCGGTGAGCGCCGATGCGTCGCCGGAAGCGGTGGGTGACGAACCTTTACTTCTTGCCCGGCGCAGCGGAGTTCCGGTCTGGGTCGGGCGCCAGCGCGCGGCGGCTGGCGAGGCCTTGCTGGCGGCCAATCCGGAAGTGAATGTCGTCCTCTGCGATGACGGTTTGCAGCACTACGCCCTGGGTCGCGATGTCGAACTGGTTGTCTTTGATGCGCGCGGCGCCGGCAACGGCTGGCGTCTGCCGGTTGGGCCGCTGCGCGAGCCGCTGGCCCGGCTTGCCACGGTCGACGCGATTATTGGCAATAATTTGAAATCCCGGTTCGCTGCCTCGGCGCCCACTTTCGACATGGCGCTGCAGCCCTCCAGCTTCTATCGGCTGGACGATCCGCAGCAAACCTGTTCGGCAGAGAGCCTGCGCGGTCGCGGCCGGCTGCATGCGCTGGCCGGTATCGGGAATCCTGGGCGTTTCTTTCAGACGCTGGAATCTCTGGGATTGAACTGCGAAAATCACCCGTTTCCCGACCATCATCGCTATTCGGCTGCCGATCTGGCTTTTGCCAGCGACGGCATCCTGCTGATGACGGAGAAGGATGCAGTAAAATGCGCCGGACTGACGGCGGGTGAAACCTGGGTTCTGCCCGTTGAGGCTGTGCTTTCGCCGGCCCTTATTGACCTGATTTTGGAGAAACTCCGTGGACGCCAGGCTGCTTGATATTCTCGTCTGCCCGATTTGCAAGGGCAATCTCGAACACCGCAAGGCTGAAAAGGAACTGGTCTGCAAACCCTGCAAACTGGCCTTCCCGATTCGCGACGACATCCCGATCATGCTCGAGGACGAAGCGCGCCAGCTCAACGCGGACGGGCAGTAATGACCGGCCTCGCCTTCAAGGTCGTCATCCCGGCGCGCTACGCGTCGACCCGCTTGCCGGGCAAGCCGCTGCTCGATCTCGGCGGCAAGCCGATGGTCGTCCGGGTGGCCGAGCGGGCACGTCTGTCGGGGGCAGAGGAAATCTGGGTGGCGACCGATCATCCGGAAGTCCGTGCCGCGGTGGAGGCCCACGAAGTCGCCGCGCTCATGACTCGCAGCGACCATCCGACCGGCACCGACCGCCTGGCCGAAGTCGTCGAGCAGCGCGGCTGGGGCAGCGACACCATCATCGTCAATGTCCAGGGCGACGAGCCCTTGATCGAACCCGAAGTCATCCTGCAGACGGCGCGCCAACTGGCAGCCAGCGGCGCCGACATCGCTACCGTCGCGCACCCGATTACCGACCCGGCCGATTTTTTCAACCCGAACGTGGTCAAGGTCGTCTGCCGGGCCGATGGCGATGCCGCGTATTTCTCCCGCGCGCCGATTCCGTATGCGCGCGACCATTTTGCCAAAGAGGCGGGCGGCGAATCCTTGCCAGCCAACTTTCCGGCCTATCGGCATGTTGGTTTGTACGCCTACCGCGCTTCGTTTTTGAAGGCTTTTTCCGGGTTGACCGTGGCGCCGACCGAGCACTTCGAATCACTCGAGCAGTTGCGTGCCCTGTGGCATGGCTACCGTATCAGCGTGACGTTGATCGACGCGGCTCCGGCGCCTGGCGTGGACACGCCCGAAGATGCAGAGCGGATGCGCAAACTGTTTGACCGTGCCTGAAATTCCGAGTAATTTTTCGCCTTTAGAGAACGGCCGTCACAGACGCTGAAACGAAGCCGATAACAATAATTTTCAATAGTTAAAAACCCGAGGGACTTTTCATGAAATTGATTTTGTTGGGCGCTCCTGGCGCCGGCAAGGGTACGCAAGCCACGTTCATCTCCAAAGAATTTGGCATCCCGCAGATTTCCACCGGCGACATGCTGCGCGCACAAGTCAAAGCCGGCACGCCGCTCGGTCTGGAAGCCAAGAAACACATGGACGCCGGCGGTCTGGTCCCGGACGCGGTCATTATCGGCATGGTCAAGGATAGGCTGACCCAGGACGACTGCAAGAACGGCTACCTTTTCGACGGCTTTCCGCGCACCATTCCCCAAGCCCAGGCCATGCGTGATGCTGGCGTGCCGCTTGATTTCGTCCTCGAAATCGACGTCCCGGATAGCGATATCGTCGAGCGCATGGCGGGCCGTCGGGCTCACCTGGCTTCCGGTCGTACCTATCACGTCAAGTTCAACCCGCCGAAGGTCGAAGGCAAGGACGACGTGACCGGTGAGCCGTTGGTCCAGCGTGACGATGACAAGGAAGAAACCGTCAAGAAGCGTCTGGAAATCTACCACTCGCAAACCAAGCCGCTAGTCGATTTTTACAGCAAATGGGCGGCCGAAGGCGATGCCAAGGCGCCGAAGGTACGCAAGGTGGCTGGTGTCGGTAGCGTCGATGGCATCACCAAGAGCGTTTTCGAAGCGCTGAAATAAGGGAAGACGATGACGGTGAAAAACGCCTTCTACGCACAGTCAGGGGGCGTTACCGCCGTCATCAATGCAACGGCGTGCGGCCTGATCCAGGAAGCACGTGGTCATGCCGACAGGATCGGGAAAGTGTACGCCGGCCGCGATGGCATCATCGGCGCGCTGACCGAAGACCTGATCGACACCAGCCTCGAGTCCGACGAGGATATTGCCCGCCTGCGCTCGACGCCGGGGGGCGCCTTCGGTTCCTGCCGCTACAAACTGAAAAGCCTCGAAGAGCATCGCGCCCAGTACGAGCGCCTGATCGATGTCTTCAAGGCGCACGACATCGGCTATTTCTTCTACAACGGCGGCAACGATTCCATGGATACCGCCTGGAAGGTGTCGCAGATCGCCGAAAAGATGGGCTACCCCGTGGTTTGCGTCGGAGTTCCCAAGACTGTCGATAACGATCTGCCGCTGACCGATTGCTGCCCGGGTTTCGGTTCGGTCGCCAAGTATGTTGCCACCTCGATTCGCGAGGCCGGCTATGACGTCGCCTCGATGGCCCGGACCTCCACCAAGATTTTCGTGCTCGAAGTCATGGGCCGCCACGCCGGCTGGATTACCGCTGCCTGCGGCCTGGCTTCGGAGAATGTCGGTGAACCGCCGCACATCCTGCTTTTTCCCGAAGTTCCGTTTGATCCTGAGCGCTTTCTGGCTCGCGCCGATGAGTGCGTCAAGCTGTATGGCTATTGCACCGTCGCGGTGTCCGAAGGCTTGTCCGACGCTTCCGGCAAACTGATCGCGGAATCGGGGACCAAGGATGCCTTTGGCCATTCCCAACTGGGTGGTGTCGGGCAAATCGTAGCGCAACTGATCAAGGACAAACTCGGCTACAAGTATCACTGGGCATTGGCTGACTACCTGCAGCGCTCGGCGCGCCATCTGGCATCGCGAACCGACATCGAACAGGCTCATGCCCTGGGTGTTGCTGCGGTGGACCTCGCTTTGCAAGGCAAAAATGCCGTGATGGCGACCATCAATCGCCTGGCCGATACCCCGTATCGCTGGGAAATCGGTGATGCGCCGCTCAAGGACATCGCCAATGTCGAGCGCAAGATGCCTCCCGAATTCATCTCGGCTGATGGTTTTCACATCACCGATGCCTGCCGTGCCTACCTGCAGCCGCTGATCGAAGGCGAGGAGCCGCCGCCGTACCGCAAGGGGCTCCCCGATTATGTGCGTTTGAAGAACGTGTCCATTCCAAGAAAGCTGGGGGCGTTCAAAGTGTAGTTCCATCAACCTAGGGAGGGAGTGTATGTCTACACCGTTGTGGTTGGCGCTGGGATGCGCCGTTCTAGCAGTGTTGTACGGCTGGATTTCCAGTCAGCAGATCCTCGCGTTGCCAGCCGGCAACGAGCGCATGAAAGAAATTGCCAAGGCAATTCAGGAAGGCGCGGAGGCATACCTCAGCCGACAGTACAAGACCATTGCCATGGTCGGTATCGTCCTCTTCCTGGTTATCGGTTTCATTCCCAAGCTGGGCTGGCTGACCGCCTTTGGTTTCCTGATCGGCGCCGTGCTGTCCGGCGCCGCCGGGTTTATCGGCATGAATGTTTCGGTGCGGGCCAATGTGCGGACGGCCGAAGCGGCGCGCAGCGGCATTTCGGCGGCGCTTGATGTGGCCTTCAAGGGCGGCGCGATTACCGGCATGCTGGTGGTCGGGCTGGGGCTGCTCGGCGTCGCGGGTTACTTCGCTTTCCTCAAGTCAGCCAATGGCCCGGGTGCCGATTTGCACCATGTCATCGAACCACTGGTCGGCCTGGCCTTCGGCTCCTCGCTGATTTCGATCTTCGCCCGTCTGGGCGGCGGTATCTTCACCAAGGGGGCTGACGTTGGCGCCGACCTGGTGGGCAAGGTCGAGGCCGGTATTCCCGAGGACGACCCGCGCAACCCGGCGGTGATCGCCGATAACGTCGGTGACAACGTTGGTGACTGTGCCGGCATGGCCGCCGACCTGTTCGAAACCTACGTCGTGACCGTGGTGGCAACCATGGTCCTGGCCGCGCTGATCATCAAGACGGCAGCTGGTCTGGGCGAAAACTTCGTGCTCTATCCCCTGGCGCTGGGCGGTGTGTCGATCATCGCCTCCATCGTCGGTTGCTATTTCGTCAAGGCGACCGAAGGCGGCAAGATCATGGCAGCCCTCTATCGCGGCCTGATCGTCGCTGGCGTGCTGGCCCTGATCTTCTATTACCCGGTCACCTCCTGGTTGATCGGTGCGGGCGCCACGCTGCCTGACGGCAGTGTGATCAACACCATGACCATGTTCGGTTGCTCAGTCGTCGGCCTGGTGCTGACTGCTGCGCTGGTCTGGATCACCGAGTATTACACCGGCACCGACTACGCGCCGGTCAAGCACGTTGCCGCCGCTTGTCAGACAGGCCACGCCACCAACATCATCGCCGGTATCGGTGTCTCGATGAAGGCGACGGCGCTGCCGGTGCTCTCGGTCTGCGCTGCGATCTGGGCTGCCTTCGCGATGGGCGGGCTGTTCGGTATCGCCATTGCCGCAACCTCGATGCTTTCAATGGCCGGTATCGTCGTGGCCCTGGATGCTTACGGTCCGATTACCGACAACGCCGGTGGTATTGCCGAAATGGCTGAACTGCCCAAAGAGGTACGCAATGTTACCGATCCGCTGGATGCCGTTGGTAACACCACCAAAGCCGTTACCAAGGGCTACGCCATCGGTTCCGCCGGTCTGGCGGCGCTGGTGCTGTTTGCTGACTACACCCATGGTCTGGAGGCGGTTTCGGGCAAGGTCTTCACCTTCGATCTGTCCAATCACCTTGTCATCATCGGCCTCTTCATCGGCGGCCTGATTCCTTTCCTGTTCGGCGCGATGGCCATGGAAGCGGTTGGCCGTTCGGCCGGTGCGGTGGTCGTCGAGGTTCGTCGCCAGTTCAAGGAAATCCCGGGGATCATGGAAGGGACTGCCAAGCCGGACTATTCGCGTGCCGTCGATATGCTGACCGTTGCGGCGATCAAGGAAATGATGATTCCGTCGATCCTGCCAGTTGCTGTACCAATTGTGGTCGGTTTGATCCTTGGTCCGGTTGCCCTCGGTGGCCTGCTGGTCGGTACCATCGTAACCGGCCTGTTCGTCGCCATATCGATGACCACTGGTGGTGGCGCCTGGGATAATGCCAAGAAGTACATCGAAGATGGTCACTTCGGCGGCAAGGGCTCGGATGCGCACAAGGCGGCGGTGACCGGTGATACGGTCGGCGATCCTTATAAGGATACGGCTGGGCCAGCCGTCAATCCGCTGATCAAGATCATCAACCTGGTTGCCCTGTTGATTGTTCCGCTGATTGCCTGATTTGCGGTATTGTTTTGCAGAAGGCGGCTGCGGCCGCCTTTTTTACATTTCTTTGATTTGTTGTTTTCAAGCCAAGTTAGAATCGGCAAAAGAAATCAGGGAGTGGCATGAGCGAAGTTGATAGTGGTTCGGCCGGTGTCGGCAATTCCGGTGTGCGGGAAGATCTCCTGCACCATGATCCTTTGCTCGACTGTCTGGTCGAGTTGAGCCGCATTTACGGACGCCCGAGTACGCGGGCAGCGTTGGTTGCCGGGCTTCCCCTGGAGAAGGGCTCCCTGACGCCCTCCTTGTTTGGCCGCGCAGCAAGTCGTGCCGGGCTTTCGGCCAAGGTGGTCAAGCGTTCGCTGGAGCGTATCAATGACGCGCTGCTGCCTGCCGTACTCTTGCTGGACGGTGACGAAGCCTGCGTTTTGCTCGGCTGGGACGAGTCCGGTAAAACAGCCCGCCTGCTGTTTCCCGAAACGGGGCAGGGTTCTCACCAGATGGCGCGTGAGGATCTGGCGCGTCGCTATGCGGGCATCGCCATTTTTGCCCGCCCACATTTCCGCTTTGACAGCCGTACTCCGCAGGTTGGTGACGTCAAGCTCCGCCACTGGTTCTGGGGGGCTCTGGCCGAGCAGATGCCGATCTATCGCGATGTTCTCGGTGCCGCCTTGCTGATCAATGTGATGGCGCTGGCCATGCCGTTGTTTTCGATGAATGTCTATGATCGCGTCGTTCCCAACCGGGCGATCGAAACCCTCTGGGTGCTGGCCTTGGGGATTGTGCTGGTCATCGGTGTCGACATGGTTCTGCGCTCCTTGCGCGGATATTTCATCGATCTGGCAGGCGCACGTATCGACATGAAGCTCTCTGCTTCGATCATGGAGCGCGTGCTCGGTGTGCGCATGGAGGCCCGGCCGGCGGCGGTTGGCGCATTCGCCTCGAATTTGCGCTCGTTCGAATCGGTGCGGGATTTCATTACGTCGGCGTCGGTTACGGCATTCATCGACCTGCCGTTTGCACTCCTTTTCGTTCTGGTGATTGCCCTGATTGCCTGGCAACTGATCATTCCGGTCCTGCTGGCTATCGTGTTCGTGGTCATTTATGCCTATGTCTTGCAGCATAAAATGCACGCCCTTTCGGAATTGACTTATCGGGCGGGAGCATTGCGCAACGCGACCCTGATCGAAAGCCTGACTGCGCTGGAAACTATCAAGACGCAAGGTGCGGAAGGGTTGATGCAGGGCAAGTGGGAAAAGACGGTTTCCTACGTGGCCGGGATAAACAATCAGATGCGTTTTCTGTCTGCCGCGGCAACTAACGGTGCAATGGAAATCCAGCAGATCGTCAATGTCGTGGTCGTCATTGCCGGTGTCTATCTGATCGGTGACGGAAGGCTCAGCATGGGCGGCCTGATCGCCTGCACGATGCTGACCTCGCGGGCGGTGGCCCCTCTGGGCCAGATGGTCGGACTGCTGATGCAATATCACAATGCCAAGGTGGCCCTGACCTCGCTTGAGCAGATCATGCACAACCCGGTCGAGCGCCCGGCCGATGCCAACTTCGTGCATCGTCCGGAACTGAAGGGGAATATCGAGTTCCGTGATGTCCAGTTCAGCTATCCGAATTGCCAGATAGCCGCGCTGAAAGGACTGACTTGCCGAATCAGCGAGGGTGAAAAGGTAGTAGTGATCGGCCGTATTGGATCGGGCAAGACGACCCTGCAGAAGTTGCTGCTCGGCCTCTATCAGCCTACCGGCGGAGCGGTCAGCATTGACGGCGTCGATCTTCGTCAGCTTGACCCGGCTGATCTTCGGCGCAACATCGGCTATGTCGCACAGGACGTCACATTGTTTTATGGCACGCTGCGCGAGAACATATCGATCGGTGCGCCATATGCTGACGATGCGGCCATCATGGCAGCGGCTGAGGCCGGTGGCTTGACCGAGTTCGTCAATCGCCATCCGGATGGTTTCGACATGATGATCGGCGAGCGGGGCGATTCTCTTTCGGGGGGGCAGCGGCAGGGCGTGGCGATTGCCCGGGCCTTCCTCATGGATCCACCGATCCTTTTGCTGGACGAGCCAACCAGTGCGATGGACTTTTCCTCTGAACAGCAATTCAAGGAGCGCCTGAAAGTTCTGGCGGCACACAAGACGGTCTTGATCGTCACCCATCGCAACAGCTTGCTTGATCTTGCCACCCGGGTGCTCGTCGTCGACGACGGGCGCATCGTGGCCGATGGTCCGCGCGATCAGGTTATCCAGGCGCTGCAGAGCGGCCGGATCGGGAGGGCGTCATGAAGCGCCTGAAAGCGATTCTCGGGGCGACGCATGCCTGGCTGGAGGGCGTTGCCAGAAAAGGTGCGCCCTATGTCGAGCGTGTTCTCGGGCGGCTGCCGAACAAGGAAGAGATCGAAGTTGTTGATTTCGCATCCGATGCCGATCTGGCGATGCTGCGCCAGGAGCCTCTCCGGGCGCGCGTTCTCTTGCGTTCGATCGGGATTGTTTTTGGGGTTTTCGTACTGTGGTCTGCCGTTGCGCAACTTGACGAAGTGACGCGGGGCGAGGGCAAGGTCATTCCGTCCAGGCAGGTTCAAGTGCTGCAAAGTATCGATGGCGGACTTGTTTCCGAGATTCTTGTGCACGAAGGCGAGGTGGTTCAGCCCGACCAGTTGTTGATCAAGATCGACGAAACCCGTTTCGTCTCCTCGGTCAAGGAAAATCAGGCCCAGTATCTCGGGCTGGTGGCGAGAGCAGCCCGCCTGCGCGCCATTTCCGAAGGCAAGCCCTTCGTGCCGCCACCTGAGGTCATGAAGGCGGATCCTTCCATCGTGGCGCAGGAGCGTCAGTTTTACGAAGCCAGAAACGACGAGTTGACTGCATCCGTTTCAATTGCACGCCAGCAGCTCAATCAACGCCAACAGGAACTGAACGAGGCCCAAGCCAAGCGCGCCCAGGCTTCCCAAGGTTATGAACTGACCTCGAAAGAACTCGCGGTTACCCGTCCGCTGATCAATTCCGGGGCGATTTCCGAAGTCGAGTTGCTGCGTCTGGAGCGCGATGTTTCGCGTTATCGCGGCGAGCGTGACATGGCTTCTGCCCAGATCTCCCGGGTTCAGTCGGCGATTCACGAAGCGCAACGCAAGATTGAGGAGGTCGAACTGACTTTTCGCAACGATGCCAGCAAGGAGCTTTCCGAAGTCATGTCCAAGCTCAATAGCCTAGCTGAAGGAAGCGTTGCCCTGACCGATCGCGTCAAGCAGTCGTCAATACGCTCGCCCGTCAAGGGCACGGTCAAGCGTCTGCTGGTCAATACGGTCGGTGGCGTGATTCAGCCCGGCAAGGACATGATCGAGATCGTTCCGCTTGAAGACACGCTGTTGCTCGAAGCGCGGGTGTTACCACGGGACATCGCCTTCCTGCGACCTGGGCAGCCGGTAATCGTCAAATTCACCGCCTATGATTTTTCCATATACGGCGGCCTCGATGGAACGCTCGAACATATCGGCGCCGATACGGTAATGGACGACAAGGGGAATGCCTTCTACACGGTACGGGTGCGCACCAGCAAACCCGGTTTTGGTGACGCCAACCTGCCCATCATTCCCGGCATGATTGCCGAGGTCGATATCCTGACGGGCAAGAAGAGCGTTCTGGCCTATATGCTGAAGCCGGTCCTGCGGGCCAAGAGCGTGGCCTTGACGGAGCGTTGATGATTCATCGCTTTGTGGACCGAGATGCACAGGCGTTGCCGTCGTGGCTGGAGGCCTTTCCAGCAGCGCGAGTGGTGAGTCGTGAGGGCGCGCAGGAGTTGGCTTCAGAGGGCGCGGGTCTTGTCTGGTGTCGTTGTCGGCCGCAGGAAGACCTCGCGTCGATATTGAGCGCACTGACCATTTCGCCACGGCAGATAATCGTCGTCCTGGCCGATGAGCCCGGTGACGCCATCATTGCCGAAGCCTGCGCGCTGGGCGCTTCTGGTTGTTGCAATACCTACGCGGCGCCGGAAGTGCTGCGTCAGGTGGCGCTCGTCGTCGAAAATGGCGGGCTGTGGATTGGCCAGTCCTTGCTGCAACGACTGGTGGGCAGCACCTCCAGGGCTCTCGAGAAGCGAACAGAGTCCGGCTCGGATACCTGGTCAGCCCTTCTTTCCGAACGCGAGTCCCAGGTGGCGAAACTGGTCGCCGGAGGCGCCAGCAACAAGGAAATCGCCGGGCAGCTCTCGATCACCGAAAGAACGGTCAAGGCGCATTTGTCGGCGATTTTCGAGAAACTTGGCTTGCGCGATCGCCTTCAGCTTTCCTTGCGCATCAACGGCGTCAACCTATAGGTCTGCACGCGCGCTGGTGCTGACGTCAGAGCAACGAAAAGCGAAATTCTCGATTGCCACGGTCAACCCGAAAAAAGTGCCAAATTTAAAATTTAAGGAGGCGCTAAGTGACTGGCCAAGACCCCGGCAAAACGCCGGAAAGCGTGAAATAACTCACATCTAGCAGCAGTACTGTACTTTGGTTCAATAGCCGGCCGGTCAGGGTGCCTTTACACTTTTAGTATTGCTAATAGTGTCTGGAGTTTCACCATGGCTCAAGCCCAAGTCGTCGCCCAAGTTTCCGTTCTTTCTGGTCAAGCATTTGCGCGCGATAGCGCCGGAAACATGCGCCGCCTCAAGCTAGGAGACTCGATACGCGAAGGCGAGAGCGTGGTTGCCGCCGATGGTGCCAAGGTTGTCCTGACGCTGGCCGACGGTCGCGAAATCGACGTCCGCTCAGGCGAAACGGCCAAAATCGACGCAGAGGTCGCCGCCGCGATCAAGCCTGATGCGACCGATAGCGCGCTGGTTAATAACCAGGACAGCTTCAAGAAAATTGCTTCAGCCCTGAAGTCAGGCAGCGATCTTGATGCACTGCTCGAAGAAGAAGCGCCAGCAGCCGGTCTTGCCGGTCAGGGCGGAGACGAAGGTCATTCCTTTGTTGAGTTTTTGCGTATCGTCGAAACGGTTGATCCGCTGGCTTACCAGTTCGGCACCGAGCGCGGTCGCACGCTGGAGACAATTGAAGGCGCTCCGCTGCTTAATGGCAGTACCGTAGCGCCGGTCCCGACCATCAGCCTCGACGCGGCGATCACGGCAGACGACGTCATCAACGCCAGCGAAGCCGGCGGCGACATTGCCATTACCGGCGTCGTCGGTGGCGACGCCAAGGTGGGCGACACCGTCACCCTGACCATCAACGGCAAGGAATTCAGTGGTCTGGTCCTGGCCGACAAAACCTTCAGCATCCCGGTCCCGGGCAGCGACCTCGTCGCCGACAGCGACAAGACCATCGATGCCCAGGTCAGCACCCGTGACGCCGCCGGCAACGTCGGCACGGCGACGGACAGCGAAGGCTACGGCGCCGACACCGGTCTGCCGGTCCCGACCATCAGCCTCGACGCGGCGATCACGGCAGACGACGTCATCAACGCCAGCGAAGCCGGCGGCGACATTGCCATTACCGGCGTCGTCGGTGGCGACGCCAAGGTGGGCGACACCGTC
>JAAXVL010000009.1:144665-159737 GCA_013335535.1 Azonexaceae bacterium
CGGGCAGCGACCTCGTCGCCGACAGCGACAAGACCATCGATGCCCAGGTCAGCACCCGTGACGCCGCCGGCAACGTCGGCACGGCGACGGACAGCGAAGGCTACGGCGCCGACACCGGTCTGCCGGTACTGGTCTCTGGTGTTGCTTCCGGTGTTGAGGATCAGGCCTCGGTTCTGGTTACCTTGTCAGCAAACGACGCCGGTGGTGTTGCTTCTTTCCGGTTGTCCAGTTTGCCGACCCATGGCGTCCTCTATATCGATGCTGGCATGACGCAGCAGGCGCTTATCAATACTGACTATTCTGCTACAGGAAACGCCGCCTCGTTCTATTTCAAGCCGACTTCGGATTGGAATGGGGACGCTTCCTTCAACTACGCGGCGAAGGATATATCCGGGAATACGTCGCCGGTTGGCGTTAAGCAAATAAGCATCTCGCAGGTTGCGGACATCGCTAACGATGCGGTGACGACCAATGAAGAGAATCTGGTGAGCATTGCGGTCAACAGCAACGACTCTTTTGAAAATGCCGGTCACCTGATTACAGCGATCAACGGCACGGCGATTTCTTTCGGCGGCAGCGTCGCGGTGGCCAATGGCACGGTCACCCTGAAAGCCGACGGTACGCTCGACTTCATGCCGGTCGCCAATTACAACAACACAGCGGCTACGCCCACGACTTTTAGCTACACCGTGACAAGTGGCGGCGTGACCGAGACGGCAACTGTCAGTGTTGTCGTCAATCCGATCAACGATGCACCGGTTAATACGGTTCCCGGCGCCCAGGCTGTTGTCGAAGACACGGCGAAGGCGATCACCGGTGTCAGCGTGGCCGATGTTGATGGTGGCAACCTGACGACTACGGTCAGCGTTCTTCATGGCACTTTGTCGGTAACGACCGGGACGGGTGCGACGATCGGCGCCAACGGCACGGGTAGCGTGACACTGAGCGGTACGGCGGCTCAGATTAATGCGGCGTTGGCCGGCCTGACCTATAGCAACACTGGCGACTACAACGGCGTGGATAGCCTGACGGTCATCACCAGCGACGGTAGCTTGAGTGATAGCGATACGGTCGGGATTTCGGTGAGCGCCGTGGTCGATATTGCGAACGACTCGATAACGACCAGCGAAGACACGCTGATCAATATCGCCGTCAATGCCAACGACTCCTTCGAAAACGCCGGTCACCTGATCACCGCGATCAACGGTACGGCGATTTCAGTTGGCGGTAGCGTCGCAGTGGCCAATGGCACGGTCACCCTGAAAGCCGACGGTACCCTCGACTTCATGCCGGTCGCGAATTACAACAACACGGCGGCCACGCCGACGACCTTCACTTACACGGTGACGAGTGGTGGCAGGACTGAGACGGCGACAGTGTCGGTGGTTGTCAATCCGGTCAATGATTCGCCAGTAGTCGGCAATGCAAGCCTCTCGGTCTCCGAAGAGGGTCTGGCTGGTGGTCTCGCTGATAACCTCGGCAATCCGTCCGACAGCACCAACCTGACTGTTCAGTCGGGCACACTGAGTGTGGTTGATGTCGATAGCGCGGTTTCCGTTTCCCTGCTGCAGCCGCTGACCGCATTGACGGTGGGTGGTGTTGCCGTGACGTGGAGCGGCTCCGGTACGCAGACCCTGATCGGTTCCGCTGGCGGGGTCGAGGTTCTGCGCGCCACGATCGATAATGCCGGAAATTACACCGTGACGCTTTCCAAGGCTATTGATCATGTGGCCGGCAATGGTGAAAACATTGCTGCGGTTTCGATCGGTGTCTCGGTCAGCGACGGTGTTGCGGCACCGGTCCAGGGCAGCCTGACCGTGAATATTGAGGACGACATGCCTGTCCTCAACAATACGACGAGTACGATCGCCGTCGATGTCGATACGATTGTCATCAACAGTCTGCAGGCCGGCTGGGTTAATCCGGTATTCCTGAGTGGTACGTCGCAAACTTCGCAAACGAACACTGATTCGGATAGCTACACCGACAAGCTGTTGTGGGGCGATCCGGCCAGCGGTAGCGGTCAGTCGGGCTATACGCTGGTTGATAACACCGGGTTTGCCAGCGCGACAGGGACGGCGGTTCACTCCGGTGAGCTTTTCAAACTGGCCGACTTCAACCATCTTAACTGGCCGATCTATTCGAATTCTTCAACTCTCGATTCGGTCACGCTGACGATGAGCATGAACGTGCTGATCAACGGTATCTCGACCCCGATCAACTTTACCGTCCTGCTCGATCACACTGAAACGCCCAATAGCGGTGCTGATCCGCGCGACATCATTACGCTCCCGACGCAGGATGTGACGGTCACGCTCGACGGACAGGACTACGTTTTCCGTCTGGAAGGCTTCAAGAATGCAGGGGGGCAGATCGTCAATACGATTTATACCGACGAGCAGGCGACCAACCCCTTCGGTATTTATGGCAGCGTGAATACGGTTGATCCACTGCCCAGCGTTAGCGGCTCGGTGGGCGGGGACATCGGTGCGGATGGTCTGGGTGCCGTGGTTTGGGGAAATACTTCCAGTACCTACGGAACGATGATTGCCAATGCTGATGGCACCTACCAGTTCGTCGTCAATCGGGCCACTCGCGACAGCCTGGATTACGGCGACGTATTGACCCAGACCTTCAGCTATACGATCACGGACAGGGATGGCGATTCTGCAACAGGTTCGGTGACTGTCGAGATCAAGGCACCGGAAGTTGTCGAGCTGACCTCGAACTCGACGTCGATCACCGGCCTCAACATGGGCTTGTCCGGCGAGTATTTTGGCTACAACGATACGCGTACCGGTACGGCCAGCGACCCGGCCTACCAGGGAACGACAAGCATTCGTCTGCATTCCGATGACGGCACGGCGGATGCCGGTACGGCCAATAACGTCGACCGTCTGGCTGATGTCGAGGGGATCATTGAGGGGCGTAACAACAACACCAACCTGATCAACAACGCCATTCTTTCCGATCCGACCAAGGCCGATGCCACTTTCTCGGCCAACAAGCTGGAATTCGGTTTGCCGGCTGGTTCCAACACGCCCCTGTTCAGCAACGACCTTGGCCAGAACGGCAAGGTGACCAGCGGCGCGATCGGTGCCACGGCGGGGGGTGAAACCAACAACCTGTACACCTTCCTCAAGGTGTCTTCCGGCAACGTCGATAATCTGGCGGCGACCAGCGGCCTAGGCGATACCACCGATGCGGTGATCCGGATGGTTGGCTACATCTACATCCCGGCTGGCGGTGTCTACGATATGCGCGTGACGGCCGACGACGGCTATCGTGTGCTGATCAACGGCCAGAACCTCGGCCAGGCTGACTTTATCCAGTCGACAGCCACCCAGGTCTATAGCGGTGTCACGCTGTCGGAAGGCTTGCAGCCGATCGAAGTTCTCTACTGGGACCAGGCTGGTCACGCCAGCTTGCGTGTCGAGTTCAAGGTCAGCGGGGCAGCCGACAGCACCTACAAGATCATCGGCAACGATGAATATGCCTTGTTCTCGCCAAGCGACGTGCCGGCACTAAGCGCCAATCAGGACATCGTTGAATCGTCGACGACAAATGGTGTTTGGCAGATTCGCGAGGGTGAAGTTTACAACGGTAGCAATGCAGCTGAAAAAATTGTCGGCAGCGACGGCAAGGACACGATCCATGCTGGTGGCGGCAACGACACAGTTCAAGCCGGTACCGGCTCCGATCTGATCTCTGGCGGTGCTGGCGATGACGTTCTGACCGGTGGTCTGGGCTCCGATACGTTTGCCTGGACGCTGGCCGATCAGGGTAGCCTTGCTCTACCGGCCAAGGACATCATCACGGACTTCAATGTGGCATCGAAGGCAGCCGGCGGCGATGTACTCGACCTGCGCGATCTGTTGCCGACGGCAACGACCGGGGCGACGCTGGATGCGTATCTAAACTTCAGCAAGTCGGGAAGCGATACGGTGATCGATGTGAAACCGGATGGCGCACACGTGACCCAGCAGATCGTGCTGGCCGGCGTTGATCTGGGGGCAACGGGGACGAATGATGTGGCGATCATCAATGACCTGCTGACCAAGGGTAAGCTGATTACCGACTAAGCGGTTTCGGTCGGCAACAAAAAGGGGCGATTTTCATCGCCCCTTTTTATTTCATTTTTGCCGGGTTTTTCCGGTTGACCGTGGCAATCCTGCCCTGCGCATCCTTACTCGTGCTGACGCAGCTTGGTGGCGTTCGGAATGTGGATTTTCCGGCCTTCGACGATGATCAGACCGAGCTCGGTCAGTTCGTGCAGGATGCGCGAGAAATGTTCCTGGGTCAGGTTGAGGCGGGAGGCGATGACGCCCTTATTGGTCGGCAGCGTGATGGAAACATTGACGCCTTCGTGATCTGCCTCGGGCAGTTCGCGCAGCAGGTAGCCGATGATGCGCTGCTTGCCGGAATGCAGTGAATACGATTCGACGTCGTTCATGAGTTGATGCAGACGCATGGCCATGCCGGCCAGCATTTTGCGGCACAGGTTGTGGTCACGCTGCAGTTCTTCGAAAACGGCGGCCTTTGAGATGTGCAGCAACAAACAGTCGGTCAGGGCCTGGGCGAAGACGATGTAGGGCTTTTCCATGAACATGATGGCTTCGCCGAAACTCTGCCCCTGGCTGACGATCTCGACGACCTTCTCGCTGCCTTGCGAAGAGGTGAAGGCCAGTTTGATCTGGCCGTAGACCAGCAGGTGAAAACCGCTGCAGGGGTCGCCCTTGTGGAACAGGATTTCGCCCTTGCTGGCGTGGATTTCGCGGGTGCCACGAGCGATGCGGCCGAGTTCCTCCGGCGCCAGTCCCTGGAATAGCGGAACGTGCGTCAGTAGAGCTTCTATGTTGATTGGGTGGCTGCCGTGCATGATCTTCGCGGATAAACGATAACGGCCAATGTTGGCATCTGACTGATGCCAAAGCAATACGACTTTATGACTACCTATTGGCGGGTAAGTTGCACATAAAGTAGGGGGAGCCGGCTGGGCAGTTCCTCCGGTTTGCGGATGACGCAGAAGCCGGCCGGACCGAAAAGATAGGGCAGGTAAGCGCCTGCTTCGTGGTCGATGGTGACGCAGAAAGGCGTCAGGCCAAGACGGCGGGCTTCGTGCACGGCCATCCGGGTGTCTTCGATGCCGTAGCGCGAATCGTAGATGTCGAGATCGTTCGGCTTGCCATCGGTGATGATGAGCAGCAGGCGGCGGCTGGCCGGTTGTTCGGCCAGGATGGCCGCGGCCTGGCGAATGGCGGCGCCCATGCGCGTGTAGTAGCCGGGTTTGATGGCGAGGATGCGGCCGCGGGCGGCGGCGTCGTATTTTCCGGAAAAGTCCTTGAGCAGATGGAAGCGGATGTTCTGGCGGCGCAGCGATGAAAAGCCGTAGATGCCGAAACGGTCGCCCGTCGCGGTCAGGGCCTCGGAGAACAGCAGCAGCGAATCGCGGATGACGTCGACGATGCGGTGCGAGTCGGAAATCGGTGCATCGGTGGACATCGACAGGTCGGCCAGCAGCAGGCAGGCGAGATCGCGCTCACAGCGTTCCTGGGCCAGATAGCCGCCGCTTTCCGGCGTGTGCCCTGAGGCGCGGTCGGCGTGGTTGCGCACGCAGGCGTCGACGTCGAGTTCCGGGCCGTCCGGCTGGCCTTTGAGCCAGCGGCGTTGCGGGGCGAGGGCGGCGAACTGGCCACGCAACTTCCTGGCGGTAGCAGCGAGTTCCTGCGGCAGCGCAGCATGGCCGGCATCGTGGGCGACCATCGGCTGCAGCAGGCAATGGGCCGGCAGCATGACCTCCTTGCGGTAATCCCACTCCGGTAGCGCAATGCCGGGGCCGATCGGGGTGTCGTCCTCGGCCGCGGAGGGCAGATCGAGATCGAACTTGACGCGCGACTTGGCGGTTTCGCCATCGCGCATCAGCGACAGTTTGTCGAGATCGTTGGCGGCATCGCTGGCGTTGGGGTTTTCATCCTCGTCGAAGGCCCGGTTGACGCGGACGTATTCAGCCCAGGTCGGCAGACTTTCGGCGCGGAACATGGCGAGCATCGGATTTTTGTTGTCCGGCGTCTCGACCTGCTCGGCCTTGTGCGCTTCCTTCGCTGTTTCGGCGTTGCCGCCGCTGCCTTCGGGCGGCAGGTTGTCGTCCGGGTCGGTTAGTCTGGTCGCGGCTTCCGGCTTGTCCGAACCGATCAGCCAGAGCAGCACGGGCTGCGGCGGTCGGGATTTCATCGAAGTCAGCGGTGGCAGGCCGGCGACCGAGCCGGGTTGCTCCAGTGCCTGGTGGATGGCGTTTTCCTGCGCAGCTTCGTCGGCCTGCATGTCACCCGGCTTGATGCGCGCCGCCAGGTGGGCAGCGACCAGGCGCCGGTAGCGTTCGTTGAGGCCCGGGTAGCGCTCGAGCGCCGTGCGGCTGGCGGTCTGGTTGCGAATGAACCAGGGCTGCTCGGGTGCCACGTCGCTGGCGGCCAGCGCAGCCAGCCACAGGTAGAGGTCGCGGTTCAGCGCTCTGTCGGGAAAAGCGGCGATTTCCGGCGGCAGGCGCAGGGTTTCGGCGTCGCGCCGGCCTTGGGCGATGCGCTCGTTGCTGCCGGCGACGCGCTGCAGCCAGGTGCGCCGGGCGCCGTGGTCCTCGGAAGTGGCGGCCGCCACCTTGAGGCCGGGGTCACCGCCGAAGGCGCGAAAAAGGATGCCGGCCGTTTTCTCGACTTCGCCCAGTTTGACGGCAGCCTCCGGGAAATGGCCGCCAGATGCCTTGGTAACCCAGTTGTGCCAGAGTTTTCCGATGAATTCTTCCATGGCTCAGAGTTTCCCACCGGCGTCTTCGTCGGTATTTGATAAGGCTGAAAAACCGGCTTCATTGCGTTTGGCCGCATCGTCGCTGACCCAGCGCAGAAGCTGGCCGTTCGGGTTGGCGCGGTTGACCGTGTTGCAGGCCGAAATGCACTGGCCGCACTGGGTGCAGGCGAACATCCAGCGCTTGACGTTGCGCGGCTTGAGGCGCATCGGGCAGACGGCATCGCAGGCACTGCCAGCCGGCGAGGCGAATTGATCGCCGTTGTCGCGCAAGGCCTGGCGGGCGAGCAGGGTGTGGCCGGCGCTACCGGCGCCTTGCTGGCAACTGGCGCAGTCGGTCAGGCGCTTGCGGTCGAAGCCGACGACCATGGCCTTCTTGTTCACGATCCAGGCGAAGCTCTGGAAGATGCCGACGGCGCAGCCGTAGCGGCAGAAGAGGTGACGGGCGAAGATGAATTCGAGGCTCAGTACCGTGGTCGCGGCGGCCAGGAAAATGACTTCCTTGGTGTAGAGCGTGAAGGTGAACAGGCCGTGGTAGACCTGAAACGGCGGCATCAGATAGGTCAGGCCGACCAACGCCCAGGCGAAGGCGAAGCCGATGGCGGCGGGGACGACGAGCAGCCAGTAACGCTTGTCGCGCTTGGCCGGCGTGCCGTCCGGCTCCCAGGGCGGCGTCTGTTTCTTGTCCCAGACTGAGTGCTTGCCGCTGGCGATCAGCATCAGGCGGTTGATGGTCTCGACCACGGAAAAATGCGGGCACAGCCAGCCGCAGTAGAGGCGGCCCCATTTCCAGGCCACGCCGATGATCAGCGCGCCGGCGCCGAGGACGGGCAGGAACAGGTAGAGGATGATGTTGATGACCGCTGCGCTCGATTCGCCGGTGCCGGCCATCAGCTCGTCGATGCCGAGGTGCCACGGATAGGTCAGGAAATAGGCGTGGCGTTCGGTGAGGTCGTAGCGGAACAGGTCGAAGATGGGCGTCACGGTGAACAGCGTGAAGAAGCCCATCTGCGCGAGCAGACGGTAACGCTGCAGCTTTTCAGTTTTGACCATTTTTTCCGGTTGGCCGTGGGATTGCCGGACCGATGAGCGGGAATCGCCACATTTGCCCATTCATGGCTTTGATCAGCGCGTACATGCCGAACAGCACGAGGGTCGAGTGGATGCAGGTGAAGTAGAGAATCAGCGTCACCCAGGTCCATTCCCAGGCCAGTCCGCCGAGGCCGAGGATTAATCCCGAGAACACGACGATGAGCAGGCCGCCGACCAGGCTGATGAAGGTGGTCTGCCTGAGATGCTGGCGGGCCAGCGGCGGGGCGCTATCCTTGAATTTGAACCAGAGGCCGACGAGGATCAGGAAGGCCAGCCCGGGCAACAACAGCAGGTTGATCAGATAGAGGGCTTCGGCGAGGACGGCCAGGTTTTGCCCGGCCTTTTCTTCCTCAAAACCGAAATCATCGTCCGAAAGTGGCATTGACGATTTCCATGAGCGCTTCGACGGTCTCTTCGTCGTCGGTCAGGCTCTCGACCAGCGCGGCGCGGCAGGCGGCGGAGACATCGAAGCCGGACTTGATCAGCGTCGCGGCATAAACCAGCAGGCGGGTGCTGGCGACTTCTTCGAGGTCGCGGTCTTTCAGCGCACGGAAGGCCTTGGCGATGCCGACCAGACGCTTGGCCAGATCGGCGTCGCAGCCGGTTTCGCCGATCAGGATGGAGATTTCGCGCTCGGCACCGGGGAAGTCGAAGCGCATCGAGACGAAACGCTGGCGCGTCGAGGGTTTGAGGCCCTTGAGCAGGTTCTGGTAGCCCGGGTTGTAGGACACGACGAGCATGAAATTGGCCGGCGCCTGGAGGATTTCGCCGGTCCGGTCGATGGGCAGGATGCGGCGGTCGTCGGCCAGCGGGTGGAGGACGACGGTGGTGTCCTTGCGCGCTTCGACCACTTCGTCGAGGTAACAGATGCCGCCTTCGCGCACGGCGCGGGTCAGCGGGCCGTCCGACCAGTAGGTGCCCTTGTCGGAAATGAGGTGGCGGCCGACGAGGTCGGCGGCGGTCAGGTCGTCATGGCAGGCGACGGTGTACAGCGGCAGCTTGAGGCGGGCGGCCATGTGGGCGACGAAGCGCGTCTTGCCGCAGCCGGTCGGACCCTTGATGAGCAGCGGCAGGCGCTGCTGGAAGGCGTGCTCGAACAGTGAAATTTCGTTGCCGGAAGGTTCGTAGAAGGGCAGTTCGGTCATTTGAGAGAGATCCAGTAGGCAAGCAGAATCAGGCTGGAGACGACGATCAACCAGCCTTCGAGCAGGACGCGCCACATCTTTGGCGCGGCGCGCAGCTCCATGAAATCGAGGATGACCAGCCGGCCCTTGACGAAGGCGATGGCCAGCATGGCGACGATGGCCCAGGTGCCGGCGGCGCCGACTTCACCGAGATACCAGGTGATGCCGGTGGCGATCATGAGGACGAGCCAGGCGCGGTGGGCGGAATTTCTGAGGGCGGCGAGCATCAACGCATCACATAAACGAGCGGGAAAAGGACGATCCACAGCAGGTCGACCATGTGCCAGTAGGCCGCGCCGCTTTCCAGACCGTGCGCATTGTGGCCGCCGTAGGCGCCATTTTTGGCCTGGAACCAGAGCACGGTCAGGATGACCATGCCGAGGATGACGTGCATGAAATGGAAGAAGGTCAGCGAGATGTAGAACATGTAAAAGGTGTTGGTCGACAGCGAAATGCCGGCGCCGAATTTCTCGGCATATTCGATCACCTTGACGACCAGGAAGCCGCCGCCGCACAACCAGCCGAGCAGGATGTTGGGCGGCACGGCCTTGATGTCGTCGCGATGCGCCGCCTGCACGGCGCGGACGACGAACCACGAGCCGGTGATGAGGAGCAGCGTGTTCAGGGCGCCGAGGTTGCGGTCCAGCGTCTGCTGGTAGAGGTTGAATTCCTCGACATGGCTGGCCCGGGCAAAGGCGTAGGCAGAGAAGAACACCGCGAAGGCGAGCAGTTCGGCGAGGATGAAGAACCAGATGGCGAGATCGCCAGGCAGGTGCGGCGAGGTCGGTGCGGTGCCGGGTTGGGGCGGAGAAATGGCGGCGGTGTTCATGGTCTGCATGGTAGCGGGGCGTCGATCAGCACAAATTGATATGTCCCAAAAACGCTTAATAAGACTAGTTCTCACAACGGAAGGGCAGATGCGCCGCCGCCTGCTCCCGATAGTTGGCGACAGCATCGCCCTGGACGTCGAGGTGCCGCCCGATCAGCTTGCGCATCGCCGGGTCGGCGATCCAGTGGGCAGAATGAACCACCGTGGGCGTGAAACCGCGGGCGATCTTGTGTTCGCCGCCGGCGCCGGGTTCAAAGCGCTGCAGGCCCTCGCGCAGGCAGTAGGCGATGCCTTGATAGAAGCAGAGCTCGAAATGCAGGCTGTGATATTGCCCGTTACAGCCCCAGTAACGGCCGTAAAGGGTTTCGTCGCTGCGGAAGCAGAGCGAAACGGCGACCGGCTCGCTAGCGTCGCGGGCGATGAAGACGACCATACGTCGCCCCAGCGCTTGCGCCAGATCGGCAAAGCAGTCGGCTGTGAAAACCGCGTGGTTGTTGAATTTGTCGAAGGTCGAAGCGTAAAGAGCGTGCAGGGCGGGCCATTCGGCCGGGTCGATTTCATCACCATGGCAGACCTCGATGCGCAGGCCGCTGTCGGCCACCTTGCGCCGCTCGGCCCGGACCTTGCGCCGCTTCTCCGCAGCAAAGGTGGCCAGATAGCCGTCGAAGTCGCCGCAACCACTGTCGAGCCACTGGAACTGGACGTTGTGGCTGATCAGCATGCCGGCCGCCCGCAGCGCATTGCAGTCATCCTCGTTCGGAAAGGCAACGTGCCACGATGACATGTCATGCCCGCTGGCCACGGCCTGCGCGCCGTCGATCAGGGCGCGCCGGATGGCTGACGCATCCGGTCCGTCGGCCACCAGCAGGCGAGGCCCGGTGGCCGGCGTATGGGGCAGGCCGCTCAGCAATTTGGGGAAGTAGCTGCGGCCGAGCTGCTGGTAGACCGATGCCCACGACCAGTCGTGGATAAAGTCGCCATGGGAGTTGAAGCGGACATAGAGCGGCAGGATGCCGACAATCCGGTCTTGCGCATCGGTTGCCGTCAGGTGACATGCCACCCAGCCCCAGTCCGGCCCGGCGGCGCCATGGCGTTCGATGATAGCGAAAAAATCGGCGTTGAGAAAAGGATCGCCCGGCGGGCAGAGACGCGTCCACGCCTCGTCCGGGATGGCAGCGGCGGAGTCAACGGAAGAGAGCGTCAGAGTTGGCATCGGGGTAGTTTCTGTGGCGGCTTTAAGGGGACCGCTGCCTGGGCCATCGGTTCCCCTGCATCGACCATGGAGGCATCAAATTTCAGGCTTCAGACGTGATTGCCACGGTCAACCGGAAATTTCGGCGAAAATTGAAATCTTGATCTGCGGCACTTGGGGCCACAGAAAACTTGCTTTCAGGATCAGGTGCCACCATGTACTACATCGTCGATAGCGACAAATCGTTTTACGAAGCCACCACCGATCTCGTACCGGTGATCCAGCGCCTTGGCCTGGGCGTGCTGCAGGTGCATGATCTGGGCGGCATGCTGGACAGCAGGGAGATCGAGTTCGACGACGAATGCCAGGTCTTCGAAGTCGCCAATCCACGGCTGGTCGAGAAGGTGCTGGCCATCGACATGCGCCTCAGCGCGGCCTTGCCCTGGCGGATTTCGGTCTATACCGAGAGCGGCAACACGAAGATCGCCCTGACCCGGCCGTTGCCCGTTCTGACGGCCCTTTCGCCCGATACCGCCCTGGCCCGGCTGGCGCAGGAACTGGAAGAAAAACTCATCCAGGTCGTCGACGAGGCTCGTTAGGCGGATAGCATCGCCACAATTGCTGTCGAACTCAGCTAGCGAGAACAACCCTGCCGCTATCTTGATAGTAGTTGTCTATCAAGCGTATCCAGCCAATCAATTGGCGCTAAGTGAACCGTTTTCCTAATATCAGGTTGAACGTTTTCGTGAACGTCATTCACCGAGGAGAGTAGAGATGGATACCAATCAAACGAAGAGCGCCGGCAGATGCCCGGTCATGCATGGTGGCAACACGGCCAGTGGTAACACCAACGTGGCGTGGTGGCCGAAAGCGCTGAACCTCGACATTCTGCATCAGCACGACAGCAAGACCAATCCGCTGGGCCAGGGCTTCAACTATCGCGAGGAAGTCAAAAAGCTCGACGTCGCCGCCCTCAAGCAAGACCTGGTCGCCCTGATGACCGACAGCCAGGCGTGGTGGCCGGCCGACTGGGGCCACTATGGCGGCCTGATGATCCGCATGGCCTGGCACTCGGCCGGTTCGTATCGGGTGGCCGATGGCCGTGGTGGTGCCGGGACCGGCAACCAGCGTTTTGCGCCGCTCAATTCCTGGCCAGACAACGTCAATCTCGACAAGGCGCGTCGCCTGTTGTGGCCGATCAAGAAAAAATACGGCAACAAGCTGAGCTGGGCCGACCTGATCATTCTCGCCGGCAACGTGGCCTATGAGTCGATGGGCCTCAAGACATTCGGCTTCGCCTTCGGTCGCGAGGACATCTGGCATCCTGAAAAGGACACCTACTGGGGTTCCGAGAAGGAATGGCTGGCGCCGACCGACAACCCGAACAGCCGTTACTCGGGTGAGCGCGATCTGGAAAATCCGCTGGCTGCTGTGATGATGGGGCTGATCTACGTCAATCCTGAAGGCGTGGACGGCAAGCCCGATCCACTCAAGACAGCCCACGACGTGCGCGTGACCTTTGCCCGGATGGCCATGAACGACGAGGAAACTGTCGCCCTGACTGCTGGTGGCCACACCGTCGGCAAGGCACATGGCAACGGCGACGCCAAGCGGCTGGGGCCGGCCCCCGAGGCGGCCGACGTTGAAGAGCAGGGCCTGGGCTGGAACAACCATACGACGCGTGGCATCGGCCGCGACACGGTGACCAGCGGCATCGAAGGCGCCTGGACGACCCACCCGACGCAATGGGACAACGGCTATTTCGATATGCTGCTCAACCATGACTGGGAGCTGAAGAAGAGCCCGGCCGGCGCCTGGCAATGGGAGCCGGTCAGCATCAAGGATGAAGACAAGCCGGTCGATGTCGAGGATGCCGCGATCCGCACCAGGCCGATCATGACCGATGCCGACATGGCCATGAAAATGGACCCGGCCTATCGGGAAATTTCCGAACGCTTCCACAAGGATCCGGCTTACTTTACCGAGGTCTTTGCCCGCGCCTGGTTCAAGCTGACGCACCGCGACATGGGGCCGAAGGTGCGCTACATCGGCCCCGAAGTGCCGCAGGAAGACCTGATCTGGCAAGACCCGGTGCCGGTCGGTCGGGCCGGCTATGACGTCGCCACGGTCAAGGCGCAAATCGCCGCGAGTGGCCTGAGCATCGGTGACATGGTGGCCACCGCCTGGGACAGCGCCCGGACTTTCCGTGGTTCCGACATGCGCGGCGGGGCCAATGGCGCCCGCATCCGCCTGGCCCCGCAAAAGGACTGGGAAGGCAATGAACCGGCGCGGCTGGCCAGGGTATTGGCCGTGCTCGAGAAAATTGCCGCAGAGACGGGGGTTAGCATCGCCGATGTGATCGTGCTGGCCGGCAACCTTGCCATCGAGCAGGCGGCCAAGGCGGCAGGTGTCGACATCGTCGTGCCCTTCGCACCGGGGCGTGGCGATGCCAGTCAGGCTCAAACCGATGTCGAGTCCTTCGAGGTGCTCGAACCGGTGGCTGACGGCTACCGCAACTGGCTCAAGAAGGATTACGTCGTCAGCGCCGAAGAGTTACTGCTCGATCGCACCCAACTTATGGGACTGACCGCCCATGAGATGACGGTCCTCGTTGGCGGCCTGCGCGTCCTCGGGACCAACCATGGCGGAACGCGGCACGGGGTACTGACCGATCGCGTCGGGGTGCTGAGCAACGACTTCTTCGTCAACCTGATGGACATGGCCTACACGTGGCAGCCGACTGGCCGGAACCTCTACGAAATCCGCGACCGCAAGACGGACACGGTCAAATGGACGGCGACCCGGGTCGATCTCGTCTTCGGGTCAAACGCCATCCTGCGCGCTTACGCCGAGGTTTATGCGCAGGATGACAGCCAGGCGCGGTTTGTTCACGATTTCGTCGCCGTCTGGACGAAGGTCATGAACGCTGACCGCTTCGATCTGCTTTAAATCCAGCCAGCCATAAAAAAAGCGCGGTTCCTGCGAACCGCGCCTTTTTTGGGTGCTATTTCAGCAATCTGCCGATCAGGATTGGCTTGGGCTACCGAGCAACCTGGCACGAAATATCACAGCGCACGGTCATGCGCTGCTGGGTACATTGAAACTCATACACTTCAAGACCGCCGCCGATCTCGACCGGCTCTGCCGCCGGACGTGATCCATCGGCTGTCTGGCAGCCGGCCTTTTTGGCGGCATTCTCGGCTTCGTACTCCAAGTGACCTTCTTTGTTCATTTGGCGGGCGGGGACGGCTTTTTGTGCTTGCGGCGAAGTATTCTCCGGCGGCAAGGATGATTGCACGGCAGGTTTTGCTTGCGGTGCGGTATTGGCAGGTGTCGATTTGGGTTTGGAGCCCAGCATCAGCGATGACGAGGACTGGGCCAGGTCACATCCCAGCACCTCATTTTTTCCTTCTTCCTCGCTGACCATTTCTAGGTTAGCACCGCCCGCGAAGGCTCCCATTTTGATGTACTGGCGAGCGAAGTAATTCTTGCCGGCTTGAGCCTCGAAAGAAATCGAATTGTCACTGAATTCAGACTCGGTAGATAAAGTGTGTGAACCTGGTGAAATCAATTTGTAGAAATAAACCTTGTTGGCTGACCCGCCAATTCTTCTGCCATCAATCGATATGGCTTTGACCAACCCTTGTCCGATAAAGCTGTTTCGGAAGATATAAATGCCCGATGTGTCCGGAGGTGGAGGAGCGAAGGTTTTGGCTGCACTGTCTTGGGCCTTTGTGGCCATCGGTACCGATGCGCACCCTGAAAGAATTGCCAGCGCGACTGAAATTCCAAGCAGCGATAATTTTTCACGAGTGATTTGTAGTTTCATTTTGTCTTCCGGCGATTTTATGAATCAGGAAAATCGTAGTGCGAGGCCGACCCGACAGGGAAAACGGTGTCTGACAGAAATTCCAAGGGGGTGCGAAATAATACCATGTTGTATTTGAATGGCATTAAAATCGCCGGCCAGTATTTGCCGG
>JAAXVL010000037.1 GCA_013335535.1 Azonexaceae bacterium
CCCGCCCGACTCGGCCGTTCGGTGGATGACATGCTGGCGGCGGATCGCGTGCTGGAGGTCGATGCGGTACGCCTATATGACGAAGCGCTGGCGCATGCGCGCCGGATGCGTGATGCGGATAACGCGGCGTTGCTGGAAAGCATTCTGGCCGAAGAACTTGCGCACGTGCGCGAACTGGACGGCATGACGGCCGAGCGTAACCCGCATGGCTGAGATGCCGGAGGGATGGGAAGCGCGCGGCAAGCCGCCGACGCTGTTTCGACGTTTCGTGTTCGAACGCTATAGCGCGACGCGTGCGTTCCTTGACGATTTGGCGGCCCTGTCCGAAGAGGCAGGACTCCATCCCCAGAACATCAACTTCGCCAGCACCTACGTCAACATCACGCTGGAGTCGGGCGAAAGCGGAGAGCTGGGCGATGCTGAGTTGGGTCTTGCCGAGCGCATCAATGCCTTGTATTCACAACCGGAAGGCTGAGCATGGCGACCCACATCATCGCTGTCATCAACCAGAAGGGCGGAGCCGGTAAAACCACGCTATCGATGAACCTGGCGGCCGGGCTCGCCAGGCGCGCCGAGACTCTGGTGCTTGATCTCGACCCCCAGGCCTCGTCGCGGCAATGGGCGAGTCTGGGGAATGAGCCGTTTCCCGCCACGGTCAAGCAGATCAACGGCAAGTGGGACGCCAAGACCCTGCACCAGAATTACAAGGCCTATGGCCATTTGGTGCTGGACTGCCCTCCCTCGCTTGAGAGTCATTCCTCGTTGCAGGCGCTGCGTGCCTGTGATGTGGCATTGATCCCGGTGCTGCCATCGCCGATCGATCTGTGGGCGAGTCTCAGACTGCCGGCCGAGATCGACGAGGCCAGGAAAATCAACAAGCGCCTGAAGGCTTTCCTGGTGCTGAACCAGCTGGAACCCAAAAGCGCACTATCCGCGGCGATGCACGATGCCATCGCCGAATTTGGTATCCCGGTGCTCGATACCGGGATTCGTCGCCGTGCCATTTATCGCAGTGCAGCACTTGAAGGCGTTTCGGTCTACCAGTTGGGTAGCCGGGGCGCCCCGGCCGCGGCTGAAATCGAAGCCATCATTAACGAGGTGATCGCATCATGACTAATTTAAAAGACAAACTGTCGGCCAGCGTACGTCAGGCCAAAGCCGGGCAGCAGTCGGCAACAAAGCCGGTCGTTAGCAAACCCGCTGCAGCACCTGCTGCACCGAAGAAAGCTGCACCGAAGAAAGCCGCACCCAGGAAAGCTGCTTCAGTCAAAGCAGTTGCCAAGCCCGTAGCGCCCAAGGCCCCTGCAAAAAGGACTGCAGCGGCGAAACCCGCAGCCTCCAAACCGGCTGCGCCAAAATCGATTGCATCGGGCGTTGCCGATAGCGGCAATACGTTGTTTCCGGACCGTGTCTGGCCGGACTGAGTTCAATCTTTGCAGGTAATCCGTCATGCGCAATGACCCATTTTTTCGCACCTACTCGCCTCGCCAGGAAGCCATGGCACGCGTTGCCCAGTCCCAGCAGGAGGCCATGACGCGCCCGGCTTCGACCGCGCCCGTGTCCGGCATCCTTGAACAGTACATGGTGCGCGAGGAGCCCTACTATCGTACGGTCGCCGACGAAGTCGAACTGTACGAAGCCGCCTATTCGGTTCGTATGCCGATGATGCTGAAAGGCCCTACCGGTTGCGGCAAAACCCGGTTCGTCGAATACATGGCGTGGAAACTGCAAAAGCCGTTGATCACCGTGGCCTGTAACGAAGACATGACTGCGTCCGACTTGGTTGGCCGCTTCCTGCTGGACTCCAGCGGCACCCGCTGGCAGGACGGCCCGCTGGCGGTCGCGGCGCGTCATGGCGCGATCTGTTATCTCGACGAAGTGGTCGAGGCACGCCAGGACACCACCGTGGTGATCCATCCGCTGACTGACGCGCGCCGCATGCTGCCGCTGGAGAAGAAGGGTGAAATCATCGAAGCGCATCCCGATTTCCAGATCGTGATTTCATACAACCCGGGCTATCAATCCTTGATGAAGGATTTGAAACAATCGACTAAGCAGCGCTTCGGTGCCCTGGACTTCAATTACCCCGAGCATGAAGTCGAGGCCGAGATCGTGGCCCACGAGTCGGGTGTGTCGATCGACGTGGCCAAGAATCTGGTCCACATCGGCGAACGCGCGCGCAACCTCAAGGGCCATGGTCTCGATGAAGGCTTGTCGACGCGGATGCTGATTTATGCAGGCTCGCTGATTGCCAAGGGTGTCGCTCCGTTGGCAGCCTGTCGCGTCGCACTGGTGCGCCCGATTACGGACGATCCCGACATGCGCGACGCACTCGATTCCGCCGTCACAACGTACTTCTAATCCGTTACGCGACACTGGCCCGGCCAGTGTCGCG
>JAAXVL010000021.1 GCA_013335535.1 Azonexaceae bacterium
CAACGAAACCCCTCAAATCAGCCTATTACTTCGTACCGAACCTCAAGCACCTCTATCTCCCGAACCCCCAACGGACTCTGAAATCGAATCACATCCCCCTCCCTCGACTTGATCAGAGCTCGCGCCAACCCAACACAGAAACGCCCAAAAAATCAGTAAATCTAAACACAGGCGTAAAAAAAGCGGCTTTCGCCGCTTTTTTTGCGCCTGAATCAATCAAGCCGAAAAGGAGGATCCACAACCACAAGTTGAAGTTGCGTTTGGATTTCGAATGACAAACTGCGACCCTTCCAACCCCTCGCTGTAATCAATCTCAGCACCAACCAAGTACTGATAGCTCATGGGGTCAATCAATAGAGTAACGCCATTTTTCTCCATGGTCGTATCGTCTTCATTGACCTCTTCGTCAAAAGTGAAGCCATACTGAAAACCAGAGCACCCTCCGCCCGTGACAAAAACGCGCAGCTTGAGCCCAGGATTTCCCTCTTCTTCAATCAACTCCTTTACCTTGCCAGCGGCACTATCAGTAAATACAAACGGCGTAGTCATTTCAGTTACTGCATTCATAGGGATAACTCCAGAGAAAATTTATGCAAGATTATGCGAGCCAGCCGAATCCCGGTCAATTTACTTAGGCCGAACTGGCCAATTTTAGTTCCACCGGTTTCCCTGCCGAATGAAGCAAGCGGCCTTCGATAACCGCACCCTGATGCATTTCAATTACCGCATACTCGACATCGCCAAGAATCTGCGCCTTTGACTGCATTTCGAGCGACTGCGTAACAACAACAGGCCCGACCACGGTGCCGTTGGTTACCAAATGCGCAACATTAACAGCCCCTTCTATACGCGCATGCTCACTCAAAACCAACATAGAAGATGACGCCCCCTCTGCGGCGAGAATACTTCCTTTAACCTCGCCATCGATTCGCAATCCGCCCGTGAAGTTAACACCCCCCTCAATGCGCGTACCCGCCCCAATCAGACTATCGATCCGCCCCACAGGCTTGCTTTCATTTTTTTTCCCAAACACTGGTCCACTCCTAGAGTTGAGCCGACAATTTCGATTTAAGTGTATCACCCTGCAGAATCCTCGCCTCAACCCCCAGCAAGCTCGCCGACTCCGGCAACTCAAACTCGCCTTCGCGACGAAGAAAACGCTGTATCTCAATCTGATATTCGGCAGAGGTGTCGCGTTTATTCGGCAGAACAAACTGCATATGTTTACCTGACTGCGCAAAACTTACCAACAGCTGAAGACGCCCCCGAAAATCAGGAGTCAATCTATCAGGCTGAAACGCCAGAAGCATTCGATAGCTAAATCGCCTCGGTGCCTTTTGAACCACTCGGAAACCTTCAATCCGAACCACTGGACCATCACCCGCCATCGGTACCAGGCGCTCGAACAAAAGCATGTCTTCCTTTAGGGCAGCGTTTTGCGCCTCGAGCCCCTGAATTCGCGCCAACAATTGCTGCTGACTTGCCCGCTCGATATTTACTGCGTTTTGCCCCGTTCCCGCAGCCGACCGCAAAATGGTCAGCTCTTCACGCTGAGCCAATATTTGCTTACGCAATCCCTGCACTTCCTGGAGAAACGCCCCATCTTCAGCACTCTGAGCAATGTATCCACCAATAGAGCCCACGAGAAAGACAGACAATAGAGCCGACAAAGCAAGCCAGCGCCAAGAAAATTGACTTCGCACAACCACCTTCGGCGCAGCAATCCCGAAGCGTCGGCGAAACCGCCTCAACCTCAGATTAACGGCCGGAGTTGGCATGACCCAGAAAATCCAGCCTGACACAAACAAAACTCAGAGCCAATTCGCACCAAACAAGCATTGCTGAGTAACCTTTTAACATTCCGCAACAGAGCAGACAGCAAGCAGAATACCTCTACATATAAATTGGGGAAATAAACGAACTCCAACATTCTGCATTAATCGAGACTATGCGCCAAAGCATGATATCCCGCACCCCAAAAACAAAAAAGCCGCCCAAAGGCGGCTTTTTGATCCTGAAGCGCATTAACGCTTGGAGAACTGCTTCCGACGACGTGCTTTGTGAAAGCCAACCTTCTTACGCTCAACCTCACGGGCATCACGCGTAACGAAACCAGCTTTCGACAATGCGGGCTTCAACGCAGCATCGTACTCAATCAGCGCACGGGTAATACCATGGCGAACCGCACCAGCCTGACCTGATTCGCCACCGCCGATAACATTTACCTTGATGTCAAAACCACCCAATTGCTCAACCAGCGCCAGGGGTTGACGCACAATCATGCGCCCCGTTTCGCGAGAGAAAAACTGATCGACCGGCTTGCCATTAACAACGATGGCTCCGGAACCACGCTTCATAAAAACACGAGCAACGGCGCTCTTGCGACGACCGGTACCGTAAAAATAACCTTCAGCCATGATAACCCCTTAGATTTCCAGAGCCTTCGGCTGCTGGGCAGTGTGAGGATGCTGTTCGCCAGCGTAGCACTTAAGCTTCTTGAGCATGGCATAACCCAGCGGACCCTTCGGCAGCATGCCCTTGACGGCAGTTTCCAGAGCACGACCCGGGAAACGCTGCTGCATCTTCTTGAAGTTGGTTTCGTAGATACCGCCCGGATAGCCAGAGTGGCGGTAGTACTTTTTATCTTCGGCCTTGTTACCGGTCACGGTGAGCTTTTCGACATTGGTCACAACGATGAAATCGCCGGTATCAACGTGCGGAGTATAAATAGCCTTGTGCTTGCCACGCAGGCGGCGGGCAATTTCGGTTGCGAGGCGGCCGAGCACCTTGTCTGTGGCGTCTACCACAAACCACTCGCGCTTCACCTCATGTGGCTTGGCGGAAAACGTTTTCATATAAGTGTGCCGTCCTGAAAAATTTGGGCGCAGATTGGAGAAAGGCGCGGATTCTAGTCGACTCCTGCAACAGGTGTCAATCCCTATCCACTCATTTCATCACAATGACAAAAAAAACGCGGCTCGCTGAGCCGCGTTAAATCCACACCAAAGGAGGAGGGTGGAGGAGACAAATCTGAACTGAAGAACTCATCGCTGTTAAGTCACTACAGTTCCAACGCTTCGTATTCTCCGCGAACGGAGGCCTGGCAGCAAGAACTATTTGTGCAACGCACAACTAATAAATATATTATTTTATAAATTATTTTTATATAGTATAAATTACTGTTTTTAAGCAGTATTTATTTAAAACATAAATATGATTAACCATGCATAAAAAGACAAAACCTTTAATTGGCGCTTAAAAAGCAGACAGCGTTTGTTGCAACGCAGCATTTTCTTGAGTTTAGCCCGAGCCCCTCTCTTCCGCTAGAATTCCCGCTCTTGCAAGGAGATCAACATGGAATGCACTGTTAGATGGATGGGCAACGACGCCGGAATGTCGTTTGTTGCAGAAACAGGAAGTGGCCACGCTGTCGTCATGGATGGCGCTCCGGAGGCGGGAGGGCGGAACTTGGGATTACGGCCGATGGAAATGGTGCTTGCAGGAACCGGCGGCTGCACAGCTTTTGATGTAGTTCTAATTCTGAAGAAAGGACGCCACGCCGTCAGTGGTTGCGATGTAAGCCTCAAGGCCGAGCGAGCCGAGAGCGACCCCAAGATCTTTACGCACATCCATTTTCACTACCGCGTCAAAGGCAAGCAACTCAAGCCCGACGCCGTTGCACGCGCCATCGAATTATCGAAAGACAAATACTGCTCGGCATCAATCATGATCGGCAAGACCGCAGAAATCACTCACGACTTCGAAATCATCGAAGAAGCCTGAGCCGCCTTGGAGATCAGATGCGGTAGGCTGTCCCGGTCATTACCCTGGCCGCCAGCTTCATCGCCATTTTGAGCGGCGCAGGAAGTTCCGCTGCACCGTATTGAACGGCTGTTTCAGCATGCTGAATTTCATCCAGCCGCATCTGGTCGACAATCGCTCTAGAACGGCCGTCATCCGCGGGCAAGCTGAGCAAATGCCCATCCAGATGCGCTTCGACCTGCCGCTCGGTCTCGGCCAGAAAGCCAAGATTCCATTTATCCCCGAGCATGCCTGCGGCAAGCCCCAGGCTTAGAGACCCAAGGTACAGAAGCGGATTGAGCAGGCTTTTACGTCCGCCCAGTTCGGCAATACGTTGTTCTGTCCAGGCCAAATGCTCAGTTTCTTCGCTGGCGGCACTACGTAGCGCCTCGCGGATCGCAGGATCCCGGGACGTTAGCGCCTGCCCCTGGTACAAGGCTTGGGCGCAAATCTCGCCACAGTGGTTGACGCGCATCAGCCCGACAACGTGGCGCCGTTGCTCGACATCAAGATCCACTTCTGGCAGCTTCTCGCCGGGTGTCGCACGAACACTGCGGGCGGGCGCCAGCACTGTGCGCAGCGCACGATCAAATTCGACGATCAGTTGGTCAGGAGACATGGGCTTTACCGTTTGTTATCAGGGTGCACACCCTTGACAAGGGCGTTTCGAGCCTCGGCAGCATCTTGGACGATGTTTCCGATCGGGCAGAAATACTCAAGGAAGAGCGCCGCATGCTGGCGATTAGCGTAGGCATCCTGAATGCGCACCCATTCATTTTTGCGCGCCTTCGACCAACTTCCATCTTGCCGGCCAGAGGCATAGATGCGGCGTTCGCGGGTCTCACAACGCATGCCTTCGTAGGTAACGTTGCGCGCGCCCTGAGGCGTCAAGACGAGCAAAACATAGCGGACAACGCCATCGCTACCGACACTGAGTGTCGAACCGTCGATATAAAACCGATTTTCAGTAGCCGCGCTGACATAAAACGGCAACAAGGTTTCCTGCCTGGGCGCGACGGGCAACTGAACTTCGATTTCCTGCCACTGCTTGCTTTCGTAATCCTCCTCGAAATCAGCAAAAGCCGCGGCAGATGCGAGCAACGCCGCCAACAGGAGTAAGACACTACGAAACAATGGCATGGCTAATCCTCATGCGAAGCAGGAACATCCGAATCAGACGGCTCACCAGAAAGCCGCCGATGCTTCGCACCTTTACGGTCGAAATCGATGAAACGGACGAGCTCATTGAGCGCCTGCTCGTAAACCAGGCGTTTGAACTCGATTACTGCGTCAAGCGGAATCCAGTAGTCGTTCCAGCGCCAAGCATCGAATTCCGGCTTGCTGGTGGCGCGCAGACTGACGTCGCTGTCGCGCCCTACCAGACGAAGCAGGAACCAGATCTGTTTCTGGCCCTTGTAGGACCCGCGCCATTCGCGCTTGATCCAGTGTGTCGGCACTTCGTAACGCAACCAGCCTTTGGTTCGCCCAAGGATACGCACGTGTTCGGGCAAGAGCCCGACCTCTTCGTACAGTTCACGAAACATGGCCTCTTCCGGCGTTTCGCCGCGCTTGATGCCACCTTGCGGAAACTGCCAGGAATGTTCACGTATGCGCTTGCCCCAGAAAACCTCGTTCTTGGCGTTACAAAGAATGATGCCGACGTTCGGGCGATAGCCTTCGCGGTCGAGCATAGAAATCCTGAAAATTAATAGTTAGGCGGATTCTTTCACAAAGGGCTCCCGCATGCAAAGAAGCGGGACCGTGTAAAATCGAGGTTTCGCAACGAATTCAAGAGCATCCCATGCGCACTTCGCAGTTCTTTTTTACAACTCTCAAGGAAGCCCCGGCCGACGCCGAAGTTATCAGCCAGAAAATGATGCTGCGTGCCGGCTACATCAAACGGGCGGCGGCAGGGATTTACACCTGGATGCCGCTTGGCCTGCGCGTGCTGCGCAAAGTCGAGAACATCGTGCGCGAAGAGATGAACAATGCCGGTGCGCTGGAGTTGCTGATGCCCGCCGTTCAACCGGCTGAACTGTGGCAGGAGTCCGGCCGCTGGGAGCAGTACGGCCCTGAGTTGCTGCGTTTCAAGGATCGCCATCAGCGCGAATTCGTCATCGGCCCGACACATGAAGAAGTCATTACCGATGTCGTGCGTCGCGACGTGAAAAGCTATCGCCAGTTGCCGATTCACCTTTACCAGATCCAGACCAAGTTTCGCGACGAGATTCGCCCCCGTTTCGGCGTCATGCGCGGCCGCGAATTTTTGATGAAGGACGGTTATTCCTTCCATTCGTCGTTTGAAGACCTGAAGCGCGAATACGGAAACATGTACGACACCTACAGCCGCATTTTCACGCGCCTAGGACTGCGTTTCCGTGCCGTGGCAGCTGACACCGGCTCGATTGGCGGCACCGGTTCGCATGAATTTCACGTACTGGCCGACTCCGGTGAGGACGATATCGCTTTCTGTCCGGACTCCGGCTATGCCGCCAACGTCGAACTGGCCGAGGCTGTGCCCCCCGCAACCGCACGCGGCGCTGCGACGCAGGCGATAACCAAGGTTGCCACGCCGGGCAAGATGGCTTGTGCCGACGTGGCAGAATGTCTGGGCGTGCCGTTGGAAAAAATCGTCAAGTCCATCGCCGTGATGAGCGAAAAGGAAGATGGCAGCGCGACGTTCGCCCTTTTGCTGCTGCGCGGCGATCACGAATTGAACGAAATCAAGGCGAGCAAGATCGCCGCCATCAACCCGTTCCGTTTCGCCACGGAGCGCGAGGTCGAGGAATATCTGGGTTGCCAGCCTGGCTACATCGGCCCTGCCACGGTCGACCGGAAAAAAGTAGCGATTTTTGCAGATCGCAGCGTCGCCACGTTGAGCGATTTTGTCTGCGGCGCCAATGAAGCGGGCTTCCACCTGACCGGCGTTAATTTTGGCCGCGACCTGCCGGAACCGGAGATTGCCGACATTCGCAACGTCGTTGCGGGCGATCCGTCGCCCGATGGCCAAGGCAAACTGGAAATCCTGCGGGGCATTGAAGTCGGCCACATTTTCCAACTCCGCCAGAAGTACGCCGAGGCGCTGAATTGCGCTTACCTCGACGAAAACGGCAAGAGCCAGATCATGGAAATGGGTTGCTACGGCATTGGCGTTTCGCGCATCGTCGGCGCCGCCATCGAGCAGGGCAATGACGACAAGGGCATCATCCTGCCGCCCGCCATCGCCCCGTTCGAGGTTTGCCTGGTGCCCATGGGCTATCACAAGAGCGAGGCCGTCAAGGCTGCGGCCGATCAGCTTTACGGGCAATTGAAAGCAGCCGGCGTCGATGTCGTGCTGGATGATCGCAACGAACGTCCGGGCGTCATGTTCGCCGACATGGAACTGATCGGTATCCCGCATCGCATCGTCATCGGTGAGCGTGGCCTGAAGGAAGGCCAGCTCGAATACAAGGGACGCCGAGATGAAGAAGCGACGATGATTGCGCAGGCCGACGCGCTCACGATCCTCCAAGGAAAGCTGTGCGCCGCCTGATAGCGGCCCTTTGTTTGTGCGGCGCGTCGGCCGCCTTCGCCGGCGCGCAAAAGTATGAACCGCTCTCGGCCAGCGTACAGGCCGCGTTGCACAAGGCTGTTTCCGACTCCCGCCCCTCGGTCAGTTCGTTCAAGACACCGATGGAGGCGGCCGACTGGCTGGGAGAGATGTCCCGCCGCCTGGAAAAACGTATCCCGAACCGGGAATACCGCATTGATTTGTTGCGCAGCGTGCATTACGAAGCGAAGCGCGCCGGCCTTGAACCCGAGTTGGTGCTCGGCTTGATGCAGGTCGAGTCGGGCTTCCGCAAATATGCCGTATCGTCGGCCGGGGCACGCGGCTACATGCAGGTCATGCCCTTCTGGGTCAAGATCATCGGCCGCCCCGAGGACTCCCTGTTCGACTTGCGAACCAGCCTGCGCTACGGCTGCACCATCCTGCGCCACTACCTGGATATCGAAAAGGGCGACCTTTTCCGCGCGCTTGGCCGCTACAACGGCAGCCTGGGCAAACCGGAATACCCCAATATGGTCCGCGCCGCCTGGCAGAACCAGTGGAGCTACGAAAAGCCCGCCCGTCTGGCTCAGTCAGCACTCTGATTTTGGGCCTTTTTTCCGGTTGACCGTGCAATGCCACGGTCAACCGAAAAAAAGGCCCAAAAATGGAATCAGCGCATCCCGGGCATCATCCCCTTCATGCCGCGCATGAGCTTGCCGATGCCGCCTTTGCTCATCATCTTCATCATTTTCTGTGACTGCTCGAACTGGTTGAGCAGGCGATTGACCTCCTGCACCTGAACCCCGGCCCCCATCGCGATACGACGCTTGCGACTGGCCTTGATCAATTCCGGCTTGGCACGCTCAAGCGGCGTCATGGAATTGATGATCCCCTCGACGCGCCCGACCAGCTTGTTCTCGGCCCCCGCCGGCATCTGGCCAGCCATCTGGGCGATCTGCGCCGGCATCTTGTCCATCATCGCGGTCAGGCCGCCCATGTTGCGCATCTGGGCGATCTGTTCCTTGAAGTCGTTGAGGTCGAAGCCCTTGCCGGATTTCAGCTTCTTGGCGAAGGCCAGTGCCTTTTCCTCGTCCAGACCCTTCTTGGCATCTTCGATCAGCGACAGCACGTCGCCCATGCCGAGGATACGCGACGCCATGCGCTCGGGATGGAAGGCCTCCAGTCCCGACAGCTTTTCGCCAACACCTGAGAACTTGATCGGTTTACCAGTAATGTGCCGCACCGACAGCGCGGCACCACCGCGCGCATCGCCATCGAGTTTCGTCAGCACGACGCCGGTCAGCGGCAAAGCCTCGTTGAACGACTTGGCCGTATTGACCGCATCCTGACCCAACATGGCATCGACGACGAACAGCGTTTCGATCGGATTGATCGCCGCATGTAGCCGCTTGATTTCAGCCATCATCTCTTCATCAACGGCCAGACGACCGGCCGTATCGACGAGCAGTACATCGTGGTAATGACGCTTGGCCCAATCAATCGCCGCCAGGGCAATCGCTTCCGGCTTCTCGCCGATGGTCGACGGGAAGAAATCGATCCCGGCCTGCCCGGCCACCGACTTCAACTGCTCGATAGCCGCCGGACGATAAACGTCACAGGAAACCACCAGTACCTTCTTCTTGTGATTCTCCTTGAGGAATTTGCCCAGCTTGCCGACCGTCGTCGTCTTGCCGGCGCCCTGCAGACCGGCCATGAGCACGATGGCCGGCGGCTGCGTATTGAAGTTGATACCCTCATGGGCATCGCCCATGATCTTGGTCAGCTCGGCATGCACGACACCGATCAGCGCCTGCCCGGGGCTCAACGAGCCGATGACCGCCTCACCGACCGCCTTTTCCTTCACCGCTGCAATAAAATCCTTGACCACCGGCAAGGCCACGTCGGCCTCGAGCAGCGCCATACGCACTTCACGTAGCGCGTCGGCGATATTGGTTTCAGTCAGGCGAGCTTCGCCCTTCAGCGTCTTCATGACGCGAGCAAGGCGATTGGTCAGGTTATCGAGCATGTCGTTTGGGCTTCTAGTAGAATCTATGGATGGTTGATATTGTAATTCAGCTTCTGCCGCACATTCTCGCCGCCCTGCTTTATGCCGCACTTGGTTTCCATTTCTGGAACACCCGCTGGCGCGAAGGAGAAAAGCAGTGCGTCGCCTGCCCCATGCAAGCTTGGGAGCGTACGGCCATTGCCGCCGCGCTGTTCATTCACGCTGCCGGCCTCTATGACGCCCTGTTTGCCGAAATCGGCATGCGGTTCTCGTTCAGCTTCGCCCTGTCGCTCATGATGTGGCTCGCCGTTCTGATCTACTGGCTCGAAAGCTTCATGGCGCGCATGGAGGGCATGCAACCCATGGTCTTGCCGCTGGCTGCGCTCTGCACCGCGCTTCCGGTCTTCTTCCCTAATGTTCACCTGGTCGCCCATGCCAGTGCGACCGGCTTCAAGCTGCACTTCCTGGCCGCCATGCTGGCCTACAGCCTGCTGACCCTGTCCGCCCTGCACGCCATTTTCATGGGCTTTACCGAAAACGCCCTGCACAAGCGTTCGCTCAAACGCAGCCTGAACAGCCTGCCGCCGCTTCTGACCATGGAAAAACTGCTGTTCCGGATGCTGCTCGTCGGCTTCATCCTGCTCACCCTGACCGTCGGCAGCGGTGTCTTCTTCTCCGAAGCGCTATTTGGCAAACCATTGACGGTCGATCACAAAACCTTGTTCGCCTTCGCCTCCTGGGGCATCTTCGCCACACTCTTGATCGGACGCCATGCCTGGGGCTGGCGCGGCAAGCGAGCCCTTCGGTGGACGCTGGCTGGATTCGCACTGCTAATTTTGGCTTACGTCGGCAGCCGCTTCGTCGCCGAAGTCATATTAGGTCGAACCTGACCGCCCACAATGACTGATTTGCCGCTATCAGCAATGCTTGGAGGGCTTTTCGTCCTTCTCATCCTGTCCGGTATTTTTTCAGGCTCCGAAACCGCCATGATGGCGGCCAACCGCTACCGCTTGAGGCACGCCGCCCAAAATGGCCATCGTGGCGCCAAACTAGCACTCGCCCTGCTCGGACAAACCGACAAACTGTTAGGTCTGATACTGCTTGGCAATACGCTATTCAACGCGGCGGCGGCAACACTGACCGGTTACATCGCACTCGCCCTTTTTGGTGAATCCAAGTACGCCCTCGAAATAGGCACCCTGTGCATCACCTTCGCTCTGCTCGTCGTTGCGGAAATTTCGCCCAAGGTCATCTGCGCAACACACGCCGACCGCCTAGCGCCACTGCTCAGCTATATATTAACCCCTCTATTGCGCCTGGCGTTTCCAATCATCTGGTTCGTCAACCTCTTCGTCACGGCTTTGCTCAAAGCCATTCGCCTAGCCCCTGGTGGCATGCACGAAGAAGCCAAGCTCTCACCTGAAGAATTGCGCAGTCTCGTGCTCGAATCTGCACATTTGATGCCGAAAAAGCACCACACAATTCTTTCCAGCCTGTTCGAACTGAACAACATTACCGTGGAGGATGTCATGACACCCCGCGGCAACATCGAGATTCTCGATCTCGATCAATCCCGGGAAGACGTCCGCTCCCAACTCGCCACCAGCCATCACAGCCGGCTTCCGGTCTGTCGAGAATCGCTGGACCAATTGATCGGCATCCTGCCGGTTCGCCGCCTGCTAACCAACCTCGGCGATCCCGATTTTGACGAAGCTGCGCTGCTGCAACAGCTGCAGCCGCCTTATTACATTGCCCCTGGCACGCCGGTCTTTTCGCAACTCGCTTTTTTTCAGGAAAACCGCCAGCGAATCGGTTTCGTTGTCGACGAATACGGTGAAATCCTTGGCCTGCTGACGCTTGAAGACATCATTGAAGAATTCGTCGGTGACTTCACCACCTCGTTGCCGGGGCTCAGTCATGAACTCGGCTGGTCAACGAGCGGCGACGCCATCGTTGAAGGCTCCCGCGCCTTGCGCGACCTCAACCGAATGCTCGGCCTCGATTTTCCAGTAGACGGCCCCAAAACGCTCAATGGTTTGATTCTCGAATACTTCCAGGACATCCCCGAGTCCGGCACGAGCATAAAACTGGCCGGCGTGCCCGTTGAAGTGCTGCAAACCCAGGATAAAAGTGTCGTAACTGTCCGTATCTTCCGCCCCGAAAGCACCTAGTTCCCGACCTGTCCTTTACAAACGGACGCCTGCGTAGCATCATCAACCGATCTAATCAGCATTTCATATTGATCAATGGCAGCAACACCTCAAAATCCTCCACTAGGCGGCCTGGCACGAGCGCTTGTACAGGCCGGGCAACTCAAGGAGGCTGAGGCGGAACAATTGCTGGCGCAAGCCCACAACAGCAAGACTTCGCTGATAGAGCAGATCATCGCCAGCCAGAAAGCTGGTGCGCTGGATATAGCTCGTTTTGTTGCCGACACCTTTGGCTATCCGCTACTCGATCTTGCCTCCTTCGACGAGGCACACATCCCGTCAGATGCCATAGACCGGAAACTGATCGCCACTCACAAAGTTATCCCGCTCAACAAGCGCGGCAACCGGCTTTCAGTCGCCATTGCTGACCCGACCAATCTCCGCGCACTCGACGAAATCCGCTTTCAAACCGGACTTGCCGTAGACCCCATCGTCGTTGAGCAATCAAAACTCGCACCATTAGTTGCCAAATATGCCGAATCGGCAGCAGATGCGCTGAAGAGTTTTACCAGCGAAGACATCAATCTCGACTTTCTCGACGAGGAAGCGGCTGGCAAAGCCGACGAAGTGGCCGGGCAGGAAATCGATGATGCACCGGTCGTCAAATTCATTCAAAAAATGCTGCTCGATGCCATCAACGATGGGGCATCAGACATTCATTTCGAGCCCTACGAAAAGTTCTATCGAATTCGCTTCCGCGTCGATGGCATATTGCGCGAAGTCGCCACACCGCCACTGGCGATCAAGGAAAAGATCGCTTCGCGCATCAAGGTCATTTCCCGACTGAACATTGCCGAAAAGCGAGTCCCGCAGGATGGACGCATGCGGCTAGTTCTTTCCAAGAACCGCGCAATCGATTTCCGGGTCAGCACCCTGCCGACATTGCAAGGCGAAAAGATCGTCATGCGGATTCTCGACCCAAGCTCGGCAACTCTGGGCATCGAGGCGCTCGGCTATGAACCGGAACAAAAAGCAGTGCTGATGGAAGCCATCAGCAGGCCATATGGAATGATCCTGGTAACCGGGCCGACCGGCTCTGGTAAAACCGTGTCACTGTATACCTGTCTCAACATCCTAAATAAAGATGGCATAAATATTTCAACGGCCGAAGACCCTGCTGAAATCAATCTACCTGGCGTCAATCAGGTTAACGTTGACGATCGCGCCGGCCTGACTTTCCCTGTCGCATTGAAAGCCTTTCTGCGCCAGGATCCGGACATCATCATGGTCGGCGAAATCCGCGACCTGGAAACCGCCGAGATATCGATCAAGGCCGCGCAGACCGGCCACCTCGTACTTTCGACACTGCATACCAACGACGCACCACAAACCTTGACCCGGCTGATGAACATGGGCGTCCCCATGTTCAACATTGCCTCCAGCGTTCTCCTGATCACCGCCCAACGCCTGGCCCGCCGGCTCTGCAACTGCAAAAAAGCAATCACCGTCCCGCAGCAGGCACTTCTTGACGCTGGCTACATGGAGTCCGACCTCGATGGCTCTTGGACACTGTATGGCCCAGGTGGTTGCGATCGCTGTAAAGGCACAGGCTACAAGGGACGAGTCGGTATCTATCAGGTCATGCCGATCTCAGAAGCCATGCAGCGCCTGATCTTAAGCGGCGCCTCCGCGCTGGATCTGGAAGCACAAGCAAAGCTTGAAGGCATAAAGAATCTGCGCGAATCCGGATTGCTGAAAGTCAAACAAGGCATGACGTCGCTTGATGAAGTTTTAAGCACTACCAACGCCTAATGAAAAGGAAAAGATATGGCTACCGCCGCAAGATCTAAGGCCTCGGCAGTCAAGGAACGTACCTTCCTATGGGAAGGAAAGAACAAGGATGGAAAGACCGTTCGTGGCGAAATGCGCGCAGCCAGCGACTCCGTCGTGCAAACCACGCTACGCCGGCAGGGCATCACCAATGCCAAAGTCAAAAAGGTCCGCTTCAATACTGGCGGCAAGATCACCGAAAAAGACATCACACTTTTCACACGCCAATTGGCGACGATGATGAAGTCAGGCGTGCCGCTATTGCAATCTTTCGATATTGTCGGGCGCGGTCATTCGAACCCTGCCGTTGGAAAGTTGCTCTTGGATATCAAATCCGACGTGGAAACAGGCAGTTCGCTGTCTCAGGCTTTTCGCAAATTTCCGCTGTATTTTGATGCGCTGTATTGCAATCTTGTAGCAGCTGGAGAACAAGCCGGTATTCTGGATACATTATTAGACCGCCTTGCGACCTATAAAGAAAAGATCTTAGCAATCAAAGGAAAGATTAAATCAGCGCTTTTTTACCCAATTGCAGTTTTAGTTGTCGCCTTCATTATTACAGCCGTAATCATGATTTTCGTCATTCCGGCATTTAAAGAAGTTTTTCAGAGTTTTGGCGCTGATCTGCCTGCACCAACCTTGTTTGTCATCACGCTTTCCGACTTCTTTGTTGCTTATTGGTGGGCCATATTCGGCGTTATCGGGGGCGGCCTGTATTTCTTTTTAGAGAGCTGGAAGCGCTCTGAGAAAGTACAGATGAGCATGGACCGCCTCCTCCTTCGCATGCCCATTTTTGGGGACATCGTCAGAAAGTCTGTAATTGCTCGCTGGACCAGAACCTTAGCCACAATGTTTGCTGCGGGTGTACCTCTGGTTGAATCCCTTGAGTCTGTTGGCGGTGCTGCGGGTAATCACGTGTACAAAGTGGCAACCAGACAGATACAGAGCGAGGTTTCAACAGGCATCAACCTCACTACCGCGATGCAAAACGTGAATATTTTCCCCAACATGGTGATTCAAATGGTATCCATCGGCGAAGAGTCTGGAGCTCTGGATTCCATGCTGTCCAAAGTAGCCGACTTCTTTGAAGCAGAAGTTGACGACGCCGTGGATGCCATGTCCAGCCTAATGGAGCCCATTATCATGGTCGTCCTCGGTACGCTGATTGGCGGCATGGTTGTCGCGATGTACCTGCCAATATTCAAGATTGGAGCAGTCGTTTGATGTTCCCCGAATCGCTGGGTGGCCTAGCGGTCTTGGCCGGGCTGCTCGGTTTGTGCATTGGCAGTTTTCTCAACGTGGTGATTCATCGTCTGCCCAAAATAATGGAGCAGGAGTGGCACGCCCAATGCACCGAATTGCGGGGAGAGGTGGCGTCGACAGCAGAACCATTATCTCTCGCGAAGCCACGTTCACACTGCCCTACCTGCGGCCATCAGATCACGGCCATTGAGAATATTCCATTACTAAGTTACCTGTTGATCCTTAAGGGGAAATGCTCAGCATGCCATGCGCCCATTTCATCTCGCTATCCGATAGTCGAAGCTCTTACAGGACTCCTGTCAGCCTATGTTGCCTGGCATTTCGGCCCAACACTTCAAGCGGCTGGTGCGCTTGTTTTGGTCTGGGCGCTGATCGCACTCGCCGCCATTGACTTGGACACGCAGCTATTGCCGGACTCGATCACCTTACCGTTGCTGTGGCTGGGACTCGGCATAAATCTGTGGGGTACCTATTCCGATCTCCCTTCAGCCGTTACCGGCGCCATGCTCGGCTATCTAGCCTTGTGGAGCGTATTCTGGCTATTCAAGCTGGCAACCGGGAAGGAAGGGATGGGTTATGGAGACTTCAAGCTTCTTGCCGCACTCGGCGCATGGCTGGGGTGGCAAATGCTTCCCGCGATTATCCTGCTCTCGTCGGTTGTTGGTGCCATTGTCGGCATAACGCTGATCATTGCAACCCGGCATGGGCGCAACGTCCCGATTCCATTCGGACCTTACCTTGCAGCGGCTGGTGGCATCGCCCTTTTCTGGGGCGATGCGATCACACACAGTTACCTTGGGTTGATCTCTTGAAAAAAGCCGCCCTCACCCCGATATAGCCAACTCAGACTCTCGGTTATAATTCAAGGTTTTGGAGGACTCCCATGCCGATTTACGAATATCGCTGTGACTCCTGCGGCTTCCAGAAAGAACATCTGCAGAAAATGAGCGATCCTGTGCTCACAATTTGCCCGGAATGCAGCAAGGAAAGCTACAGCAAGCTACTTTCTGCCGCCGGCTTTCAGCTCAAGGGCAATGGCTGGTACGCCACCGACTTCAAGGGTGGCAGCAAGAAGACAGAAGCCGCGCCCCCATGCCAGACCGGGGAAGGAAGCTGTTCGTCGTGCGTGGCCAACTAATCAAACGCTATTTCATCACGGGGCTGTTGATATGGGTCCCGCTCGTTATCACCGGATGGGTGCTGTCGATGATCGTCAGCACCCTCGATCAGTCCTTACGCCTGCTACCCGAGGGCATGCACCCGCAGCACTTGGTCGGATTTGCCATCCCGGGCGCGGGGGCCGTATTGACGCTGGCCATGATTTTGCTGACGGGCCTTCTGGCCACCAATTTCATAGGCCAGAAACTCGTGGTCTGGTCGGAAAAAATCCTGGCCCGCATTCCGGTTGTCAACTCGGTTTACCATAGCGTCAAGCAGGTTTCCGACACGCTTTTCTCTCCGAACGGTAATGCGTTTCGCAAGGCTCTGCTGATTCACTACCCACACCAAGGTAGCTGGACCATCGCGTTCCAGACCGGAAGCCCTGGCGGAGATATCGTGAACCATCTCGATGGCGAGCATGTCAGCGTTTACATTCCGACCACACCGAACCCAACCTCGGGTTTCTTCCTGATGCTTCCGGCCAAAGATGTCATCGAACTCGAGATGACTGTCGACGAAGCACTTAAATACATCATTTCGATGGGGGTCGTGGCTCCCCAGCCACACCCTCGTGTCATTACCAACACCTGAATCAACCGGAAAGTTTCATGCGTACCCATTATTGCGGACAACTCAATGCCACCCTCGACGGGCAAATCGTCACCCTGTGCGGCTGGGCCCATCGTCGACGCGACCACGGCGGCGTTATCTTCATCGACCTGCGCGATCGCGAAGGTTTGGCTCAGGTAGTTTGCGATCCTGATCGTGCAGCTACGTTCGCTATCGCCGAATCGGTCCGCAACGAGTTTTGTCTGAAGATCACCGGCAAGGTTCGTCCACGCCCGGCCGGCACGACCAATGCCAACCTGGCATCCGGCGAAATCGAAATCCTCTGCCACGAGATCGAGGTGTTGAACCCATCCGTCACGCCTCCGTTCCAGCTTGATGAGGACAACCTCTCCGAGAACGTTCGCCTGTTGCATCGCGTCATCGATCTGCGCCGTCCGCAAATGCAAAATAACCTGATGCTGCGCTACAAGACGTCCCGTGCCTTCCGTCGCTTCCTAGATGACAACGGCTTCATTGATATTGAAACACCGATGTTGACCAAATCGACGCCCGAAGGCGCCCGTGATTACCTTGTGCCGTCACGAGTCCACCCCGGGCAGTTTTTCGCCCTGCCGCAGTCTCCTCAGCTATTCAAGCAGTTGCTGATGGTCGCCGGTTACGACCGTTACTACCAGATCGTCAAATGCTTCCGTGATGAAGATCTGCGCGCCGACCGTCAGCCTGAATTCACTCAGGTCGATATCGAAACCTCGTTCATGAGCGAGGCCGAGATCATGGCGCTGACGGAAAAGCTGATCCGTACCGTCTTCAAGGAAGCGATCGACGTTGAGCTTCCGGAATTCCCGCGCATGACCTATGCCGAAGCCATGCACCGTTTCGGCTCCGACAAGCCGGACCTGCGCGTCACGCTCGAACTAACCGAAGTTACCGATGCCTTCAAGGACGTCGCCTTCAAGGTCTTCGCCGGCGTTGCCAACAGCGAAGGTGGCCGCATTGCAGCCATGCGCATTCCTGGCGGCGCCACGCTGACTCGCGGCGAGATTGATGCCTACACTCAATTTGTCGGCATCTACGGCGCCCGCGGCCTGGCTTACATCAAGGTCAACGATGTTACCCAGATCAACGAAACCGGCCTCCAGTCGCCTATCGTCAAGAATCTCACGGAAGCGTCGCTTAAGGCAGTCATCGAACGCACAGGTGCGCAGTCGGGTGACCTTATTTTCTTCGGCGCCGACAAGGCCAAGATCGTCAATGACGCCCTTGGCGCGCTGCGCATAAAGATCGGTCACGAAAAGGGCTTCGTCACCGGCGCCAAGTGGGCCCCGCTGTGGGTCATCGACTTCCCGATGTTTGAATACGACGAAGAAAACAAGCGTTGGTCGGCCTGTCACCATCCGTTCACCAGTCCGAAGGACGAGCATCTAGACTTGCTGCTCAGTGATCCGGGCAAGTGCTTGGCCAAGGCCTATGACCTTGCGCTGAACGGCTGGGAGCTGGGTGGTGGCTCAGTTCGCATCCACCGCTCCGACGTTCAGGAAAAAGTCTTCTCCGCCCTCAACATCGGCCCCGAGGAGCAGCAGGCCAAGTTCGGTTTCCTGCTTGATGCGTTGAAATACGGCGCCCCCCCCCACGGCGGCCTGGCTTTCGGGCTTGATCGCATTGTTACGATGATGACTGGTGCCGAATCGATCCGCGACGTCATAGCGTTCCCGAAGACTCAGCGCGCCCAGTGTTTGCTCACTGATGCTCCATCAGGTGTCGACGAAAAGCAGCTGCGCGAACTGCACATCCGCCTGCGCCAAAAGGTTGAAACGCAAGTCGAAGTCAGCCCGAGCTAAGCGCAGATGCAAACTTGCCTGCGCCTCCTGATCGTCGCCTGGCTGGCGATCGGGAGTGCGTTTGCTTTCAGCTTTGGACGCGAACCCGCAGCCGATACGATACTTGCAGCGAATTTACCCGCTGAAGCCCGGCAGACCCTAGTCCTGATCAAGGCTGGAGGCCCGTTTCCTTATGAACGGGATGGCATCGTATTTGGCAATTTTGAGAAACGTTTGCCGCTACATCCACGTGGCCACTATCGCGAATACACGGTGAAAACGCCATGGCGCAAGGATCGCGGGCCTCGCAGGATCATTGCCGGTCGCGACAACAGCTACTATTACACCGACGATCATTACCGGACCTTTCGGCAAATTGTGGAATCGGAATCTATTCATGAGCGATAACCTGCTGAAAAATGCCAGCGCCTCCGGCGTCTATCACCTGGCAACAACACAACAGGTCACCATCGAGACGGCTGCCCGCCATGCCAATTTGTGCGTACTGAAGGCCGACATCGCAAAGCAGGCGTCAACGCAGGATGTATTGCTGCAACTCGGTACCGCGCTAGGATTCCCGGATTGGTATGGCGCCAATTTCGATGCGCTCTTTGACTGCCTGACCGACGCTGACTGGCACCCCGCCAAAGGTCACGTCCTGTTCATCAACGGCATAACTCGCTTGCGCGCATCTCAGCCGGCCGATTTCGCCACCTTGATCGAGGTCTTGCAGGCGGCGGCCGAAGACAGGCGCCAGACCAATGCTCCGTTCTGGGTGCTGATCGACGCCCCGGCTCGAGGCGTTCCGACGCTCGCCGAGGCATGACCAGCGGCCACAAACAGCCAGTTTCCGTTCTGGTCGTCATTCACACCACCGCCCTCGACGTACTCCTGCTGGAAAGATCAGCCCACCCTGGATTCTGGCAATCAGTGACGGGTAGCCGCGAAGGCAGCGAGACTCTGGTGGACACCGCGCGCCGCGAAGTTCTCGAAGAAACCGGGATCGACTCGACCAATGGTCATTTGATTGACTGGCAGTTGAGCAACAACTTCGAAATCTTCGCCGAATGGCGACACCGCTACGCCCCCGGGGTCACGCATAACGTAGAACATGTATTCAGCCTGCAGTTGGCAAATCGACCATCCATCGTCACCGCCCCTGATGAACATCGTGACTGGCAATGGTTGCCTTGGCGCGAAGCTGCTGAGCGCTGCTTCTCCTGGAGCAATCGGGATGCCATTCTCATGCTGCCTGAAATGTACCCCGCCGGCACTTGAAACTGCCAAAACCTCTCCTATATTTGGTCCATGAAAGCTTCATTCACCAAGGAGAAAAACCATGGCAAACATCACCCGAATCGACCCATTCGACGACCTGTTCCGCGGCTTTTTCGTACGCCCAGTGGACTATGATGGCGCCCCGGCTCAGCCGCCATCCATCAAGATGGACGTCAAGGAACAGGGCGACAGCTACCTTATCCATGCCGATCTGCCGGGCGTCAAGAAGGAAGACATTCATGTCGTGGTCGATGGCAACCAGGTATCGATCAGCGCCGAAGTCAAACAAGAGAAGGAAACCAAGGAAGGTGAGCGCATACTTCGTTCAGAGCGCTATTTCGGCAAGGTTTCCCGCTCCTTCCAGTTGGGACAAGAAATTGACGACGGCAAGGCTATCGCCAAATTCAACGATGGCGTGCTTGAACTGACCTTGCCAAAGCGAACCGAAACGACGAGCAAGCGCTTAAGCATCGTCTGATCCTCTTCCGCTCACATAAGGCCGGACCCCGTTCCGGCCTTTTTCTTTGTACAATCCGCGGCGATTCCATTAGGAGCCCGCCATGAGCATCGAAGACCTCTCTCCCGGCACCAAGGCCGCCGTCCTGGCCGAAGCCCTTCCCTACATCAAACGTTTCCACGGCAAGACCATCGTCGTCAAATACGGCGGCAACGCGATGACAGACGAGCACCTGAAAAGCTGCTTTGCGCGCGACGTCGTGCTGCTGGAGTTGATAGGTTTCAATATCGTCGTCGTTCACGGCGGCGGACCGCAGATCGAGAACCTGCTCACCCGCGTCGGCAAGAAGGGGGAATTCATCCAGGGCATGCGCGTGACCGATGCCGAAACGATGGAAGTCGTCGAAATGGTGCTCGGCGGCCAAGTCAACAAGGACATCGTCAACCTGATCAACCAGCACGGCGGCAAGGCCGTCGGCCTGACCGGCAAGGACGGCAACTGCATCCGCGCCAAGAAGCTGATGCTGGAGAATAAGGACAACCCTGGCGACCTCATTGACGTCGGCCAGGTGGGCGAAATCACCAAGATCGACCCGTCGCTGATCGACCACCTCGACAAGGGCGCCTTCATCCCCGTTATCGCCCCGATCGGTGTCGGCGAAAATGGTGAAACCTACAACATCAACGCCGATGTCGTCGCCGGCAAGATCGCCGAAGTCCTCAAGGCCGAAAAACTGGTGCTGCTCACCAACACCCCAGGCGTGCTCGACCAGAAGGGCGAGCTCATCACCGGCATCACGCCCAAGCAGATCGACGACATGGTTGCGGATGGCACGCTGTCCGGCGGCATGCTACCGAAGATCGGTTCGGCGCTCGATGCCGCCCGCAATGGCGTCAAGGGCGTCCATATCATCGACGGCCGCGTCGAACACGCGCTACTGCTGGAGATCCTGACCGACCATGGTGTCGGCACCATGATCAAGTCGCACTGATGCTTGATTGCCCACCGAAAAGCCCGCGCCAGCGGGCTTTTTCCGTTGCGCCAAAGGATTCGTGATGAAAAATCTGGTCTGGCTGTTCGACCTCGACAACACGCTGCACAACGCGACGCCGCACATTTTTCCCCACATCAACCGTTCGATGTGCGAATACATCGAACGCCACCTCGGCGTCAGCGAGCACGAAGCAACTCGCATCCGGCAGGAGTACTGGGTACGCTACGGCGCCACGCTGCTTGGCCTGATGCGCCACCACGGCACCGACCCGCGCCATTTCCTGCGCGAGACGCACCAGTTTCCGGATCTGGAGCGCATGCTTGTCTTCGAAAAGCCGCTGATCCACACACTGCGCCGACTCCCCGGCCGGAAGATCATTTTCTCCAACGCACCACGGCATTACACAGAGGCCATTCTTGAACTCACCGGGCTCGGCCGCTGTTTTGATGCCGTCTATACGGTCGAAAACCTGAAGTTTCAACCCAAACCCATGCTGGCTGGGTTCCGCACCCTGCTCCGCGCCGAGCATCTCGATCCGCGTCGCTGCATCATGATCGAGGACAGCCTGGCCAACCTGGTCACCGCCAAAAAGCTCGGAATGAAAACCGTGTGGGTAAGTGCTGGCTCACGCCAGTCGCCTTTTGTTGACGTTAAAATCCGTTCGGCAACACAATTATCAAGATGCCACGGTCGACTGGAAATTTTGGCCAAAAACAAAAACTGAGGAGGGGGAAATCATGGCGACAAAACCGGGCGAACGGCGCCTGCAAATCCTGCAGACGCTGGCCGAAATGCTGGAAACCCCGAAAGGGGAAAAGATCACCACCGCTGCCCTGGCCGCCAAGCTGGCATGTTCCGAAGCGGCGCTCTACCGCCATTTCGCCAGCAAGGCCCAGATGTTCGAAGGACTGATCGAGTTCATCGAGCAAAGCCTGTTCAGTGTCATCAACCAGATCACCACCGAGGAAAACGAGGGCTTCAAACAAGTCGAGTTGATCATTGGCCTGCTACTGCGTTTTGCCCAGCGCAATCGCGGCATGACTCGCGTCCTGATCGGCGATGCTCTAGTCAATGAAAACGAGCGACTGCAAATCCGTATCAATACGCTGCTCGACAAAGTCGAAGCTGCCCTGAAACTGGCCCTGCGCATCGCTGCCACGCAGGAAAACCTCAAGCCGGACGCCGACTTTGGCGCCCTCGCCAACTTGCTGCGCTGCTATGTCGTCGGCCGCTGGGAACAGTACGCGCGCAGCGGCTTCACGCGCGAACCGCTCACCCAATGGCCGCAGCAGTGGCCAATGCTCTATTTCGCCTGTCTCTCCCAGTCCGGTGCGCCTGGCGCCTGAAAAAAAATGGCGGCCTAGGCCGCCATTTTTCCATCCTGAATCCGCTTTCAGCCCTTCAGATACTCCGCTGCATCGAGTGCGAAATAAGTCAGGATCCCGTCGGCCCCGGCCCGCTTGAAGGCGAGCAGGCTCTCCAGCACGCAGGCCTTCTCGTCCAGCCAGCCGTTCTGTGCTGCCGCCTTGAGCATCGCGTACTCACCGCTGACCTGATAGGCATAGGTCGGCACCTTGAACTCGTCCTTGACGCGCCGCACGATATCCAGATACGGCATGCCGGGCTTGACCATGACCATGTCGGCGCCCTCTTCGAGGTCGAGCGCCACTTCACGCAGGGCTTCGTCGGTATTCGCCGGGTCCATCTGATAGGTGTATTTGTTGCCCTTGCCCAGATTGCCAGCCGAGCCGACCGCATCGCGGAAAGGACCGTAGAAGGCCGATGCGTACTTGGCCGAGTAAGCCAGAATGCGCGTGTAAATCTGCCCGGCACCTTCCAACTCGGCCCGAATACGGGCGATACGGCCATCCATCATGTCCGATGGCGCGACAACATCGGCACCCGCCTCGGCATGGCAAAGAGCCTGCCTGGCCAGCACTTCCAGCGTCTCGTCATTGAGCACATATCCGGTCTCATCGATCAAACCGTCCTGGCCGTGGCTGGTATAGGGGTCGAGCGCCACATCGGTAATCACCCCAAGATTCGGAAATTCGCGCTTGAGCGCCTTGATCACGCGCGGCACCAAGCCGTTGGGGTTGTACGCCTCTTCTGCACCAAGTGACTTCAGCGAAGAATCGATCACCGGAAACAGAGCCAAAGCCGGGATACCAAGTTTTACAGCGCGCTCCGCCGTCTTCAGCAATACATCCAGCGACTGGCGCTCGACGCCAGGCATGGACGACACCTTTTCGATGCGCCCTTCACCTTCCAGCACGAAAACAGGGTAAATAAAATCATCGGGCGTCAGCACCGACTCTCGCATCAAACGACGGGAAAATTCATCACGCCGCATCCGGCGCATCCGGGTACCGGGAAAACCACCGCTCACAACAGCCATGCTTCAACCTCAGTCAATTCAAAACAGAAAAATTTTCGTTCAGCGCGGAACTTCACACCTTTACGCGCGTCATAGTCCGCAGATGGCACGCGCTGTCTCCCGCTTCACCTCCCTGAGCGGGAGCCTTGACCCTAGTTAAGGCTTTTTGGCCCCCGGACCCCCCTTATCCGGGGGCCCTTTGTTTTCTTTCGGCTTGATTTCGACATCCAGCCAGTTGGCGAGAACGGCCTCAGCCTCTTCCACACCGGTCTTTTTCAAGCTGGAAAAGAGTTGCACCGAATAGAGCTCCGCATCGCCCCAAGTTGCCACCTCGGCCTTGACCGAGCGCAGCGCCTTGGTCTGCTCCTGCCGGCTCAGCTTGTCGGCCTTGGAAAGCAGAATGTGGATCGGCCGCCCGGTTGGTCGAAACCAGTCAATCAGGCGCAAATCGAGGTCAGTCATTGGCCGACGGATGTCCATGATAACAACCAGCCCGGCCAGTTGATCCCGCTTGCTCAGGTAAGGACCGATCAGCCCTTCCCACTGCGAGCGGATCGCCTCGGGCGCCTTGGCGTACCCGTAGCCAGGCAGGTCGACAAAATATTTGCCGTCAGCCAGCGTGAAATAATTCAAATGCTGGGTGCGACCGGGTGTTTTGCTGACATACGCCAGACGGACACGCCCCGCCAGGGTGTTGATGGTTGACGATTTCCCGGCATTGGAACGACCGGCAAAGGCCACTTCGCGGACAGAATCCTGCGGTAAATCACGGAGATTGGCGACGGTTGTCAAAAAAACCGCCTGTTGGAACAGAGGCATAAAAAACTCGGAAGACCCGCCAAGAGGGCGGCGAACTGATATAGAATAACAGGTTTGTAACCTCCGTTCCGGCCAAAGCGCCCATAAACGCGCACTAGGAGTTCGAAATGATCCGTACCGCGGCACTGGCAATCCTTTTCGCCACCAGTTTCGTCACCCACGCTTCCGAAGAAGCTCACGCCAAGGCTGACCCTGCCAAGGGCAAGGCTATCGCCGAATCCATCTGTGTCGCCTGTCATGGCGCCGATGGCAACAGCCCGGCTTCGGCCAATCCGAATCTGGCTGGCCAGGTCGAAGAATACATCGTCAAGCAACTGAAGAATTTCAAGCCCGTCGGCGACAAACCGCCCGTGCGCAACAACCCGATCATGGCCGGCATGGCTGCTCCGCTTTCCGACGACGACATCAAGAACGTCGCCGCCTGGTTCGCCAGCCAGAAACAGAAGCCGGCCGCCGCCAAGGATGAAAAGCAGATCGCGCTGGGCCAGAAAATCTGGCGTCAGGGTGACTTCAAGAAAGGCGTTCCGGCCTGCGCTGGCTGCCACGGCCCGGCCGGTGCCGGCCTGCCGGCCCAATACCCGCGGCTGGCTGGCCAGTTCCAGGAATACACCGAAGCCCAGTTGAAGGCTTTCCGTGTCGAGGAACGCGCCAACGATCCGGAAAAGATGATGCGCATGATCGCTGCCAAGCTGTCCGACGCCGAAATTAAGGCTGTCGCCGAATACGCCGCAGGCCTGCGCTAATTAGCAGAGCATCGAGAAAAAAGGCAGCTTCGGCTGCCTTTTTTGTTTTTCTGACGCTTGGCAGCCTACGTCGACGCGACTAGACTGAACGCACAATAGCCCAACGGAGTAGGAGAGACAAAACATGAAGACGCTCAAACAGCTTCTCGCCGGTCGCAGTCGTCCACTGGCAGTCGTCGCCCCAAGCGACACCGTTTTTCACGCGCTCACCGTAATGGCCAAACATGAGGTTGGCGCTGTACTTGTTCTGGACGGAGAGCAACTGGTCGGCATTTTTTCGGAACGCGACTACGCCCGTAAAATCATCCTGCACGGCAAGACGTCCAAGGAAACCCTGGTCAAGGAAATCATGAGCGAGAAGGTTGCCTACGTGACCCCGAACGTCTCCCTTGACGAGTGCATGGCGCTGATGACTGAAAAGCACTTCCGCCACCTACCCGTTCTGGACGATTCCGGAAACGTGCTCGGCATTATTTCCATCGGAGACCTGGTCAAGGAAACGATCTGCGACCAGCAATTCCTGATCGCCCAGCTGGAACACTACATCGCCAGTTGAAATGGCCAGCGGAAGCAGTATCCATTTTCGCATTCTTGAAGACATCGCCCGCGACCTGTCGGGCGATGTCAATTTCCCGACTTGCCTGGATGCGGCCATTCTTGTCCGTAACGCGCTCAAGGATCCGTTTGCCACTACGGAGCAAGTGGTTCAGGCCATCAGCATAGAGCCGCTGATCTCCAGCAAGCTTTTGCGACTAGCCAACTCGGTTGCCTACAATCCTTCAGGCGAGGAGGTTTCCAACCTCAACGCGGTCATCAGGCGACTGGGCTTCGACATCGTCCGCACGACCTCGCTGGCCGTTGCCATGGATCAGATGCTGAGATCCAAGAATCTCGCGGCCTACGACCATATCGCCCGGCAAACCTGGGAACACTCCATGCAGGTTGCCGCAATCGCCCGCGTACTGGCGCGCAACCTCGGCCGCGTTCCGCCGGAAAATGCGATGTTGACCGGACTGGTTCATAACATCGGGGTTTTCTACCTGCTGTTTCGTGCGGCAGAGTACCCGGAATACCGCAACGATGAGTCTGCAATGATCGAACTGCTGGCCGGCTGGCACGAAGGGATAGGCGAGAGCCTGCTGCACATCCTGGGGCTGCCTGCGGCGATTACGGATGCGGTGCGCGACCAGAGTCATTTGAGCCGTGTAGAAACGCCCTGCACCATCAGCGATATTCTTTTCTTTGCCATCGAACTGGCCGGCAGCCATCTGCCGTGGCAACACGGCGCGATCGACGCCGAGGAAGAGGCCAGACGCGAAGGGGACCGCGTTCGCTACGCCGATCTCCTCAAGAGTGCCGAGGAAGACATCATCGACTTGCGCGCCGCGCTTTCTGCCTGAACCTGCGGGCCTCCTGACAGTCTGAAATTCATCGCACCGGACATCCGCTGTAAGGATTCCGGAAGAACGCCGACTAATGGATATGCCAGCCCTCAGGAACCATCATGCTGATTCGCCCCCCCCCGGAAATACCAAGTTCCGAAATAACTGACCCGCAGGTCTATGCCGGTCGCCGCGACTTCGTTCGCACGCTGGCCCTGGGCCTTGGCGCGGCCAGCCTGGGCTTGGCCCATGGTGCAGAAACCCGTAGCGGCAGCAGCCGTTTCGAGGGACTTCTCACGAGCCCGTTCTCGACGCGCGACGACAAGCTGACGCCTTACCAGTCGATGACGACTTACGGCAACTTCTACGAATTCGGCCCGGACAAGGACAGCCCGGCAAAAAATGCGCACCGCCTGCGTACTCAGCCATGGATGCTAACCGTCGACGGTGAAGTCAAGACCGCAAAAACCTTCGCTATCGAAGACATCCTCAAGTGGGCGCCACTGGAAGAGCGTATTTACCGGATGCGCTGCGTCGAGGGCTGGAGCGCGGTTGTTCCCTGGGCCGGTTTTTCGTTCAGCGAACTGCTCAAACGGGTCGAGCCGACCGGTAACGCCAGGTTCGTCGAATTCTGGAGCCTGGCCGACCCGGAACAAATGCCCTACGTGCGCATTCCGCTACTCGACTGGCCTTATGTCGAAGCGCTCCGGCTCGATGAAGCACGACATCCACTAACGCTTCTGGCGCTTGGCATGTACGGCGAAGTGATGCCGAAACAGAATGGAGCCCCGCTTCGCCTCATCGTGCCTTGGAAATATGGATTCAAGGGCGCAAAATCCATCGTTCGCATCCGCTTCGTCGAGAAACAGCCACAAACGGCGTGGATGAAAGCCGGTCCGGACGAATACGGCTTCTACTCCAACGTCAATCCGGATGTCCCTCACCGGCGCTGGAGCCAGGCCAACGAACGCCGCCTTGGCGAATTTCTCAAACGCAAGACACTGCCCTTCAACGGCTACGCCGACCAGGTCGCCGGGCTGTATGCCGGCATGGATTTACGAAAGAATTTCTGACATGAGCTTCAACCCGGACAACCGCCAGCTTGGCAGGATCAAGCTCGCCCTTTTCGCGCTCTGCCTGCTACCTGCCATGCGCCTGCTGTGGGCTGCCTACACGGGCGATTTCGGCCCCAACCCCGTCGAATTCGTCCAGCGCTGGACGGGCACCTGGACCTTCAATCTGCTGCTCATCACCTTGTGTGTAACGCCACTGCGGGCGATGACGCAAATGCACTGGCTGACCCGGCTACGGCGCATGCTGGGGCTATTCTGTTTTTTCTACGCGACGCTGCACTTCCTGAGTTTCATCGGTTTCGACCATGACTTCGTGATCAACGACATCGCCAAGGATATTTTCAAGCGTCCCTTCGTAACCGTCGGCTTTACCGCTTTCCTGCTGCTGCTCCCGCTTGCCGCAAGCTCCAACAACTGGGCCATTCGCAAGCTGGGTGGGCGGAAGTGGCAGGAACTGCACCGCAATATCTATCTGATCAGCATTCTCGCCTGCGTGCATTACTTCTGGCTGGTCAAGGCTACCGCGCTACTCTGGCCACTGGGCTACTCGGTGGCGGTCGCCATCCTGCTGGGCTGGCGGATTCGTGAGCGCAAGCGCAAGGCGATCCCGGTGCCGCAGAGCGCGGCCGTCAAACCATTGAAATTCTTCAAACAGAAGCCGAACTGACTACGCAGTGCTCTTCCACGGTCAACCGGAAAAAACGGCCAAAATCGAAATGCCGCTCAGCCCTTGCGCGGCAGGTCGAAGCGAACGATGGCGCGGCCATCGGGTGTTTTCTTGGGCTCAGCCTTCCAGGCATGGCCGTAGATGACCTCGAAGGTCGCCGGTAGGCGGCCATCCTTGCGCATGGCTTCATAGGCTGCCTTGCCGCTTTCCCACGACTTGCGTCCGGTCATTCCATGGCGGCGGGCTTTCATGGCGCAGGATGAGCCGGCGGCGCGCAGTTCGGCGAACATGGCATCCAGATCGTCGTAGGTCAGGGTGATGACTTCCATGTCCATGACCGGGTCGGCAAAACCACAGCCGACCAGCATGTCGCCAAGATCATGCATGTCGGCAAAGCGCTGGGTGTGGGCGTAGCCGTCGGCGAAAGCCGAGCGCAGTTCCTTGAGCGTATCGGGGCCGAGGGTCGAGAACATGAGCAGGCCGCCAACTTCAAGCACGCGATGCGCCTCGGCCAACGCTGGAATCGGATCGTCCAGCCAGTGCAACAGCAGGTTGGACCAGACGATTGCGGTCGACCGCGATTTCAGGGGCAAATTGGCTGCGTCGGCAGCGAGGCGAAGCGGCTCGGCGTTCTTGCCGATGCCGAGCCAGCGTTGCCAGCCGGGACGCGGTGTTCGCCCCGCAGACAACATGGCTGGCGCCACATCCAGCCCGATCAGCTCAGCCTCGGGATAGCGGGCGGACAGACTGGGAAAGCTCCCGCCACGACTGCAACCGAGGTCGAGAATCCGCTTCGGCTCGACCTTGACGAAATCGAGCCGCTCCTGCATCCGACGATCGATTTCGCGGGCGAAAAAATCGCCTTCGCCATAAGTTGCGGCGACTCGGGAAAAGCGTCGGCCGACTTGTTGCCGGTCGACGAAACCTGAATCTGGGCTGGCTGGACTCAAATCGCCTTGACGCCCAGACGGGCAAACAATGCGTCGTCGCGCTCGATATCGGGATTGCCGGTAGTCAGCAGGAAATCGCCATAGAACATCGAATTGGCACCAGCCAGGAAGCACAGGGCCTGCAGTTCGTCGCTCATTTCCTGACGACCGGCCGACAGGCGCACCCAGGAGGTCGGCATCATGATGCGGGCCGCGGCGATGGTGCGCACAAACTCGAACGGGTCGAGGCGATCCTTGTCGGCCAGCGGCGTGCCGGGAATCGGCACGAGGTTGTTGATCGGCACGGATTCCGGCGCCTTGGGCAGGTTGGCCAGCTGAACAAGCAGACCCGCGCGATTCTTGCGCGACTCACCCATGCCAATGATGCCGCCGGAACAGACGTTGATGCCGGCATCGCGGACCTGCTCGAGGGTATCGAGGCGGTCGTCCTGGGTGTGCGTCTTGATGACCTGACCGTAGAACTCCTTGTCGGTATCAAGATTGTGGTTGTAGTAGTCGAGGCCAGCTTCCTTGAGCTTTTCCGCCTGGCCATCCTTGAGCATGCCAAGGGTCACGCAGGTCTGCATACCGAGCGCCTTCACTTCCCGCACCATGTCGAGCACGCGATCGAGATCGTTGTCCTTCGGCCCCTTCCAGGCGGCGCCCATGCAGAAGCGCGAGGCGCCCTTGGCCTTGGCGGCCTGGGCGGCGGCGACGACTTCGTTGAGCGGCATCAGGCGTTCGCGTTCGGTATCGGTGTCGTAGCGGGCCGACTGCGAGCAGTAGCTGCAATCTTCCGAACAGCCGCCGGTCTTGACCGAAAGCAGCGTCGAGCGTTGAATGGCATTCGGATCGAAATTTTCACGGTGCACGCCCTGGGCGCGCCAGATCAGATCCATCAGCGGCAACTCATAGAGCGCGAGTACTTCAGCAACCGACCAGATGTGGACGGGAGCGGACTGGGAAACAGACGAAACGGCGGCGACAGAGCTAGCTTGCATGAAAGGCCTTGCGTGAAAAATGCTATAAAAATCAGATACGAAGCGCATCGGTAATTATGGATTATCACGGACACTCCGGCTGGCTGTCAATTTTACCCCAGCCCGATGAGCTCAAGCGCCTTGGCCGGAAAATCCTCAACGCCAGCCTGCCGGGAAGCTGCCTGCTCTGTGGCGCCGACAGCCAGGGAGGCCTGCTCTGCCCGCCATGCACCAACGATCTTCCCGCGCTGCCCAAAGCCTTGTGCCCCATCTGCGCCGACCCGACAACACACGGTGAGCGCTGCGGCGCCTGCCTGCGCGAGACACCGCACTTCGCACGAACCATCGCCCTTTTTCGCTACGACTTTCCGGTCGATCGCATCGTTCATGCACTCAAGTACGGGCACCAACTGGCGGTGGCCGGCTGGGCCGGGCAAAAGCTGGCCGAACTGACCGGAGCTGAGGCCTTCGATTGCATCGTTCCCCTGCCCTTACATAGCGAACGCCTGCAGGAAAGAGGCTTCAACCAGTCCGCCGAGATCGCCAGGGCATTTCAATTTTGGACAAAAATTCCGGTTGACCGTGGAAACGTCCTGCGCACGCGGGTAACACCACCTCAAGCCAGCATGCCGCACAAGGAACGCCACAAAAATGTACGGGGTGCCTTCGAATGCCGGCGCGACCTCACCGGCCAGCGCCTGCTGCTGATCGACGACGTGATGACCACCGGCGCCACGGCCAACGAGTGCGCCCGCGTCCTCAAACTGCATGGCGCCACCGAGGTCACTGTCGCCGTCATCGCCCGTGCGCTACGGCACTGAATCCATGCTCTAATTCGCCCCCTTCACCGTTCGAAAGCCGTCGCGTGTTTGCCGTCGTTCTCTACCAGCCCGAAATTCCGCCCAACACGGGCAACATCATTCGCCTGTGCGCCAACACCGGGGCCGAACTGCATCTGGTCGAGCCACTCGGCTTCGACATTACCGACAAGGGTTTGCGCCGGGCCGGCCTGGATTATCACGAATACGCCCGCGTCGTACGCCACGCCGACTGGGATGCATGCAAGGCGGCACTGGCCGGGCGACGCCTGTTCGCCATGACGACCAAGGGCACGGGCAGTCCCTTCGACGCAGCCTTGCAGGAAAACGATGTGTTTGTCTTTGGTCGCGAAACGAGCGGCTTGCCGCCAGACGTGCTCGCCGAGTTTCCGCTGGAACGGCGACTCCGCCTGCCGATGCAGGCCGGGCAGCGCAGCCTCAACCTCTCCAACGCCGCCGCCGTCACGGTTTTCGAAGCCTGGCGCCAGGCCGGCTTCGCAGGGGCCAGTTAGGCCAATTCTTCTTTCGGATCGCGCGCCATGAGCTGCTCGACCGCCTGCGCGGCATTCAAACGCCCATCCAGCACAGCCGCCACGGCGGCGCTGATCGGCATATCGACGTTGAGTTGGCTCGACAAACGATCAACCTCGCGCGCCGTATAAACGCCTTCGGCGACATGGCCGAGTTCTTCGAGAATCTGCGGCAAGGATTTATTCTGGGCCAGCGCCAGCCCAACGCGGCGATTGCGCGATAGATCGCCGGTGCACGTCAGGATCAGGTCACCCATGCCGGCCAGTCCCATGAAGGTCTGGCGGTCAGCTCCCAGCGCCAGACCAAGCCGGGCGATTTCGGCCAGACCGCGCGTCATGAGCGCCGCCCGGGAATTCAAGCCGAGGCCGAGGCCATCGCAAACGCCCGTCGCAATGGCCAGCACGTTCTTGACAGCACCGCCGACCTCGACGCCGACCAGATCGTCGTTGGCGTAGATGCGCAGGCGTGCGGTATGGAGCTGTCGCGCCGCTTCGCGGGCAAAGGCGGGATCGTTAGCCGCCAGCGCCACAGCCGTCGGCTGCCCGGCCGCGACTTCCTCGGCAAAACTGGGGCCGGATAGCGCACCGCACAAGGCCTGCTGGCCAAGCACTTCAGCAACCACCTGATGCGGCAGCTTGCCGCTACCGGCTTCGAATCCCTTGCACACCCAAAGCACCGGCAACGTGCAGCCGATCGACTTTAGGCGTTCGACCGTTGGCCGCAAACCGGCAATCGGCGTCGCCACGATGAGTAATTCCGCCCTGGCCACGGCGGCCTCGAAATCCGTCGACACTGCAATCGAATCGGGCAATTTGTAGCCGGGGAAAAAGCGATGGTTTTCGCGCGTCGCCACCAGATCGGCAGCAACGTCTTCTTCGCGCGACCACAGCGTCAGCTCATGCTTGCCGGCGAAGGCAATCGACAGTGCCGTGCCCCAGGCACCTGCACCCAACAGCGAAATTTTCATAGACCCCAGACCTGCGTCGAACGAATATAGCCGGTCGCGCCATCGCGATGGCGCACCTTGGCCCAGCCCGGCGAAGCGGGTTCGATGAATTCAACAGCCACCCATTTGTCCAGTTCGGCCAGCACCGCCGATTCCGGCTTGTCCGACTGGCGGATTTCCGCCTTCGGTGCGGTTACGACGAGCGTCCGTTTTTCCACGAGGTTGCGCGACTCCAGCCAGGCCAGCGTTCCTTCGGCATCGCGCACCTTGAACCAGCCCTCGAGCCTGACAACGACCTCGACCGGCGTCTGCGCCTTGATCAGGTAGAGCTTCTTGCCCTGCAGCGACGGCGCATCGAACAGGATGGCCGCCGGCACACTGACCGAGCGGTAGTCGATGGCCAGCGCTGCTCCGGCAGCGCTGATCAGCGACAGGGCGACAAGCGCACGACGCCACATGGCAATCACCTTACTGGATCGAGACTTCAGCCGGTGCCCCGGACTGCTCCTGCTGCTGCAGGCGCTGCATGTACATGCCTTCGAAATTGACCGGCTGCAAAACGATGGGCTGGAAGCCGGCACGGCTGACCGCGTCGGACACCGCTTCGCGGGCATACGGGAAGAGGATGTTCGGGCAAGCAACGGCAATGAGCGGCTCGATCTGCTCTTCCGGCACATTCTGGATGCGGAAGATGCCGGCCTGACCGACTTCAACCAGGAACACGGTCTTGTCGCCCATCTTGGCGGTCACGGTAACGGTCAGCACGACTTCATAGACACCATCGCCCACGGTACGACCGCCGGTATTGAGCTGGATCTCGACTTGCGGCTGCTCGCGCTCGAGGAAGATTTCCGGCGCATTCGGCACTTCGATCGACAGATCCTTGACGTAGAGTTTTTCAATACCGAAGACGGGCTGAGCGTTTTGTTCCATGATTTTCTTTCAGAAGTTAAATCGGTTTAATCAGCCTTCGAGCAACGGCTTCAACTGGCCGGATGCATCGAGGGCATAGAGATCGTCACAGCCACCCACATGGGTTTCGCCGATGAAGATTTGCGGCACGGTACGCCGCTGGGTTTTCTGCATCATTTCATCGCGGCGTTCGGGATCCAGGTCGACACGCACCTCCTCGATCTGCTCCACCCCACGTGCCTTGAGCAATTGTTTGGCGCGTACGCAATAAGGACAGACTGCCGTCGTGTACATCAGGACAGGAGCGGTCATTTGCTCTTGGCTCCTTTTTTGACGGGATAGCCAGCACCCACCCAGGCATCGACACCGCCGGTCAGGTTGTAGAGCTTCTCGAAGCCCTGCTTCTTGAGCTCACCACAAGCCTTGTTCGAACGCATGCCGGAGGCACAGCAAACAATGATCGGCTTGTCCTTGAACTTGTCCAGTTCGCCAATACGCTCGGCCAGCGCGCTGCCGGGAATGTTCTTCGCTTCCGGCAAATGCCCGGCGGCATACTCGGCAGTCTCGCGGACGTCGAGGATGAACGCATCTTCACGATTGATGAGCTGTGTCGCCTCAGCCGGTCCGACGCTATTGCCCGAGGGGCGCGCCACCATTGGCCAGAGCAGGGAAAGGCCACTGACAGCGACCAGCGAAACCAGCAAGATATTCTGGTTGATAAATTCCATCGGTATCACTTAAACCTCCGTCCCGCAAAAAACTTCGCGCATCATGCTGACCAGCTGCAACGTGCGCTGATCACCAACCCGGTAGTAAACACGATTGGCGTCCTTACGGGTAACCAACACACCTTTTTCGCGCAAAATGGCCAGATGCTGGGAAATATTGCTTTGAGAGGTCCCTACCGCTTCAACGATTTCCTGCACGCACGCCTCCTGCTCGCCAAGTACACAGAGGATTTTCAGGCGCAGCGGGTGAGCGATGGATTTCAGCGCACGGGCGGCCAGCTCAATGTGCTCCTGCTTGTCGATCAAACTGAAGGAAGGCGTTTCCAAGATAAAACCTCGTTTCGATGAATGGCGCATTATAAAATAGCGTTTTACGTTTCGCTTAATCGAAATCAATCCGCGATGACCTTTGGACACACCCGGCCCGGCCAGCGCAGCCTTCGGCCCACCGGCAAAAGGCTGACGACGGCACTGATTGCCGCCGTTTTCCTGGGTACCGCGCCCGCCGGCGCCAAACCCGTTGTGGCCGAAAAAAAAACCGCCCCGATGGTCGCCTCGCCCGATATCGCCGAAAAACAGGCCGATCTGGGTGAATTGCGCAGCCGCATCGAAGGCCTGCGCAAGGAATTATCCAGCAGTGAAGAGAGCAAGGCCGACGCCGGCGACCGCCTGCGCGAATCCGACCGCCAGATCTCACGGCTGCAACGCGAATTGCACGAATTGAACGACTCCCGCGGTCAACTGGAAAAAAAGCTCAAAAATCTCGAGCAGCAGTCGCAGGAACTTGGCGTCACACTGGGCCAACAGCAAGCCCAGCTCGAAAAACTGCTCTACAAACAATACCTGCGCGGCACGCCGGATTCGCTGCAGCTCTTGCTCAACGGCGACGATCCCAACCAGATGGCGCGCGACCTGCATTACCTGTCAGCCATAGCCCTGACCCGCGCCGAATTGATGGGCGAAATCAACGCCACGCTCGAGAAAAAGAAATCGCTGGCCGCCGACGCCAAGGAACGCAGCGCTGAACTGGCCGACATCGAGGCCGAGCAGAAAAAGCGCCACGCCGACCTGCAGAAACAGCGCGAGGAACGCCAAGCCTTGTACGCACAACTGGCCAGCAAGGTCAGCGCCCAGCGCAAGGAAATCGGCACCCTGCAGCAGAACGAAAAACGAATGACCCAGCTGATCGATCGGCTGTCAAAAATTCTCGCAGCCCAAGCGGCGCGGGCAGCCAAGGCGGCCGAGACCGCGCGCCTGGCCGAAGCCCGCCAGGCGGCGACGCGGCAAAAGGAAAAAGAGCGCGAGAAGGAACGCGAAAAGGACAAGCGTCCGGCGCAAACGGAAGAGCGGGAAATCGCCCGCCCGGCTCCCAGCGTAGAGCCCGCCCGCCCAAGAACCGTCGAAGCCGAAAACCACTACGAACCCGCCCCCAGCAACGGCAGTTTTGCCCGCCAGCGCGGTAGCCTGCGCTTGCCCGTGCGCGGCGCCGTGTCCGGCCGTTACGGTTCCCCCCGCGACGGTGGCGGCACCTGGCGCGGCCTGTTCATCAAGGCCGGCGCGGGCAGCGAGGTCAAAGCCATCGCCGGTGGCCGCGTTGTCTTCTCGGAATGGATGCGCGGCTTCGGCAACCTGCTCATCGTCGACCACGGCGACGCCTACCTGTCGATCTACGGCAACAACGACGCACTGCTCAAACAAGTCGGCCAGGCCGTCAAAGGTGGAGAAACGGTAGCCACCGTGGGGAACAGCGGGGGCAATCCCGAATCCGGTTTATACTTTGAGCTCCGCCACCAAGGGCAACCGATCGACCCGATGAAATGGGCCAGCTTGAAATGAGCAAAACGAAAACCATTAGCTTGACCGTTGGCGCCTTCGTCGCCGGCGCACTGATCAGCCTGAACTTCCCGGCCATGGCCGACAAGGAAGTCAAACCCGGCCTGCCCATCGACGAGCTGCGCACATTCGCTGAGGTTTACAGTGCCATCAAGCAGGGCTACGTCGAGCCGGTCGAAGACAAGAAAATGATCACCAATGCCATTTCCGGCATGCTCTCCAACCTCGACCCGCACTCGACTTACCTCGACGCCGATGCCTTCAAGGATCTGCAAGTCGGTACCCAGGGAGAGTTCGGCGGTCTGGGCATCGAAGTCGGCATGGAAGACGGCCTGGTCAAGGTCGTTTCGCCAATCGAGGACACCCCGGCCTTCCGCGCCGGCGTCAAGGCCGGCGACCTGATCTTCAAACTCGACGAAACCCCGGTCAAGGGGCTGACCCTGTCGGACGCCGTCAAGAAAATGCGCGGCAAGCCGAAGACGCCGATCAAGCTGTCGATCATCCGTAAAGGTGAAACCAAGCCGATCGAAATCACCCTGATCCGCGAAGTGATCAAGGTGCAGAGCGTCAAGTCCAAGCTGGTCGAACCAGGCTACGGCTGGGTTCGCGTCACGCAGTTCCAGGAAAACACCATCGCCGAAATTGCCAAGCATGTTTCCATGCTCTACAAGGATGGCAACAAGCTGAACGGCCTGGTGCTTGACCTGCGTAACGATCCAGGCGGTCTGCTCAATGGCGCCATCGGCGTTTCGGCAGCCTTCCTGCCGCCTGACGTCAAGGTCGTGTCGACCGATGGCCGGACTGCTGATGCCAAGCAGGAATTCCGGGCTCGGGCGCAGGATTACCTGCGCGGCAACAAGGAAGATCCGCTCAAGAGCATGCCCATCGAAGCCAAGAAGGTACCGATGGTCGTGCTGGTGAATGGCGGGTCTGCCTCGGCCTCCGAAATCGTCGCCGGCGCGCTACAGGATCACAAGCGCGCCATCATCGTCGGCACCCAGACCTTCGGCAAGGGTTCGGTTCAGTCTGTCCTGCCGCTCCCAGGCAATACGGCCATCAAGTTGACCACCGCTCGTTACTACACGCCGGAAGGCCGCTCTATCCAGGCCAAGGGCATCACGCCAGACATCGTTGTCGAAGAAAGTGCAAATGGCGCCAGCCCGGGAATGCGCGTGCGCGAAGCCGACCTGGACCGTCACCTGAGCAACGACCGCGACAAGGAAGCGAACAAGGAAGCGACCAAACAGGAAGCCAAGGGACAAGCGAAGCCATCCAAAAATGGCAAGGACAAGAAGGAAGATGCTGAGGAAGAAATGCCGCCACGGCTGGAGTACGCCACCAAGGGCGACTACCAGTTCCAGCAGGCGCTGAATCTTCTCAAGGGTCTTCAGATCATGCAGAATAAGGCGCAATAGTTCACTGATCGGGAGGGATGATGGCCGACGCAGACCTCAAGAAAAACCGGGAAATCCTGTTCTCCAAATTTCCGCCGGGCCAGGTACCCGAGGCGGCGGATGATCTACAGCACCTGGATGAGGTTGAGGTTCAGGCCAGATTCGAAAAGCGCTCGCTGGGCGTCAGCTACGACCTGCAGCAGCACACCTTGCGCGAACTCGACGAGCATCTGGTCGACAAGGGCTTTCATCTCGACAACACGTTGTTCACCAAGCTGACCCGGGCGCTGATCTACTACGTCGAAGAGACGCAGTTGCACAATATCGGCGCCCCGGAAAAACGCCTGAAGCGCTCGGCTCAGGAAGCCTATGTCAACGCCTGGGAACATCACCCGCACGGCGACCACGACGACACGCCGCCGGAGTGGCGAGAATATAAGTAGCGCTTAGGATCGAGGATCGGGCTGTTAGCAAAACCACTCGATCCTGACAACTCGATCCTCGATCCTAAAATGACTGACGAGCAGCTTCTCCGTTATAGCCGACATATCCTGCTCGACGCGCTGGGCATCGAAGGTCAGACGCGAATTCTGGATACTCACGCACTGATCATCGGCGCTGGCGGCCTGGGTTCGCCGGCGGCGCTTTACCTGGCCTCGGCCGGGATCGGCAAAATCACCCTGGTCGATGACGACACAGTCGATTTCACCAACCTGCAGCGCCAGATACTGCACACTCAGGCGCGCGTCGGCATGGCCAAGGCCGAATCGGGGCGCCAGGCGCTGAGCGCCATCAATCCTGACATCGAGATCATTCCGCTACGGCAGCGCCTGTCGGGCGAAGCACTCGACAGACTGGTCGCCACGGCTAATATCGTTCTCGACTGCACCGACAATTTCGCCACGCGCCACGCCATCAATCGCGCCTGCGTGCATCACCAAAAACCGCTGGTTTCCGGCGCCGCCATCCGTTTCGATGGCCAGATCAGCGTCTATGACCTGCGCCGCGACGATTCGCCCTGCTACCACTGTCTGTTTCCCGAAGGCGACGATGTCGAGGAAGTACGCTGCGCCGTCATGGGCGTCTTCGCGCCGCTGACCGGCATCATCGGCACCATGCAGGCGGCCGAGGCACTCAAGCTGGCAGCGGGTATCGGCGAAACACTGACCGGGCGCCTCCTGCTCCTCGATGCCCTGACCATGGAATGGCGCACCGTCCGTTTCAGGAAGGACAGCGATTGTGCGGTGTGCGGGCCTAGCGGAAACGGGCGATCAGGCGAATATCTTCGCCAATCTGGCGCAGGTCCCGAATCTTCACCGACTTCTTGCCGTCTAGCCTAGTCAGCTCAGGCAGGTTGAACAGACCACTCGCCTCGTGGCCGATCAGGCAGGGCGCCAGATAGAGCAACAATTCGTCGACCAGCCCTTCGCGCAGCAGCGAACCGTTGAGCTTGAAGCCGGCTTCAGCGTGCACCTCATTGATGCCACGCCGGGCCAACAATTCGAGCAAGGCTTTCAGATCAACCTTCCCCGCACCATTATTTAAAATTTCGACGAAATTTCCGGTTGACCGTAGCAAGGCCATTTTTTCGGCATTGTCGACGGCGCCGACGATCAGCACCGGCTCGCCTCGCAAGATGCGCGCCGTCGGCGCGATTTCCAGCTTGCTATCAACCACCACGCGCAAGGGCTGACGCGTCGTCGCCACATCGCGCACGGTCAGACTCGGATCGTCGTCACGTACGGTGCCGATGCCGGTCAGGATGGCGCAGGCACGGGCCCGCCAGGCGTGACCGTCACGACGGGCATCGGGGTCGGTGATCCACTGGCTGACGCCGTTGTTGAGCGCGGTCTTTCCATCGAGACTGGCTGCCGCCTTGAGGCGCAACCACGGCCGGCCGCGCGTCATGCGCGAGACGAAACCGATATTCAGTTCGCGCGCCTCGTTTTCGAGCAAACCGCTCGCTGTTTCAATCCCTGCAGCCTGCAACAGGGCCAGCCCCCTGCCGGAAACCAGCGGATTCGGGTCGGTCATCGCCGCCACGACGCGCGAAACGCCGGCAGCTATCAGCGCCTCGGCACAGGGCGGCGTACGGCCATGATGGCTACACGGCTCAAGCGTAACGTAGGCCGTGGCACCCTTGGCCTTGTCGCTAGCAGAGCGCAGGGCATGCACTTCGGCATGCGGCTCGCCAGCCTTCTCGTGCCAGCCTTCGCCGACGATTTCGCCATCGCGAACCAGGACGCAACCAACACGCGGATTGGGCGAGGTCGTCCACAGGCCGCGCTCGGCCAGTTGCAGGGCGCGCGCCATCATGCCGTGGTCTACGGCCGAGAAGCTCATTTTTTCTTCGGGGTGGGCGAAACTTCGCGGATGGCCTTGGAGAAGGCATCCACGTCTTCGAAATTGCGATAGACCGAGGCGAAGCGGATGTAGGCCACCTTGTCGAGCTTCTTCAGCTCGCGCATGACCAGTTCACCAAGCTGCTGCGTGCTGACCTCGCGCTCGCCAGCGGCCCGCAGCCTTTCCTCGATATCGGCAACAGCGGCATCGACCGACTCGATCGACACCGGCCGCTTGCGCAGCGCTAGTTCGAGACTGGCGCGCAGCTTGGCCCGGCTGAACTCGGTGCGCAAGCCGTTTTTCTTGACCACTTGCGGCAACTGGATTTCAGCCCGCTCGTAGGTTGTGAAACGCTTGTCGCAGGCATTGCACTTTCTGCGGCGACGCACGACGTCCGCCTCGTCAGAGAGGCGGGTATCGACAACTGCCGTGTCGTCGTGGCCGCAAAAAGGGCATTTCATCGTTAGTACCCAGGAATGAGGACCAAGGATCGAGTGATATTGCTAGCAGCTCGATCCTGAATCCTCGCTCCCATCAAGCGCCGTAAACCGGGAAGCGCTTGCACAACTCGGAAACCTTGGCGCGCACGGTTGCGGCCACGGCCTCGTCGTTCGGCGCTTCAAGCACGTCGGCGACCAGATGGGCGATAGTCTCGGCTTCGATTTCCGTGAAACCGCGCGTCGTCATGGCCGGCGAACCGATGCGGATGCCGGACGTGACAAACGGCTTCTGCGGATCGTTCGGAATGCCGTTCTTGTTGACCGTGATGTGGGCGCGGCCAAGGGCGGCTTCGGCTTCTTTGCCAGTGATGTTCTTGGCGCGCAGGTCGAGCAGGAAGACGTGGCTTTCGGTGCGGCCGGAAACGATGCGCAGGCCTCGCTCTTCGCCGAGCACCTTGGCCATGACGCGGGCGTTGTTGATGACCTGTTCCTGGTAGTTCTTGAACTCCGGCGTCGCGGCTTCCTTGAAGGCGACAGCCTTGGCTGCGATGACGTGCTCGAGCGGTCCACCCTGCAGGCCGGGGAAGATGGCGGAATTGAGCGCCTTTTCATGCTCGGCCTTCATGAGGATGACGCCGCCGCGCGGGCCGCGCAGGGTCTTGTGCGTGGTCGAGGTGACGACATCGGCGAAGGGCACCGGATTCGGGTAGAAACCGGCGGCGATCAGGCCGGCGTAGTGAGCCATGTCCACCCAGAAAATGGCGCCGACTTCCTTGGCGATCTTGGCGAAGCGTTCCCAGTCAATACGCAGGGCGTAGGCCGAGGCACCGGCGACGATGATCTTCGGCTTGTGCTCGCGGGCCAGCGCTTCCATCTTGTCGTAGTCGATGGCTTCGTTGGCATCGAGACCGTAGGAAACGACATTGAACCACTTGCCGGACATGTTGAGCGCCATGCCGTGGGTCAGGTGACCGCCTTCGGCCAGGCTCATGCCCATGATGGTGTCGCCCGGCTTGGCAAAGGCCATGAGCACGGCCTGGTTGGCCTGCGAACCGGAGTTCGGCTGGACGTTGGCGGCTTCGGCACCGAACAGCTTCTTGAGGCGGTCGATGGCGATCTGCTCGGCGATGTCGACGTATTCGCAACCACCGTAGTAACGCTTGCCCGGGTAGCCTTCGGCGTACTTGTTGGTCAACTGGGAGCCCTGGGCTTCCATGACGGCCTTGCTCACGTAGTTTTCGGACGCGATCAGTTCGATGTGGTCTTCCTGACGCTGTACTTCGGCCTGAATGGCCTGCCAGAGTTCAGGGTCAACTTTTGCCAGGGTGTCTTTCGCGGAAAACATGTCAAATGCCTCAAGCCATTGAAAAGGGGTGAAATTTTATCATGCCGGAAGCTCGTCAAGGGCGCCCGGTTCCAGATGATCGGTTTCACCCCATGTTTTCAGGCTCCAATTGCCGTCGACCGTGGCAATCCAGTTGATGCCGGCGTTGGGAATCAGGAAATCGCGCGGCGTTTCCAGCGAATTGCCGCGGACAAAACGGTTGATGATGTCGAGCACGCCACCATGGAGGACGATGGCGATGGTCTCGCCGGGATGTCGCGCCGCCAGTTCTTTCAGTTTGCCGGTGACGCGCTCGAACATGACCACCAGGCTTTCGCCGTTCTCGAAGTCGTAGTCGGCGTTGCGCCCCTCGAAAGCGGCATAGCCATCCGGATGATTGGCCTTGGCCTCGTCGTAGGTCAGCCCCTCGAACACACCGTAGCGCCGTTCGCGCATCTCCGGCGTCGGCGTCGGTGTCAGCCCAAGTTCGGCACCAATGGCTTGCGCCGTCGTCCACGCCCGCTTGAGGTCACTGCTATAGAGAGCGACAATGCCCGCCGACTTGAGCCAGCGACCGGCCGCCATGGCCTGGCGCACACCGGTTTCGTTGAGGCCGATGTCGATCTGCCCCTGAATGCGCCGCTCAGCGTTCCACTCGGTTTCGCCGTGGCGCACCAGGCAAATTTGCGTCACCTGGGTTGTAGGGATTTCCACCATTCTCTGCCTCTCGCCTTCGCTGTAAATTTGGGCCATTCAGATTTCAAATTAACCCCGGCCACTTCAGAAGTCGGGAATTCTATCAACCGAGGAGGACTTTTTCGTGACCCTTCTGCTCAAGCTCTCGCAGTTGATCGACTGGCTCGTTGAGCGCGTCGGCAAAGGCGCATTCTGGCTGGTGCTGATCATGACTGCCGTCAGTTCAGCCAACGCCGTGGTGCGCTTTCTTTTCGACTACAGCTCGAACGGCCTTCTGGAAATCCAGTGGTACCTGTTCGCGGCGGTTTTCCTGCTCTGTGCGCCTTACACGCTGCAAAAGAACGAACACGTGCGCATCGACGTCCTCTCCGGCAAGCTGTCGCCGCGCGGCCTGGCCGTCATCGACATCATCGGCACGCTGTTTTTCCTGTTGCCGATGGTCATCCTCGTACTGTGGCTGTCGCTCCCGCTGATCGCCGAGTCCTACAAGATTCATGAATATTCGGCCAATGCCGGCGGTCTGATTCGCTGGCCGGTCAAGATTCTGCTGCCGATCGGCTTCACGCTACT
>JAAXVL010000022.1 GCA_013335535.1 Azonexaceae bacterium
TTGAGTTGGGCGACTGCCCCGCTCAAGGCATTTCAAATTTGGCTGTTTTTTCCGGTAGGCCGTCAAATTGCGAGTCCGGAAATTCCTCGCCGGGGGGGGGGCACGCAATCTTGCTTTGTAGCTACATTGAAAGCGCACGTTGTTTGTAGCAAATGAGGGCAAACGGCCATCAAGAGGCAGTCAGCCTTGATTCCCGAATGAGTGCTTCAGACTGATTGCTGCCTGCTGACATTGGCAACCCCGCTGACCGGTCCACTCGGTTTTCTACCGATCAGCCTTAAATTGGTGGGACTGGATATCTTTGGCCGCCACGACAACGTTTGAAGCCAAGAACACTTCGTATCTTGGATGCCCGGCGCAGCAATGTCAGATAGTACGGCTACGACGGGCGTAACCTAGTCCGAATATACCCATACACAGCAGTAGGAACGTTCCGGGTTCGGGCACGGAACTTGTCTTGAGCGTTGCTTCCCAGAAGCCTGCTATTGGTAAGCAGCTATTGGAACTTTGGTTGACACAATAAACCCAAAATTCAGGCTGCCCTAGATCGGGAGTATGAATAAGCGAAAAAAATGAGAATGGTGACGAAATAAGATCACTACGTTCGTTTGAACCTTGCAACCCGTCTGCGGGGTCTCCTTCAAACAATTGTCCATTGACCGCAAAGCTGAAGAATGTCGCGCTGTTGCTGCCAATTGCGAGCGAACCCGCCGTAGGGCATAGGCTCACATCCGAACTACTGCACCCGGTTAAATTAACATTGTAATTTCCGTCTGCGAGTCCTAGCCACAGTGCAGATGCAGATCCACTCCAAAGCAGAGTGCAGAAACTAACCAGTATTGGGATCAACAGTCTCGTAGTACGGTTCATTTTGTGTGCTCTTCAAATGATTATTGACGACAACGATAATTTCATATTGGGTTTGATTTATTGGTAAATCCAAATACGGCCTGACTGCCAGAAATATGTAACTAAGATATTTGTGATTAAATTTTGATAGCCACATTTCCAAATTGGCTTCAGTTTATCTAGAAAGCAAATACCATTCCATTGACAATTAATACGAAGATATTCTTTACATTCAAATGATTGGATTTTTTTCAGCAAGTGGGCCAGGAAATTGATTGCAAGGTGTAAATTTTTCCGACAGCCAGTCCGAATTAATTTCGCTAAGCAAATATGGCACCTATTGCAGTTTGATTTGAAGCAAAGCCGCGTTGGTCACGGTATTAGAGGTTCGACCCGCCAATTGCAGGGCTGTCTGCCAGCTAAATTAGAATCCACGCCCGGGAACGGCATAGGACTCAGTAAGCCGACGCTCAACGTTCAGCCTCTTTAGTGCTGTGGATGGCTCCTAGCGCTGCGTTGCAGACATTGCAGCGAAAAATTCGAATGTCTCTTCAGGGCACATAGCCGCCTACCCAAATACCGTAATCTTCAGTTTCTCCAGAAAATTCAGTTCCGCCCACCAGGCCAGGCCCTTTTCGCGGAATTCCCTGCCTTTTTCGGTGAGCGTGAGTTTGATCGCGCCGAATTCGGTTTTGCCAGCGGCGGCGATGAAGCCGCAATCCATCAGGAAGCGGGCAATGGCAGGCTGGACCTGCTGGCCGGAGAGCGTCCAGCGCGAGCCGTAGCCTTCGTCGTCGCCGCTCAGCATCAGCATGGGCTCGAACGGACCCATCAGGCGTAGCACCTGGAGGGTTTCGGCGCGTTGCGGGATGGTGGCGGGGTCCATGGCTGGGGGCGGCTGGTCAATAGGGGATTCGACCCGGATTGGCGGCCCAATGTTCCAGCGGTTCGAGTGCCCCAGGTGTCGGGTGATGTTCCATGACGATGCTGCGCGCCGAGAAGTGGCGGTTAAGCTCGCTGTATAGCTCGTCGTCACAAAAGCCGATGGCGGCGGCTTCGGCCCGGCTATTGGCGAAGACGATGCGTTCGATGCGCGCCCAATAGGCAGCGGAGAGGCACATCGGGCAGGGTTCGCTCGAGGCGTAGAGGGTGCAGCCGTGCAGGTGGAAATTGTCGCTGCCGGCGCAGGCGGTGCGGATGGCACTGATTTCGGCGTGGGCGGTGGGATCGTGGCTGGCGACGACGCGGTTCCAGCCTTCAGCGATGATCTTGCCGTCGCGCACGATGACGGCGCCGAACGGTCCGCCTTCGCCGCATTCGCTGCCGTGCCGGGCCAGTTCGATGGCGCGGGCGAGAAACTGTTCATCGATGTTCATCTGGCTGAGGCCTCCTGCGATCCTGTGGTCAGCACGCCACCAGGACGTCGCCCTGGGACTCGCCGAGTACATGCTTGGTGGTGCTGCCAATGAGCAATTCCTCGATCAACTGCATTCCTCGTTTGCCGACGACGATCAGGTCGCAGTCTTGTTCCTGCTCCTGTTCAACAATCAGGCGGGGCGCGTCACCGGGCAATACGAGCAGTTGGGTGCCGGCGACCGGCAGGGATTCGTCATGCGCCAGCACCCGCAGTTTGCGCTGGCCATCAATCTGGGCTTTGGTACGGTAACGCTGGATGATGTCGGGATCGATATTTGCGTACTGCATTTTGCCTTCGAACGGCGTTTCGACGGCATGCAGCAGGACCAGCTCGGCATCCGGGGCCAGTTGCCGGGCCAGGCGCAGGGCAGAGAGCGAGGCTGGCGAAAAATCAATGGCGACCAGCGCCCGGCGATAGCTTTCGTGCGGTGGCTGCTTGACCACCAGCACCGGGTGCCGGTTCTTGCGCAACAGGCGCGAGGCGGTTGAGCCGAGTGTTAGCTGGCGCAGGAAACCTTCGCCGCGGGCGCCAAGGACCAGCAGGTCGGCGGCAATATCGTTGGCATGGCTGGCAATGGCATCGATTGGTGTGCCGCTGAGTATGCAGCATTCGGCGACGACGCCGCGCGAGTGCTGTGGATCGTCATTCAGTTTCTGCAGGCGGGCGTGGGCATCGGCAACCAGGATATCGTTGATCGAAGGGGCGTCACCATTCAACATGGCCTGGATTTCGTTGAACATCCCCGGTGCGATGGCATGGGCAAGATGTAGCTTCCAGCCGCGCTCGGCGGCCAGGCGGAAGGCGCGGTCGATGGCATGACGGGACGGTGCGGAGAGATCGGTGGCGGCCAGGATGCGTTGGGTCATTTTGCATTCTCCTCGGGACGGATCTGGGCGGCGAAGTAGCACCCCCTCGTGCACCTCGGACAGGGGGCGGTCGGAACTTCAGCCTGTCTCAAGCTTACCAGAGAAGCTTCACCGTCTTTTTCAAGCCATTTTGTGCTGCGCCAATCGATTCGATTTTGCTGATCAAACCCGGACTGCCCAAGCCTGCGCTAGGCAACGCCAATGCTATTATACGACCCCCAACATGGCGAGGGCATGGCCCCGCCGCAATTCGGCATGCGTTTAACCAAACTCAAACTCTCCGGCTTCAAATCCTTCGTCGATCCGACTGCCGTGGCCGTTCCTGGCCAGCTCGTCGGCGTCGTCGGCCCCAATGGCTGCGGCAAATCCAACATCATGGATGCCGTGCGCTGGGTGCTGGGCGAGTCGAAGGCGTCGGAGCTGCGTGGCGAATCGATGATGGACGTCATCTTCAACGGCTCGTCGAACCGCAAGCCAGTGTCGCGCGCGTCCGTTGAACTGATTTTTGAGAACCTGCTCGGCCGGGCGCTCGGCCAGTGGTCGCAATACACCGAACTGTCGGTCAAGCGCACGCTGACGCGGCAGGGCCAGTCGGACTACTTCATCAACAACCTGAAGGTCCGCCGCAAGGACATTACCGATCTTTTCCTTGGCACCGGCCTCGGTCCGCGCGCCTACGCCATCATCGGACAGGGGATGATCTCGCGCATCATCGAGGCGCGGCCGGATGACTTGCGCGTCTTTCTCGAAGAAGCCGCCGGCGTCACACGTTACAAGGAACGGCGCAAGGAAACCAACGGCCGGCTGGAAGACACGCGAGAGAACCTGCTGCGCGTCGAGGACATCCGCCAGGAACTTGGCAACCAGATGGAGCGGCTGGAAGTCCAGGCCGAAGTGGCGCGTCGCTATCAGGGCCTGAACGAACAACTGGTTCTGCGCCAGCAAGTGCTGTGGCTGCTCAAGAAGCGCGAAGCCGAGGCCGAACGGCAAAAGCTGTCGCTCGATGTCGAGCGGGCAACGACCGACCTCGAAGCGCAGAATGCCGCGCTGCGCGAAACCGAGGCACGCGCCGAAGAAACGCGTGAAGCCCATTTTGCCGCCGGTGACGCCTTGCACAACGCGCAGAGCGACATGTACACGGCCAACGCCGAAGTCGCCCGGCTCGAGGCGGAAATCCGCCATCGCCGCGAATCACGCAGCCAGCTCGAAGCGCGCCTGACGCAGCTCGAGGACGAACTCAAGCACTGGAGCGAAACGGCCGAGAAGCTGACCGAAGATCGCCTGAAGTGGGAAGAGACGCAGGAGATCACCAGGCTGCGCGTCGAAGAGGCTGAAGCCAAGCTGCACGAGCACATGAACATCGCGCCGCAGGTCGAGGAAGACCACGCGCAGGCACAGGAAGAACTGCAACGCCTCAAGGCGCGCTCGACCAACGGCGAGCAGAAGCTCGAAGTCGAGCTGACCAACAAGGCGCACGCCCAACGCGCGCTGCAGGCCATCACGCTGCGCCGCGAGCGTCTGCGCGAGGAAACCGGTGGTAACGATGCGCCGGACGAAATGGACCTCGCCGAGAAGGAAGAAGAACTCAGCCTGCTGCGCGAGGAACTGGCCGGCGATCAGGATCAGTTGCAACAGTTGCAGCAGGAAATGCCGCAGGTCGAGGCCCGGCGCAAGGAAGCGCAAGCCGAGTTGCAGCGCATCGAGCGCGAACTGGCGGCCGGTCAGGCCCGCCGCGCGGCGCTGGAGCAGATGCAGGCGCGTACCCAGCAGAGCGGCAAGTTGCCGGAATGGCTGCGTCGCCACGACCTCGAAAACGCGCCGCCGCTGTGGCAAAAAATCCACGTCGAAGCCGGCTGGGAAGAGGCCGTCGAGGCGGTTTTGCGCGAGCGCCTGAGCGCCATCGCCTGCAGCGATCCGGCCAAGCTCGACGCCTGGCTGCACGACCGGCCGGAAGCGCGGCTCAGTGTCATGCTGCCGGGCGATTTTAATTTTGGGCAAAATTTCCGGTTGACCGTGGAAGCGCTCTCGGCGCACGTGCGCAGCGACGATCCGGCCATCCAGACCGTGCTCGACGACTGGCTGGGCCAGGTGCGCACGGCGGAAACGCTGGCCGACGCCTTGGCCAAGCGCGCCGATCTGCCGCCGGGGGCGGTCATCGTGACGCGTGGCGGCGATCTGGTCAGTGCGGCGAGCGTCACCTTCTTCGCACCGGATCAGGGCGAACACGGCCTGCTTGAACGCCAACGCGAAATCGAAGCGCTCGGCGACGGCATCGCCATGGCCGAGGAAAAGGCCGAATCCATCCGCGAGCAACTGGTCATGTTCGATGAACAGGTCGAGGACAAGCAGGCGGAAATGGATGAAATCCGCCAGTACGTGACCGACCGCCAGCAGCGCGTACATGCCGTGCAGGTGGAAGTGCTCAAGCTGTCGCAGACCATTGAGCGTTTCAAGGAGCAGAAGGAGCGCCTGCACGAGCAACTGGCCGAACTGGCCGAGGAAGAAGAGGGCGAACGCGAGCGCGAAATGGCCGCCGACGAGCGCATCGAGGAAATCCGCGACGGGCTGGGCCGCATCCGCGTGCTGGTCCATGGCGCGCAAACCCGGCTCGACGAGTGCGAGCGGGCCGTGCGCGCCGAGCGCGAGCGCAACGCCGATTTCGACCGCGCCCTGCGCGAAGCGCAGTTCTCGCTGCGCGAATGCGAGGGCAAGCTGCAGGACGTCTTCGCTCAGCAGGCCATGGCCCAGCGCGAACTCAACCGCATCGAGAAGGATCGCGCACAGTGTGCCGAGCAGGTCGAGGCGGCGCCGCCGGATGTCATGGAAGGCGCCCTGCAGGCGGCGCTCGAAGCGCGCCAGCTGGCCGAGAAGGTGCTGGCCGACAAGCGTGATGCGCTGGAAGCAGCGACCAACGCCCTGCGCGGTTTCGAGGAGCAGCGCCTGCGCATCGAGCAGGGGCTGGAACCGCTGCGCGTGCGCATCGGCGACCTCAAATTGAAGGAGCAGGCGGCGGCGCTCAATGCCGAGCAGTTCGCCATGCAACTGCTTGAGGCTGGCGCCAATGAAGAGGCGCTGCAGGCTGAACTCGGCACGGCCCGGCCGCCGGCCTTGCAGGGCGAAATCACCCGGCTGACCAACGCCATCGCCGAACTCGGCGCCGTCAACATGGCGGCGCTGCAGGAACTCGAAACGGCGACCGAGCGCAAGGGTTACCTCGACATGCAGGCGGCCGACCTGACCGAGGCTATGGAAACGCTGGAAAACGCGATCCGCCGCATCGACCGCGAAACGCGCGACCTGCTGCAAAGTACCTTCGACACGGTCAACGGCCATTTCGGCAAGCTTTTCCCGGAACTGTTCGGGGGCGGGCGCGCCGAGCTGGTCATGACCGGTGACGAAATCCTCGATGCCGGCGTCCAGGTCATCGCCCAGCCGCCGGGCAAGAAAAATTCGACCATTCATTTGCTGTCCGGCGGTGAGAAGGCGCTGACGGCCATTGCGCTGGTTTTTTCCATGTTCCAGCTCAATCCGGCCCCGTTCTGCCTGCTCGACGAGGTCGATGCCCCGTTGGATGACAGCAATACCGAGCGTTTCTGCACCATGGTGAAGAAAATGTCAGGTGCAACGCAATTCCTGTTCATTTCCCATAATAAAATCGCCATGGAAATGGCCGAACAGCTGGTCGGCGTCACTATGCAGGAATCCGGTGTTTCGCGCGTGGTGGAAGTGGATATTCAGGAAGCCTTGAAAATGAGGGATGCGGCTTAAATGACCGAGCTTCAACTAGGATTGATCGGGCTGGGTGCGACGGCGGTGGTCGGCGTGTTCAGCTACAACAAGTGGCAGGAATATCGCCAGCGCAAGCTGGCCGAAGCGGTGCTCAAGCCGCATCACGCCGATGTTCTGCTGGGCGATGGACCGAAATCGTCGCCGCAGCCGGCCGTCGCTGAACGCAGCGAGCCGGAGTTCCGTGTCGATATGCCAGCGCAAAGCGACGAGCGCGTCGAGCCGATCTTTGTCGATCCGCATCCCACGGTGCCGTCGGATGACATGATCGCTTCGACGGTTGAGATGCCAATGTCCGACGCACCGGTTTTTGAAGCCCCGGCTACGCCGGTCGAACCGACACCGGTACCCGTGGAAGTACCCCAGGCGCCCATGTTTGCCCAGGCACCGGCCGACATCCCGGACGAGTCACCGGAAATCCCCGCTGGCGCCTTGCCAGCCGAACTGCTCGACCCGCGCCTTGAGTTTATCGTCGCCATGGAACTGGTCGAACCGGTTTCCGCCATGGACATCATCCACTCGCAGCGGCCGGCGCTGGTCCGCCTCAACAAGCCCGTACATTGGATCGGCTTCAACGAGCGCACCCGCGAATGGGAGCGCCTGGCTTCCGATAGTGACCTCAAGCTGCGCCGCCTGCGCGTCGGCCTGCAACTGGTCAATCGCCAGGGGCCGCTCTCCGACGGTGACATGACCATTTTCACCAACGCCATGCAGGCGCTGGCCGATGAGTTGATGGCCGTGGCCGACATGCCATCGTCGCGCGTCCTCGATCAGGCGGCCGAAATCGACCAGTTCTGCGCTGCGGTCGACCTCGAGATCGGCCTCAACCTGGTCAGCCGCGCCAGTGCCTTCACCGGCACCAAGATCCGCGCCCTGGCCGAAGCGGCTGGCATGGTGCTCGGTATGGGCGGTGTATTCACCCGTTACGACGACAACGGGCGCGTCCTGTTCAGCCTGCAGAATTACGAAAGCACCCAGTTTTCGGCCGATACACTGCGCACCCTGACGACCCATGGCCTGACCTTCCTGCTCGACGTGCCGCGCGTCGATCACGGCGAACGTACCTTCATGCAGATGACGGAGATCGCCAAGCGCTTTGCCGATACGCTCAACGGTGCGCTGGTCGATGACAATCGCCAGCCGCTCAGCGATTCGCAGCTCGATCACATCCGTCGCGAGTTCATCGGCAAGCCGCAGGCGACGATGGCCAGCTACGGTCTGATCGCCGGTTCGCCCCAGGCGCTGCGGCTGTTTTCCTGATGGCAGCACCCGCTGTGGCAGCGGAGCGCGCGGCCGAACTGCGCGCCGAGCTGGAACGCCACAACCGCGCCTATTACGTCCTCGACGCGCCGAGCATTCCGGATGCCGAGTACGACAAGCTGTTTCGCGAACTGCAGAGGCTGGAGTCCGACTATCCGGAGCTGCTGACGGCCGATTCACCGACCCAGCGCGTCGGCGGCGCTCCGCTCAAGGAATTCCCGCCGCGCCGGCACGGCGTGCCCATGCTCTCGCTCAACAACGCCTTCGAAGCTGCCGAGGTCGAAGCCTTCGACAAGCGTGTGCGCGACGGGCTGGAGACAATTGCCGCCATCGACTATGCCGTCGAACCGAAATTTGACGGCCTGGCCATCAGCCTGACCTACGAAAATGGCGTCTTCACCTGCGGCGCCACGCGCGGCGATGGGGTGACCGGCGAGGAAGTGACGCCCAATCTACGCACCCTGCGCTGTATTCCGCTGCGCCTGCAAGGCGAGGGCTGGCCGGCGCTCATTGAAATTCGCGGCGAAGTGCTCATGTTCAAGGCCGATTTCGCCGAACTCAATGCCCGCCAGCGCGAACGTGGCGACAAGGAATTTGCCAACCCGCGCAACGCCGCAGCCGGTAGCCTGCGCCAGCTCGATTCGAAAATCACCGCCAGCCGGCCGCTGTCCTTCTTAGCCTACGGCGTCGGCGCGGGAGGCGATGCGCTTGCCGTCAAAACGCACAGCGAACTGATGGACCAACTGGCTGCCTGGGGCTTCCCGGTGGCCGTCGAACGTGCTGTCGTGACCGGTTCCCACGGTCAACTGGAATTTTTTGCCAAAATCGGAATGTTGCGGCCGAATCTGCCCTACGACATCGACGGTGTGGTGTACAAGGTCAATCGTCTGGATTGGCAGGCGCGCCTCGGTTTCGTCTCGCGCGCGCCGCGTTTCGCCATAGCCCACAAATTTCCAGCCGAAGAGGCGCTGACCGTCGTCGAGGCGATCGACATTCAGGTTGGCCGGACCGGTGCGCTGACGCCTGTCGCCCGCTTGGCACCGGTCTTTGTCGGCGGCGTGACGGTAACCAACGCCACCTTGCACAACGACGACGAGTTGCGCCGCAAGGATGTTCGGGTTGGGGATACCGTCATCGTCCGTCGTGCTGGCGACGTGATTCCCGAGGTGGTTGCCGTGGTCGCCGAACGCCGGTCGGCCACCGCACAGCCGTTTGTCATGCCCGACGCCTGCCCGGTGTGCGGCGCTCATGTCGTGCGCGAGCCCGGCGAGGCGGTGACCCGTTGTTCGGGCGGCTTCTCGTGTCGTGCTCAACGCATTCAGGCCATCCTGCATTTTGCCGGGCGCCGCATGATGGATATCGAGGGACTGGGCGAGCGGTACGTCGAGCGTCTGGTCGAGTTCGACTATGTGCACGGTGTGGCCGATCTCTATCGCCTGACCTTGGCCGATCTCCTGGAAATGAAATTGCGTGCCGACGAGCGCGATGGCTGTGTGCCGGAGACGGTGAAAGCCGGTCAGGTGCCGACGCGCTGGGCTGAAAATCTCCTTGACGGCATTGCTGCCAGCAGACGACCGAGCCTCGCACGGCTGCTCTTTGCGCTGGGTATACGCCATGTCGGTGAGTCGACCGCCAAGACGCTCGCTGACTGGCTGGGCAGCATTGAGCGCGTACGCCGGGCTCCGGCCTCACTGTTGGCCGTTCTGCCGGATATCGGTGCGACGGTGGCGCTTGCGATTGCCGATTTTTTTGCCGAGGAGCGCAATGTGCAGGCAGTCGATGACCTGCTATCCCCAGAAGTCGGTGTCGCGCCGGCCGATGAGCACGCGCCGCGGGCCGAACTTGCCGAACGGCTGGGCTGGAGTGAGCTCTATGCGGTTCTTGGTGTGCCCCGGTTGACGCCGGTGCGGGCCAGGCAGTTGGCGGCCGTGATCGACGGGGCGACACTGGCTGCCCAAGGCGTCAATGGGGCTGCCTTGTCGGGGGCCGGTATTCCCGGTGAGGTCATTACGGCGCTGGCTGACTGGTTGCAGATGCGGGGTAATCGCGGCCTTCTGGCGGCAGTGGCGACCCGACGTGACGAACTGCTGGCGGCCCTGCCGGCCGTGACAGCGCAAGACGCTACGGTAGCAGCGCTGGCTGGCAAAACCTTCGTGCTCACCGGAACGCTGCCTACCTTGAAGCGCGATGACGCCAAGGCGATGATCGAGGCGGCCGGCGGCAAGGTGGCAGGTTCTGTATCTAAAAAAACGGATTTCGTTGTTGCCGGCGAAGAAGCAGGGTCCAAGCTTGAAAAAGCGTTGGAACTTGGTGTCGCCGTGATCGATGAAGCTGAATTGTTGAAATTGCTTGAAAAGGGAGTCCAATAATGAAAAAAGTCCGCAAAGCGGTGTTTCCGGTTGCCGGCATGGGAACCCGGTTCCTGCCGGCCACCAAGGCCAGCCCGAAGGAAATGCTGCCCATCGTCGACAAACCGCTGATCCAGTTTGCCGTCGAAGAGGCCGTGGCAGCCGGGATCACCGACATGGTCTTCGTGACCGGCCGTTCCAAGCGCTCCATCGAAGATCACTTCGACAAGGCCTACGAGCTGGAAAGCGAACTTGAGGCGCGTGGCAAGAGTGAGTTGCTCGACTTCGTGCGCAACATGATTCCCAAGAACATCAACTGCATCTACATCCGTCAGGCCGAAGCACTTGGTCTTGGTCATGCCGTGTTGTGCGCCAAGCCGGTGATCGGCGACGAGCCGTTCGCCGTGCTGCTCGCCGACGACTTGCTCGACGGCAACCCGCCGGTCATGAAGCAGATGACCGATACCTACGATTACTACCGTTGCTCGGTGCTCGGCGTGCAGGACGTGCCGCGCGCCGACACCCGCAGCTACGGCATTGTCGATGCTCGTGCAGTGGCCGATCGGGTAGAGCAGATCAATGCCATTGTCGAGAAGCCGAAACCAGAAGACGCACCGTCGACGCTGGCCGTCGTCGGCCGCTACATCCTGACGCCGCGCATCTTCCATCACCTCGAAAACGTAAAGCCGGGTGCCGGCGGCGAAATCCAGCTGACCGACGGCATCGCCTCGCTGCTCAGCGAAGAGCAGGTTCTTGCCTATCGTTACGACGGAACACGTTACGATTGCGGCTCCAAGCTGGGTTACCTGCAGGCGACGGTCGTATTCGGCCAGCGCCATCCCGAAGTCGGCCCGGCTTTCGATGCTTACCTCAAGAGCCTTGGAGGCTGAATGGATTTTAAAAAAGCGCAGGCCATGTTGGCCAATGCCGAACTGATTCACAGCGAGGCGGCGGTACAGGGTGCCGTGACCGAGGTGGCAGCGGCTGTCTGCGAACGACTGGCCGACAAATACCCGCTGGTACTTTGCGTGATGACCGGTGGCGCGGTCTTCTGCGGTCAGCTGCTTACCAAACTGAATTTTCCGCTCGATTTCGATTACCTGCACGCCACGCGCTACGGCCCGGAAACGCAGGGCGGCAAGATTTCCTGGCGCTCGGCGCCGTGGACTTCGGTCAAGGGCCGTTCGGTGCTGGTCGTCGACGACATTCTTGACGAAGGCGTGACGCTGGCCGCCGTCAAGGAAAGCCTGCGCCGCATGGGCGCCGAAGAGGTGCTGACCGCCGTCTTTGCCGACAAGCTCAATGGCAAGGACAAACCGATTGCTGCCGATTTTGTCGGCCTGACCGTGCCTGACCGTTTCGTCTTTGGCTTCGGCATGGATGCCGGCGGCGTCTGGCGCAACCTGCCGGCCGTCTATGCCATGAAGGATGACGCGTGAGCGGTGCGACGGTCGCCGAATTTATCGGCTACTGGGAAAACGAAGGCCAGGCTTACGTCCGGCGTGGCGACTACGACTGGATGGCGGCGCTGGTTCCCGGCCAGCGCGTGCTGGAAATCGGTTGCGGCGTCGGCTTCGCCACTCAGGCATTGGCCAGGCGTGGTCTGGCGGTGCTTTCCATCGATTCGTTGGGCGAATGCCTGGAACTGACGCGGCAACGCGTTGGAGGCGGCGATGTGACGCTGATGCAAGCTGACCTGACTGAACTCTCCGCCGAGCAGCGTGCCACCATTCAAGCTTTTGCGCCCGATGCCGTCGTCTGCTGGCTCATGGGCGCGCCGGCCGAAATAACGGGCGCTGTGGCAACGGATTCCGGTCGGGCGGTCATCGCTTACCGCGAGAAGCTGCATCGTCTGGTCGCCGAGCTGGCGGCCAGCCTGCCGACCGTGCAGGCCCTGCATTTCGTCGATCGCACGGCGATTCCGTGGCAGGCCAAGGATATCGGCCGCGATACACTGGTCAGCTACCACGCTGGCAAAACCCTGCTCGATCTGCCGTTCGTTGCCGTGCGCGCCAATGCGCTATATCGCAAGCTGGGCGACGACACGGTGAACAACGCCCCAAACCGCAAAGTGCACCCGTCGCTCAAGGGCGTGGTGCCGACGCTGGCTTCGTTGCTGGCGGAAAGGAAGAAATAATATGTTGGCTATCATTGGTGGCAGCGGCCTGACAACGCTGTCCAATCTCGACGTTTCGCATCGTGAAGTCGTTCGCACGCCTTATGGCGAAGCATCCGGCGCCCTCGTTTTCGGGCAGATCTGCGGCCAGCCGGCGGTCTTCCTGCCGCGCCACGGCTACGGCCACACCATTCCGCCGCACATGGTCAATTACCGCGCCAACATGTGGGCGCTGCACCACCACAAAGTCACCGGTGTCATCTCGGTTGCTTCGGTCGGCAGCATTCGACCCGACCTGCATCCGGGCGACATCGTGCTGCCCGACCAGATCATCGACTACACCTGGGGCCGCAAATCGACGATGTTCGATGGCAATGGTACGCCGGTGACCCACGTCGACTTCACCGAACCCTACGATAGCGAGCTACGCCGTCGCATTCTGGCCGCCGCTCAGCAACTGAGTATCGACATCAAGGTGGACGCGGTGTATGCCGCGACGCAGGGGCCGCGTCTTGAAACTGCAGCGGAAATCAATCGCCTCGAGCGCGATGGTGCCGACGTGGTCGGCATGACCGGCATGCCGGAAGCCATCCTAGCCCGCGAACTCGATTTGCCCTATGCCGCAATCAATGTCGTCGCCAACCATGCTGCCGGCCGTGGCAGCAGCGTCAACGGCATCCATTTCGAAAGCCTCGAGCATGTGCTGCATGAGGCGATGGGGCGGGTCAGATCGGTCATCGAGAAACTGGTCGGCAGTACCGATAGCTGCCAGCCGATGGGGATATCGGTTTAGCCGCTGGTAGTTGGCGCTAATCGCGAACTACCAGCGATCTGTCGCTAAGCGATCTTCAGGCGTTCCATCAGTTCCGTCTCGAGACGGATGCGTTTGCTGGTGTCGCGCAGGTCGCCGCCGCTGATCAGGAAAACGTCTTCTGCCCGTTCGCCGAGCGTCGTGATCTTGGCGGTGTGCAGGCAGGCGCCGTGCTCGGCCAGCGTGTTGGCGACGATGTAGAGCAGGCCTGGCCGGTCCGCTGCGGTCAGCGACAGGATGAAGTTCGAACCCTTTTCGTCGCCACTGATGCCGACTTCGGGCTTGATCGGGAAATGCTTGACTTGCCGTGACAGACGCCCGGCGGACGGGACGTCTATCGGCATTTGCTGGACCAGGCGCTGTTCCAGTTCGTGCTCGATGTAGGCCACCATTTCGCGGTCGTTATCGCGATTTTCGATGTCCAGCACGACAAAGCTGTCCAGCGCATAGCCGTGGGCCGTCGTGTGAATCTTGGCATCGACGATGCTGTAACCGGTGCGGGCAAAGAAGCCGACGATGCGGGCGAAAAGGTCGGGCTGGTCCTGGGTGTACACCATGACCTGCAGACCGTCGCCTTCCTGATAGGGGCGGGCGCGGACAACCGGCTGGTTGTTGTAGATACGGTAGTGCAGCGAGCGCGTGTGCCAGGCGATTTCTTCAGCTGAATGACGCAGGAAGTAGACGGTATCGAGCTGTTTCCACAGGCGCTCGTGAACGGTGTCGGACAGCGCGAAGAAGCGCAGCAGGCGCATCGCTTCGGTCTGGCGTTCGGCAATAACGCCATGTGCGGCCGGTGCGTTGCCGCTTGAGAGATGGTGCAGGGCCTGATAATAAAGATCGGCCAGCAGCTTGCCTTTCCAGTGGTTCCAGACTTTCGGGCTGGTTCCCCGGATGTCGGCGTGGGTCAGCAGGTAGAGCGCCTGCAGGTGACGAATGTCGCCGACCAGCTTGAGGAATTTGTCGATCACGTCCGGGTCGCTGAGGTCTTCTTTCTGCGCGACCTGCGACATGACGAGGTGGTTTCTGACCAGCCAGACGACCAGTTCGGTGTCTTCCACGGTCAACCGGTGATTTCGGCAAAATTCCTCGGTATCGACGGTGCCGAGTTCCGAGTGGTCGCCGCCGCGGCCTTTGGCGATGTCGTGAAAAAGGGCGGCGATGTAGAGCAGCCACGGGCGCTCGAGTTCGCTGACGATGCGTGAGCACAACGGATATTCGTGGGCGAATTCGCTCATCGTGAAGCGGCGGATGTTGCGCAGGACTTGCAGGATGTGCTGGTCGACGGTGTACACGTGGAACAGGTCGTGCTGCATCTGGCCGACGATGCGCCCGAAATTCGGCAGGTAGGTGCCAAGAATGTCGAGCTGGTTCATGCGCCTGAATTCGTGAATGATGCCGCGGTCGCTCTGCAGCAATTTCAGGAACATCGCCCGATTTTTCGGATCGGCACGGAATTCGGGGGTGATCAGGTCGCGGGCCCGCCACAGGGCGCGCAGGGTGCGCGTGGTCATGCCGGATAGCTCGTGAGTTTCCTGCATGACCAGGAAACTGTCGAAAATGGCCGATGGCTGTTTTTCGAACAGGGCTTCGTCGCGGATGTCGAGCAGGTTGCCAACAATCTGGAAATGGTCGTCGAGCGGCTGCGGTGTCTGTTCGTTTTCCGGGGTGAGTGCCGACGCCATGTTTTGCAGCAGGATGGTGTTGAGCAGGCTGACCGCCTTGGCGTTGCGGTAATAGACCTGCATGAGCTGCTCGGAAGCGCGCTTCGCCTCGTTCGAGACAAAACCGTATTTGGCAGCCAGGTTGCTCTGGTAGTCGAACAACAGGCGATCTTCGCGCCGCCCGAGCATGAAGTGCAGGCGAATGCGCAGATGTGTCAGGTACTCCTGGCACTCCCGAGCCTGGTTCATGCCTTCCAGCGTGATAATGCCGTTTTTGTGCAGTTCTTCCCAGGTTGATCCGTAGCCCGCTGCCTTGGCGATCCAGAAAATGACCTGAAAATCGCGCAGCCCCCCCGGCGAGTCCTTGCAATTGGGTTCCAGGCTGTACGGGGTTTCGTTGTATTTGAGGTAGCGTTCCTGTTGTTCGATCTGCTTGGCTTCACAGAAGACGAGCGGGTCGAGATGGCCGCGCAGCCGCTTCTCGAAAGTGGCGAACAGCTTGGCATTGCCGGTGAGCAGGCGTGCCTCGAGCAGGGCTGTTTGCACCGTGATGTCGTTTTCGGCTTCGTTCAGGCAGTCCTGAATGGTGCGGACGCTGTGCCCGATTTCCAGGCCGATGTCCCAGAAGGAGCCGATCAGGCGTTCCAGTTTTTCCTGGAGTGCACCGTTCGCCTCCTTGGGGAGCAGGATCAGCAGGTCGATGTCGGACGCCGGGTAAAGTTCCCCTCGGCCATAGCCGCCGACTGCCGCCAGGGCCAGTGTGGTCGGAAAATCGAACGAGTCCCACAGCTTTTCGAGAACGCAGTCGACCTGCTTGCTGCGCTCAAGGAGCAGAGCCCCGGCATCACCGGTTCGTTCGTAATTTTCCTGAAGGCGGATCTGTGCCGCCTTGACTTCAGCCCGCAGGGCGGCGACATCGCACGACATCAGTTGATCCAGTCAGGTTTGGGGCGGCCGCCGGCAGAAAGCGTCATGATTTCGTAACCGGTCTCGGTGACCAGCACGGTGTGTTCCCATTGTGCCGACAGGCTGCGGTCCTTGGTGACGATGGTCCACCCGTCGGCCATCTCGCGGATGGCGGCCTTGCCGGCGTTGATCATCGGCTCGACGGTGAAGATCATTCCTGGCTCCAGCTTCGGCCCGGTACCGCCCTTGCCGTAGTGCAGGACCTGCGGATCTTCGTGGAATTTGGCGCCGATGCCATGGCCGCAAAACTCGCGGACAACCGAGCAGCCATTCTTTTCGGCGTATTTCTGGATGATTGCGCCGATATCGCCGAGATGGGCGCCCGGCTTGATGACCGAAATGCCCAGCCACATGCATTCGAAGGTGATTTCGCACAGGCGCTTTGCCTGGATCGAACCTTCGCCGACGATGAACATCCGGCTGGTGTCGCCGTGATAGCCGTCCTTGATCGTCGTGATGTCGAGATTGACGATGTCGCCGTTCTTGAGTACGCGTTCGCCGGGAACGCCGTGGCAGACCTGCTGATTGACCGAGGTGCAGATCGATTTTGGATAGGGGTTGTAGCCGGACGGTGCGTAATTGAGCGGGGCGGGGATGCAGCCCTGCACATTGACCATGTAGTCGTGGCAAAGCCTGTCGAGTTCTTCCGTGGTGACGCCGACCTTGACGAAGGGCTCGATGTAGTCGAGCACTTCTCCGGCCAGACGCCCGGCAATTCTCATTTTTTCGATTTCTTCCGGGGTCTTGATGCTGATGCTCATGGCGGCTGTTCTGTGGGGCGTTGGCAAAGGGGAAGGATAAATGATGGGGCGGGTTTCGCAAAGCCGGGGGCGGTCAAAGTGGCATACTGGCACTTTTCGGCTAGCGATTTGTTTGATGACGATTCTTCTGCTCGGCAAGGATGGCCAGGTCGGCTGGCAATTGCAACGTTCTCTGGCGCCGCACGGGGCGGTGGTGGCTTGTGCCCGTGCTCAGTGCGATTTGTCCGATCCGGACCAGATTCGTTCCCTTGTTCGTGAGGTTCGACCCTCGGTGATCGTCAACGCCACGGCTTTTACTGCCGTCGACAAGGCTGAATCCGAACCCGAACTGGCGTATCGCATCAATGCCGAGGCGCCCGGAGTTCTGGCCGGGGAGGTTGCTGCGCTGGGTGCCTTGCTGGTGCATTATTCGACCGATTATGTTTATGACGGCCGCAAGACGACGCCCTATGTCGAAAGCGATCCGACTGCGCCGTTGAGTGTTTACGGGCGAACCAAGCTGGCTGGTGAGGAGGCGATTCGTGCTGTCGGCGGCCGCTCGCTTATCTTTCGCACGAGCTGGGTGTTCGGTGCGCGTGGCGAGAATTTCGTCAAGACCATCCTGCGTCTGGCGCGCGAAAAGGAGAGTCTGGATGTCGTCGGTGACCAGATCGGTTCGCCGACGCCGGCAGCCTTGATCGCGACGGTGACCGGCGTTGTGCTGGCCATGGTTCGCCACGGTCAACCGGAAAAAATGGCCAAAAATGAAATCTATCATCTGGCGGCGGCGCGACCCGTCAGCTGGTGCGAGTTTGCCCGGACCATCGTCAGCCTGGCCGGACAGATGCCCGGCTTCAACTTGCGCTTGAACCCGGAGGCGATTCGCCCCATCACGACAGCGGAATATCCGGTACCGGCCCGGCGCCCGCTCAATTCGCGTCTCGACTGCACCCGTCTCGAAACCGACTTCGGCTTGCAGATGCCCGACTGGCAACCGTATCTGGGGCGCATGCTGCAGTTGCTGGCGCTCAAGCAGAACGGTTATTGAGCTTCCGGAAAGCCTGTTCTGCTGCTATAATCCGCAGGTTTTTCTCAGCCGTTATGGCTGAAAAAACGGTGGTCTGCACGGTGCAGGCAACCAAAATCCACACATCCGCCGATTAAGGGTGTCTGCCAGAGTTCAAGAATGGCGGGCGTTTCAGGCGGGTGGAGGTTCAACCCTTAAGGAGTTTTACAATGTCCGTTACCATGCGCGAAATGCTGGAAGCCGGTGTCCACTTCGGTCACCAAACCCGTTTCTGGTCCCCCAAGATGGCCCCGTATATCTTCGGTGCCCGTAACAAGATTCACATCGTCAACCTCGAAAAGACCCTGGCCAAGTACAACGAAGCCATGGCATTCGTGAAGAAGCTGGCCGCCAATCGCGGTTCCGTGCTGTTCGTCGGGACCAAGCGTCAGGCTCGCGAAATCATCGGAGAAGAAGCGCTGCGCGCCAATTCCCCGTTCGTTGACCAGCGTTGGCTGGGCGGCATGCTGACCAACTTTAAGACCGTCAAGACCTCGATCAAGCGTCTGAAGGACATGGAAGTGGCCGTTGAAGCCGGCGAACTCGAAAAGATGCCGAAGAAAGAAGCGCTGACCTTCCGTCGCGAACTGGAAAAGCTCCAGAAGTCCATCGGTGGCATCAAGGATATGGGCGGCCTGCCGGACGCCATCTTTGTTGTCGACGTCGGCTATCACAAGATTGCCATCACTGAAGCTGAAAAGCTTGGCATCCCGGTTATCGGCGTGGTTGATACCAATCACTCGCCGGATGGTGTTGCTTACGTCATTCCAGGTAACGACGACTCTTCCCGTGCCATCCAGCTCTACGCCCGCGGCGTGGCTGATGCGATCCTCGAAGGCCGCAATCAGGTCATGCAGGAAATCGTTAGCGCCGGTGGCGATGACGAATTCGTCGAAGTCGTCGACGCAGCTGAATAAAGTTGTAACGGCGGAGCGCTAAGCTCCGCCTGTTTTAAAAGCTCAGGAGAATAAATATGGCGGCAATTACCGCAGGCATGGTGGCAGAACTGCGCGGCAAGACCGACGCGCCCATGATGGAATGCAAGAAGGCCTTGACCGAAGCTGATGGCGACATGGGCAAGGCTGAAGAGATTCTTCGCGTCAAACTCGGCAACAAGGCCTCCAAGGCCGCGGCCCGTGTGGCTGCTGAAGGTATCGTCGCCGTCAGTATTTCTGACGATGGCAAGCTCGGTGCGATTATCGAAGTCAACAGCGAAACCGATTTCGTTGCCAAGAACGACGAATTCATTGCGCTGGCCAATGGCTCGGCCAAGCTGGTTGCCGAAAAGAACCCGGCCGATGTCGCTGCGCTGTCCGCGCTGCCGTTGGGTGACGGTACCGTTGAATCGGTCCGCTCTGCTTTGGTTGGCAAGATCGGCGAGAACATGTCGATTCGCCGCTTCACCCGTTTCGAAGCCAAAGGCAAGCTGGTTTCCTACATTCACGGTGGTGCCAAGGTTGGTGTCGTGATCGACGTGATCGGTGGCGACGAGCAGTTGGCCAAGGATCTGGCGATGCATATCGCCGCCTCCAAGCCGAAGGCACTGGATGCATCGGGTGTTTCCCAGGAACTCTTGGATACCGAGCGCCGTATCGCCATCGAGAAGGCCCGCGCCGACAACAAGCCGGAAGCCATGCTCGAGAAGATTGCCGAAGGCACCGTTCAGAAGTATCTGAAGGACGTCACCCTGTTGGCCCAGGTCTTCGTCAAGGCTGCTGATGGCAAGCAAACCATCGAGCAACTGCTGAAAGCCAAGGGCGCTTCCGTCGCTGGCTTCGCGCTGTACCTGGTTGGTGAAGGCATCGAGAAGAAGGTTGATGACTTCGCTGCTGAAGTTGCCGCCCAGGCTGCTGCCGCTGCTGCCAAGAAGTAATTGAAAGGAACGCCGATGTCTGCACCCAAGTACAAGCGAATTCTCCTGAAACTCTCCGGCGAGGCCCTGATGGGCAATGACGCCTACGGCATCAACCCGCAGACCATCGCGGGTATCTGCGGAGAGATCAAGGCGGTCGCTGACATGGGTGTGGAAATCGGCGTCGTGATCGGCGGTGGCAACATCTTCCGCGGCATGGCCGGTACGGCCACCGGGATGGATCGCGCCACTGCGGATTACATGGGCATGCTCGCCACGGTAATGAACGCAATGGCCCTGTCCGATGCATTCCGCCAGTGCGGGCTCAATGCCCGCGTGCAGTCGGCGCTGAATATCGAGCAGGTTGTCGAGCCCTATATTCGCGGCAAGGCTATCCGCTACCTCGAAGAAGGCAAGATCGTGATCTTTGGTGCCGGTACCGGCAACCCCTTCTTTACAACCGATACCGCTGCAGCATTGCGCGGCTCGGAAATCGGCGCTGAAATCGTCCTCAAGGCGACCAAGGTTGACGGCATCTATTCGGCCGACCCGAAGAAAGATCCGTTGGCGACCCGTTACGACAAGATCAGCTTCAATGAAGCGATCTCCAAAAATCTGGCGGTCATGGATGCGACCGCCTTCGCACTGTGTCGCGATCAAAAATTGCCGATCAACGTGTTTTCCATCTTCAAGGCCGGTGCGCTGAAGCGCGTGGTCTGTGGTGAAGATGAAGGTACGCTGGTCTATTGCTGAGGGAGACTAAGAAATGATTCCTGAACTCAAGAAAACCGCCGAAAGCAAGATGCAGAAATCGCTTGAGGCATTGCGGCTCGATCTTCAGAAGATTCGTACTGGCCGTGCGCATACCGGCTTGCTGGATCACGTCCAGGTCGATTATTACGGTTCCATGGTGCCGGTCAATCAGGTGGCCAACATTACGCTGGTCGACGCCCGTACCATCGGTGTTCAGCCGTGGGAAAAAGCCATGCTGCAAAAGGTCGAAAAGGCCATTCGTGACTGCGACCTCGGTTTGAATCCGGCTTCGCAGGGTGATCTTATTCGTGTGCCGATGCCTGCGCTGACTGAAGAGCGCCGCAAGGAAATGATCAAGATCGTCAAGACTGAAGGCGAAGGCGTCAAGGTGGCTATTCGCAACCTGCGCCGTGATGCCAATGCCCATCTGAAAGATGCGCTGAAAAAAGGCGAAATTCCGGAAGATGACGAGCGCAAGGCTCAGGACGACGTCCAGAAATTGACTGATCGCTATATCGTCGAAGTCGACAAGATGCTCGCTGCCAAAGAGGCCGAGCTCATGCAGGTTTAAGCCGGTTCCGCTCGGATTTCCGGCGACATGGCCCTTTTTTCAAGTTCGACGCGACAGGTTCCGCTGACGGCGGTTGTGCCTCGGCACGTCGCCGTCATCATGGACGGCAATGGCCGTTGGGCGAAAAAGCGCTTCCTGCCGCGTGTGGCTGGGCACGTCAAAGGCGTCGAGTTAGTCCGTGAAATGGTTCGCGCCTGCCTTGAGCGCGGCATCCAATACCTGACCCTGTTTGCATTTTCGTCCGAAAACTGGCGTCGTCCGCAGGACGAGGTGTCGTTGCTCATGCAGCTTTTCGTCAAGGCATTGGAGCAGGAGGTCGAGAAGCTTGACCGCAATGGCGTTCGCCTGCGTGTCATTGGTGATTTGTCACGCTTCGAGCCACGCCTGCAGGAATTGATTCGCCAAGCCGAAGCAAGGACCGCTGGCAATGCTCGTCTCGATCTGACCATCGCGGCCAACTACGGCGGACGCTGGGACATCATGCAGGCGACCAATCAAATGCTGGCAGCACGTCCCGATAAGCGTGACGGCTGGCAGGAGAGTGATCTTGAGCCGCATCTGTCGATGAGTTTTGCGCCGGAGCCTGACCTGTTCATTCGCACTGGTGGTGAGGAGCGGATCAGTAACTTCCTGCTCTGGCAACTGGCCTACACCGAACTTTATTTCACGCCTGTTCTGTGGCCGGATTTCGATACGGCTGAATTCGACAAGGCGATTACTTCATTCCAGCAGCGCGAACGTCGCTTTGGTCGAACCAGCGAACAACTGGTGGAAAAACCGAATGCTTAAAACCCGCGTCATCACGGCGCTGGTTCTGATGGCTTTGCTGTTGCCCAGTCTGTTCTATTCATCGCAAGCCGGCTGGGCCTTGCTGGTTGCCGGGTTCATCGGTGTCGCCGCCTGGGAATGGGGCGCGCTACTTGGTTGGCAGAGTACCCGCCGTATCATCCTTGGTGTGGCAACAGCCCTAATTTGTGCTTTGGCCTCTTTCGTCGTTCCGGAAGTTATCGGTGCCGGTGCGCTCTCCGCGCCAGCGCAGCCTTGGGTTTTGCTCGTCTATGCGCTAGCCGCTGCTTTCTGGTGTCTGGTCATGCCGCTCTGGCTGAAAAACAAGTGGTCTCTTGGTGGTGTTTCGGGCCTCCTGGTGGGCGCCGTGGTTCTTTTGCCGACCTGGCTGGCCATGGTTCAGTTAAGGATGCTCGGTGCTGCTGCGTTGCTCGGTATTTTTGCCGTCGTCTGGATGGCCGATATCGCGGCTTATTTCTCGGGAAAAGCATTCGGCAAGCACAAGCTTGCGCCGACGATCAGTCCAGGGAAAACTTGGGAGGGCGCGATAGGCGCTTGTGTTGGCGTGGTGATCTACGGTCTGGTAATTCGCCAGTCGCTCGGGGTCGAATTCTTGTCCTTGCCACTATGGATTGCGGCACTGATTGGCGTGACTGCCGTCAGCATCGTTGGCGACCTTTATGAGTCGCTACTCAAACGTAAAGCCGGGATCAAGGATAGCAGCAACATTCTTCCGGGGCATGGTGGCGTGCTTGATCGTATTGACAGCCTGACCTCGACGCTGCCTGTCGTTGCTCTGGTCTGGCTGTTGTTCACAGCCCGGTGAGTCTGACGTTGCAGAACATTACCGTACTTGGTTCGACTGGTTCGATTGGCGTCAGTACGCTGGACGTGATCCGGCGCCATCCGGATCGTTATCGGGCTTTTGCGCTTTGCGCACATAGTCAGCTTGATAAGCTGTTCGAGCAGTGCGTTGAGTTTCATCCTCGCTTTGCCGTCCTCCGTGATGCCTCGCTGGCATCCCAGCTTGCTGAGCGTTGCCGAGCCGCCGGGCTGGAAACTGAAATACGCCACGGCATCGAGTCACTCATTGAATTAGCGTCCCTGGCGGAGGTTGACGCAGTGATGGCGGCCATTGTCGGCGCTGCAGGCCTGGAGCCAACACTCGCTGCTGCGCGTGCCGGCAAAAAGGTCATGCTGGCCAACAAGGAAGTGCTGGTCATGGCCGGCGAACTTTTCATGCACGCGGTTCGCGAGCATGGGGCATCGCTACTTCCTGTCGATAGCGAACACAATGCCATTTTTCAATCCCTGCCCGGTGACTTCGCGCGCGGGATGAAACAATGCGGTGTGCAGAAGATTCTGCTGACTGCGTCCGGTGGCCCGTTCCGCAATACGCTTTTGGCTGATCTGGCCAACGTAACACCCGATCAGGCTTGCGCACATCCTAACTGGGTCATGGGGCGCAAGATTTCAGTCGATTCTGCGACCATGATGAACAAGGGGTTGGAGGTCATTGAAGCACGCTGGCTGTTTGATGCGCCTCCAGAAATGATCCAAGTCGTCGTTCATCCGCAAAGTGTGATCCACTCCGCTGTTCAGTACGTTGATGGTTCTGTGTTGGCCCAGATGGGTAACCCTGACATGCGGACACCCATTGCTTATGCGATGGCGTGGCCAGAGAGAATTGCCGCCGGGGTTGAACCGCTGGACTTGTTCAAGATTGCCCGTCTTGATTTTGTGGCACCGGATTTCGAGCGATTCCGTTGCCTGCAATTGGCTTACGATGTTTTGCGTGAGGGTGGTACGGCTTCAGCCATTCTTAATGCCGCCAATGAGGTTGCAGTTGCGGCCTTCCTGGATGGGGCTTTGCCGTTCCTTGGTATTGCGCAGCTCGATGACGCTGTTCTGCAAGCTTTGCCGGCTGGTCCGCAAGGCAGTCTGGTCGATGTGCTGGCCGCCGATGCCGAGGCGCGTCAGCTGGCTCATAAATTGGTTCGGGAACGCCGTTTCGCGTGAACAACATCCCGTTTTACCTCGGCGCTTTTCTGCTAGTCCTCGGTGTTCTGATCGTATTTCATGAATTGGGGCACTATCTCGCAGCAAGGCTGTGTGGCGTCAAGGTGCTCCGATTTTCGGTCGGCTTCGGCAAAATGCTCTGGAAAAGGCGGCTGGGAAAAGATCGGACCGAATGGGCGATCAGTATTTTCCCGCTGGGGGGCTACGTAAAAATGCTCGATGAGCGCGAGGACAAGGTTGCGGACAATGAGATTCATCGCGCCTTCAACCGCCAAGGCGTCGGCAAGCGAAGCGTTATCGTTGCTGCCGGGCCCATGGCAAATTTTGCATTGGCAATCCTGATCTATTGTGTGGTGTTCATGCGTGGCAGCGAAGAGTTGTTGCCCGTGCTCGGAACGCCACCTGTTGGTACGCCGGCTGCCATGGCCGTCATCGGCAACGGTGAGTTAGTAAGGTCTGTAGATGGTCAGCCAGTGGCAACCTGGAATGACCTGCGCTGGGTGCTCTTGCAAAAGGCCGTTGATCAAGAAAGCGTAGCGCTTGAAGTGATCAACGAGCGCAACGAAATAGCCGTCCGCAATCTCTTTCTGGCAGCCGCCGGTGAGCAGGGTTGGGAAGGTGACGCCCTGGAACGTCTGGGTATTCGCTTCTATCGTCCGGATTTGCCGCCGGTGATCGGCAAGGTGGTGGCTAAGGGGGTTGGCGAACAGGCTGGCTTGCGGCAAGGAGATCGAGTTCTGTCGATAGCCGGGAAGGAAGTATCTTCCTGGTACGATCTAGTTGCGATCATTCGTGACTCAGCGGCAAAGCCTCTTCATCTAGAAGTTGAGCGACAGGATGAGATTGTTGTAGTCGACCTGATTCCTGAAGCTGTTTCAGAACGCGGGCAGACAGTTGGCAAGATCGGCGTGGCTGTCGCTGAAGGTTCCAAATCTCACCGGGTGGTGAAGACCTTCATCAGCTTTGGGTTTGCGGAGGCTGCAGGCAAGGCGCTTGAGGAAACCTGGAACAAGTCGGTATTCAGCCTGGTCATGATGGGCAAGATGTTGACCGGCGAAGTTTCATGGAGAAATCTTTCTGGGCCGGTGACAATTGCCGATTACGCCGGTCAATCGGCGCGTCTTGGGCTGGATTATTACCTCAAGTTCATGGCACTGGTCAGTATCAGCCTGGGGGTATTGAATCTGCTGCCCATACCGGTGCTGGATGGTGGTCATTTGTTGTATCATGTAATTGAAGTCGTCATGCGTAGGCCGCTTTCAGAGCGAGCCATGGAAATTGGGCAGCAAGTAGGTATGTCCATTCTGTTCGCCTTGATGGCTTTCGCCTTTTTTAATGACTTGACTCGCCTGTTTAACGGCTGAATGATGAAAAAATCCCTGTTGTCCATCCTGATTGCTGGCTTATTTTCGACACCCGCGCTGGCTTTCGAACCTTTTTCGGTCAAGGACATTCGGGTCGAAGGTATTCAGCGTACCGAAGCAGGTACCGTCTTTGGTTATCTGCCCGTCAAGGTAGGTGAAACACTCACTGACGAGAAGGCTGCGCAGTCGATCAAGGCGCTCTTCGCCACCGGCTTCTTCAAGGATGTGCGGATCGAGGTCGAGAAGGACGTCATGGTCGTTGTCGTCCAGGAGCGTCCGGCCATTGCGACGATCAATTTTGTCGGTCTCAAGGAGTTCGACAAGGATGTCATCGTCAAGGCGCTAAAGGAAACAGGAATTGCCGACGGTCGTATCTTCGACCGTGCCTTGCTGGAAAAAGCCGAGCAGGAACTCAAGCGTCAGTATCTGACGCGAGGGAAATACGCCGCCAATATCACCACAACAGTGACTCCGCTTGAGCGGAATCGTGTTGGCATCAATTTCAATATTGAAGAAGGTACTGCTGCCAAGATCAAGCAGATTAATCTCGTTGGCGCCAAGGCGTTCTCGGAAAAAGAGTTGCTGAGTCAGTTCGAATTGACGACGCCCGGCTTGGTGACCTGGTACACCAAGAACGATCAGTATTCACGGCAGAAACTGTCAGCCGACCTGGAGAAATTGAAGTCCTTCTACATGAATCAGGGCTACCTGGAATTTGCCGTCGAGTCGACACAGGTTTCAATTTCCCCAGACAAGCAGGACGTGTACATCACCGCCAACATTGTTGAAGGCGAGCGTTTCCAGGTGTCGTCGGTAAAAATGGCAGGTGATTTTTCAATTTCCGAAGATGAGTTGAAAAAACTGGTCACTATTAAACCGGGCGATGTGTTTTCCCGTGAAAAGCTGAATGATACGACCAAGGCTATCAGCGATCGTCTGGGCAAGGAGGGCTATGCCTTCGCCAATGTCAATGCGGCGCCGGAAATCGACAAGGAGAAGCGCAAGGTCGCCTTCACCATTTTTGTCGATCCGGGCAAACGGGTTTACGTACGGCGCGTCAATGTGACCGGCAATACCAAGACACGCGATGAAGTTATTCGCCGCGAGATGCGCCAGATGGAAGGCGGTTGGTACGATGCGGACAAAGTTACAGCCTCCAAGCAGCGGATTGATCGTCTTGGTTTCTTCGGTGATGTCGCCATCGAAACGCCTGCGGTTCCAGGTACCGCAGACCAATTAGATGTGAACGTCAATGTGACCGAAAAGCCGACCGGCAACCTGATGCTGGGTATCGGTACTTCCAGCACGGACAAGATCATTCTGTCCGGTTCGATTGCACAGAATAACTTCATGGGCAGTGGCAATAATGTTGCCATCCAAGTTAATTCCGCCAAGACCTATCGGACCTATGTGTTCTCCTACACCAATCCGTATTTTACTCAGGATGGTGTCAGCCAGGGTTTTGATCTCTATCAACGGACGGTTAATACTACGACAACCGCGATTGCTGCTTATAGTTCGTCGTCCTATGGTGGCGGCCTTCGCTTTGGTTTCCCTATTGGCGAAAAGGAATCGCTTGGTTTGGGATTGGGTGTCGACTCAACGACAATTACGACCTATCCGGGCCAAAGCCCTCAGTACTATATTGATTACGTCAATAAATTTGGTTCGACCAATCTTTCCATTCCAGTTACCTTGAGTTGGGCCAGCGATGGTAAGGACAGCTATTTCTTCCCGACGCGTGGAACCTTTCAAAAGGCGTCGATTGAGGTAGCGCTACCGGGTGGGGATCTTACCTATTACCGGGCTACTTACCAGTTGCAGCATTTCATTCCCCTGAATCAGAAATTTACTTTGATGTTGAATGGTGAAGTCGGCTATGCCGAGGGATATGGCGATTCAGGCCTGCCGTTCTTCAAGAATTTCTACGCAGGCGGTATCGGTTCGGTTCGGGGCTACAAGGCTTCGAGTCTTGGACCGATTACCCGGGATACCACGACCGGTACCGATTATCGTATTGGCGGTAATCGTCGGGTGATCGGCAATGCCGAATTGCTGTGGGGGATACCGGGCATGGAGAAGAGCTTCCGCATGGGCTGGTTCTTTGACGCTGGTCAGGTTTACGGGAATGATGCCGCTCAGTCGTCCAGTGGCCTGCGTTACTCAACAGGTATCTCTGCTTCGTGGATTTCCCCGATCGGTCCGCTAAAATTCAGCTTTGGTCGGCCGCTCAACAAGCAAGCAGACGACAAATCCGAGTCTTTCCAGTTCCAGATGGGCACCACGTTTTAATTCAGGAGTGTCAAGTTGAAAATCAAGTCCGTAGTTCTCGCATCGTTGATGTCTGCATTGTTTGTAACCGGTGCGGTCGCCTCCGAGTTGAAGGTTGGTTACGTCAATACGCAGCGCATTTTCCGCGATGCGCCGGCCGCTCAGAAGGCTGCCAAGAAGCTGGAAGGCGAATTCGCCAAGCGCGATCAGGATCTTCAGCGCATGGCCAAGCAGTTGCAGGGGCTCCAGGAAAATCTGGAAAAGAATTCTGTGACCATGGCTGAAAGTGAACGTCGTACCAAGGAAAAGGAGTTCGGCGAAGTTTCCCGCGAATTCCAGCGCCGCCAGCGTGAGTTCCGCGAAGACCTGAATCTGCGCCAGAACGAAGAAAATGCAGCGGTTATCGAGAAAGCCAACAAGGCGATTAAGCAGATTGCCGAGAACGAGAAGTACGACCTGATTCTGCAGGATGTCGTCTGGGTCAGCCCGCGTCTCGATATCACCGAACGTGTGATCAAGGCCCTGTCGGAAGGCAAGTAATATGGCTGGTTTGGGTGAGACTTCTTATACTCTTGCCGACATCGCCGCCCAATTGGGCGGCGATGTGCTTGGAGATGCGGAAACGCGCATTTTTCAAGTGGCTACACTGGCCTCCGCAGGCGATGGGCAGATTGCCTTTCTGGCCAATCGTAAATACCGCAACCAGTTAGCAAGTACCAAGGCTGCGGCCGTTATTCTTGGGCAGGATGCAGCGGATGGCTTTCCTGGACCGCGCATTGTCACGGCCAATCCGTATGCCTACTACGCCCGGGTCGCATCATTGCTTAATCCGGTGGCAGCAATGGCCGCTGGCATCCATGCCACGGCTGTTCTTGAGTCACCCGTCCCGGCATCGGTTTTCGTCGGGCCGCACGTCGCTATTGGCAAGAATGTCACTATCGGTGAAAACTGCCGGATTCATTCCGGTTGTGTCATTGCTGATGGCGCAACGCTCGGCGAGGGCTGTACGCTCTATCCTAATGTCAGTATTTATCACGCTTGCCGGATTGGTCAGCGGGCTATTCTCCATTCGGGTGTGGTCATTGGTGCCGATGGCTTCGGTTTTGCGCCCGATGGAAAGGAATGGGTCAAGATTCCGCAGATAGGCGCGGTGGTCGTCGGTGACGACGTCGAAATTGGCGCCAATACCACGATCGACCGTGGTGCACTCGATGACACGCTGATCGGCGACGGCTGCAAGATCGACAATCTGGTCATGATCGGCCACAACTGCAACATCGGCCCGTATTCGGTCATTGCGGGTTGCACCGGCATGGCGGGTAGCACGACTTTGGGCGAGCATTGCATTCTTGGCGGGGCCAGCATGATCAGCGGGCATCTCTCTCTGGCGCCGAATACGACTATTTCCGGTGCATCGACCGTAATGCGCAGTATCGTTGAGCCGGGTGGCGTCTATGCCAGCGTTTTCCCGCTCGATAGTTATGAGCACTGGATGCGTAACGCATCGCATATTCGTCGGCTATCAAAGCTGGCAGACCGTGTTTCAGAGCTTGAGAAACAACTTAAAGAAAAAGACATAGGGGGTTGATTAAATGGATATTCAAGCAATCATGGAGCACCTGCCACACCGTTACCCGTTTTTGCTGGTTGACCGTGTCGTTGAAATCGAGCTGGGCAAGTCCATCCATGCCTATAAGAATGTGACGATCAATGAGCCTTTTTTCATGGGCCATTTTCCCCATCATCCGGTAATGCCAGGGGTGTTGATCATGGAAGCGCTGGCCCAGGCCGCCGGCATTTTGTCGTTCAAGTCGATGTCCGAGAAGCCGTCGGCCGATACCGTTTTTTACTTTGCCGGTATCGACGAGGCACGCTTCAAGAAGCCGGTGTTGCCGGGCGATCAGTTGCACCTGCATGCAGAGATCGAGCGCCAGATGCGCGGGGTCTGGAAATTCAAGGCCGAGGCGCGTGTCGATGGCCAGCTGGTGGCCGAGGCGCGCCTGATGTGCGCACAGCGGAAGCTGTAACATGATTCATCCGACCGCTATTGTCGATCCGGGCGCCAAAATTGGGGCCAATGTCGAGATCGGGCCTTATTCCATCATCGGCGCGGATGTCGAGATCGGTGACAACACCGTCGTCGGTCCGCATACCGTCATTCGTGGCCATACCCGCATCGGTCGCGATAACCGAATTTTCCAGTTCTGTTCGCTCGGCGAAGTTCCACAGGACAAAAAATACGCCGGCGAGCCGACCCGTCTGGAAATTGGCGATCGCAACGTGATCCGCGAATTCTGCACCTTCAATTTGGGAACGGTTCAGGATGCGGGCGTGACGAGACTCGGTGACGACAACTGGATCATGGCCTACGTGCACATCGCGCACGACTGCCAGGTTGGCAACAAGGTCACTTTTGCCAACAATGCTTCACTGGCTGGTCACGTCGTGGTCGATGACTGGGCGATCCTCGGCGGGTTCACCGGTGTTCATCAATTCTGCCGTATTGGCGCGCACGTGATGACGGCAGTCAGTACCGTGATCCTGCAGGATGTGCCGCCTTATCTGATGGCTGCCGGCAATACGGCAACGCCTTACGGAATCAACGTTGAAGGTCTTAAACGTCGCGGCTTTACGGCTGAGTCGATCACTTCACTCAAGCGGGCCTACCGTACCCTCTACAAGTCCGGGTTGCTGCTCGAGGAAGCCAAGAGCAAGCTGACTGAGGATGCGAAGACGCAACCGGACTTGCAGCGCCTTGTCGACTTCCTGGAGGTTTCCAAGCGAGGCATCATTCGCTGATATGGGCCGCGCCGTACGTATTGCCATGGTGGCAGGGGAGCCCTCCGGGGATCTCCTGGCCAGCCACCTTATTGCTGCCATAAAAGAGCGTTTACCGGATGCCGTTTTCTTCGGCATCGGTGGGCCGCGCATGGAATCGCAGGGTTTCGAAGCCTGGTGGCCGATGGAAAAATTGTCGGTCATGGGTTACGTCGATGCACTGAAGAATTACCGGGAAATTTCCGGTATTCGCCGTCAGCTCAAAAAGCGCCTGCTTGATATCAAGCCCGATATCTTCATCGGTGTCGATGCGCCGGATTTCAATCTTGGCCTGGAAACCAGCCTCAAGTCGGCTGCTGTCAAGACCATCCATTACGTTAGCCCGTCGATCTGGGCCTGGCGTGGTGGACGCATCAAGAAGATTGCCCGCGCCGTCAATCGTGTTCTGGCGCTGTTCCCGATGGAGCCGCCGCTCTATGAAAAAGAGCACATTCCGGTGACTTATGTCGGGCATCCGCTGGCCGACATCATCCCCTTGCAGACCAGCAAGCAGGCGGTGCGCGAAAAGCTCGCACTGCCACGCGACTACCCGATTTTCGGCATGCTGCCGGGGAGCCGTCAGGGCGAACTGGCCATGATGGCCGATACCTTTGTGCAGACCGCCAAACTGATTGGCGAACGTTTGCCCAACGCGATTTTTGTCGTTCCGCTGGCGACCCGAGAGACGCGTCTCCAGTTCGAAGCAGCGATTTATAACCAGCAGGCTGGTGAGGTGCCATTCCGGCTACTCTTCGGTCATGCCCAGGATGCGCTCGGCGCCGCCGATGTGTCGCTGGTCGCCAGCGGTACGGCGACGCTTGAAGCGGCGCTGATCAAGCGGCCGATGGTGATCACCTACAAAATCGCCAAGCTTTCCTACTGGATCATGAAGCGCCTGGCCTATCAGCCCTACGTCGGGCTGCCCAACGTGCTGGCCGGGCGCTATGTCGTGCCCGAAATCCTCCAGGACGAGGCGACGCCGGAAAACCTCGCCGAGGCGCTGATCAAGCTCTACGAAGACAAGGAAAATGCCTTAGCGGTTGAAGAGGCGTTTACGGACATTCATCTGCAGCTGCGCCAGAATACGGCAGAGAAGGCCGCCAACGCGGTTATCGAATGCCTGAACTGATTGTCCCTGAAGGCCTCGTCTGCGGTATCGACGAGGCCGGGCGTGGTCCGCTGGCCGGCACGGTCGTCGCGGCGGCCGTTATTCTCGATCCGCAACGGCCGATTCCTGGCCTCAACGACTCCAAAAAACTCAGTGAAAAAAAGCGCGATGCGCTCGCCGTGCTGATCCGCGAGCGGGCCGTGGCCTGGGCAGTGGCCTCGGCCTCGGTGGATGAGATTGATCGCCTGAACATTCTGCATGCCACGATGCTGGCGATGCAGCGGGCCGTGGCCGGGCTGACCGTGCGACCGACTGCGGCGATGGTCGACGGCAATCGCTGCCCGAAACTGGATATTCCATGCGAAGCGGTGATCAAGGGCGATGGCAAGATCGCCTCGATTGCCGCCGCCTCGATTCTCGCCAAGACGGTGCGCGATGCCGAAATGCTGGCTCTGCACGCGCAATACCCGATGTACGGCTTCGACCGGCATATGGGCTACCCGACTGCGGCACATTTTCAGGCCCTTGAAGAACACGGTGCGTCGCCGGTGCATCGGCGCAGTTTTGGCCCGGTGGCAAAGCAGCTTTCCCTGCTATGAAACTGATTCAGTCGCGCGACAACGGGTTTTTTAAGTCGCTAAAGCGGCTGGCCGAATCCGGGCGCGAGCGCCGGAAAACCGGGCAGACGCTGCTTGACGGCGTGCATCTGGTCGAGGCCTATGAGGCGGCATTTGGGCAGGTCGATACCCTGATCGCCGCTGAGTCGGCACTGGCCGGTGGTGAGGTTGCCAGGTTTGTCGAGGGCCGGGAAACGCTTGTTCTGGCCGACAGCCTGGTGCGTGACCTCGGTCTGGTCGACACGCCGAGCGGTCTGCTGGCCCTGATCAAGACGCCGGGCGCGAATGCCACGGTCAACCGGAAAAAAGACGCAATTTTGATAGATGGCGTACAGGATCCCGGCAACGTCGGCACCCTGCTGCGCACCGCGGCGGCGGCCGGCATCGGGCAGGCATTGCTGTCACCTGGCTGCGCCTCGGCCTGGTCGCCCAAGGTGTTGCGCGCCGGGCAAGGGGCGCACTTTGTGCTGGCCATTCACGAAGAGTTTGATCTGGCTGGCTTCATGGCGGGCTATGACGGCACGACGGCTGTTACCTGCCTGGATGGCGCCACCTCGCTTTATGCCGCCAAGCTTGATGGGCCGATTGCCTGGGTATTCGGGGCTGAAGGGCAGGGCGTGCGGGCCGAACTGATCGAAGCCGCCGGGCTGCGCATCAAGATTCCGATGCCGGGGGCTGTTGAGTCGCTCAACGTTGCTGCTGCTGCAGCTGTTTGCTTGTTTGAGATGGTGCGGCGCAGGCTGGGCTGATTTTTTGGCTACTCCGAAATCTGGCCTGGTGAGCCAGATTTTCTTGGCGAACAAGAAAGCGCCGCTTCCGCGCAGCGAAAAACACCCTCGATGGCGGCCTCCTGCCTGCTACCTCAACTTCAATTCCTGCAGAATTGTCGTCGAGATTTCCTCGATCGACTTGGTCGACGAATCGAGCCAGCGGATACCTTCCCGCCGCATCATCTTTTCAGCTTCGGCAATTTCGTAACGGCAGTTGGCCAGCGAGGCATACTTGCTGCCGGCGCGGCGTTCTTCGCGGATTTGGGTGAGGCGTTCGGGCTGGATGGTCAGGCCGAACAGCTTGGAGCGATGTCTTTCGAGCGTGCTCGGCAGGCGACCGCGGTCGAAGTCTTCGGGAATCAGCGGGAAGTTGGCAGCCTTGAGGCCGAACTGCATGGCCAGGTAGAGCGAGGTCGGCGTCTTGCCGCAGCGCGAGACGGCGACGAGGATGACGTCGGCTTCTTCGAGATCGCGGTCGGTGATGCCATCGTCGTGGGCCAGCGTGTAGTTGATCGACTCGATGCGTTTCTTGTACTCGGAACTTTCGGCCGAGCCATGCGAGCGACCGACCGTGTGGTTCGATTTTCGGCCGAGTTCGGTTTCCAGTGGCGCCAGGAAAGAGTCGAAGTAGGACAGGCAGAAAGCATCGGATTGATGGACGAGATCAGACAGTTCCGGATTGATCAACGTCGTGAAAACGATCGGACGCATGCCGTCCGATTCGCCCTGGGCGTTGATGCGGGATACCGCTTCCTGCGCCTGCTCAATGGTTTTGAGAAAGGGGATTCGGATCTGCTTGAACTCGATGTCCTCGAACTGGGTCATCAGGCTGTGGCCGAGGGCTTCGACCGTCAGGCCGGTGCCGTCCGAGACGAAGAAGACTGTGCGTTTGATTGGGGTAGGCATGGGCTGATTTTACCCGCTGTTGCGCAGACCGGAAGCGACGCCGTTGATCGACAGATGAATGCCACGGGCGACGCGCTCATCGGTTTCGCCGGCGCGGTGGCGCTTGAGCAACTCGACTTGCAGGTGGTTGAGCGGGTCCATGTAGGGCGAGCGCAGTTGCAGCGAGCGCTTGAGCATCGGGTTGTCGGCCAGGAAATCGTCCTGTTCGAGGATGGCCAGCAGGTGCTTTCGGGTCAGCGTCCACTCGGCCTTGATCTCGCTGAAAATGCGCTCGCGCAGGCCGGCATCGACGACCAGCTCGGCATAACGCGAGGCGATGGCGAGGTCGGTCTTGGCCAGCACCATGTCCATGTTCGAGAGCAGGCTCTGGAAGAAGGGCCAGGATTTGACCATGCGGCGCAGCGTCGTCAAACCCTCTGGATTGGCCGCCAGGTAGCCGTCGACGGCGGAGCCGAAGCCGTACCAGCCCGGCAGCATCAGGCGGCATTGCGCCCAGCTGAAGACCCAGGGAATGGCGCGCAGGTCTTCGATACGTTCCGATGCCTTGCGTGAGGCCGGACGGCTGCCGATGTTGAGCAGGGCGATTTCGGAAACGACGGTCGATTGCCGGAAATAGGTCGTGAAGCCCGGTGTTTCGTAGACCAGGCCGCGATAGGCATTGAAGGCGCGCAGCGAGAGGTCGTCCATCACGGCGTGGAATTGCTCGGCCGGTTCGACCTTGTTTTCGTGGTCGGTCAGACTGGCTTCGAGCGTTGCGGCAAGCAGCACTTCGAGGTTGCGACGGCCGGTGTCGGCGTTGCCGTATTTGGTCGAAATGACTTCGCCCTGTTCGGTCAGGCGGATCTGGCCGGAGACGGCGCCGGCGGGTTGGGCGAGGATGGCGTGATAGGTCGGGCCGCCGCCGCGACCGACCGAACCGCCGCGGCCGTGGAACAGGCGCAGGCGAACGCCGTGCTGCCGGAAGACATCGGCCAGCTCGATTTCGGCCTTGTAGAGTTCCCAGCCGGAAGTCAGGAAGCCGCCGTCCTTGTTGCTGTCCGAATAACCGAGCATGACCTCGTGTTCGTCGCCACGGCCGGTGATGAGTTCGCGATAGGCCGGGATGGCGAAGACGCCGGCCATGGTCGCCGCGCTCTTCTGCAAGTCTTCGATGGTTTCGAAGAGCGGGATGATGTTAACGTCGAGTTTGGGCTTGGCGCCCGGCAGCAACAGGCCGGATTCCTTGAGGAGCAGGGCGAGTTCGAGCAGGTCGGAGACGCCGTCGGTTTTCGAGATGATGCAGTTGGGCAGCGCCGCGGCGCCATAGCGATGGCGCAACTCGCGGGCGGCGAAGAAGATGGCCAGTTCGCCCTGGGTTTCTTCGGAGTAGGTCAGGTAGGGCGAGTAGAGCGGGCGTGGTGTGCTGATTTCCACGGTCAACAGGGAAATTCGCTCATTTTCCGAAAGTGCTTCGTAGTCCGGGCAACGGCCGGCGCCGGCGAGTAGCTCGGCGACGCTGCGGGCATGGACTTCCGAGTTCTGGCGCAGGTCGATCGGGGCGAGGTGGAAGCCAAATATCTGCACGCCGCGCATCAGGCGGCGCAGGCGGCCACCGGCCAGCCTGGCGCTGCCGTTGAGCTTGAGCGAATTGGCCAGCACCTTGAGGTCGGCGCGCAGGGCATCCGGCGTCGCATACGACTCGGCCTGGCCGATTTCGTGGCGAACCGGTTCGACCTGGTCAAGGCTGCGCGATGTGGCGGCGAGGCGGGCATAGATCCCCGACAGGGCGCGACGATAGGGCTCGTCGGCGCGTTGCGGCGAGTGGTCGGTGGAGTGTTCGGCCAGCGCCAGCAGCTCGGGCGTGACCTTGACCAGCAAGTCGGAGAGCGGCAGTTCGCCGCCCAACTCGTGAATTTCTTCGAGATAGTGCTTGAGCGCGGCGGCCGATTGCAGGCGCAGGGCTTCGCGCAGGATGTCGGCGGTGACAAACGGGTTGCCGTCACGGTCGCCGCCAATCCAGCTGCCGACGCGGAAGAAGGGCGGTAGCGCCCAATGCGTATCCGGGTAGCGTTTCTGCAGTTGTTGCGTCGCCTGGATGTAAAGGCGCGGCAGTTCGGTGAAGAAGGTTTCCTTGAAATAGGTGATGCCGTTCTTGACCTCGTCGAGTACCTTGAGGCGCACCGGGCGCAGCATGCGCGACTGCCACAGCGTGAGGATCGAATTGGCAATGGCCAGGTCGTTCTCGGCCTGTTCTTCCGGCGTCATCTGCAGGCGCTCGCGCTGGTCGAGCAGGCGGGCGACATCGCGGTGGTTGCGGATCAGGCTCTGGCGCTGGACTTCGGTTGGGTGGGCGGTAAGCACCGGGGCGACGACGGCGTGGGCAAAGAAATCGGCGATGGCTTCGGGCGAAACATTGGCGCTCGACAGGGAATCGAGGGCGAAAATCAGACTGCCTTCGCGCGGCGGCGAGCCAGCCAGGTCGTGGGCGCGACGGCGGCGGATGTGGTGTTCGTCTTCGGCAATGTTGGCCAGTTGCAGGAAATAGCTGAAGGCGCGGACGACGGCCTGTGTCGTGTCGCGCGGCAGCGGGTCGAGCAGGGCGGCGAGTTCGTCGCGGGCAGCCGGGTCGCCGTCGCGGGCGAAGCGCACGGCAGTCTGGCGAACGCGTTCGACAATATCGAATACCGATTCACCTTCCTGCTCGCGCACGGTGTCGCCGAGAATGCGGCCGAGCAGGCGGATATCGTCGCGTAGGGGTTCGTCCTTGCTGGTGTCCAGTGAGGCTTGGTGCATGTGCTGTTTCCTGTTTGGTTTTATCGGTATTGTTTATTTTTCTCGATATTCTGACCTTTGCGCGCGCTGCCGGCAATCAGAATTGGTGTCTTGGCAGCGATTGTTCCGCTCAGTGTTTCCTGACGAGCAGTACCGAGGCGGTGGACATTTTGGCGAGTTGTTCGGCAACCGAGCCGAGCAGCAAGGTGGCCAGGCCGCGCTGGCTATGGCGACCGATGACGATCAGATCGACATTGAGCTCCTTGGCTTTCTCGGCCAGGATTTCGGAGACACGACGTTTTTGCGCTTCGAGCAGGAGCGTTTCCGCATCCAGTCCGCTGGCATCCTTCAAGGCGTTGTCGAGCAGTGTTTGACCGGCTCGACGAAGATTGGTGACAGCCGAATCTGCATCGCCCATATCGAGCATCGCGTGGCCGTGCATCTTGAGGAGCACTTCATCGACCACGTGGGCAACGTAAAGTTTGGCCTGGCTGGTCTTGGCAATGTGCGTTGCTTCCTTCAAGGCGCAACGGGACGTTTCGCTGTCGTCGATGGCAACCAGGATGTTTTTGTACATGGTGTGCTCCTAAGTATGAAATTTGACGAGAGAAAGGTACCAAGTCGGCACCTTTGGCGCAGTTAGGGAAATCCTCAGGTGCCGGACCGGTTCGAGGCAAGCCTGCCTCGAACCGATAACGGAGCTTAGTGGAAATGTACCTCGTCGTGACCTTCGACAGGTGCTTCAAGATCAGCGCCGATGCGACGTGCCAGGAGCGTGACACAGGTGATGATGCCAACAAAGATGGCCAGCCACATCAGGCCATCCGGGTTGATGACGGCCTTGGCACCGGCAGCGACGGCCGCTGCTGCGGCGACGACCGGCTTGGCGTAGCTCGGCACGATGCCCGGGAAGACGTAGGCCCACAGCAGGTGCAGCACGCCGACGATACAAGCCATGCCGATCGAGTGCTTGAAGGTGAAGCGGAAGATTTCCGATTCACGGCCGACCATGCCGGTCGAGCCGGTAGCCACCGAGATGGATTGCGGCGAGATCATCTTGCCGCACACGCCGCCACAGGTATTGGCGGACATGGCGATGACCGGGTCGATGCCGAGTTTCTCGGCCGTGACGGCCTGCAGCTTGCCGAACAGCGCGTTGGTCGAGGTGTCGGAACCGGTCATGAACACGCCCAGCCAGCCGAGGATTGCTGCGAAGAACGGGAAGGCGACGCCGGTGGTGGCGACGGCATAACCCAGCGTGATCGCCATGCCGGAGAAGTTCATGATGTAGGCGAAGCCGAGGATGGTAGCGATGGTGACGATGGGCCACTTGAGCGTCTTCAGCGTGTCGCGGGCGACTGCACCGGCGGTCTTGAGCGAAGCGCCCATGACGACGATGGAGAAGAACCAGGCGAACAGGATCGCGGTACCGGCCGCAGACAGTACGTTGAACTTGTAGGCAGCCGGCTTGGCCTTGCCAACCTGGTCGATGACCATCTTGTCGAGGCCGGCGATCGGGAAGGTGAAGTCGAAGACGGTCTTGGTGATCTGGTCGAGGGCTTGATTGACCGGCTTGATACCCCAGGCGCAAACGAACAGCGACAGGATGATGAACGGAGCCCAGGCACGGAACACCTGGCCGCCGGTATAGCGCAGCTTTTCCTTGCCTTCGCGCTTCGGTTCGTGGTCAAAGTGCCAGCTTTCCTTCGGATGCCAGACCTTCAGGAAGGCGACCGTGCAGATGATGGAGGCGATGGAGGCGATCAAGTCGGGCAGTAGCGGCGCGGTGAGCGGCGAGTTGGCCGAGAAGTACTGGGCGATGGCGAAGGAGCCGCCGCTGACCAGGCAGGCCGGCCAGACTTCCAGACCCTTTTTCCAGCCGGCCATGAGCACGACGAGGTAGAGCGGGACGAAAACGGAGAGGATGGGCAGGGTACGGCCGACCATCTGGCTCAGCGCCAGATCGGGGATGCCGGAGACCTGACCGCCGACCACGATGGGGATGCCGATGGCGCCCCAGGCGACCGGTGCGGTATTGGCCAGCAGGCAGAGCGAAGCAGCGTACAGCGGGTTGAAGCCGAGGCCGGCCAGCATGGCGGAAGTGATGGCTACCGGTGTGCCGAAGCCAGCCGCGCCTTCGATGAAGGCACCGAAGGAGAAGGCGATGAGCAGGGCCTGCAGGCGGCGGTCATCGGAGATCGAGGCCAGCGAGTTCTTGATGACCTCGAACTGGCCGGTCTTGACCGACATGTTGTAGATGAACAGCGCGGTGATTACGATCCAGCACACCGGGAACAGGCCGAAGGCGCCGCCGTACAGCGTGGCCAGGCCGGCCAGTTCCATCGGCATGCCATAGACGAAAACGGCGATCAGGATGGCCAGGCTGGTGCCACCGAGAGCCGCAAAATGGCCCTTCATGTGCTTGATGGCGAGTGCCCAGAACAGGAAAAGAATTGGAATTGCCGCGACCAGCGCGGACAGGGCGATGTTGTCGAGCGGGTCGACATTCATTTGCCAAGTCATAGAATTACCCTCATAACAAAAATGGTCAGGTAGCCGTCAGCCAGATTTGACGATCTTTGGCGACTACCGAAGTCAGTTGTCTCTTTTGGCCGGTCGTGAGCTGGAACCTCGCGACCGGTTTTTATATGTCCCCCTCCTTAACAGGCCATGGCGTCCTCCTTACGCGAGCACGCTTCGAGCAGGTAGGCCACCGAACGATAGGTGAGGCCGGTTTCAGCCGTCAGGCCGATTTCGCAGGTGCGGTTGGTGGAAACGCCGCAGGCACAGCCGGCAGGTGCTTTTTCGTGAAGCTCGGCGTGGATATGGCGCAGGGCGTGCTGGTTCAGCTCCGGCACGGCAAAACCGCGGTCGCCGCCGAAGCCGCAGCAGGTGACGGCCGACGGTTCGATGACTTCCTTGACGCAGGCCTTGAGCAGGGCGCGCAGCTTGCCGTCGGCGCCGGTGCGCTTGACACTGCAATTGACGTGCAGGGCGATCGGGCCGGGCTGCTGAGTGATCATCAGGCGCGGCAGCAGGGCGTCGTGGGCGAATTCGTGGAAGTCGTAGAGCTTGAAGCGGCCGGCGAGGTGCTTCTGCATGCGCGTCGAGCAGGCGCTGGCATCCATGATGACCGGGATGCGGCCGTTGTCGGAGGCCTTGAGCAGCGCGGCTTCGAGTGTGTTCGACATGTCCTCGGCTGCTTCGAGCAGGCCCTTGCTGGCCAGCATCTGGCCGCAGCACAGGTTTTCGAAGCCTTCCGGCAGAATGGGGGCGTAGCCGGCGCGGATCAGGAGTTCCTGAATGACGTCGCCAAGCTGTTTGTCGGCGCTATCGGCTGGCCCGAAGATGCGGCCGCCGCAGGTCGGGAAATAGACCACCGGATCGCCCTTGGCCGAACGCTGGACGGGCGGTTTGGCGGCCGGCGGCATGTTCTTGCGCCAGGCGCCGCCCGTGACGCGGTTGACGAAGTTGTCGCCGAGGACGCCGGCGACGGCATGGCCGGTCTTCAGGCCAATACGCGCGACCTGACTGAAGGTTTTGAAATTTTGGCCAATTTTCCGGTTGACCGTGGCAGCCGTGTCGGAAATCCGCTGGCCGCGCAGGCGGCGGGTCAGGTCGCCGGTGTCGATGCCGACCGGGCAGGCCGTCGAGCACATGCCGCAACCGGCACAGGTGTCGAGGCCCATGTAGGCGTAGGCTTCGCCAACTTCACCGGCAGGTTCGCCGGCAGCGGCGCGACGGGCCAGTTCGCGCACGCTGGTAATGCGCTGGCGGGGCGAGAGCGTCAGGCGGTGGGATGGACACAGCGGTTCGCAGAAGCCGCATTCGATACAGCGGTCGACGATGTCTTCGGCGGCCGGCATCGGCTTCAGGTTCTCGAGGTGAGCGTGCGGGTTGTCGTTGATGATGACGCCCGGGTTGAGCCGGCCTTCCGGGTCGAACAGGGTCTTGATGCGGCGCATCATGTCGGTCGCTTCCTTGCCCCATTCCATTTCGACGAAGGGGGCCATGTTGCGGCCGGTGCCGTGCTCGGCCTTGAGTGAGCCGTCATACTTGTTGACGACCAGCTTGCACAGGTCGTCCATGAAACGGGCGTAGCGGTCGATTTCAGCCTTGTCGCCAAAGTCCTGGGTGATGACGAAGTGCAGGTTGCCTTCCAGCGCATGGCCGAAAATGATGCCTTCGTGATAGCCGTGGTGGCGCAGCAATGCCTGCAGGTCGAGCGTGGCGTCGGCCAGCGACTCGATGGGGAAGGCGACGTCCTCGATCAGCACGGTGGTGCCCGTGCGGCGCATGGCGCCAACGGCCGGGAAAGTGCCCTTGCGCACCTTCCAGTACATGTCGCAGGTGGCTGGATCGGTCGAGAACTGGACCGGCTCGACCGTGGCGATGCCGTTCATCGCCGCGAGCACGGCGGCGATCTTTTCATCCAGACCGGCCGGGTTCGGCGAGCGCACTTCGATGAGCAGGGCGGCAGCGTCTTCACCGAGCTCGCGCATGATGGTCGGCAGGCCGGGCTTGTTTTCGACGGAATGGATGGCCGGGCGGTCGAGCAGTTCGACGGCGGCGACCGGTTGCGGCTTGAGGCGGATCACCGCCTCGCAGGCCGAGCGGATATCCGGGAAGAAGACCAGCGCCGAGGCCTTGCAGGGGTCTTCGACGACGGTCTGGTAGGTGATGCGCGTCATGAAACCGAGCGTGCCTTCGGAGCCGATCATCAGATGGGCGAGGATGTCGATCGGGTCTTCGAAATCGACCAGCGCATTGAGGCTGTAGCCGGTCGTGTTCTTGATCTTGAACTTGTGGCGGATGCGGTTGGCCAGGGTGGGATTGCCGCGTGTTTCCTTGCCGATACGGTCGAGTTCACCGAGCAGCGCCGCATGCGATTGCTTGAAGGCGGCGACGCTGGACGGGTTTTCGGTATCGAGCAGCGTGCCGTCGGCGAGCATGACGCGCAGGCCGGCCAGCGTCTTGTAGCTGTTCTGCGCCGTGCCGCAGCACATGCCGGAGGCGTTGTTGGCGGCGATGCCACCGATCTTGGCAGCGCCGATCGAGGCCGGGTCGGGGCCGATTTTCTTGCCGAGCGGGGCGAGCCGGCGATTGACTTCGCCGCCGACCATGCCGGGGCCGACCCGGACCTGGCTGGCATCGTCGGCCAGTTCGAAGGTGGCGAAACCTTCGCCGATCAGCGCCAGAACGCCATCCGACAGGGCTTGCCCGGAGAGGCTGGTGCCGGCGGCACGGAAGGTGACCGGCGTGTCGTGCTGGCGGGCGGCGGCGAGGACGGCACGTGCTTCATCTTCGCTTTCGATGACGGCAACGACCTGCGGAATCAGACGGTAGAAGCTGGCGTCGGTACCGTAGGCGAGACGGCGCAGATCGTCGGTCACCACCTGGCGGTCGGGCAGGGCGGCTTTGAGGGTTTGGATCAGTGCGTTCATTTCTCTTGTGTCTTATA
>JAAXVL010000010.1 GCA_013335535.1 Azonexaceae bacterium
TTCATCGAGGCCGGTGGCGATGCTGATCATCTGGTCGAGGGTCATCAGGTGACGCTTGGGGTGCATGCCATCCCGCAGGGTCATGTCGTGGACGGTGACAGTCTTGCCGCGTAAAGTCATATTCGGTTCTCCTTAGGCGGTGAGCGGCTCAAGCTTGAGCGCTCCGCTGATGATTTCTTCGGCGAACATTTCCGCCGTACGGGCCGCCGCAGCGGTCATGATGTCGAGGTTGCCGGCGTAGGTCGGCAGGTAGTCGCCGAGGCCTTCGACTTCGAGGAAGACGGAGACGCGGTTGCCATCGAAGACGGGGCCGTTGACCAGGCGGTAGCCGGGCACGTATTTCTGGACTTCGGCGATCATGGTCATGATCGAGTCGGTGATGCGGGCCTGGTTCGGGGTGTCTTCGGTCAGGCAGTGCACGGTGTCGCGCATCATGAGCGGGGGTTCGGCCGGGTTAATGATGATGATCGCCTTGCCCTTCTGTGCGCCGCCGACCTTCTCGATGGCGCCAGAGGTGGTGCGGGTGAATTCGTCGATGTTCTTGCGGGTGCCGGGGCCGGCGCTCTTTGAAGAAATGGTGGCGACGATCTCGCCGTACTTGACCTTCTGGACGCGGGAGATGGCGGCAACCATGGGAATGGTGGCCTGGCCACCGCAGGTGACCATGTTGACGTTCATCTCGCCCTGGCCGACCAGGGTCTTGAGATTGACCGGCGGCACGCAGAACGGGCCGATGGCGGCGGGCGTCAGGTCGATCATCAGGACGCCGAGTTCGTTGAGCTTGCGGCTGTTCTCGGCATGTACATAAGCCGAGGTCGCATCGAAGGCGATCTGGACGCCGTCGGCCAGGACGTGCGGCAGCAGGCCGTCGACGCCTTCGGCGGTGACTTTCAGGCCCATCTCGGCGGCGCGCTTGAGGCCTTCCGATTCAGGGTCGATGCCGACCATCCAGGCCGGTTCGAGGAAGGGGCTGCGTTGCAGTTTGGCCAGCAGGTCGGTGCCGATGTTGCCGGGGCCGATCAGGGCGCATTTGATTTTTTTCATGTTCATTCTCCGTGGGGATATTTGATTCAGGCGAACAGCGCGCTGACCGTGCCCAGGCCGGCAATGCGGACGTCGAAGCGGTCGGCTTCGGTGACAGCGACCATCGGGCCGAGGGCGCCGGTAAGGACGATGTCGCCGGCCTGTAGCGGACGGCCGCAGCGGACCATGACATCGGCCAGCCAGATCGCCGCGTTGAGCGGGCTGCCCAGGCAGGCCCGGCCATTGCCGCGCGAGACGATTTCCTCGCCGCGCTTCATTTCCATGGCGCATGCGGTGAGATCGACATCGCTCAGCTTCACCGGCCTGCCGCCAAGGACAAAGAGACCGCTGGAGGCGTTGTCGGCTACCGTATCGAGGAAGCGGATGTTCCAGTTCTCGATGCGGCTGTCGACGATCTCGATGGCCGGCAGCGCGTACTCCGTGGCGCCGATGATGTCGGCGTAGGTGTGGCGCTCGTGCGTCAGGTCGCGACCGATGACCAGCGCCACTTCGGCTTCCACCTTGGGCTGGATCAGACGGGACAGGGCGACCAGTTCGCCATCGCCCACCGCCATGTCGGCGAAGAGCATGCCGAAGTCAGGCTGATCGACACCGAGCTGGGCCTGCACGGCCAACGAGGTCAGGCCGATCTTGCGACCGACCAGGCGGCGGCCTTCGGCCAGCCAGGCCTGGGTGTTGATCTCCTGGACGGCATAGGCGCCATCCTGGGTGGTCAGCGCCAGGCGATCGCGCAGCGGTGCGATGGTCTGGCCGCCGGCCACCGCTATCTTGAGCAGTGCGGCGGCGGCTTCGGAACTAAGCAGCGCGGCGGCGCCCATTACTTGACCAGCTTCCAGTGATTGTTTTCAACCTTGATGAGGACGATGGCGCTGGCGTCGTAGCCGGCGTGATCGGCAGCAGCCATGGAGTAAACACCATTGGTACCGACCAGCTTGTTGCTCTTCTCGATGCCGTCGCGCAAGGCGGCGCGGAATTCCGGCGTGCCGGCCTTGGTCTTGCCCTTCTGGGCGCCGACGATGGCATTCTGGAGGAGCAACCAGGCATCCCAGGAGGCGCCGGCAAAGGTCGAGCGGGAGTCCGGGCCATTCTTGGCTTCGAGTTCCTTGACGAAGGCGACGGCATTCTTCTTGGCCGGATGGCTGTCCGGCAGTTGCTCGGCAACCAGCACCGGGCCGACCGGGATCAGCGCACCTTCGACCGACTTGCCGCCGACACGCAGGAATTCCTTGCTGGTCACACCGTGCGACTGGTAAATCTTGCCCCTGTAGCCACGTTCGCGCAGGGTGATCTGCGGCATGGCGGCCGGTGTGCCGGAAGCGCCGACGAAGACGACATCCGGCTTGGCCGACAGCACCTTGAGCACCTGGGCCTGAACGCTCGGGTCGGCGCGGCCGTAACGCTCGCTGGCGACGATGCTGAGCTTGCCTTCGGCGGCCTTGGTCAGCGCCTTCAACAGCAGTTCGCCCCAGGAATCGGAGAAACCGATGAAGCCGACGGTCTTGGCTCCGCCCTCGACCATGTCGGTGACGATGCGATTGACCATGAGATCGGCCGACGGCTCGCTGCGGAAGATGTAGCCGCGCTTGTCGCCGGAGACATCGAGCGGGGCGACCGAGATCATCGGCGTCTTTTCCGTGTTGGCGACGTCGGCCATGGCGGTGGCGGTGCTGATCAGGTTGGGGCCGAGGATGGCGTCAACCTTGTCTTCGGAAATCAGCTTGCGCACGTTCTTGACGGCATTGGTCGGGTCGGTGCCATCATCGAGCAGGATGAAATTGATCTTCTCGCCGCCGACCGTGCTCGGGAACAGGGCGATGGCTTTCTTGGTCTCGGCGCCGAGGGCGGCGGCCGGACCGGTCAGGGAGGCGATGACGCCGACGTTGATGTCGGCAAGGGCCGGGGCGGCGGCCAGGGCGGCGATGGTCAGGGCAAGCAGCTTGTTCGGTTTCATTTTATTGTCTCCTCGTTGGGGTAGCGGATACATCGTCATTGCGGCTTATTGCGGAATGCGGCGGAAGGCGCCGTTCAGGTAGATCAGGGCTTCGCCATCGTTGCGTTCGCATGTGGCGAGCACTTCGCACAGGAAGGCGTTGTGCGTGCTTTCGTCAAAGACCTTGATTACGCGGCAGTCGAAATTGGCCAGCGCGCCATCCAGCGTCGGCGCTCCGGTTACCAGTTCGCGCCAGCCGCCGTACTGGAAACGGGCATCGCCATGCACCTCCTTGATCATGCCGGCGAAGGCCTTGGCGACCTCCTCCTGCTCGCCGGCCAGGACGTTGATACAGAGGGCGCCGCTGTTCAGGACGACTTCGCTGGCCGCGACGTTCTTGTTGACGAAGACGACCAGGCGGGGCGGGTCGGCCGTCACCGAACAGACGGCGGTAGCGGTCAGGCCGGCCCGAGTCTCGCCATCGCGGGCGGTGATGATGGTGACGCCGACGGCGAAGTGGCGCATGCCATAGCGGTGGTCGTCCGCGCTCACGGTCGGCAAGGCGGCCAGTTTGGCGTCGGGCTGCCAGTCGAGCAGCTGGTTGATTTTCTGGTTCATCGCCCCGGCCTCACTGGTACTGCGCGGTCGCCGCCGGCTTGGCGCCAAACGGATTGGGTTGCGGCAGCGGGTTGCCGAGCAGGTGGCCGCCGAGGAGGTCGCCGATGTTGTCCTGGTTCTGCGTGATGTGGTTGGCGCCGACCAGGATGTCGCGCATCTGGCGCTGCATCGGGCAGTTCATCCAGACGCCGCGGGTCGAGGTCTTCTTGAAGATCATGTGGGCAGCCTCGAAGCACTCGCCGCCGGTGAACTGGTTGGTGGCAAAGTGGCGGATGCGGGCCTCGAGTGGAACGAGCTGGCCCTTGGACGCATAGCGCCAGGCTTCCTCGGTGTTCTGGATGACGCGGGCCGAGGCACCGACGATCTTGGCGTAGGCTTCGCCGAGCTTGCCCTTGATGAAGGGGTCGTTCACCGCAGCGCCGACGGCCTGGTTGATGTTCTGGCGCGGCACCATGTGCTCGATGTAGAGATCGGCCATGCCGCGCGCCATGCCGATGATGACTGACGAGACGGCAGCGTAGAAGACGTAGAAGAACGGCATCTTGTAGAGGTTCTCGACGTGACCGTGCGAGTCGTCGCCGTAGGCGCCGATGACGTGGCTGCGATAGTCAGGCACGAAGACGTTCTTGAGGACCAGCTTCTTGCTGCCGGTGCCGGCCAGGCCGACCACGAACCAGTCGTCGACGATGGTGAAGTCGTTGCGCTGGATCCAGAAGGAACGGAAAACGAGTTCGCCGTTTTCCTCGACCCGGCCGCCGACAAAGGCGCCCCCGGCGGCGTGATCGCAGCCGCTGGAAGTCAGCCATTCGCCGTTCAGCGTGTAACCGCCTTCGGACTTCGCCACCGTGCCGAAAGGTGCATAGGAAGAGGAAACCAGCTGGGTATTGTCATCGCCCCACAACTCGTCGCCGACCTGGGTCGGCAGCAGGCCAATTTCAAACGGATGGACGCCAAGCACCATGACGTTCCAGGCGCTGGACGGGCAGCCACGGGCCAGTTCCATGAGGACGCGGTTCAGCACGTTGGGATTCATCTCGTAGCCGCCCCAGCGCTTCGGCTGGAGAATCTTGAAGAAGCCGGCATCCTTGAAGGCCAGGATGGTTTCCGTCGGCACCATGCGGGCCTTTTCGCATTCCTCGGCACGGGCGCGCAGCATGGGAATCAGGTCGTGGGCACGCTGGACGATTTCGTCCTCGGTCGGGATCTGGACTTCAAACTTTTCGATCTTGCTCATGTTGGGACTCCTAATATTGGAAAAAATGTCTGTTTAAGCTTTGGTTTCGGCGCTGATCACGCCGTAGCCGGCAATCCACTCGTTGATCGGACGGTAGTAGTCCTGGCGAGCGTTGTAGGAACCCGCGGCGCCCAGGGCCGAGAAAGCGGCGACCCAGGTGCGGATCTCGTGCGTCGAGCGGCCCGCGGCGCGGGAGATTTCCTCGATCTTGAAGTTGTCTATTTCAGCCAGGCGGCCTTCCACTAGCAGGTCCATGAAAGCCAGATCCCATTCGGTATTGAGCGGCGTCAGGGGGCATTCCGGTGTGCCGAAGATCTTGCCGGTGGCGAGGGTGCGTGCCTGGCGGGCGGCGCGGAATTCGGGCGTCGGGTTGCGGCCGGCAATCAGGAAGTTGGCGACGTCTTCCGGCGCATCGGCCAGCAGGGGTACCGGTGGCTCATGCGAGAGGCCGCCGGTGCCGAGGATCAGCACGCGCTTGTTGAGCTTGGCGACAAACTGTCCAACCGCTTCGCCGAGCTTGCGAATGCGGCGATAGGGGCCGAAGGGCGGCGCCACCGAGTTGATGATGATGGGAATCACCGGGTAGCGGGTCAGGCTGCCAGTCAGTTCTTCCAACGTCTGGGTGCAGCCGTGGTCGACCTGCAGGCGGTGCGAAATCGCGATATCGAGGTCGCTGTCCAGGATGAACTTCGCCATTTCCAGGGCCAGGTCCTTGTCCACCGAAAGCGGGCCGGGCAAGGTCTGGTAGTCGGCGACCGAGTCGGCAGCCGTGGCGATGACGAAGGGCGGCATCAGGTCGTAGAACAGGCCGTTGTAGTGGTCCGGCGCGAAGACGACGATCAGCTCGGGATCGAAGGCCTCGACTTCAGCCCGCGACTTGGCGAGAATGGCATCGACTTCCCGGACGACGTCGGCACCGGGATCGTTGAGGCCACGCAGCGGGGTGTGCGACAGGCATTTCAGCTTGATGCTCATGAATGCTCCTAATTTGCGGATTCAGGCAAGCCGCTCCCGTCGGGAAGCCTTATGTTCCCGAGCGCAAGGGCCGAATTGTTTGGTTTCGAAGGACCGGGACTTATTGCCCGCGTCGTGCCAGGGGTTGGCCGGTGTCCAGTTCGCGATCAATCATTTTTGTCTCCGTGTCGTTTTAGTTGGTGAAGCCATTCTAGGGAGATGCAAGAGGCAATGAAAATTTATCTCCCGAATGTTCACTAAATGCACAACATTGTTTTTAAAATAAATTATCTGTAAAAATCGGAGAAAATGATGCGTCCGTCGAGCGGAGCCACCTACCCGCATGTACAGGGTCTGAGTCGCGGGCTGGCCATCCTGCATGCCATCAATCTCTCGCCGGAAGGCTGGGCGAGCATCGCCGGCCTGAGCGCCACCACCGGCCTGCACCGGACGACCGTGCGCCGCCTGCTCGAGACACTGCAGGCCGAAGGCTATGTCCGACGCAGCGTTTCCGACGACAGCTACCGCCTGAACCAGAAGATCCGCCAGCTCAGCGATGGCTTTACAGATGACGAATGGATCTCGGAAATCGCCAACCCGGTGCTCGGCGAATTGCTGCAAAAGGTCGTCTGGCCTTCCGACCTGTGCACACTCGACGGCGACAGCATGCTGGTTCGCGAAACGACGCATCGCTTCAGCCCCCTTTCCTTCCATCGGGCGATGATCCGCCAGCGCATGCCGGTTTTATTCACCTCGGCCGGCCGGGCCTATCTGGCCTACTGCAGCGACGAGGAACGCCAGCAGGTGCTGCGCCTGTTGGTCGCCGGCAACGACGAACAGGCAAACTTCGCCCGCAATCGCGTCCTGGTCGATCAGATGCTGGAAAAGGTACGGCGCCAGGGCTATTCGGGCAACGAAGGCGAATGGAATCAGCAGGCGAAGATCGCCGCCATCGCCATGCCGGTGCGCCACAAAGGGAATGTGCTGGCTTCGATCAACGTTGTTTTCCTCAAGAAGGCCATGTTCGTTGCCGAGGCCGCCGAACGCTACCTTCCCGACCTGAAGGCAGCCGTGGAGAAGATCGAGAAACGGTTGGACGAAAGCGATGTCCTGCTTGCGATGAAATAGTTCGCAGCACAACCCCACATCGCAAGGGGGGACCTAGCTATTGCCCGAGGAAAACCTAGCTGAAATTTCCTACCGTTATCGCTATAAGTTCAATAACTTAGAATTCCTGAGGGTGTCCGGCTTTAGTCTTGATACTGCTCCTGATCATCTGCAATACGACGTATCGCAGGTGAGACGATTAATAATTTTGACTGCCCGTTTGCTGCGCTGAGTGACCGATGCGCAAGAGATACCGGACGTTTAACTACGGAAGGTTTTAGCGGCGGCAGCTGCCGTTCCGCTCGAACTGGTCAAGTTGATGATTTCGTCCGATCAGATCGGATGCGATTCAGTGGTCAACGCAGCGCGATTTCGCAAACCCATCTGTTCCTATAAAAAACAATCAAATCTGAATCTGCTCCTGTTTTTGCCGCAATGATCTACTCCCCACTCGTCATCATCGAGTGGGAAAAGTCGCATGAGCCAGGTCGTCAGCAAGGTACGCGCCGCCAAACTGGAGTTGTACCGCAAGCAGGGAAAAATCCACGCCAAGGCCGTTGATGGGCGTTTCAACCGGCTGCGCTGGCTCATGGTGTGGCTCACGCAAGGCATTTTCTACGGCCTGTGCTGGCTGACCTGGGATGTTTCCGGTCAACTGCGCCAGGCCGTGTTGTTCGACATCGCCCATGAAAAGCTCTACCTGTTCGGCCTCGTCCTCTGGCCGCAGGACGCCCTGCTGCTCGCCCTGGTGCTGCTCATCGCGGCGACCGGGCTGTTCCTCGTCACGGCGCTGGCCGGCCGGCTGTTCTGCGGTTTCGCCTGCCCGCAAACGGTGTACACCAGCATTTTCACGTGGATCGAAAACCGGATCGAAGGCGACCACCTGGCGCGCCTGCAACTCGATCAAGGGCCCTGGACGGCGCAAAAGGTGCTGACCAAAGGCAGCAAGCACCTGATCTGGTTGCTGATCGCCAGCTGGACGGCAATCACCTTCGTCGGCTACTTCACGCCGATCCGCGAACTGCTACCGAACATTCCGGGCTGGAACGTCGGGCCGTGGGAAGGCTTCTGGCTGATCTTCTACGCCGCCTTCACCTACGTTCAGGCCGGGCTGGCGCGCGAAGCCGTCTGCCAGCACATGTGCCCGTACTCGCGCTTCCAGGGCGTCATGTTCGACCCGGCAACGCGCTCGGTCAGCTACGATCAGGCACGCGGCGAACCGCGTCGGGCTAGCGGCGATGCCAAGGCCGGCGATTGCATCGATTGCGGCATCTGCGTCCAGGTCTGCCCGACCGGCATCGACATCCGCGACGGCCTGCAATACGAGTGCATCAACTGCGGCCTGTGCATCGACGCCTGCGATCAGGTCATGACGCGCATCGGCAGTCCGACCGAGCTCATCCGCTTTGCGCCGATGACCGCGACGAACACGGCCTGGCACCGACGCCCGCGCGTATTGAGCTATGCCCTGCTCCTGCTGGTGCTCGTCGCGCTGGGCGTGTGGACGGTGGACCAGCGTTCGCTGCTGCGCGTCGATATCCTGCGTGACCGCAATGTGCTTTCCCGTGAAACGGCCGATGGCCGCATCGAAAACGCCTACCAGTTGCAGGTCATGAACCTGACCGAAACGGCCCAGCACTATGGTGTCCGTCTAGACGGCGACAGCCCGGTCGAGATCGTTGGCAAGCCGACGATCACGGTCGAAGCCGGCAGCATAGCCCCGCTGCAAGTCACGCTATCGGCTGACGCTTCTGCACTGCCACGGGGATCGCATGCTGTCGCCTTCCATGTGTTTTCCGGAGAAATGCGGACCCGCGAGAGCAGCACCTTCCGAATGCCCTGAGATGGCACCGCTCAACCCGTCGCTCAAGCACCTGCGGCGGGAAATTGCCCGGCGCGAGCAACAGCACTAAGCGGCCAGTTCGGGGAACAGCACCTCGGTAAAACCGAAGCGGGAAAAATCGCGGATCCGCGATGGAAACAGGCGGCCTATCAGGTGATCGCATTCGTGCTGGACGACCCGGGCGTGAAAGCCGTCGACCGTCCGGTCGATGGCGTTGCCATCCAGGTCGAAACCGCGATAGCGAATCCGGGCGTGGCGCGGCACTTCACCGCGCAGTCCGGGGACCGATAGACAGCCTTCCCAGCCGCTGACCTCATCGTCACCCAGCGCCTCGATCTGCGGGTTGATCAACACGGTAAACGGGACGGCTTCGGCCTCGGGATAGCGCTCGCTTTTCTCGAAACCGAAGATCACCACCTGCAGCGACACGCCGATCTGCGGTGCAGCAATGCCGACGCCGCCGGCCTGGGCCATGGTGTCGCGCAGGTCGTCGATCAGCTGCCGCAACTCGCTCGTCGCGAAGGCGGTGACCGGCGCGGCCGGGGTCATCAGACGGGGATCGCCCATGCGCAGGAGGGTTCTGAAGGCCATATCAAAAAACACTATTCATCAAACCGGAAGACGACAAAAGATATAACAAGAAAGTCCTTCGCAGGCTCACGGCCCGGAAATATTCTGCATCTCGTTGCACCGCAGCAAATTTCATAAAAACTTTCCCGAACCGACTGCAAGGAGTATTCCCATGAGCCTGACCCCGTACCTTGAACATCTCTCGGCATCGCACGAAGCCAGCATTGATGAACTGCAAACCGCCATCGAAACCGTGCTGAGCAGCGCCGGCAAACTGTCCCGCCATCACCTCGACCACTTGCGCAGTCTGCTTTCAGCGCAGGCCGGCACCGACCTCAGCCGCCTTTCGGCCGACTTGGCTCAGCCGGCCATTGAGCGCAACCTCGCCTATTTCCGCGGCCTCTACGACATTTCGTCGGAAGCCCTGAGCGCCTTCACGACCTTGGGCGAGCAGCAGCACGAACGCCTCCAGCGCTCGATCAGCGCCAGCCTCGACAGCTACGCCAAGTCCAATGCGCATCACGACGCTGCCGTTGCCGCCGTTCGTTCTGCCGTCTCCGCGGCCAACACCGTCTTTTCCAACGCCAACAAAGCCGCCCGTCAGGTCGTCGAAATCACCGATGCGAGCGTCAATGCCACCACCTCGGCCACGGCCCGCGCCGCATCAGCCGCTGTCGCCCAGCATCGCAAGAAGGCCGCTTAAGCCTGGGCCAGACGGGGAGTTCGCGCCGGAACTCCCCGTCAAAACACATAAGCTCATAACAATCGCTTCGTTCCATCTGCCGCTTTCCGGGACAAAAATAATGCCGAAAGCCGGTCGAATGACTCGTCCGGAACAAACCCAGGCACGGCATAGCGGAAGCAGACATGGCCAAGACTCTCATCGTACCGGGGCTGCGCAACAGCGGCCCGACCCACTGGCAAAGCTGGTTTGAAACCCGCCTGCCCGATACCCGTCGCGTTGAGCAGGACAACTGGGAACGCACCTGCCTGTCCGACTGGGCGGCGCGCGTGCGTGAGGAAATCGACGCCGCCGGTGAAGCCGTCTGGATCGTCGCCCACAGCTTTGGTTGTCTGGCCACGGTGACTGCCGCCTTCGAGCGCCAGGACCGCATCCTCGGCGCCCTGCTCGTCGCTCCGGCCGATCCGCACCGCTTTGGCGAACCGACCATCCTGCTCGAAGAAAAATTGCAGTTTCCCAGCCTCGTCGTCGCCAGCACCACCGACCCCTGGGTTAAGGCCAGCGCCGCCGAATACTGGGCTGGGCAATGGGGCAGCGAGCATCTCAACATCGGAGAAGCTGGCCATATCAACGTCGACTCCGGACACGGCCCCTGGCCGGATGGCCTTCAGCTGTTCGAGCAATTACGCGCTGGAAAACCTCATAGATGAAAAGCTGATAAGCAATTAAGAATTCATTCTTTTTGATTGTTTAGGAACTCCCTACACTGGCCACATCAAATCTTTTGGCGGAGTTTCACATGTTCAAATTTGGCCTGTTTTTCGGGTTGACCGTGGCAATCGGCCTGGGTAGTGCCTTTGGCCAGACGACGCTGCTCAACGTCTCCTACGACCCGACCCGCGAGCTGTACAAGGATTTCAACGGTGCCTTCAACAAGCACTGGCAAGCCAAGACCGGCCAGGTCGTGCAGGTTCGCCAATCGCACGGCGGTTCCGGCAAGCAGGCCCGTTCGGTGGCCGACGGACTCGAAGCCGATGTCGTGACGCTGGCCCTGGGCTACGACATCGATGCCCTGGCCGAGCGCAAGCTGATCCCGACCGACTGGCAGAAGCGCTTCCCGAACAATTCCTCGCCCTACACCTCGACCATCGTCTTCCTCGTCCGCAAGGGCAACCCGAAGGCCATCAAGGACTGGGGCGACCTGGCCAAGCCGGGCATCGGTGTCATCACGCCGAACCCGAAGACCTCCGGTGGCGCGCGCTGGAATTACCTGGCCGCCTGGGCCTGGGCGCTCAAGCAACCCGGCGGCAACGAGCAGAAGGCAAAGGAACTGCTGAGCGCCATCTTCAAGAACGTGCCGGTGCTTGATTCCGGCGCCCGCGGCTCGACGACCACTTTCGTCGAACGCGGCCTGGGCGACGTGCTGATCGCCTGGGAAAACGAAGCCATCCTCGCGGTCAATGAACTGGGCAAGGACAAGTTCGACATCGTCGTGCCCAGCCTATCCATCCTCGCCGAACCACCGGTGGCCGTGGTCGACAAGGTGGTCGAGAAGCGCGGCACCCGACTGACGGCGCAGGCTTATCTGGATTATCTGTATTCCGAGGAAGGTCAGGAGATCGCCGCCAAGCACTACTACCGGCCGAGCAACGCCAAGGTCGCCGCCAAGTACGCCAAGGTGTTTCCCAAGCTCAAGCTGGTCACCATCGACGACACCTTCGGCGGCTGGCAGAAAGCCCAGAAGCTGCACTTCGCCGATGGTGGCACCTTCGACCAGATTTACCTGAGGAAATAGGCATGGGCGAATTCATCCTCAACGAACGCGAAATCGAACAGACGGCCAGCCGCATCAAGGCCGTCTCCCACCCTCTCCGGCTGGCCATGGTTTGCCTGCTGGCCCAGGGCGAACAGTCGGTCAACGACATCTGCGCGCAACTGGGCACCACGCAACCCAACATATCGCAGCATCTCTCCCAGCTACATAACCAGGGCCTCCTCAAGTCACGCAAGGAGGCCAACCGCGTTTACTACGCCATCGCCGACCAGCGACTGAGCGACATCATCGGCATGCTGCAGGAAATCTACTGCCCCTGACGCGGCTGCCCATTCTTTGGGCAGAGCAAACTTTTCCCTTGCCAGACAAGCCGTTGGCAAAACTACCCCAGCGCTGCCCCCAGACTTATCCACAGATTCTGGGGAAAACCCTTGGTGTGCGGCAATTTGCCGCATATACCGATCGGCGTATATGCAGAGAAGAACTTGTTAGTTCTGTCTGAACGCCACGATGGGCAAACTTGATTCCGACAATTTTCAACACGGATTCAGGAGAACCCCATGAAGCTCAGCACCCCGATCAAGGCCTTGGTCGCCGCCCTCGCCATCGCCGGCAGCATCGGCAATGTCCTTGCCGATGCCATCAAAGTCGGCTATCTGCCGGTCACCGGCCACGCCAAATTCTTCGTCGCCAAGGAACAGGGCCTGTTCGCCAAGGAAGGCCTCGACGTCGAACTGATCGAATTCCAGAACTCCGCTGATGGCTTGAATGCCGTCGTCGCCGGCAAGCTCGACGTCGGCGCTTTCGGTACCACCGCCCCGGTCGCCCACATTTCCAAGGGGGCCAAGCTGAAGATCATCGGCGGCATCATGGGCGGCGACGCCGCATTGATCGCCACGCCGGCCAATGCCGGCAAGATCGCCAACGTTTCCGACCTCAAGGGCAAGAAAGTCGCTACCGTGCGCATGGCGTCGGGCGACGCCGTCCTGCGTGGCGCACTGAAGGACAAAGGCATCAACTGGAAGACCGACCTCCAGATTTTCGAACTGAAGAACCCGGCAGCCGTCATCGAAGCCGTCAAATCCGGCCAGGTCGATGCCGGCCTGGTCTGGGGGCCGCATGACCTGCGCGCCGAAGACCAGGGGCTGAAGGTCGTCATCCACTCCACCGACCTGCAACCGGGCCACCCGTGCTGCCGCCTGGTCGTCACCGAGGCCGCGCTGAAGGATCGGGTCAAATGGGAAAAGTTCGTGCGCGCCATCCTGAAGGCCGAGAAGTTTGCCGCCGAGAACAAGAAGGAAACCATCGAGTCCATCGCCAAGTACGTCAAGATCGACCAGCAACTGCTGTGGCGCGGTTACTACTCGCCGTACCTGGACCAGTCCTCTGACCCGGATGCCAAGGGCGTCAAGCACTTCGCCGACGTCATGGTGAACAGCGAGTTCATCACCGCCAAGCCGGACCTCGACGGCGCCATCGACGGCCGCGTCTACCAGAAGGTGCTGAACGACCTGGCCAAGGAAAACCCGAAGGATGCCTTCTGGAAGAAGCTCCAGAAGGACTACAAGCAGAAGAACGCGTAATGAGCCACGGCCTCTACCTGGAAGGCGTCGATTTTTCCTATGACGCCAGCCACATCCTGGCCGGGATCGACCTGTCGATTCCGGCCGGGCAGTTCGTCACCCTGCTCGGCGCCAGCGGCTCGGGCAAATCGACCCTGCTCCGCCTGATCGCCGGCCTGCAATTCCCGCAGCGCGGACGGCTGGCATGGGATGGCAAGCCGATCACCGGGCCGGGCCTCGATCGTGGCGTGGTCTTTCAGGACTACGCTCTCTTCCCCTGGCTGTCGGTGGTCGACAACATTGCCATCGCCATCGGCAAGGCTCGCCCGGAAACGCGCAAGGCGGAACGACGTGCCGAGGCCGCTGAATACCTGAAGAAAGTCGGGCTGGAAGCGGCCATCGGCAAATTTCCGTTCGAACTCTCCGGCGGCATGCGCCAACGGGCGGCCATCGCCCGCGCCCTGGCCCTCGGTTCGCCCCTGTTGCTGATGGACGAGCCGTTCGGTGCGCTTGACCCGGTCAATCGTGCCCGCCTGCAGGATCTTGTGCTGGAAATCTGGGAAGCAGCCTCGCCGCGGAAGACCATCGTCTTCGTCACCCATGACGTCGACGAAGCGCTCTACCTCGGCGACCGCGTCGTTATTCTCGGCTCGACGCCGGGCCGGGTGATTGCCGACCTGCCGGTCGAATTCCCGCGCCACCGGGACCGCCGCGCCCTGTTCAACAGTGATGCCTTCCATGAACTGCGTGAATCCATCGCCGAAACGCTGGCGGCCGACACCCTGCGTCAGCTGATCGCCGCGTGAAAGAAGAAGCCATGTCCGAAACACTTGCCCTCGAAACCCGCGAGGTGTCCGTCACGCCCGCGCCGCATGTTGCCAGCGAACCCGCCTCCGGGGCATTCGCAAATGGGGTTGTCCGCCTGCTCGAAGCCTCGCTGATCTGGATCGTCCTGCTCGGCGGCTGGTTCCTCGCCGCCGAATACGCGCCGCTCGGCGACAACCCGCTGATCCCGCACCCGCTGGTTACCGCCCGCGCCCTGTGGGAATCGCTGCCGGAGTTGTGGGTCGGCACCTTGTCGTCCTTCTCCATCCTGATTCCCGGCTTCCTGCTCGCCACCGCGCTCGGCATCGTCTCCGGCCTGAGCATCGGCACCTCACCGCGACTGCAGCGGGCGCTCTTCCCGTTCGCCCGCGTCGCCGCGCCGGTGCCGCCGACGGTGTATATCCCCTACGCCATCGCCGTGCTGCCCACCTTCAAGCTGTCGGCCATTTTCGTGGTCTTCATTGGCGCCTTCTGGCCCATCTTCCAGAATGCCGCGGCCGGCGCTCACGCGCTCGAGGAGCGCTACCGCGACAACGCCCGCATCCTAGGCCTGAGCGGCTTCGAGTACCACTGGCGCGTCGTCTTCCCGGCTGCCTTGCCGCACATCTTCTCCGGCATGGCCGTCGGCCTGGGCTTCTCGTTCATCCTGCTCACCGTCGCCGAACTCTTCGGCGCCAACGCCGGCCTCGGCCGCTTCGTCCAGTACTACGCCGACTTCGCCGACTACCCGAAGATGGTCGCCGGCATTCTCTACACCGGCCTGGTCACCTTCCTGGCCATGACCGGGCTCGAGAAGATCAAGCGTCGCGCCCTGTTCTGGCAGCGTTAAGCCGTTGCCGCCGCCCGGTTCCGGCCGGGCGGCAAAACCAAACCAGCAGACCCCCCATGTTTCGCCATTTCATTTTTAGCCTTTTTTTCCTGTTGACCGTGGGATTGGCCCCGACGAGCCACGCCGCGCTGTTCACCGGCACGACCAGCGACCTGCAGGCCGAAGCCAAGGCGGCGGCCCGCCAGCACAAGCTGCTCGCCGTCTTCCTGAGCATGCCCGACTGCCCCGGCTGCCTCGACATGGAACGCCACGTCCATCCCGACCCGGCCACCGAAAACGCCTTCGGCAAGCGCTTCCGCACCGTGCAACTGGACATCCTTAGGCACGAGCCGCTGATCGATGCCAAGGGCCAGACCACCACGCCGGCCCAGCTCGCCCAGCGTCTGCGCGCCATCGCCACGCCGTCCTACGTCTTCTTCGACGCTCAGGGCCAGTTGCTCTACCGCTACACCGGCACGCTCGACAAGGCCGCCTTCCGCCAGCTCGGCGACTACGTGACCAAGGGTGAATACGAAAATCGCCCGTTCACGCCCGCCATCCGGGCAGGCAAGCAGGCCGGCGAATCCAGCCTTCGCCTGAATGCCGAAGCGCTCGCCAGCACGGTGCCGATCCGTCCCGACTTCACCCTCGCCGCCACGGATGGCAAGACCTACCGCGTCGCCGACTTTCGCGGCGTCGCCCTCGCCCTGGCGGTCGGCTACACGCAATGCCCCGATGTCTGCCCGACGACGCTGGCCGAGTTGAAGGCGGCCGTCGAAGCCCTGCCGACCGACCTGCGAAAACAGGTACAAGTCCTCTTCGTCACCCTAGACCCCGAGCGCGATAGCCTCGCCCTGCTCGCCGAGTACGCCGAGCACTTCCGCCCGCTCGGCGGCCGGCCCATCCTCGGCCTGCGCGGCGACGCCAAACAGACCGCCGACTTCATCCGCCAGCTGCAACTGGTCGCCGACAAGCAGCCCTCCGCCTCGATGGGCTACACGCTCGACCACACCGCCGGCGTCTTCCTCTTCGCCCCGGATGGCCGCCTGCTCGGCCTGTCGCCCTACGGCCAGCCGGTCAAGGACCTGGCCGCCGACCTCAAGACCATCGCCGCCGACGCCCGCGCGTCGTCCGCCCACCACCTTGCCAAACATTGAACGAGAAACCCCGCACATGCCCGGTAACAAACTCATCACGCTCGCCGAAGCCGTCGGCCGCTACACTCGCGACGGCGTCCAGTACGCCAGCGGCGCCGCCCTGCCCGTCGGCTCCGACGCCGTCGTCTTTGGCCGCGAACTGCTGCGCCAGAAGCGCAAGAACCTGCACGCCATCTTCCATTGCAACACCCAGCAACTGAACCTGCTGGCCGGCGCCGGCGCGGTCGACAAGGCCGAATGCGGTTTCTCCGGCCTGGAGGTTTTCGGCTTCGCCAACGGCCTACGCCGCGCCGTTGAAAGCGGGCAGACCGCCCTCGAAGACTATTCCAACCTGGCCATGGCCCTGCGCCTGCTCGGCGGCGCCATGAACTGGCCCTTCGTCCCGGCCACCGTCAATATCGGCTCCGACATCCAGCACCGCAGCGCCTTCGCCCCCGACGAGTACCCGGCCACGCGCAAGATCCCGACCGTCACCGACCCGTTCTCGGGCCAGGAAATCGGCGCCTTCAGCCCGCTCAAGCCCGATGTCGCGGCGATCCACGTGTCGCTGGCCGACCCGCTCGGCAACGCCATCATGCTCGGCACCGAATGGAGCCGTTTCGAGCTGTCCCGCGCCGCCAGGAAGGTGATCCTGATCGCCGACGCCATCGTCGACACCGACTGCATGCGCCAGTACCCCAACCTCGTACGCATCCCCGACATCGTCGTCGAAGCCGTGGTTTACCACCCCTTCGCCGCCTGGCCGCAAAGCTCGCCCGGCCTCTACGACGTCGATGAAGCGCACATGAAATTCATGAACAAATCCCTGTCGACCGTGGAGGGCACGGCGAATTACGTGCTCGACTACGTTGAAAGCTACAACGACATCGACAGCTACCTCGACCTCATCGGCCGCGACAACATCGAACGCCTGTCCAACAGCGCCACCAGCTTCCTGCTCGACCCCTACCGCAAATGGATCAAGACGCCCGCCGAAATTGCCGCACTGACCGCGGAGGTGACAGCATGAGCACGCTGCCATACTCCCGCCAGGAAATGATGGCCATCGCCACCGGCCGCGAACTGCGCGACGGCGAACTCGCCATCTTCGGCGTCGGCCTCTCCATGCTCGCCGGCTACTTCGCCCAGGCCCACCACGCGCCCAATATCCGCGCCATGACCGAAGGCGGCGTCTATGGCGCCACTCCCGTCGGCGGCCTGCCCTGGGGCATCGAGTGCAACCGCATTTCGGCCAACGCGACGAGCTTCACCAACGCCATCGACGCCCTCGGCTTCCTTGTCGCCTCTGGTCGCTGCGACGTCGGCATCATCGGCGCCGCGCAGGTCGACAAATTCGGCAACGTGAACACCACGGGCATCTGGGACGGCGAAATCGGCGAAACCTACCGCCTGCCGAAAACCCGCCTGACCGGCGCCGGCGGCGCCAACGACATCGCCTGCGGCGCCGGCCGCGTCGTCATCATGGTCACGCACGAACCGAAGCGTTTCGCCGACAAGGTCAGCTACATCAGCTCGCCGGGCTATCTCGACGGCGGCAATGCCCGCGACCAGTTCGGCTTCGTCGGCGGCGGCCCCTCGGCCATCGTCACCACCCTCGGCATCCTGCGCCCCGACCCGGTCAGCAAGGAATTCATCCTCGACGCCTACTACGCCTTCTCCAGCGTCGACGAAATCCGCGCCGCCACCGGCTGGGATCTCAAGGTCTCGCCGACCGTCCATGTCGTCCCCGAGCCGAGCCTGGAAGAGCTTGCAGCCCTGCGCCGCGTCGATGAAACCGGCGCCCTGCGCATATAACCTCACGAACAAGGAATACCATGACTCACACCACCACCGACGCCCCGCTGGTCCTGCGCCACGACGACAACGGCGTCACCACCCTGACCCTGAACCGCCCACAAGCCCGCAACGCCCTGTCGCAAGGCATGCTGCGCGCCCTGCTCGACGCCTTTGCCGCCATCGCCGCCGACGACAGCGTGCGCGTCGTCATCCTCGCCGGTGCCGGCCCGGCCTTCTGCGCCGGCCACGACCTCAAGGAAATCCGCGCCGCCGGCTATGCCCGCGACTACACCGAAAAGCTCTTCGCCGACTGCGCCGAACTCATGCAAGCCATCGTCAAGCTGCCCAAGGTCGTCATCGCCCGCGTCCATGGCATCGCCACCGCCGCCGGCGCCCAGCTCGTCGCCAGCGCCGACCTCGCCATCGCCACGCTCGATTCGCGCTTCGCGACGCCCGGCGTCAATATCGGCCTGTTCTGCTCGACACCGATGGTCGCCCTGTCGCGCAACGTCGCCCACAAGCACGCCCTGCAAATGCTGCTCACCGGCGACCTGATCGATGCCCAGACGGCATTGCGCTTCGGCCTGGTCAACGAACTGGTTCCGGCCGAGCAACTCGAAGCGGCGACCCGCGATCTCGCTTCCAAAATTGCCTCAAAATCCCTGTTGACCGTGGCAATCGGCAAGGAAGCCTTCTACCGTCAGGCCGAACTACCGCTGGCCGATGCCTACGCCTACACACGCGACGTCATGGTCGCCAACCTCGAAGCGCAGGACGCCCAGGAAGGCATCAACGCCTTCATCGACAAGCGCCCGCCGGTCTGGTGCGGCCAATAAGGCGGCACCCCGCGTCACAGGCATAAGCACATAAGAATTGCGTCGTTTTCCGGCTGCCGGTGGCGCCGGAAAATGCACGCAAACAATCCGGGAACAGCCCCCATGACCACAGCCTCGAACACCACCGACCGCCCATATTGGGACGAAAAGCTCGAAACCCAATCGCGCGCCGACTGGGATGCCCTCAAGCTCGACCTGCTCAAGAAGCACCTGCACCACGCCTACGCCAACTCGCCGTACTACAAGGCCAGCTTCGACGCGGCCGGCGTGCATCCGGACGACGTCAAGTCGCTGGCCGACATCCGCCGCTTTCCGTTCATCGAGAAGAAAGTGCTGCGCGAACGCCAGGAAGCCCTGCCGCCCTTCGGCGATCTGGTCGCCGTGCCCGAGCGCGACATCGTCTACATCTCCGCCTCCAGCGGCTCGACTGGCGTACCCACTGCCTCCCCCTTCACGGCACAAGACTTTGACGACTGGATGGACTACGAAGCCCGCCAGTTCTGGTCATCCGGCCTGCGCCCGGAAGATCGCTACTGCCACTCGCTGAATTTCTCGCTCTTCGTCGGCGGTCCCTGCGTGCTCGGTGCCCAGAAACTCGGCGCCCTGTCCATCCATGCCGGCACCGTGCCCTCCGAACGCCTGCTCGCCATCGCCAAACAGTTCCAGGCCACCGCCATCTGGACAACGCCGTCCTACGCCTGGTATCTCGGCGAAACGGCGGTCAAGGAAGGCATTGACCCGAAGAAGGATCTGGCCATCAAGCGCATCTTTGTCGCCGGCGAACCCGGCGGCTCGATCCCCGAAACCCGCCAGCGCATCGAAGCGCTGTGGGGCGCCAAGGTTTACGACTACTACGGCCTCTCCGACATCTTCGGCTCCTGCGCCGGCATGTGCGAGGAACAGCACGGCCTGCACTGGGCCGAGGACCACATCCTCGTCGAAGTGCTCGACCCGGAAACCCAGGAACCGGTAGCCGAAGGCGAACGCGGCGAACTCGTCCTGACCACGCTGAAAAAAGCAGCGCGGCCGATGATCCGCTTCCGCACCGGCGACATCGTCAGTTTCACAAACGAACCCTGCACCTGCGGGCGCACCTCGCAGCGCATGCTCGGCACGCACGGCCGGCTCGACGACATGCTCATCATCAAGGGCGTGAATATCTTCCCGAGCGACATCGAAGCCATCGCCCGCAAGGACCACGACCTGACCGGCGAATACAAGCTCATCGTCGAGCGCGACAACCACCTCGACATCCTGACCGTCGAGATCGAGCGCGCCGCCGCCGACGCCTCACGGGACGCCGAACTCGCCCACCGCTTCGCCGGCCACCTCAAATCCATTACTGGCGTCAGCGCCCGCATCGTGATCCTGCCGCCGGACACCTTGCCGCGCGCCACGCACAAGGCGAAACGGGTCGAGGACAGACGCAGCGGCGTCTGGGGCTAAGAAAACAGGAAGCCCGGCATTTCCGGGCTTTATTTTTACATTGGCTTAGGGCTGAAAACGCCCCTTAGCGGTAGTTGGTAGCTTGGGAAAGCGGACGTTCAGGAAAGGGGTGCAGAGCTAACTTGCCGGCGGAGCGTCCCGCTTGGCCGAAGAGTTAGGCCTTCTCATTTTGCTCCCTCTCCAATTGGAGTTTCATTCGGCGCATTGCGGCATGATTGACATACACTCCAGCACTCATTTGCTCCATAAAAAGCTCTCTTATTCCTCCGGGGTACCGGATTTTCAAATTTAATTCCGCGATGCGGGTGCCAATATCAGCAAGCGCTCCGTCCTCAAATTTTGTATGAATAATTTGATCGTCTTTTACTCTGAAGGTAGAGATCACTTTCGGCTCACTCACCGTAAAGTCCCACATGCCATGCACAATTGAGTTACGAGCTTCCTTTAGCTCCAATATTATTTCGTAAGATTCAGTGAGAATTTTCTTCCGAGTGTCTTCAGCTGTATCTACTACACGCTCCTTCCAAAGCTCCAAAACCTCGGAAAAATTTCGATTTCTCATTGCACGGGGCAGCTGATTTACATGAATATCGGAGCCAAAACTCTCCAGAGCTTGAGAAAACACACCAGCTTCTAAAGCCCCCCACTGGGCAACGATATCGCCAATAATCCAGCACTCTTCATGAGTAAGTCCTGCATCCCAGCACTCTTTAATGTCTTTGTTATTACTCATGTCAAAGCCCTCGCACCTAACAGGGAAAATACGGACGCAGGGGTACGAATAACAGTTGATATTGCTGACGCTGCAATTGTTGCCCTAACCCATGACTTTCAGTCATTTTGAATATTAGCCACCAGTATAACCACTTCAATATGCGGGATTACTGCCGTTGGGCAATGTCTGCTTTGGCTAGGGACAACCAAGCGTCCGATTGTGGCCGAAAACTGCCAACACAAACCCGAGCTACCCACCCAACTCCATCACCATCTCATGCCAAACCATCCCGCCGTGGTCCGATGGCGACGGCTGCACATAGCGGTAGCCGAATTTCCGATAGAGGTCGATGTGCAGCTCCCGGCACATGAGGTGGATGCTGCGCTTGCCGGCCTTTGCTGCCTGTTCGACGAAGTGGCGCATTAGCACTGTCGAGTAGCCCTGCCCCTGGTGTTCCGGGGCAATGACGACGGACATGATGACGACGTTGGGTGCGGTCGGGTTGTGGCCGACTAGTTCCTTGAAGGCTTCGTCGGCCATGACGACTTCGTCGGCGCAGCCGCTGTTGATGAAGCCGATGACCTCGCCGGTGCGCTCCAGCACGACGAAGCCTTGCGGGTACTGGCGGATGCGCGTGGCGATCTTTTCCCGGGTGGCGGCTTCGTCGCCTTCGTAGGCGGTGCGCTCGATCTCGTAGCAACGATCGAGGTCGCGCGCTTCGACCTGGCGCAAACTCAGCTCGCTCATGGCCCTGCCGTTCAGGGCTTGGCCAGGAAGGCGATTAGCGCGTCGAGCACGGCGTCGGGGCGTTCGGCCATCAGGGCGTGGCCGCTGCCCTCGATGCTCGCCAGCCGGGCGCCGGGAATGGCGGCTTGGACGGCCTTGGCGACCTTGGGCGATGTCATCTTGTCCTGCGTGCCGGCGATGACAAGCGTCGGCGCCGTGATGGCCGACAGGCTTTCCAGCGGCCGCGTGTAGGCGTTGCAGGCCGTAAGGTCGACGTGGAAGACGCCGGGTTTCTGGCGGGCCATGAGGCGCTCGTTGACGCCGAGCAGCCACAGGCCGGGCACGGTATTGCCGCCGATCTGCCCAGTTGCCGAGTAGGACCAGGTGTTGATCATGGCGGCGGCCTTCGGTTCGTTGTCGCGCGCGGCATCGAGCAGGACCGGCGCGACCGGCATGGGCAACGAGGTGCCGATGAGCACGGCTTGTTTGACGCGCGCCGCGTGGCTGACGGCCAGTTCGAGCGTGACCAGAGAACCCATGCTGTGGCCGATGATGCTGGCCTGGGCGACACCGAGTACATCGAGCAAGGCGACGATCCAGTCGGCGATGGCTTCGACCGAAGCGAGCGGCTCGCCGGCGCTCTGGCCATGTCCCGGCAGATCGGGCGCCAGTACGGAAAAGCCGTGATGGGCGAACCAGCGGCTTTGCAGCGTCCAGCAGGAATGGTCCTGCTGTGCGCCGTGGATAAAGACGACGACCGGCTGGCTGCCGACCGCTTCCGGCGCCAATTTCTTGCCGCCGGTGTAAATGTAGGTGGAGTGTCCCTTGACCGTGATCTGCATGGCTCAGGCCCTCGCGGCGGCAGCGAGGCCGCGGTTGATGTCCTCGATCAGGTCGCTCGGGTCTTCGAGGCCGATGGACAGGCGGATGGTGCCGGGGTGGATGCCGGCGGCGACCAGCGCTTCGTCGGACATGCGGAAGTGCGTTGTCGAGGCGGGATGGATGACCAGCGACTTGGCATCGCCGACATTCGCGAGGTGTGAGAAGACCTTGAGCGCCTCGATGAATTTGCGCCCGGCCGCCCGGCCGCCGCTCAGGTTGAAGGTGAAGACCGAACTGGCGCCCTTGGGCAGCAGCTTTTGCGCCAGCGCGTGGTCCGGATGCTCAGGCAGATCGGGGTGATTGACGGCATCGACCGTGGTGCCGACCTGCTTGGCCAGATGGGCGATCACGGCGCGGGTGTTGTCGATATGGCGTGCCATGCGCAGCGGCAGAGTTTCAAGCCCCTGCAGGATCTGGAAGGCGTTGAACGGGCTCAGGCAGGCGCCGAAGTCGCGCACGCCTTCGCGCCGGGCGCGCAGCAGGAAAGCGGCGACGGTGGATTCCTCGGTGAAGACCATGTCGTGGAAGCCTTCGTACGGCTCAGACAGGGTCGGGAAATTGCCGCTCTTGGCCCAATCGAAAGCACCGGAATCGACAACCACACCGCCGATCACCGTGCCGTGGCCAGAGAGAAACTTGGTCGCGGAATGGAAGACGAGGTCTGCACCGTGATCGAAGGGTTTCAACAAATAAGGCGTCGTGAAGGTCGAATCGACCAGCAACGGCAGGCCGTGTTCGTGGGCCAGCGCCGAGACGCGCTGGATGTCGAGGACGTCGAGACCGGGGTTGCCCAGTGTTTCGCCAAAGAAAAGCCGGGTTTCCGGACGGATGGCGTTCTTCCAGGCATCGATGTCGCGCGGATCAACGAAAGTGGTGGTGATGCCAAAACGCGGCAGCGTGTATTCGAGCAGGTTGTGCGAACCGCCGTAGAGCGAGCGGCTGGCGACGATGTGGCCGCCGGCACCCATCAGCGTGGTAATGGCCAGATGCAGCGCGGCTTGTCCGGAGGCCACGGCAATCGCCCCGACGCCGCCTTCGAGCGCGGCCATGCGCTCTTCGAACACGGCATTGGTCGGGTTGGAAATGCGCGAATAGACATGACCGCCGCGCTCCATGTTGAACAGCGCCGCCGCCTGGTCGGCATCCTTGAAGACGTAGGACGAACTCAGGTAGATCGGCTGGGCGCGGGCGCCGTACTGGCTATCCGGCACCTGGCCGGCATGCAGGGAAAGGGTGTCGAAGCGGTAGGTCATGACCATGGGGTGCGTTAACGGTAAGCACCGGATGCTACGCATCCCGCCCGGCGCCTGCAAATCAGGTTTTCTGCTTTGCATATGCCGATCACGCAGATGACCGCCGGCAACCATCTGCGCAAACGCTATATGCTTCTAACGATTTGATCGTTAGCTGACGCCGATCCATGGCTAGAATAGCCGCCATGAGCGATATCAACACCCTGCGCCGCGTGCTGCGCGAAAGCCGCACCCTGGCCATCGTCGGCCTTTCTGCCGACTGGTTCAGGCCGTCCAATTTCGCCGCCAAGTACATGCAGGCGCACGGTTACCGGATCATTCCGGTCAATCCGAAATACGACGAAATCCTTGGCGAGAAGTGCTATCCCAATCTGGCCGCCATCCCGGAGCCGGTCGATATGGTGGACGTCTTCCGCAAACCGGCCGATGCCCCGGCCATTGCCAAGGAAGCCGTGGCCATCGGCGCGAAAACGCTGTGGCTGCAGATCGGCGTGATCAGCGACGAGGCTTTGAAAATTGCCCAAAATTCCGGGTTGACCGTGGTAATGGACCGCTGCGTCAAGATCGAATACGCCCGCCTGTTCGGCGGACTCAACTGGTTCGGCGTCAATACCAAACTCATTTCCTCCCGTCGGCCAACCTGGCTGCCCCACTGAAAGATTCCCATGGCTGATCACGAATACGGGTTCGACACCCTCTGCCTGCACGCCGGCCAGATCCCCGATGCCGCCACCGGCAGCCGCGCCGTACCCATCTACCAAACGACCTCTTACGTCTTCGACAGCCCGGACCACGCGGCCAGCCTGTTCAACCTGCAGACCTTCGGCAACGTCTATTCGCGGCTTTCCAACCCGACGGTAGCCGTGCTCGAAGAGCGCATCGCGGCCATCGAGAACGGCCGTGCCGCCGTCGCCACCGGCAGCGGCATGGCGGCCCAGATGATCGCCCTGCTCAACATCTGCGAAGCCGGCGACGAGATCGTTGCGGCACGCACCCTGTACGGCGGCACGCATACCCAGCTCGACGTCAATTTCCGCAAGCTCGGCATCAACACCCTCTTCGTCGATTCGGACGATCCGGAGAACTTCGCCCGCGCCATCACGCCGAAGACCAAGTTGATCTACGCGGAAACGATGGGCAACCCATCGCTCAACGTGCTCGATATCGAAGCCGTGGCACGAATCGCCAATCAGGCCGGCCTGCCGCTCTTCATCGACAACACCTTCGCCAGCCCCTTCCTGTGCCAGCCCTTCAAGTGGGGCGCCGCCATTTCGCTGCACTCGGCGACCAAGTTCATCGGCGGCCACGGCACGACGATGGGCGGGATCATCGTCGAATCAGGCAAGTTCCCGTGGGACAACGGCAAGTTCGCAACGATGACCGATCCCTCGCCGGGCTATCACGGCGTGCGCTTCTACGAGACCTTCGGCGACTTCGGCTTCACGATGAAATGCCGCATGGAAGGCCTGCGCACCTTCGGCCCGGCGCTCTCGCCGCTCAACGCCTTCCTGCTCCTGCAAGGCGTCGAAACCCTGCCCCTGCGCATGGAACGTCATTGCAGCAACGCACTGGCCGTTGCCCGCTTCCTGCAGGATCACCCGAAGGTAGCCTGGGTCAACTACCCGGGGCTGGAGAACAACCGCTACTACGATCTGGCGCAGAAATACCTGCCGAAAGGTGCCGGCGCCGTGCTCAGTTTCGGCATCAAGGGCGGCGCGGCGGCCGGGCAGAAGTTCATCGACAGCGTCGAGTTCCTCTCGCACCTGGCCAATATCGGCGACGCCAAGACGCTGGTCATCCACCCGGCGTCCACCACCCATCGCCAGCTCTCCGAGGAACAACAAGTGGCGGCCGGCGTGCCACCCGATCTGATCCGGCTATCGGTCGGCTTGGAAACGCTAGCCGACATTCTCTGGGATATCGACCAGGCGCTTGCCAAGAGCTGATGCTGCCTGTTTATTAGGCAATCGATGTAAATCGTTTCTGCAACAGCAGGTTAGGACACCAACCCCGTACCTGCCCCCAGACTTATCCACAGGAAATGGGGATAACGAATCGTCGCCCGGCGCTTCCGCCACAAGGATTTCGGCGGATCGCCCGGCTACCGGTTCGGCAAAGAAAAAGGCCAGACGAAGGGTGCCCCCACCGCGCAAATTTCGCTGTCCCGCATGGCTGCGCTCATCTTTTCGGCGAAGGCAGCCACCGGCACCCCGATGGTCATGACCTTCTGCCCGATTGTGAAGCGCTCGACGACGATTCCCGCCGCTATCGCCTGATTTTCATCGTCGAGCAGCATTGGGCCACCCGACATTCCGGACCTGACGGCACAGTCGGCGATCAGAATCCCTTTGAGCGCCGTACCGCCGTGGGGGCTCGACCCGTTTCGGCAATGCTCCTGGGCAAACAGTCCTTGCCGCACTTGCCCGAGAGGATACCCGACCACGGTGTACGCGGCATCGGCCGGTGTTACTGCCTCCGGATAGAGCAGTCTGATCGGTTCAATGCCGGAAAGCGCGCGGTCAAGCTCGATCAACACCCAGTCGTTCGGGATCCGTTTCTGATCGAATCCGAATGGCGCCGCTTCCATGATGAAATCCTGGCTGGCGGCGACCACCCGCCCTGTCACCGGCAGTGCCCTATCCGCGGATGTTCCCCCCGGAAAGAAACGGACCTCGGCACCGAGCTGGACCTGCTCGCCGGCCTTGGCCAGCACGTGCCCCGCCGTCAGAACATGGCACGAACTGACGAGAAAGCCGCTCGCCATCGACAGCGTCGCACCATGGCCGGAAAACACCTTGCCGACTGCGGCCAACCTGCCGGCCAGTGCGCTGTCCGCTTCGACCCGTTTCAAATCACCGTCCTGGGCCGACGAAGCCGTCAGTGCAACGAAAAGCCCGAAGGCGCCGATCAAGGCACGGCAGCGTCCGCCATTCATCAAGCTCGTATTTCCTCGGAGATTTTGGCCAGTGGTCATAACTGCCGATGGTAGACCATCGTGCCTGGAGCCGAACAAGAGGTCCGGCACGAATAATGAAGGACGAAAAAAAGCCGACGTTGCCGTCGGCTTTTTGGTTGCGGCTGGAAACGGCCTACGCTGCGACCTTGCCCTTGCCGCGCGCCAGACGGCGTACGACGGCGAGCATGCGGTCGATTTCCTCGCAGGTGTTGTAGAACGCCAGCGAAGGACGAACGGTCGCTTCAACGCCGAAGCGCCGCAGGATCGGCTGGGCACAGTGGTGGCCGGAGCGCACGGCGATGCCTTCCTCGTTGAGCGCCCTGCCTACCTCTTCCGTCGTGTAACCGGCCAGCACGAAGGAAGCCACGCTCGCCTTGTCCGCCGCCGTGCCGATCAGGCGCACGCCCGGAATCGAGGACAGGCCGCGCGTTGCATAGACCAGCAGGTCATGCTCGTAGCGGGCGATGTTCTCGATGCCAATGCGATCCACGTAGTCGAGCGCCGCACCCAGACCCACCGCGTCGGCGATGTTGCCCGTACCGGCTTCGAACTTGTTCGGGGCCGGCTGGAACAGCGTCTTCTCGAAGGTGACGTCGGCGATCATGTTGCCACCGCCCTGCCAGGGCGGCATCTGCTCGAGTAGCGCCTTCTTGCCGTAGACCACGCCGATGCCGGTCGGACCAAAGATCTTGTGGCCCGAGAAGACAAAGAAGTCGGCATCGAGCGCCTGCACATTGACGCGCAGATGGGAAACCGATTGTGCGCCATCGACCAGCACCTTGGCGCCGGCCGCGTGGGCCATGTCGATGACCTGCTTGATCGGCGTCACCGTGCCCAACGCGTTCGAGACTTGCGTCACGGAAACGAGCTTGGTTTTCGGGTTGAGCAGCTTCTGCAGTTCGTCGAGCTTGAGCTGGCCGCTGTCGTCGACCGGGATGACGCGAATCTTCGCCCCGGTTTGCTGGGCAAGCTGCTGCCAAGGCACGATGTTGGCGTGGTGTTCGAGCAGCGAAACAACGATCTCGTCGCCCTCGCCGATGTTCTGGACGCCCCAGGTCTTGGCGACCAGGTTGATGGCTTCCGTTGCACCACGGACGAAGATGATCTCGTCGGCCGAACCGGCGCCGAGGAAACGCTGCACCTTCTGCCGCGCCGCCTCGTAGGCGTCGGTCGCCCGCGCCGCCAGTTCATGCGCCGCACGGTGAATGTTGGAATTCTCGTGGGCGTAGAAATAGGCCAGGCGGTCGATCACCGATTGTGGCTTTTGCGTCGTCGCGGCGTTGTCGAACCAGACCAGCGGCTTGCCGTTAACCCGTTCATTGAGGATCGGGAAATCACGGCGCACGGCGTTGACGTCGAAGGCCGGCCTGGCTGTCGGGCCGGCTTCCGGCACCTTGGCTGAATCGAGAAAATAGAAATTGGCCGTTTTTTCCGGTTGACCGTGGGAGGCAAGCGGCTGGCGATCAGAGGCGAGTTCAGCCAGCAACACCTTCAACTCGCCTTCGCCGGGCAGCCCGAAAGGCTGCGCGACGACACGGTTTTCCGGTTTGGCCGGGATTCCACCCGATTGCGTGTACGGGCTGGCCTCACCGAGGAAGTAGTACGGCGAACCCGGCGGGGAAACCGGCAACGAATCGCCTAAAGCGCTCGGTGGCTGCGGTGGCGTGACGCTCGGCAATGAAGCCGCGTAAGCCTCCGGAACGCCGAACTCGGCGCCACCGCTACCCAATGGATCGACCGGATCCGGTGCCACCGGCACCGGCGCGACGCTCGGCCCGGACTGGATCAGGCTCGGTTCCGGCGACGGCGCGCTGCCAGCCCCAAGCGAAATAGGCTGGGCCGACTCGGCAAAGTTGAGCGACGGTTCAGGCGCGCCCGGCAAGCGCCGGAAGAATTCCGATGCAAGCCGTCCAAGCGTGGCCTCGTCAGGAAGTCCGGGCGCCGATGAAGCGCTCAACCCCTCAACGCCATTACTTGTAGGTGTCGGTATATTCATGGTACTTGCCGACTTCCACATCTTCGAGGACTGCAATCGCATCCGGCACCAGGATGGCCAGCGAGCAATACAGCGAAATCAGGTAGGACGCGATGGCGTTGCGGTTGATGCCCATGAAGCGCACCGACAGGCCCGGCGACTGTTCGCCAGCCAAACCCGGCTGGAACAGGCCGACCACACCTTGGCGCTTTTCGCCAACGCGGAGCAGGATGATGCTGGTCTTGCCGCCATCGACCGGCAGCTTGTCCGACGGAATCAGCGGAATGCCGCGCCAGGTCAGGAACTGGGCACCGAACAGCGAAACGGTCGGGGGCGGCACGCCACGGCGGGTGCATTCACGGCCGAAAGCAGCGATAGCCAGCGGGTGGGCGAGGAAGAAGGCCGGTTCTTTCCAGACCTTGGTCAGCAGGTCGTCAAGATCGTCCGGCGTCGGGGCACCGGTCAACGTCGAGATGCGCTGCTCGTCGGCGATGTTGGCGAGCAGGCCGTAATCCGGGTTGTTGATGAGTTCGGATTCCTGACGTTCCTTGATGGTTTCGATGGTCAGGCGCAGCTGTTCCTTGATCTGGTCGTGCGGGCTGCTGTACAGATCGGAAATGCGGGTATGCACGTCAAGGATGGTGTTGACGGCATTGAGGAAGTATTCGCGCGGCTGCTCGTCGTAATCGACGAAGGTGTTCGGCAGTTCGGACTCGTCGCGCTGCGAGCACGCCACGCGGACTTCGGCCGGGTTCTTGACCTGATTCAGGCGGTAGATACCGGCTTCAACCGGCAACCATTGCAGCAGATGCACCAGCCAGCGCGGGCTGATGGTCGACAGTTGTGCGGTGGTCTTCGTCGCATTGGCTAGTTGCCGGGCGGCGACATCGCTCAGGGCGGTCGCTTCGGGGTGTTGTGCCATGTGGAGCTCTCCTTAGATCAAAAATGAAAATGCTTATAAGAAAATCAGTCAGGCATTGTCGAAAGGCGGCGCTCCCGCTTCAACATGCTATAGCCATCAAAACGGGATTCAGGCCGCCTGCTGCTCGCAGTGCGCCAGCAAGCCGGACAAGGAAATATCGAGGGCGGAGGCCAATTTCTGCGCCGTGGCCAAAGACGGCATGACCCGTCCCCGCTCGACCTCACCGAGGTAGGAGCGATTCAGATCAGCCTTTTCCGCCAGCAATTCCTGCGACCAGCCATGGCTCTCGCGGAAGTGCCGGACAGCCAGGCCAAAATTCTGAATGAACTCGGTCATTGGCTGATCTTGCCGGCCCCGCCGGGCTCCTGCTTGACGCTCGCCTGCGAAACATTGCTGCCAGGCGGAACACTTTTAGTTAGCCAGACATTGCCGCCAATACTCGAACCGCGACCAATCGTGATGCGCCCGAGGATGGTCGCACCGGCATAGACGACCACCTCGTCTTCAAGAATCGGATGCCGCGGCGCGCCCTTCTCGAGCGCCCCGCTTTCGTCCTGCGTAAAACGCTTGGCGCCCAGCGTGACAGCCTGATAGAGGCGGACACGTCGACCGATGATGGTCGTTTCACCGATGACGACGCCCGTTCCGTGGTCGATGAAAAAACCCGGGCCGATCTGCGCGCCGGGGTGAATGTCGATGCCGGTAATCGAGTGAGCGATCTCCGAAATGATGCGGGCGACCAGCGGCACACCCAGCGCGTACAAGGCATGGGCCAGCCGGTAATAGATCACCGCCAGGATGCCCGGATAGCAGAGCAGCACCTCGTCGACGCTGCGCGCGGCAGGATCGCCGAGATAGGCGGCTTCGACGTCAGCATCGAGCAGACCGCGCAAGGTCGGCAACTGCCGGGCAAAGGTCTTGACGATCTCGGCGGCCTGCGCCTCGACATCGTTTTTTTCCTCGCAAGCCAGACGGCTGTTGTAGCCCAGTTCCAGCTGAACCTGCTGAAACAGCGAATTCAGCGCCGTGTCCAGCGTATGGCCGACATAGAAATCCTCGCCTTCCTGATGCAGATCGGAAGGCCCCAGGCGCATCGGGAACAGCACGCCGCACAGCGACTCGGCAATCTCTTTCAATGCCTCACGGGACGGGAATTCGCGGACCGCAAATTCGAGGCTCCGCTGCCGCTGCGCCCGCCATGAATCGCGGGCCGCATGCAGTTCGGCGACGATTTCCTTGACGCCCCAGCCGCCAACCTGCTCATAGGCCAGGGATGAGTTGGCGACCGGGTGTCTCATGCAGCCAGCCCGGCTTCGTTGAACAGGCCTTCGAACAGGATGGAGCTGAGATAACGCTCACCGGAATCGGGCAGGATGACGACGATGGTCTTGCCGGCGTTTTCCGGCTTCTGGGCGAGACGGGCGGCAGCAGCCACGGCGGCGCCGCTGGAAATACCGGAGATGATGCCCTCTTCCTTGGCCAGGCGACGGGCGTAAAGGACGGCATCCTCGTTGGAAACCTGCTCGACGGCATCGACCAGCGCCAGATCGAGCACACCCGGCACGAAACCGGCACCGATACCCTGGATCTTGTGCGGACCGGGCTTGATCGGCTCTCCTGCCTTGGCCTGGGTCAGGACCGGGCTGGCCGTCGGCTCGACAGCCACCGACTGGATGGCCTTGCCCTTGGTGTTCTTGATGTAGCGCGAAACGCCGGTAATCGTGCCGCCAGTACCGACGCCAGAGACAAAGATATCAACGGCACCGTCGGTGTCGTCCCAGATTTCCGGGCCCGTCGTCAGTTCGTGGATGGCCGGATTGGCCGGGTTCTTGAACTGCTGCAGCAGCACGTACTTGGCATCGGAAGCGGCGATTTCTTCGGCCTTGGCGATGGCACCCCCCATGCCCTTGGCACCTTCGGTCAACACCAGCTTGGCGCCGAAAGCCGTCAGCAGTTTGCGCCGTTCGATACTCATCGTTTCCGGCATGGTCAGGGTCAGTGGAATGCCCTTGGCGGCGGCAACGAAGGCCAGCGCGATGCCGGTATTACCGGAGGTTGGCTCGACCAGTTCCTTGCCGGCGCCAAGCAGGCCGCGTTTTTCAGCGTCGTTGATGAGCGCCGCACCAATCCGGCACTTGACCGAATAGGCCGGGTTACGGCCTTCGATCTTGGCCAGCACAGTGGCCTTGGCGCCATCGATGACACGATTGAGCTTGATCAGCGGGGTACGGCCGATCGACTGCGAGTTATCTGCAAAAATCTTTGACATGCTGTTTTCTCCCTGAAAGTTGATGAATCAATCCTGAATCCACGGCAGGCCGGCGTTACGCCAGCCATTGAAGGCGCCGCGACGCTGCAGCTCATCAAGGTCGCCCTCGAAGCCTTCGAGAATGTTGAAAACGTTGGTAAATCCACCCTTGGCCGCAGCTTCGGCCGCCGCGGCCGAACGTTTGCCGCTGCGACAGAGCAGCAGGACAACATCGTTCTTGCCAGCCTTGGCTTCCAGTTCCTTGACGAAGCGCGGATTACGCGACAGCGACAGCCCGGTCATCCAGGCCACGTGTTTGGTTTCCGGCACATGTCCGACGAACTTGCGTTCTTCCGCCGTGCGCACATCGATCAAGACCGCTTCGCCGGACTGGACGAGCGACCAGGCATCGTGCGGCGACACGCTGCCGGCATAAGGCAGGTTGTCGGCTGCCGCCTGCTGGCGCGCCTGTTCGAGGATCGGCGAAGCTGCGCTGCTCTCGGCACCATCGGCAAAAGCCGGCGCTACGTGGGCAGACGATTGAGTGTCGGTAACTGCGTCGATTACTGCATCGGTCATGGCGATTCCTTTCGCTTTCAGCCAACCGGCGCGGGCCGGCTTTTTGTTGGGTGCCGTCGTCACTGAAAAAGCTCAGTGATGTCTGTAGCCACCAATCTATGCCTGCCCATTCATGCCAAGAACGAATAAAAATTCAGATCGATATAAGCAACACCGTAATAAGGATGTTGGCTATAGCCACCACAGCCGGACCTTTCCAGCCGCAGCGGATGTCGTCATTTCAATGAGGCAGGCGTGTGCGTACAACGAATCGCTTCTTCGATGCTTATGCCGGCGGAACGGCATATCGAAATAACCGGAAATTCCTTGTCGACCGTGGGATTCACCCCGAGAATGTGCCGACACCGCCGGATTTAATCGATAACTTGCCAGGGCGGACGACAAATTCTGGCTAAAGCGTCGCTCGCTCCAGCACTCCCCGGGAGCCGGCCTCGCCGGACTCACAGGGGAGCAAGGAGTTGACCATGGTTCTGACCCTCGAATTGCCGATCCGCCCGGCCACCCTCGACCGCTTTTTCAACGATCCGCGCGCCGGCTACGAAAGCCGCTTTGGTGCGTTGCCGGCTTGGCTCGATGAGCTTTCAGCAGGCGAGGCGCGTTCCCTGCTGCGTCATGCCTTGCGACGTGGCGCTCCGCTGGCGCCGGCTGACTTGCCGTATTAAGGAAATAGCTGCCCGCAGTGGAAAGGCGTGCCGCTTTGGCGGTACGCCTTTTTCATTGCCTCAAGCCAATCCGGCCAGGGCACCGCTCAATTGCCCGACGCTGCGCTTGCTGAAGACGACGGGGACGTCCATGGCATCGGCCACTCGCCGAATCTTGCGGGCCAGACCGTGGTTGATCTGATCAACCATCACCACGACCACCCGCGTATCGACCGGGATGCTGCGATGACATTCACCGGGCTTGCGGCCGCTCCAGTGCCGTACCGGCTGATAGCCCTGCCCGGCCAGATAGTCGCGAAACGAATCGACCCGGTCACCACCCACGATCAATGCAGCCATGACGCACCTCCTGTCTGATTACAGCCTCAATCTAGACAGGGTGGTACGGATGCGAAACGACTTCGTTCTTCCTTGCTAATCGCCGCTCATGGCATAAGCATTTGCCGAAAATCAGCAGCGCTTGAGGCGGCAGCCCCCGCTCACGCGAGGACTCCGGGAAGTGGTGCAGTCTATGTAACGATTCCTGCCGCCTTGGCCCGCGCCCGGTGCAGCTTCGTGTAGCTGTCGATCAAGCGCTGATGCCGGTCGAGCCCTTCCAGCTTCATGCTCGTCGGCGTCAAGCCGAAGAAGCGCACGCTGCCATCGACGGAACCCAGCACGGCATCCATGCGTGGATCGCCGAACATGCGGCGGAAGTTGGCTTCGTAATCGTCCAGTTCCAGTTCGTCGTCGAGCAGCACTTCCAGCACGACGTTCAGGGCCTGATAGAACAAGCCGCGCTCGGCCGTGTTTTCGTTGTATTGCAGGTAAGCCTCGACCTGTTCCTTGGCCGCCTCGAATTGCTGCAGGGCGAGATTGATCAGCAGCTTCAACTCCAGAATCGTCAGCTGACCCCAGACTGTATTCTCGTCAAACTCGACACCGATCAGGGTAATGATGTCGTTGTAATCGTCTAGTTCGCTGTCTTCCAGTCGTTCGAGCAGCGCTTCCAGCGCAGCGTCATCGAGACTGTGGAGGTTCAGGATGTCTTCCCGGAAGGCCAGCGCCTTGTTGGTGTTATCCCAGATCAGGTCCTCGATCGGGTAAACCTCGGAGTACCCCGGCACCAGGATGCGGCAGGCGGTGGCCCCAAGCTGGTCGTAGACCGCCATGTAAACCTCTTTGCCCATCTCGTCGAGAATGCCGAGCAAGGCAGCGGCTTCGTCGGCGTTGGATTCTTCCCCCTGTCCGGAAAAATCCCACTCGACGAACTCGTAATCGGCTTTGGCGCTGAAGAAGCGCCATGAGACAACGCCGCTGGAGTCGATGAAGTGCTCGACGAAGTTGTTGGGCTCGGTGACGGCATTGCTCTCGAAGGTCGGCCGCGGCAGATCGTTGAGGCCTTCGAAACTACGTCCCTGTAGCAGCTCTGTGAGGCTGCGTTCGAGCGCCACTTCCAGGCTCGGGTGCGCGCCGAACGAGGCGAAGACGCCGCCGGTGCGCGGATTCATCAGCGTGACGCACATCACCGGAAACTCGCCGCCCAGCGAGGCATCCTTGACCAACACCGGGAAGCCCTGATTTTCCAGTTCCGCAATACCGGCCAGAATGCCCGGATATTTCGCCAGCACTTCGGCCGGCACATCGGGCAGCGCGATTTCGCCTTCGAGGATTTCGCGTTTCACCGCCCGCTCGAAAATTTCCGACAGGCACTGCACCTGCGCCTCGGGCAGCGTGTTGCCGGCGCTCATGCCGTTGCTCAGGAAGAGGTTGTCGATCAGGTTGGTCGGGAAATACACCGTCTCGCCGTCCGACTGACGGACATAGGGCAGCGTGCAAATGCCGCGTTCGGTGTTGCCGGAATTGGTGTCATAAAGGTGTGAGGCGCGCAGCTCGCCGTCCGGGTTGTAGATATCCAGACAGTAGTCGTCGAGCAAGCCCTTGGGCAGCGCGTCCTTCTTCCCCGGCTTGAACCAGCGCTCGTCCGGGTAATGCACGAAGGGCGCGTTGGCGATGTCCGGCCCCCAATAATTGTCGTTATAGAAATGGTTGCAGCTGGCCCGCTCGATGTATTCGCCCAGCGCCGAGGCCAGGGCGCTTTCCTTGGTCGCGCCCTTGCCGTTGGTGAAGCACATCGGCGAGTGCGCATCGCGGATATGCAGCGACCAGACGTTGGGTACCAGATTGCGCCACGAGGCGATTTCGATCTTGATCCCCAGGCCAGCCAGGAAGCCCGACATGTTGGCAATGGTCTGTTCCAGCGGCAGATCCTTGCCGACGATATAGGTGCTGGTGTCCGCATCCGGCTTCAGCGTCAGCAAGGCCTGAGCATCGGCATCAAGGTTGTCGACTTCCTCGATGACAAACTCCGGCCCGGTCTGCACGACCTTCTTGACGGTACAGCGGTCGATCGAACGCAGGATGCCCTGCCGGTCCTTGGCAGAAATATCCGCCGGCAACTCGACCTGGATCTTGAAAATCTGCTGGTAGCGGTTTTCGGGATCGACGATGTTGTTCTGCGACAGGCGAATGTTTTCGGTCGGAATGTTGCGCGTGTCGCAATACAACTTGACGAAGTAGGCCGCACACAAGGCCGACGAGGCGAGAAAGTAATCGAACGGCCCCGGCGCCGAGCCATCGCCCTTGTAGCGAATGGGCTGATCGGCGATGACCGTGAAGTCGTCGAATTTGGCCTCGAGACGAAGCTTGTCGAGAAAATTGACCTTGATTTCCATGCGGGAATTCCAAAAATGGCGTTCAAAACGAATTGGCCGCCATTATCCGGTTTTCCCGGTGCTAAAACCGTGATTCCCTACTCGGCAACCACCTGTGGCGCTACGCTGAAGACCTAAAAAATAGGGCAGCAAGCTGCCGCCTATCGCCGTTCAGCCTTGCCTCAAGGCTTTAACGGCGGTTCTCGTCGCTTAATAAAGCGTCGTACATCGCGACCCGCGCAACGGAACCAGCACACTTGCCGGCCACTGACCTCTCGCTCCGCAGGTGTCTGACGACAGACCTTGCGGGTTGATCAGGTAACCCTTGCCCGTTCTTCTGATGGATAGCGCTGACTTCTCGCCAGCATCGTCAGTCGCCACCAGGACCGTGGTCGTCGCGCCCGAAGTGCTCCACCTGGCATTCGGGGTGCTCTGGTCAAACGCGGCGCTACAGGAATAGCCAGTTTTCGTTGAATAGACCACGGTAGTGCTCTCCATCGTGAGCGCCGTGATGCCCGTAGCCGAGCGACGAAGTTTCACGCTCATCTGGAGGGCGCCCTCCTGGCCGAAGCGATGCTCACTCTGACACGACAACTCGTCGGCTTGGGCCGCGCTGAGGGAGAAAGCTGCCAAAAGCAGCGAGGCCAATGAAAATCTCATCGATGGCCAGATCGGATCAAAAATGGGGAGATTTCGATACTTGGCTGGCCACATGTCCCTGCTTGTCCTTCATTTCCCGTAAAAGTATTGATGAACTGCGGTCATCGCCCTGAATATCGGCTCCTTGCGAGCGAGCTGGAGGCTTTTCCGCTTGGCGGCGAATTCCTCGGCGCTCATGCCTTGCGAGTCGAACGACGTCGAGAAGATGATGGGAACATCCTCGGCACATGCGGGCAGGGTCTTGGTCCGCTCTTTCGCCAGGTTTTTGACGGGCTCCGGCACGAAAGGCATGAAGTCAGCCGGCGCATGGAAGCGGGCAACGACTTCGACCACCTGTTCGGCCGCCTCCTTGATCGACTTGCCACCAATCGATTTCGCGACACAGCCGGCCGGCTCCTCCCAGTCTGGCTCCGGGCGGTGCGGGCGCAACAGGTTGGCCACACTGAGCCGACCATCCGTGCCGGTACAGGTTCGGTCCGGAAAGAAGAGCGTTCCCGCCTGCATGTCGAAAACATGGAGCCCCTGGTCGAATGCGGCATGAACGATGAACCAGAGAAGCTCGTGATCAAGGCAGCTGCCATGAACACCGATCGTGTAGATGGCGTTTTCCGTCCGTCCATCGATCGGACTGTCCGTCCATACGCCCTGATCCGAATCGTCGCCGGTATCCTCCATCGAGTCCAGATCGGGGTATTGCGCCGTGAGCGCCTGCGCAAACGCGACATACTTCGGATTCAATCCTGGCTGGATACCGGAGGCGACCCGAATGAAATTCGCAGCCTGTTCGGGGGTCCGGGGAATGGGGGCTGCCTTGGGATGTTCCCAGACGTGAAAAATGTAGCTCACTTTTCAATCTCCATGATGTTTGCTGAAAATCCGGGATCAATGCGCCTCTGACGCGATCGAGCCAGCGTTCCTGGACAGTTGAACGAGCGCGTCGTAGCGCTGGCAGTGCGTGGCGAGCGCTTTGGCATCGCAGGTCGGGCATAGGTTTTTGCTGCCATGCCCGAGCAACGAGAGGAGGCTTTCAGTTCGGCACTTTTTGCAGCGAAGTCCAAATCCGGAAAGACTGTAGTAAGGCTCTAGATCGGCGGCAAGTTGCGGCAGCCTGGCCCTCAGGAAGGCATATTCCTCGAGCGCATAGTAGTTGGGCAGGTTGATCTCGCTCAGGGCGCGCAGCTTTTCCAGCGGGCGGAGTGCGCCGTCGCGAACCTTCAGGCTGGAAAGATCGAGCCATTTCAGCTCGCCCAGCGCAGCCAGTGGAGCCAGCGTGTCAAGTTCCGGCTTTCCCCAGATGCCACCGGAAAACCCGAAGCCTTCAAGCTGCGTCAGCTTGGCAATCGGTTCAAGGTCATGAATCCGCTTGAGGTTCTCGAGGGTCAGCCATTTCAGCTGCCTGAGCGAACCAAGCTCGGCGATGGATTGAATCTGGGCCGAACCACCAAGATGCAGATGGGTGAGATGCGCGGCGCCCAACAAGGCCTCAAGTGATTTGATCGAACTCCACTTGACCCAAAGATCCGTCAGGCCAGGCATGCTGGCGGCCGCATCGAAGAGGCGTTGCGGTACCTGGGAGCGAAACCAGACTCGCCTGACCTTGCCCAGGGAAGGCAGAAATTCGCACCAGCGCTGAACCAGCCTGGATTGCGCACTCGCCGGCAAGTCCGTTTGCGTGCAGGCGATTGAAATCGAATCGGCGCCATCGTACTGCTCCGGTTCGCGGATCGTCTTCGGTTCGGTAGCGCGAATCTGTAACCAATAGGAGCGTGTGTCGCGGTTCATGACGATTCCACCATGCGGCAGGTTTGCAATTTGGGCAAAATTTCCGGTTGACCGTGGCAATGACGATAACGGCCACCTGCGCAAATTATGATGTACGAATCATGCATTTTGGAAGCGAATCGTCAGCACTGGCTGACGGATGCATGATCGGCTTCCGGTGCCACTCCCTCTCGACCAGCGATTCCGGCGACAAAAAAAGGCCCACCGCGAAGCGCGGCGGGCCTAAACGCAAGTGCGTTGGAGAGAGAGATGAGACGACGTGTTACATGAAACATGCGAGCACGGAAACGAAGATACGGCAGGGCAAGCGGCGCACGAACGAATTACTTTGAATAAGCTAACAAGTGCCTGGTGGTGACCTTATTCCGTTCCGGCACTGCCACGGTCAACCGGAAAAATGGCCCAAAATTGAAATCAGCCCCCGGCCTTAGCCGGGAAAGGCCACCGCCTCGGGCTCGGCCAGATGCAGCACATTGGCCTCGTCGTCGGCGGCATCCGTCAGATCTGCCTTGCCCGATGCCAGCAGCCCGAAGCGCTTCAACTGGGCGCGCAGGATGTTGCGCGAAATGCCGAGCAGACGGGCGGTGCGCACCTGGTTGTTGTCGCAATGCTCGAAAGCCTGGCGAACCAGCGTTTCCTCGACCTGCTCGAAGAGGTTCTCGCGGTTCTCGTCGAACATTTCCTTGAACGCCCGCGACAATTGGCAACCGTCATCTTCATCGGCCGCGCTGCTGCCGCGCGAACTGTTGAGCACCGGCACCCGCTCGTTGATGCGCAGGTCGCCAGAACGAATGACGCCGTCGCGGCAAACGATCAGCGCGTAGTGAATGACGTTTTCGAGTTCGCGGATATTGCCGGCCCAGCCGTAATTGATGAGCGCCTGCCGGGCATTCGACGAGAACTCGATCGGCCCGAGGTGCAGCTTGGCCCGGTAGCTGTCCACAAAATGGCGGGCCAGCGGCAGGATGTCGCCCGGCCGCTCGCGCAGCGGCGGCAGGTTGATCGTTGCAATATTGAGCCGGTAATAGAGATCGGCCCGGAAATGCCCGGCCTCGACGGCGCTGACCAGATCGACGTTGGTCGCCGCGACGAGCCGGACATCGATGTCGATCGGCTTGCGCGAGCCGAGGCGAACCACCTGGCGCTCCTGCAGCACGCGCAGCAGCTTGACCTGCATGGCCAGCGGCAGATCACCGATTTCATCGAGGAAGAGCGTGCCATTCTGGGCCGCCTCGAACCAGCCGGCGCGCTGCCCCTGGGCGCCCGTGAAGGCCCCGGCTTCGTGCCCGAACAGTTCGGCCTCGATGAGGTTTTCGCTGAAGGCGCCGCAATTGACCGCGACGAACGGGCCGCTCCGCCCGCTCTGGTTGTGCACATGGCGGGCGATGAGTTCCTTGCCTGTGCCGGTGTCGCCAATGATCAGGACGGTGGCCTGGCTCGGGGCGATCAGTTCGGTGGTGTTCAGGATATCCAGCGACACCGGGTCCTGAAACACCAGCGCCTTGGCGCGGATGGACAACGGACTCGCCTGCGCATCCGGAAAGGTCAGTATCTTGTGCATGGCTCTTCTCTCTAAATGGGCGTTCGTTTTTTCCACTCCGGAAGCCGGACCCCGGACAAGCCCTGCCTGTCCCCGACTTAGTGGATTTGCATGCAGGTTAGCAATCCGCCCGGTCAGGCCAAACAACCGATTTCTGATAAGTATTTTCAACTTGTCATTTTTTCGGCTCGCCAGCGCCTTCGCCTGCTGCAAACGCAGCACGACAAGAGGCCATTTGCTGCCAGGCGAGCAGTGCCTGGCCGGCCAAAACAGCCCCGCCTGCAGCAGCCATCGGCAAAACCTTTTGCTTTCATGGTCTTGGCGCAGCTGGGCCGACAAGCCCGCCCTGGCATGGCTCCTGCGAATGAGCCTGGTTTGCCCGAAACCGCCGCCCATTGATGAAACACCCGAAAACCCGCTCCCCGCTCGCCTGCACTCCCCTCGCCCTGACCATCGCCCTGACCCTTGGCGGCTGCGCACTGGGCCCGGATTTCGTGCGCCCAAGCATCAGCATCCCCGCCGAATTCCGAGAAGCTGCCGGCTGGAAGCAGGCCACGCCGGCCGATACCGTCAGCCACGCAGCATGGTGGGAACGCTACGGCGACGCGACGCTGAACGATCTGGCCCGGCGGGTCGACATCTCCAACCAGAACGTCGCCCAGGCGAACGCCCAATACCGTGCTGCCGCCGCGGCGCTCAGCGCCAGCCGCGCTGCCGGGCTGCCCAACCTCGGTGCCAGCGCCGGCCTGACGCGCAGCGAAGGCGTGACCGGCGCCACATCGACCACCTTCAACCCGCCGCGCACCATCGAGCGCATCGGCCTCAACAGCAGTTGGGAAATCGACCTCTGGGGCCGCCTCGGGCGCAGCGTCGAAGCCGCCCGCGGTTCGCTCGCGGCCAGCGCCGCCGACCTCGCCGCGGCCCGCCTGAGCACGCAAGCCACGCTGGCCCAGGCTTATTTCCAGCTGCGCATCAACGACGCCCAGCAACGCGTCCTGCAGCGCGCCATCACCGCCCAGCGCCGCTCGCACCAGATCACCTTCAACCGTCGCGAAGCCGGCATCGTCACCTCGGCCGATCTGGCCCAGGCCGAAGCCCAGCTCAAGACCACCGAAGCCCAGGCAATCGACCTCGGCGTCCAGCGCGCCCAGCTCGAACACCTGATCGCCCAGCTCATCGGCGAAATCCCCGGCCAGTTCCGGATCGCCATCGTCGACACGGTGCCAGCCCTGCCAGCGCAGCCGGTCGGCATTCCGTCCACCCTGCTCGAAGGTCGCCCCGACATTGCCGCCGCCGAACGCCGCGTTGCCGCTGCCAACGCCCAGATCGGTGTCGCCCAGGCCGCCTTCTTCCCCAACCTGACGCTCAGCGCCAGCGGTGGCTTCCAGAACGCCGGCCTGGGCGACCTCGTCACCTGGCCGCATCGCTTCTGGTCGCTCGGCCCGGCCATCGCGCTCAGCCTGTTCGACGGTGGCGCCCGCTCGGCCGCCAAGGAACAAGCCATCGCCAACTACGACCGCACCGTCGCCGGCTACCGCCAGAGCGTGCTGACGGCCTTCCAGGAAGTCGAAGACAACCTCGCGACCCTGCGCATCCTCGAAGAGGAAAGCGCCGTCCAGGCCCAGGCCCGGCGCGCCGCCAACGAGTTCGAGCGCCTCACCAACAACCAGTACATGGCCGGCACCGTCAGCTTCCTCAATGTCGCCACGGCGCAAACCGCCTCGCTGAGCGCCGAGCGCACCAGCCTCGACCTGCTCGGCCGGCAGCTCACAGCCAGCGTCGCGCTCAACAAGGCGCTCGGTGGCAACGACTGGACACTGGCCGGCGAAACGCTGGCCCGCCAGCAGAAAGCCGCCCCGTAATCGGTGCTGCGTGGCCAGCAGCCGTGCCCCGCTGACTGTTGCCCGGGCAACAACGGCGCTAGCAGGCCGCACAGCCAAATCTCACGGTCAACCGGAAAAAAGGCCGAAATTTCAAATCCCTGAAGCCAACCGCCATCGCCTGGCACAGCCTGGCCTGATGGTTGCTGAATCCAGCATCGAGCCGACGACAGCCCGCCAAATTCAGCAGCGGTCGTCGTATCCATTTCAACCACGCCATCTCAGGAAAAAACTCACCGTGAACATCGTCAGATCCTTCGTTTTCCTCGCCGCCAGCCTCGTCGCCTCGGCCTCCTTCGCCCAGCAGGCCGCCTATCAGCCGCCACCCTGGACCTACCAGACCAAGCAACTGAACCGCGCCGAAATCGACGCCCTGCTCGCCAAACCGCAACAGGTCGTCGTCCTCGACGTGCGTCGCCCCGACGAACTGATCAGCAAGGGCGCCTTCCCGGTCTATCTCAACATCCAGACCAAGGAAGTAGAACAGAACCTCGGCTACATCCCCAAGGACCGCACTATCATCACCGTCTCCAACCGCGCCCACCGGGCCGGTGCCGTCGGCGATCTCCTGACCGCCAAGGGCTTCAAGGTGGCCGGTGCCGCCGGCTCTCTGGATTACGAAGACCAGGGCGGCAAGGTCGCCCGCATCCAGCCGCCCGCCCCCAAGCCGGCCAACTGATCCATCGTTTCGGAGCCGGGCTTGCCAGCCCGGCGCGCCAACCGGACAATCGCAGTCACCCTGCCGGCCGGTTTTCCGCCGGCCCCCGTCGGAGAATCCATGCTGAAAAAAACCTGTTGGCTACTGCTCGCCGCCGCCCTCAACGCGTCGGCCGCCGAACTCGCGCCCCAGCCCTGGCACCAGAGCGCCGCGCGCGCCAGCGCCGCCTTGGTCGGCCATTACCATTACCAGCCGCAAGTCCTCGACGACACCCTGTCAGCGGCCATCTTCGACCGCTACCTCAAGCTGCTCGATGGCGAAAAATTCTTCTTCACGCAAGTCGATATCGACGCCCTGGCCGAGTATCGCCACCAGATCGACGACGCCCTGCTGACCCCGGACCTCAAGGCGCCGTTCGCCATCTTCAACCGCTACCAGCAGCGCATGGGCGAACGTTTTGCCCACGCCCGCAGCCTTCTGAAAGACGGCTTCACTTTCGACAGTGACGAACGCTTCACCTACGTCCGCGACAAGGCCGAATGGGCGCCCAACGACGACGCCCTGCGCGATCTCTGGCGCCAGCGCGTCAAGAACGACTGGCTGCGTCTCAAGCTGGCCGGCAAGGCCGACACCGAAATCCGCACGACGCTCGACAAGCGCTACGAGCAGTCGATCAAGCGCCTCGACCGGCTGAAAAGCGACGACGCCTTCCAGACCTTCATGAACGCCTACACGATGACCATCGAGCCGCACACCGGCTACCTTGGCCCGCGTGCTTCGGCCGACTTCGACATCTCGATGCGCCTCTCGCTCACCGGCATCGGTGCGACGCTCTGGGAAAAGAACGACTACACGGTCATTCGCGAACTGACGCCAGGCAGCCCGGCCGCCCTCTCCGGCCTGTTGCACCCGGGCGACCGCATCGTCGGCGTGGCACAAGGTGCCAAGGCACCCTTCGTCGACATTATCGGCTGGCGCCTCGACGACACCGTATCGCTCATCCGCGGCGAGGCCGACAGCGTCGTCCGCCTCGACATCCTGCCGGCCAGCGCAGGCGCCGAGGGCAAGCACCACGAGGTCAAGCTCGTCCGCAAGAAGATCGACCTCGCCCAGCAGGCGGCCAAGAAGACCGTGCTCGATGTGGCTGATGGCGCCGCCGCGCGCAAGGTCGGCATCATCACGCTGCCCACCTTCTACGAAGATTTCTCCGGCCGCCACCAGGGTGACCCGGCGGCCCGCAGCGCCTCGCGCGATGTCGCCCGCCTGCTCGACGAATTGCGTCAGGCCAAGGTCGATGGCGTCCTCATCGATCTGCGGCGCAACGGCGGCGGTTCGCTCAAGGAAGCCATTGCCCTCTCCGGCCTGTTCATCGACACCGGCCCGGTCGTCATGGAACGCGATGCACGCGGGCGCATCTACGTCGACGGCGACACCGCCCCCGGCGCCGCCTGGAACGGCCCGCTCGGCGTCCTGATCGACGGCGAATCGGCCTCGGCCTCGGAAATCTTCGCTGCCGCCATGCAGGACTACGGTCGCGGCATCGTCATCGGCGAGCAAAGCTATGGCAAGGGCACCGTCCAGTCCGTCATCGACCTCAACCGCGTCGTGCCCGAGGAAAAAGCCAAGCTCGGCGAACTGCGCCTGACCATCGCCCAGTTCTTTCGCATCAACGGCAGTACCACGCAACTGCGCGGCGTCGAACCCGACATCGCCTTCCCGGCCAGCAACGACCCGACGCTGACCGGCGAGGCGAGCAACGACAACGCCCTGCCCTGGACGCGCATTCGCGCCAGCGACTTCGAACGGACCGGCGAAATCGGCGAAACCCTGAGCGAGATCAAACGTCGCCACGAGGCCCGCGCCGCCAACGACCCGGCCTTCCGCAAGCTGGCCGAGAGCGCCGCCGAACTGCTGCGCATCCGCCAGCAGACCAGCGTCTCGCTCAACGAAGCCCAGCGCCGGCGCGACAACGAACGCCAGGAAAAACTGCTGGCCGACGCCGGCCGACCGGACGACGGACTGCTCGACAGCGAGCGCGACGAAAAATTCGTGCGCAAGGAAGCCGATACCGACAAGGACATCCGCCTCCTCGAAGCCGCCCGCATCGTCGCCGACGAAGCGGCTCTGGTCGCCCGCCGCCCGCCCGGCGGCGCGTGATCGACTGTTGCCGGCGCAGCAATCGCTGCTCCGCCGGCAACAGCCCAAAGCGGCGGCTAGCCACCCCGACATTCCCCCGCTCCCCGCCAGCCCGCTCTCCACCGTGATCTGACCGGGCAGACCAGGCACCCCGGCCGCTGGCACACCTCCTGCACAACAGATGGACATTCTCATCCGTCCACTTTCAGGAGGTTTCATGCGTCGCCCGACGACACCCCGACTGGCCCTGTTGGCCACCCTGCTCACCACCGCCTTCGCCGCCCACGCCGCCTCCCTGCAGGAAGCCGCCGCCAGGCTGGCAGTCGACAAGACCCAGGCCATCGAATTCGCCGCTACCGGCCACTGGTTCCAGTTCGGCCAGGCACCCAACGTCAAGCAGCCCTGGCCGCGTTTCGATGTCCAGAAATACGTCGCCGACATCGACTACGCCAAGGGCGCCGCCCGCGTCCAGATCACCCGCCTGCAGGCCGACGACCCGCAGCGCCGGCGCCCGGCCCCGAGCACGCAATGGCTCGACCAGTACGTCAACGGCAAGCAAGCCTGGAACCTGCCCCCGGTCAGCCAGCCGCAAACCGCCACGCCGCAGCCCGCCGCCGTCGAGGAACGTCAGGCCGAGATCATCTCCACGCCGCAAGGCTTCATCAAGGCCGCGCTGGCCAACCAGGCCACCAGCAAGCCGCTGAAAAACGGCGTCGAACTGCGCTTCACGGTCGACGGCAAATACCTGTATGTCGGCACCCTGAACGCCGCCAACGAAGTCGAAAAGATCAGCACCTGGATCGATAACCCGGTGCTTGGCGACACGCTACTGGAAACCGAATTCACCAAATACAAGGATTTCGGCAACCTCCGCTTCCCGAGCGAGATCGTTCGCCTGCAAGGCGGCCACCCCGTCCTCGCGCTGCAGGTCAATGAAGTCAAGGTCAATCCCAGCATCGATCTGACGCCGCCCGACAGCGTCAAGAATGCCCAATCTGCGGCCATCACCGTCACCGCCGACAAACTGGCCGATGGCGTCTTCTACCTCACCGGCGGCACGCACCACAGCGTCGCCATCGAGCAGAACGACCACATCATCCTCGTCGAGGCACCGCTCAACGAGGCCCGCTCGCAGGCGCTCATCGCCAAGGTCGGCGAACTCTTCCCCGGCAAGCCGATCAATTACCTCGTCAATACGCACGTGCATTTCGACCATTCCGGCGGCCTGCGCACCTTCGTCGATGCCGGCGCCACCATCGTCACCCACAAGCTGAACGCACCGTACTACCAGAAGATCTGGGCCAATCCGCACACGCTCAACCCGGACGCCCTGGCCCGCTCGAAGAAGACGCCGCGCATCGAAACCTTCGGCGACAAGCTTGTGCTCGGAGACAGCCACAAGGTCGAAATCCACAACATCGTCGACAGCGGCCACAACGACGGTTTTGCGCTGATCTATCTGCCCGCCGCGAAAATCCTCATCGAAGCCGACGCCTACACCCCAGCCGCCGCCAGCGCCCCGCTCCCGGCCTCTCCCAACCCGTACAGCGTCAACCTGTACAACAACATCCAGCGCCTGAAGCTCGACGTCGACAAAATCGCCGCCCTGCACGGCCCGCGTGTCGTTACCCTCAACGACCTGCGGGCGGCGATTGGGCTGGGAACGGTGGCCAGCGCGAAGTAATTTCCTGTCACCTGAAACAAAGAAGCCGGCTTCAGGGCCGGCTTCTTTTGGGGGAAAAGATTCAACTCGATTTCAGACACCAATCTGACGACGTACCGTCATCCTCGGATTCTGTCATCTGTTGGGGAGTGTCAAACCCAGCATCCTGCAACGGTATTTCGGATATAGGTGTGGATTGCTCGGTCTTGAGCGCTTGCGTGCGCTCAGTGCCTTTAGTGCGCTCCCGGCCGCGCTTGAAAACTGCTTCAACGCAACCGGACTTGATAGTGAGTTTGCTCATTTCGAGGGTAGTCAGGGCAGCTCAACGATACAGAAATAATCTGGCTCGCCGAATAACATGCTCACGAAAACCCGGCCAGGGTTACACAGCAGGCATTCACGGATGTCTTCAGCACCGACGGGCAACTCATCTACCCCTAGCTCGAAGACCTGATTGCCCTCGCTGACGAGGCCGCTTAGCAGGTCGTCAGCATTCAAGCAGTTATCGGCTTCCGTATGGACAGTCCCATAGGTGTATTGCTCAGGCTTGTCATGACTAGGGACGAGCGCAGCGAGATAGAACATGATGACGTCCTTGGGTGGGGAGCGAAGACTATAAGCAAGTTCTCGACACCTTGGCAAATGAGACAATTAGCGCAATGAATTGCGAATTGAACTGCCAGGGGGATGGATTTTGGATGCAGTAGCTGTAATCGACTTTGAAACGACCGGTTTGTCCCCCGCGCAGGGTGACCGAGCGACTGAAATAGCGGCCGTCATCCTCGAAAACGGCAAGGTCGTGGACCGTTACCAGAGCTTGATGAACGCCGGTGTGCGCATTCCTTCGTTCATTGAAGCGCTCACTGGAATTTCAAACGCGATGATTCGCCAGGCCCCACCAGCGGCCACCGTCATGCGAGAAGTGTCCGACTTCGTTGGCGACATTCCTCTCGTTGCACACAATGCCTCGTTCGACTGCAAATTCTGGGATGCGGAGGTGGCGCGCATCAACCTCACCAGGCGGCAGGAATTTGCATGCTCGTTGCTGCTTGCAAGGCGACTCCTCCCCCTGGCGCCAAGCCACAAACTCGGCGCGCTCGTGGAATTCGCCAACCTCCCTGTCGCAGGTCGTGCTCACCGGGCGTTAGCCGATGCCGAGATGGCCGCCAGCCTTTTGACGCACCTGGCCGATCAGTTGCGGAGCAGGTATGGGATTCGTCAGGTGACGCATGAACTGCTGCGCAAGATTCAAGGCGTTCCCAAGGCAAAGGTCGAACAGGTCCTGGCAAAACATCAACACTCTTAGTCGCTGAGCATGCAAAAACCACTGCTCTACACCTACCGCCGATGCCCATACGCAATGCGAGCACGAATGGCACTCCTGGTCGCTCAGATGGATTTCGATGCACACGAGGTGTCGCTGCGAGACAAGCCTGCGGAGATGCTGACCCGCTCACCAAAGGGCTCAGTTCCCGTCATGCTGCTGCCCGATGGCAGCGTATTGGAACAAAGTTGGGACATCATGCGCTGGGCGCTGTATCAGGACGCAACCAGGAACTGGTGGGAGCCGGCTCAATCGCCTGAAAAACTGGACTGGCTGGCCCGGAACGACGGCGTATTCAAACACCATCTCGACCGGTACAAATACCCGGAGCGTTACAACGAGACGGATAGAGATGGACATCGTGAAAATGCGCTCACAATATTTCTCAGGCCGCTAAACGATCGGCTGGAGCAGAGCAGCTTCCTAGGCGAAAGCGAGCCCTGTGCAACCGACCTTGCACTCTTTCCATTCGTGCGGCAATTCGCCGCCGTAGCGCCAGAGTGGTTTGAAGTGCAGCACCTACCCGCGCTTCAGGCATGGCTGGCTTACTGGCTTTCAAGCCCTTTGTTTCTGCACTGCATGTACAAACTACCCGGCCAAACGACTGTGCCATTTCCATCGCTAAGGCAATAGAAGTCGCTGGTATCCTTACGGCCCCGCGCAACACAGTTCACTTAATGACCGATTCAATAGTCACCTGGATTGCAGTTCAGTCACCAGATGTACGAGCCGAGCTAGAGAATCTCATCGATTACCGCCCGGAGCCTGAGTTCATACTATTGCTATCGGAATTGTTGCCGGTCGTCCCGCGTCCTGGACTCGTCGACCTCTATTACGACATCTGGTACTGCATTCCGAGTCGATTAGCTCTGAGAATCGCCTTGAAGCAGATACATATCCAAGACGAACTGGCGCAGTACCTGGTTCTTGCTGAGCGTGTGCTGATTGATGCCGCTGCGTGTACAGCATTTGAGAGCCAGTTGTCTGACGCAGACGATGTTGAAGAGGTTGTTTTCTGGCTGAAGCGTCGGTCTGGGCGCTAAGTTAGCTGCAGCCCGGCCACTTCAGTTTTAGGCCAAAAACACCTCCATTATGGCGAACACCAGGAGGCTGGCGGTGGCCGCTTGCTAGCGTTTCGCTACATCCACCAAGGGTCTGACCCCGTATCTTCATCGTCATCCATGTCGATCCCGTCTTCTTCACGCTCATCATGAACAGGGTGATCCGGTTTATGGGGATGGTGAACAGGCTCTTTGGGGTTAGGGGAATCGGGCTCTATGGGCTGACGTCCAGGCGGGGTCGGCATAAACATTCCTTACTACAATTGTTCGACTTCATTGGGCAGCTATCCGTGCACAAGGTTGCACCCCATTGAACATGCAATTCAACGGCGAAAATGATCGTTGGCGTTCTGCTTTCAGGTGAAGAATACCCACATGGCTACCATTGCCAGCTGAGTGAAGAATCAGACTTCGATCAACAATCGAGGAGTCTGGTCAGCTTTCGGAGTTCAATAGCCGGTTGAGCGGAGGCTTGGTAACGGCAGCCTCCTTGATCGGCAAGTTTACCAATGCAGCAATGACCGCCAAAGTGATGTCGGCGTACCACATCCAGGAGAAATCACCGAACCGGGAAATCGTGACACCACCCAGCCAGGCACCAAGAAAGCCCCCAATCTGGTGCGATAACAAAGTCAGTCCAAATAGCGTGGCCAGGTAGCGAGTACCGAATAGCTTTCCGACTATCGCGGCGGTTGGCGGCACCGTCGCCAGCCAAGTAAAGCCCAGCCCCGCAGCAAACAGGTAGTAGGTCAAGTCGGTGCGCGGCATCCACAAATACCAGACAATCAACAAGGCTCGTGAGCCATACATTGCTGCCAACACATACTTGCTGCGGTAGCGGGTGACACATGAACCCGCATATAGACTGCCGAAAACATTCGCCAAGCCGATGATAGCCAGCGACCAACTGGCCACACTGGGCGGCAATCCGCATAGATTGACCTCGCCAGGCAGGTGCGTCACCAGAAATGCGATATGAAATCCGCAGGTGAAGAAGCCCGCGTGCAGCAGCCAGTAACTCGGGTTCTTCAAGGCCGCCAAGACTGCCGCTCCAAGACGCGAATCATCAGCATGTTGAGGCAATGTCGAACTTGGTCCGGTCAATTTCCCAATCAGCGGCAGTGTTGCCAGTGCCGCGATGGCCATCGCCCACATGGCACCCATCCAGCCAATTGACTGAATCAGTCTTTGCAGCAGGGGCGCGAAGATGAACTGCCCGAATGAGCCGCCGGCATTGATGACACCAGAGGCGCTTCCACGTGCTTCGAACGGCAGGCGTTGGGCAGCGGCACCAATCAGGACAGAGAAACTACCAGCTCCGGACCCCATCGAAGCCAGGACGCCAAGGGCAATCGCCAGGCCGAAACCATTCTGGATAAAAGGCGTAATGGCACAGCCAATGGCGAGTGTAATCAATGCTGCCATCAACACAGTCCGTGCGCCGTAGCGGTCGGCCACTGCTCCGGCAACAGGCTGGATTGCGCCCCAGGTAAACTGACCAATCGCCAGGGCCAGACTGATGGTTGCGATGTCCATGCCGGTCGAGCTGCTGATTGGGCTGATGAACAACCCAAACGACTGTCGGGTTCCCATGGTGACCATGAGAATGCCTGCCGCGGCAAGGGTTACTGAGAGAATATCGGGACGCCGAATGCTGTGGAACATGATGAGTGCTCAGAAATAATGCCCGGATTCGGGAAAGGAGCCGATTTTTAAGGCCTCAACATAGGCGCGAACAACGCCCTCCCTAGCCGGCTCGCCAGTCATGAAGTTGCGCAGGAGGTGTGCGTTCATGCCACGAAATACACCCGGCATGTCGATACCGCTGATATCGACAGGAGCAGCGGAACGGGCCTCGTAGCAGGTCAGCATGGCAGTTTTTCAGCAGTGTTCTTCAAATTCCGAAGTGTCGGCAGGCTCACCTGCTTGCACCGCGAGGGAACCAGGATTACTTGCAGATAACCTGCCATCACCTATTTCTCCGACTTGCCATGCATGACCATGATGGTCTGCTGCATCAACGCACAGAGGGTCTCCTTCCCCTCCTTGATGGCGAAGACTTCGGCCTTGGTCACAATCAGGGTGCGTCCGGAACGAACAACCTGGCCTCGCGCAATCAGCTTCTCCCCATCAGCCGGTGCAAGCAGGTTCATCTTGTATTCGACGGTTAGTACAGACGCCGTGGCCGGGACCATCGTCATCGCAGCGTAGCCGGCCGACGAATCGGCAATCATCCCCACCACGCCACCGTGAACGAAACCATGTTGCTGCTCGATGCCACCCCAGTGCGGGACATGAATTTCTGTCATGCCATGCTCGACCACCGGCATGGAAGCTTTTATCAGGTGCATCGCGCTTTGCCTGTCAAAGCTGGTCAAGACGCTTGCCGCAAAGTCTGGATTGGAAATATGGGCCATCGATTGTGTCTCCTCTTCATGATTTTGGCGGTACTCAGCGAAACGTTATCGTGCAGAACACATGCGTAATTTTCATGTGTCGTTCTGACGGAGTTCCATTTATCCCATTAAAATCGACAACCTGTGGTTGCTCAAGTGAGTTTTTCGTCACCAGACATGAGGAAATGTAATGTCAATCAATCTTGCGCGAATTCCTTCGGTTGACCTCCTGCGAGGCTTCGTCGCTGTCGGGCGCCGCATGAGCATTACCCTTGCGGCTGGCGATCTGTTCCTCACCCAATCTGCGGTCAGCCGCCAGATACACAGCCTCGAGATGGCTCTGGGTATAAAGCTGTTCGAACGCTCCCATCGCTCCATTCGCTTCACCGCCGAGGGTGAGCGGCTATATCTGGCAGCCGATAGCGCGATGCAGCTCTTGCAGGATGCCCTGGGTGCCTTGGAGGATAATTTGCGCCGACGCCCCGTGACCATTACCGCTAGCATCGGCTTCGTTGGCCTTTGGCTGTTACCTAGACTCGGGGCGTTTCAGGCCCAGCATCCGGAAATCGAAGTACGTCTCTCAGCGAATAATCAGATTGTGGACGTACGCAAGGATGGTTTGGACATCGCCATTCGTTACGGACAGGAATCCGGTATGCCGGCTGGTGCCAAGCGCTTGTTCGGTGAAACCATCTTTCCGGTCGCCCACCCAAGCCTCGGGCTGACTTGCCTCGACAGTCCAACCTTGATTGAACAATCCACCCTGCTTGAATTCGAGGGCGACCCGTCTGCCTGGTGGCAGTGGGACAGCTGGCTTGAATCCCAAGGCTGGGCTGGTGCGAAACCCAAAGGCATTCTTCGCTTCAACCTGTATGACCAACTGATCCACGCCACAATCGCAGGACAAGGCATTGCGCTAGGGCGTGGCCAATTGATTTCCCCCATGCTTGCCGATGGCCGACTGGTTGCCCTGCCAACGCCACGTCCGGGTCCCAAGTCCAACAAGGTGTACAGCATCATCCAGCGCGACCCAGCGCCCAGTCGCCAGGTACAAATGCTGATTGACTGGATACAGGCGGAAGCACGCGTTACGGACTCGGCTCCTGAGTAATGACCTGGCCGGGGACCTCGTCGGTCACCCGGGCATCCCGCAACCAGGCCAAAGGTATGCGCCACAGAGAGTCCGCATAGCGCGCATTGAAAAAGGCAAAGTGCCCAATGGAAGGCTGCCCGATGGCGTCAGGCTCGATTCGCAGATGGGTGGATGTGCTGTTCTTGTAGTAACCGAGGAGCCGATGTATAGCCGGGATGGTTCCAAATTCGTCATCGGCCATCGACAGCGCCAAGGTCGGCGCAGTGACCCGGGCAAAGGTTTGCACCAGATTCTTTCGCTCCTCTTTCGAAAGAGCTTGGGGGCCGGATTTGTACATATCCTCGAATCGCGGCTCAGGTGAGACCCAGTCGCGAACTACACCACTTGGTGTGTCTTCCAGCCAACCCAGCCGCTTTCCAGGGAAATAGCCAAAGATGGCCGTCAGGGTGGGCATCACGATATGCCAGCGCAGGTACATGGCAATACGCTTGTGCTTCGCGTAGTCCCGCCAGTAGGCAAATTGGGAGCCCATCGTAAAAATCCTCTGGATAACGTGGTTTGAAGGCGCCATGCCCACCAGGAATCCACCCACGCTGTGGGCGGCAATATGTATGGCGTGCCCCTTGAAGCACGTACCGGCAAATCGCAGAACCCCCTCGAAGTCCTTGCTCCCCCAGTCGAGCCAGTTTGCATTGAATCCCCGCATGCTCTCCGGTTTCGACCCACCGATTCCCCGGTAGTCATAGGTGATGACGTTGAAACCGTGGGCGTGAAGGAAGTCAGCAAAGCGACTGTAGTAACGGCTCTGTACCGAGGTTGCCGGATTGATGATGACAACCGGTGGCGGGCTTCCACCTTCTTTCAGTTCATGCACCCAGACATGGGCACGCAACGGAAAGCCATCGACGGCAGGGATCTCTATCTTTAGTGGCTTGGAAAGTTTGGATGTCATGTCGATTTCTGAGGTATCAGTCGATTACATCAGAAGCCTACGATTGATGTCCTGCGCGCTCAATTGAGATATTTGCTGCCTTGCATTCCGAATTGGCATGCATTGACGGGAATGTCGTGATTGCAACGCTCGCCCTCATGCCACCGAACTCAGGGTATCGGTAATGGTGACGTCGGCGATCCAAGCCTGTCGCCGCCGCTCTAGTCTCGCGTCCAGACCCTCTCCCTCGAAATCAACTTGAGCGCGCTGAAGAAAGCCGGGCGAGAGGCCTTGCAACACGTTGACGTTCACTGCCGCAAAAAGATTTCCATCTATCAGGCTGGTCACGAATGGAACATCTCCGCATTGCTTGCAGATATGAAACTCGGCGGTTTCAGTTGCGAAGGTATGTCTCTCGAGCCATTCGCGGTTTTGGATTTGAACTGCCAATTTTGCGTCGGCAAACGATGTCCAGACGCATTTGTGAACGGAACAGAAGGAGCAGACGCATGCCCGAGCGGGTACCCCAGTCGGCCCAGGCGAGCATTCGAGATTGAAAGATATGTTGCCGCATTGGCAGTGGCCGGAAATCTGCATGTGCTCTCCTTTTGCCACAAGTTTAACAAGGAGACTTGCCTTGAAAACCTCCCTTGAAATTTTGAAAATGCTTGCACGTTTCAACTTGAAAACGTCCTGATCACAACGCTCTGGCCTTTCGGCCGATTTCAGGGTTGAAGCGCCTCGCGAGCATCGGCGATTTCGAACCACCGACAGGCGTCTTCTGGCCGAACCCCGCCGTAAACGACTTTGCCGACTGAAACACCTTGGCATTTCAGTCGGCAATCAGGTGAGCTATTCGCGGGAAACCCCGCCCGAGCTTATTGCACCCGGAAGTCGTCGTGGCAGGACTTGCAGTGGCGCGTCAGGTTTCCAAACTGGGTGCGGGTGGCTTCCTTGTCGCCGGTGGCGGCGACTTTGACGAGTTCGTTGGCGTCCTTGCGGAAGCCGGTGATGACCTCGCTCAGCTTGGCGGCCTGGGCGGGATCGACGGCTTCGGGTTTGGCCTTGCTGTCGTGGAAGCCGATGCCCTTGTCGGTGCCCGGAGCGAAGAAGGGGTTGAGGCCGGCGTTGGCGACGGACTGGATGACCGTCGCGGCGGCGAGCACCTGCTCCTTGTCGTACTGGCCGTCGAGCAGCGCCTTGACTTTACCGCAGTGCCAGCCGATGACGCGGAAGGAGGCCTGGCGGATCTTGATCAGATCTTCCGGCTTGGCCTGGGCGTAGGCGGTGGCGGTGACAACGAGGGCGAGAAAGGGGAGCAGCGCGATTTTAAATTTCATGGATTTTTCCGGTTGACCGTGGAAAGGAGAATTCAGCGGCTGGCAGCCAGCCCCTGAACGAGGGTGAGCGCCTTGTCGACGTTTTCGGTGGGCGAAACCCCACCGACCACGCCGACAACGCGCCCGTCACTGCCGACCACGAAGGTGGTGCGTTCGGCAAAGTCGTGGTCGATGTCGTTGCCGCGCGTGTCCTTGCGCCCGGCGACGGCACTCCGGACATTGACGCCGTAGGACTTGGCGATCTTGCCGTCGGCATCCGAAGCGACGGCAATCTTGCCGGCGCAGAAGTCGGGATCGGCCGAGAAGCTCTTGAGGCGGGCAATGCTGTCGAACGAGACGCCGACGACCTGCGCGCCAGCGGCCTTGAAGCGCTCGTTCTTCTCGGCGAAGGTATGGGCCTGGATGTTGCAGCCGTTGGTGTAGGCCGAGGGGTAGAAGTACACGACGACCGGGCCTTTCTTGAGGTTGTCGCGCAAACCAAAGGTGAAGGCGTTGCCGTTGAGTGCCGCTGCGGCCTGGAAATCCGGCGCGCTGTCACCTTCGTTCAAGGCCAGCGCCGGGCCGGCGAGGACCATGCCGAGCAGGCCGGCGGTCAGGCTGCGTTTGATGGCGTTTTTCATGTTGGGTCTCCTGGGGAAAAGGCACATTGGGGGTCACAGTCCGGCGACGTAAGCCGCCAGCTGATCGATATCCTTGTCGGACAGTTGCCGGGTGATGGCGTTCATGACGCCGCCCTGGCTGTTCTTGCGTTCGCCTGTCCGCCATTCGGTGAGCTGCTTCGCGACATAACGACGGTGCTGACCGGCCAGCCGCGGATAGGCGGCGTCGCCCGCCTGCTGGCCCTGCCCCGCTTCGCCGTGGCAACCGACGCAGGCGGGAATACCGCGCGCCGCGTCGCCCTGGGTGAACAGCCGGCGGCCATGCTCTGCTTCGCCATCCTTTTCGCCGACCACATTCTGGCTGGCGAAATAGGCCAGGATGTCGGCCGCATCGCGGTCGTTTAGGCTGCGCGCCATGATGAACATGCTGTCGTTCTGACGCGCCCCGCTGCGAAAGTCGCGAATCTGCTTCAGCAGATATGCTGGCAGCTGCCCGGCCAGACGCGGAAACTTGCCAATGTTGCCGATGCCGTCTTCGATATCGTTGGCGTTGCCGTCATGGCCGTGGCACTCCTGGCAACGCTCGTCCTCCGCCTTGAGCTTGCCGGCAACCGGATCGCCCTTGAACGCAGCGGCGCTCCGGCTGCCTTGCTGGGCGAAGACCGGCGCAGTCAGCGTGACGGCCAGCGCCGCCATGATCAGGGTCTGAAGCCGCATGCCGCCTCAGGATTTCTTGTAGAAGTTGTGGCACGACTTGCAAGCTCGCGACAGATCGGACGCCATGACATTGGCGCCATCGAAATCCTTGCTGGCCACCGACTTGTCGATATCGGCAATGAGTTGCCGGCTCTTTTTAGTGATGTCCAGGGCATCCTGAGCATCGCCCTTGGTCGCGTAGAAGGCCTCGACCTGTGCGAACATCTCGGACAACTCCTTGGTATCGATGGAGACGCCCTTGGTGTCCTTGATCGCGATGTGGTTGGCGAGGCTCTTGTTGCTGTCCTCGACGCTTCTCATGAAATCGTCGTCGATCTCGATCTGGGCGGAAATGACGCTGCCGGCTACGGCCAGCAGGGTCGCCCCCAGAATGACTAACTTGCGCATTGCAACTCCTTGATAATCAGCGCGGGGTTTTAAGGTCGGCGTACAGCGACTTGAGGAAGCGCTCGGCGCTTTGGGCGCCTTGCGGCACGCTGGCATCGAAATCGGCGGTCGGCCTAGCGGCGATCACCTCGTCGACGCTCTTGCCCTGCGCTACCAGCGGCGCCACGCGGTCGCGAATGGCGATCAGCTGGTCACGATGAAGAATCAGCGCAGCCTTGTCGCTGACCGCGCCGTGGCCCGGCACGATTTTCGTTTTCGGGCCGGCCAGCGCGATGGTTGCGTTGAGGCCGTCGATGGTCCCCTGCACGCTGCCGCCATTGGCCAGGTCGATGACCGGGTAGCCGACGCTTCGGAAATAGTCGCCAACCACCAGAATATCGCGTTGCAGGAAATGGACGAGCACGTCGCCATCGGTATGGGCGCGCGGGATGCTGGTGACGCGAATGGTCTCGCCATTCAGGTGAAAGCTCACCGGGCCGTCGAAGGTGACCACCGGCAGCGCGGCGGCTGGCGCCGGTGCGGGCTTGGTGCCGTCGGGACGGGCGACCGGATTCTGCAGGCCGGCACGCACGCGATCGTGGGCAAAAATGGTCGCGCCAAGGGCGGCGAAATTGGCATTGCCGCCGGTGTGGTCACCATGAAGATGGGTGTTGACGACGAAGCGGATCGGCTTGTCGGAGAAGCTACGAATCGCCGCGACCAGTTTCTCGGTCAGCGGGGCGAACTGCGTATCGACCACGAAAACGCCGTCGTTGCCGGCCAGCACGCTGACCGTGCCGCCCTGCCCGTCGAGGGTATAAAAATTGTCGGCGAGCTTGTTGGTCTTGATCTCGACCTTGCTGTAATCGGTGGCCTGCTGGGCGTATGCCGCGGGGGCCATGAGTGCTCCGGCAACCGTAAAGGCCAGGGCCAGCGCGAGGGTCAGGGTAGTTTGTTTCATTTTTTCTTCTTCACATGACGCGGCGACCGCCCGTCATCCGGGAAGCCGCCGCGGCGTGGTGGTTACGGGTTGATCAGGCGATCAGCTCCTTGATGACCTTGCCGTAGACCACGGTCGGACGTTCGGAACGGCCGTTGTTGAGGAAGGTCGTCTTGAGATGGTCGAGGCCGAGCAAATGCAACACGGTGGCGTGCACGTCATAGGTATCGACTGCCAGATCCTTGTCGGCGATCTGCAGGCCGATGTCGTCAGTCGCGCCATAGGTGGTGCCAGCCTTGACGCCGCCGCCCGCCATCCACTGGGTGTAGCCCCACGGGTTGTGATCGCGGCCGCTGCCGGATTCGCCCCACGAGGTACGGCCGAATTCCGATGCCCAGACGATCAGCGTGGTGTCGAGCAGGCCACGCGCCTTGAGGTCGGCGAGCAGGCCGGCAATCGGTTTGTCGACCATGCGGGCCTGAACACCGTGGTTGCCGTCGAGGTCGTTGTGGGCGTCCCAGCTGCGACGCTCCTGGTCGGAAATATTCTCCGGGTGACCGGAGACGACCTGAATGAAGCGGACACCACGTTCGACCAGGCGACGAGCGCGCAGCAGCACTTCGCCGTAGCTCTGGCTGGTCTTGTCGTCGATGCCGTACAGCTTCTTGGTCGCTTCCGATTCCTGGCTGAGATCGACGGCTTCCGGCGCGGCACGCTGCATGCGGTCGGCCAGTTCGTAGGATTGCAGGCGGGCACGCAGTTCGGTGTCTTCCGGACGGCGGGCGGCACCGATGTTGTTGAGCGTCTTGAGCAGGTCGAGCGAACCGCGTTGCTGGGCGGCGGTGCGCAGGTCCGGACGGTCGAGGTAAAGGATCGGTGAATCGCCCGGACGGAACGGCGTGCCCTGATAGACGGCGGGAAGGAAGCCGGAGCTCCAGTTGACCGAACCGGCCTGCGGTTCGCGGTCGCCGTTGTAAAGCACGACATAGGACGGCAGGTTGGGATTGTTCGAACCGAGCGCCCAGTTGACCCATGCGCCGAGCGACGGACGACCCGGATTCACGTCACCGGTGTTGAGCTTGAGAATCGAGATGTCGTGCGTCGCGCCAACGGTGACGCTGGACTTGATGAAGGCCATCTTATCGGCGTGCTCGGCCAGGTTGGGCAGCAGGTTGGAGAACCATGCACCGCTTTCGCCATGCTGCTTCCAGGTCCGCTGGTTGGACACATAGAGCTTGCCGACACCGCCCTGGGTACTGGTCTTGATACCCTTGAGGAAGGAGGCTGGCACTGGCTGGCCGGCCAGCTTGACGAGCTCCGGCTTGTAGTCGAAGAGGTCGAGGGTCGAAGGCGCACCGTTCTGGTGGAGCCAGATCACCGACTTGATCTTGCTCGGGAAATGCGGTGCCTTGGGGGCCAGCGGGTCGGCCAGTTCGGCGGCGAGCGCCGAGCCGATGAAGCCGACGCCGGGGATGAACCCGGCTGCGGCAGCCGCGCCGCCCAGGCCGAGGCTGGTCTGGATCAGAAATTTACGACGATTGATGGACATGTTTTTTTCCTTGTTCGTGGTCTGTTGGAGCGTTAGAAGCGATAGGCGAAGTCGTTGGAGTTGGCCACGGCGTGCACCAGATCGACGAAGGCTGCGGCGCGCACCGGGTTGAGGCCGGCCGGATCCTTGACACCAATGGGCACGGCGGCCTGGAAGGTGCCGCCACCCGCCAGCTTCTGCTGGACCGTAGCTTCGCCCTTGACCAGGAAGTCCTTGAGCGCTGCCTTCTCTTCCTTGCTCGGTTCGCGCGAGAAGAGGATCTGGTACAGGCGGCTGATCTGGGCCGATTCGTCCTTGCCGGCTTCATTGATGACGCGACCGGCCAGCGCTTGCGACCAATTGACGATGATGTCGCTGTTGAACAGGGTCAGCGCCTGCAACGGCGTCGTCGTCACGTCACGCTTGTGGTGGGCCTGCGACGGGTTGGCCGGGTCGAAGTTCTGGAGCAGCGGATACGGCAGGCTGCGGCGGCTGAAAATGTAGACGCTGCGGCGGTTCCAGTCGTCCTTGTCCTTCGAGATGGTCCATGCGCGGTTGCCGTCAAAGTCGGCCGGGCCAAGATTCTGGGTGCTGGCGACCGGCGGGAAGACGGACGGACCGCCGACCACGTCGTTGAGCTGACCGGAGGCGTAGAGTAGCGCATCACGGATTTCCTCGGCTTCCAGACGCTTGCGCGGATAGACGGCGAGCAGCTTGTTCTGCGGATCGACCTTGGCCACTTCCGGACGTTCGGCAGAAGACTGACGATAAACGCTGGAAAGCAGAATGTCGCGATGCAGCTTCTTGATGCTCCAGCCCTTCTCGACGAAATTGGCCGCCAGGTAATCAAGCAGTTCAGCATTGGTCGGCTTGTCGCCGGCACGGCCGAAATCGCTCAGGCTCGGGACGATACCCTTGTCGAAATACTGGCTCCACACGCGGTTCACATAAACACGGGCGGTCAGCGGGTTGGTCGGGCTGGCCAGCCAGCCAGCCAGGGCCGAGCGGCGACCGGACGAATTGGCCGTCGGCTTGATCTCGACCTTGTCGCCGCCCCAGAGCGTCGGGATGGCGGGCTGGACTTCCTCGAGCGGACGCTCGTGGATACCGGCGAAGCGGACGAAGGTCGGCGGCGAATCGGTGTGACCCAGTTCGGTCGCCGTCGTGTAGAACTGCGAACCGCCATTCGGACGCTGGTCGTCAAACTTGCGCAGTTCCTTCTGCAGGCGGTCGTATTCCTTCCAGGCCGCAACCTTGTCCGGCGAGTGATCCTCGCGCTCCTTGCTTTCGGCGGCGAGGCGCAGGTAGCCGGCAACGCCGTCGCCAGTCTCGGCAACGACCGTCTTGTGGCGGTGGTTAACCCAGCGGTCCAGCGCGTTCCAGTCCTTTTCGGCCTTGAAAATCGAGTCGCGGCTGTCGGTCAGGTAGCGTTCCTTCTGGTATTTGACGCCGACTTCGCGGTACTGGTCGAGGATCTGCTTCTGGGCATCGCGAACGCCCTTGGTCACTTCCTGATAACGCGCGCGCTGTTCGGCAAACTTCTTGTCCCAGGCGCTTTCCGTGCCCTTGGCCAGCGGCGTGCGCCAGTCGAAGGAGGTGTTGGCGAAGAAGGCCTGCAGCGAGAAGTAATCCTTCTGCGTCAGCTTGTCCGACTTGTGGTTGTGGCAGCGAGCGCAACCAGTGGTCGAGGCGAGGAAGGTTTCGCCGATGTTGTCGGTGATGTCGGTCGTGATCTGGTATTTGCGTTGCACCAGATCGCGGGAATTGGAGTTGTCAGGGTAGTTGGCCAGGTAGCCGGTGGCGATCTTGGCCTCCTGGCTGTTCGGGTAGAGCTCATCGCCGGCCAGCTGCTCCTTGATGAAGCGGTCGTACGGCTTGTCCTGGTTGAAGGCGGTGATGACGTAATCGCGGTAACGCCAGCTATTGGCGCGCGTCTGGTCGTTCTGGAAGCCGGAGCTGTCGGCGTAGCGGGCCAGGTCGAGCCAGCGGCGGCCCTGGCGTTCGCCGTAATGATGCGAGGCGAGCAGACGGTCGACGAGCTTCTCGTAGGCATCCGGCGACTTGTCGTTCACAAAGGTCTTGACCTCTTCCGGCGTCGGCAGCAACCCCCAGGCATCGAGCGTGGCGCGGCGGATGAAGGTGGCGCGGTCGGCATCACCGGACGGCTTGAGGCTGTTGGCTTCCAGTTGCGCCAGGATGAAGGCGTCGATCGGTGTGCGCACCCAGCCCTTGTTGGCGACGGCTGGCACGGCAGGCTTCTGGACGACCTCGTAGGGAGACCATTTCCTGGCCGCCTTGGCGACGACCGCCTCCGGGCTGGCGCTCTTGTCGGCATCGGCCGCGATCGCAAACACGCTCGTGAAGCACGAGAGCACCGCGAGATATGCAATTTTCTTCTTCATGAACCACTCCAAACGAGATATCAAAAAACCACCCCAAGGCCACCCGGCACCTGACAGGCGGCCCGGATGATCGGCTGGCATCTGTTCAGCAACCGTCATGCCACGTCGAAAATCGATGCCGAACCAGCATGGAAATCCGGCAAAAAAATATTCCAACAAATTGATTAAATTGAATTAAATATTTCGGCGCAGCTAATCGATGGCAACACCCTGGCGACCGGGCGCTCGGCACCGGGCTGCTTGTACGGCAACAGCAATCACCCGCTTCTGCTTCCCGGGAAACACCTGAGTTGCATTTGCCAGCACCCCGCCGCGCCATGAAAGCGGCAGCGCACAAACCGCGGAACCCCACGCTGCCCGGGCTGCAAAAACAGATTTGGAATTTGGCCGACATTTCCGGTTGACCGTGGAAGCCCTGCCCGCAGCCGCCCGCTCAATTACCGAAGCCCGGACAGCCATTCCCTGCTGCATACGAAGCAGCGCTGTCTCGTGCGGTGCACCAACCCGTCCATGCCAAAACCCAATAACCACAATAAATCAGTGGTTTATTGCTTGGCACGGTCTGTGCCATTGGACTACCAGCAACCAGGCGCATTTTTTGAGCGCCGGCGAGCAAGACGATCAACAGGGCGGCATGCCGTCACATCAATGACCGGGAGTAACACGTAGTGAACCATCCAAGAAAAACAGTGCTGGCTGTCGCCATCGGGGCAGCCCTTTTGAGCCTGGCGGGTAGCGCCAGTGCCGCAGCCCCCAGTAACGAAGAGCTTCTCAAGCAACTTTCCGCGCTCAAGGCCACCGTCGAATCCCTGCAGAAGCAGGTCAGGGAACAGGGCGACGCCCTCGAAAAGACTCGCGAGAATATTCCCCAGGGCGCCGAAATCGCCACCACGCAGGACGTCGAAGGGGTGCGTTCGCAACTGGAGGATTACAAGTACGACTCGGCGCGCAACCGCGAATACAAGACGGCGCTCTCCTCGCGCGGCCTGACCATCGGCGGGACGCTGACCGGCAGTTACGCCAGTTCGACCGAGGCCAGTGCTTCTACCGCCAATAACCCGCGTGGTGAAGCGGCGGAAACCTCCTTCGGCGTCGCTGCGACGCTGTCCTTCGCCGGCAACCTCTATCGCGACTACGCCGAGGGACGCAATCTGGACTACCGCCTGGCCTTCGCCTACAGCAATCCAAAACTGGCCAATAACGGTTCAACCAACACCTCAGGCCAGGGCGACAGCGTCGTGCGCATGACCGACGCCTACATCCAGTACAAGGTGTTGCCCGACACCGGCGCGCTGGAAGAACCAAAGCTGACGGCCACCTTCGGCCAGCAGAAGATCCCGTTCGGTCTTGAAGGTCAGGTTTCCGATGAACTGAAGCCGACCGTGTCGACCGCCCAGTTCCTCGGTGAATCGGCGCTCAAGAACATCGGCCAGCGCCAGATCGGCCTGATCTTCCGCGGCGATCTGTGGCCGAACGCCGACTACGGCTTCAACTATCGTGCCCCCATCGTCGAGTACGCCTTCGGCGTCGTGAATGGCAATGGCGCCAACACGGCCGACGACAATTCCCGCAAGGACTATCTGGGCCGCATCACCTTCACGGTTCCCATTGACTACAACAGCTGGTTCCGCGAACTGAAATTCGGCCTGTCGTATTACGACGGCCGCAAGATCCTGACCAATAACGCCGCGACTCCCGGCCTGGTCATCGATGCCGGCAAATCGGTTCGCCGCGGCCTCGACATTTCGTACAACCACAACCCGATCGGGATTACCTACGAACTGGCGGATGGTGCCGACGACGAACTGCTGACCGCCGCCCAGGCTGTCACCAACAAGAACACCAAGCGCGTCAGCAGGCGCGGCCAGGTCCTGACCCTGTTCTACAACTTCGGCGACATTGCCCAGTGGTCGAAGAACCTCAACCGCGTCGGCAAGTTCGACGATTACTGGCCGACCACCTCGCAGGTCTATTACCGCTACGACACCTGGGATCAGAACCGTGCTGTCAGCGGCGACACGAGCCTGAAGCAGACCATCGGCTACAACCTGTTCTTCGCCGAAACCACCAAATTCCAGATCGGCGCAACCCGGACGCAATACGACAAGGGTCTGGCCAAGCCGAATGCGTGGGATATCACCGCCCAATTCCAGTACGGCTTCTGACCCGCCCGCACCAACCGAAAGCACATCATGAAAAAATTCGTATCACTCATTGCCACCGCCCTGATCGCCGTCGGCCTGCCGCTGGCGGCCCAGGCGCAGGAAAACCCCAAAACCATCCGCATCGCCTTCTCGAGTGCCGGCGTCGGCGGCAAGCCGGCCGCTGCCTCCGGCCTGCTGGCCACGGCCCACCAGCGCGGCATCCTCGAAAAGGAATTCGCCAAGGACGGCATCAAGGTCGAATGGACTTTCTTCGTCGGCGCGGGCCCGGCCACTAACGAGGCGCTGGCCCTCAAAAAAATCGACTTCGCGACGCAGGGCGACCTGCCACTCGTCGTCGCCCGCGCCAACGGCCTGCGCACCCGCATCCTGCTCACCGACTCGCGCTTCAGCCGCAACTACGTCGTCGTGCCGACCGCCTCGACCATCCAGACGCTCGAAGACCTGCGTGGCAAGAAGATCACCGTGCAGAAGGGCACCGCCGGCCAACTGACCCTCAACCGCCTGCTCACTCAGGTCGGCCTGAAAGAGAGCGATCTCAAGGTCATCGACATGATCAGCGATTCGCAAAAGGCCGCGCTGTCGACCGGCGACGTCGATGCCGCCATCCAGTCGTCGACCGACCTCGTCGTCCGTGGTCTGGTTCGTCGTATCTACAAGATCGAAGACCCGAAACTGCAGGCGCCGTCGCAAGTCTGGGTGGCCGAGGAATTCGAAGCCAAGTATCCGCACATCGTCCAGCGCTTCGTCACCGCCCTGCTCCGCGAATCGGTCTGGGCCGTCGATGAGAAGAACCGCGACGAGCTGTTCCGCCTGTGGTCGAAAACCGGCAATCCGTATTCCGACTATAAGGAAGACTTCAAGGGCTGGGCGCTGCGTGACCGCCTGAATCCGCTGATCGACGAGTACTACACGAGCAGCCTCAACAAATCGATCGCCGAAGTGAAGCAATTCCGCTTCGTCCGCCGCGATGTGACGGCCGATGGCTGGATCGAGCCGAAGTACCAGCAGGCCGCCCTCAAGGAACTGAAACTCGAAGGCTTTTGGGACGAGTTTGACGCCGATGGCAAGCGCAAGAAGCCTGCCGGCAAGTAATTCCGTCGGTTAGGCCGCTGGCCGGGTTGCTCAGCCGAGGTTTGGCTGGCCAACCCGGCTTCCACGGTCAACCGGAAATTTTGGCTAAATTTGAAAAGGGAGAATCCCCGTGAGTACGATCCAATCTCTGGACAAGCCGCTGGTCATCGAACCGCTAGCTTCCCTGCTTCCCCGCATCAGCATTCCGTCGCTCGGCAACCTGCCGGCCCGGTTCGGGCGAATCGGTCTGGGGATTATTTTTCCGCTGTTGCTGCTCTACCTCTGGCAGATCGCCACCGAGCGCGTCTGGCTGCCACCGCAACTCCTGCCCGAACCCGCCTTCGTCTGGGAAACGCTGGTCGATATGGTCAGCTCCGGCGAACTGGCCGGCCACCTTGCCGTCAGCCTCCAGCGCGTGCTGTGGAGCGTCCTGATCGGCGGCAGCATCGGCCTGGCCATCGGCTTTGCCATGGGCCTCTCGAAGACCGCCAAGGCCTACCTCTACCCGAGCTTCTCGCTCTTCTCGCAGTTCCCGGTCATCGCCTGGTCACCGCTGATGATCATCTTCTTCGGCATCGACGAGGCGCTCAAGATTTCCACCATCACCGTCGCCGTCATCGTTCCCTTCGCCGTCGCCACCTACAAGGGCATCGAGAATGTCCCGGTCAAGCTGCGCGAAGTCGGCCAGATCTACCAGTTCAGCTTCGCCCAGACGCTCTGGCGCATCGCCCTGCCCGCCGCGTTGCCGGCCATTCTCGGTGGCGTCCGCCAGGGCGCCATGCAGGCCTGGCTGGCGCTCGTCTTCGTTGAACTGCTTGCCTCCAGCGAGGGCCTCGGCTACCTGCTGGTCTATGCCCGCAACCTCATGCAGCTCGATGTCGTCATGGTCTGCATGGCCACCATCGGCCTGGTCGGCCTGATCTTCGACTTCGCGCTCGGCTTCATCGAACGCCATTTCAGCCGCTGGGCACCGAAAGGACGCTGATCATGGCTTCGCTAAAAGACAAACTCCCCGCCATCGATCCGCGCGGCTTCGTGCTGCCACTGCTGCTCATCGTCGTCTGGCAGGCCGTCACCAGTTCTGGCTGGGTCGATACACGCATCATCATGCCGCCTTCCGCCGTGCTGAGCGCCGGCTGGAAGTGGCTGAACAGTGGCCTGGCGCTCGAAAGCATAGGCGCCAGCCTGTTCCGCGACGCCAGCGGCTTCGTGCTCGGCGCCGCCGCCGGCATCACCATCGGCCTGCTGTTCGGCACCTCGAAACTGGCCAACAACGTCTTCGGACCGACCTTCCACACCCTGAAGCACATCTCGATCTTCGCCTGGATCCCGCTGCTCTCCGCCTTCTTCGGGCGCGACGACCTGGCCAAGATCGTCTTCATCGCCTTCGCGACGCTCTACCCGGTCGCCCTGGCCACCATCGAAGGCGTGCGCAGCATCGCCAAGAGCCAGTACGAAGTCGCCGACGTCTATGGCTTCACACCGCGCCAGGCCCTCTTCCGCCTGATCCTACCGGCCGCCTCGCCGCAGATCATCACAGGCCTCCACCTCGGCCTCATCTTCGCATGGCTGGCCACCATGGGTGCCGAATTCCTGCTCGCCAGCACCGGTGAAGGCCTCGGCATGACGGTGATTCGCGGCCGCGCCGCCTTCCGCGTCGACCTCATCATCTTCGGCATGCTCATCATCGGCGCCTTCGGCATGCTGCTCAACGAACTGGCCACCCGCGCCGAAAGCCGCCTGCTGCACTGGCGCGGCCACGCCCGCTGACCGAATAACAGAATTCCCACGGAGAACACCATGCCCAACGCCGGCACCCTCACCATCAACAAGCTGAACAAGCACTACCGCGTCAAGGACAAGGACCTGCACATCCTCGACAACGTTTCCCTATCCATCCGCCCCGGCGAATTCGTCAGCATCGTCGGCTCCAGCGGCTGCGGCAAATCCACCCTGCTGCGCCTGATCATCGGCCTCGAAGCCGATTACCAGGGCGACATCCTGCTCGACGGCAAGCCGATTTCCGGCACCAGCCTCGACCGCGGCATCGTCTTCCAGGAACACCGGCTCTTTCCGTGGCTGACCGTCGAGCAGAACGTCGGCCTCGCCCTCGAAAACTCGACGCTCCCGGCCGACGAAAAGCAGCGCTCGATCCAGGAACACATCGAACTCGTCGGCCTGCGCGGCTTCGAAAAAGCCTACCCGCACCAGCTTTCTGGCGGCATGTCACAACGCGTCGCCATCGCCCGCGGCCTGGTCAATCGCCCGGAAATCCTGCTCCTTGACGAGCCCTTCGGCGCCCTCGACGCCATGACCAAGTACAAACTCCAAAATGAGTTGCAACACATATGGGAAACCGAAGGCATCACCATGATCCTCGTCACCCACGACGTCGAGGAAGCCATCTACCTCGGCGACCGCGTCGTCATCATGGAACCTCGCCCTGGCCGCATCAAGCGCATCCTGCCGGTCGACCTGCCCCGCCCGCGCAATCGCCTCGACCTCGATTTCGTCCGCCTCAAGGAAGAAATCCTCAGCGAGTTCGGCATCGACCAGCAGGCGGAAGAGGAAGAACTGGCAACGTAAGCTTGCCGGGCCTGGAGCATGAGGCAGGCATTGGCCAGGAGCGGAAGTTCACTACCGCTGCGCACCAAGTCAGGAAAGCGTCTCATAGCCAACACTTGGCCTGAATTTATACAAAATTTTTACGCGGCAATCGCCAGAATGGTCAGCGTTTTTACACGGGGTGTCCTAATCTTGAGACATCCCGTTATCGGAAACGCAAAATGCCATTCGATACCTCCGCCAACGAAAAACACTACAGCGGCTTCCTGCGCATTGCCTTGACGGTGGCCGCATGTGCTGCGACGACCGCTTTGGCTACGCCACTGCTTGGCTATCTCGATTTGGCCAATATCGTGATGCTCTTTCTGCTCACGGTACTGATAGTTGCCGTCAAGCTGGGGCGCAATGCAGCCATTCTGGCTTCCGTCATCAGCGTTCTTTGTTTCGATATTTTCTTCGTGCCGCCACGTTTCTCATTGGCGGTGAGCAATATTCAATATCTGATCACCTTCGCCGTGATGCTGGTAACGGCCCTGACGACAACGCATTTCACCTCGATACTTCGCCAGCGAGCACAAGAAGCTGTTCAGCGCGAGCAGCAAACCCAGGCCTTGTATCAACTTGCCAAACAGCTGGCCGGCGCGCTCACCGTCGAACAGGTAGTCGAAATCACCAACCGTTTTGTCCATTCGCAACTGTCGGCCAGTTCGGTCGTCCTGCTTCCTAGCGCGGACCGAAAAAGCCTTGATGTGGCTTGCACCCAGGCGAACTTGCCGATAGAAACCCACCTCGTCCATGTTTCATTTGAGAGCGGCAAGTTCGTCCGCAGCGATGAAGTGCGCGGAATGGGATACGCCTCCCTGTATTTCCCGCTCAAGGCCCCGATGCGGATACGAGGTGTGTTGGCGGTTGCCTTTGATGAGCAGCCTGGCGAGCCCAGCGACGAATCGTTGTCCCTGCTGGATGCGCTGGCCTCACTGATTGCTGTCGCCCTGGAGCGCCTGCATTACGTCGATGTCGCCCAGGACAGTGAAGTAAAGATGCTTACGGAGCGGTTGCGCAGTTCGATTCTTTCGGCGCTGTCCCATGATTTGCGCACCCCGCTGACCGCCATGGTCGGCTTGGCTGACTCGCTGTTCCTGGTCAAACCCGCTTTACCGCCCACAGCTCTGGAAACGGCACAAGCCCTGCACGAGCAGGCGGAACGCCTGGCCGCCCTGGTCGGCAACCTGCTGGACATGGCCAGGCTTAACGCTGGCGAGGTCACGTTGCGGCGCGAATGGCAGCCGCTCGAAGAAGTGGTGGGTGCCAGCATCAAACTTCTGGGCAACGCGTTGGCCGAGCATCCGGTCAAGGTGATGCTGGACAACGAACTCCCGCTGCTGGAATTTGATGCTGTGCTTATTGAGCGGGTGCTGTGCAACTTGCTGGAAAACGCCGCCAAATACGCCCCGGCACAGACACCGATTGAATTGCACGCCAAACAGACGGACTCGGTCGTTGAAGTAGCAGTACTCGACCAAGGGCCTGGATTCCCCGCTCACCGCCGGGATGAACTCTTCAACATGTTCGTCCGCGGCCAGAGCGAATCCGGCAAGCCAGGGACGGGCTTGGGTTTGGCCATCTGCAAGGCCATTGTCGAAGCTCATGGCGGAACGATCGCAGCCGATAACCGCCCGGAAGGGGGTGCACAGGTGTGCTTCACCCTGCCTGTCGGCAATCCTCCGAGCATCGAGGAGGAACCAGCATGACAACACCCGCCAAGGTTCTTATCGTCGAGGACGAAAAGCAAATACGCCGCTTCGTCCGTGTCGCGGTGGAAGAGGAAGGCTGCCAGGTAGCCGAAGCAGAAACCATGGCGCAAGGCTTGCTCGAAGCTGGCGCGAGGCAGCCCGACTTGCTGATTCTCGACTTGGGTTTGCCGGATGGGAACGGCATTGACCTGATTCGCGACCTGCGCGGGTGGTCCGACACCCCCATCCTGATCCTCTCGGCCAGGTCACAGGAGCACGACAAAATCGACGCCCTGGATGCCGGGGCAGACGACTACCTTACCAAGCCATTCAGCGTTGGTGAGCTGCGCGCCAGGGTAAGGGCCTTGCTCCGCCGTCGCAGTCGTAGTCCCGAAGGCGCCTCGCCCGTCATCGAGTTCGGCGAGGTCATCGCCGATTTTTCGCGACGCCGGGTGACTCGCAACGGTGCCGAAGTGCATCTGACACCTATCGAATATCGCCTACTGACGGTCTTGGTCGGGCACCCGGGAAAAGTGCTGACCCAGCGCAACTTGCTGCGCGAAATCTGGGGGCCATCGTATGTCGAGAGCAGTCATTACCTCCGGGTCTACGTAGGACATCTCCGACAAAAACTGGAAATCGACCCGACCCAACCCAAACACTTTCTGACAGAAACCGGCGTGGGCTATCGCTTCCTGCCATAAGGGAAAATCATGCAAACAGAACACGACAAGAAGCGTCTCGCGACGCTGACGTTGGCCGCGCTCGGCATCGTGTATGGCGATATCGGCACCAGTCCGCTCTATTCCATCAAGGAAGTATTCGGTGGCGCACACCATCCTGTGCCGATTACCCCGGAAAACGTCCTGGGTATTCTCTCGCTCTTCTTCTGGTCGCTCATCATCGTGGTGACCGTGAAGTACGTCTCCTTCATCATGCGCGCCAACAACCGGGGGGAAGGCGGCATCATTGCGCTGATGACCCTGGCGCTGCACAAGGGAACGCCTGGCACTTGGCAGCAGAAACTACTCGTCATGCTGGGCTTGTTTGGCGCTGCATTGTTCTATGGCGATGGCGTGATTACGCCAGCCATATCGGTGCTGTCGGCCGTTGAAGGCCTTGAAATCATCACGCCTGCCTTCAAACCTTACATCCTGCCCATTTCACTGGTCATTCTGGTTGGCTTGTTCCTCTTTCAGCGGCGTGGAACTGCCAGCGTGGGGGCTTTGTTCGGACCGGTCATGGTGCTTTGGTTTGCCGTGTTGGCAGCCTTCGGTGCCATGTCGATTATCCAGAATCCCTCGGTCCTGGCTGCCATCAATCCGTTGCATGCCCTTCAGTTCCTGCAAAGCAACTCAATGCTCGGATTCTTTGCGCTCGGCGCTGTCGTGCTCTGCATTACCGGTGCCGAAGCACTTTATGCCGACATGGGGCACTTCGGTGCCAAGCCAATTCAGTATGCCTGGCTGGGTTACGTAATGCCGGCGCTGCTCATCAACTATTTTGGTCAAGGCGCCCTGCTGCTGGCTGACCCCAGTGCTATCGAAAACCCGTTCTATCTGCTGGCACCGGAATGGGGACGCTATCCCCTGGTTATCCTCGCCACAGTCGCTACTGTGATTGCCTCACAGGCTGTCATTTCTGGTGCTTTCTCCATTACCCAGCAGGCAATCCAGTTGGGGTACACACCACGTCTGGAAATACAGCACACCTCAGAGAAGGAAATTGGTCAGATTTACCTTCCGGCCATCAACTGGTTGCTGCTGATTTCCATCATCGCCCTGGTGCTCGAATTCCGCTCATCGTCCAATCTGGCAGCAGCCTACGGCATCGCGGTGACCGGTACGATGTTGATTACCAACCTGCTGGCGATTGCGGTTGCCGTTCGACTGTGGAACTGGAGCCCGGTGCGGGCAATTTTGGGGGCTCTTCCCTTCATCTGCATCGACCTCGGCTTCTTCCTCGCCAACTCGGTCAAGATTCCCGATGGTGGCTGGTTCCCGCTGGCTTTTGGCCTCGCCATCTTCATCCTGCTGACAACATGGAAACGTGGCCGCGAGTTGCTGTCACGCCGATTGGCAGATGAGGCGATGGAATTGAGGCCTTTCGTTGCCAGCATTGTTGAGGGGGGCGTCGAGAGAGTACCTGGCACGTCAGTCTTCATGACGCCGAACCCTGAGGGTGTCCCGCATGCCTTGCTGCACAGCTTGAAACATTACAAAGCGCTGCACGAACAAGTCGTGATTCTGAGCGTACAGGTCTTCGATGTGCCTTATGTACCGGATATAGACCGCGTAGAGATGAAGCAACTGCCAGGCAACTTTAGCCAGGTAACAGTGCAATACGGATTCAAGGATGAGCCAGACATTCCGGCTGCGCTGATCCTGTGTGCCGAGTCGGGCTTGCAGTTCGACATGATGGACACGTCGTTCTTCCTTGGTCGTGAAACCCTGATACCAAAGCTGGGGTCGGAAATGGCCTACTGGCGAGAACTGCTGTTCATCGCCATGTTCCGGAATGCTGGTAGCGCAACGGCCTTCTTCAAAATACCTTCGAATCGCGTGGTGGAACTAGGGTCGCAGGTTGTGCTGTAACCGAAAATCTGGGAGCTGTCAGTTTGCAGCCGTAAGATTTTGAATAGCTAAATGGCAGCTTAGGGCCGCCATTTTGCTCGGGCTGGTCAAATTATGATTTCGCCCGATCAGATCAGCAAGGGCGTGCAATTCCCTTGCTGATTTGCATTGTGAGGAAGATCAAATCCGGCCCAACAACCTGAATCTATACTTCACCATCAAGCGACCAATGGGAAATGCCTGCATCAGGGCAATGGAAAATGAGTGGTAAGCCCGTATTTTTCAAATCATCGGAAATGGCAAAGAAATTTCCCTTGCACCCCAAGCATCCTGAGCGAACGTGCTGGGGATGCGACAAATACTGTTCGGTAAATTCATTGCAATGCGGCAACGGTTCCGGGCGCACTCAGCATCCCGCCGAAATGCTCGGAGACGATTGGTACAAATGGGGAGATTGGGGCATCGACCCAGCCGCTGAATCAGCTGAAGCAGCAGATGAGTCTGATTGATACCCGGAGTCGATCCGTTACTGGCAGCAGTAATATCGGTTCAGGCATTACAGGTAGTAACCCACCAGGCAGTTCAGTGCGAGCCCCGAACAAACCGGACCATGCGGATACAGATTGCTTCAGACCTGCATCTTGAGCACCTCGAATGGCGATTCCCCGATTACCGGGGCGTCGAGCCCACCGATGCCGATATTTTGGTGCTTGCCGGCGATATAGCAAACGCTTCCCACGCCCTGGAGCTATTTGGCGATTGGCCAGTCCCGGTCATCTATGTGCCGGGCAATCATGAGTATTACGGACATACCCTCGCCGAGGTTCAGGCAGAATTTGCCTGGAAAGCCGACGCCTTTCCAAAAATCAATGTCCTGAATTCCGGTGTAAAAATAATCGAAGGTATTCGCTTCATCGGATGCACGCTATGGAGTGACTACGATCTGTTTGGCGATCAATATCGCGAGCTGGCCATGGCGGCTTGCGCCAATTCCCTGCCGGACCATACGGTCATTAAAGTTGAAGCGGATGTGCCGTTCAGCCCGGCATTTGCGCGTGAGCTTCACCTGAAGCAGCGAGCTTGGCTGCGCGCCAGACTCGATGAGCCGTTTGCCGGAAAAACGGTAGTTGTAACCCACCATGCGCCGGCACCTGGAAGTCTTCATCCGATTTTTGAGAAAGACCTGGTCAGCGCGGCCTTTGTTTCCGATCTGACTGACATGCTTGGGGTGGCCGCACTTCACATCCACGGGCACACCCATCATTCGTTCGACTACAACGTAAAGGGCACCAGGGTTATCTCGAACCCGATGGGCTATGCCAAAGGCGTCAAAATCGTCGCGTCACCGGCGGAACTGCAAAGGGAAAATGCCGATTTCAAGGCGCAATTTGTTGTCGAGTTATGACCCGCCAGCAACAGTCGAAGAGCCGGCCAGCCTCTACCTAGCCTGAGTGGTGATCGTTTTTGTGCGATTCGGCGAGTCGTTCGCGCAGCGCCTTTTCGCGAAGGTGGCGCTGCGTGGCGTCCCGGGCCACGGCGACTGAACCGATCACGTTGGCCGCCTCATCGCAAATGACGGCGAAGCTCATTTCGACGTAAATCGTATCTCCCGCTGCCGTCAACGCGCGCGTCACGGTGGCGCGCCCTGCCAGTCGCATCGTTCCGTTGGCCATCGCCCTGTTAAAGCCAGCCCAGTGAGCCTCTCGCAATGCCTCCGGGATGATCAGATCGAGGCTTTGTCCGAGCGCGCTGGCCCGTTCAAAACCGAAGAGCCGTTCAGCCGCCCGGTTCCATTGGCAAATGACGCCTTGCCTGTCCGAATAAATCAACGCGTCGCTCATCTGCTCCGTGATCAGGCGGTAAATATCTGCCGTTGCGGACTTATTCATCACTGAGTCCTTTCCTTGGCCGCTGATCCTCGTCCTGATGGAGGACCTGCCATGCATACATCAGGTTGGCTTCGTTGAACTCGATGCCACTCTCTTCATCCCGCCACCAGCGGTTTTCGCCGTCGAAACTTTGCGCAAGATATCGCCAGCGCCGGCGCTCACCGCTGCACAATTCGATCGCATAAACGACATTTGGCTCCGGCGTTTTCATTCGCCAATTGTGCTCCCGGCGCCACGGATGGCAATCCGGTATTCGCACTACTTATTTCCGCGGATAGACACATTGCCGATCAGGACTTGCTCTCGGCCGCCTCTTTTCCCTTGGTGGCCTTGCCCTCGCCTTTTTCCGACTTGCCCGGCACTTCCCGCGTCACCACGCGCTCGCCATCCATCAGTGCATCAGCCGGACTTTGGACGAGGATATCGCCCGGTTCAATCCCGTCGAGGATTTCGACCTGCCGGCCGAGGTCGCGGCCGAGGCGGACGGATTTGAAATTTAGCCGTTTTTCCGGGTTGACCGTGGCAATGCGCGGTCCGTCCTGCCCGTTGACGATAACGTTGGCCGGTACGATAAGCGCATTGACGCCGCTGGAGAGGCTGATGGCGACCTCGACGTAGGTACCCGGCAGCAGCTTGCCGTCCGGGTTGGGCAGCACGAGATCGACCTGGCGCGAGCGATTGACCGGGTCGATGGCACCGGCGACATTCTCGATGGTGGCCGAGAACTTCTTGCCCGGGTATTCCGCCACCTTGATGCCGACTTCCTGCCCCGGCTTGATGTCCCCGGCGTAGGTCTGCGGCACCCAGACGGTCAGCCGCAACTGGTCGGTCTGGGTGATGGCGAAGAGTTCCTTGCCGCCGGCGCTGATCAGGTTGCCGACTTCGGCGCTGCGCTTGGTCACGACACCGGCAAAGGGCGCGACGATGCGCCGGAAGCCTTCAAGCTGTTCCAGCCGCTTGACGTTGGCGTCGGCTGCGGCGAGATCGGCTTCGGCCAGGGCGCGGGCGCTGCGTTTCTCCTCCATGTCCTGCGCCGCCACGCTGTCGCTCTGGCGCAGCGTTTCCCAGCGCGCTTCGGTCTGCCGGGCCAGGGCCAGGCGAACCTTGATCTGTTCGCGCACGGCCCTCGCCTGCGCCAGCTCCTGCTCCTGTTCCGGCGCATCGATCTGGGCGAGCAATTGCCCCTTCTCGACGCGCTCGCCGATGGTCTTGTACCAGGCCTTGAGGTAGCCGGCGCTGCGGGCGTACACCACGGTTTCGTTGCTGCCGCGCAGGCTGGCTGGCAGCACGAGGTTGCGTTTGAGTTCGCCTTTCTGCGCCTTGACGACGGCGACGGTGCGCTCGGCGCTGGCCGCGGTGAATTGCTGCAACGCATGGGCATCGCGGTAATTCAGGCCAAGGCGCAGGCCACCACCGATCATCAGCACGCCGAGGGCAATGGCGCCAAAACGGCGCGCCTGGCGCAGGGAATCATGGGGTGGCACCTTGGGCAACAAGGGATACGAGGTGGAATCTTCGGTTTGGCTCATGGCGGTCACTCTTTGGGATTCAGGCCGGCGCATGCGCCAGGCCAGGGGTTTGCCGGGCCTGCCATTGATGCAGGCTGGCAAACACGAGGGGAACGAAAATCAGGGTGGATACAGTGGCGAACAGCAGGCCGCCGATGACGGCGCGGCCGAGCGGCGCGTTCTGCTCGGAACCTTCACCGAGGCCGAGCGCCATCGGCAGCATGCCGACGATCATGGCGACGGCCGTCATCAACACCGGACGCAGACGCGTCGATGCCGCCTCCAGCGCCGCCATGAGGGGCGGCACGCCGGTGGCGAGGCGTTGGCGGGCGAAGGAAACGACCAGGATACTGTTGGCCGTCGCAACGCCCATGGTCATGATGGTCCCGGTCAGCGCCGGCACGCTCAGCGTCGTGCCGCACAGGAACAATGTCCACGCAATGCCGGCCAGCGCCGCCGGCAAGGCCGAGATGATGATCAGCGGATCAAGCCAGGACTGAAAATTGACGACGACCAGCAGATAGACGAGCACAATGGCCACCGCCAGCCCCACGCCGAGGCCGATGAAGGAAGATTTCAGCGTTTCCACCTGGCCGCGCACGACCAGCTCGACGCCGCGCGGCAACTGGGCGCGCGTATCCTCGACCAGCGCCTCGATGTCGCGGCTGACACTGCCCAGATCGCGGCCTTGCACGCTGGCGTAAACGTTGAACACGCTGTAGCCGTTGTAGCGGCTGACCATCGGCGCCTGGGCGCTGCGCTTCACGTTGACCAGGTTGCCGAGCAATTGCGGCTGGCCGTTGCCGTTGCCGACCGGCGTACGGAGCAAGGCATCGACGCTGTCGAGATCGACTTCACGGCTTTTGACACCGACGTTGTAGGTGTTGCCGTTGGCCGGATTGAGCCAGTAGGTGGGTGAAGTCTGCATCGAGCCGGACAGTGAAATCATCAGGTTCTGCGCCAGATCGCGGGCGGTCAGGTTGAGCTGCTGCAGGCGACTGCGGTCCATTTCCAGGCTCAGCGACGGCTTGCTCCAGCGCTCGTAGATATGCGCATCGACGATGCCGGGAATCTGGCGCAGCTTGCTGTTCAACTCGACGGCCAGCGGGATCACTTCCTGCGGCTTGCCGCCGACGAACTGGATGTCGATGGGTGCCGGCACGCCGAAATTCAGCGTCTGGCTGACCTGATCAGCCGGCTGGAAGAAGAACTCGACACCGGGGAAGGCTCGTTCCAGCGCGACACGCAGGTCGCGCTGGTAATCGGCGCTGGGCGCGTGCTGGCCGTGGCGCAGCGAAATCATGATCTCGGTATCGGCCGTCTCGACCGTGCCGGAATTGCCAAACAGCGTGTTGCGCGTGCTGTACGGCCCGCCGATGATGTCGACGATCTCGGCCAGTTCGTCGGCCGGGATGCGTTGCCGGATCAAGTCCTCAACCTGGTCGACCAGCTTGGGCATTTCCTCGATCCGCGTGCCGGACGGCGCCCGCAGGTGCAGGCGCAGCTGACCCGTATCGACAGCCGGGAAGAGATCCTGCCCGAGCAACGGCACGAGGCCGAGCGACAGCATGCAGAAACCGGCGAAGGCGGCAATGAAGCGTTTGCGCCGCTTGAGGAAATGCGTCATCACCGCCAGGTAATGCCCGCGGAAGGCCTCGAAAGCATCGTTGAAGCGCTGATGCACGGCCGCCAGCCGGCGCGTCGCGGCATTGCCCGGCTCGCCGTGGGCATGGTGGCCGGCCATCATGTACATGACCAGCGTCGGCACCACGGTCCGCGACAACAGGTAGGAGGCCAGCATGGCGAAAACGACGGCCTCGGCCAGCGGCACGAACAGGTAGTGAGCAACCCCGTTGAGGAAGAACATCGGGATGAAGACGATGCAGATGCACAGCGTCGACACCAGCGCCGGCACGGCAATTTCGGCGGCACCGTCGAGGATGGCCTGATGCGGGTTCTTGCCCATCGCCATCTGGCGTTCGATGTTTTCGATCTCGACCGTCGCATCATCGACCAGGATACCGACGGCCAGCGCCAATCCCCCGAGGGTCATGAGGTTGATGGTCTCGCCGATGAGGTAGAGCATGATCAGCGAACACATGATGGACAGCGGGATCGACACGGCAATGATGCAGGTCGTCCGCCAGTTGCCGAGGAAGAGCAGGATCATCGCTGCCGTCAGGCTGGCGGCGATGAGGCCTTCATGAACGACGTTGCTGACCGCCGCCTTGACGAACAGCGACTGGTCGAACATCAGGGTCAGATCAACGCCTTCCGGCAGCCGTGACTTGAGCGTGTCGAGCGAATGCTTGACGTGATCGACCACTTCAAGCGTCGACACCTTCCCGACCTTGAAGATCGAGGTGATCACCCCGCGGTCGCCGTTCTGGCGGGCAATCGTCGTCTGTGGTGCGGAGCCATCGCGGACCTGCGCCACATCGCCGACCAGCACGGTCGTACCGTCGCGCGTCCGCACCGGAATCTCGGCGATCTTGGGAATGCTGGCGATGGCGCCATTGAGACCGATGTCGTATTCGCGCTCTCCGAGCTTCATCGAGCCGGTCGGCAGGATCAGGTTTTGCGCGCCGATGGCCGTGACCAGATCGGTCGGTGTCAGGCCGCGCGAATAGAGTGCCGGCGCGTCGATATCGACTGAAACCTGGCGACTACTGGTGCCATAAGGATAAGTCAGCGCCACGCCCTTTTTCGCTTGCAGCGTAGGCCGCACGACATTGCCGACGAGATCGCCGATTTCGGCGAATGGCACGGTTTCGCTGGAAATACCGAGTTGCAGCAGAGGCAGATCCGAGGCCGAGTACTGGATGATCTGCGGCGGCGTCGTGTTCAGCGGCACCGAGCGATAGACCGAATTGCTGCTCGACAGCACCTGCGCCATCGCCGTGCGGATATCGGTGCCCTGGTGGAAGAAGATCTTGATGACCGATGCACCGTTGTAGGAAACCGACTCGGTATGCTCGATGCCGTCGATCAGCGTCATCGAACGCTCGGTCGTGCCGGTGATCCGGTCGGCCAGCTCCTTGGCGTCCATCCCCTTGTACTCCCAGAGCATGGCGACAACCGGAATGTCGATGTCCGGAAAAATGTCGGTCGCCATGTTCCTCAGCACAAAAGGCATGGAAAGCAGGATGAGCAGCGCCCCGACCAGGAAGGTGTAGGGACGACGCAGGGCAATATTAACAATCCACATGGGATGATTTCGTTTCTGGTGACTTGTCGGGGGGCGCCCTTCCGGCGCACCCATCCAGGGTTTGCACACAAACAGATCGCTGCCCTGCCGAATCCCGGCAAAGCAGCGACCTGTCATCGGTTGGGGGCGAACCTGCCCCCGAATTCGTTCAGTCCGTCGCGGTCAGACTCCCTGCCCTTCGGTGGCCAGTTCCGGTTCGGCATTGGCGACCGTTTGCTTGCCCTTGCGCTTGAAGGTCGCCTTCAGGCGGCGCCAGCCGAGAACCACCGAGGTCACGCTGAGCACGAGGCCGAAGCCGATCCAGGTCAGCATCCAGGCATCCCAGAGCGGACGGGAATAGAGGCCGGCAATATCCCAGTGATGCAGCGCCGACCACAGCCAGCGATAAGCTCGCCGGCTGTGGTCCTGACGCAGGAGCAAACGGCCATCCTTCGGATCAACGTAGAAGCGGGTATCGGCCGAATCGCCAAGATCGACGCGCCAGACGGGCAACGGACGATCCAGCGGCGAACGACCATGGCGTGGGTAGTAATAATGGTCGTACTCGGTCTGCAGGACATGCTGACCCGCCACCTCAGCCCCGGCCAGGCGACCGACCGCCTGCACGACGGCAGCTTCACTCAACCCCGCATCGGCACTCAGCACATGGCGCGAACCATCGCGCTGCGCGGCAACCAACACCGCCTCGCCACCCAGATGGTGCCAACCGAGTTCGACCACGTCGTCGCCCGCCACCGGCGCACTGGCCGGATGCCAGTCGAGCATCTGGCGCGGATTGTCCTTGCCGACGTACCGGGCGATCTCGGGCTTGGCTGGATTGGCCGGCGAAAAGATCTGCCACGGGTTGCCGTTCAGGTAGGCGCTCAAGGTCCAGGTCAGCACGACCAGACCACCGATCAGGCCGGCCCAGAAATGCCAGGTGAACCACACCTGCTTGTAGGGATGCACGCGGCCCTGACCGTAGGTGGCCTTGCCGAACCAGCCCGGACGCCAGCGCAGCCAGCCGACGATGAGGCCGGTCAGCGTAGCCAGGAAGGCAAAGCCGGCCAGCCAGAGCAGGACATCGACGCGTTGCTTGTCGAGCCCGGCCAGATCAAGAAAACGGAACAGGTGAACCCAGCTGCCAGCCCAGTACATCGCTCGCTCGACACGGGTCGAGGCATGAACGACCTCGCCGGTCCGCGCCGAGATGAGCAGTTCGCCGCCCTTGCCGTCACCCAGCGCAACCCGGTGGAAAGGCTTGAGGTTGTCGGCATTGCGCAGGATGGTCGGGCTTTCCAGCGTTTCGACGAACTGCAGCCCATCGGCCGTGCTGCCCGACCACTGACGCGCGATATCCAGCGCAGCGTCGCCCGACACCTTCAGCGTACTGCCGTCGATGGCCGACAAGGCCTGGCGCTGGCCCTTGCCGTCTTCGATCTGCCACACCGGCTGGCCGGCAACCCGGACCAGACGCGCCTCATGAACGGCCGGCACCCCATCGGAAGCCGCCTTGCCATTGTGCAGCAAGGCCTCGCCCAGGCTCAGCCAGCCCCGTTCCGGCGCCAACGTCTCCGCCCTCGCCCACTGCTGGACGCGGCTCTGGTTCAACTGCGAGGCATAGACGATCAGCAGCCCGGAGAAGAACCAGAGCACCATGAACAGGGCGAGCGCGACGCCGCCCCAGCGGTGGATGAGAAAGAGAAGACGTTTCATGTTGGGCTTCCGGAAATGAGGTGGATCGCGGCGATGTCGCCGGTCTGGTTAGTCCTTGACCTTGTAGTCGTCGTGGCACGCCTTGCAGGTTTGGCCGAGCTTGCCGAACTGCGCCTTGACGGCGGCCTGGTCGCCATTCACGGCGATCTTGGCCAGTTCATTGGCCTCGCGGACGAAGTTGCCAGCCAGGTCGCCGACCTTCTTGCCGTCCTTGAAGATTTCCGGTTTGGCCGAGGTGTCGTGCCAGCCCTTGCCCTGTTCGGTGCCCGGTGCGTAAAGCGCGCCGAGACCGGAGTTGGCGATGGCGGCCGTACTGTTCGCGGCACGGACGACTTCCTCGCGGTTGAACTGGCCGTCAACATTGGCCTTGATGCGGCTGCTATTCCAGGCCAGCACTTGATAGACCGACTGGCGCCACTTGATGACCGTTTCCGGCTTCGGGGCGGCCTGCTGGGCGAATGCGCTGGCGGTGACGGACAGTGCCACGGCGATGAGGAAGGGTTTTACTTGCTTCATGAATGCTCCTTGAACGGATTGGGGATGATTTAGTGGGGGTTGAATTACCAGGCCGGTGCGGCCTGATGGTCGGCTGGTGGCGGCGCTGGCTGACCGATGAAGCCACCGGCCGCCGCATAAACGCCAGCCGAGGCAATCGCACTGGCTGCCACAAAGGCGGCGAGACGCAGAACGAAGGAATGCTTGTGATGCGGCACGACGGGCGTTCCCTCGTTCAGCGCCTGATAGCCGGTGATCATGGGCAGGACGAGGTTGGTTTTCTTGACGCGGGCGTAGAAGACGATGGCCGCCACATGCAGCCCGACCACGGCGAGCAAGCCGTTGAACAGCCAGACGTGGGCGCCGGTGATCTGGCCGGACAACTCGGTGCTGACCAGGGTGGCCAGAGGACCGGCGAAGGCGATGTCATCGTTGGCGAACAGGCCGCTGAAGACCTGGATGGCCGTGAGCGTCAGCAAGCCAATCACGGCCAGCGCACCGAGCGGGTTGTGCCCGACGCCATGCCATTCACCCTTGAGATAGGCCTTGATGGCACGCGGTCCACGAATGAAATTGGCGAAGCGGGCCGTCGGCGACCCGACAAAACCCCAGATCACCCGGAAGATGATCAGGCCGAGGATGAACAGGCCGCTCCGGCCATGCCACTCGATCCAGTTGCCGCCGATCTTGCCGGAGACCACGGCGAAGACAATGGCGCCGACCAGCGACCAGTGGAACAGGCGGGTCGGCAGATCCCAAATGCGTTGACGACTCATGATGTCCTCCTGCTCAGGCTTTCAGATGCTGTTTGAAGAAATTCACCGTGCGCGACCAGGCCAGCTTGGCAGCTGCCTCGTCGAAACGTGGGGTGGTGTCGTTGTTGAAACCGTGCTGGACGCCGGCGTAGATGTAGGCTTCGTAGCGAATACCGGCAGCCTTCAGCGCGGCTTCATACTTCGGCCAGCCGGCGTTGATGCGCTCGTCGTTCTCGGCGTAATGAATGAGCAGCGGCGCCTTGATCCGCGCCACCTCCTCGGCTGGCGGCTGGTTGCCGTAGAACGGCACGGCCGCACCGAGATCGGGGACGCGGGAGGCGAGGAAATTGGCGATACCGCCGCCGTAGCAAAAGCCGACGGCGCCGACCTTGCCGTTGCCTTCCGGCAATTGCTTGAGCCATTCAGCCGAAGCGAGGAAATCCTCGCGCGTCTTGGCCTGATCAAGCTTGGGAAACAGTTCGCGGGCCTTGTCCTCGTCGCCGGGATAGCCGCCGAGCGGGAACAATGCATCCGGCGCGAAGGCGATGAAGCCGTCGAGCGCCAAACGACGGGCGATGTCCTCGATGTGCGGATTGAGGCCACGGTTTTCATGGACGACCAGCACGGTCGGCAGCTTGCCCTTGGCGTTGGCCGGTTGCACGAGGTAGCCGCGCACGCTGCCGTCGCCCTTGGGCGACGGCAGCTCGACGAAGCGGGTCCTGATGCGCGGGTCGCCGTTGGAAACCTGCTGCGCTTCGGCGAAGCGAGGACTGAGCGCCTGCAACAGGCCTTCGGCCGTCGCTGCGCCGACGGCGAACTTGCCGGCCGACTTGAGGAATTCACGGCGCGGCAGCAGGCCGTGCACGTATTTGTCGAACAATTTGAGGACTTCCGGGTGAAAGTCCTTGGCGGTCTGTCGGGTCATGGGGATGGCTCTCTTTTTTGGAAAAATTATTTGGCGCGACCGGTGTAGCCGGCCGTCTGGGTGACGATGCGGTAGGCGGCGCCGCGCCCGACGATGTAGAGCGATTTCTTGCCGGCGCCGGCGAAGGCCAGGTTCTGCGGCTTTCTGGGCAGGGCGATGGCGCCCAGCGCCTCGCCGGACGAACTGAAGACTTCAATCCCGGCGTTGGACGCCACGTAGAGGCGACCCAATTCATCGACGGCCAGGCCATCGGCCCCGCTCGACCAGACGCCGCTGTCGTTCTTGCTCCAGCCGGCCAGTTTGGCGAAATTGCGCCGGGCACCGACGGAACCGTCGGCCGCCAAGTCGTAGGCCAGCACATGCTCGCCGAGCGTATTGGCGACGTAGAGCACCTTTTCGTCCGGGCTCAACTGGATGCCGTTCGGGCGTTCGATATCGGCCGCCAGGCGCTTCAGAACACCTTCCGGCGAAATGCGATAGACCGCCGGCTTGGCAAACACCTTGGTCGGCCCCGGCTGGCCCGGTGGGACATTGACGCCGGAGTCGGTGAAATAGACGCCACCGCGCTTGTCGACGACGAGGTCGTTGGGACGACCGAAGGGCAAGCCCTCGTAGCTGCTGGCCAGCGTCCGTTCATGGCCTTGCGGATAAACGACGCCGACGCGGGTATCGTCCACCTGCACGCTGATCAGCTCACCCTTGGCATTGAAGCCGAGGCCGTTCGAGCCGTTGCTGTTCTCGAGGAAGGTCGAGGTCGTGCCGTCGGCGGCAATGCGCGTGATGCGGCTGGCCTGGGTTTCGGTAAAGGCCAGGCTGCCGTCCGGCAGCGCGACCGGGCCTTCGGTGCCTTTGAAGCCATCCTTGATCTGCTCGATTTTCGTGCCGGCCGCCACAACGCCGGGAATGGCCTGGCTGACGGCTTCCTGGGCATGGGCAGCGCTGATCGCCACTACACCGCCGAGCAAGACCACCAGGCCCAGCGTCAGGCGAGACAGCGCGGGACGGACAACATGGCGGTTCGAACGAAAAGACATCGAATACTCCTGAAATTGGGTTGGCGGGCATAAGCCCGGTGGCCGGCAGCCCATCGCTGCGGCGTTTGCGCCTTATCAGCAGCAAATGTGCCAAATGCCAGCCCAACCCTCTTCGTCTTTAAAACCACCAGGAACGGAGGCGCCAATTCCATGATTTCAATAGGGATTTAGCCGGCGCTTATCGAGTCGGGAAGGAGCCATCGCCATCCACCCTAGCCCGCCCGAGTGCTGCCTGCGAAGCATCCGCCGCCGCCAGCTGTTGCCCACGCAACAGGTGCCGCAAGCAGGCGAAAAAAAACCCGCCATCTTTCGACGGCGGGCAATCAGAGGAGACGAGACAGAGAACAGCACCCATCGGATAGCCGCTGCGATCAAGTTAAGGCATCAGGATCGGCCGTGAAACGAATTTGTCCTGATATGCAAATTCGTTCCGTGGATTTGGGCAGGCCGGATCGACGCAAACCTGACTTCCACGGTCAACCGGAAAAACTGCCCAAAATTGAAATCCTTCATCAGGCTTCGCTGTCTTCCTTGGCCGCCTGCGCGGCACGCCATTCGATGAAACTCTTGATGACCAGCGTGAGCAGCGCGAGGATGGCGAGCAGTGAGGCCACGGCGAAAGCCGCGGCGAACTTGTATTCGCTGTAGACGATCTCGACGTGCAGCGGCATGGTGTTGGTCTCGCCGCGAATGTGGCCGGACACCACCGACACCGCGCCGAACTCGCCCATGGCGCGGGCGTTGCAAAGGATCACGCCGTAGAGCAGACCCCATTTCACATTGGGAATGGTGACATGCCAGAAGGTCTGCCAGCCGGACGCACCGAGCACCGTCGACGCCTCTTCCTCGTCCCGGCCCTGGGCCTCCATGAGCGGAATGAGTTCGCGGGCGACGAAGGGAAAGGTCACGAAAATGGTGGCCAGTACGATGCCGGGCACGGCGAAGATGACCTTCATGTCATTGTCGATGAACCACGAGCCGAGCCAGCCGGTACGCCCGAAGACGAGGACGAAGATGAGGCCGGCGACGACAGGCGAAACCGAGAACGGCAGGTCGATCAGCGTAATCAGGAAGGATTTCCCCGGAAAGTTGAATTTGGCAATGGCCCAGGCCGCCGCCACGCCGAAGGCCAGATTGAGCGGCACCGCGATGATCGCGGCAGTCAGGGTCAGACGTATGGCGCTCAGGGCATCCGGCTCGACCAGAGCGACCAGATAGGCATCCCAGCCCTTGCGCAGCGCCTCGTAAAAAACGACGACCAGCGGCAGCAGCAGGAACAGGGCGAAGAAGCTCAGCGAAATGCCGATGACGGTCCATTTGACCCAGTTGCTCTCCCGGGTGGCCGGATTGCTTTCGTAACGCTCGGCATGTGCCGGCCCAAGATGTAATGAGATTGCGGCAGCCATTAGGTAGACCTTCCGGTACGTTTCGCCGTCCACGCCTGGAGGCTGTTGATGGTGATAAGCAGGATGAAGGAAACGATCAGCATGACGGCCGCGATGGCCGTCGCGCCACGGTAATCGTACTGCTCGAGCTTGGTGATGATCATGAGCGGGGTGATTTCGGAGACCATCGGGATGTTGCCGGCGATGAAGATCACCGAGCCGTATTCGCCGACCGCGCGGGCGAAAGCGAGCGCGAAGCCGGTCAGCAAAGCCGGAAACAGCGTCGGGAAAATCACCTTGCTGATCGTCTGCCAGCGGTTCGCACCGAGGCTGGCGGCCGCTTCTTCAATCTCGATCTGCAGATCCTCCAGCACCGGCTGCACGGTCCGCACGACGAATGGCAGGCCAATGAACACCAGCGCCAGCAAAACGCCGAGCGGCGTGAAGGCCACCTTGATGCCGAACGATTCGACAATGCTGCCGATCCAGCCATTTCCGGCCCACAGCGCAGTCAAGGCAATGCCGGCCACCGCCGTGGGCAGTGCAAACGGCAGATCGACCAGCGAATCGACGATTTTCTTGCCCGGAAAGGTGTAGCGCACGAGGCTCCAGGCCAGCAACAGCCCGAACACCGCATTGATCGCCGCCGCCGCCAGCGAGGCGCCGAAGGTCAGCTTGTACGAAGCCACCACGCGCGGCGTCGTCACCACGTACCAGAACTGGTCCAACGTCAGTTCGGCCGACTTGATGAACACCGCCGCCAGAGGGATCAGCACGATCAACGACAGCCAGGTCAGCGTATAACCGAGCGAAAGCTTGAAGCCGGGCAAGGCATTGCGATTGCTCATCGCGCCACCTCGCCGAGCCGAGTATTTCTGTAAAACACTGAAAACATGAGAACTCCGAAACGCTTCTGACAAGCCCAAAGCTTAGAGAGTGCCCGGTCAATCCATAACCAATTTATTCCTCTTTGCTTATTCCGATTGCTGCAATACGCAGAGGAACGACGGGGCCTGGTATTTCAAAATTGGCCGTTTTTTCCGGTTGACCGTGGCAAGGCAACAAAAAAGCCCCGGCGACCTTGAAAGGCCGACCGGGGCTTTCCGGACAGCGCCCCCAAGCGCCGCCCGTTCCGCAACAAAACTTACTTGATGTAGATCTGGTCGAAAACACCGCCGTCGTCGAAGTGGTCCTTCTGCACCTTGGTCCAGCCACCGAACTCCTTGTCGATGGTGACCAGCTTGAGCTTGGCGAACTGCTTGGCGTACTTGGCTGCCACCTTCGCATCGGTCGGGCGATAGAAGTTCTTGCCCGCGATGTCCTGACCTTCCGGCGTGTAGAGATAGTTCAGGTACTCGGTTGCGACCTTGCGCGTCCCCTTCTTGTCGACCACCTTGTCGACCACGGCCACCGGCGGCTCAGCCAGGACGGAGATGGACGGCGTGATGATTTCAAACTTGTCCGGCCCCAGTTCCTTGACCGACAGGTAGGCTTCGTTTTCCCAAGCGATCAGCACGTCACCGATACCGCGCTCGACGAAAGTCGTCGTCGAACCACGAGCGCCGGAATCGAGCACCTTCACATTGCCATAGAGCTTCTTGACGAATTCCTTGGCCGTTGCATCGCTACCGCCCGGCAATTGCTTGGCGTAAGCCCAGGCCGCCAGGTAGTTCCAGCGGGCGCCGCCGGAGGTCTTCGGATTCGGGGTCACCACTTCAATACCCGGCTTGACGAGATCACCCCAGTCCTTGATGCCCTTGGGGTTACCCTTGCGGACGAGCAGGACGATGGTCGAGGTATACGGCGAAGCGTTGAGCGGCAACTTCTTCTGCCAGTCCTTCGCCAGCAGGCCGGCATTGGCCACGGCGTCAATATCACCACCCAGGGCCAGAGTCACCACATCGGCATCCAGACCATCGATCACGGCCCGCGCCTGCTTGCCGGAACCGCCGTGGGCAGCCTTGATCGTAACCGTCTCGCCCGTCTTGGCTTTCCAGTGCTTGGCGAACGCAGCGTTGTACTCCTGATAGAGTTCGCGCGTCGGATCATAGGAGACGTTGAGCAGATTGACGTCAGCGAAAGCGTTGCCGCCGAAGGCAAGGCCAAGAGCCAGAGCGATCAGGCCGCGGCGGGTGTTGTTGAACTGCATTTGCGTAATCCCTGTTTAGTTGTGGAAGCCTTAATTTAAGGAAGCATCCACACGCCAGGAACGACGATATTTTTATTTAGTTATGCAAAGCTGGCACTCGATTTGTTCAACATTGCTTATATTCAATCGCACCAAGCCGTCTCTTTCGCAAGATTGCAGGCACAACCAGAGCCTCCGCTAAAAAGGCAACAAAAAACCCGCCGAGCTTTGCGCTGATGTGCCGTTAAGTATTTCCCGGCCCGAAATAAAGCATTAACTGACCAAGCAGCCCATTAGAGGGGCGAAATTTTAGCCCAGCCCCCCCTCGAAACCCACCCAAAACACGCCTCTCACAACCATTGAAAAGCATATCTTGGCCATTCGTGACGAAATAAAGCAATTCTTGTCCAAAAAATATCCCTGAAAATTCAATGATTTTTCGGACATGAAGCACCCTGACCATGCCATTGACCACCTGACAACCTGACAACCAATAAAACTTCACAAACAGCCATCATCGATTCGATTTTTTCGAACCATCACTCAGAAGTGGATTGATTTCTTAGTAACAAGCCCCGACTTACAGTGGCATCACCAACCACTGGAGGAACAATCCACCATGCGCACTGAAGCACGTGTTATCGACCTGAGCAGAACCGAATATGGCACGTATGCGGCGCCCGACAGCACCCGTGTCATTCGCAACACTTACCAACTGCTCGCTCTTTCGACTGCGGTAGCCGGCGTAGGGGCTGGTATCACCATGCTGGCCGGCTTTGGCCCGCTGGCCGGTATTCTATTTACGCTGCTCGGTCTGGTTCCGCTGTTCTATCTGCACAAGAAACGAAATGCCGCAGCAGCCGTGCCGGCCATGCTGACCTTTACCGCCCTCAGCGGTCTGGGCCTCGGTCCGACGCTAACTCACTACATCAACATGCCGGGTGGAAGCAGTACGGTGCTGACGGCTGCGGTCATCACGACGGCAGTCACCTTAGCGCTCACGGCTTATGTTCATAAGACCGGCAAGGATTTCTCGCGCATGGGCGGCTTCCTGTTCGCAGGCCTTATTGTTGTCATCCTGGCCAGCATTGCTGCGATTTTCGTCCCAGCCATGCAGGCTGGTGTATCCGCTGTCGCCGCGCTGCTGTTCTCTGGCTTCATTCTTTACGACACCAGCCGTTTGGTGCGTGGTGAAGAAGACAACTACGTGATGGCTGCGGTCAGCATGTACCTGAATGTGCTGAACCTCTTCCTGTCGGTACTGCAACTGCTCGGCTTCTCCAGCAACGACTAACCCAGTTCGCCACAGACAGGTACCACAACGGCTCGCCAATTGGCGGGCCGTTTTTCCGTTCTACCAGTGGACTTTTTAATCCGGAGGGGTAATCTGGAATCGAAGCCTGACGGGCAGTTGGTCAGGCCCTTCAGGAACAACGCGATTGGAGGCAGCATGACTGAAAATCCGCCGCAGTTCGACAAGATGAGTGAGTAGCACCCAACGGCAATAAACCGTTCGCCTTGGCCGTGAGCGCTAAGGATCGATATTTACGAAGCCCATGTTTAGCAGACATGGGCTTTATGCATTTATGGATATGTGAATTAGGGTGTGTGGACTATCAGGCGAGCCAAATTAGAGCGGCTACGATTGAAATGAATACTTCAAAGCGGACATCGAGTTTGTCATAGCGCGTAGCGATGCGGCGAAACTGCTTCAGGCGGGCAAAGAACCTTTCGATGAGATTTCGACTTTTATAGACATGCTTGTCATAGCTTCTGAGCACCTTCCGATTGGCTTTTGGCGGAATGACGGCCGCCGTTCAAATTCGCGATATTTCGACAAGCTACGATAAGTAGCACGAATTAAAGGGAAAAGCAGACAACGAACCGCTAGCCATGAGTGCAGACCTCGAAGGTCTATCGTGGAATCTGATAGTGCAGTGAAGATGCGGGAATCAGATTGCCAATTTTTGTTCCGCCCCCATCTCTGGACCGCTACTGACACCTTCGCACTCCTCGAAAATTCGGCTCGCCTGCCTTGGTTGTCGTACGACTGCGCAAGGATTGAACAGTCAGCCACGAAAAAATTAGTCGTCAGTATCGGTTGCAAATGCGCTCTCACGTTGAGATTCGATTGCCGCCAACCGGGCGCACAATATAGCCTGCATGCGAGTGTAGGCATCACTGCCCAGTACCAGACGTCGGGGCGGATTTTCAGACAGTGCACACTTGATCATCGCGGCAACCATGCGAGCGGGATCTCCGGGGCGCCTGAAGGAAGGAGATGCAATCTTGCGCCTAAACTCCCCCACCGGTCCCGTTTCGTACTCTTGCATAACATCAGCCTGTACAGCACTTGTACCACTAAAATTTGTGCGTGCGCTTCCTGGCTCAACTAATGTTACTTGGATATTGAAACCTGTAACCTCCTGAGCCACCGACTCATAAAAACCTTCTACCGCCCATTTGGTCGCGTGATATAGGCTCAGCGCAGGCAGTGCAATTTGTCCGCCCATGCTCGATAACTGGAGAATGCGACCTGCGCCTTGGCGTCGCAGGTGTGGTATGACCGCACGTGCAAGCTGAATAGAGCCGATAAGATTTGTATCTATCTGTGCCCGGATTTGCGCGTCAGTTAGCTCTTCCGCTGCCCCGAACAAACCGTAACCTGCGTTGCTAACGACCACATCTATACGCCCCATCTCAGCAAACGCTTCATTGACAGTTTTACGAAGGTTCTCCGTATCGGTGATATCGAGGATTCCCACCCGTAGTCGATCGCCATAGCTAGCCTTTAAATCGGCTAGCGCATCAGCCTTGCGAACTGTCGCAGTTACACGGTGCCCGTTTGCCAGTAATTGCTCGACAAACTGACGACCAAAACCGCTTGATGCGCCTGTAATGAACCATGTCTTAATTGTCATTGCCTTCCTTTCGAGTAAAAGTTAGCCCGCTTGACTCCGAAGCGATCCTTGAAACACCGGGCAAAAGAGTTCTTGGCGATGAGAGACTCGAAGCCAGCCTCGGTAAATTAACGACACTAAAAAATCGAGAAACATCGGTGACTCAGAAACTGTAGCGGGCGCTGACGCCAGCCAGCCAGGTGCGCCCCGGCGCCGCTTCGTAGTAGCGGTTGTTGCCGTCGCCGACGATGACCGAGCCGACGTACTGGCGATCGAAAATATTGTCGAAGCGCAGGAAGGTGCGCAGGTTCACATCGCCGACTTTGCGGTCGAGCCCGAAGCGCAGGTTGGCGATGGCGTAGCCCGGCGCCGCCTGCCTGGTGTTGGTATCCTCGACGTACACCTTGCTCCGGGCAATGCCTTCAACGGCGGCATGGAAGCCGCTGGCCGGATGTTTCCAGGCCAGTTCGCCGAACAGGCTCTGGGCGGGAACGCCGGGCAGTCGGCTGTCAGCATTGACCAGACCGGACGAGGAGGTGAAGGCTTCGTCGTAGCGAGCGTCGAGCAGCGTGTAGGCGAGGCGGGTCGACAGGTTGTTGGCCCAGCGGCTGTCGAGCCCGGCTTCGATACCACGACGCAGGGTCTGCCCGGCATTGCGGTAGGTCGTCCGGCCGCCGGAGGCCGAATCGACGACCAGTTCGTCCTCGGTCTCGATCTGGAAGACCGCCAGATCAAGGCGGCTGTCGTTGCCGATAAAGGCTTTCAAGCCGGTTTCGTAGTGCGTGCTGGTGGACGGCTTGAGGTTATAGCTGAAGGTGCCGCCGACGCCGGAATAGAACAGTTCGTTGAAGGTCGGCGCCTCGAAGCCGCGCGCCGCGCTGGCGTAGATGTTCACCGTTGGCGTCAGGCGGAACATCGCGGCGATGGTCGGCGTGGTCTTCTCGTAGCTGACGCTGCCACCATCGTTGCCGTTGCTCAGGTAGGCATCCTTGACGCTGAACGAGACATTGCTGTGCCGAACGCCACCGCTGAAGGTCCAGCGCTCCCCCTGCCATTCGGCCTGGGCGTACTGGTCGAAGCTGGACACGCGATCCTCTTCGGCCCGGCGCTGGACGCCCTTGACACCGAGCGTGGCGCCGATGAAATTCTCGTAACCGCGCCGATTGTCGATCGACTGATCATAATCGACACCGACCGTCGTCGTCAGCTTGCCGCCGGCCAGCTGAAAGCGGCCGATCCAGCGCGTCGAGGCGCCGGCGAAGTCGCGGTCGAAATCGATGATGCCGCCGGAGTGCTTCACGTTGCCTTGCGGGCCGGGTGGAATCGACTGGTACTGAATGGTCGAGCGCTGCCCGGCGTAAGCCGAGGCCAGCACGGAATGATCGCCAAAACGGTGCTCGTAGGTCAGCCCGCCCTGCATGTGGTCGATGCTCTTGCGCGTGTTGTAGTCGAGCGCCAGCTGAGCAACGCTGCGCGGATCAGCCTGGTAGCCAGCCCAGGTCTGGCCCTGCGGGTCTTCGGCCGTCTGCTTGAAACTATTGGCGATGAAGGTCAGCTTGCCGTCCTCGCTCGGGCGGTAGGTCAGCTTGACCATGGTCTGATCACGTTCGGCCTTGCTGTGCTGGCGATAGCCGTCGGTCGTGAAATGCGAGGCGTCGATGACGTAGCCGAGGCCGCCGACTTCGCCCTGGGCGCTGACGTCTTCTTTCCACGTATTGTTGCTGCCGGCGACCAGGCCGCCTTCGACGCTCGGTGCACCCTTGCCGTCCGGCGTGAACATCTGGATGACACCACCGGCATGGTTGCCATAAACCACGGCCATAGGACCGCGCAGAACTTCGATGCGTTCGGCACGATCAAGGTTGAAGGTCGCCGCCTGCCCCTGGCCGTCGGGCATCGAGGCCGGAATGCCGTCGGAAATGAGGCGAATGCCGCGCACGCCAAAGGCGGATCGGGCACCGAAGCCGCGCGACGAAATCTGCAGGTCCTGCGCGTAATTCTGGCGGTTCTGCACGGTGATGCCGGGCACCGCGATGAGCGCTTCGGAGGCATTGACCCGCGCCTGATCGGCGCCGATGCGTGCAGCATCGACCACATCGACGGCCGCCGGCAGGTCGAAGGTGTTGTGCTCGACCCGGCTGCCGCTGACGACGACCGAATCGAGCGTCAGCGCCGTTTCGGCAGCGATGCCGAGGCAGGGAAAGGTGGCGGCGAGGATGACGGCAAGGCGTTTCGGGTGATGTCTCATGATTTTTGTCTTATTCAGGTTGATGCGTGATTTCGTTTTTGGCCAAATTTTCCGGTCGACCGTGGAAGGCGACCTCGATCCGATTATCGGCAAAGCGCGCGCGACCGACGACGAGGCAATCGCCAAATGAGCCTCATGAAAATCATGAGACAGCGGGATTTCGTTTTTGGCCTTTTTTTTCCGGTTGACCGTGGCAATCGACTGCGCCGACACACCACCGATTGCCACGCTCACCACTTCCCGCTAACGTGCGCCCTGAACATTTTTTCAACCTCGCACCAAAGGCTCCCAATATGCAGAAACGCTTCATCGCCAGCGCCGTCCTCCTCCTCGCCCTCTCCGCTCAGGCCACGGCCGCAGAGCCGAAGGAAGAAATGACCGCCTCGGGCATCGCCATCACGATGCTCAAGGAAGGCAGCGGCGCCAGCCCGAAGGCCAGCGACACGGTCAAGGTGCACTACCGCGGCACGCTGACCAACGGCCAGGAATTCGACAGTTCGTACAAGCGCAACGAGCCGGCCGCCTTCCCGCTCAACCGCGTCATTCCGTGCTGGACCGAAGGCGTGCAGAAGATCAAGGTCGGCGGCAAGGCCAAGCTCGTCTGCCCGTCCAACCTGGCCTACGGCAGCCGCGGCGTGCCGGGCATCCCGCCCAATTCGACGCTGATTTTCGAAGTCGAATTGCTCGACATCGCCAAGTAAAGAAAAAGCCGGCTCCCGCCGGCTTTTTTACACCAGCGTCCGGCGGATTGCCGCCGCCAAAATGGCCGGATCTTCTGCTCCAACCACGATCTCCCGGCCATCGACGATGAAGGTCGGCACCATCGAAATGCCCATCGCCCGGTAACGTCGCTCCACCGCCCGCACCTCGTCGCTGTCCTGGCCAGAAGTCAGATAGGACTCGACTTCGTCGCCCGGATAGCCGCATTCGACAGCAGCCCGAACCAGCAACGCCGTATCGCCGACATGCTCGCCGCGCTGGAACTGGGCGACAAACAGCCGCTCGACCAACCGGGCGGCATCGCCGCGTTGCTGCGCCCAGTGGATCAGCCTGTGCGCCTGCTGGGTATTAGCGCGATACTCGATTTTCTCGAAAGCGTAGTCGATACCCCAGGCCCGGCCGGCGGCACGCACGCGCTCGAACAAGGCGGCGACCGGGGCCGGTCCCCCAAATTTCTTTTCCAGAAACGGCAGATACGGCTCGCCTTCGGGCGGCGTGTCGGGATTCAGGAAAAACGGGCGCCAGCGCTTCTCGCAGGAAAAGTCGGGCATCTCCCGACGAACTTCGGCAATGGCTGCATCAAGCCGGCGCAGGCCGATGTAGCACCACGGGCAAACGAGGTCGGAAACGATTTCAATGGAGGTCATGACGCAAATAATAGCGGCCTTTTCGAGCAAAGACAGTTTGCCCGGAGATACACACCTTCGTCGTATGGCGAATGCATGGTCAGAAGCCTATACTGGTTTGAGCAAAGGGTCATCGATGACCAGCGGAGGATTTGTGGTTTCGTCATTACTCACCGTCAGTTGCATACGGCAGGCTTTCCGTAATGCCCTGCTCTGCATGCTGCTTGCGTCCTGCCCAGCCATTGCCCAGTACCTGCCCGAACCCGAGCCATACCCGGCCAGATCGATCACGGTCGTTCTCGGCGACGCCTCGCCGCCCTTCATCTTTCGCGACGCCAGCGGCCAGTTGCGCGGGGAATTGAAGGATTTATGGACGCTGTGGGAAGAGCGCAACGGCATCAGGGTCAATCTGCTCTCTTCAGAACCTTCGCTGGCCTGGGAACGGATCAACTACGGCAAGGCCGATGTGATCGACATGATCACGGCCAGCCAGGAGCGCAAGACGACAGTTGTTTTCTCGCTGCCCTACCTGACGGTCAATGCCATGCTGTATTTCCACGAGAGCATCTCGGGGATCGTCGATGCCGCGACGGCCAGAGGATTCCTGGTCGGCGTCGACGAGGGCGACGCCTGCGCGGACAAACTTCTGGCGGAAGGCGTCGTCAACCTCAAGAAATACGCCAATCACGAAACGATGGTCAAAGCCGCGGTCAACGGCGACATTCACGTATTTTGTGGCCACGAGCCGCAAGTCAATTACTTCCTGGCCCGCGCCGGGAAAGCCCGGGAATTCCGGCACTCTCCGCCTTTGTATCAAGCCAGCATGCACTGGGCCGTGCGCAAGGGCGACGATGCGACGAGAGCGCTGGTGGCCGAAGGTTTTGCCAAAATCACGCCTGACGAGCGCCAGCAAATCACCCGGAAATGGACTGGTGCCTATATCCAGTCACCCGACACGCCACCCCGTCTCGATTTCGCCGGTTACATCCTGCTCGCCCTGACCGCGCTAGGCCTGTTGCTCCTCGGCTGGACCCGGATGCTCCAGCGGGAAGTGGCCTCCCGCACGGCCGACCTAAATCTCACCCTCGACTCCCTGCAAGCCGCACAGCAGGCCAGCGAAGCGGCGAACCAGCAACTGGCTGCCACCCTCGAAGCCATTCCCGACCTGCTGCTTGAAATTAGCGCGGATGGCCTGGTGCTCGACGCGCGCACCAGCCGGAAAACCCCGCTCGCTCCCTCGGCCCGCCAGCTGATCGGCCAGAACTATCACGCCTTCCTTCCGCTGGCAGCGGCGGCGACCGTTGACGAATCAATTGCTGCCGCGTCGCGCCATGGCAACGACTACGGTCGGACCTTTTCGCTGACCGACAGCGAAGGGGAACACTGGCTGGACTTCTCGGTAGCCCGAAAAAGAGCCCCGGGAACGGAGCAAGCGACATTCATCGTCATTTCACGCGACGTCACCGAGCACGTCAGATCGGAGCAGACAAGTCGTGCCGCCAGCCGCGCCCTGCGCCTTGTCTCCGACTGCAACATTGCGCTCTTCCGCGCCGAGGATGAAAAGTGGCTGCTCGGCGAAGTTTGCCGCCTGCTCTGCGAATCGGGCGACTACCGCATGGCCTGGGTCGGCTACGCCCGCAACGACGCCGAAAAATCGGTCACGCCGGTTGCCCACTGGGGCTTCAATGACGGCTATCTCGACCACATCCGTATCTCCTGGAGCGATCTTTCCGAGTTCGGCCGAGGCCCGACCGGAACCGCCATTCGAACAGCCACCTGCCAGGTCAACCAGGACTTCCACAACAACCCGAACATGGCACCGTGGCGGGCAACGGCGCTGGCCCGCGGCTACCAGTCGAGCATTGCCTTGCCGCTGCATGGCAAGGACCGCGTTCTGGGCGCCCTGACGATCTACTCTGCGGCCCCCGATGCCTTTGCCAGCGACGAAGTGGAACTGCTCGAAGAACTGGCCAACAATCTGGCCTTCGGCATCATCACCATCGAAGAACGCCAGCGCCGCCAGAAAGCCGAGTCGGCGACGCAAGCCAAGAGCGAATTTCTGGCCAACATGAGCCACGAAATCCGTACGCCGATGAACGCGATCATCGGCCTGGCCTATCTGCTGCGCAAAAAAACGACCAATGAGGAGCAGATCGACAAGCTCGAGAAAATCAGTCGTTCGGGCGAACACCTGCTGGCCATCATCAACGACATTCTCGACTTTTCCAAAATCGAGGCCGGCCAACTGATGCTCGAAAAACGTGACGTCGATTTGCGCAGCCTGGCCAGCAACATCGTGTCGATGCTGGCCGAACCGGCCCGGCTGAAGGGAATCCAGCTCAAAGTCGAACTCGACCAACTGCCCCGCAACGTGTGCGGCGATATCACGCGCCTGACCCAGGCCTTTCTCAATCTGGCCAACAATGCCGTCAAATTCACCACCCACGGCTCGGTCACGCTGCGCACGCTCAAGCTGGCCGAAACCGCCGACGCGGTCCACGTCCGCTTCGAGGTCATCGACACCGGCATCGGCATCCCGCCCGACACCATGGCGCGGCTTTTTGCCCCTTTTCAACAGGCCGACAGTTCGACCACCCGAAAATTTGGCGGAACCGGGCTCGGCCTGGCCATCACCCGTCGCCTGGCTGAACTGATGGGCGGCGAAGCGGGCGCCGAGAGCACACCCGGCCGGGGCAGCACCTTCTGGTTTTCCGCCGTGCTCGAAAAGGCCGATGTCGCGGGCAAGACCTCAGCCACCAGCCAGCCGGGTGAATCGCCCAGCCACGTACTGGCCCGTGACTTTTCGGGAACCCGGCTGTTGCTGGTCGAGGACGACAGGATCAATCAGGAAGTCGGCCGCGAGCTGCTCGAAGAAGTCGGGATGGTCATCGATATCGCCGAAGACGGCGTCGAGGCCGTAGCCCGGATTCGCGACGCCCACCCCTGCCCCTACGCGCTGATCCTGATGGACATGCAGATGCCGCGCATGGATGGGGTGGAAGCGACGCGGCATATTCGCGCCCTGCCCGGCCGGCCCAGCGTGCCCATCATCGCCATGACGGCGAATGCTTTCAGCGAAGACCAGAATCGCTGCGTCAGTGCCGGCATGAACGACTATGTGACCAAGCCAGTCGATCCCGACGTGCTCTACGCCACCCTGCTCAAGTGGCTACGGCAGAAAAAAACGGACTGACCGCATCAGACCTGCGCGCACTCGGCCATCCAGCCCAGCGCCTTGACGCAGGCGCGGGCCATGGCCGGTGACAGGGCATCGTGGCCGGCGCTGGCCACCGGCACCCAGGCCGCTTCCGGCCAGGCCCGATGCAGGGTTTCGGCCGCAATCGGCGGGCAAACCGGGTCGGCCATGCCTTGAACGATGACGGCCGGCAGATGGTGGATGCGGGCAATACCGGCCAGTAGCTGGCCGGGCACGAGAAAGCAGTCGCGCGTCAGGTAATGCATCTGGATGCGCGCCCGGGCCAGTTGCATCGCATCGAGCGTGCCGTCGAGCGGTGCCTTGCCGACCAGTTGGCGCTGATAGTTGAGCCAGAGCCGCGCCGTCTGCTGCGCCGTTTCCGGCTCATCGCCGAGGATGCGCCGGGCAAACGCCGTCAGCGGATGCGCCTGCTCGGCTGGCGGCAGCAAGCCGCCCAGACCACGCGCGTAGGCGACGATTTCGTCGTGCGAGCCGAGAAAGATGCCGTGCATGATCAGGCCATACACGCTTTCGGGATAAATCTGGGCATAGGCCAGCGCCAAAAGGCTGCCCCACGAACCGCCGAAAACGATCCAGCCGGGTATGCCGAGCGCCTCGCGCACGTAGTCGAGATCGGCCACCAGATCGAGCGTCGTGTTCGCCCCCAGCTCGCCACTGGGCAGGCTGCGCCCGGCGCCGCGCTGGTCGATCAGGACAACGCGAAAAATGGCGGGGTCGAACAGCCGGCGATGTTCGGTCAGGCAGCCACCACCCGGCCCGCCGTGCAGGAACAACACAGGAATCCCGTCAACCGGGCCGCATTCCTCGACGTGCAGGATATGCCCGTCGCCGACGGCCATCTGCCGGACGCAGCGCGGCCGGCACTCGGGAAAGAGATGATCGTCTGACATCAGGCCTCGATCAGTCCGTTGCGGACGGCGACCAGCGTCAGCTCGGCGGCGTTCTGCACGTTGAGCTTCTGCTTGATGTGATACAGATGGGTGCCGACCGTGCTCGGGCTCAGGCAGAAATCCTCGGCCACGTCATTGACTGAGCGGCCTTCGGCCAGCTTCATGAAGACAGCCAGTTCCTTCTCGGTCAGCGTGTCGACCGGGCTGCTCGAGCCGGAAAGCTGGGCCAGCGCGACAGCCTGTGCCAGTTCCGGGTCGAGGTAACGACGGTCACTGGCCACCTGGCCGACAGCGCGCAGAAATTCCTCCGGCGATGCCCGCTTGCACAGGTAACCACGGGCACCGAGGCGCAGGGCGCGCACCGGCACGACGTCGTCGTTGTGTGCCGAAAGCATGAGCACCTTCGCCTTCGCCTCCCAGGCGATGAGCCGTTCGAGCGCGGCGAGACCGCCAATGCCGGGCATCGAGACGTCCATCACGACGACATCCGGGTTGGTTTCGGCGTAGAGGCGGACAGCGCTTTCGCCGTTTTCGGCTTCGCCGACCACCGTCGCGCCAGCTCCTTCGAGCAGGCAACGGAAGCCAAGGCGAACCATCGCGTGGTCGTCGGCGAGCAGGACGCGCTTGCCGTGCAGTGCGTTGTTCATGCGAATTCCTCCGGTGAAGGTTGAAGCGCTGCATCCGGCAGGCGGGCAAAAATGCGGAAGCCGCCGCCGGCCGGTTGTTCGAATTGAAGATCGCCACCCAGCGCGGCAATGCGCTCGGCCATGCCCGCCAGGCCAAGGCCGCAGCCGGGTTGCGTCGAAGGCTGGCCGGAACGGCCGCGACCGTTGTCGGACAGCGTCAGCTGCAGGCAGCCAGCCACACGGCTGATGGCCAGATCGACCTGCGAAGCGTGGGCGTGGCGCACGACATTGGTCAGGCCTTCCTGAACGATACGGACGACGGCCATGGCCAGATCGTCGGCGACGGGCTGGGGGCCGATGGCGAGCTGGCTGTTGACGGTGATGTCCGGGTGCTGCACCTGCCAGCCGGCGAGCTGGCGCTCGAGCCTCACGGACAGACTGTTGCCGGCCACCGGGCGCAGGCGATGCAGTATATTGCGCACGCCGTCCTGCATTTCGCCGGTGACAGCGACGATGCCCTGAGCCGGAATGTGCAGCGATGGCGCGTCGCCGGTACGCTGGACGATGGCGCCGGCCAGCGCGCGGACAGCGGTGATGCCCTGAGCCAGTTCATCGTGCAGTTCGCGGGCGATGACCCGGCGCTCCTCTTCGAGGCGATCATGCATCTGGCGGTCGACTTCGCGGGCGCTTTCGAGGCGGACGTTGTCGTCCACCGCCTCGCCCAGCCGGTCGGCCATGCCGTTGAAGGCGCGCGAAATGCGGCCGAGTTCGGGCGTCGCGAAGACCGGCAGACGGGTGTCGAAACGGCCGCGCGCCGTGCGGTCAAGCGCGCGCATGATCTGGGCAAGCGGGCGCAGGGCGCGCCCCAGCGCCGTGCGCGTCGCCACGAACAGCAGGCAAAGCAGGGCCAGCGCCCAACCCGCCATGGCCGCCAGATCGTCCCAGGCGTCGAGAATGGCGCGCGAATCATCAGGATGCAAAGTCAATGTATAGCCCTCGACAGCCAGCGTGCGCGCCGGCAATTCAGTAGCGAGCAGCCCGGCAAACCAGCCCGGCACGGTGCGCCCGGCCTTGTAGCTCGGACCGGGCGAGCGGTAGATGGATGCACCGGCCGCCGAGCGGATTTCCAGCTCGTTGGCGCGGACCCGGCCGATGGCGCGCACCACGCCGAGCAGGCGCTCGCCGCGCACAATCGGCGGCACGTCCTGGATCTCACCGATGACGGCCTTGAGCCATTGCTCGGAGACCCGCGTCGCCGCCTCGACCTCCTCGTGAATGGCATTGCGCGTGGCGTGCAGCCAGAAGCCGGCCATGACGACGAGCAGGCTGGCGGCTAGGGCGGTGAGGACGAGGCCGACACGGGTGTGGAGGCTCAAGCGCCGGCTTCCACGGTCAACCGGAAAAAATGGCCGAAATTTGAATTTCATTTTTCGCCTGCACCGCCAAAGGCGTAGCGCACGCCAATCCACGCAGCCCGCGGGGCGCCCGGAGCGACAAAGGTTTCCCGATGCCAGTTGTCAGGGTTGGTCTGAAAACCACCAACGAAGGGATTCTCGGCCAGTGCGCCGGCTGTGGCGTAGCGCTTGTCGAAGACGTTGTTGACCTTGGCGAACATCTGCCAACCGCCGCCCAGCTTGGCCTCGGCATTGAGGTTGAGGATGGCGTAGCCGGGAATGCGCCCCGGGCCCTCGAAGGTACGCGTGTTGGCATTGACGTCGGTAAAGGTGCCACTCTGGTGCTGGTTGTTCTCGTTGCCGCGCACGTACTGGCCGGAAAAGGCCTGCACGTCGCCGCCGACGCGCAGCCAGTCGGTGGCGCGCCAGGCCAGGCCGAACTTGAGGCTGTGCTGCGGCAGGCCGGGAATGCGGTTGCCCTTTTTCACGAGAATCTCATCATCCTGGCCAGCCCCCGTGCATTCGGCAGTCGTGCCGCGTGTGCTGTTGTTGGCACCGAGCAGACAGGCATCGGAACGGAACGTGGCCTGCAGCCAGGTGTAGTTGGCGTACCAGTCGACGCGATGGAGGTTGCCGTTGAGGCCAAGTTCGAGGCCCTGGCGCAGGGTCTTGCCGTAGTTGGTGAAGTAACCGGCGCTGGTCGACGTCCCGACGAACAGGATGTCGTCGCTGCTCATGGTGCGGAACAGGCCGGCGTTCCAGTTCGCGTCCCCCAACAACTCACCGGCCAGCTTGCCGCGCAGGCCAGCTTCGAGCGTGCGGGCGACGACCTGCTTGAGGTAGGGGTCGGACGCCATCGAATTGGGCAGGGTGCACGGGTTGGCCGGATCGGCGCAGCCCAGTTCGATTGGCGTCGGCACACGGTTGCCCTGGCTGAAGCCGGCATAGGCGTTGAGCGCCGGGACGATCTGCCAGCTCAGGCCAAGCGCCGGGTTGAGCTTGCGGTAATGGTGGTCGCCGTCGAGATTGGGCGCCGTGCGGGTAAGCTCGTCGAAGGTCATGACGTGGCTCAGGTTGTAGCGCGCCGAGCCGGTCAGGTGCAGGTTGTGCAACAGCGACCAGGTGTCGGTGACGAACAGGCTGGCGGTGCTGGTCTTGCCGTGGATCTGGTTCTCGACGGCCAGCGCCTGCAAGTTGCTGATGCCGCGGCTGTCGTCAAGTTCGCCGAGCTCCTGCGTCTGCTGAAAATGAATGCGTGACTGATCGTAGGAGGCGCCAACCGCCAGCTGATGCTGCTGGCCGCTGAAATTCCACTGGCCGGCGACGCCCGTGCCGTGCTGCGAAGTCCTGGTCCGGTTATTCGCGCCGCTTGGCGTCGTCGGATCGCTTGCCCAATCGTTCTCGTAGTCGTCGTTCATGTCGCCGTTCAGCGTTCGCGTCTTGGTCCGGCGGTGATAGACGCTGCCGCTCAGGCTCTGCGTGTCGCTGAGCCAGAGTTTGCCATTGAGGGCGAGCTGGGTGAGGTCATTACGCGTCTCGTCGGGGTGTGTGAAGATATTTTCACGACGCTGGGCGAGCAGCGACTGCGGCACGAGGCCGTTGCCGATCAGGCGGCTGCGCGCCTTGGTCAGCGTCAGGTCGGCCTCGCCGGCAGCATTGCGGAAGGAGAGTTTGCCAAAAAACTGTTTGACGTCGGACGGTGAATGATCGCGCCAGCCGTCTTCGCGGAACCAGTCGCCGGCACCGTACCAGCCGATGGTGCCGTTGTTGCCGCCGTATTCAAATTCGGTGTTGGTTCGGTTGAAACTGCCGCCCGAAACCTCGAGCTTGCCGCCCGGGTGCGAGAAGCCGCTCTTGGTCCGCATGGCCAGCGCGCCGCCCAGAGTGTTGAGGCCAAAGGCCGGGTTGGAACCGGGAACGAGGTCGATGCCGGCAATGGCCGAATGGGGTATCAGATCCCAGTTCACCGTGTCACCGAAGGGCTCGTTGATCCGCACGCCATCGACGTAGACCGACAGCCCCTGCGCCGTGCCGAGCAGCGGCGACGCGGTGAAACCACGGTAATTGAGGTCGACCTGATAAGGATTGCCCTGAATTTCATTGACCGTGACCGAGGGCATCTGGCGCACCATCTGTTCGGCGATGTTGAGGCTTTCGATTTCTTCTAGGCGCTGATCGTCGAAGGACTGGACATTGGCCGGCAGATGCAGGCGCGGCACACCGATGCCGGAGAGCGGCGTGGTGCCGACGACTTCGACGGTCGCCGTGGTGACCACCGATTCGGCGGCGAAGGCCGGCGCGAAGGCGGCGGACAGGGCGATGGCGATCAGCGAGCGGGCTGGGGTTTGTCTCTTCACGTTGTTTTTTTAAGTTTGTAATTGATCGGTACGACGACTTGAATTTCGTTGCTGTCGAGCGACTCGGGCAGCGGCGGCAAGCCGGCCAGCGCTTCGAGCATGGCCAGCGCGTGCTGGTCGAGCACCTCGAAACCGCTCGAACGGTCGAGGGCGATGCCGAGCAGGTTGCCCTTGCGGGCGACTTTCAGGCGCAGGCGAACCTCGCCTTCCCAGCCGCGCATGGCGGCGATGCGCGGGTATTCCTGATGGCGGGCGAGCAGTTCGCCGAGGCGCTGGCGGTAGCTGTCGAGGATTTCGCTTTGCGGGCGCTGCGGGGCGACGGCGGGCGCCGGGCGGGCTGTTTCGGCAACGGGTGCCGCGGGTGCCGCGGGTGCCGATGCTAGCTTGTCGGAAGACGTTGCGACTGTCGACGACGCCACGGGTGCCGGCACATTGGCCGGCCCGGCAGTCTGCGTCACGCGCGGAGCCGGCCGCTCCGTGCGAATGGCTTCCTGCCGGGCCTTCTGGGGGACGGTTGCCGGCGCAGGGGCGGCAGCGGCAACGGGTCCGGATTCGGTAACGGCGACCAGGCGGATTGACGCCAGGATGGGCGGCAGGCTGATCGGGCCGTTCTTGCGTTGCCACGAAGTTACGGCGAACAGCGTGGCGTGGAGCAGGATGGACAAGGCCAGAATTGCCCAGAATTTCCGGTTGACCGTGGGAACCGCCGGCATATCGATGAGGGCCGCCGCCATCATGGTTTTGCCCCCAATGCTTCCTGCTCGGCCGCCGGAAAAAGATGGCCAACCGAACGGCGATATTCGCTGGCGGCGACCGGCAGGCGAGCAAACTCGGCGGGCAGCGGGCGAGCCAGCACGTCGTTCATGTCCAGCCCGGCTTTCGCCGCGTCGCGCATGGCGGCGGTCAGCCAGGTCAGCCAGGCGCGGGTCTGGCGAATCGGCGCGGCATCGCTGGTCGGCGCGCCGTGGCCGGGCAGCAACGCCTTGAAGCCGGCTTCGCGGGTCACCCCTTCGAGCTGGTCGAGCGCCTTGAGCCAGTGGGCGACGTCCGCGTGCGGCGTGGTCGGGGCGCGGCCGTTGAAGGCGAGATCGCCGGCGAAGACGACGCCGCTCGTTTCATCGACGATGACCAGGTCGGCGCCGGTATGGCCGTCGAGCCCGACGAGGCGCAGGCTCCGACCAGCCACCTCGAGGCGGCCGGCATTCAGCGTCTTGCCGGGCAGCTGAACTTCGGTGCCCTTCATCCAGTCGCCGCTCATGCGGAAGAGGTTCTCGGCGAAGGCGTTGCCATCGGCGGCGATGCCGTTACGCGTCTCGGCCAGCGCAGCGATGGGCACATCGGCAAAAGCCTGGTTGCCGAGAAAATGGTCGGGATGGTGGTGGGTGTTGATGACCAGCGCGATGGGCTTGTTCGTCACGGCGGCAATGGCCCGGCGCATCTGCTGGCCGTAGCGCAGCGACGGGCCGCTGTCGATGACGATGACGCCCTGCGCAGCGACGATGAAGGCGGTGTTGACGATATTGCCGCCGTTGTCGGTGGTGAAATCCTCGGTCTTGCCGATGAAGGCGTAGACGTCCCTGGCGATCTCGACCGGGCTCAGGCGATAGTCGAAATCGACCGCCCCGAGCTGGCCGGCGACGAGCATGAGTAACGCGCAGAGCAGGCGTTTCACTGCGCAATCCTCGCTGTGAAGGCATTGCCGTTGTTGTCGCGGCCGCTCGCTTCGACCGGGCCGTCGGCGCTGGTCCGTTGCAGGGTGAATACCGGATTTTCGCTGACCGGCTCATAGGTCTGGACGCGCATCAGACGCTTGCCAGCGGCGTCGGCGAAGTTGATTTCCTCGAGAAAGAAGGCTGGCGTGCCGGCAACCAGGCCGGTATCCATCGGATGCACGATGCGCATGCGCAGCCGGCCGGCGTTCGGGCCTTCGCTCCACTGGCGGCCGCTCACTTCGTTGAGGCGCTGCTGCCACTCCTTCGAACCACCGGCCGCCGACGGGGCCGTGCAGCCGCCGCCCACGGTGTTCACCCAGGTGCCGCCGACATGCCAGACGCCATCGGCCGTGCGCACGGCAGCGCGGACCGGCGTCGATTGCTGCAGCTTGACGCGAAAGCCGAGGAAAGCCGGGGCATCTTCAGGAAAGAAGCGCAGCACCTGCACAATCGGATTGAAATCGGCAAAGACGACGACTTCGACAACCCCGGGCAGCGCCGTTGCATCGACGGTGACCGGCACCTGCATCGGATTTTCAGCCGTCGACGGGGCAACCACCTTGACGCGCGGGTCGAACAACACCGGCGCGCCGGCCAGGAAAGCTTTCTGCATTTCCGACCAGCGCGCCGAGGCGAGCGGATCGCCGTTCTCGCGCAAGGCGGCAGCTTCGGCCGGGGGCATCAATGCCGCCAGGGCAATCGCCGCAATGGTCAGTGGGTATTTCATCTTGTCTCACTCCTTTTGCCCTGTGGGCTCTTTGCCGAGAACCGTTTGCAAAGCGCGTGCCAAGAACCGCCGGTTTTGCCGAATCGCTGATCTGGCCAGCAAAGGCGCTGTGGCGCCGCACACTGTCACAGCACCTGATCAACCGGTGTGTGCAACTTTGGAGCAGGTGGTGACAATTGGAACAGCGCTCCTGCCAACTGCCCGGCCCGGCAAAAAATCCGCGAAATGCCGGCTTCAGCCCCGCCAACAGGAGCGCCGGGGGTTTCGGCCCGGCTTGGCACAGCCCTTGCAGATTGTGTCCCCGCCAGCGAGCCGGTTCAGGGAATGGAGGTGGCTCGCCAGCATGTCATTCCACGCAGGCAGACCGTGTTCAGCACGGTTTTTCTGCGGAGGAACCATCGGATAATCAAGGAGACAATCCATGCATAGTCATACCCCTTTCAAGCGGAGAGTCGTTACCCTCGCGCTTCTGACGGCAGCGGCATTTGCCGGCAGCCCGGCCAGCGCCGTCGTCACTGACGCCGACATCCTCAACGACGCCACGACCAAGGGCGACGTCGTCAGCTTCGGCCTCGGCACCCAGGGTCAGCGCTTCAGCCCGTCCACCCAGATCAACGCCAAGACGGTGAAGAACCTGGTCCCGGCCTGGTCGATGTCCTTCGGCGGCGAGAAGCAGCGCGGCCAGGAATCGCAACCGGTCATCCACAACGGCAAGATGTTCGTCACCGCTTCCTACAGCCGCCTGTTCGCCATCGACGCGAAGACCGGCAAGAAGCTGTGGAAGTACGAGCACCGCCTACCGGACGGCATCATGCCGTGCTGTGACGTGATCAACCGCGGCGCTGCCCTGTACGACAACCTCGTCATCTTCGCGACGCTGGATGCCCAGCTCGTCGCCATGAACCAGGACACCGGCAAGGTCGTCTGGAAGGAAAAGCTCGGTGACTACGCTGCCGGCTACTCCGCTTCCGCTGCCCCGATCATTGCCAAGGGCAAGCTGATCACCGGTATCTCCGGTGGCGAATTCGGCGCCGTCGGCCGTATCGACGCCCGCGATCCGAAGACCGGCAAGCTGCTGTGGACGCGTCCGACCGTCGAAGGCCACATGGGCTATCGTTTCGACGCCGATGGCAAGCAGATCGAAAACGGCATCTCCGGCACGACCAACGCCACCTGGACCGGCGACCTCTGGCAAACCGGCGGCGCAGCCACCTGGAACGGCGCCACCTACGATCCGGAAACCAACCTGATCTTCGCCGGCACCGGCAACCCGGCCCCGTGGAACAGCCACCTGCGTCCGGGCGACAACCTGTTCTCGTCCTCCACCGTGGCCATCGACGCCGACACCGGCAAGATCGCCTGGCACTACCAGAACACCCCGCACGACGGCTGGGACTTTGACGGCGTGAACGAATTCGTTTCCTTCGATTACAAGGATCCGAAGACGGGCAAGATCATCAAGGCCGGCGGCAAGGCCGACCGTAACGGTTTCTTCTTCGTGAACGACCGCACCAACGGCAAACTGCTCAACGCCTTCCCGTTCGTCAAGAAGATCACCTGGGCTAGCGGCATCAACCTGGAAACGGGCCGTCCGAACTACATCGAAGAAGGCCGTCCGGGTGACCCGACCGCCAGCACCGATGGCAAGAAGGGCAAGGTCGTCTTCTCGGCTCCGTCCTTCCTCGGCGGCAAGAACCAGCAGCAGATGGCCTACTCGCCGCAGACCGGCCTGTTCTACGTGCCGGCCAACGAGTGGTCGATGGACATCTGGAATGAGCCGGTTTCGTACAAGAAGGGCGCGGCCTACCTGGGCGCCGGCTTCACCATCAAAGCGCTCAACGACGACCATATCGGCGTCCTGCGCGCTGTCGATCCGGCCACCGGCAAGATCGTCTGGGAAAACAAGAACTACGCCCCGCTCTGGGGTGGCGTCCTGACGACCGCTGGCGGCCTGATTTTCTACGGCACCCCGGAAGGCTTCCTGAAGGGTGTTGATGCCAAGACCGGCAAGGAACTGTGGTCCTTCAACGTCGGTACCGGCATCGTTGCACCGCCGGTCAGCTGGGAACAGGATGGCGAGCAGATGATCGCCGTGACGACTGGCTGGGGCGGCGCTGTTCCGCTCTGGGGCGGCGATGTGGCCAAGCGCGTGAACTTCCTCGAACAGGGTGGTTCCGTCTGGGTCTTCAAGCTGCACAAGTAATCAATGCTCTGTCTTTCGGGCGCTTCGGCGCCCGATTGAAACGGCGCGATGACTTCGGTCCTCGCGCCGTTTTTCATTTTTGGGCGATTTTTCCGGTTGACCGTGGCAAACGCGCTGACTTCAATAAAGGCCAGCAGCGCGAGACTGTTCGACTTTGCACCACCCTGTTGCTCCATTCTGGAGCAACTCTGCTCGTCGCCCGCAGATGGCGCCCGTGAGCCCGGCTCCGCGCAGGCAAGCCGGCGTCCGGCAAGGCTCGCTGGCCCTCGCCGGCAGGGTCGCAGCCGTCTCGCCGGGCCATCGACATGCCGCATAACGGGTCAAAACCGGTGCAGCCGCTGAATTATTCGGCAAAGCCCCTACCTGGCGCGGGATTTGCCTTTAGGGACTCAACGTCGTCAAGGAATTCGAAAAATCCTGGGCAATTTAGCCTTACATTTTTAATTGGGCCGCTCGGCATTATTTTTGAGCCGGCTTTTTAACCTTTGGGAGTAGAACATGTCATTGCTACGTCAACTGATCATCACCGCCGCACTCGCTGCCGCAGCGCAAACGGCCTGTGCCGATGCCGCCAACGACGAAAAGATGAAAAAACTGGCCGCCTACGCCGGCTGCTTTACCTGCCACACCATCGAGCACAAGGACAACCCGGATGGCAGCAAGCCGATCGGCCCGGCCTGGAAGGATGTGGCCGAGCAGTACCGCGGCAAACCCGGCGCCACCGATTTCCTGACCCGCGTCGTCCAGGAAGGCTCGAATCCCTATTCGAGCCACTGGAAGAACCGCGTTACCGGCATCGCCATGCCGCCGAACGCCGTCGCCATCAGCGCCAACGACACGCGCCAGCTCGTCTCGTGGATACTGTCGCTGAAATAAGCTGCTGCACCTTCATGCCGCGCCGGCTTGCCGGCCAACCCTTTTGGAGTTTCCGCGTATGAGCACTTTCTCCCTCGCCCTTCGCCTGGCCGGCCTTCTGCTGGCGCTTGCTTGCGGCGTCGCAACGGCCGGCGAGCGCGCCACGCCGCGCGAAGCCCGCGCCTTTTTCGACCAGGCGGTGAAATACCTGCAGGCCAACGGCCCCGAAAAGTCATGGGCAGCCTTCAGCAATCGCAAAGGCCCGTTCGTCAAGAAGGACCTCTACGTTTACGTCATCGACCGGCAAGGCACCTACATCGCCAACGGTGCGTCGCCGGAGGCGCTGGTCGGGATGAACGTGCTCGACAGCGTCGATGCCTCGGGCACCCCCCTCTTCCGGCACATGATCGCTGTCACCGAGAAGCAGACCGAGGCGCGCATCCGCTACGTCTGGCTCAACCGCAAGACCAACCACGTCGAGCCGAAGAATGCCTGGCTGCACCGCGAAGGGGACTACATCCTCGGCGTCGGCTACTACTCTCCGCACGCCACAGCGCTCGATGCCCAGAAGCTCCTCGGCGATGCCGTCGCCTTCGCCATCAAGAACGGGATGAGCGTAGCCACCAAGGCTTTCAACGAGACCAAGGGAGCCTTTGTGCGCGACGATCTCTACGTCTTTGCCGTCAATCTCGACAGCGGAAAATTCGAGGCGCACGGCGTGAACCCGGCCTGGACCGGAACCGATGCGCTGAGCCTCCACGATGTCGAAGGTCACGCCCTGATTCAGGACATGATCGACCAGGCGAAGAGCAAGGGCACCGGCGTCGTCGATTATGTCTGGCGCAATCCGGTCACCAATGCTGTCGAGCGCAAGCGCTCCTTCATCCAGCGCGTCGATAACAGCCTGCTCGGCGTCGGTTACTACCTGGACTGATTCGATCGCGATCAATTCGGGGAAAACACCGGTTTTCCCGAACCCGAAACCGGCCCACGTGGCCGGTTTTGTTTTTTTGGGGCCGAAAAATAAGGCCCGGCAGGTTTCCCCGACGGGCCTTACTCACAGGTCACCCGCGGGTGACCTCCTCCTTTGCTGCTCTTTAGTGGATGCCGTTGGCCGACAGGGTCGGGGCATACTTGAAATCGACTTTGGGGATGTGTTCGATCAGCCAGTCACGCAGGAAAGCGGTCGTCTGCTCGGAAATCTCGGCGGCGCCAGCATGAAATTTCGCTTGCAGATCGGCGCAGGTCTGCACCAGCTTGGCGTGCTCCAGTTTGTGCTGATCCAGGGCGGCGTATCCCGCGGCAGCCATGTTCTTCTCTTCGGAAGAAAAGTGTTCGACGACATAGGCAATCAGTCCATCCAGCGATGCACCGATAGCGCTCCGCTCGTTCTTGCCAACATTCCTGTGCAGCTCGTTGAGCAGGTTGAACAGATGCTTATGTTCGTTGTCGTGGGTGACGACGTTGGTAGCGAATTGTTCCGGAGTCCAGGTGATAAGAGACATATTGATCCTTTGCGTAGTTTGCAAATGGTGAAAATCCTGCCGCTTTTGCGGAAGGGCTGACAGCGGCTGCCGAGACTTTGCGCTGGCTGACCGCTTGCATTGAACGCCCGGCGGCATCCTATAACATTACTTTGTCATATGCAATTATCATTATTGCGACATATTGCCGCAGTGAAAAACGCCTGCCGAGGCAAGCCGTGACTGGGTTTTTCGGGAAAATCCCATTGCTTTTTCTGCTTCCTGGGCACGCAGGTAAAAAAGCGGGGGCACACCTTGGCTGGCAGGAGCGCTGCCAGGCAACGGAAACAGCGATTTGAAATTTGGGCCAAATTTCCGGTTGACCGTGGAAAAGGCATCGCGGTCCCGGAAATGGATTCCGGCGAATTGACGAAGAAAATCCCGCGCTGCTTTGCCGGGCGGGATTAACAGCCGATTGGCCTATCCCGGAAGAAAGGCCGGAGCTAATCGACCTGTGTGCGCAGTGCGATCAGGGTCTGCTCGGCGGTTTCGAAATCGAACATCTTGATCTGCCTCACCAGTTTTTCGCCTTCACCGGGGAAGGCGGCGCGCAGCAGGGCGGCGTGCTTGTCGAGCAGGCCGAGGGCGGCGGTGTCGCTCTGCTGGAGCAGCTCGCCGAGCTCGTCGAGGACGGCAAGCAGGGATTCGCGGGATACGCTGATTTCGCTGGCGACCGGCAGGCGGGTCTGCGTGGGCATGGCGCCAGCGAGCGTGGTGAATTCATCGCGGATGGCATCCATGACCTGGTAAACCTGATCGCCAACAGGCTCGCCGGCGCCAGCGAGACGCAATATCTCCTCGGCCTGGCGTGCCTTGTCGGCCAGCCGCACGATGCCCAGCGTGGCCGCCGCGCCTTTCAGGGAGTGCGCCAGGTGACGGGCCGGCTGGTAATCGCGCTCGGCCAGGTGGGTGGCAAGCTGCGTCATGTCGTCAGCGTGAGCATTGACGAAGAAACAGAGCAATTCGACGTATTTCCCGGCCTTGCCACGCACGGCAGCGAGCCCCTGGGCGACGTCCATGCCGGGCAGGCATTTGAAACTGTTCAGGATATGTTCCACGTTCGCAGCCGGGATCGCCGGCAGGCCTACCGGGGCAGATTTGATACCGGGCGGGGCAAGCGGCAGCGGCCGTTCGGCTTCGCGCCGGGGCAGCCAGCGCAGCAGCGTGGCGTAGAGATTGACCGGATCGACCGGTTTGGCGATGAAATCGCTCATGCCGGCCTGGCGGCAGGCCTCCCGGTCTTCATCGAAAGCGTTGGCGGTCATCGCCAGGATGGGCAGTCGCGCCATGCCGGGCTGCGCACGAAGAACCCGGGTTGCTTCAAGACCATCCATGTTGGGCATCTGGACGTCCATCAGGATCAGTTCATAGGGATGCCCCCCGGCTTTTTTGACTGCTTCCATGCCGTCAACCGCGACATCCACGGACAGGCCGACACCATGCAGCAGCTCCAGAGCAACTTCGGCATTGATCGCGTTGTCCTCGGCGAGCAGCAGGCGGGCACCGGCATACTGCTCCCGCAGGCGCATCTCGGCATCGATGACTTCCGGCGCCAGTTCTTGCTGCGAGCTGCCATGGCCGCGCTGCAGGCGGGCAGTGAACCAGAAGGTACTGCCTTGACCCGGGGTGCTATCGACGCCGTATTTGCCGCCCATGAGCTGGGCGATGCGGCGAGTGATGACGAGGCCGAGTCCGGTGCCGCCGAATTTGCGGGTGGTCGACACATCGACCTGTTCGAAGGCGTGAAAGAGCCGGTCCACCTTGTCCGGCGCGATGCCGATGCCGGTGTCGGCAACTTCGAAACGGACCAGCAGTCCGTCGCCGCCGTCCTCGAGAAGCCGGGCGCGCAGACTGACGCTACCGCGTTCGGTGAACTTGATGGCATTGCTGGCGTAGTTGAGCAAGGCCTGACGCAGGCGGGTCGGATCGCCGCGCAGCCAAACAGGCACGTCGTCTTCGTCCACGAGAATGCTCAGCCCCTTGGCTTGCGCGGAATCCGAGATCATCGAGCGGACATGGTCGAGGACGGAGCCCAGGGCGAAATTGGTTTCGTCGAGATGGATCTTGCCGGCCTCGATTTTCGACAGGTCGAGAATGTCGTTGATGACTGACAGCAGGTGATGGCCGGCGCTGTTGATCTTGTCCAGGCGCTCGATCTGCTCCGGGCTGGCGCCGTTGTGCAGCAGGTGGGTGAGGCCGAGGATGGCGTTCATCGGCGTGCGGATTTCGTGGCTCATGTTGGCCAGGAAGATGCTCTTCGCCTCGTTGGCCGCCTCGGCCTGTTGCTTGGCGATGGTCAGGTCGGCGGTGCGAATCAGGACGAGATTTTCCAGATGGTCGCGGTGCCGCTTGAGCTCGGCTTCGGCCTTTTGCCGCTTGTAGTTGCGGATTTCGTTGCTGAGCAAAAGCGCGGCGTGGCTGAAGAAGATTGGCAGATAGTGGACCAGCGACGCCCCGATGATGTGGATGTTCTCCAGCTTGACGATGCCGATCAGCTCGTCGCCGAGCAGCAGCGGAAAACACCAGGTGCACGAGCCGGGCAAGGCCCCGTCGCGCAGCAGCGAATCGGCGGCGTCACCGTTGACTTCGACGAAGCGCCGGGTGGTCAAGAGCTGCCGGGCGACTGGGTCGTCAATTTCCCGGACGATGCGCATGTCGCCGAACAGCTCGGACAAATAGAGGTCTTCGTCGATCCAGTACCAGATCTTGATATTGGTTCCGCCGATGGTCTCGATGATGTTGCGCAGCATGGCATTGACCATGTCGTGGACGCCGGGCAAGGGGTCGAGCTGCTCGATCATGCGGACGATCAGCTGCAAATAGGACTTCTCCTCGGCCAACCGGCGCACGCGTCCGCGCAGGCGCTCGATTTCGGCCTGCGGACTATCGTTACCGGGGATCGGGAAATCAACTGGCAAGCTGTTTTTTCCGGGAAAGGGCGTCGGCGATGACCGCCTCGAGATGCGAGAGGTCGGCATCCATCCACTGCAAAGGCAGGTCGACATAGGCCGCCGCCACTTCGGCAGCACGCGTGAAATCGCCGGAACAGGGCGTGCGGATCGCCGTCATGAACTTATGGCTGCTGTGAAAGATTTCCCGGATCACGGCAGGATTGTCGCCAAAGCACTTGCTGATCATCGGTTCCCAGGTCAGCGCCCAGTCCTCGAGCAGAAAATAGGCACCCTTTTCGAGTTCCTCCATGAATTTCTCGTAGCCGATCAGCATGACGATGCAGTTCTGGCCCTGAGTACGCAGGGTGTGGTGTTTCTCGAGAATGCTGTCGATCTGCGGATGGCAGCAGCCGTAAAAAACCACCGTATCGCGCCCCTGCAACTCGTCGTTGGCCAGCGTCGCGTTGAGCTGCTCGGACAGCTTGCCCAGGTAGTTGTGCAGCGCCGAATCGAGAAACTGGGTTTCGACCTGCCAGCCGTTCTTCCTGACCAGCCAATCGACCTCCTTGTGCAGGATGCCGCAACCGACAATGGTCAACGGCTTGTCAGCGGCAACGACGGGGGGCATGACGGTTTTCATGAGTAACTCCCGAATTCGAAGGCGGCATCGAGCATGGCCTGGATATTGGCTGCCGGCACGCTGAGCGGCACAACCCCGGTGCCGAACAGGAAATGCTGCCCAACCTTGCCGATGTCGCACAGGCGTCTGACTTCGTCTCGCGTCTGTTCCGTTGTCCAGTGAATCATCTTGATGTCGTCGATGACGCCGCAGGTCAGCCCCTGGCTGCCGATGATCCCCTTGGCCTCGGCCAGGTCGGCCAGCGGGCTGATGTAATGGACATTGATTTTCAGTTCGTCCATGACCTGGGCAATGACGCTGTTGAACGGCGCCATGCCGCAGTAGTAGACGATGTCGCGGATGCCACCCGGCGCCAGATCGCGCTGCATCCACGGCATGATCAGGGACTGGAAGCGCTTCATGCCGACGAAAGAGGTCGAGCCGAAGGGGGTCGAGTACACCAGCACATTAGCCCCGGCGGCCCGGTAGGCAGCGACTTCCTTCTGATAGAAATCGGAACATTTCCGGAGCAGTTCGTCGCGCACGTCGGCCGGGCCGATCAGCAGCAATTCCAGCCATTTATCCATGCCCATGAGAATCGAGGGCAGCGTCGTCGAGGCGGTCAGGTAAGCGCAGATGGAGTGCGTCTTGCCCACCTCGTCGCGCAGGATGTTCAGGCAACGGGCCGTTTCCTGCCAGGCCGGATGGGCCGTGATGTCGTCCGGCACCTCGAGCTTGGCGATGTCGTCGTAACTCTTGATGACGAAATCGCCAACATTGGGCGGGCCATCGTCGGCGAAGAGGATCTCGTTGCACCCCAACAGTTCGGCTTCCTTGCCGACGTAAAACAGGCTCCACACGTTGTCGTAGCCGTAGCGGGCGCGCAGTTTCAACTGGCCCGCGGCGACATGCTCGCCATTGGCAAAATATTCCCGGAACGACATGCCCAGTTCGCGCGGCCCCTGATCGAGCAGGCTGCAAAAGACCGGGATGCGCGGCGCCGGCGTGCCGTTGACGGCAGCGGCGAGAATGTCGCGCGGAGTCATGATTTTTTTATTCCCCGGATCAGGTCGACAATGATCCGCCCGGCGTTGACGCCATCGGCCGCCCAGGCATCGGCGCCCACCGTCTGGTAAAGGCCATCGTCGAAGCGATACGGCGCGCCGCCGACGACCAGCTTGATGCGGTCTTCGAGCCCCCGCTCGTGCAGGATGCGGCGCACCTTGCTGGCACCGTTCTCGCCGGTGGCGGTATGCACCATCATGGCCGAGATGGCAATGACCTGGGCATTTTCGGCCTGCGCCACGTCGACGAATCGCTCGGCCGGCACATTGACGCCAAGGTCGACGACATCGACCATCAGCGCCTTGAGGCAGCCCATGACGATACGTTTGCCGAGCGAATGCAGGTCGCCGTGCGCGGTGCCCATGACGACCTTGCCAATGATTTCCGGCGGCTGCTTGAAACTGAGCAGCATCTTCTCGGTGACTTCGGCAGCGATCTGCGCCGTCATGAAGTGCTGGGCGAGGTTGGCGTCCGGGTCCTTGGTAATGTTGGACATCATTTCCTCGACGGCCGGAATGACCACCTTGAACACGATGTCCTCGGCCGTCAGCCCCCCGGCCAGCGCGGCCTCGACCACCTCGAAGGCAGCCTCCTTGTCGGTCTCGAAAACGGCCTCGTTGTACGCTTTGACGATACGTTCAAGCATGTTGGCTCCTGACGCTAGGGAGACGGTGCGACGGCGATGGGCCGCAGGCGCAGGTGGTTGATATAGGCTTCGTCGTAGTCAGCGATCAGAGACAGATTGATCGCTTTGATTGTGTCCGTCAATGCCGCGAAGCGCTGTGCTCCATTCGGGCTGAGCAGCGCCCTTTCACCGCCGGCCAGACTGGCGTCGGCATGCAGTTCGACGTCTTGCGCAGCGATCGGCGGCAGCAGCCCGAGCGACTGCGCACGACCGACATCGAGCGTATGGCCAAAGGCCCCGCAGATGCAGAGGCGCCGCAGCTCGCCCCAGCCCATCCCGGCCTGGCGCAGCAACACCTCCATGGCCGCGGCAATGGCCGCCTTGGCGCGCTGGAAGGCATCGACGTCGATGCCAGTGATGGCCGTCGCCGGATTGGCCGGATCGAGCGCGTAGCCCTCCGGCCCCGGCGAAACAACAAAGCGGCCCGACGGCTTGAGGCGGCCGTCGGCGAGCAGCACGGCAATGGCGTCGGTCAGCCCGGAGCCGCAGAACCCACGGGCCGTTTCGCCGGCGAGGGTGGCGCAGGCATAGCCCGCGTCACTGCGGCTGACCCGGTAGATGGCACCCGGCTCGGCCGGCATGCCGTGACGAATGCCGACGCCTTCGAAGGCCGGGCCGCCCGGCACCGAGGTGACGTGCAGGCAGGCACCGTCCCACAGCGCGATTTCGGTATTGGTCCCGACGTCGAGCAGGAGCGAGCCGGGCGGCCCGTCGACCAGGCCGGTGGCGACTAGGTCGGCCACCAGGTCGGAGCCGACAAAGCCGGCGACCGGCCCGGGCAGCACGATCCGGGCGTTGGGCAGATGCCAGGGCTGTTGCCAGGCGCTGCGGTCGGCCGGCTGGAAATCGACTTTTTTCTGCCAGTAGGCGGGGTCGAGCAACGCGTCACCGCCCTGCCCGGTAAGCAAGGCAAGCATCGCGGTGTTGCCGACGATGAGGACTTCGCCGATCTCGGCCAGCATCGGCGTGACTTCGCCGATATCGCGCGCCAGGATGTCGCGCACGGCGTGCATGATGGCCTCACGCGCGCTGGCGGCCAGTTCGGCGGCATGTTCGGGATGGGCGCGGGCGGCTTCCAGGCGATTCAGCACGTCAGCGCCGAAACTGCCTTGCGGATTGGCCCCGCGCCGGGTGGCGATGCGCTTGCCGGCGCGGCGGTCCCACAGGGCGAGGCGGATATGCGTCGTCCCCAGGTCGACGGCCAGGCCGTAGCGATGGGCCGACAGTTCCGGCCGGCAGGCCGTGATCTCGGCCAGGTTTTCAGGGACGATGCTTTTCCATGCCGACGGCGGCGCCGGGTGTTCCAGTTCGATATGCACGTCGCCCTGGATGCGCAGCTGGCAGGCCAGGCGCTGGCCGGCGGCGCGTTCTTCCGGCGTGAGCTTGAGGTATTCGGCAACGGTCGGCGGCGACACTTCGCCGGCGATCAGGCGCACGGAGCAGGCGCCGCAGGTGCCGCTGCCGCCGCAGGCCGCACGCACGCGCAGGGCCGTGGTGTCGAGCAGGTCGCGCACCGACTGGCCGTCGCTCGCCGGCAGGCGATGCAAGCCCGTCGCGCTGCTGACGAGCAGGACGCTCATGACATTTGGCCGTGAAATAAATGGATGTTGCGCACAGGGATCAATCGCGAACGGCTCACCCGAAAAAGCATACGCAATTTTTCACTTCGGTGGTGGTGGCGAAAGTTGGCTGGAAGCTCAATTTTTCAAAATTTACGGCCGTCGCCGTGCGCCTCACCTCGGCGGCAATTGTGCGCAATCACGTTGTGCTCAGCCAAGGCGACTGCTCCATTCCTGAACACCTGTTGAGCAGTTGATCACGCAAAAACCTCCTCCGGGTCATCTCGTGCACCGTCAACAAAATCTCAAGCCTTTGAAATTTGGCCATTTTTCCCGGTTGACCGTGGAAGTGGCACGGCTGGCACACGGCATGCACATTAGATGGCACGAGCACGGCAGGTCGCATCTTGAAACAACTGAACCGGCCGGCTTCGAGTTAGCCCTTTGAGTTACCTGTTTTGCAACTTCATTCAAGAACACTGGAGACAAACATGATTTATGCAGCTCCCGGCGCCGCTGGTGCCAAAATCGCCTACAAGGCCCAGTACAACAACTTCATCGGCGGCCAGTGGGTTGCCCCGGTCAAGGGTCAGTATTTCGACGTGATCACCCCGGTCAACGGCAAGGTGTATACCAAGGCCGCCCAGTCTACCGCCGAAGACATCGAACTGGCACTCGACGCTGCCCACGCTGCTTTCCCGAAGTGGGGCAAGACCGATGCTGCTACCCGCTCGAACATCCTGCTCAAGATCGCCGACCGCCTCGAAGCCAACCTCGAACTGCTCGCCTACGCCGAGACCGTCGATAACGGCAAGCCGATCCGCGAAACCCTGGCTGCCGACATCCCGCTCGCCGTCGACCACTTCCGTTACTTCGCTGGCTGCCTGCGCGCCCAGGAAGGCGGCATTTCGGAAATCGACGAAAACACCATGGCTTACCACATCCATGAGCCCCTCGGCGTCGTCGGCCAGATCATCCCCTGGAACTTCCCGATCCTCATGGCTGCCTGGAAACTGGCCCCGGCCATTGGCGCTGGCAACTGCGTCGTTCTGAAGCCGGCCGAATCGACCCCGATCTCCATCCTGATCCTGGCCGAACTGATCGCTGACATCCTGCCGCCGGGCGTCCTGAACATCGTCAACGGCTTCGGTCGCGACGCCGGCATGCCGCTCGCCACCAGCAAGCGCATCGCCAAGATCGCCTTCACCGGCTCGACCGTCACCGGCCGCGTCATCGCCCAGGCCGCTGCCAACAACCTGATCCCGGCCACGCTGGAACTGGGTGGCAAGTCGCCCAACATCTTCTTCGCCGACGTCATGGACAAGGATGACGGCTTCCTCGACAAGGCCATCGAAGGCATGGTGCTGTTCGCCTTCAACCAGGGCGAAGTCTGCACCTGCCCGTCGCGCGCCCTGATCCAGGAATCGATCTACGACAAGTTCATCGAGCGCGTCCTCAAGCGCGTTGCCGCCATCAAGCAAGGCAGCCCGCTCGACACCGACACCATGATGGGTGCCCAGGCTTCGCAGATCCAGATGGAAAAGATCCAGTCCTACCTGCAACTCGGCAAGGAAGAAGGCGCTGAATGCCTGATCGGTGGCGAACGTGCCCACCTCGGCGGCGACATCGAAGGCGGCTACTACATCCAGCCGACCCTGTTCAAGGGCCACAACAAGATGCGCATCTTCCAGGAAGAAATCTTCGGACCGGTGCTCGCCGTGACCACCTTCAAGGACGAAGCCGAAGCCCTGCAGATCGCTAACGACACGGTCTACGGCCTTGGCGCCGGCGTCTGGAGCCGTAACGGCAACGTCGCCTACCGCATGGGTCGCGCCATCCAGGCCGGCCGCGTGTGGACCAACTGCTACCACGCCTACCCGGCGCACGCAGCCTTCGGCGGCTACAAGGAATCCGGCATCGGCCGCGAAACCCACAAGGTCATGCTGGACCACTATCAACAGACGAAGAACCTGCTCGTCAGCTACGCTGAACAGAAGCTGGGCTTCTTCTAAAACCGGGCATCTCCTCCACTGGCCGCATTTAGATTTGCGGGCAACTCTTGGGGGCGGGCAACCGCCCCCCTTTTTTAAACTCGTTTCCAGGAGAAATTCATGGTCGACCGCGTCATCGCCACCCCGGCAACGCTGGAACTCATCGCGCTCCTGAAACAGCAATACGGCCCGGAACTGATGTTCCACCAGTCCGGCGGCTGCTGCGACAACAGCGCGCCCAACTGCTACCTGCCCACCGACCTGACCGTCGGCGCCTACGATGTCCATCTCGGCGATATCGGCGGCGTTCCTTTCTACATCAATGCCTCGCAGTACGAGTACTGGAAACACACGCAACTGATCATCGATGTCGTCGCCGGCCAAGGCGGCAATTTCTCGCTCGAAGGCAACACCGGCAAGGCTTTCCACACCCGTTCGCGGCTCTTTACCGATGCCGAATGGGCCGAACTGCAGGCGGCCGGCCTCGTTTAAATCCAAGGAACCATTCACATGACCAAGCAACTGCGCACCACCCTGCTGCTGCCCCTGCTCGCAGCCGCCACCTTCGCTGCCACCTTTCCGGCCCATGCCACCGATGGCGAAGCCGCCGTCAAGAAAGCCCGCTGCATCGCCTGCCATGCCGTTGACACAAAGCGCGTCGGCCCGGCCTACAAGGACGTCGCCGCCAAATACAAGGGTGACGCCAAGGCACCAGGCGTCCTCTTCGACAAGGTCCGCCACGGCGGCTCCGGCAATTGGGGCACGGTGCCGATGATTCCGCACCCGGCCGACAAGATCAGCGACGAAGAACTGCACGCAGCGATCCAGTGGATCCTCTCGCTGCACTGAGCAACAAGCGGTAATACGCTGCCAGACCAGGGGAGAACAGCAAGCCCCGGCATGTTGGCAGCACGAAATCGGGGAGAAGCGGCGTCGCTTCTCCCCTTTTTTTGCCCTTCGGCGGACGCATAAGCAAATAATAATCAAGTCGTTCGTCGGCAAATCCCTGCTTGGTAGCCTGTGCTTCCCCAAAGACACAGACCAACAGAGATACCCCTCATGAACAAACATCAACTGCTCCCGATTGTCCTGGCGCTCGGGCTGGCCGCGCCGGGCGTGGCATTCGCCACCAATGGTTATCTGTCGCACGCCTACGGCGTCAAGGCGCAAGGCCTGGCCGGCGTCGGCATTGCCCTGCCACAGGACGGCCTGGCTGCCGCCACCAATCCGGCCGGCACAGCCTTCGTCGGCGACCGTGCCGACATCGGCATCACCTGGTTCCAGCCGACGCGCGGCGTCGATATCAGCGGCAACGGCGCCGGGCTCGATGGCAGCTACGACGGGAACGACACGAAGAATTTCTTCATCCCCGAAATCGGCTACACCAAGCAGCTGAACCAGCAGTGGGCGGTCGGCGTCGCGGTCTATGGCAATGGTGGCATGAACACCGACTACGGCCGCAACCCGTGGGCGTCCTTCGGCGCCACCGGCTCGGCCGGGGTCAATCTCGAACAGCTCTTCGTCTCGCCCAACGTCGCCTTCAAGATCACCCCGGACCACGCCGTCGGCCTCGCCCTCAATCTCGCCTACCAGCGCTTCGAGGCCAAGGGCATCGGCATCTTCGCCGGCGGCGGCAATTCCGAATCGCCGGCCGATTTTTCCGACCGCGGCACCGACACATCCTACGGTGCGGGTGTGCGCATCGGCTACACCGGCAAGCTGACGCCCTCGCTGACCGTCGGCGCCACCTATTCCAGCAAGACCAAGACGAGCAATTTCGACAAGTACAAGGGCCTCTTCGCCGAACAGGGCGGCTTCGACGTGCCGGCCAACTACGGCCTCGGCCTGGCCTGGCAGGCTACCCGGCAACTGACGCTGGCCGCCGACGTGCAGCTCATCAAATACAGCGACGTCAAGTCGGTGGGCAATCCGCTGGTCACTGGCAGTCAGTTCGGTTCGTCGAACGGCCCCGGTTTCGGCTGGAAGGACGTGACAACCGTCAAGATCGGCGCCAGCTTCGAGCTCAATCCCGACCTCACGCTACGCGCCGGCTACAGCCACGCCACCCAGCCGATTCCGTCTGACCAGGTATTCCTCAACATCCTCGCCCCCGGCGTCGTACAGGACCACCTGAGCCTGGGCGCCACCTGGAAACCGAGCAAGAACGGCGAACTGAGCGTGGCCTACACCCACGCCTTCAAGGAAACCGTGAGCGGCGCCATCCCCGCCGCCTACGCCGGCGGCCGGGCCGACATCCACCTGCAGGAAAACGTCCTCGGGATCGCCTACGGCTGGAAATACTGACACCGACCTGCGATCATCTCGCCCCCGGCTGCGCCGCCAGCCCGGGGCTTTTTTTGTAAACCAGCCCACCGCAGACCCATGATCATCGACTGGAACCATTTCTCCCCGTGGAGCGCCCTGACCGGCGGCGCCCTGATCGGCCTGGCCGCTTCGCTACTGCTCCTGGCCAATGGCCGGATTGCCGGCGTCAGCGGCATCCTGGGCGGCCTGCTGCGTCTGGACGAGAACGATACGCCATGGCAGGCCGCCTTCGTCGCCGGCCTGCTCTTCGCCCCGGCGCTGTGGGCCATCCTCATGCCCGGCGGCCTGCCGCTGCCCAGTTTCACGCCGGAAGACGGCGCCGGCTGGGGGGCGTTGATCCTCGGCGGCCTGCTCGTCGGCATCGGCACCCGGCTCGCCAACGGCTGCACGAGTGGCCACGGCGTCTGCGGCCTGGCCCGCCTGTCGGTCCGTTCGCTTGCTGCCGTGCTCGTCTTCATGGCCTTCGGCTTCCTGACCGTTTTTGTCGTGCGGCACATTCTGGGGAACTGACATGGCAAAAACACTCGTCGCCCTGCTCAGCGGGCTGATCTTCGGTTTCGGCCTGATCGCCTCCGGCATGAGCAACCCTGGCAAGGTCAAGGGCTTTCTCGACCTCGCCGGCCAGTGGGACCCCTCGCTGGCGCTCGTCATGGCTGGCGCCTGCGGCGTTGCCCTTGTTCCGTTTGCCTGGGCGCGCCAGCGCACCACCAGCTGGCTCGGCGCCGCCATGCCCGACAACAGTTTGCAGAGCATCGACCGCCGGCTGCTCATCGGCAGCGCCCTGTTCGGCGTCGGCTGGGGGCTATCCGGCTTCTGCCCTGGCCCCGCCGTCGTCGGCCTCGGCGCCGGCTACCAACCCGGCATCGTCTTCGTCATCGCCATGCTGCTCGGCATGGTGACGTTCGAATGGCGGCTGCGCAGGGGGGTTGCTGGCGCCAGGGGCGACGAATAAGCACGGGAATGACCTCGATCAGGCCAATTCCACGGTCAACCGGAAAAAACGGCCAAAATTGAAATCCCGGCTTGCCTCGACAGAGGCCGGGAGACGCAACAAATTATCGAATCGGGTCTGCATTTCGGAGCCCATGATAAAATTGGCCGCTTTTTCCGGTAAAAGAAGCGGAGAGCAAGATGAGCACCCTAACCACAGGCGATCGCGTGACGCACCCCAACCAGCAGGAATGGGGTCTGGGCAAAGTGCTTAGCGCAACCCCCGACAATCTCGATGTATTTTTTGTCGGCGCCGGCCGCAAGCGGCTTTCACGCTCCTTCATCAAACTCGAGAAAGCCGAAGGGGCTGCCTCGAAACACCGCCTGCTCGACAACCTGATCGAGACCTCGCAAATTGTTGGCGACAGCTATGTCACCATCCCCATGGCGATTGATCGCTTCATGGCGAAATACCCGAACGGCTTCGAGGACGCTGATTTCATCAAATCCGTGCGCGAAGCCAACATGCGCGGGCAAAAGATGTGCGCCCAGCTGCTCAGCCAGGACGAGCTGTCCCGGCTCATTGCCGACAGCAACTTCGACGCCGTCTGCGATCGAGCCCGGCACGTCGAATCCAGCACCAACCTGCTGACCAAGAGCGAACGCAAGGCACTCCACGAAGCACTCGAACTGCCCGCCTGCCAAAAGCTCTTCTCGCTGGCCCTGGCCGACCTGCTCTACGGCACCGAAACCGAAGAAGCGCGCTTCAAGCATTTCCTGCGCACGCTCGGCATCCTGGAACTGAACAAATGGCAGTACGCCACGCTGTTCAGCTTCATCCGCCACCCGCAGCAATCGGCCTTCATCAAGCCGACCGTCATCCAGAATGCCGCCAAGGCACTTTGCTGGCGGATCAACTACAAGCCCGAGCCGAACTGGAAGACCTACGACGCTGTCACCCGGCTGTACAGCTACGTCCGCACCAATCTGCTTGAAGAAGGCCTGATGCCGCGCGACCTGATCGACGTCCAGGCCTTCATCTGGTCCGTCGTCCAGAAATAATCCAGCCCGGACCACTACCGACTTTTTATCCGCAGGGGGCAGCCATCATCAGGCTTCGCCCCACTATCCGAAAGGAAAAACATGAACGCCCAAGCCCTAGCCGAAAAACTGAACAAGCTCGGATTTACGCCCGTCGCCCTGAGCGAACCGTCGAAACGGGAGGACGGCATGATCGTTTTCACCAAGGGCGTGCACGTCCAGGTGCCGCTGCATGGCGACGAACCCAACGTCGTTCTGGAAAGTGACGATGGCGACCTGGAGTTTTACGACGCCCAGCGCAACATTGAGGATCTGATCACCGATCTGAAGGCCGCCATGCAAAGCGAACAGGCCATGAATTCGCGCTGAATCCGGGATAGCCGACAGCGCGAGCGGGGCCAGAACAGAGGCGTCTTCGGCGCCAGTGCCCCTCAGGCCACCCCAGCCAAAACCGAGTGCAGCACACCCGCCCCCTTCGCCGTCAGCGACCAGGCCAGCACCCCGCAATTGATCAGTACCGTCGCCCAGAACGTCCTCTGAAACGAGGCCTTGCTCGACTTGTGGCGCAGCACGCGCTGCGCCACCAAAGCCCCCGGCCAGCCGCCAAACAGCGCGATCATGTGCAAGGTACTTTCCGCCGTCCGCCAGTGCCCGCCTCGTGCCGCCGACTTGTCCCAGGCATAGACCGCAAAAGCCAGCAAGCTCGCCCCGACGTACAGGCCGACCACCGCCACGGGCAACTTGCCGGCCAGCGCACAAGCACCGACGAAAACAAAAAACAGCACGGCCAGCATCGGCAAACCGCTACCGGAACTTTTCCCACCGCCAGTAGCAACTCGCGACCGCGTCGACTCGACAAAAGCCACACTTTCCGCCCGCGCCCGGCCCTTCGCATCCATCACCAGCTCGTAAGTCACGATCGCCCCCTCGACCGGCCGCCTGCCCCGCCGGGCGAAGGCCTTGATGTGCAGAAAGACCTGCTCACCGCCGCCGTTGGGCGTGATGAAGCCAAAGCCCTGATCGTCCTTCCAGCTCGTTATTTTTCCCTGGTAGCGCATGGATTTATTCAAATTGAGGGGATTTAATCGATTTCGCCAGTCAAGATCATCGGCTCTGAGTAGTAATTATCAGATCAAGAGCAATGGCTGTTTTAGGCCATAGCAGTCGTTCTTCTTTCGGTTATTTGGCCTCACCGCTAACCAAGGCCATTGTCACCTTGAGGTGATCGAATGCTGAATTAGGTGCAACGTTATGCACTTCAATGCGGTAAGCCCCTTCTTTCAAAGGTAGGGGTGGGACACGTCGGTCCACTTTTCAGGTTCGCCGCCGGAAAGCGGTCGTGGTAGTTTCGCTTCCCGGAAGCTGTCATTCGTCACCTGGTGCGAGCGCACCAAAGCGGTACCTGGCGGATTAGGGAAGAGGACGTTCGGGAACGTGTAGGCGAGATGCTTTTTCATAATCCTGTCTCGACAATGCGTCGGTTAAGGATTGGCGCTGTCAAAGCCGAGAGTCGGGTCCTCTGGTTTCCTTGCTCGTTGAAGTTAGTGGGGCTAAGCCACTGTAAAAGCGCCTCTTTGAGAGCAGGCCATTCACAATCAATTGCGGCATACCAAGCTGTATCGCGGTTTCTTCCCTTGACGACTGTCGCTTGCCGAAAAACGCCCTCAAAAGAAAACCCCAATCTCTGCGCCGCGGCGCGCGATGGAGTATTTAATGCATCGCATTTCCACTCATAGCGCCGATAACCAAGCTCGAATGCCCTGGCCATCATGAGATACATGGCCTCGGTGGCTGCGGGAGTACGCTGAAGTAACGGCGAATAGTTGATGTGTCCCACTTCAATTGAGCCGCTACTCGGCGTAATTCGCAAATAGCTGGCGACGCCTACAGCTTCCTGTCTTGTAAGGTCAATAATTGCATAAAACTGCGGGTCATTTCCGCAACATTGCTGCTCAATCCAAGCGCGAAAGGCCGCCAGAGTCTCGAATGGCCCATACGGAAGATAGGTCCAATTCCTTCCTTCAACGTCCAGGCTATTTGCGGAATACAGGCTTTCGGCATGACGCGCATCAAGGGGTTCAAGACGGCAAAAACGCCCCTCAAGAATTTCTCGCCCCGGATGGGGCGGAGATTGCCACTCGCGGACCAAATGGCCAACCGCCTGGTTCAATTGATTCATCTCGCAATGCATTGGTGTGTTGCCTGACAGTGTTTACACGGACGCTGGGGTTTGTATACCAATTGATATTGGTAACGCTTGATTAGTAGCCCTAAACCCATGACTTTAAATCATTCGGAATATTGACTGTCAGTATAACAACATCAATATCCTGACAACTTCACCGAGCCAATGTCTGCTTTTTGGAACAGTATCCATGGGGCCGCTTCTGACCGGGTTGAGGCAATGACGGCAGCCATTTGCTCGCCGTAAACCGGCCGTTGAGCTGGGGTAACTGAGGCCCAGGTAATTCAACTTGAAAGGCAACCTCGACCGGCAGTTCTTGGCCGAGAGTGACTGTTGGGCGGTGTTGCCGCAAAGGCGCCGTTGGCATCCTGGGCAAAAAGTTGAGTGGTAGCTTACTGCCGTGAGAGCGAACTCACCCTACCAGCCAGGAGCGGAAATTCGAAACGGTGGATGAGCAGCCATTTAAGCGGATTCTCCACTCTGAAACCTGCCAGTTAGTGCCAAAGCTTGGTGAACAGCAGCCTCCTTACTCGGCTCGGTTCAAAGCAGACGTCGAAAGTCATAGCGCCACGAACTCTATGAAGCAAAGCACCGATATCTCAGACCATACCTGAAGAGTACAGTGGGACGCAGCCATAGTGGCGGTACGCCGGCAATCCGCAGCGGACTGCCGGCGCACTGACTTCTGGTGCTAGGTCGCGACCGGTTCCGGCCGCACCGCAGGAACCGCTTGCCCGTCTCCCGCCGTTGGCTTTATCTTGAACCAGATCGCGTACAAGGCCGGCAGGAAGACCAGGGTCAGGATCGTCCCGGCGAAGGTGCCGCCGATGAGCGTATAGGCCAGCGTTCCCCAGAAAACCGAATGGGTGAGCGGAATGAACGCCAGCATCGCGGCAAGCGCGGTGAGTATGACCGGGCGGGCACGCTGCACGGTGGCCTCGACGACGGCGTCGAAGGGCGTCAACCCATCCGCGATGTTGTCGCGGATCTGCCCGATCAGGATCAGCGTGTTGCGCATCAGGATGCCGGACAGCGCAATCAGGCCGACCAGCGCATTGATGCCGAACGGCTGCCCGAACAGCAACAGCGTCGGCACGACGCCGATCAGGCCGAGCGGTGCGGTGGCGAATACCATCATCATCGCGGCGATCGAGCGGACCTGGAAGATGATGGTGATCAGGGTCAGCGCGATCATGATCGGGAAGACCGGCGCCAGGGCCCGATTGGCCTTGCCCGACTCCTCGATGGCGCCGGCCATTTCGATCCGGTAACCGGCCGGCAGTTTGGCAATGATCGGCTGCAGATCCTGCCACACAGCGCTGGAGACATCCGGCGGCTGCAAGCCTTCGGCGATATCGCCACGCACGGTGATGGTTGGGGTGCGGTCGCGGCGGCGCAGGATGGGATCCTCCATGCGGACATCAACCTTGCCGACCTGTGACAGCGGAATCTTTTGACCGGCCGCGCCGACCAGGGTGAAGTCGCCTATCCTGCCCGGATCGAGCCGCGTGTTGCCGCCCGATCTGGCCGTGACCTGCACCGAACGGATGTCCTCGCGCACTTCCGTAATCGGGATGCCGCTCAGCAGGAACTGCAGTTGCTGGGCCACATCGCTGGACGTCAGGCCGATGCTCTGCAGGCGATCCTGGTCGAGCGAAAAGTGCAGTGCGGGCACGCGCTCGCCCCAGTCGGTGTTGACCGTCCGCATCTGGGCGGAGGCCTGCATGACGCCACGCACCTCGGCTGCGATGTCGCGCAGCTTGTCCGGGTCCGGCCCCATGACGCGGAAGGCCACGGGGAACGGCGACGGGGGGCCGAAGACGATCTGGGTCACGCGCACCCGCGCCTCGGGCGCCAAGCCGTCGGCGGCCGCCTGGCGCAATCTGAACTTGAGGGCTTCGCGTTCCTTGTCATCGCCCGTCAGGACGACGATCTTGGCGAAGGACGGATCGGGCAATTCAGGCGACATCGCCAGGAAGAAGCGGGGCGCGCCCTGGCCGATGTAGGACGTCACGACCCTGGCCTCCTGCTGCTCTGCCAGCCAGGCTTCGACCTTGGCTGTCGCGGCGCTGGTTTGCGCGATCGAGGTGCCATACGGCATCTGCACCTCGACCAGCACCTCCGGCCGGTCGGAGGTCGGGAAGAATTGCTTGTTGACCACGCCCATGCCGAGAATCGCGACCACGAAGGCGCCGATCACGCTTGCCGCGACCAGCCATTTGCGTCGGATCACCCAGCCTAGCAGCCGGCGGAAGCGCTCGTAGTTCGGCGTGCCGTAGATAGCCCCGTGCCCGCCCGCATGCTTCTCGTAGTTTGGCAGCAGCTTGACCCCGAGGTAGGGTGTGAACACGACGGCAACGATCCACGAGGCGATCAAGGCCGTGCCGACGATCCAGAACATGTTGCTGGTGTACTCGCCGGCGGTCGACTTGGCAAAGCCGTTGGGCATGAAGCCGATCGCCGTCACCAGCGTACCGGCCAGCATCGGCGCGGCGGTGTGGCTCCAGGCATAGGCGGCGGCGCGGATGCGGTCGTAGCCTTCCTCCATCTTCACGACCATCATCTCGATGGCGATGATCACGTCGTCGACCAGCAGCCCGAGGGCCAGGATCAAGGAGCCGAGTGTGATGCGGTCGAAATTCTTGCCGGTCGCCGCCATGATGATGAAGACAGCAGCGAGGGTCAGTGGAACAGCAGCCGCAACCACGATGCCGGCGCGCCAGCCCATGCTCAGGAAGCCGACCAGGATCACGACGCCGAGGGCGACCATGAACTTGACCATGAACTCGCCGATGGCGGAATGGATATTGACTGCCTGGTCCGTTACCTTGGACAGGCTCATGCCGAGCGGCATTTCGGCGTTGATCGCCGCCGCTTCCGCCTCCAGCGCCTTGCCCAGATTGAGGCCGTTCCAGCCCTCGCGCATGACCACGCCGAGCAGCAAGGTCGGTTCGCCGTTGTTGCGAATCAGGAAGGTGGCCGGGTCTTCGTAGCCGCGCTTCACCTCGGCGATGTCGCCGAACTTTAGCGTCCGGCCGCGCGCCGCGACCGGCGTATTGCGGATCGCTTCCAGATCGTCGATGGCGCCGTCCAGCCGGATGAAGACCTGCGGGCCCTTGGCTTCGATCGAGCCGGCCGGGGTCATGACATTGCGGCTGTTGAGCGCGGCGAAGAGGTCGCGCGGGGAGACGCCCAGCGTCGCCAGGCGGTCATGCGAGAACTCGACGAAAATCCGTTCCGCCTGCTCGCCGATGATGTTCACCTTCTTGACGCCGGGTACGTGCAGCAGACGCTGACGCATGACCTCGGCGTCGCGCACCAGGTGACGATGCGGCTCGCCCTTGGCTTTCAAGGCGTAGAGCGCAAAGGTCACGTCGGCGTATTCGTCATTCACCATCGGGCCGATGACGCCGCGCGGCAGTTTGAGCGCCTCGTCGCCGAGCTTCTTGCGCGCCTGATAGAACTGGTCGGGGACGTCGGCCGGCGGCGTGCTGTCGAGCAGGACGACCGTGGTGAAAGCCAGCCCCGGCCGCGTAAAGGTCTCGGTCCGGTCATACCAGCGCAGCTCCTGCATGCGCTTTTCCAGCGGTTCGGCGACCAGTTCTTCCATCTCCTTGGCGGTCGCGCCGGGCCAGGCGGTGATCACGGTCATCTGCTTGATGGTAAAAGCCGGGTCCTCGGCTCGACCCAAGGTCAGGAAGGCGATGATGCCGGCGATGAAGATCGCCAGCATCAGGAACAGGGTGACCGGGCGCTCGCGGACGGCGAGGGCGGAGAGGTTGAAAGCACTCATTTCGGTGCCCCACCGTTTGCCGCTGCGCCGGGCGCGCCGTCAGCCAGTCGAACCGCCTCGCCTTCGTGCAGCAGATGGGCGCCGAGCACGACGACACGATCACCCGTCGCCAGCCCTCCGCTGATCGCAGCGGATTCACTGCTGAGGCCGGCTACCTGCACGGCGCGCCAGCTTGCCTGAAGCCCCTGTCCTTGCTCCTCCTGACCTTTGACCAGCCAGACGCCGGGCCCCTTGCCCTGATCGAAGAGCGCGCTGACAGGAATCTGGAGCACCGGGGTGGCGCGGCTGCTTTGAATTTCGATGGAAACGGTCGAGCCGAGCGGCGCGGCGGCCAGTTGGCCCTCCAGTACGTAGCGCCCCTCGAAAGTACGTGTCTGTGGGTTGGCGGCATCCGACAACTGACGCAGTTTCGCGGCGCCGGTCAGCCCGCTGCCATACAAGGTGGCGCGCCCCGCGGAGCCGATTGCCGGACGCAGGTTTTCGGGGAGCGCAATGAGCGCTTCGCGGCGCCCGGCGTGCGCCACGCGAACGACGACCTGGCCAGCGCCGACCACCTGGCCCGGCTCGGCCAGGGTATCGACGACGACCCCGTCCGCATCGGCGAGCAGGACGGCATAACCCGTTTCGTTGTGGGCCACGTCGGCCTGGGCCTGGGCCGCCTTGAGCTCGGCCCGTGCCGAATCGGCGGCCGCCTTGATCTTGTCGTAGGCGGAAGCCGACACTGCGCCCGCCGCGACGAGATCGCGGTAGCGCGCCTCATCCTCGGCGGTCTGGCGCGCGCGCGCCGTGGCGGCGGCAACGGCCTCGTCGCGGGCATGCGTGGCGAGCCGCAAGTCGGTGGGGTCTATGCGCATCAGTGCCTGACCGCGCTTGACGGTCTGGCCAGCATCGACCAGGCGCTCCAGAATTTTGCCCGGAACGCGAAAACCCAGGTCGCTCTGCACCCGTGCCGCGATGACGCCGCTGAACGTAGGCTCGGACTGGGTGGCGCTGGCAACCGGTGCGACCCGGACGAGTGGCGCCTGGGTCCGCGGATCGAGTGAAGAAGTGGCATCGCTGCAGGCTGCCAAGGCGACAGGCAACAGACCGACGACGGCGAGGAAGGGAATATTGCGGCGCTGAAACATGACGACCTCCATTAATGCGAAGGCCTTCATCTTCTATCTAGTGACTATTATTGTCAATAGTCACTTATTGCCCAGACAGCGTTCTAGGGGGCTAGGCTACGCAGCACGAGATTCGAAAGCTGCGTGGGCGCCTCATCGACGCGGTCGAGGTTGTACTGGAGCAGCAACGGATTGGCAAAGGGCAGCATGACGAGATAGATCGCATGCGCCGTCTCGTCGAGCGGTGTCTTGCGCTCGAACTCGCCCACTTCCCGCCCTTCACGGACGATCTCTGTCAGGGTCTGCCGAATGCGCTGTCCGTAGGCAACGGCGGACGGCCAACCCTCGCCGGCGGAATGCGCGGCAATGTCATACAGCTTGCGGTCGTTGAAGAAGAGTTCCACGCTCGTAGCCACCATAGCCTTGAATAATCGACGGAATTTCTCCGTCGGCGTACTGGCGCCGGCAACTGCTTCATCGACTGCGGCGAGGATGGTGTTCAAGGTCTTGCTGCAGATGGCTTCGCCGATCGCCTGCTTGGAATCGAAGAACTTGTAGATATAAGCCTTGGAAAAGCCTATCGCCTTGGCCAGGTCGGAGACCGTGGTCTTGTCGTAGCCGTAGTGGCTGAAGTGCGCCTCGGCCGCCTCGACGATCTGGTCGCGAACGCTATGGTCGATGGGGCCGCGGGCCTGGGGGGTGGAAGATTCGATTTCGCTCATGGGAAAACAATACCGCGTTTGCCGCTGGTTGACAACCAGTGACTAATTTGGGTTATAGTCACTTCCGCAAACCAAACCCCGAAGGACTCCCATGTTTCCCCATCCCCGCTCTCTTGCTCTACTTTTGGGTGCCGGCATCTTGTCGGGCTGCGCTGTCGGCCCCGACTACCAGCCTCCCCTGGTCGAGCTGACATCGACCTTTGTCGGGCAGAAGGGCGTCGAGCAACGTTCGGTGCAAGGCAAGGCAGACCTGCAACGCTGGTGGGCCGCCTTTGACGATGCTTTGCTCGCGCACTATGTTGCTCTTGCACTCGAGCAGAATCTAGACATCGCCCAGGCTACGGCGCGCCTCGCCCAGTCGCGGGCGGCATTGCGCTACGCCGATGCGGCCTTGTTGCCCGCGGGCAATGTGAGTGCGAGCGCCGGGCGAGGCTACCTGTCGGTGGAGACACCGCTCGGGCAGGTGCTCAATAGCAGGCCCGGCTTCGACCGCTGGGGCGGCGCTTACGAGGCCAATCTCGGGGCGAGTTGGGAGATCGACCTGTTCGGCGGTCTGCAGCGATGGCGGGAGACTGCCCGCGCCGAATACGAGGCGTCCGAAGCTGGCGTTGCGGCGACACGGCTGGCCATCGCCGCGCAGACCGCGGACGTGTACGTCATGATCCGTGGCCTGCAGGCGCGCATTGCGATTGCCCAACAGCAGGTCGAGACCCGACGCCGCTTGCTCGCCATGATCCAGCTCCAATACGAGAAGGGAATCGCCGCCGAACTCCAGAAGAACCAGGCTGAGGGTTCGCTGACCCAGGCCGAGGCACAGATTCCCGTCCTCGACGCCGGCCTCGATTCGGCGATGAACGCGCTCGACGTGCTGCTCGGCGTGCAGCCGGGAACCCATCGCGCCGAACTGGCGCCGGTGAAGCCGATCCCGGCCGCGCCGGCCATGGCCGAGACCGGCACCCCGGCCGAGATGCGGCGCCGCCGGCCGGACCTCATTGCCGCCGAACGCCGTCTGGCTGCGGCCAATGCGCGCATCGGCGTGGCAGTCGCGGAGTATTACCCGAAGTTCTCGCTCGGCGCGCTGCTCGGCAGCGCCACCGCAATCGCCAGCGGCAACCTGTTCACCGGGGGCGCCAGCCAGGCCCAGGGCGTGCTCGGGCTGCGCTGGCGGCTGTTCGACTTCGGCCGTGTCGACGCGCAGATCGCTGCCGCGCGCGGCCAGGAGGCCGAAGCCCTGGCGGCCTACCGGCTGGCCGTATTGCGGGCGACCGAGGATGTCGAGAACGCCTTCTCCGCCCTGGTCAACCGCGAGGCCCAGGTTGGCATCCTGACCCGGGGTGAGGCGTCGTTTGCCAGGGCGCGCGAAAACTCGTTTGCCGCCTATCAGGGCGGCGTCGTCAGCCTGATCGAGGTGCTCGATGCCGACGGCAACCTGCTGCAGGCGCGCGATGCCAAGGCCCAGGCACAAACCGAGGCGGCGCGTGCCGCCATCGCCTCCTTTCGGGCCTTGGGCGGCGGCTGGGATACCCCATCGACAAACACCATCAAGCCCTCCACCAACGAAAACAGGTAAGTAAAATGACCTCAACCAATAATTCATGGGTACTCATCACGGGCGCATCGAGCGGCTTCGGCGAGGAATTCGCCCGCCAATATGCCGAACAAGGTCACTCGCTGGTCCTCGTGGCGCGCCGGCTGGACCGCCTGGAAGCACTTGCCGAGACGCTGCGCCGGCAATACCGCGTCGAAATCGCGGTCGAGCAGGTCGATCTCTCCGATATTGAAGCGATCACCCAACTGCATCGGCGCCTCCGCGAGCGCGGCATTGCCATTGAAATCCTGATCAACAATGCCGGTCATGGATTGCAAGGCCCTTTCGTGGACAGCCCGTTGGACGCAACCCTGGCCATGGTGCAGCTCGATGTGGCCAGCCTGACTGCGGTCACCCATGTCTTCGCCCAGGACATGCGGGCGCGAAAACGCGGGAAGGTCCTGCTGGTCGCCAGCCTGCTGGCCTACCAGGGCGTGCAGAACTTCGCCGTCTATGCCGCCGCCAAGGCCTACGTGTTGCGTCTGGGTGAAGCGTTGCATCGCGAACTCAAGCGCGATGGCGTTACCGTGACGACGCTGTGTCCCGGCATGTCGGATACCGGCTTCGCCACCGCCGCGCAGCAGAGGCTGACGCCCGCATTGAAGCTGTTGATGATGCAGCCGGCGCCCGTCGTGCGCGCCGGTATTCGCGCCTTGCAGGCCGGACGCATCAGCGTTGTGGCGGGCTGGGCGAACAAGGCCCTGGTGATCCTGACCTGGGCGACGCCGCGCTGGCTGCACCAGGCCTTCATGTCGCAAGCGATGAATGGATGAGCGAGTCGGTCAAACGCTCACAACGAATATCCACAGTAAGGAGTGGCCCCATGACAGCACCAACCGACGCGATGAATCCTGAAGACACGCTTGCCCGCTGGCGGGCCGAGGAAGCGGCCGTACGCGCCCGCTTGCAGAAGGCTCCCGGCTTGGCCACGCCTGCCCAAATCGCCGGACGCTCCGGATTGGCGGTGTTTCAGGCGCTGCTCGCCGGGGAAATTCCTCCCCCGCCAATGGCCGTCACCCTCGACTTCACCCTGCTTCGCATCGAGCCCGGATTCGCGGTGTTTCAGGGGCAGCCAGGGTTCAGTCATTACAACCCGATGGGCACGGTGCACGGCGGCTGGTTCGCAACCATGCTCGACAGCGCCCTGGGATGCGCCGTGCATTCCACGCTATCGGCGGGCAGGGCCTACACCACCCTGGAACTGAAGCTCAACATTGTCCGCGCTCTCACCAACGCCGTTCCGCTGGTGCGCGCGGAAGCACGGCTGGTCCACGGCGGCCGCCAGGTGGCGACCGCAGAAGCCCGGCTGGTCGGACCGGATGGCAAACTCTATGCCCATGCGACCACCACTTGCCTGATCTTTGATCTCGCTTCATAGGGCGGCACTAAAGCGTTCAGTCCTGTGGGGATACCTTAGCCCAGCAAACAGTAGCTTTCGCTTGGCGTAGCGTTACCCTGAATGGCCGCTTTTGAAATCTTCAAGCGGCGGGTAACCGCCCCAATACCGCCGGGCTTTCGGATGATGTCCAGGATCGGCTTTGGCCGATGTCCCGTCGGTCGCCCAAATTTCCAATCGGACAACGCTTAACCTCAACGCACATTCGGGGATCACAGATTGAGTGCGCAAATGGGCCGTAGATCTCTTTGTCCGATTAGTAGGCTTACTATGCCGAAATCCTTGCCATGACTCACTCACACAGCAATAGTGGCGTTTTTACACGGCATAGGCTGCGGTGGCGTTTAATTTCAATTTTGGCTGTTTTTCCCGGTTGACCGTGGCAACGACTATTACTTTGGTCAGAGCACCTTGCTCCGTCGTGGAGCAGTTGTTCAGTTTTTGAACAGCCCACCGGGCAACATGCGTTGCAAGGTGCCGTCACGGTTGAACAAGTGTTTGAGCGCGCCGGCGATGTGCAGGGCGATGAGGCCAGCGAGGCCCCAGACGAAGGCGACGTGTGCCAGTTTGAAAGCGCCGTTGAGCGACTCGTCGGGCCAGCCCATCCTGGGCAGTTCGATGCCGAAGAACTTGATGGCGTAGGGCGTGAAGGACGAGGCGAGGAAGCCGGCCAGCGGCGCCATGAACAACAGGGCGTAGAGCGCGTGATGAACCGCCGTGGCCAGTTTGGCTTCCCAGCCGGTGGCCAGCGGCTTTGGGGCTGGATGACCACGGCGCCAGGCGAGGCGGGCAACGATGAGGAGCAGCGCGAGCAGGCCGAGCGATTTGTGCAGGCCGTAGGCGGCGCTGCGCTCAGCGCCCTTGGGCAGATCGACCATGGTCCAGCCCAGCCAGAGCAGCCAGATCACGACGATGGCCTGCGCCCAGTGCAGCACGATGGCCGGTAATGTGTAGCGTTGCGCGCTCATCGGATGCTCACACCCCAGGGCAATTCGCCGACTTCGATATCAGAGAGCTTCTTGAAGCTGGCGGTATCGATGACGGAAACAGTGCCGGAACGGCCATTGGCGACGTAAAGCTTGGCGCCGTCTGGCGTGATCGCCATGTTCCACGGGCGTTTGCCGACTTCGACAGTGGCGACGACGGCATTGCTGGCAACATCGATAGCCATCACCGACGGGTCGCGCCCGTTGGAAACGAAGATCCGCTTGCCGTCCGGATGCACGGCGATCCCGTTCGGATACTGGCCGGCAGTGATTTCAGCGATGACGCGGCGCTCGGCAACGTCGATGGCGTACACCTTGCCGGCCATTTCGCTGGCCACATAGGCCCGGCTACCGTCGGGCAGGAAGCCGATGCCGCGCGGCCGCTTGCCGACCGCAATGCTGGCCACCTGTTTGCGCGCCTTGACGTCGACCACATCGACCTGCTCCGCCTCCTCTGCGCTCACATAAAGCCAGCGGCCGTCCGGGCTGAACACGGCGTGTTCCGGGTTCTTGCCCTGCACCTTGATGCGCGCCAGCTCCTTGCCCTGCGGCGCGGCGAGCAGGACAACGCTGTTGTCGTCCTCGACAGCCACGGCAAGCCGCGTACCGTCGGCCGAAAGGCTCACGCCTTCAGGCGAATCACCGACCTTGACGGTCTTCAGCAATTTGCCGGAAGCGCCGTCAACAACGAGCAGGCTGCCCGTCTTGCCATCCGTCAGATAAACCTGCCCCGCCCCGCTGGCAATGCCGCGCGGCCGTTCGCCGACGGGAAAGTCGCCGACGCGCTGGTCGGTAGCGGTGTCGATGATGCTCAGCGTGGCCGTCTTTTCATTGGGCACATAGGCCATCGGCCCGGCCAGAACAGCGCCGGAAAACACCGCAAACAGTACAGCCAGAAGGCGTTTGGGGGACATCGTCAGCTCGCCTGATGGGTAATGCCGTGACGTTTGAAGATGCCGGCGATGGTGCCGTCGTTCTTCAGTTCCGCCATGGCGCGCCCGAGGGCTTCGGCCAGCGCCTGATCCTCGACCTTGACTGCCATGCCGAGCGGCCAGCTGTCGACCTTCAGTTCGGCGAATTTCGGGCTGTCGAGAACGACATTGCCCTGCCCCTTGGTCGCTGCTTCAAGTTCGGCACGCGAGCCGAGCACCGCCGCCACCTTGCCATCGGCCATACCCTTGGCGGCATCGGCCACCGTCTTGAAATGCACGACGTTCTCGCGCAAGCGGCCATTCAGCACGCCCAGCAGGAAGGAGTCAGCCAGCGAGGTGGTTTCAACACCGATCTTTTCGCGCGTGAAAATTTCCAGCGCAACGGCCGCCGAGCCTGCGAGCGCCTTCGGCACACGTTCCGGATTGCGCGCCAGGGCCAGCGTTTCGACGTGATAGGCGCCAAAAATGCGGACCTTGTCGTTGGCGCGCGCCAGATATTCGTCGACTGGCACGTGCATCATGACGTCGGACGGCTGGGTGCCCAGATAATGGCCCTTCCAAACCATGTTGCGCAGGTCGTCGTTCATGTCCTCGTCGGCGTTGTAGCCGACGACTTCGGCCGTCAGACCGATCTTGGCGGCGAGCGCCCGGGCGATGTCGGCATCGATGCCCTTGCCGCCCGCCATCGAGTACGGCGCGAAGTCGTTATAGACCGCAACGCGCAGACGACCGCGCTGACGGATATCTTCGAAGCCATCGGCCATGGCCGGCAAAGCTGCAGCCATGGGCAGCGCGGCCAGCGCCTTCAACCAGAGACGACGATCATTCTTCATGGACAGTTTCCAACCAGGTGCGGATGGCCCACATGGCCTCCTGACTCAGTGTACCTTCGAACGGCGGCATGTAAACACGGCCGTCGCGCACAGCGCCCTTGCGGATGCGCTGCAGGAAAACCTCGTCGCCTTCGTCGCCGAGCGGCAGGAAACGCAGATCGGGGGCAATACCGCCGGAGATGGCGCCCAGGCCGTGGCAGCGGGCACAGTTCTGGTTAAAGGCGGAATCTCCAATGCGAATCGCGGTCTTATCCTTGCGGTAAGGATTGCTCGGCAGGAAATCGGCGCCCAGGTTTTTCAGGCCGGTCGTATCGACGGCCTGCGGCACGACGTCACCGTGGGCGAAAACCTGGGACGCGGCCGTGCAAATGAGAAGGGCTGCGGCAACAGCACCGAGTTGTCGGAAGGGATGTTTCACAATGTCTCCTTGTTTGATTGCGGGGTACTGCCTTTGTGACAAGGCATCTGCAAACCCTGTGCCAGCTCGCCGGGCAAACCGCAAAATCCCTTTGCTGGCGGCTTTCAGCGGAGACTGCGCAAAAATGGCAACATTTGCCAGTGCATGGCACGGCATTTGCTGAAAGGTGTAGCGCACTGCTCGCTTCATTGCTAATAAAAAGGGCAGGTGTTACGTTATGAAGCAATAAAACTATAAATAGAGTTAGAGAAGACGCCGGAGGAGAGATGGGACAGATTCAATTAGTGGCCGAAATTCACGGCCAGCGCCTGGAACAGGCACGACAGCTGTTTTTTGATCAGGGCAGCCTGCCCGATGGTTTGATCGATCCGGTGATCGTCCGTTCGTGGGAACGTTGCCGGCGCTTCGGGCTGGGCGAAGCCCACGCCATTCCGGCCGTCGATGCCATGGACCGCGTCGCCCTGAAAACCGAGCAGGACCGCAATCGCCTCCTGCTCGCCCAAGGCCGGCCGATCATGGAGCATGTTTACGAGCAGATCCGCGAATCCGGCAGCATGGTCATTCTTGCCGACGCCAACGGTCTGCTCCTCGAAACCGTTGGCGATGCCGACTTCGTCAACCGCGCCGACCGCGTTGCGCTGTCGGCCGGCGCTTCGTGGGACGAGAACCTGCGCGGCACCAATGCCATCGGTACCGCCCTGTCCGAAGAAAGCCCCGTCTCCATCCTCGGCGGCGAGCACTTCCTCGAACACAACAGTTTCCTGACCTGCTGCGCCAGCCCCATCTTCGGGCCGGACGGCCGGCTGATCGGCGTTCTCGACATTTCCGGCGATTACCGCAGCTACCAGCGCCACACGCTGGGCCTGGTCCGCATGTCCTCGGCCATCGTCGAGCGGCGCCTCTTTGAATCGGTCCACACCCGCGACATCCTCGTCTGCTTCCACCACCGTGCCGACTACCTAGGCAGCCCGAAGGAAGGCATCGCTGCCGTTTCGCCGGACGGCCAGGTGCTGGCCATGAATCGCAACGGCACCGAACTGCTTGGCATCCGCCAGGTAGACGCCGTGCGCCGCGACTTTTCGATGGTTTTCGAAAGCAACCTGTCGGCGCTTGTCGACCGTCTGCGCCATACGCCATTCGGCAGCTACGAGATCAACGTCAATGGCAAATCCCTGCACGTCCAACTGCGCGGCCAGTTGCCGCCGCTCGCCATGGCCGGCCGGGTGTACGACGAACCGGCCGCCATCCGCGCCCCGCGCCGGCCCGAAGCCGCCGCCCCTTCCGGCCCGACGCTCGACACGCTGAACACCGGCGATGCCCGCCTGCAGGCCGCCATCGAGCGCGCCCGACGCATCCTCGGCAAGGACATTCCCATCCTCATCCAGGGCGAATCGGGTGCCGGCAAGGAAATGTTCGCCAAGGGCTTCCACAACAGCGGCCCGCGCAGCACCGGCCCCTTTGTTGCCCTCAACTGCGCGTCGATCCCGGAAACACTCATCGAATCCGAACTCTTCGGCTACCAGGGCGGCGCCTTCACCGGCGCCCGCAAGGAAGGCGCCCCGGGCAAGATCCAGCAGGCGCACGGGGGTACCCTCTTCCTCGACGAAATCGGCGACATGCCGCTCAACCTGCAGGCCCGACTGCTGCGCGTGCTGCAGGAACGTTGCGTCACGCCGCTGGGCAGCACACGGGCGATCCAGGTCGATATTTCGCTGGTCTGCGCCACCCACCGAAAATTGCGCGAAGAAGTCGCCCGTGGCGCCTTCCGCGAAGACCTTTATTACCGGCTCAACGGCATGAGCGTCACCATGCCAGCCCTGCGCGAGCGCACCGACATTCGCGCCCTGGTCACCAAGATCGCCGCCTCGGAAACGACGAACCGCAGCCTGCAGGTCCGTTTCTCCGAAAAGGCCCAGCACGCCATTGAGAACTATGCCTGGCCGGGCAACATCCGCCAGCTGTTCAACGTTATCCGCGTCGCCATCGCGCTACTCGACGACGACGAAGCCGTCATCAACGAAAGCCATCTGCCGGAAGAACTGTTCGAAACCATCATCGCCAGCCCCCCCAACGCGCCGCAAGGCTTCGACCCGTGGGCAGCAGCGCCGCTCGAAGGTGCCAACAGCATGGATGCGATCAGTCGTCAGGCCGCGATGCGCGCCCTCGACGCCGCTGGCGGCAACATCTCGTCAGCCGCGCGCCAGCTCGGCATCAGCCGCAACACGCTGTACCGCAAGCTGGGACGGATGTAGGGCTAGAGGCCGAGCAGCGGGCTACGCGTCAGTGCCACACTGACGATGTAGCCGTAGGCCAGCACGGCCAACCCGAGGTAGCGCGTCCGGATTGACTTGGTTCGGCCGCGCTTGAGCGCCATCATGCCGAACAAAATGTAGGCGAGCAGGCCGAAGAGCTTGGCGGTCAGCCAGCCGTTCACAAACGGGTACTGGCCGCTCAGCCAGGCCATGGTCAGCGCGCTGCCGAGCAGCAGCGTATCGACGATGTGGGGCAGGATGCGCGTCAGGCGGTGCTGGCGCAGCGGCGATTCGCGCAGCATCCACCAGCCACGCAGGCCAAAACCCAGGCCACTGAGCACGACGCAGGTAACGTGCAGATGTTTGAGGGCGAGATAGCTCATGGCGCCGTCAGCTTGGCGGCGAGTTTGGCCTCGATGTCTGCCTGATGGTGACGATAGCGCCCGATGGCACCGGCCAGATTCCACCACAGCCAGCCATTGGCCACGGCAAAAGCCAGCCCGGCTGGTCGGGCCAGCCAGGCCGGGATGACGATGGCGGCGAGAAGCAGAGCCAGGGCGGCGGCGTAAGCCAGCAACTGCCGGTGCATGGCGGGTTCGGCGAGAATCTTGTTCATGGCCGGGGCCGGCACCTTGGCCTGGCCGCAAGTCTGCAGGTGCGTCCAGGATAAAAAGGGAACGATCTTGTAGAGCATGCCGGTGATGAAGGGGATGAATCCGCCGGCAATGAGCAAAACACCGAACATGAGGGTCCAGCCATCGATGTCAGCCAGCGCCGGCCGGATTGCCACGGTCAACAGGAAAAACAGCCCAAAAATGGAAAGTATCAAACCGAGCTGCCAGTAGCGGTAGGTGGCATCCGGCCGCGCCCGCCGCCGCTGCCCCTGCAGGCGCAGGGTCAGCCCGGCGAAGGCCATGCCGGCCAATGCCGCGCCAAGCTGGCCGAGGCGGACGAGCAGTGACCAGTCGCCGAGCACGCCGATGCTCCACAGCAGCAGCATGAGCAGCATGAAGAGCGGGAACCACCAGCTGGCGCGCGCCGGGTAGCCGGGCGTCAACTGGAACATCGGCACCACGACGTAGGCCATGGCCGCCAGCAGGACACCGGCCCAGCCGCCCAGCCCCCAACCGGCGTGCAGGTCAGCCAGCGCCATGAGGGGCAATGGCCAGCCATAGGCCAGCGCCAGTGCCAGAACGACGCCGAGCCCGACGACACCGGACAAGCCGAACAGCGCGACCTTGATGCCGCGGATGGTCGGGCTGGTTGTCGGGACGGCGATCAGGGCGCTGACGGTTACCGCCAGGAAGAACAGCATGCTCAGACCGAGCGTCAGGGCCGCGATGCCGAGCAGCGCAGGTGCCCCGAAAAAGAACCCGGCAGCCAGCAGGAGCGCCCCGACCGTGAGGCCGACATGGACGACGCGGGCTACGGCCACCGGCCGTTTCAGGCTAGCACCGGCGACCACTGGCAGAATCTGGATGAGCGCGCCGAGCATGACCTGCAGCATGAAGCCGATGGTGATCAGATGCGTCGCCGCCAGGGCGCCGGGCGTCCACCGCGAGGCGAAGATATCCGGCCCTTCGAAGGCGACGAGCAGGCCGGCCAGTGCTGCAAAGAGCGGCGCGGTCAGAAAGAAGCGCAGCGGCGCGGCGAAGGGCGGTGCGTTTTCGAAGGCCAGCATCGCTTGAATGGAACCTGAATTGTCGGAAAAACCGCTGGTCTAGCGTGAAATCAGGATTTCGAAGGTGCCGTCGGGCAGCAACTCGGTTTCGTAATTGTGGCCATTCTGGCGCAGCACCTTGTAGAGCGGGTGCGGCTCGCGGAAGAGCAAAAGCAGCATCTTCTCGCCCTCCTTCAGCGTGTCGAGCATTTCCATGGTGGCCACGAAGGGGCCGGGCGGCTCCATGTAGCGGGCGTCGACAACGTGCGGGGTCTTGGGGTGGGTCATTGTTCGCAAAGTTCCGTTTCCAGCCGCTCGAGAATGGCCGGCAGTTCAGCCGTCAGATGCTGGTCGCACATCGGGTAGAGCATGTTCTCTTCCTTCATGTTGTGCTGCTGCATCATGATGACCAGCGTATCGGCCAGCCCGAGGTAGTCTTCGGCATTGGCCATCTTCAGGGCTTCGGCGGCATCGTCGAGCAGGCTGCGCAGTTGCTCGTGTTCCATGCGCATGACCTGGGTCGGTCCCATGCGCATGCCGGTCTTCGCTTCGAAGGTCGGGAAAAGCGTCTTTTCCTCGCTGTCGAAGTGCGCCAGCATGGCTGAATGAAAATGCCCGAAGGCGGCGCGGGCAAGGTCGAAACTGCCCTTGCCGACAGCCTGTTCGGCTTCGGCAAAAAGATCGTCGCAACGGCGATGATCGTCGGTCATGAAACTGCGAATGGTGGTCATGGACGGCTCAATGGCTAAGGATGAGCCATTCTCGGGGTAGCCCCCCGAGCGGCACCTTGACCGCCATCAAATCCGGTTCAATCAGCCGCCGCAGATGCCAACCTGCAAATCGTCGAACCAGTTGATGAAGCGCTGCACATCAGCCCCCTGGTAGATCGCCCCGTGCTGCGGGCAGAGCATGTCGATCTCCATTTGCGAAACCCGCTCGCACCAGCGGCGCTTGGCCTCGTTGGAACCCATCCAGCGGCGGTGGAAACCCTCGGCATGACGAATGTGCTTGTCAAAACTTTCCACGAACAGGCCATCTTCGCCCGGCGGCAACAGGGCCGCGCCGACGTCACCGGAAAACAGCACCTTGGCGACCTTGTCATAGAGGTGCAAATTGCCCGACGAATGCAGGTAATGCGCCGGAATGGCCTTGAGCATCAGGCCGTCAAGCGAGATGTCGGCACCTTCGTCGGGCATCGAGACGAAAGTTTCTGCCGTACCACCAAAATGCGGAATGAAGCTGCTCCACAGCCAGCTGACGTAGCAACGCATCTTCGGATTGAATTCGAGCCACAGGGCCAGTGAAGAACAGATATCAGGGTCCTGGTGCGAGGCGAAAATGGCGCTCAACGCCGACGGATCGAACTCCGACGACAAGGCCGAGAAAACCGCCGGGAACACTTCGGCGCCGCCCGGGTCGAGCAGAATCCCCTGGCCGCCATGGGTCACCAGGTATTCATTGGTATCGATCAGGTAGTTCGGCTTGTCCGGATCGCGCACGATAGCGACCCATTTGTGGTTGCCATCCTGAAAGATCGTTTTTGTTTTTTTCACGCATCCGCTCCCGTATTCTCAGTTGCCGGCAAAAAAGGCTGACCGGCGCAGCGCTTCCAGTGAAGCACGAATTTCTTCGACGACGCCGTCGAATTCCCCCGAAACCTGCGACAGCGGCACGGCAAAACTCTGGCCGTAAGCCGCTTCGATCTTGGCCGACTTGGCCAGCACGCCCCCCAGCTCGACCATCCTGAAGGCATCGTCGAGCGCCCCCCGGAGCTGTTTGCGCAAGCGGGCCAGACGCTCGGCGTGGCGGTTATTCTCGACTTCACGTGCGGCCAGCACGTCACGCCCGCAACCGGCCGGCGACAGGTCGACAGCCCGCCGCAACAGCGCGGTATGGCGGATATCCTGCAGGACCAGCGACACCTCGGTAACGCAGCCGTGGATAAGGCTGGTCAGCGATGACATGCCGTCGCGCAGATCCTGCGAAAACACCCGCAGTTCATTGGACAGCACACCAAAGCCCCGCGCCGCCGTCCCCGCCCGTTTGGCCAGGAAAATGGCGTTGAGGGCCATGATATTGATCTTGAAGGCGACGCCGACGACCGACTTGATCTCCTCGTTAATGCGGACGATGCGCAACAGGTCGACGCCGGCCTGCTGCGTCTTGGTCGGTAGGGTGGTCAGTGCAGTCGTCATGGTCATTGCGCAGCCGGTTGTTCAGTCAGATAGCAATGTATCAATTTCAGCAAGGAACAACCAGAAGACTGTTGATTTTGCCACTTATTTTTCGAGCACATAGCTACCGGGCGCATCGGCCAGGGCCGGGAACTTGCGGTTGGCCGCCGGGTAAGCCGCGACCAGATCGCCGGTCCGTTCGCCGAGCCAGCGCGTCCAGTCTTCCCACCAGGTGCCGGGCTTTTTCTCGGCACGCTCGAACCAGTGTTCCCAGTGCTCGTTGCGTTCGGGTTCGCCGATCCAGTAGGCACGCTTGGGCGGGTTGGCCGGTGGATTGACGATGCCGAGAATGTGCCCCGAGGTCGACAGCACGAAGCGCACCGGCGCCTTGACGTTGATCTGCTTGCGAATGCGGTAGCACTGTTTCCACGGCGCGATATGGTCGTCTTCGGCGGTCACGGCGTAGAGCGGCTGCTCGATGAGGTCAAGGTCAATGGACTCGCCACCGATGGTCAGCTTGTCGCGCTTGATCAGGTTGTTGTTGAGGTACAACTCGCGCAGGTAGTAGGAATGCATGGCCTGCGGCATGCGCGTCGTGTCCATGTTCCAGAACAGGACGTCGAACGGGGGCAGCGGCTGGCCGAGCAGATAGCTGTTGACCCAGTAGTTCCAGATCAGCGGGTTCGAACGCAGCATGCGGAAGGAACTGGCCATTTCGCTGCCATCGAGGAAACCCTTCTTGGCCATCGACTCTTCGAGCGCGTTGATACAGGCTTCGTCGATGAAGACATCAATGTCGCCCGGATGAGCAAAATCGGTCAGCGTTGTAAACAACGTCCAGTGGGCAACCGGCACCTTGTCGACACCAAAATGCTTGTTGGCCCAGGCCATGTAGGTGCTGACCAGCGTGCCGCCGATGCAGTAGCCGACCAGATGGACCTTGGGCACCTTGCAGAATTCGGTCACGACGCGCACGACCTCGTTGACGCCTTCGAGCAGGTAATCGTCGAAGCGGACGTCGGACAGATCCTCGCCCGGATTCTTCCAGCTCGTGATGAAGACCGAGAAGCCCTGATCGGTCAGATACTTGACCATGCTCTTCTTGGCCGTAAGGTCGAGGATGTAGAACTTGTTGATCCACGGCGTGATGATGACGATGGGCATCGCCCGTACTTTTTCGGTGGTCGGCGTGTAGTGGATCAGTTCGACCAGACGATTGCGGAAAACCACCTTGCCCGGCGTCGTTGCGAGATCCTCGCCAACCTTGAAGGCGTCCGGTTCGACCATCAGGATGTTCTTGGCCTTGACGTCGCGCTGGAAGTTTTCCCATCCCTGCTTGAGGCTGCCGCCATTGGTTTCGACGAAGCGCTTCATGGCCACCGGATTGAGCCAGAAGAAATTGGTCGGTGCCACCATGTTGAGCCAGTTCCGCAGCCAGAAGGCGGAGCGACGACGTTCCTTGTCGGAGAGCCCCGGGGTTTCAAACAGCATGTCCTCGAAGCGGTGCTCGAAGGCGACGTACCATTCCTTGACGATGTCCCAGCTCGCCGATTCGGTCCAGATCGGGTCCGCGAAGCGGGCGTCGTCGGCACTCGGCCGGACCACATCGCCGGACGGAATCCCCAACGCCCTACGCATGACGTGCGACTGAAGCGCAACGAGGTCGCCGGACAGTGCGCTCATGGCGCGGGTCAGCTCCTGCGGGTGCATCAACCAGGCCATTTGTGCATTGAGTAGCGAGGTCGTCACGCCATAGGGATCGATGGCGTTGCTGACGGCCTTGCCGAGCGATTCAACCGGACTCAGAGTGTTGATATCGACGCCGTTGTGGCGCGCGGTTCCATTGCCAGACATGAGATTTCCTCTTACTGATTCAGTGTGAATACAACGAATTGATGTTACGCCGATATGAACTCACCGGGGAGCGGCAATCGGACATTTGACCAACCGAGTGTCTCTTCGATGGCACGCTTGAAATTGGCTGAAGCGCCGACTTCGCCATGCACGACAAAAGTATTGGCCGGCGCCTTGTGAAAGCCGCCCAGCCACTTGAGCAAGGCGGCTTGATCGGCGTGAGCCGACAAGCCGCCAACGGTGTAGATGCGGGCCCGGACGGGAACGGGCTGGCCGAAGATATGCACCAGCTTCGCTCCATCGACCAGGCGCCGGCCGAGCGTGCCGGCCGCCTGAAAGCCGGCGATCAGGATCGTACACTCGCTGCGCGGCAGGTTTTCGCGCAGGTGGTACTTGATCCGCCCGGCCTCGCACATGCCGCTGGCCGAGATAATCACGGCGCCGCTGCGAATGTCGTTGAGCTGGATCGAACGCTCGACATCGGCGACCAGTTCGAGGCTCATCTGCTTGGGATGCGCTTTCAGCCAGGCGATCAGCTCGCACGTTTCGGCATCGAGCAGGTTCTGGTTGGCCAGCGTGATGCGGGTTGCCGCGTTGGCCATCGGCGAATCGACATAAACCTTGAGTGGCGACAGCCGCTTGCGGCGCACGAGGTCAGCCAACATGTAGATGATTTCCTGCGTCCGCCCGACGGCGAAGGCCGGAATGATCAGGTTGCCCTTGGCCGCCCGGGTGCGCTCGAATGCAGCAACGATTTCGTCTTGGGTTTCCTGCAGCGAGCGGTGCAGGCGGTCCCCATAGGTCGATTCGATGAGCAGCACATCGGCTTCGGCGGGCGACGGGGCCGGGTCACACAGCACCGGCCGGTCCGACATGCCGAGATCGCCGGAAAACACCAATCGGCGCGGCTTACCCTCCCCGCTGACGGTAACTTCCAGCGAGGCTGAACCGAGAATATGCCCGGCATCGCGGAAAATAACCCTTACGTTTTCGGCCGTTTTTTCCGGTTGACCGTAGGAAACAGGCCGCAGCAACTTGAGCGAGGCCAGCGCCTGCGCGACGGAATACAAGGGCGCCGGAATGCCCCGCTCAGCCTTGCCGCCACGCCGCCGATGGCGCAATTGCCATTCGGCTTCCTTTTCCTGAATGTGGGCGCTATCCGGCAGCAGGACTTCGAGCAGATCGATGGTCGCCTGCGTGGCATAGACCGGGCCGCGAAAGCCGAGCATGGCAAGCCGGGGCAAGAGACCGGAATGGTCGATGTGGGCGTGGGTAAGCAGGACGAAATCGATCAGCCGGACATCGAAGCCGAAATTGAGGGCCTTCAGGTTCTTCTGCCGCGCTTCAGGGCCGCCCTGAAACATGCCGCAATCGACCAGAAAACGGACGCCACCCGCTTCCACCAGCGTGCAGGAACCGGTCACTTCACCGGCTGCTCCGAGAAACCCGAGACGCATGTTTTCAATCCTCCCGACTTGGCGTAGCATGAACCTCAACAAGGCGGAATGCAACGCCAGCAGGTCATTTCAGGAGGTTACGCATGTTCAAGCATATTTTTGTTCCGACCGACGGCTCCGAACTTTCCCGCGCTACGGCAGCACGTGCCGTTTCCTTCGCCAAGGAAACCGGCGCCCGGATCACCGTGTTTTTTGCCAAGCCGGAATACCCCATCGCCTACTTCGGCGAAGGCGCTCTGATCGACCCGACGACACCGGAAAAATTCGCCGAACTGGCAGACCAGCAAGCCCGCGAATATCTCGGCGAAGTCGAAAAGATGTGTGCCGATGCCGGCGTCCAGTGCAGCACGGCCACCGCCACCAGCGACATTCCCTACGAAGCGATCATCGAAGCCGCTGAAAAATCGGGCTGCGACCTGATTTTCATGGCCTCGCACGGTCGCCGCGGCATCAGCGGCTTCCTCCTGGGCAGCGAGACCAACAAGGTGCTGACCCACTCCAAGGTGCCAGTGCTGGTCTATCGCTGAAACCGATCGGGCGCCCCTCCTCGGGGCGCCAACAGCAGCTTGCCCGCTTAGACCGACCAGCTGCCGTCCGGTCGCAGCATGGACAAATCGACATATTTCGACCCGGCATGGTTGCCGGCTGAAAACTTCACCCGATAGCCGCCGACATCGATATTGGTGCTGTTGAGCGCCGCCAGCAGCCCATCCGGTCCGTTGGCGCGTTTCAGGGCATCGCTCATCACCTTGGCCGCAATGAAACCTTCGAGCGCGACGGGCGTCACCGCCGTGCCGGCCGGCAGCATCCGGGCGAATTCGCTGTAAACGCCGAGCCCCTTGAGCGGCACCACCTGGCTGACCATCACCCCGGATTTATCCTTGCCCAGCGCATTGGCCAGCGAAGTCGGGCCGACAAAACTGATGTTGGCAAAACTGGCCGGGCTGCCCAGGGCACGCGCCTGCCTGATGAAGGCGGCAGCCGTTGCGTAGGTGGAAACGATCACAATGAGATCCGGCGATGCGGGCAGGATGGCCTTGAGCGCGGCCTCGACATTGGCCGAGTTGCGCTCCGCAGTGCCCGTCGCCACCACCTTGGCGCCCCGGCTGGCCAGGGCCTTGACCACGCCATTGAGGCCGGCTTGACCATAGGCGTCGTTCTGGTGGAATACGGCCACCTTTTGCTGGTTGAGGCTCCAGAAATGCTGAATCAGGTGTTCCGTTTCTTCGAAATACGAAGCGCGAATATTGAAAATCAGCGAGTGGTTGGGCGTCCTGAGCGCCTCGGCTCCGGTGAACGGAGCGACGAACGGCAGATTGGCCTGCTCGAAGAGGGGCTTGGCGGCCAGCGAGGTTGGCGTACCGACATAGCCGAACAGGGCCGCCACGTTTTTCTTGATGAAAGCCTCGGTATTGGCCTTCGTGCGCTCCGGCTCATAACCGTCATCAAGGGTCTCGAGCCGGATGGTCCGTCCGCCGATTCCACCCTTGGCGTTGATGGCGTTAAACCAGAGCAGCGCCCCGTCACGCATCTCGACCCCGAGATCCTTGGCCGGCCCGGAAAGGGGAACCGACTGACCGAGAACGATATCGCCCGAAGCAGCAAAAGTCCTGCCGCTGGCCAGCGCAACGGAGAGCAATGCCCCCGCATTCAGAAATTGACGACGATTCATGACTTACCCCGCATATCGGCAATAAAAAACAACTTCAATGACAAAATACATCATAAGCCAAAGCCGTTTATAAATGGGAGAGCAGACTTTTTCCTTGCCTGTACAGGAAAGATAACCAGGATAGCCGCCGCTGGAACTTTTTATGATCCCCCATGGGGATAGCTCGATTCCCACAATTTACGCCATATGCTTAAAGCACATTTCACCAGAAGGCGGGCCCGGCATCCTGTCGCCGCCACGTCCGGATGCCGCCTCTTTCTTCGTCGCGGTCCTCGCCAGTGTCCTGCTCACCGACACTGTCGCCTAGCGCACAGCGATCCAGCGCCCCCCGCTGGAAACGTTCGCCACCAGGCTCTACGCTGACCGGCGCGTTCTTTACCCAGCCGAGAATGCCGGCCGCAAGCGGGTTCTGATTGCCTTCAACAGTGAGGCTTGCGCCGACAAACAAGGTTCGTGACGGCTTTTCCGCCGGTGTTGCGAGCGCTTCAACGCCCCGTGCAGCGCCCCTGTCCTGGCGCGATGCGGCATAGTACCTGGCCGCTGACGGTGTCGATGAAGTCAACTTCTTCGAGCGTGCCGACCAGATAGCGTTTTTTCAGCGTGAAATCGGTCGGCTTGCTGTAAGTAGCCTTCCAGAAGGTCGTGCTCTCGTTGATGACCGGTTCGATCAGGCGCGCCTTCGCCCGCATGCCGACGTGCCCGACCAGCGCAGCCGGCAGATTGGCCGAGAAGCCGGCATCGTCATCGACGGTGCGCGGATAGAAATCATAGAGATTGGCGAAGGCCAGGAAATAGTCGTAGCGCCAGCTAACCTTCATTTGCTGCGGCGTACCGATCTTGTCCTCACCGGCATATTCGCCGCGCTCGACGGCGACTGACTGCAGAGGCAGGAATTTGAACTGGTAATAGTCGTCAACCGCAGGATCAGCCAGGGGACGCCAGTTCCAGCCTTCGGCGACCTGGTTGAAGGCCATGCGATAGAGGACGTCCATTCGCTCGCCGACGACCGTGGCATCGAGGCTGCCGCTGGCCGCTAGATCGACATCGACTTCGATGAGTCGCCCGACGCTGGCACCGATATTTTCGGCTGGCAGGCGGGCTATGGCAACGAACTGCTGCTCGGCGGTTTCCGCCGCCTGAGCTGCACCAAAAAAGACGGCGACCAGAGCCGCCGCGAATGTGTATCTGAGGAAAAACATATCGACTTGCAACGCTTTCCATGGAGCAACAAGTCAGCTGAATTCTCCGCGCCGAGGCACGAACTGCCCATGATTCATATCAACAAATCCTGATGGCGCTCACACCTGTGTCTGCGTCACTGCCTTGCGGAAGCGGATCAGGGCGACGGAGAAGAAACAGGCACCGACGCCGGTCATGGCCAGCAGGTCGCGCCAGATGACATCGAACCCGGCGCCACGGTAGAGAATGGCCTGGGCCATGCGGACGAAGTAGGTGGTCGGGGCGCCGAGCATGATGTTCTGGACGATGGCCGGCATGCTTTCGCGCGGCGTCACGCCACCGGAGAGCAGCATGAGCGGGATGATGGTGAGGATGATGAGCAGGCCAAGCTGGGGCATCGAGCGGGCCAGCGTGCCGAGGAAGATGCCGATCGAGGCGGCTGCGAACAGGTAGCAGATGGCGGCTGCCAGGAACAGCGGCAGCGAGCCGGCAATCGGCACCTTGAGCACGACCTGCACCATCACCGTCAGCGCAAAAGTGACGCCAATCAGCACGGCCAGGCCATTGGCCCAGATTTTCGCCATCATGATCTCGAACGGGGTCAGCGGCATGACCAGCAGGTGTTCGATGGTGCCGTGCTCGCGCTCGCGGATGAAGGCGGCGCCAACGAGGATGATGGTCAGCATGGTAACGTTGTTGATCACCTCCATGACCCCCCCGAACCACACGCCGGTCAGGTTCGGGTTGTAGCGCACGCGGGGCGCCAGGCGGATCGGCGTGGCGCTGCTGTCACGGGTACCGGTCAGGTATTCATTCACCTCGCCGAGGGCGATGCTCTTGATGTAGGTGGCGCCGATGAAGGCCTGGCTCATGATCGTCGCATCGATATTGAGCTGGATTTCCGGCTGCCGGCCGGCCTGCACGTCGCGCTGGAAACGGGCCGGGATGATCAGCGTGAAGCTGTAGGTGCCGAGATCCATCCCGCGATCAAGTTCGGCCAGGGTAATCTGCTGCGGCACCTGGAAATAGGGTTTGTAGAAGGCGCCGACGATGCGCCGTGAGAGCGGCGACTGGTCTTCGTCTACCACTGCCACCGGCGCATTGTGCAACTCCTGCGAGGTCGCCGTCGCCGCCGTGTAGATCGCCCCGGAAAAGGCCCAGCAAATGAGTACCAGCAGCACCTTGTCGGCGGTCAGGCTCTTCAGCTCCTTGAGGCCCAGGCGGTAGATGTTGGACAGCGACATCTCAGCGCTCCTGCTTTCTGAGCAACAACACCGACAACACCGTGAGCACCGGGATGAAGGCGGCCAGCGCGAGGAAATGCGGCAACAGTTCGGCAAAGCCGAGCGCCTTGGTGAAAATGCCGCGACTGATGACCAGGAAATAGGTGGCCGGGAAGAACTGGCCGATCCAGTAGCCAGCCCCCTCCAGCGCGCTGACCGGGCTGGTCAGCCCGGAGAAACTGACGGTGGGCAGGATGCACAGGATGGCGGTACCGAACAGCGCGGCGATCTGCGTGCTGGTGAAGGTCGACACCAGCAGCCCGAAGCCCGTGGTGACGATAACGTAGAGCAAGGCGGCGAGGCACAGGGCGAGCAGGCTGCCCTTGACCGGCACATGAAAGACCAGTTGTGACTGGATGAGCAGCAGCACGAAGCTGATCATGGCGACGGCAATGTAGGGCAGCTGCTTGCCGAGCAGGAATTCAAGCCGCGTCACCGGCGTTACGTAGAGGTTGGTGATCGAGCCAAGCTCTTTCTCGCGGACCACGCCGAGCGCCATGAGGATGGCCGGGATGAAGATGAGGAGCAGCGGAATGACTGCCGGCACCATGGCGTAGATGCTCTTGACGTCCTGGTTGTAGCGGTAGCGCGAGACGATATTGACCGGATAACCCGACGTCACGCCGGTCGCTTCGCGGATCAGTTGCTGGACGTAATCGAGGTGCAGGCCCTGGACGTAGCCGCGTACCGTTTCGCCGCGGTAGGGCATGGCGCCGTCGACCCAGACGCCGATTTCCGGCCAGTGGCTGCGCCGCAGGTCGCGGCCGAAATCGGCGGGAATGTCGATGGCCAGGGACAGCTCGCCGTTATTCATGCGCCGGTCGAGATCGGCCGTATCGGTGATGGCCGGCCGTTCGATGAAATAGCGCGAGCCGGCAATGTTCTCGATGTAGGCGCGGCTTTCCGGCGACTGGTCGCGGTCGAGCACGGCAAAGCGCAGGCCTTCGACATCGAGCGAAATGCCGAAGCCGAGCACGAACATGAGCAGCACCGAGCCGATCAGCGCGAAGGCCAGACGGATCGGATCACGGCGCAGTTCAAGCGATTCGCGGTAGGCGTAGCCGAGCAGGCGACGCAGGCTGAAGGCAACGGGCCGGGCCGCCGGCGTGTTGGGCGCCGGCTCTGACGATTTCATTTTTGGCTCATTTTTCCGGTTGACCGTGGAAAGCTGGCCGGCAACGCCTGTCGCCTCCTCCAGATAGCTGATGAAGGCCGCTTCCAGCGTCGTTTCGCCGCGCGCCGCGCACAGCCCGGCCGGCGTGTCGCTGGCCAGCACCTTGCCGGCGTGCATGAGCGAAATGCGGTCGCAGCGCTCGGCCTCGTTCATGAAATGGGTCGAAATGAAGATGGTGACGCCCTGCTGGCGCGACAGCTCGACGAGCAGCGCCCAGAATTCGTCGCGCGCCACCGGATCGACGCCGGATGTCGGCTCGTCGAGAATCAGCAGCTTCGGTTCATGGACGACCGCCACGGCCAGCGACAAACGCTGGCGGATGCCGAGTGGCAGATCGACCGCCGCCTTGTCGGCGTACGGTTCCAGCCCGAAACGCGCCATCAGTTCGGCAATGCGCTGGCCGCGCCGGGCGTCCGGAAGATGGAACAGGCGGGCGTGCAGATCGAGGTTGGCTGCCACGCTCAGCTCGCCGTAGAGCGAAAAAGCCTGCGACATGTAGCCGACCTGCTTGCGCGTTTCGAGGTCGCGGGCGTCGATGGTTTTGCCGAACAGTTTGGCCTCGCCTTCCGTCGGCGGCAGCAGGCCGGTCAGCATTTTCATCGTCGTCGTCTTGCCGCAGCCATTCGAGCCGAGGAAGCCGAAAATCTCGCCCGGTTCGATCTTGAAGCTGACATGATCGACCGCCGTGAAGTCGCCAAAACGCTGCGCCAGCCCCTCGGCCTCGATGGCGAACATACTGCCATCGCCAACGCGCGGCGGGATGACCAGCTCGCGATGCGCCTGCCGGCGTTCCTCCGGCAGCAAGGCGATGAACGCCCCGTCGAGCGTCGCCTGCCCGGTCTGCGCGCGCAACGCCGCCGGCGTGCCGGTGCCGATCACCTTGCCGGCATCCATCGCCACCAGCCAGTCGAAACGCTCGGCCTCTTCCATGTAGGCCGTCGCCACCAGCACGCTCATGCCGCCCCGACGGGCCCGGATGGAATCGATCAACTCCCAGAACTGGCGCCGGGAGAGCGGATCGACGCCGGTTGTCGGCTCGTCGAGAATAAGCAGGTCGGGATCGTGGATCAGCGCGCAGCACAGGCCGAGTTTCTGTTTCATGCCACCCGACAATTTGGCCGCCGGGCGGTCCTTGAATGGCAGCAGGCCGGTGCTGCTCAGTAATTCATCGATGCGCCGGACGCGCTCACGCTTGCCCTGCCCAAACAACCGGCCGAAGAAATCGACATTTTCGAACACCGACAGCGTCGGGTAGAGGTTCTTGCCCAAGCCCTGCGGCATGTAGGCGATGCGCGGCTGCGCCGTGGCACGGAAATGACGGTCGCCGATGTCGCCGCCGAGCACCTCGACCTGCCCGGCCTGAATCTGCCGCGCCCCCGAAACCAGCGCCAGCAGCGACGACTTGCCAACACCGTCCGGCCCGATCAGCCCGACCATACAGCCGGCCGGCAGCGCAATATCGACCGCCTCCAGCGCGACGACGGCGCCGTAGCGGTGGCTGACTCCTGATAATCGGGCGACCGGCGCGCGGTCCATGGCCTTTTACTTTCCGTCGATCTGCAGATTGGCCGGCCAGGACGCATTGGCGTCAAGCCGCACGTAGGCGACACCGGGCATGCCGCCCTTGGCCAGATCGCGATGCGCCTCCAGCCAGGCCGCGTCGGGCTTGACCTTGAGGCGGAACATCAGCTTTTCGCGCTCAGTCCGCGTTTCGACTTCGCGCGGCGTGAATTGCGCCTTCGGCGCGACAAAACTGACGGTCGCCGGAATGACCTGCCCCGGCAGGGCGTCGAGCACGATGCGCGCCGTGCTGTTGAGCGCCACCTGCCCAGCCTTGTCGGTTGGCAGGTAGATGGTCATGTACATGTCGGCAAGGTTGAGCAGGGTCAGCGCCTTGCCGCCCGCCGCCAGCACCTCGCCCGGCTCGGCCAGGCGATAGAGGACGCGGCCGGCAATCGGCGCTTTGAGAGATGTGTCGTTGAGCGTCACGCGCAGGCTTTCTGCCTTGGCCATCGCCGCCGCCACGCCGGCATCGGCCT
>JAAXVL010000023.1 GCA_013335535.1 Azonexaceae bacterium
GACGCTCTTCCGATCTCCCTCCTCTCACATTGTCCCAATCAGTAAACCCCGGACCCCACCACTCATCGTTTTCCACTATGGCGTGAAATTGAGGAAAATACATTGCGATTGGTTTAACCTGACGCGAAACGTCTCTCAGTTCACTTTGCATCGGCATAAGTTCGCCACTCACCAGAAGATGACTCATATTTCTTAACAATCCTTGCTGGGGCACCAACAGCAATCACATTTTCAGGAATATCCCGGGTTACCACAGAGTTCGCCCCGATGACAACACCATCCCCGATCGTAACAGGGCCAACAATAACGACGTTGTCACCCAACCAAACATTTGAACCGATGACGACAGCGCCTGTAGCGAGCAACTGCCGAGAAATCGGAGAGCCCGCAGGATCACTTTGGTTTTTTCCTGAATATATTCCGTGATTATGGTCGGCTATATACACCCCACTTCCGAAGAGGCAACAATCGCCTATTCTAACTTCGTTTATACACGAAATATGCAGGCGATCTGAAGCGCTAAACCAATTTCCAATCCATATATTCGGAAAAAACGTGTAGCCCTGAAAATTATGCACGGCCTCAATCCATGCATATCTGTTTATATACGCCCCATAACCAACACGTATCGCTTTCGTCCCAATAATTTTAGCCCCAACCCCAATATAAGAACCAGACCAGCCGATTATTGCGGCGAAAAAACGCCCACGGATTCTATCAAATACCGTTACAAAAAACAAAACAATCGCGAAAATTGGACGCTCTTTATTAACGACATCAATAGCCTTTGAAATAAATTTCATATATTAATATTACCAATATTACAAATTATTAAATATTTTCCAAGAAAATATTTAATAAAAAAACAACTTCAAAAATAAAAAATTAACTCAGACCAACGACGACCAAAAACATACAGCGAATGATATAAATATGCGTCCACATAATTATCAAACATAAACCTTGCCGATAATCCAAACATCATGGAACTCACCGGATTTAGTCGAATTTAATTATTCCCAATATTACCATTGCCATTTCCTCGCCATCAAACGCATGCAATCAATAAAACGTAGCAATTTGCCAAAAATCATCGATAACAAGAGAAACGGGAACGCAATTGATTTCGGAGCCAGACAAATCGGCACCAAGACCAGCCAAAAATAAAAATATCCAGACAAACTGGCCTTGAGTTCAAATAAGAAATCTTCTTGCTCAAATTTCTCAACGCCAAGACTCGTAAAGCGAGCAGCCCAGATCAATCGGGGTAGATATACAACAATATTCCGTCGAACAATTGCCTTCGTAACTACGGAATATTCCCCAAATACTTGGCGTACGATATTGGTGAAATTCCTGCCGAACACCGTCACCAAAGCATATCCACCTGAGTTTCCACCCTTGGCCAGGATGCATGGACTCGAAACGTAGATATGGCGCCGCCCGCTGCGAAGCGCCGCCAGCACCCAGCCGAGTTGCACGAGATTGGTGTTGGGAAAGCGCCGGATCGCTACGGCCCCCTCTGTCTGCATCAGGAAGTCGCGATTGACAACAATTCCCGAAATGAATGTAAACCAGACATGAACATGCCGCGCAAAATCTAGTTGCCCCATCCGCGAATAGACGAGCGGCCCACTGTCCGCTTTTTGCAACACCGACGTCAGTTCCCGGCTCCATTGGCTGTGCATGTAGATCAGGTCCGGGCTTTCCTGCTCGAGCAAGGCGAGTAGGCGTCGAATCATCCCCGCTTTGGGCAGGTCATCATCGCCGAGCAGCCAAAAATATCGCCCACTGGCGCCTTCGATACACCAGCAAAAATTTTCATCGGCCCCTAGGTTGGCCGGATGCCGAACCAGCCTTGCCGTCGGCCACGCTTGCTGGAAACAGGCCATAACCTCCGGCGTTGGGTCACAGGACGCATTGTCGCTGACCAAGACCTCGACGGCATCCTCGAGCCCGGCAAGTTCGCAAACCAAGGTCTCAAGCAGCAGACTCAAGGTAGCGGCCCGATTATAGGTCGGAATGGCAATGGTCAACAGCTTGGCAGCCATCAATCGACCCTTCGGTAATACGACAGGAACAGGCGCAGCGTCCATAGTGCGGAAATCGTAGCGGTAAAACCAGCATAAGCGATCATGGTCAGTTCGAGACTGTAATTCAGGAAGACAAAAATAATCAGGAGCGTACCTAGGGCACCGGAAATCGAAACCGGGAGCATCGGTTCCTCGCCATGGGCGCGCATATAACAGGCGGCGGCATAGACAAGGGTATTAACCACGGTGACCACCGCCAGGCAACTCAGTATCTGCAGGGAGGCCAGCCGATCCAGACTGGAGACAGCGGCAACATTCAAGGCATAGACAATCAATAGCAAGGCAACAGAGGCGAAAAGCGTAAAGGCCACCGAGCGGGTTGCGACGCTCCTGAACAAGGCATTCAACTGCTGGCGCTCCCGCCGAACTATCAGCATGGTGAATGCCGGCACCTTGGCATTCACCCAGCTCGCGCCAACCGACAATACGGCATTGAAGATGGCCATGCCCATGCCGAGCTGACCGGCAGCGACACTTCCTTCAAAGTAGAAGACCAGCGGCGTGAATAACTGAAACATCAGATACCCGCTCACCCAACTTATCGCGATTCGCCACTGGAAGGGAAACACTTCCGTTTTCCAGACAACCGGATTACGTGTGGCATCGGCCGTCGAATGCTGCAATTCCTTGACCAAGTGCTTGCCGCTTCTCAACCAATAAAGACTGGAAAGAACGGCAACGACGGGAACCAGCAACACAGCCCATAGCCCGACACCTGCATAAAGGGCCAGCCAAGCAAGGCAATAGCCGAGGACCGACTGCACCAGTCGCAAGCGAGCCACCTGTCCAATTTGCCCCGCCCCCTCGATAATTGCCAGAAAAGGACTGAAATAGATGTTGATGGCAGTGGTCAGCACGAGCAGTAACCATGGTCCGAGCCACAAGTCCTGATTCAACATTCCCGACCTGCCGAACAGGACCACACCTGCCGCCCCCGCCACCAGCGCGAACAGTATGGCTGCAATGCGATACCAGCGCCGGGTCAAGGCTATGATTGAGGCCAGACGATCGCTCTTGAAAGTACCGGTCGCCGTCGCCGAAGCATGCGCCAATTCACGGCTGACCAATTGCACGATGACCTGGCCGAGACCAAGCTCGAAAAAAATCTGTAAGGACAGCAGGCTGGCGAATGTGAAGTAGTAGCCTTGTTGTTGCGCGCTGAGCCAGTAAGAGACGCCGAGCAACATCAGGACGCCTGCCAACACCCCCCAACCGCGCAACAACAGCGTAAGGCCGACATGAAAATCGATGCCAGCAATGACGCGAAGTCTTTCCAGACGCTCAAGCATCGGAATAGGAAAGAAACGGAATACTTACGGCTGACAGAAAAACACCGGCTACCACGACAGCAAAAAGGCACATCCGAACTATGCGGCTCGACGTTGGAGCAAGAATTCATATTCATCGCAATTACGATTGCGCCCCAGATTCCACAGCGCCCGGGTCCGACTCAGCAATTCAAACTTATTGGAATCGAAGGCAAACTGGTCCGCCCCCATCACAGCATTCGAGATGTGATTAACGTGAATGATCGAATCGCTGGTAATCCGGCTGATTTGATTCACATAATTGCTGATCGAATCCGGGCTAATCTCAGCCAGGCTGTATGAATTGAAGGAAATATTGATCGAATCGGTGGCAAGATCTTCGACCAGGAAACTCGGCAGCAAAGCAATATCGTAGCTGGCGATAATCTCTGTACTCAGCTTTTCCGACTCGCCATAAAGAAGTATCTTTTTCTCGGGGAAGAGATTAAGAAGCTGATAGGAAGAGATACAGAGAATCTCTGGAAGATCGAGATTAATATAGGTCAGGTTATCCTGCATCTTGTTCAGAAAATAGGCGAAACCTCCAATACCCCCCCCCAGTTCCATCACCGTTTTTCGCTCGTCAGCCGCATGCAGTGCGCCAGAAACCTGTTTTGCGTAGTAATACTGGTAATCAACGCCAGCGCGCATGAACTCGCCATCCACATATATTCCATAAGGATTACCAAAATCCGGAACATACAGATCAGTGATACCCACCTCTGGCATTAGACGCTGCAACATGCGGTAACGATATAAACCATCGACGAGCAGACGTACACGATGATAGATATCCGGCTTCTTCGTGAAAAACTCATTTTCCATATCGGCAGCTAGGCCACAGAGGCCAACACTGATCGATTTACGGAAGAATTGATCGAGTAGGTCGCGCAAGACGTCGGCATCACCTCTTTCCAAAGCATCGATCAGGGGGAGCAACGGCTTCCTGAAAATGGGCACCCATTCATTCGATACTTTATACAAACTACTCTTGGTCGCCAGATCGGCATCAGCCTTCTTGTAAGCAGCAATAATCCGCCGTGCGGCATCGGTCCGGCAAGCAATAGTGCTGGCACTATCTACGACACGCGGCAACAAGCCTTTGTCCACATTTTCCAGACTGAAATTCGGATCGCTTCTCAATTTGAACGCGCAGTACAACAAGTAGGGCGTATTGCGTCCAATGTGCAGAACCTTCCGCACTAACCTCTTCAGTTCTATTTTCATTTTATGCATTTCTCATAACATGATATCAACACGACCATCATATTGGTATTTGATGGCCATAAAAACATGGAAAGACGTGGGCAGGAATCTGCATCGCCCTAAGTACAGTACGAACCATATCCACTGTTGACTCTCCCTGCAAAGGGAAGCTAATTCCCGCTCTTGCCTACATTCGGTCGGGTAATACCATCCTCCAACATCAGGCGAGCCTCAATGAGAACATTATTCAGCGAATCCCTAGCCGGTAGATAACCAAAGGCCTCGGCGCGGTGGTTGGTCGAATAATAATTGTTTTTTACTCCTGTAGCATTTATGATCAACGGCGTTTCCCGGTAACCATATGACAGACCAAAGTTTTCCTGCAATCTGGCAAGCAGGGTGAATTTATCAACCGGGCCCTTAGTATAACAATCGAGCGCTGTATTTGCCGGTGGTGCGCCAAGGATAGACGAGATCAAGCAATAAAAATCGTCGGGGCTTATATAATCTCGGACAATGTTTTCGGGCGAGACGAGCAGGCACTCAGATGAACGGATAGCGCGCAAGCAATCGGTTATGAAAAAGCGCGCAGACATGTCCTGAGTGTGACTGAAATAGTTGAATACACGGATATCAACAATCGGCAAATCCGCCAAAGAACGGTGGCGGCATTCCGCATGCAGTTTGGCGACAGCGTACCAGTCCTGAGGCTGTAGATTATTGATCGCTATTACCGCCGAAGTGTTTTCATCTGCTGGGGTATCGAAACTTGAGCCGTAGGCGGCGCCGCTACTCAGAAAAATATACCGGCAATCCGGGCGCTGACGTGCATAGTTCAGCGCCATCTCATCGTATTGCAGCGTCACATCAAAAATCGTGGCACCCATTGCTGCAGCTTGAGCAGGGTTTCCTACACCAACAAAGTTTAAGATAACGTCGAAGTGCTCTTCTGAGCTGAATGCCGAAAAATCGCCGACAGAATATCGATTAGTCAACCCGACCTGTGTCAACCACTGCATCACGACCTCAGGGCAACGGGCGTAAAGCACCAAACAATGGTTACTCATAGCACTGAAAGAGAGCACCAGATCTTTCGCAATTTGGCTAGTGGCGCCAAGAATGGCTATGCGCACAACACATCCTCAGTGAGGCCACCTTCAGCATTCATGGTTGATTGCTTAGCAACCATGCCACAAACGTTTGCATCTAACGCCTTGATTCTTAGCTTATCTAACTGACTAGGCTGAGGGGATATTGCTTCCAACATCCAGCTCCCAAACCCACCATCTATCAAGTGATCTTCGACCGTGACGACCTTAGCAAATTCTTCAATTTGCGGAGCTTGGAGACTTTTTGTTTTCATGCTCCACAGGGGCATTGAATACAGAGCGTATTCTTTGAATCTCAGATTACGCATCAGAATTTGATTGACCAAATCAAGCGTAGCACCCGTAGTAAGGTAGGTACCCGCTCCTTTTTCTCCAACTCGAATCCTCAACCATTTACCAGGAAAAACCTCTGGAACATCTTGGTGAATACATGGCTCGCCAGCTTTTCCCAGACGAAAATAACTTGGCTGCGGATTGGCGATCAGGTAGCGCATGCAGGCGCGCACTTCCATCGGATCACCAGGGGACGCTATTAGCATATTGGGCAACACTCTCATCAGGGCATAGTCTTGTACCGCGTGGTGTGAGTACCCAAGATTTCCATAAGCCAGACCACCACCAACCGCAACAACGGTAACCGGAAGATTGTGGTAGTCAACGTCATTGCGAATCTGCTCAGCACAACGGAAAGTGGGAAAATTTGCGATAGAGTATGTAAAAACGTGGAACCCCTCCGACGCCAGGCCTGCAGCGAGCCCCGTCATGTTTTGCTCAGCCACCCCGGCATTAAAAAACCGCTTAGGAAAGCGCTTGGCAAATGGTTCCACTACCCCATAACCCAAATCACCCACCACCAGTGCAATATTGTCCTTGGTTTCTGCTGCACTCATCAACTCGTGAATGAACGCATTACGCATAAGCGGCCTCTAGTTCGGCTAGCGCTGCAGCAAGTTGCTCATCGTTTGGATTTTTGTAATGCCATTCAATCTGATTTTCCATGAAGCTAACGCCTTTGCCTTTGGTGGTGTGAGCCACAATCACTGTAGGTTTTTCATAAGAAATGCACGACAACGCATTGGCAATCTGTTCATGGTTATGTCCATCAATCTCGCACACTTCAGCACCAAAAGCGCTTAATTTTTCAACAAGCGGTTCAAGCCCCAATGTGTTAGCTACGGAATCAAGACTCTGAAGTTTGTTGTAATCGATAATCGCAGTAAGTTGGATCAGTTTGTGGTGCGCTGCAAACATCAGTGCTTCCCAGTTCGAGCCTTCATCCATTTCACCATCGCTCAACAAAACAAAAGTTCGCCAAGCCTCGCCACGCATTTGAGCAGCTAGCGCTTTACCTACACCAAACGGTAAGCCGTGCCCCAGAGAGCCAGTAGAAAACTCGATTCCGTTAACTTTGTGACTAATATGGTTCATCAACCATGAAAAGTCATCGCCATAGGTTTCCAAATGTGCTTTCGTCAAAAATCCCACTTCGGCAAGCGTGGAATACACGGCGACACAAGCATGGCCTTTGCTCAAAATAAATCGGTCACGCATAAGTGACTTCTGATCTGCCGGGTCAACGCACATAATTTGCCCATACAGCACCGCAAGGATGTCTATCACAGAAAGTGCGCTAGCAATATGTGATGCTTTTGCCCGATAGACCATTTTCAGGGCATTTTGACGAATTCTATTGGCGAGGCATTCGGTAGTGGTCATTAGAAATTTACGCCTAAATAGGCCTCAATTTTACTTGCAGCAAATTCCAGCATTTCCGAGGAAAGTGAAGGTTGCACCCCAATCCAGAAGGTGTTGTTCATTACATTGTCGGTATTTGTCAGATCACCACTGATACGGTAGTTAGTGCCTATCATGTAAGGCTGACGTGTCAGGTTGCCAGCAAACAACAGGCGAGTACCAACTTTGTTCTGGTCCAGATAGGTGAGCAGTTCCAGTCGCGTTACGGGACAGTTTTCTTTTAACGTGATCGGAAAACCGAACCACGAGGGATCGGAATGCTCAGTTGGCTCCGGTAGATTAACGTACTCTTCGCAACTCCTCAGCCGGCCTTTCAGGAATGCAAAATTATCTTTTCGCGACTTGATGAAGCGCGGTGCCTTGGCCAGCTGGGCCAGGCCGCAAGCGGCCTGCATGTCGCTGATTTTAAGGTTGTAGCCGAGGTGGCTGTAGGTGTACTTGTGGTCATAGCCCTGAGGCAGGTCGCCCTGTTTCTGGCAGAAACGCTTGCCGCAGGTATTATCCTTGCCGGGCGGACAGAAGCAGTCGCGGCCCCAGTCGCGAAAGCTCTCGGCGATACTTTTCAATTGGTCGTTATTGGTAAAAACGGCACCGCCCTCGCCCATCGTAATGTGGTGCGCGGGATAGAAGCTGAGGGTAGCGACGTCTCCGAAGGTGCCGACCATCTGGCCGCGGTAGGTCGAACCGAGGGCGTCGCAGCAATCCTCAACCAGCCAGAGATTGTATTTCTTGCACAAAGCGGTGACGACGTCGAGGTTAAAGGGATTACCCAGTGAATGGGCGAGCATTATCGCCTTGGTCTTCGGTCCGATCGCCGCCTCGATCAGGCTGGCGTCGATGTTGTGGGTCAGGCGGTCGACGTCGACAAAGACCGGCACAGCGCCAAATTGTAGGATGGGATTGACTGTTGTTGGAAAGCCGGCCGCAACGCCGATCACTTCGTCGCCCGGCTTGATGGCCCGGTCACCGAGCTTCGGCGAGGTCAGCGCACTGAAGGCGACCAGGTTGGCCGACGATCCGGAATTGACGGTGATCAGGTGCTTGACGCCGATGAAGGCGGCCAGCTTCTTTTCGAATTCGGCATTGAAACGCCCAGTAGTCAGCCAGCCATCGAGGGAAGCCTCGACCATGTTCTTCAGTTCAGCGGCATCGAGCAGCTTGCCGGATGGCGGCACGGCGCTGACGCCGGGCTGGAAGGGTGGAGCGGCAAGAGACAGTGCGGCGTACTCCTCGACCAGCTGGGCAATCTGGTCGCGGAGGGCTTTGGTTTGGGCATTTTGCATGTTCGGGGATTCGCAGAAATTCAAGAGGGATGAGGAGAGGTGCTGACGCGCAACTGATAGGCGAGTATCTGGGCTTGCGTCAGGGTGCGTAAGTCCCCACCGGCCTGCGCGCAGTGCGCCCAGTCAACGATCAGGTCAAGCGCCTCGGCTAGGCGCAGGGCGGGATGCCAATCCAGGCCGTGCGCCGCCTTCGAGATATCCAGCTTTAGATAGCCCGCCTCGTGCGGATGGTCACTGCCATCGATCTGCCAGTGGGCGTCGTCGCCCCACTTTTCGGCCAACTGGTGGACGATCCACTCGACTGGACGGGCATCGTCGGCGTGCGGACCGAAGTTCCAAGCTTCGGCAAAGGCTGGCCCTGCCGTGCACAGCTTTTCCGCCAGCATCAGGTAGCCGCGCAACGGCTCCAATACGTGCTGCCACGGGCGTGTGGCTTGCGGGTTGCGCAGCACTACCGCCTCTCCCCGGGCAAAGGCGGCGAGAACGTCGGGAATCAACCTGTCCGCCGCCCAGTCGCCGCCGCCGATGACATTGCCCGCGCGCGCCGTGGCCAGGGCGACCTGGTGATCGCCGTGCCTGGCGGCATTGAAGAAGGAGTTTCGGTAGGCGGCGCTAACCAATTCGGCGCAACCCTTGCTGTTGCTGTAGGGATCATAACCGCCCATCGGCTCGTTCTCGCGGTAGCCCCAGACCCATTCTCGATTCTCGTAGCACTTGTCGGTGGTGACATTGAGCACGCCGCGCACTGACGGCGTCTGGCGCACCGCTTCGAGCAGATACACCGAGCCCATGACATTGGTCGAATAGGTCTCAATCGGATCGACGTATGAACGACGCACCAGCGGCTGGGCCGCCATGTGGATGACAATTTCTGGCGCCACTTGGCGCATCGCGGCAGCGAGCGCGGCGCCATCGCGGATGTCGGCGATGATCGAAGTCATGCCTTGGCCGACACCGGCCACCTCGAACAGGCTGGGATCGGTCGGTGGCGCCAGCGCGTAACCGGTCAGTTCGGCGCCCATCTGCTGCAGCCAGAGGCTCAGCCAGCTGCCCTTGAAGCCGGTATGACCGGTCAAAAAGACCTTGCGGCCACGCCAGAATTCAGGATTCATTCCCAGACCTTCCACGGCGCCTGACCGGACTGCCACAGCTCTTCGAGATAATTTTTGTCGCGCAGGGTATCCATCGGTTGCCAGAAGCCGTCGTGCGTAAAGGCCTTGAGTTGGTTGCCGGCTGCCAAGGTTTCGAGCGGCTGGCGCTCCCAGACTTCCTGGTCGTCGCCGATCAGTTCGATGACCTGCGGCGAGAGGACAAAAAAGCCGCCATTGATCAGGCCACCGTCGCCCTTTGGCTTTTCCTTGAAGGAGATTACTCGCTGGTCGGGCAGGATGTCGATGGCACCAAAACGGCCGGGTGGATAGGTCGCAGTCAGCGTCGCCGGCATGCCATGGGCGTGGTGAAAGGCAATTAACTCGGCGATATTGACATCGCAAACACCGTCACCATAGGTGAAGCAGAAGGCCTCTTCGCCCTGCAGGTAGGGGGCGACGCGCTTCAGGCGACCTCCAGTCATGGTGTCGTCACCAGTATCAACCAGCGTGACGCGCCACGGTTCGGAGAAACGCTGATGCACTTCCATCTTGTTATGCTGCATGTCGAAGGTAATGTCGGACATATGCAGAAAGTAGTTGGCAAAATACTCTTTGATAACGTAACCCTTGTAGCCACAACAAATGATGAAGTCATTGATCCCGTAGTGAGAGTATGTCTTCATGATGTGCCACAGAATGGGCTTGCCACCGATTTCGACCATTGGCTTTGGGCGCGTAGACGTTTCTTCGCTAATTCTTGTCCCCAAACCTCCTGCAAGTATGACTGCTTTCATATTCCAAGCTTCTCCATTTAGCCCAGGCACACCATCTGAAATTCAACAATCGAACAATTAGCGAACCAAGTGCATGTCTCGTAAACAACATCTAAGCTCATAACAACACTTTCAAGTGTTTCCTTCAACAAGCCTTCACGGGCATGCACCGATAACGAAAATCCCCATGAATACCGATCAACCCGAAAATCAAGTTAGCGGAACCCATTCGGATTCTCGCTTTGCCAGTGCCACGCATCAACGCACATGGCATCCATATCTCGTTCCGCTCGCCAATTGAGTAGCTTGGCGGCAAAAGCTGGATCGGCGTAACAAGATGCGACGTCACCAGTACGGCGCGGTGCCAGGTCGTACGGTATTGGGCGGCCGCTGGCTTTTTCGAATGCTTTGACGACGTCGAGTACGCTGTATCCGGTACCTGTGCCTAAATTCACTTCGAAACATTGCGCCTCGCTCAGGCGTTCCAAAGCCTTGAGATGGCCGAGAGCCAGGTCGACGACATGGATATAGTCGCGCACGCCTGTGCCGTCAAGCGTCGGGTAGTCGTTGCCCCAGACCTTGAGTTGCTCGCGCCGGCCGACGGCGACCTGGGCAACGAAAGGCATCAGGTTGTTCGGAATGCCTTGCGGGTCTTCGCCGATCAGGCCGCTTTCGTGCGCGCCGACCGGATTGAAGTAGCGCAGGATGCCGATCCGCCATGATGGGTCGGAGCGGTAGAGGTCGCGTAGCATGTCTTCGATGACGAGCTTGGTGCGGCCGTAGGGGTTGGTGGCCGACAGCGGGTGATCTTCGGTCAGCGGCAGGCGTTGCGGCTCGCCGTAGACGGTGGCAGAAGAACTGAAGACTAGGGTCTTGACGCCACACTCGCCCATCGCGCCGAGCAGACGGTGCGTGCCGATGACGTTGTTGTCGTAATACTCAAGCGGCTTTTCGACTGATTCGCCGACCGCTTTCAGCCCGGCAAAATGGATGACAGCCTGGCAGTCGAACTGACGCAAGGCGGCTGCCACGGCCGCTTGGTCACGAATATCACCCTCGACGCAGTTAACTTTCTTGCCGGTGATGGTCTCGACGCGTTTCAGCGATTCCGGATGGCTATTGGAAAAGTTGTCAAAGACAACCACTTCCTGACCGGACTGGAGAAGTTCGACGCAGGAATGCGAGCCGATATAGCCAGCCCCGCCGGTCACGAAAATCATCACTGTTCACCGCTAAAAATAAAGGTGGGATTTTACCTTCTCGAGCACCGCGGCGCATTAGGATAAAGGTAAAGAATTCATGCTGCCGACGCGCTGGGCTACTCGTCTCGAATACGCAGGAAACTGGCAAATCGGGGCAAACCTTTGGCCGTCAGGTCGCGATAGCGATAAGTGACCGTTGTGCCCTGCGCCGGTGGCGCATGCCGTTGGGCATCCGAGAAACCCGACCCCAACAAGAAAATCTTGCCCTCCGGCGTCCGCACTTTCAAGGCGCCCAAGGCCCCGGAGAAACGCCCCTTGCCAGCCTGATGGCCGATGACCACGGCTTCGGCGTCCTGCCATGGTTTCATCTTGAGCAGCACATCGCTGCGCCCGGTTTCGTAGGGCGCATCGGCCAGATGGAGCATGAGGCCCTCACCTCCACCCCTCACCACTTCATCGAAGTGCTTTTTGAGATTGCCACGGTCAACCGGAAAAAACTGCTTAATTTCAAATAACCACGGGACGTTGGCCTGGCGCACCAGCTGCCGTATCTGCTCGGCGCGCTCACTGAATGGGCCTGGCGCGCCTGGCAATTCGAAAATCATGTAACGCACTTCGCGCCAGGCAGCATCGTCGGGAATCTCGCGCCGGACGATGCCGGAAACCCGCTCGAACTGACCACGGGCGATCCATAGTTCGCCGTCGAGCGGCTGCTTCGGCAGACCGGCGAGAAACCAGTCCGGTGCGTTGATGGTTTTTCCGCTACGAAAGCGCAGCGATTGACCATCCCAGATCGCCCGCACACCATCGAGTTTTTCGCTGGCGAGATAGCGTGAAACGTCGACCTGCTCACGATAGACATTGGCCAGCAAAATGGCCGGCGCTTCTGCCGCAGCGAGGACTGGCAGCGTCAGCGCCAACCCGATGAGCAGCGCCTGAAGCAGCCGGGACATCAGCCCTCGCCGGCCCAGTCGCGCCGCGCGCGGCGTGCGATGCCGAAGACTTCCTCAAGGCGCTCGCCATCGTTGCGGGCCAGCGCCGTACGCAGTTCGTCGAGTTGCGCCCGGTAGCAATCCAGTTCGCCGAGCAGCGCTTCGCGGTTGGCGAGGCAGATGTCGCGCCACATTTCCGGATGACTCGCTGCGATACGAGTGAAATCGCGAAATCCGGAGGCAGCAAACGTGAAGAACAAGTCGGCATCCTCCCGCACAGCCAGGTCGTGCACCAGAGCATAGGACAGCAGATGCGGCAGATGACTGACCGCCGCGAACACCCGATCGTGCATTTCCGGCGTCAATTCGTAAATGTCGGCGCCACAGAGCGACCACGCGCGCTTGATGTGGTCGAGCGCATCATCGCTGTTTTCCGGCAGGGAAGTGACGACGACTTTCTTGCCTTGATAGAGATCCCAACGCGCTGCGGCTGGGCCGCTGTTTTCGGCGCCAGCAATCGGATGCGCCGGTACAAACTGGCTTATCCGCTCGCCGAATGCAGCGCGGGCGGCGGCGACGACGTCACCCTTGGTCGAACCGCCATCGGTGACGATGGTATTCGGGCCAAGATAAGGCGCGATACGTTCAAAGATTTCCGGCATCTGAGCCACCGGCGTCGCCACCAAGACGATGTCGGCATCGCCGATTTCGTGGGCCGGGTTGATGCCGGCGCGATCGATCACACCGAGTTCCTGAGCCGTGCGCAGCGTCGACGGCGTGCGGCCGAAACCGACGACCTCCTCGACAGCTTCCGCTTCCTTGAGCGCTAGCGAGAACGAACCGCCGATCAGGCCGGTGCCAAAGACGACGATCTTGCCGAATTCGGCCATGGTTTTAGAGCGCCTTCGCCAGCGCCTCGAGGAAACGAGCGTTTTCCGGCTCGGTACCAATGGTCACGCGCAGCCATTCCGGCAGGCCGTAGCCGCCGATTGGCCGGACGATAACGCCCTGCTTGAGTAGTTTTTGATTGACGCCAGCACCATCGCCCACCTTGAAGGTGACAAAATTGCCATGCGGCTTGATGACTTCGAGCCCGAGTTTTTCGAGGCCGGCAACAATCTGCACCATGCCGCGCTGGTTCAGCTCATAGCTGGCCTGCAGGAACTCGTCGTCGCCAAGCGCAGCCAACGCACCGGCCAGCGCCAGGTTGTTCACGTTGAACGGCTGGCGAACGCGGTTCATGAGATCGGCCACCTCGGGCGAGGCCAGTGCATAACCAATGCGCAGGCCGGCCAGGCCGTAGATCTTGGACAGGGTGCGGCAGACGACCAGATTGGGGAAATCCTTGATCCAGCCCGCGACATCAACGCGATCAGCCGGCGGCAGGTATTCGTTGTAAGCCTCGTCGAGGACGACCACGACATCCTTCGGCACCGACTCCAGGAAGGCGCGCACCTCGGCATAGGGCAGGAAATTGCCGGTCGGATTGTTCGGATTGGCGATCCAGATAATCCGCGTATCGGGACGGATTGCGGCGCGCATCGCAGCCAGATCGTGACCATAGTTTTTGGCCGGGGTCGAGATCAGCTCGGCACCGGTGGATAGCGTCGCCAGCGGATATACGGCAAACGCATGCTGGGCGAAGATGGCCGAGCGACCCGGCGCCAGGAAAACGCGGGCGACCAGATCGAGCACATCGTTGGAGCCGTTACCGAGTACCACCTGCCCCTGGGTCACGCCGCAGCGTTCGGCCACCGCCTTTATCAGGTCGAATTGATCGGGATAACGCTCGATACCGCTGATTGCTGCCTCGACCGCATTTTTCGCCTTCGGGCTCATGCCCAGCGGATTTTCGTTGGAGGCCAGCTTGACGATGCTTTCAACCGGAATGCCCATTTCGCGGGCCAGTTCGGTGATCGGCTTGCCCGGCTGATAGGCGGAGATGGCACGGACGTAAGGCAGCGCCTGATCGGCAAGACTCATTGGTTTTCCTCAATAAACGGCAACCGGGTAAGACCCGAGAACTTTCAGATAGGCCGCGTAGCCGGCCAGTTTTTCCAGCGCAGCCTTGATCGCCGGCTCGTCGTGATGGCCTTCGATATCCACGTAGAAAACGTATTCCCACAAGGCGTTGCGGGCCGGCCGCGATTCCAGGCGGCACATCGAAACACCGGCTGTCGACAGCGGCAGCAACAGTTCGTGCAGGGCGCCCGTGCGGTTCGGTGCCGACATGATCAGCGAGGTCTTGTCGCGACCGGAAATCGCCGCATCGTGCTTGCCGAGAATCAGGAAGCGCGTCGTGTTGTTCGGCTCGTCTTCAATGTTCTCGACCAGCTTGGGCAGGCTGTAGCGCTCGGCTGCCGCCACACCGGCAATCGCCGCCGTACCGGGCTCGTCGGCCGCCATCTGGGCGGCCAGCGAATTGCTCGACACCGAAATGCGCGGAATGCCCGGCAGGTTGCGGTTGAGCCATTCGTGACACTGGGCCAGCGACTGGGCGTGCGAATAAACCTTGGTGATCTTGCTCAGATCGGTTTCGTGAGTCAGCAGGTTCTGGTGGATGCGTAGCACCACTTCGCCGCAAATCTTGAGCGGCGTGCCGAGCAGCAGATCCATCGTCCGGCCGACGGCGCCTTCGGTCGAGTTCTCGACCGGCACCACGGCGTAATGAGCATGGCCGGATTCGACTTCACGGAACACGTCGTCAATCGACGCCTGCGGCAACAATCGGGCGGCATGGCCGAAATGCTTGGTCGCTGCGCTGCCGGTAAAGGAGCCGAGCGGGCCGAGAAACGAGATCCCGAGCGGCTCTTCGAGCGACAGGCAGGCCGACATTACTTCGCGGAAGAAGAAGGTGATGTTTTCGTTCGGCAAAGGACCCGGATTGGCATCCTGCAGGCGGCGCAAAACCTGGGCTTCACGTTCCGGGCGGTAGATATGCCCGGCTTCGCCATGCTCGGCCTTGATCTCGCCAACCTTCTGGGCGCAACGGGCGCGCTGGTTGAGCAGGCGCAGCAACTCGCTGTCGATACCATCAATTTCGGCGCGCACGCCGGCCAGGGCTTTTTGCAAGTCGGTTTGCTGCTGGTCGCTCATAAACTCAACCGTTACGTTTGGCGAAATCGTTCATGAAGGCCACCAGGGCCTGCACGGCCTCCAGCGACACGGCGTTGTAGATCGAGGCGCGCATGCCACCTACCGACTTGTGCCCCTTGAGGCCGAGCACGCCGGCTGCCTTGGCCTCGGCCAGGAAAGCGGCATCTAGATCGGCATTGCTCAGAATGAACGGCACGTTCATGGCCGAGCGACAATCCGGATCGACCGGGTTGGTGTAAAAGCCTTCGGAGTCGTCGATGGCGGAATACAAAATTCGGGCTTTTTCCGCGTTGACCGCAGCAATGCCCGACAAACCGCCCTGCCGCTTGAGCCACTGGAAAACCAGGCCGGCGATGTAGATGCCGAAGGTCGGCGGCGTGTTGAGCATCGAACCGTTTTCGGCCATGACGGCGTAATCCATGACCGTCGGGATGTTCAACGGCGCCATGCCGAGCAGGTCGCGATGCACGACGACCAGCGTCACGCCGGACGGGCCGATGTTCTTCTGCGCGCCGGCGTAGATCAGGCCGAATTTCTCGACATTGACCGGCCGCGACAGGATATGCGACGACATGTCGGCGACCAGCGGCACGCCGGTATCGGCAATGCGCTCGGCCGGGATTTCAACGCCGTGGATCGTTTCGTTGGTGCACACGTGCAGGTAGGCAGCGAACGGATCGAGCTTGATTTCCTCGGCCACCGGCAGACGGGTGAAGTTGCTGCTCTCGGTCGTCGCGGCACAACGGACGTTGCCGATGCGCTGCGCTTCCTTGAAGGCCTTCTTTGACCACGAACCGGTCACGATGTAGTCGGCTGACCGACCGGCCAGCAGGTTCATCGGGATCTGCGCGAACTGCTGCGTCGCCCCACCCTGCAGGAAAAGCACCTTGTATTGCTCGGGAATGCCCATCAACTCGCGCAGGTCAGCTTCGGCCTGGCCGAGAATGCTGCCGAACTCCTTGCCGCGATGGCTCATCTCCATGACGCTGCAACCAGCGCCATGCCAGTCGAGCAACTCTTCCTGCGCCTGACGCAGGACTTCCTCGGGAAGAGCAGCCGGACCGGCGCTGAAATTCCAGATACGGCTCATTTATGCCCCTCCGCCTTCGTTGGGTTCGGATGATTCCGGATTTTGCTCATTTTCCGGGTTGACCGTGGAAGTCTCGCCGCCGGCTTCAATTTCCGCTTCGGCATCGACTTCGGCCACCGATTCGGCAACCTTTTCCAGACCGGCCAGCTTCTCGCCGTCATCCAGCGAAATCAGCGTGACGCCCTGCGTCGCCCGGCCCATGCCGCGAATCTCGGCAACGCGGGTCCGGATCAGCACGCCGCCGGTAGTGATCAGCATGATTTCGTCTTCGTCATTGACCAGCTTGGCGCCAACGACGGTGCCGTTGCGTTCGCTGTCGGCAATGGCGCGCACGCCCTGCGTGCCGCGACCGGAATGGCGGAAATCAGCCAGCACGGTACGCTTGCCGAAGCCGTTCTCGGTTGCAACCAGCACCGTCTGCTGATCGCTCTCGGCAACCAGCAGCGAAATGACCGACTGGCCTTCCATGAGACGCATGCCGCGCACGCCACGGGCGCCACGACCCATCGGACGGACGTCCTCTTCGTCGAACCAGACAGCCTTGCCAGCATTGGAAACGAGCACGATATCGCTCGTCCCGCTGGTCAGCTCGACGCCGATCAGGTAATCGCCCTCATCGAGCGACACGGCAATGATGCCGGCCTTGCGCGGGTTCGAGTAATCGGACAACGGTGTCTTCTTGACGGTACCCATGACCGTCGCCATGAACACATACTGGTCGTCGGAGAATTCCTTGACCGGCAGCACGGCGTTGATGCGTTCGCCCTCTTCGAGCGGGAAGAGATTGACGATCGGCTTGCCGCGACTGGCCCGGCTGCCCTGCGGCGCTTCGTAGACCTTGAGCCAGTAACAGCGGCCACGGTTCGAGAAGCACAGGATGTAGTCGTGCGTATTGGCGACGAACAGGTGATCGACGAAATCCTCGTCCTTGATCGCTGCCGCCTGCTTACCGCGACCGCCGCGTTTCTGCGCACGGTAATCGGCCAGCGGCTGAGCCTTGATGTAGCCGCCGTGCGACAGGGTAACGACCATGTCTTGCGGCGTAATGAAGTCCTCGACGCCCAATTCCTGCGTATGCAGGACGATTTCCGACTTGCGCGCATCGCCATATTGCTCGCGGATCGCCTTCAGTTCTTCGACGATGATCTCGGTAATGCGTTCCGGCTTGGCCAGGATGTCGAGCAGATCGACGATCTTGTCCATCACATCCTTGTACTCGCCGACAATCTTGTCCTGCTCCAGCCCGGTCAGGCGCTGCAGGCGCAGCTCCAGAATGGCCTGGGCCTGGGCATCAGAAAGCCGGTAGCCTTGCGCCGACAAACCGAATTCGGCACCCAAGCCTTCGGGACGCGAAGCATCGGAAGAGGCCCGCACCAGCATTTCCTCGACCACCGCACTACGCCACTGGCGTGCCATCAGGCCGACCTTGGCATCGGCCGGTGTCGGGGCTGCCTTGATCAGGGCAATGATCTCGTCGACGTTGGACAGTGCGACCGCCAGACCTTCCAAGATATGCCCACGCTCGCGCGCCTTGCGCAATTCGAACACGGTGCGGCGCGTGACCACTTCACGACGATGCGACAGGAAGCAGTCGAGCGCCTGCTTGAGATTGAGCAGGCGCGGCTGGCCATCGACCAGCGCCACCATGTTCATGCCAAAGGTATCCTGCAACTGGGTCTGCTTGTACAGATTGTTGAGGATGACCTCGCCGACTTCGCCGCGCTTCAACTCGATGACGATGCGCATACCCGACTTGTCGGACTCGTCGCGAATGTCGGAAATGCCTTCGATCTTCTTCTCGTTAACCAGTTCGGCGATCTTCTCGATCAGGCTCTTCTTGTTAACCTGGTAGGGAATTTCGTCAACAATCAGCGCCTGACGATCACCCTTGCCCATATCTTCGAAATGGGTCCGGGCGCGCATGATGACTCGGCCGCGACCGGTGCGATATCCCTCGCGAACCCCCATGACGCCGTAAATCAGGCCAGCCGTCGGGAAATCGGGAGCCGGAATCAGCTCGATCAGGTCGTCGATCGACATTGCCGGATTTTCCAGCAGCGCCAGACAACCGGCCACCACCTCGTTCAGGTTGTGCGGCGGGACATTGGTCGCCATACCCACGGCAATGCCAGCCGAACCATTGATGAGCAGGTTCGGGATGCGCGTCGGCAAGACCGACGGCTCAAGTTCCTTGCCATCGTAGTTCGGCTCGAAATCGACCGTTTCCTTGTCGATATCGGCCGTCAGATCGGAAGCGATGCGATCGAGACGGCATTCCGTATAACGCATCGCCGCCGCGTTGTCGCCGTCGATAGAACCGAAGTTACCCTGACCATCGACCAAGGTATAGCGCAGCGAGAAATCCTGCGCCATGCGGACCAGCGTGTCGTAAATGGCCGAATCGCCGTGCGGGTGATACTTACCCATGACCTCACCAACGACACGGGCACACTTGACGAAAGGACGGTTCCAGACATTGTTGGTCTCGTGCATCGCGAACAGAACGCGGCGATGCACCGGTTTCAGGCCATCGCGTGCATCCGGCAAGGCCCGGCCGACGATCACGCTCATCGCGTAATCGAGATAGGAACGCCGCATCTCGTCTTCGAGGCTGATCGGCAATGTTTCTTTGGCGAATTGGTCCATGTCTCACATCCGCACCGCTTGCGCGATGCCTTATTAGTTGATTCAAGCGTAATTTGCTATTTTAACACGCCAACCTACCCGTACAGACCCCGTTTTACATGACAACAACACCCCAAGCCATCGACCTGCTGATCGACGCCCGCTGGATCGCTGCGGTCGCCCCGGACGTCGTGCTGACCAACCACGCCGTCGCCGTCGACAAAGGCCGGATCCTGGCCATTCTGCCCAGCGGCGAGGCAAACACCCGCTTCCTACCTGGACAGCACGTCAACCTGCCCGATCACATCCTGATTCCCGGCCTGATCAACCTGCACACCCACGCCGCCATGAGCCTCATGCGCGGCCTGGCTGACGACCTGCCGCTCATGGACTGGTTGCAAAAGCACATCTGGCCGGCCGAAGCCGCCAACCTGTCGGCCCAGTTCGTTTATGACGGCACCCGGCTGGCCTGCGCCGAAATGCTCAAGGGCGGCATCACCTGCTTCAATGACATGTATTTCTTCCCGGAGGCAGCCGCTGCCGCCGCATCCGAGTACGGCATGCGTGCCATGCTCGGCATCACCACGCTCGAATTCCCGACCCCCTACGCCAGCGACGCCGACGATTATCTGAACAAGGGCCTGGCCGTCCGCGAAGCATGGCTGAACGATCCCCTGATCGGCTTCTGCCTCGCCCCGCACGCCCCCTATACGGTCGCCGACAGCACCTTCGACCGGATACTGACCCTCTCCGAGCAACTCAACCTGCCCGTCCATTGCCACATCCACGAAACCCGCCACGAGGTGGAGGAGAGTGTCAGGCAGCACCAGTGCCGACCGCTCGAACGCCTGCACCGACTGGGCCAGCTCGGCCCCAACTTCATCGGCGTGCACGCCGTCCATCTTGATGAAGATGAACTGCAGCTGCTCGCCACCACCGGCAGCAGCATCGCCCACTGCCCGACATCCAATCTCAAGCTGGCTAGCGGCTTTGCCCCTGTGGCGCGGATGCGACAACTCGGCATCAATGTCGGACTGGGTACCGACAGTGCCGCCAGCAACAACCGCCTCGACCTGTTCGGCGAAATGCGTATGGCCTCTCTCCTTGCCAAAGGTTTGACGGGCGACGCCAGTGCCCTGCCTGCGAGCGAAATCCTGCGCATGGCGACACTTAACGCAGCCAATGCCTTGGGCCTGGGGCATGAAATCGGCTCGATTTCGCCAGGCAAGTCGGCGGACCTCTGCGCTGTTGATCTCGGCTCACTTGAAATGCGGCCCTGCTTTGATCCCGTGTCACACCTCGTCAATGTCGCAGGGCGAGAATGCGTCAGTCATGTATGGGTCGCCGGAAAGTGTTGCGTAGACCACAAAACTTTACTCAACAACGACCAAAAGCACTTGGAATCGGCCATTGCACTATGGCAAAATGGTTTGGAAGTCCGCCGGCAGCCTTGAATATTGCCGTAGCGCGGGTTAAGAATTTTCAAATTTTCTTCAACGAGGGAAAACAATGATCAAGAATATCGCCAAGAAATCTCTGGTTCTGGCCCTGCTGGCCGGTATCGGTCTGTCTGCTGTTGCTCAGGAACGTGTTTACCTGATCGACCAGCGCGACGTCGTCGCCAAGTCCGGTTTCGGCCTGTGCTGGCGCGATGGTTACTGGACTCCGGCTGCCGCTGCTGCCGACAAGGCCGGTTGCGAATGCGACAAGGACCTGCTGCCGGCTGAAGCCTGTGCCCCGAAGGTTGCTGCTGCCGCTCCGGCTGGCGCCGCTGCCACCGGCGTCAAGCCGTCTGGCGAAAAGATCACCGTCGCTGCCGACGCCCTGTTCGACTTCAACAAGGCTGTCCTGCGTCCGGCTGGCAAGGCCAAGCTCGACGAGCTGGTCTCCAAGGCCAAGGCCATCAAGCTCGAAGTGATCCTGGCCGTTGGCCACACCGACCGCATCGGTGGTGACGCCTACAACCAGAAGCTGTCCGAAAAGCGCGCTGCTGCCGTCAAGGAATACCTGGTTGCCAAGGGCATCGAAGCCAACCGTGTTTACACCGAAGGCAAGGGCGAGAAGCAGCCGGTTACTGGCGACAAGTGCAAGGGCAACGCCAAGACCAAGGCCCTGATCGACTGCCTGCAGCCGGATCGTCGCGTTGATATCGAAGTCATCGGCACCAAGTAATCTGCCGACGCTTCACGAAAAGCCCCGCCCTGCGGGGCTTTTTCTTTTCCGCACACATCGCTTTTGACAATGACCACACTAAACGCCGACCCCGCCGAACTGGAAAAATTTGGTGATCTCGCCCACCGCTGGTGGGACCCCAACAGCGAATTCAAGCCGCTGCACGACATCAACCCACTACGTCTTGACTGGATAGATCAGGCCATTGGCCTCGCCGGCAAAGGCATCCTTGATGTCGGCTGTGGTGGCGGGCTGCTTTCCGAAGGCATGGCGGTACGGGGCGCCAACGTAACCGGCATCGACCTCTCCGAAAAGCCACTTGGCGTCGCCAGGCTACATTTGCTGGAAACCGGACAGAAAGTCGATTATCGCAAGATTTCCGTCGAACAACTGGCCGAGGAAATGCCCGGAACTTTCGATGCGGTAACCTGCCTTGAGATGCTGGAGCACGTACCAAATCCGTCCAGCGTCATCGCGGCATGCGCGCGTCTGGTCAAGCCGGGTGGCCAGGTATTCCTGTCGACCTTGAATCGCAATCCCAAAGCTTATTTGTTCGCCGTAATCGGTGCCGAATACGTCATGCAGATGCTGCCCAAAGGCACGCACGACTACGCCAAATTCATCAAACCATCCGAACTGGCGCGCTGGTCCAAACTGGCCGGCCTCGAGCCGGACGAAGTCGTCGGCATGAGCTACAACCCGCTGAGCAAGGTTTATTCGCTGGGTTCCGACACCAGCGTCAATTACCTGATGCGCGCCACGCGTGTTTGACGCCGTTCTCTTCGACCTTGACGGCACGCTGGCCGACACCGCTCCTGACCTGGGTTGGGCGGCCAACATGCTGCGCGAGGCGGAGGGACTGGCGCCACTGCCGCTCGCCACGTTGCGCCCCTGGACTTCGCAAGGCGTGCGTGGACTGCTCCGCGTTGCCTTCGACATTGCTCCCGGCGATGCCGCCTACGACGAGCTGTCACAACGATTCCTGACTCTCTACGCCAGGCGCCTGTGCGTCGAGACCCGGCTCTTTGAGGGGGTTGCCGAACTGCTCGACGAACTTGAAAACCTCGAGCTAGCCTGGGGCATCGTCACCAACAAGCGCATGCGCTTCACCGACCCGCTGGTCGCTCAACTCGGCCTGACACCGCGCACAACCTGCGTAGTCAGCGGCGACACCACGGCTGAAGCCAAACCCTCGCCGCTCCCCATCCTGCACGCCTGCCAGCTACTCAACTGCCGGCCGGAACGCACGCTTTACGTCGGCGACGACCGGCGGGATATCGTTGCAGGGAATGCCGCCGGTTGCCGAACCGTAGCGGCAGCTTATGGTTATCTCGGGGATAGCGGGCATGTTCTGGCTTGGGGCGCCGATGTGGTTATTGATGCGCCCGGAGAGTTGGCCAGCTACCTGACGCAGCGTCTGACTTCTTAAGTTGTTGAGCCAGCCCAGGCAAAGCGCCTGGGGATCGGGATATTTATCGCCAGTGACCGCTTTCGCCACTCCGGAATAACTTGGCATTTCGACCCATTCTCAGCTTTTAAGCTGGCCAAATGGTTAAAGCACCATTCGCCACGGTCAACCGGAATTTTGCCCAAAATTTGAAATTTTCGCGGCGGCAACTGCCGCCGGATATCACGTCCGCTTCGCTGAGAGCAGCAGGTTGCGAGGTGTGAGTTCGCGCCGACAGAAGGTGGTGAGAGCCGATTTGTAACCACGTTCGTCCAGATATTCGGCGAGATCGAGCACCAGCCAGAGTTCGAGAGCGCGGCGGAAGGCATGCCGAGGAATGGCGAGGCGGGCGACCTCGCGCTGACGTTGCCAGCCGGTGGTTTCGATGGGCTTGAGGTAACGCAACAGGGGGGACGGCAGACCTTCACGTGCGGCCATGTTGGTGAGAAAGTCGGCGAAATTGCCACGCAGCCAGGAGGCCGGAACTGGTTTGAAGGTTTTGTACGGCGCGTCACTGACCTGCTCGCGCCAGCTGGTGAAGGCCAGTTTCCAGGCGATGGCGTGGTCGCGCTGACGGGTCAGGCGCGGCGAGGCAGTGACGGTTTCAGTGACGGCAAGGCGTGTGTCGTCGCGAGTCAGTTGTAGCTGGCCACCGGCACTCAGCGTCTGATAGTGCGCCTCGACGCCCCGGTAATAGCAGCACGGAGCGACGTCCAAGCGGGCAACGCCTGCGCTGGCGCCGTGCTCGACCAGGCGGCGGTGCAGGTCACCGCAGGCGTGCAGTGCGACGGCATGTTGGCCGGATTGCGGCCAGTCGCTGACAGCCAGCGCATCGCGTTCGAGAAAGCTGTGGTCGAGGCCGATGCGCTGCGCGAGTTGTTCGCCATCGGCACACAATGCAGCGTCGATTTCCAGCGTGTGCACAGGCTTTTTCCAGGCCAGGCCGAGGAGCCGACCGAGATGCCCCTTGCCGCCGCACCAGTCGATGACGCCGCCACCGGCCGGCTGGACGGCGCCGGCAAAAGCTTCGATCTGCTCACGCTTGCGGCCAGGGATTTCCCAGGCCCAGCGCTCCCCGGCCACGGGCGGCATGGCTTGCGGTGCAGCCGGGATGTCGATCAGCGGCAGCAGTGCGTCGATATCCGGGACGTAGCCGGCCAGCCAGCGCAACGCAGCGGGCACATCGTCGTTGAGGTATTCGGTTTCGGCGTCGTCCAGGACGAGCAGCGCGGCGGTCAATGCTGGCCACGCGTCGCACCAGGCCGGGCGGGCTTCACGAAACGGCTGCGGGTGCCAGAGGTTACGGTGAGCCAGCAGCCCCGCGTCGAGTTGCCGCCGTCGTTCGGAAAGCGTCACCGTAGCGCGGCGCGCCGCTCGCGCCGGCGGTAGCCGATCCAGGCTGGCAGCATGGCGGCAATCAGCACGACCATGCCAAGGCCGAGGGGCCAGAGCACCGGGCTGTTCCAGTCATTTCTGGCCGCCTGGCGCGCTGCCGTGTCAATGCGCTGATATTTCAGGGTGTTGTTGCCGACATCGCTCGGCTTCCGGTTCTTGAGCCAGCGGTGACTCAGGGTGTAGCTCTTCGGGTGCAGGCCGAAGACCCAGGGCGAGTCGTGATGGAGGATACGGTTCATCTGCCGGACGATGCCGAGACGCTCGGGCGTGTTTTCCATGTTCTTCATGTGCAGGAAGAGGCGGTCGAACTCCGGGTTGGCATAGTTCGAGGCGTTCTCGCCGCCCTTCGCCACCTTGCCTTCGTTGCCGTCAAGCAGAAAGAAGAAATTCTCGGGGTCGGGATAATCGGCATTCCAGCCGAGGTAGTAGAGCTGGACGTTGCCCTTGCGGATCTTGTCCTGGAAGCGGTTGAAATCGGTGGAGCGGACGACGAGCTGGATGTCGATCTTGGCAAACTGCCGAGTCAGCCAATCGAGGCGGGATTTCTCGCCCATACCGCCGCCCGTGGTGTCGAGATTGACCACCAGCGGTTCGCCGGTCTTTTCGTCGCGGCCATTCGGGTAACCGGCGTCGGCGACGAGCTTCTTGGCGACCTCGACCGGCTTGCGCTTCGGCTTGCCATCGACCCAGTCGTAAACCGTGCTGTCGATCCCCTCCTCGCCGGCTTCGAAGCCGAAGATGCCCGGCGGTAGCGGGCTTTGCGCGGCGATGCCGCGACCGTTCTGGAAGATGGAAATGTATTCTTCCTGGTCGATGGCAATCGAGATGGCCTGGCGCAGCTTGGTCGAGCGCGGCGTCAGCCCGCCGATGACCGGATCGAGCATGTTGAAACCCATATAGAAGGTCGACGACTTGACCGAGGTAAGCAGGCGAATACCCTTGTCGCGCATCTCGTCGGTCAGCGCCACGTCGCCGCCGACATTGACGCGCACGGCCTGGTCGAAGCTGTCCGAGGAAATCCCCGAGGCGTCGTAATAGCCTTGCAGGAACTTGTTCCAGTACGGGATGGCCTCTTTTTCGCGGGTGAAGATGGCCTGGTCGAGGAAAGGCAGGGGCTTGCCGCAATCGTCGAGTAGCCCCGCGGCGCGGTCGGCAGCCTCGCCTTCGCACGGGTAGGCCTGACCGTGGAAATTCGGGTTGCGCGAGAGGACCATGCGGCGATTCGGGTCGTTTTCGCTCAACATGAACGGCCCGGTGCCGACCGGCCACCAGTCGAGCGTCAGGTTCTTTTCCGCCATGCCGGGCTGGCTGAAGAAGCGATCCACCTCGCGCGGCACCGGCGCGAAGAAGGGCATGGCCAGCCAGTAGAGGAATTGCGGGTACTTGCCCTTGATTCGGATACGCCAGGTCAGCGCATCGACGCGCTCGACACCGCTCAGTGGGTAGGCAGCGAGGTCGAGCCATTCCCCGGCCGCTTGCTCCTTGGCAGCTTTCTGCAACGTCTCACCGAGTTCCTTCAAGCCGACGATCTTGTCGGCCATCATGCCGAAAATCGGGGAATGCAGGCGCGGATGGGCCAGGCGCTTGATCTGGTAGATGTAGTCGTCAGCCGTCAAGTCGCGCGTGCCGACCTGGGTGAAATCAGCCATGGACTGCCGTTTGGCGATTTCATTTTTGGGCAGAATTTCCGGTTGACCGTGGGAATCGAGCGCGAAGGCCGGGTGCGGCTGAAAACGGATGCCCGGCTTGAGTTTCAGCTCATAAACGCTCTCCGCGATGCGCTCGACCGGCGCGTCATCCGGCAATTCGCGCCCGTTGGCGTCGTAGAAGCGCGGCACCGGCACCCGCTCGACCGTCGATGGAATCAGCTCATAGGGACGCTTGAGGTAGTGGTATTGCAGCGGCGGCTCGTAGATCTGCGCCGTGAAGGTGATCTCGTCCTCGGTATAGGACTGTGCCGGGTCAAGATGTTTGGGGCGGTCGGTGAAGGCCGAATAAAGCACGTTGCGGCCGGCATCGGCAGCCGGATACGGATCGTTCCACGCTTGCCCGCAAGCGGACAGGGCAAGAACGACGACAAGACTCGCGCAAATTTTTCGCATGGGCAGAAGTTTAACAAATGCCCGCCGCAGCGCTTGACCAGCCTGCGGTGAATTGCCCACAATGCCTCAAACACCACAACACAGAGGCATTGCCATGCTCGATACCCAACTCCCCGACTTTTCCCTGCCCGCCACCAGCGGCACCACTTTCAGCCTGGCAGCCCAAACCGGCAAAGTCGTCGTGATCTATTTTTACCCGAAGGACAGCACGCCTGGCTGCACCACCCAGGGACAGAATTTCCGCGATCTGCACGACCAGTTCACCGCCGCCAACGCCGTCATCCTCGGCATCTCGCGCGACAGCCTGAAATCGCATGAGAACTTCAAGGCCAAGCAGAGCTTCCCGTTCGAACTCGGTTCCGACGCCGATGAAACCGTCTGCAACCTGTTTGGCGTCATCAAGCAGAAGATGATGTACGGCAAGCAATGCCGCGGCATCGAGCGCAGCACCTTCGTCATCGACGGCAAGGGCGTCCTGCGTCGTGAATGGCGCGGCGTCAAGGTACCCGGCCACGTCCAAGAAGTCCTTGATTTCGTCAAAACCATTTAACCTCCCACCACCCCAACCAAAGGCCCACTCCATGCCGCGCAAGCCCGCAGCCACAAAGAAGCCCGCCGTTACCAAGATTTTCGTCCTCGACACCAACGTGCTCATGCACGACCCCAGCAGTCTGTTCCGCTTTGAAGAACACGATGTCTTCCTGCCCATCATGACGCTGGAAGAACTCGACAACCACAAGAAGGGCATGTCTGAAATTGCCCGCAACGCCCGCCAGACCTCCCGCATGCTCGACGAGCTGCTGGCCGCCAACGGCGAGGACGACATCGACGAAGGCATCGATCTCTACGCCCCGTCGAAAAAACTGGCCAGTGGCCGCCTCTTCCTGCAGACCGAAGCGATCAGTGCCGACCTGCCGCAAGGCCTGCCGACCTCGAAGGTCGACAACCAGATCCTCTCGGTCGTCATCCATCTCCAGAAAAAATTCCCGAAACGCCCGGTCATCCTGGTGTCGAAAGACATCAACATGCGCATCAAGTCGCGCGCCCTCAACCTGCTCGCCGAAGACTACTTCAACGACAAGGTGCTCGAGGACACCGACATCCTCTACTCCGGCACCCGCGCCCTGCCCGATAATTTCTGGGACAAGCACGGCAAGGGCATGGAGTCGTGGAAGAAGGACAGCCGCACCTACTACAAGGTCACCGGCCCGCTCTGCCCGCAGATGCTGGTCAATGAATGTATCTGGCTCGAAAAGGATGGCTTCTCGGCCATCGTCAAGGAAACCGCCGGCAAGACAGCCGTCCTCGAAACGCTGATCGACTACAGCCACCCCAAGAACGCCGTGTGGGGCATCATGGCGCGCAATCGCGAACAGAATTTCGCGATGAACCTGCTCATGAACCCGGACATCGATTTCGTCACGCTGCTCGGGCAAGCTGGTACCGGCAAGACCCTGCTAACCCTGGCCGCTGCGCTGACCCAGGTGCTGGAAACCAAGCTGTTTGCCGAAATCATCATGACCCGCGCTACCGTGCCGGTCGGCGAAGACATTGGTTTCCTGCCCGGCACGGAAGAGGAAAAGATGGCGCCGTGGATGGGTGCCCTCGAAGACAACCTCGACGTACTGACCCATACCGACGAAAACAGCAGCCCTTACGGCGGCGATTGGGGCAAGGCCGCGACCAACGACATTGTCCGTTCGCGAATCAAGGTCAAGTCGATGAATTTCATGCGTGGCCGGACCTTCCTCAAGAAATTCCTGATCATCGACGAGGCGCAAAATCTCACGCCGAAGCAGATGAAAACGCTGGTCACGCGCGCCGGCCCCGGCACCAAGGTCGTCTGCCTCGGCAACATCGCGCAGATCGATACGCCCTACCTGACCGAAGGCAGTTCTGGCCTGACCTACGTCGTCGACCGCTTCAAGGGCTGGCCGCACTCCGGTCACATTACGTTACAACGCGGGGAACGTTCCCGCTTGGCTGACCACGCAGCCGAAGTGCTATAATCGCGCCAACTAATAAAGGGGCCGTGTCAGTGACACGGCCCTTTCGTTTCAACCACGGATTGATTGCTTCCGCCGGAGGAGTTTCTTGAAACGTCGCGATTTTCTGGCATCAGCCGCAGCACTCTCGCTATTCGTCACCGACGCCTGGGCAGCCAAAAAACAGGCCAAAGCCACTTCGTCCAAGGCTACCGCAAGCAAAGCCAAAGGCGCAGCCGGCAAGGGGTCGAAGAAGTCCACCTCGAAACATGGGCAACATAAAGGCAAAGTCAGCTACAAGCCACACGAACCGGTCACCCATACCGCCGAAGACCCGGTCATCGAACGACCTCCACAAGGTACGTCCGCCTCCCGCCTGCCGCCTGTCAAAGCACCAGAACCGCCGAGCGAATGGCGCACCTTTGAAATCACGACGACGGTCAACCTAAAAAACAGGAGTGGCGCCGCCAAACTCTGGCTGCCCCTGCCACTCAATCAGGACACGCTTTATCAACGTACCCTAGGACACACCTGGGCCGGCAACCAGGCCAACGCCAGCATGCGCCGTTTGCCGGATGGCGACCTTGAGGTTTTCTACTGCGAATGGCCGGATAGCGGCGATGCCCGCCTGCAACTGACCACCCTGGTCACCACCGCCGACCGCCATTTCGACGTCACCAAGCGGACCGTCGCCCCGGAACGCGAAGACATCCTGCGCCGCAACCTGCAGGCCTCCCAGCTCATCCCCAACGATGGTCTGGCTTTCCAGCTTGGCGAGCGAATTCTGGGACGCATCAAGGATCCGGTTGCGCAGGCAAAAGCTATTTATGAATGGGTCGTAGACAACACAATTTACGATGTCTCACTGCCCGGCTGCGGCACCGGCGATGTCCGCCGACAGCTCATCCAGGGGCAATACGGCGGACGTTCCGCTGACATCAACGGCCTCTTCGTCTCGATCTGCCGAGCCATCGGCATCCCGGCACGCTGTGTCTATGGCATGCGCACCGGATCGTCACGACTGTTTCGCAGCCTCGGTCTGGGCGGCGACGATGCGACGCGCGGTCATCATGTCCGCGCCGAATTCTACGTGCCGGGCTACGGCTGGATTCCCGTCGACCCCAGCGATGTGCGCCGCGCGATTTCCATGGAAGTTCTTTCAGACCGCGACAGCAAGCTGATCTCGCTGAAGAAAATCCTGTTCGGTGTGTGGGAAATGAACTGGATTGCCTTCAATCTGGGGAGCGATGTCGTTCTGCCCGGAAAGAATGCCGCCGTCCCCTTTCTCCTCTTGCCGCAACTCGAGTCATCGGCCAGCCGCGCCGATCCAGCCCTCCAGTACAGCATCCGCACCCGACAGGTCGTCTTGTAGGCAACCTCAGTTCTGGGAATCCACGAAGCCACCGCTCGCCAGATTTTCGAAGCGGGTGTATTCCCCGATAAAAGCCATGCGCACGGTCCCGGTCGGGCCGTTACGCTGCTTGCCGATGATGACTTCGGCCATACCCTTGTTATCCTGGCTTTCCTTGTTGTAGTACTCGTCGCGATACATCATCAGAATCACGTCGGCATCCTGTTCGATAGCCCCTGATTCGCGCAAGTCGGACATCATGGGGCGCTTGTCCGTCCGCTCCTCGACCTTACGCGACAACTGCGATAGCGCAACGATGGGCACCTGCAGCTCTTTGGCCAGCGACTTGATCGAGCGGGAGATTTCCGAAACCTCGGTCGCCCGGTTTTCGCCCTGCCGGTTGCCGCTCATCAGCTGTATGTAATCGATTACCAGCAATCCGAGCTTGCCGCCGTATTGACGAGCTAGGCGCCGGGCGCGGGCGCGCAGATTGGCCGGGCTCAAACCACCCGTTTCGTCAATATAAATAGGCGCTTCATGCAACTTGCCGAGGGCAAATGAAAGCCGAGACCACTCGTCATCGGACATTCGTCCGGTACGCAAACTCTGCGAATTAAGACGCCCGATCGATGCCAGCATCCGCATGGCCAACTGGGCACCTCCCATTTCCATGGAAAAGACGCCAACGGGCAAACCACTTTCCACCGCCACATTTTCAGCAATATTCAGAGCGAACGCCGTCTTGCCCATTGAAGGACGACCCGCAACAATGATCAGGTCGCCCGGCTGGAAGCCCGACGTCTTCTGGTCAAGATCGATGAAGCCAGTGGGAACGCCCGTGATATCCGAAGGATTGTCGCGGTCATGCAACTCTTGGATCCGCTCTACCACCTGGGTCAGCAGGGGATTGATGTGAACGAAACCCTCACTATGTCCGGCCCCCGCTTCTGCAATCCTGAAAATCTTCGATTCCGCTTCATCAAGCAGCGTCTCGGCATCTCGCCCTAGCGGATTCAGAGCATCGGCTGCGATTTCATCAGCCGTGGCAACAAGCTTGCGCAAAACCGAACGCTCACGAACGATTTCGGCGTAGCGCTTGATATTGGCCGCCGACGGCGTATTCGCTGCTAACTCGCCAAGGTATGCCAGGCCACCGGTCTGATCCCCCTCACCGGCCGCATCAAGTGCCTCGGCAACCGTAACCACATCGGCCGGCTTGGCGTTATCCAGCAACTTGCGAATCTGCCGAAAAATCCGCCGGTGTTCATCCCGGTAAAAGTCGGTTTCTGCAACCTGATCGCCGATTCGATCCCAGGCCTGGTTATCCAGCAACAAGCCGCCAAGAACCGACTGCTCGGCCTCGATGGAGTGCGGAGGAACCCGCAGGTGATCCAGAGTGGAATCGGAAATTTTCGGCTTGGGCGGACGTTGATTCATGGCAGCAAGTTTAAATTAAAAAGGCCTCGCAATTGCGAGGCCTTCTTGGTGGGGGATAACCGAAATTACTCGGCTACCACGGCCACGGTGATGTTGGCCAGCACATCGGTGTGCAGCGCAACGTCGAGCGGGAATTCGCCGATTGCCTTGAGCGGACCGTCCGGCATGCGGATAGCCGACTTGTCGACATCGAAACCGGCAACCTTGAGCGCATCAGCGATATCGACGTTACCGACGGAACCAAACAGACGGCCGTCCATGCCGGCCTTGCGGGCCACGGACACGGCGGTACCATTCATCTTGTCGGCAACACCCTGGGCAGCAGCCAGCTTTTCAGCGGCGAGCTTTTCAAGTTCGGCACGGCGCGTTTCGAACTCGGCCATGGCGGCCGGCGTGGCGCGCTTGGCCATGCGTTGCGGAATCAGGAAATTACGGGCGTAGCCATCCTTGACCTTGACGACATCGCCGAGGTTACCGAGGTTAACAACCTTTTCGAGCAGAATAATTTGCATGTTTCGTCTCCTCGAAAATTATTGATGGTTGTCGGTATACGGCAGCAGGGCCATGAAGCGGGCACGCTTGATAGCGGTGCCCAGCTGGCGCTGGTAGCCTGCCTTGGTGCCGGTCAGACGAGCCGGCATGATCTTGGCGTTTTCCTGGATGAATTCCTTGAGGACATCCACATCCTTGTAGTCGATCTGTTCGACCTTTTCAGCCGTGAAGCGGCAGAACTTGCGACGCTTGAACAGGCCGCCACCGCGCTTCTTTTTCTTGTCGTCATCCTTCTTCTTGAAGAATCGAGCCATTTTCGTTTCCTTCCAAAAATTCGAGTGTATTCACATGCAGTACGGGAGCCTTGCTGTTGCGGCTCTTGGCAGCCAGAAATCCAGTCAGTTTGACTACCCCACCGAGGGGAGCTGCCTCCAGCCAGCGGGCAGATTCACCCAGGGCTACGACAGCAATTTCCACTTCCACCAAGCGCTCTGCACCACTTTCAGTTTGCGAGGAGCTGTGTTGCAGCCATCCTTCGCTTACCGGAACACCGGCCGGTGTGTAGCGCAATGCTTTGCGCTCGACCAGTTTGCCCGAGAGTGTGATGCAGTTCAGCCGTAATTCCCGTACAGAGTCTTAGGCAGCAGCCGCTTCAACCGGAGCAGCCGGAGCTGCGTCGCCAGGCATCATCGACTTGGACTTCTCTTCCTTCATCATCGGGGAAGGAGTCGTCACAGCCGCTTTCATCTTGACGGTCAGGTGGCGCAGCACAGCGTCGTTGAACTTGAACGAATGTTCGAGTTCGTTCAGCGTTTCGCCGTCGCACTCGATGTTCATCAGAACGTAGTGAGCCTTGTGGATCTTCTGGATCGGGTAAGCCAGCTGACGACGGCCCCAATCTTCCAGACGATGGATCGTGCCGTTCTTGGCGGCAACAATGGCGCGATAGCGCTCGACCATGCCGGGCACCTGTTCGCTTTGGTCCGGATGGACGATAAAGCAGATTTCGTAATGGCGCATGCAATCTCCTTTTGGGATAAACCCTCCGCCATGCGGGTGCGGTAGGGCAAGGTGGAAAAGCCCACGACTATATCAGAATTCGTGGGCCTTTGGGGGATAATAGGAAACTGATTATCAGAAACTGTCGTCGGCGAGCGCCAAGGCACCAGTAGCACCGGCAACCACAGATTCGGCCAGCCCCTCAGCCTGAGTCAGGAAATGGTCGGCATAAAACCTCGTCGTTGCCAGTTTGGCCGCCCAGAAAGGATCATTTCCACCCGCAACCATCTTGTTGCGCGCCACCACGGCAGCGCGCCCCATCTGCCAACCACCAGCAACAATGCCGAACAGATGGAGAAATGGCACAGCGCCTGCGTGTGCCGCCTTCGGATCGGTCGAAAAATTAGCAACAATCCATAAAACAGCACGTTCCAGCGCGTCGACTGCAGCATTCTGACGGGCGCCGATGGCAGCCAGATCGCCATCAAGCTGCGTTGCTGCAGCCCGCATGTCGGCGATAACTGCCATGATCGTTGCCCCTTTTTCGCGGGCGATCTTGCGACCGATCAGGTCATTGGCCTGGATGGCTGTCGTTCCCTCGTAAATGGCGGTAATGCGCGCATCGCGCAAATGCTGGGCGGCCCCGGTTTCTTCGATGTAGCCCATGCCACCATGCACCTGCACACCCAGCGAAGCAATATCGATGGCGCTTTCGGTGCTCCAGCCCTTGACGACCGGAATCAAGAGGTCGGCAAATGCCCGCGCTTTTTCGCGCGCCGCTGCATCCTGACTGGCGTGTGCATTGTCCTGCGCAGCGGCAGTGACATAAGCCAGCGCGCGCATGGCTTCGATGCGGGCGCGCATGGAGAGCAGCATGCGGCGAACATCCGGATGCTTGATGATCGGCACCTTAGGCCCGCCCCGGACACCGACTTCCGTGCCTTGGACACGATCCTTGGCATAAGTGACTGCGCGCTGGTAGGCTCGCTCGGCATCACCCAGACCTTCAAGACCGACATTGAAGCGGGCCGCATTCATCATGATGAACATGTATTCGAGGCCGCGGTTTTCCTCACCGACCAGCGTACCTATTGCCCCGCCGTGGTCACCAAAGGCCAGGACCGCCGTCGGGCTGCCGTGAATTCCCAGCTTGTGTTCGATGGAAACGCAATAGACGTCATTGCGCTCACCAGGCGTGCCATCGGCCTTGAGAAGAAACTTGGGCACGACAAATAGCGAAATGCCCTTGACGCCTTCCGGTGCATTGGGAGTCCGCGCCAGCACGAGATGGACAATATTGTCCGTCATGTCGTGCTCGCCGTAGGTGATGAAAATCTTCTGGCCGAAAATCCGGTAGGTTCCATCACCCACTGGCTCGGCACGCGAACGCACGGCTGCCAGATCTGAACCGGCAGAGGGCTCGGTCAAATTCATTGTGCCGGTCCACTCACCGGAAACGAGATTCGGCAGATAAGCTGCCTTCTGCTCATCGGTTCCGGCAATCATCAAGGCCTCGATGGCGCCTTGCGTCAACATCGGGCACAGCGAGAAGGCGTGATTGGAAGCCTTCCACATTTCACTGACTGCCGTAGACAGGAGCTTGGGCAAGCCCTGTCCACCAAACTCCGGGTCGCAGCCCAGGCCATTCCAGCCATTGTCAACAAACTGACGGTAGGCTTCCTTGAATCCTGGAGAAGTCGTAACGACGGTATCTTTCCATTTGGCGCCATCCCTGTCGCCAACCCTGTTCAATGGCGACAGAACTTCACCGGCAAAGCGGGCAGCCTCCTCCAGAATGGCATCCACGACGTCGGGCGTTGCCTCCTCACAGCCAGGCAGAGAGACCACCTGATCAAGACCAGCCAGTTCCTGCATGACAAAACGCATTTCTTTCAGCGGGGCACGATATTCGCTCATGAGATTCTTTCCATACGGTTAGCGGTTTCTTTTAGCTCAATCAGGAACAGCACATCCTCAACCACCGGCAAGGAAAAGCCCAGACGTTGGCCGCCCCGGTTGTCGCGCAGCAATTGGTACATGTAACCCACGACATCGCCGGAACTCCACAGATCGACGATTGTATTCACCAAACGAGGCAGGTCTTCCAGTGTCTGTGGCCGGGGCGCGACAGGATGGTCGCCGGAAACATCGACCTTTGAAAGAGCATCATCCCAATTCTGGACCTCAACATTGAAATGCAGATTGAGGTTGCGGGCGACGTTTTCAAACTCCGTACGCATGCCGGCCATCCGGTACACGTCCATCAAGCGAATCCATGGCTGCAACGCCTCCTGTGGATTGTGGTCGATATATTCCTGCAAAGCCTGAGCAGCACCCTTGACTCGACCAAACGAGAGCATGATGTCAGCCAGTTCCATGACGGGGTTGGCTTCAAAATGCTCATCCAAAGTCGTTGCATTGATCGACATCAGCGAGTCATGCCCATGCTCAGCTGCCTTTACCGGCATTTCTGATCGACCGGACTGGCTTTCGCCCCCGCCGGCATCAAGCTCGACATCCACTTGCATCGGCATACCCATGGCAACTGGCTCGAAGGGCAGATCAACGCCACCCGGCTCTTCACGCTCGTCGGCACGTTTCGGATCAACCTTCACTTCGGGAATCGGCACAGGGGTTTCAAAGTCGCCGGCACCGAGCATCTTTTCCCGATAATTTCTCCACCCGAGCCATGCTGCCAGCCCCAACGCTGATCCAAGCAGCACGCCGTAAAGCGCCCACTCCGACACCCCGGACGACTCCTCCACAACGGGTGACGATTTTGGCTGCGGTTTGGCAGGAATATCCCCGGCTGGCGATGGCACGGCAGCAGGCGGCAACGAAGCATTTTGCCCACCACCATCCGGCGTAGGCGAGCCAGGAACAGCTACCGCCGCCCCCGTCTCCACACGCTTGGCAAACTCAGCCGCGCGCTGCTGAAGTTCGCCCAGCGTCCCTTCCATGTTCCGCAATTTTTCGGCGGCCGCCATTTGCGACGTGGCCTGTTCGTTCATGGCCATCAACATCCGAAACTCAAGACGCAAAATTTCGCGCTGCGTCTCCTTGACCTCTGCACTACCCAGGAACAATCCTGTCGCCAGACGCAGGGAAGGTTCAGCTCCCAAGCCATCGTCAGACAACATCAGACGGTCTGGCATGCCACGCGCAGCGAGGCGCTTTTCGGCTCGCTTGGTTGGCAGCCTTGACGGCTCGTTGCTGGCCGCTGGTGCGACCGAACGAACCCGGATCGGGCGCTGAACCGCGTGCCTGTCCGAAGATGTCACGACTTCTCGCTGGCGTGGCTCTACTGCGGGAGATTGCCGCTCTTCCAGCGGCGATCCCATAAGCACATATTCCCGGGATACTTCATGCCCGCAACCCAACTGAACTGCGACCTGCATGATCGGTTCGCGCAGCGGTACATCCGAGCGAATTTCAAGAACAGGCTGCAGCCCCTTGCGCAGGCTCAAAGTAGCTTTTTTGAGCCACGGAAGATCGCCGGAGCCGGATGGTTGCACCAGACGAAAACAACTTGCGTCTAGCTTCTGTTTTTCTGCGCCCAGAAGATCAATTTCCAGCTGAATCTGCTGCCCCAGAACGGGCTGCCCACGCAAATCACCCAAGCCCACCGCAAACACGCCGCCCGAAAATGCGAGCATCAAGACCGGCAAAGAATAGCGATACGCAAGGCGATTCAAAGACAAGACTCCAAATGACATTAAATTATTGAAATTGTAGCTGCTATTTCCCAGCCAGATAAGTGGAATCATCGAAGCTGCCTACCCATTCAGGCCGGTAAACGACGAACAAGGTCATCAACATGCCCGACAACCACGCTTCAGCGAAGGCAAGCAGCACAAAATAGGGGAAATATTCGCTGATCAGATAGTCCCATTCATAAGCCCCAGCCATCGCCAGCAGGGCCGTCGCTGCAAAACCGACGCCGACAATGGTCAATGCAGCACCAAGGAATCCGTTTACGAAGATAAAAACAAAGAAATGCCTGGGTAGCACACCGGAAAAAACACGGAAGAAAAACTGGCTCAAACCGACACTCAAACCGGCCAGCAATAAGGCATTGGCCGCATAGGAAAACGGCCCGGCAGCGCCATTGAGGGTAATGCCGAGTGTCACCAGAGAAAGCCCGATAAAGGCCAGATGCGGCCCAAAACTGAGGGTAAATACCGTGGCGCCGAGCAGGTGAAAGGTCAGGCCTGGCTTGATGCCAGCCTTGAGGCTCCAGACAACGGTTAGCAAAACGACCATCCCGAGCCACACGTTGAGCTGCTCGGAATCCTTTAGTCGCCTCCAAGGGGCGCGCCAAAGACTGCGGGCGAAAAACAGCACCCAGACGATCCAAGCCGCCCAGTACCATCCTTCGCCCATCAAGGTATCTGTCAGATTCACATGGCTATTTTAGCCGACAGCTCCGGCCAGTTGCGGCACCAGTTCGAACAAATCGCCGACCAGCCCGTAATCCGCCACCTGGAAGATCGGCGCATCCGGATCCTTGTTGATGGCGACGATGACCTTGGACTCCTTCATGCCGGCCAGATGCTGGATCGCACCCGAGATGCCGACCGCGATGTAGAGCTGCGGGGCGACGATCTTGCCGGTCTGGCCGACCTGGTAGTCGTTCGGCACGAAGCCGGCATCGACGGCAGCACGGGAGGCGCCGAGCGCCGCACCGAGCTTGTCGGCGAGCGGTTCGAGCAGGGTGTGGTAGTTCTCGCCACTGCCCAGACCACGACCACCGGAGACGATGATCTTGGCGGCACCAAGTTCAGGGCGTTCGGATTTTGTGAGTTCGCGGTTGGTCAGGGTGCTTTGGGCGGTGTCGGCTGCTGGGCTGATGCTTTCGATTTTCGCGGCATTTTCCCGGTTGACCGTGTCAAAGGCTGTGGTGCGTACGGTGATGACTTTGACGGTGTCAGCGCTCTTGACGGTGGCCAGGGCGTTGCCGGCGTAGATGGGACGCACGAAGGTGTCGGCGGATTCAACGCCGGTGATTTCGGAGATCTGGGCGACGTCGAGGAGCGCGGCGATGCGCGGGGCCAGGTTCTTGCCGAAGGTGGTGGCCGGGGCGAGGATGTGGCTGTAGCCGGCTGCGTTGGCGATGACCAGGGCAGTGAGGTTCTCGGCGGTCTGGCTTTGGTAGTGGGCAGCGTCGGCAACTTTGACGAGGCTGACGCCATTGAGGCTGGCGGCTTCCTGGGCGGCGGCATTGCAATTGCTGCCGGCGACGAGGAGGTGGATGTCGCCACCGATCTTTTGGGCAGCGGCGACGGTGTTGAGAGTGGCGGCCTTGAGGGCGGTGTTGTCGTGTTCGGCGATGACGAGGATAGCCATTTAGATCACCTTCGCTTCGTTCTTGAGTTTGTTGACGAGTTCGGCGACGTCGGCGACGCGGATGCCGGCACTGCGTTTGGCGGGTTCGGCGACCTTGAGGGTGGTCAGGCGCGGGGTGACGTCGACGCCAAGGTCAGCAGGCTTGACGGTGTCGAGCGGCTTTTTCTTGGCTTTCATGATGTTGGGCAGCGTGGCGTAGCGCGGCTCGTTCAAACGCAGGTCGGTACTGACAACGGCCGGCAGATTGATTTCGAGGGTTTCGAGACCGCCGTCGATTTCGCGGGTGACGGTGGCTTTGCCGTCAGCGAGGACGACCTTGGAGGCGAAGGTGGCTTGCGGCCAGTTCTGCAGGGCGGCGAGCATCTGGCCGGTCTGGTTGGCGTCGTCGTCGATGGCTTGTTTGCCGCAGATGACGAGTTGCGGTTGTTCCTTGTCGCACAGGGCCTTCAACAATTTGGCGACGGCCAGCGGCTGGAGGTCGACGTCGGTTTC
>JAAXVL010000038.1 GCA_013335535.1 Azonexaceae bacterium
TCGGTTCAGATCGTGGCTCGCTTCGCTCTCACGATCTAACCTTATTCGTTGGGGCTTTAGATCTTTGAGAAATTTGAAGATATCCCATCCTCGCTTCGCCAATTGCCACTGCTTGTGAGAGGTAATTGTCAGATCAAGGGCTGCGTAGATGCCCTCAGCGTTTCTTGAGTTTTCTGGAATGATGTCGTTGATCGCGGTTGTTGCTGCTTCAATTGCGCCTTTGAGAGATGTATAGGCTTCTTCAACTGTTCCATGCCTTAAAGAAATCCTGAATCCGCAATCTCGCCGGACCAAGACTCTTTGGTGTTGGTCGCGACTGCTTTTTTTCAAAACGGGTCGGTGCGGCAGGCTCTCCACGACCCATTTGGCGTTGCAACCACCGCGGATGGCTGCCGTATCGTCCCCTTCCTCGGCGCTGTTGGGTGCTTGGGACACAGTGCCGTCTCGGCCCTGGCTGCCGATAGCGTGGAACCCCACCGCGTTGGATGGCGCTAGGCCGTGGACCATGCGCCGTATAACCTTTGGAAAACCACGAAGGCCGGGCACTGACGACCGAAGTTCAGGAATGTTTGGCGGGCATGTTTTACCAATTTGGCGCTGACCGTGATGAGTTCTTGAATGACGGTCTTGAGGCGGCGCCGCTTGGCCGGATGGCGCACTGGGGCGTCGGCGGACAGCAAGGCCGATTGCCCCATGAGTCGCAGCACGTTGTAGGCGAGCATGGCGAGCGACAGGATCAGGTCGTTGGTGGCGAACTTGCCGGAAGGCAGCCGCTCCAGGTCGAGGTCGGTTTTGTATTCGCTGTGAAATTGCTCGTGGGTGCCATGGTCCTGATAGAGTTCGATCACCGCCTGGGGCGTGTGGCTGATCGGCAGCGTCGTGTCCCAGAAGGCATACTCCAGTTCGGGTAGCAAGAGGATCTGCCCATGGCGATCTACCGTGCGCTCGATGAGGCAATGAATGCGGCGGCAGCTGAGGGATTGCTGATGTTGGGTGTGGGACTCTTGGGTCTCCCACACCCACAAGCGCTTGCCCGCACGCGGCAGGCAGGCCAAGGTATCCTGGCGCTGGGCATGAAGGGCCGGAATATCCAGACCCCGCGGGTTGCCCTTGACCAGAAAATAGATCGGCTCGCCGCCCGTGGCCTGGCGGTTCCGCGAGGCAGCATCGATGCCCGTCGCGAGCCCGAAGGCGTGAAAGCCGGAATCCCAACGCACCAGCAGCGGTGCCGTGGTCAGCGCCTGGGCCCGGGGTAACAGGCGCTCCAGGGTATAGCCGGTCTCCTTGGCCGAATGCCAACAGCCGTCCCGCAACTCCAGGCTGAGACACCAGCCCTCCTGGCCCAGGTAGCCGGCAATGGGGGCAAAACCATCGGTGCCGGCATAAGTTCGCGAGACCCCATCCTTGCGGGTGCGGCTGTTGTCCAACGTGAATACGTCGATGTCGAGCGGCACCAGACCCCCGGCCAGCGGGGTGATCGGCGCGCGGGCGCGTCGCAGCAGCGAGACCGACAAGTCATCAACGTGTGGCATCAAGGCGTCCGCCTGGACGTCCAGTTGCATGCGGAGCGTGGACGCCGCTGGAACCCCGGAGAGACCCAGGGCTTCGGCAAAAAAGCCATCCTGGCGATGGTTCTCGATGGCGTCGAAGTCCGACTTCCCCAGACACAACAAGCCGACGTAAGCGATGACCAGTTCCCCTACCGATAAACCGGAGCGCTTGGGCAGCCAGCGATCCAAGGTCTGCCGGACCTGGGCAAAGCGATTCAGGGCCAGCCCCACCAGCGCCAGTCCGGCGCAATGGGTTAGCAGTTCGGTGCCCTGCTGCAGAGTGAACCGCTGGAGCGGAGCGGCATGACAGGATTTGCTACGCAGTGCCATGACACCCATCCGGTGTAGTGAGAAATACCGATTATATCATCTAATTCAATTTGTTATAATTGATTCTCGTGACGAACCTGCGGATTCAGGTATAAGATTGGCGAACTATCGAACGGTTAGTAATTTCGGCTGCGGCAGTAGGTTCGGAAATTGTGCAGCCCACAGGCCAATGCCATGACGAGATCATCGTAGGCGACGCTGGTGTTCCCGGCCTTGTCAAAGACCGACTGGCATTTCTGGTAACGGGCATTGTCCAACACCAGCGTGACGGGGAGTCCCGTGCCGATGTAGCGAGCGGCAATCTTGTCCAGCAATGCGCAAAACGTCTCTTGGTTGACGACGGTGTCGTTGGTCAGCGTGAC
>JAAXVL010000039.1 GCA_013335535.1 Azonexaceae bacterium
ACTTCGAGGTCAAAATCGCGCTCGCGCTGCTCGATTGAAAATTCTAGAAGTTATGAGTAAAGCTTTGGACGCGCCGCGTCCTGAGCTATCAAAATATGCTCCGCGTATTACAACAATGCAAATTGATCCGGAAAAAATCGGTGAAGTCATTGGCTCTATCAGAAGGCGATACTCATGGGAGTGGCACTTGGCCCGAAATATCTTCGCCCCTGAGTTATGCTTACCGACCCATTCCGGGCTAAAGTCGAAACTGGTGTATGCGTTCTGCGAAGAGGCGGGGGTTGTAAAGGTGGCGTGTCTCTGCTGAGAATTGATTGTCGAGATCGATGTTCAGCAACAAACGAGGACACGCCAGGATGAAGGATACGAAGAAGGGAATTGCCGAGCAATCGGAAATGGGACTGTCGCTGGAGGACCTGATTCGGCGCGGAGCGCGAGAGCTGATCCAGAAGGCGATCGAGGTTGAGGTGAAGGAATTGCTGGAGGAATACGGCAACGTGAAGATGCTGGGCGGGCAGCGCGCGGTGGTCAGGAATGGCTATCTGCCGGCACGGGAGGTGCTGACGGCGGTCGGCAATGTCGAAGTGTGCGTACCCAAGGTTCGCGACCGTTCGGGCACGGGCATCAAGTTCAACTCGGCACTGGTGCCGCCCTTCGTTCGCCGATCGGCACGCGTAACGGCGGCGTTGCCCTGGCTGTACCTGAAAGGCATTTCGACCGGTGACATGCGCGAAGCACTCACGGTGCTGGTCGGTGACCAGGCCAGGGGACTGAGTCCGAATGTCGTTTCCCGGTTGAAGGGCGAGTGGGCGGCCGAGTACGCCGGCTGGATGAAGCGGGATCGGTCGGCCAGTCGTTACGTTTATTGGTGGGCGGACGGCATACACACCGGATTGCGGCAGGAGAATGATGCCCGACAATGTCTGCTGGTCATCATTGGCGTGAAGCCGGACGGAACCAAGGAACTGGTCACGATCGGCGACGGTCTGCGCGAATCGAAGGAATCCTGGCTCGATGTCTTGCGCGACCTGGCCGGGCGCGGCGTTCAATCTGGTCCGCTGCTGGCCGTGGGTGACGGCGCGTTGGGCTTCTGGGCAGCGCTCGACGAGGTCTATCCGGAAACCCGCCGGCAGCGCTGCTGGGTGCACAAGACCGGCAATGTCCTCAATGCCCTGCCCAAGTCGCTGCAAGCCAGGGCCAAGGCGGATCTGCATGAAATCTGGATGGCGCCGACCCGCGCCCAGGCCATCGTCGCTTTCGACCATTTCCTGAAGACCTACGGCGCCAAGTACCCGAAGGCGACCGACAAACTCGCAAAGGATCGCGAGGCGCTGCTGGCCTTTTACGACTTCCCCGCCGAACACTGGATTCACCTGCGAACGACCAATCCGATCGAGTCGACGTTCGCGACCGTCCGCCACCGCACCACACGAACGAAGAACTGTGTGACGCGATCCACCTTCCTCGGACTGGCCTTCAAGCTGGTGCAGGAAGCCGAGAAATCATGGCGTCGCATCCGCGGCGTCGAGCGCATCGCCGAATTGCTGTCCGGCACCGTCTTCAAGGATGGTGTCCCGGCAACCCCAGATGATACGCAACCGCAGCAGCTCGCCGCTTGATCAACCGATGCCAAAAGCATTCCATACACCAGATTTGACCTTATCCCTAGTCCGAACTTTGGCAGCCCTCTGAACGTAACCTCTTGTCCGCATTCATCTTTATCGATCTACGGAGTTGGCCTACTGGGTACAGGCGGGATTGAGCCCGAGCAGTTCGAAGGCCTTGGTCTGTATCGGCGTGGGGCGAGTTGTGAGGGTGATCTTGGCCTCGGGGTTGAGTGCGGTGTGGGTGATGTTGTAAGTCAAGGTAGCCAGGTCCTTGAGCAATGTCCTGAAGCTGTGCAAAGGCAGGTCATCTTCGGCGCGCTTGGTTGCGTCCTTGGCCTTGGCCTGCTCGGATCGTACGGCCTTGACCACGGGTGAGGCGCGGCGGGCGCTGGCCTCGTCGAGGTATTCGTCGTCGAACAGCATGGGCTTCAGGCGCCGCCGCATGTGCCACTCCACGTAGTACGCCAGCATGCACAGGAACACATGCGCGCGCACGCGCTGCTCACTGTAGTGGAAGACCGGGCGCACATTCAGGTCCACCGTCTTCATCGAACGGAAGGCCCGCT
>JAAXVL010000040.1 GCA_013335535.1 Azonexaceae bacterium
GCATTGGGCTGGGTGGCGATGATCACCATCGGTTCGATGTACTACCTGATTCCGCGCCTGTTCGGTCGCGAATCGATGTTCAGCACCAAGCTCATCGAATGGCATTTCTGGCTCTCCACTATCGGCGTGGTGCTTTACATCGCCGCATTGTGGATCGCCGGGGTGGCGCAGGGCCTGATGTGGCGCGCGGCGAATGCCGACGGCACGCTGACCTACAGCTTCGCCCAGGTGCTCAATACGATGTATCCGTTCTACGGCATTCGCCTGGTGGGAGGCTCGCTGTTCTTCGCCGGCATGCTGATGATGGCTTACAACGTTTGGCAGACGACGCGGCAGGGCCGAGCAGTGAATGACGCCGCCATCCCGCAAGCCGTCCACGCCTAAGGAGACCGAACATGATTTCGCATGAAAGCGTAGAAAAGAACCTCGGTCTGCTGATCGTGCTGACCATCCTCATCGTCAGCATCGGCGGCTTGGTGCAGATCGTGCCGCTGTTCTTCCAGACCTCCACCACCACCGCGGTGGCGGGCTTGAAGCCCTACACGGCGCTGCAGCTGTCGGGACGCGACCTCTACATCCGCGAAGGCTGCGTCGGCTGCCATTCGCAGATGGTGCGTCCGTTCCGCGCCGAGACCGAGCGCTACGGACACTACTCGGTTGCCGGTGAATACGTCTACGACCGCCCCTTCCTGTGGGGATCGAAGCGCACCGGCCCGGATCTGCAGCGCGTCGGCGGACGTTACTCTGATGCCTGGCATTACGCCCATCTGATGAACCCGCGCGACGTGGTGCCGGAGTCCAACATGCCGGCCTATCCCTGGCTCGACCGTCCGCTCAAGGATTCAGACATCCAGAGCAAGATGCGTACCCTGAACCTGGTTGGCCACGGCTATACCGAGCAGGAAATCGCCGAAGCCCCGGCCGCGCTGGAAGGCAAGACCGAGATGGATGCGATGATCGCCTACCTGCAGGTACTGGGCACCCACGCTCCCAAGAACTGAACCCGGCACATGGATAGCGGAACTGTCAGCGGCATCGTGACTGCCATCTTCGTCGTGGTGTTCATCGGCATCGTCTGGTGGGCCTACAGCAAGGGCAACAAGCAGCGTTTTGAAGACGCCGGCAAGCTGCCCTTCGAAGATGACGACACGCCCGCCCAACAAGGAGACAAGCAATGAGTGATTTCACAAGCGGCTTCTGGCCGATCTACATCAGCGTGCTCACCCTGGTGAGCATCATCGGGACCTGGGTGTTTCTCAAGTCGCAAACCACCCGCAAGCTCGCCCCTGGCGAAAAGGCGGAGGTCATGGAGCACACCTGGGACGGCGACCTGCAGGACCTGAACAATCCGTTGCCGCGGTGGTGGCTGGGCCTGTTCTACGGCACCATGATCTTTGCGCTGGCCTACCTGGCCTTGTGGCCCGGCCTGGGCAACTTCGCAGGCGCCCTGGGCTGGACCTCCAAAGGCGAATATGAGGCCGAGGTGAAAGCTGCCGAAGCCAAGTTCCAACCGGTGTACGAGGGCTTCATGAAGCAGGACATCATGACCGTCGCCGCCAACCCCGAAGCACGTGCCATCGGCAAGAATCTGTTCCTGACCTATTGCTCGCAGTGCCACGGTTCGGATGCGGCGGGCGCCAGGGGCTTCCCCAACCTGACCGATGCCGACTGGCTTTATGGTGGCGACCCCGACAGCATCAAGGCCACCATCACCGATGGCCGCGCCGGGGTGATGCCGGCATTGGGCGAGGCACTCGGAGCGCAAGGGACCAAGGAAGTGGCGAACTATGTGTTGTCGCTTTCCGGTCGCCAGCACGACGCCGCGCTGGCCGCCACCGGCAAGACGAAATTCGCCGAGAACTGCGCGGCCTGCCACATGCCCGACGGTACCGGCATGCAGGCGATGGGCGCGCCCAACCTCACCGACAAGGTGTGGCTGTATGGCGGCTCCGAGGCAGCGATCATCGAGACCATTGCCAAGGGCCGTAACGGCGTGATGCCTGGAATGGCGCAGACCATGGGCACCACCTCGAACAAGGACGCCAAGCTGCATCTGCTGGCGGCTTATGTGTATGGTCTGGGTGGTGGTCAGCCGCCGGCCGCACCCGAGGCCCCCGCCCCGGCAGCGGAGCCGGCTCCCGCAGCCGATACGGCAGCCGCGG
>JAAXVL010000041.1 GCA_013335535.1 Azonexaceae bacterium
ATCGCCGCCGTCACCATTTTTCTGCATCGTTCGCAGGCGCACCGCGCCGTCGATCTTCATCCCATCGTCAGCCACTTCTTCCGTTTCTGGCTGTGGCTCACCTCCGGCATGGTCACCAAGGAATGGGTCGCGATTCACCGCAAGCACCACGCCAAGTGCGAAACGCCCGAAGATCCGCATAGCCCGCAGACCCGCGGCATCAAGAAGGTGTTCTGGGAAGGCTCGGAACTCTATCGCGCCGAGGCCAAGGTGGCCGAGACGCTGGAAAAATACGGCCACGGCACGCCCGACGACTGGCTGGAGCGCAATGTCTACAGCCGTCATTCGGCCGCAGGCATCTGGCTGATGATGGCAATCGATCTTGCCCTGTTCGGCCCCATCGGCCTGACGGTCTGGGCGGTGCAAATGGCGTGGATTCCGATCACTGCCGCCGGCATCATCAACGGCATCGGCCACTACTGGGGTTACCGCAACTTCGCCAGCGAAGATGCCAGCACCAACATCTTCCCCTGGGGCATCCTGATCGGCGGCGAAGAGCTGCACAACAACCACCACGCCTACGGGACCTCGGCACGCTTGTCGAACAAATGGTACGAGTTCGACATCGGCTGGCTTTATATCAAGCTGATGTCCTACGTGGGCCTCGCCACCATTCGCAAGGTGGCGCCCACCGTGAAATGGCAGCCGGCCAAGCCGCTGTGCGATCTCGACACCCTGCAGGCGGTCATCACCCATCGTTACGACGTGATGACGCGCTTCGTGAAGAGTGTGCGTGCGGACAGCGCTGCCGAAATCGCCAAGCTGAAGGCAGGCGCGAACCTGCCGCAGAACTGGAACCTCGACAGTTTCCGCCGCTGGCTGTACAAGGATCCTGCCGAACTTGCTGTAGCTGACAAGGCAGCGCTCGAAACCCTGCTGGGCAAGAGCGAGCGTCTGCAAACCGTTTATCGCATGCGCCAGGAACTTGCCGCCATCTGGGGCCGTTCCACCGCCAGCCGCGAGCAGTTGCTGGAGCAACTGCAGGGCTGGTGCAAGCGAGCTGAAGACAGCGGCATCCAGTCGCTGAAGGATTTCTCGGTGCGCCTGCGCTGCTATGCCTGATCCCGTGTAGGCGGCTTTCCGGGCCGCCCGCGCAGACAACAACCCGTCGATCGGCGGGAAGGGACAAAAGAAAACCCGCCGAATGGCGGGTTTTCTTTTGGGTGGCCAGCTGGATTACTTCAGCTTGGTTTCCTTGTACATCACATGCTTGCGAGCCTTGGGATCGAACTTGCTGATCTCCATTTTCTCCGGCATGGTCTTCTTGTTCTTGGTCGTAGTGTAGAAATGGCCGGTGCCCGCAGTGGACTCCAGCTTAATCTTTTCGCGTCCGCCTTTAGCCATGATTCAACTCCTTAAACTGCTTCGCCGCGGGCGCGCAGGTCAGCCAGAACGGCGTCGATGCCGTTTTTGTCGATAGTACGCAGCGCCGCGTTGGAAAGGCGCATACGCACCCAGCGATTCTCGCTCTCGACCCAGAACCGGCGGTATTGCAGGTTGGGCAGGAAACGACGCTTGGTTTTATTGTTGGCGTGGGAAACGTTGTTCCCGACCATGGGCTTTTTGCCCGTCACGACACATACGCGAGCCATGATGCTGCTCCAAAATTGAGGGTTAACCAGTGAGGGTTAACGAAAGGGGTTAACCCGAGAACCGCGATTTATACCACAGCTTGCAAGCGCGGGGCAAGTTCGGCAGCAACTCAGAGGTGGCCGGCTTCCATGAACGACAGCGAGGACGCGCCCGCGACGATGAAATGGTCGAGCACACGGATGTCCACCAGGGCCAGGGCGCCCGCCAGGCTACGGGTGAGGCTGCGGTCGGCCTGACTGGGTTCGGCCACCCCGCTCGGATGATTGTGCGCAAGAATCAGCGCGGCCGCGTTGTGCGCCAGCGCGCGCTTGATGATTTCGCGGGGATAGACGCTGGTTTGTGTCAGCGTGCCGCGAAACAGTTCTTCCACTGCGATCACCCGGTTTTGCGCGTCGAGAAACACGCAGCAGAAGACTTCATATTCCTTGCTGCGCAGAATCA
>JAAXVL010000042.1 GCA_013335535.1 Azonexaceae bacterium
GCCGGACTGGCCGCTCCGGGCGAAGTGCTGAAGGCGTCCGAGAGGAGGGTAGAGCGAACACCTGACGACATCATCTGTTTTCGCACGGGCTTTCTCTGTCTCATGGCGCACATAGTGGGTCGTTTGGCACGCTCGAACCTTCTGATTGTTGGTGCGATGGCACACAGACAATGCATTCAGTTCGGACCAAGCTGAATTCCGTCCGTACTTTGCGGACCACCCCAAGGAGAACGAAAATGGACGAATATCGCCATCATGTATCAGGATTCTTTTCCCACCGCGAAGAAGCCGAAGGCGCAGTTGACCGGCTTGCCGAGCTAGGTGTGCCGCGCGAACGACTGCAGCTTTTCGATGCCGGCTCGGGTCCGGCGGTCGCCGAGCCCAAAGGCGAGAGCAATGAACCTAAAAACCGCAGTTACCCGATTCCGTTTGCATGATTCCGGGCAAGCGGAGGGATTTGGGTGGGCCGACCCCGGCGATGATCTGCTTGAGATGATCGCAGACGCGCTGCCAGACGGTCACCGGGCTCAACTGCTCCGCAGCCTGGGCGACCCAGCCCTGAAGCATGGCGGAGACGCGCATCAGCATTGCCCGTGCTTTATCGAAATGGGCATGCAATCCGGTCAGCGTGATCGTCGTTTGTCCGGCGTGCTCGGTCCTGCGGCCCACCGAGGACATCAGCCACGGCCGGCTGGTGATCGCCTCGCGCCGCGCATCCGGATGGGCCAGGCGAACAAACAGGCTCCACCAGTTGTAGGCCAAGGCCACGCCGCGCGCGGCGAGTTGGCAGCGGTGCAGGTCGTGCGTGGTAAAGCCGCCCCAGCCCCACTGGTTCTTGAGTTCGTCGAAGGCATTCTCGGCGTCGGCCCGGTCGCGATAGAGTTGGCCGAGGCTGAGCACCTCATGGTCGGTGTTGGTGACCAGGACGGCATACTCGTAGCCGGTGATGCCTTTGCCGGCCTTGCGGTCGGCTTCGACGAAGGCGAGAAGTTGCTGACCGTTATCGGTATCGTCCCCGGTGACGGCGATCTCGCCCATCAACGGCCGGCGCAGCACAACGACACGGCGCTTTTGCCCCCAGCCCGTCAGCGCCAATTCGCCATCCAGTCCTTCCCAGCCCTGACCGGCATCTGCCCAGCCCGGCTGGCGGAACAGCTTGCCGATGTGGCGCTTGACGTTCTTCGACAGCTTGAGCTTGAACAGGTAGGGCTGATGACGTTCCTCCAGCGCCGTCATCAAGGAATCGTTGCCGAAGGCGTTGTCGCCGCGCACCAGACGAGGCTTCCGCTGCGACGGCAGGGCATCGAGAATCTTCAGCAGGCCCGGCTGGGCATGCTTGGCGGTGTGTTCGTTGCCGGCGCGCACTTCGACGCCCAGCACTTGGCGCAGTCCGGCCATCAGGTAGGTGTGATAGGCATGCGAGGGCCGTCCGGGCTTTTTCGGGTTGTAGCCGATCAGCGCGCCTTCCTGATGGCCGTAGAGTGGCCTGATGGTGGCGTCAGTGTCGAGTATCCAGGCAGCGTCGAGCAGCGGCGCCACACTGTCGGCCAGGTGCGTGTCCAGCCAGGCTGTCCCCTCGGCTTCCGGGATGCGCTTCAACGCATTGCGCAGGGCGTCTTCGGAGATGACCTTGCGCATCCCGAGCAGCCCGGGATTGATGCCGTCGCAGCGGATCGTCGTCACATGCGAATAGCGCCGGTGGCCGGCGAGCATCGACAGCAGCCAGGTGCCCAGCACTTCGGCCTTGCTCGGGGCGTTCGGGCTGGTGTAGGTCAGCGGACAGCCCTCCAGCCAGCGCGACCACAGTCCGGTCAGGTTGAGAAATTCGATAAAGTAGGCCAACTGCCCCATCGGCGTGGCCGCACTTTCCGTCTCCCAGCGCACCTGAACCCGACCCGCTACCGTCTGCACCCCTACACACGACAACAGCATCTCTTCGCGCTTCGCCAGCTTCAATTTCGACTCACCCATCGGGTGACTCCTCATGTCTTCCCAAAAACCGCAGCCTGCCTCATTTCAGACGGGTTTGCTCACGGT
>JAAXVL010000043.1:0-1435 GCA_013335535.1 Azonexaceae bacterium
CAGCCGCTTCGGCAACCGGGGCTGCCTCGACCGCAACCGCTTCCGCAGCAGGCATGGCAGCCGGTTCTTCAGCCAGAACCAGGTTGGGAGACAGCAGGGCAAACATCAGGCCCAACGAAGCAAATAGCTTTTTCATGTTCGTGCTCCTTAGAGGGCGTCGGGGCCGGATTCGCCCGTGCGGATGCGCACGACCTGTTCCAGGCTGGTGACAAAAATCTTGCCGTCGCCGATCTTGCCGGTGTTCGCTGCCTTCTCGATTGCCTCGATGACGCGCTCCAGCAGTTCGGCCTTGATGGCCACTTCGATCTTCACTTTGGGCAGGAAGTCGACCACGTATTCCGCGCCGCGATACAGCTCGGTATGGCCCTTCTGCCGCCCAAACCCTTTTACTTCCGTGACCGTCAGGCCGGTAACGCCGATGGCGGACAACGCCTCGCGTACTTCGTCCAGCTTGAACGGCTTGATGATTGCCGTAACGAATTTCATACCGCTCTCCCGTTTAAACAGTGCTTCCGGCCTGCCCCATTCCCGCATGACGGGAACGGAGCGCAGGCAACCGGAATGGCTTAGAAGGTTTTGGTGAAGGACACGAAGACGCGGCCGTCAGCCACTTCCTCGCCCGCCCAGGTGTACGCCGTGTCGTCCGCATTGGTGTCGGTGTAGGCGAGGGTGACCACGCCGAAGCCAACGTCCTTGCTGACGCCCAGTTTCCAGTCGGTGTACGAGGCATCCTCGTTGTCCTTGACGTCCTGATAGCCGAGGTGACCGATCAGGCCCCAGCCATTGTCGAGACCGTAATTGGCGTTCATTTCGATGTAGTAGCTGCCATCGGTGTCGCCATTGGGGTCGTTGATGTCGTCGGCGGTGCCCCAGCCAACGAAGCGATCGGAAACGGCATAGCTAAATTTGGCGCTGAGGAATTTCCAGCTGGCGCCCACATACACCTCGGTCGTATCGGGATCGTTCGCCCCATCAATCTGATCGCCCGGGTAGTAGTAGGTGATCAAGCCGAGGTCATAGCCGAAATCGCCTGCCGTGCCCTTGAAGCCGCCATAAAGGTCGATCTCCATGCTGCTGTCTTCCTTGTAGCCGCCATCGTTGACCCATGACACGCTGGAACCCCAGGTGCCGATATAAAAGCCGCTGGAATGCGCGTAGTCGAAGCCGCCCTGGATGGCCGGCTGGTTCTGCGACTGGGAAACGCCACGGAAGACATAGTCCGAGGTGAGGTTGACGTTGGCGGTCAGAGTATGCGGCGAAGCCGGCTCGTCAGCCGCCATTGCGAAAGTGGGCAGACCCACCAGACCCGTCAGAACCAAAGCGTGTGCAAGTTTTTTCATGAAATTTCTCCGAAAGTAGAGTCGCGCAAAATTGCACTCATCGTTGAGCACAAGCCGTGCCAGGATTATTTTCTATACATAACAACGGGTTAGAT
>JAAXVL010000043.1:1445-1955 GCA_013335535.1 Azonexaceae bacterium
ACTACGAAAACGCCATGCACAGTATTCGTGCTGCGCGCCGCAGCGTGGTGCTTGTGCTACGCCATAGGGCGAAGTGCTTGCTACACTCCCATCGTCACTGGAGACCGTCATGAACCCGAATCCGAAATTTCCCAATCCCGCTTTCCTCAACGATCTGGTCAGCAAGCTCGGCGACGTGCTGAAGCAGTCCCCGGCGAAGGACATCGAGCAGAATCTCAAGGCGGGCGTCACCTCGATGCTGAGCAAGCTCGACATGGTGAGCCGCGAGGAATTCGACGTGCAGGCCGAAGTGTTGGCACGCACCCGCGACAAGCTGGCGCAACTGGAAGCGCGCCTCGCCGAACTGGAAAAGCAGCAGCGCGAAACAGAAGACTGAACAGGTGGCCGTCGCCGTCGTCAAAAGCCGGGCATTGAACGGCATGCATGCGCCCGAGGTGGTGGTCGAGGCGCATCTGGCCAACGGCCTGCCGGCATTCACCTTGGTCGGCCTGCCCGAAACCGAAGTGAAAG
>JAAXVL010000011.1 GCA_013335535.1 Azonexaceae bacterium
GTGCGTTCATTTCTCTTGTGTCTTATAGAGGACTTGCGTTGGCGAGCGACTTGGAGGAGACAAAAAAATCCCGGGGACCGGCAGTGCCGGCGCCCGGGAAAGAGGGATTAGGGGCGTTCCTTGATCAGGTCGCGCAGGCGCTTGGGCGCCGGCTGCAAAGGCGTGCGGACCGACGTCCAGCCAGCCTGCTTGCGCGGCGTCAGCCAGCGGAAACGGCTGGCCAGCCAGGATGCGCTGCGGTACAGGGTGGGCGAGCCGTAGATCGCGCCCCAGGCGCGCCAGACGGCGGAAGTCAGCGAACTGTGGCCGGCACCCTGGCCGCGCATGGCCGGGTTGGCATGCGGGGCGGTGAAGGATTCTTCACGCAGGCGGATGAGCAGTTCCGGGATGGGAATTTTCACCGGGCACACCTCGCCGCAAGCACCGCACAAGGACGAAGCCGTGGCCATGGTCGATGTCGCCTCCAGTCCCAGCATGTGCGGCGAGATGATTTTGCCGATGGGGCCGGGGTAGGTCGTGCCGTAGGCGTGACCGCCGATGCGGGTATAGACCGGGCAGTGGTTCATGCAGGCGCCGCAGCGGATGCATTGCAGGGTCTTGCGCAGTTGCTCATCGGCGTAGGCCTGGCTGCGGCCGTTGTCGAGCAGGACGAGGTGCACTTCGCTCGGACCGTCCTTTTCGCCCGGCTTGCGCGGGCTGGAGATCATGTTGAAGTAGGTCGAGATGTTCTGGCCGGTCGCCGAGCGGGTGAGCAGCGAGAGCAGCGGCGGTACGTGTTCGAGTTTTTCGACGATCTTTTCGATGCCGGTGATGGCGATATGCACAGGCGGCGCCGTAGTGCACATCCGGCCATTGCCTTCGTTCTCGACGAGGCACAGCGTGCCGGTTTCGGCCACGGCGAAATTGACGCCGGACAGGCCGATATCGGCTTCGAGGAATTTCTGGCGCAGGACATTGCGGCCGATCTGGATCAGCGCATCGACGTTGTCGGTGTAATCGACGCCCTCGACCTTGTCGGCGAAGAGCTGGGCGATTTCCTGCTTGGTCTTGTGGATGGCCGGCATGATGATGTGCGACGGCTTTTCATTGGCCAGCTGGACGATGTATTCGCCCATGTCCGACTCCAGCGCGCCGATGCCGGCGGCTTCGGCGGCGTGGTTGAGCTCGATCTCCTCGCTGACCATCGACTTGCCCTTGACCATGAGCTTGGCCCGGCGCTCGTGGCAGATGCCGAGGATGATGGCGTTGGCTTCGTCCGGCGTTTCAGCCCAATGGACCTGGATGCCGTTGCGCGTGAGATTGGCTTCGAGCTGCTCGAGCAAGGTCGGCAGCTTGGCCAGGTTGTACTGGCGGATGCTTTCGCCCAGCGTGCGCAGGGTTTCCAGTTCCTCGGCATCGGGGAACTGGGCGGCGCGCTTGCTCATCAGGAAATCCATGGCGCCGCGGAAGCTCTGGCGCAGGAAGGGATTGTCGACCACGGCCTTGGAGCGGGCGCGGAAGCCCTCGGCCGGTTTGAACTGCATGACGTGCTCGCTCATTGCGCATCCTCCGACAGCATCAGAACAACCAGTTCCTTGGGGCCATGCGCGCCGTAGGCCAGCGTCTGCTGGATGTCGGCAGTCTTCGAAGGACCGGAAATAAGCAGGGAATTGGTTGGCAGGCCATTGGCCCAGCCTTCCGCCTGCATCGCTTCGAACAAGGTGTTGTAGATTTTGTTGGCGTCGAGCAACACGATGTGCACGGGCGGCACCAGCGACATCAGGCGCGGCTCGGCGGCATCCGGCCACAGGATCAGCGTGCCGGTTTCAGCGATCGCGGCGCGGGCAGCGGTCAGGCTGGCTGGCGTGGCGTTGAACATCTCGGTTTTCCAGGCTTCGATGGCCATGTCGTAAACCTGGCAGTCGATGCCTTGTGCCGGAAACTCATCGAGTACGGCGCAGCCATGCGTTGTTTCCTCGCTGACCAGAATTTTATCGAGACCCTTGGTGCGCAAAACTTCGCGCAGGGTGGTCAGCCAGTTGGCCGGCGTCACGGCGTGCACTTCGGCGTGGGCCAGTTCGATGCAGGCGCGGAAGCGCTTGGCCTTGTTGGCCGCTGATTCGACGATGCGATGCGTGGCGAACCAGCCTGCGACATCGGGCAGGGCCGGTGCATTCGTCGGCATGGTCGCCTTCAATTTTCCAATAATCCGGTCGCGGGCGTTCATTTGGCGGTCCTCCGCAGCAAGAAACTGGCGATGTGTTCGCCGGGCAGGCTCGGTGTCTTGCGCCCTTCCTGTTCGTCCTTCCAGGCAGCGTGGCCGAGAATGTTCATGAGGCAGCCACAATCGGCGCTGACGACGCGTTCGGCGCCGGTCGCCTTGAGTGCCTTGAGCTTGTCCTCGACCATCGCAGCAGAGATTTCCGGCTGCTTGACCGAGAAGGTGCCACCGAAGCCGCAGCACTCGGATTCGTGGTCCTGCTGGGCGATTTTGACCTTGGTCAGGTTGCCGAGCAGCTTTTTGCCGGTGAGATGAACGCCCATTTCACGGCGAGCCGAGCAGGAGGTATGCAGCACGACGGTGCAGTCACCGCCCAGGTCTTCCGGTTTGAAATCGAGCACTTCTACCAGAAACTGGGTCAGTTCATAGACGCGGGCCGAAAGCTTCTCGGCGGCTGCCTTGCGGGCCGGATCGGCGGCGAACAGCGTGGGGTAATGGTGTTTCATCATGCCGGCGCAGGAGCCGGAGGGGACGACAACCGGCCAGTCGTTCGGAAACAGGGTGATTTGGAGCGCCGCCACTTTGCGTGCTTCATCGGGAAAACCGCTGGTGTAGGCCGGCTGGCCGCAGCAGGTTTGCTCTTCCGGGAAGTGCACACGGATGCCTTGCCGTTCGAGCAGGGTGATGGCATCCATGCCGGCACCGGGGAAAAACTGGTCTACGACACAGGTGGCAAAAAAATAGACGTCACTGGGGATTGCAGATCGGCTGGGCATCTTGTCTCCGTTCAAATTATTTATCGGTCAAATGGTCAGACCAATATTCGGTGTGATCGAAATTTTGCGTGAATACCGGCACTTAGTCAATCCTGGATAGGGAAATCCCTAGGCTTGCACTTTGTCGAGGTGATGATTAAAATACGCTGGTCTTACCAATCAATGTGGTCTTACCAATGCCGAACAAGCTGCAGGTCCCACGTATTTCCGATGCCATCGCTTCCACGCTGGAGCGTCGCATCCTCGAAGGCTCACTGAAACCCGGCGACCGCCTGCCGCCGGAGCGTGAACTGGCCGTCGATCTGGGCGTGTCGCGCCCAAGCCTGCGTGAGGCGATCCAGAAGCTGGCCTCGAAGGGCATGGTGACCAGTCGTCAGGGTGGCGGCACCTATGTGACCGATGTGCTGGAGTCGAGTTTCTCCGACCCCTGGCAGGACATGATGGGCAAGCACCCGAATCTGCGCGAGGACATGCTGGAATTTCGCCGCATGCTGGAAGGGCAGGCAGCGGAATGGGCGGCCGAGCGGGCAACCGAAGCCGACATGCAACGCCTCGACCAGACCTTCAATACCTTGATGGCCGCTTTCGAGTCCGAAAATGCGCAGACGCGTTCAGATGCCGATATTGCCTTCCATCTGGCGATCGGCGATGCCGCTCATAACGTGCTGATCGGCCACCTTTCCAGCGCCTTGCTGCACTTGATGCACGACAACATCCGTCTCAACCTGGGCGAACTGAAGAGCGTACCAGCCGCCAATCGCCTGCTGATCAGTCAGCACGAGGCAATCTACAAGGGCATTCGCGAGAAAAAGCCGCAGGCTGCCCGTTCCGCTGCCGAGACGCATATCGATTTCGTTCGTGAAACGCTGGCCCAGACCCTGCGTTCCGTGGCCCGCCGCGAAACGGCCGAGCGCCGCCTGAATACCGAATTTTCAACTTCCTGATTTTTTTTGATTCGACCCCCGAAAGGACCTCTCCCCATGGAACAGCTTGTCATCCCCTTTGAAAAACTGCGCATGACCGACGTTGAACAAGTCGGCGGCAAGAATTCTTCCCTCGGCGAAATGATCAGCCAGCTGGCTGACACCGGCGTTCGCGTGCCGGGCGGCTTTGCCACCACGGCGCAGGCTTACCGCGATTTCCTCGCCCAGTCCGGCCTCGACGCCAAGATCAATGCCGTGCTCGACGCGCTCGACGTCGATGATGTCAACGCCCTGGTCAAGGCCGGCGCCGAGATCCGCCAGTGGATCATGGACACCCCGTTCCCGATGGACCTGACCATCGCCATCACCGAGCAGTACCAGCGCCTGGTCGCCGATTCGACCACCGACATGTCCTTCGCCGTGCGCTCCTCGGCTACCGCCGAAGACTTGCCGGACGCTTCCTTCGCCGGTCAGCAGGAAACTTTCCTCAACATCGTCGGCCTGGAAAACATCCTGCACGCCATCAAGGAAGTTTTCGCCTCGTTGTACAACGACCGCGCCATTTCCTACCGCGTGCACAAGGGCTTCGTCCATGCCGACGTCGCCCTGTCCGCCGGTATCCAGCGCATGGTTCGCTCCGACAAGGGCGCGGCCGGTGTAATGTTCACCCTCGATACCGAATCCGGTTTCCGTGATGCCGTGTTCGTTACGTCTTCCTACGGCCTCGGCGAAACCGTTGTCCAGGGCGCCGTCAATCCCGATGAGTTCTATGTGCATAAGCCGATGCTGGCTGCTGGCAAGAAGGCCGTCGTGCGCCGCAACCTTGGCTCAAAGATGATCAAGATGACCTTCTCGACCGAAAAGGTTGCCGGCAAGTCCGTCGTCACCGAAGAAGTCGAAGAGTCCCTGCGTCACCAGTTCTCGCTCAATGACGAAGAGGTCATGGAGCTGGCCCGCTACGCCATGATCATCGAAAAGCACTACGGTCGTCCGATGGACATCGAGTGGGGCAAGGACGGCATCGACGGCAAGCTCTACATCCTGCAGGCCCGTCCGGAAACCGTTCAGTCTCAGGCTGGCGCCGGCAAGGTTGAAAAGTTCAAGCTCAAGTCCTTCTCCAAGGTGCTCGCCTCCGGCCGCGCCATTGGCCAGAAGATCGGTGTCGGCCCGGTCCGCATCGTCAAGGACCCGAAGGAAATGGATCAGGTCAAGCCGGGTGACGTGCTCGTAGCCGACATGACCGACCCGAACTGGGAACCGGTCATGAAGCGCGCTTCGGCCATCGTCACCAACCGTGGTGGCCGTACCTGTCACGCCGCGATTATTGCCCGCGAACTGGGCATCCCGGCCATCGTCGGTTGCGGTGACGCCACCGAAACGCTGACTGAAGGCGAAATCGTCACGGCATCGTGCACCGAAGGCGATACCGGCCACGTTTACCGCGGCAGCCTCGATTTCGAAGTCACCACCCGCGACATCTCGGCCATGCCGGACGTCCCGGTCAAGGTCATGATGAACGTTGGCAACCCGGAACTGGCCTTCGAATTCGCCCAGCTGCCGAACGCTGGCGTCGGTCTGGCCCGCGTCGAGTTCATCATCAACAACGTCATCGGTATTCACCCGAAGGCCATCCTCGATGTCGAGCGTCTGCCGGCTTCCAAGCGCGACGAAATCAAGCGCCGCGCCCGTGGCTACGCTTCGCCGAAGGAATTCTTCGTCGAGAAGCTGGTTGAAGGCGTGTCCACCATCGCCGCCGCCTTCTGGCCGAATCCGGTCATCGTCCGCCTCTCCGACTTCAAGTCCAACGAGTACCGCAAGCTGCTCGGCGGCGAACTCTACGAGCCGGAAGAAGAAAACCCGATGCTCGGTTTCCGTGGTGCCTCGCGTTACATCGCCCAGTCCTTCCGCGACTGTTTCGAGATGGAATGCCGCGCCATGAAGAAGGTCCGTGAAGAAATGGGCCTGACCAACGTGCAACTGATGGTGCCGTTTGTCCGCACCGTCGGCGAAGGCCAGGGCGTCGTCGATCTGCTGGCCGAACATGGCCTCAAGCAGGGCGAGAACGAGCTCAAGCTGATCATGATGTGCGAAATCCCGTCCAACGCCCTGTTGGCCGATGATTTCCTCAAGATCTTCGACGGCTTCTCGATCGGTTCCAACGACCTGACCCAGCTCACCCTCGGTCTCGACCGTGACTCAGGCCTCGTCGCCAACCTGTTCGACGAACGCGATCCGGCCGTCAAGATGCTGCTCGCCATGGCCATCGCTTCAGCCAACAAAGCTGGCAAGTACATCGGTATCTGCGGCCAGGGCCCGTCCGACCACCCCGATCTGGCCGAATGGCTCATGGATCAGGGTATCAACAGCATCTCGCTGAACCCGGACACCGTGGTCGACACCTGGACGCAACTGGCCAGCCACAAGAAGGCCTGATCCCACGCCGACCGTGCTTGCCACGGTCAACCGGGAAAATGAGCCAAAATCAAAAGGTCGGGGAAACCCGGCCTTTTTTTCGACCTGAAAATCGTTTTTCCTACAAATAAAGCAGACGAAGGCGAAGTCTGGATGGAGGTGTCGGTGAATTTGATCGAAGGCTCGCATACGCTGGGCAACGTCCGTCGAGACTTCCCCGAGTGGCATCTCGGACGCTCGCCCTATGTTTTCTGGGGGCTCGATGTCGATTTTCCAGCGATCAGGGCGCAGGTGGCGCGGGCGGCGGCGCATCTGGACGGATACCTGCTCGACGGCTACGGTCGTCAGCCGCATGTCACCCTTGATCTGTGCGGCTTTCCCTGTCCGTCAGTTGGTCGCGCCGATGAGTTTTCGCCAGCCATGCTGGAGCACCAATGCACGGCATTGCGGGCGGCATGTGTGTCGGCTTTCGAGATCGAAGTAGGTGGGCTGTCGAGCTTTTCCTCAGCGCCATTTTTAAGTGTTGTTGACCGGGGCGGACACATTGCCGCCGTGCGTGATTGCCTCGCGCTTGGTGGCGATGCCCGGCTGCTGGGCGATTACGTGCCGCATGTGACGGTCGGGCTGTATGGCGGGGCCTGGCCGGCCCACGAGATCGGTGCCCGGCTGGCCAGTTTTTCGGCCGGTGCAGGAATACGCTGCCTTATAGAACGAATCAGCCTGCTGGCCTATCAGCCCACGGAAATTGGCGGGCCGCTGACCTGCCTTGCCAACTTTTCGCTGGACTCCGGTGAAATGCGCTGGTTCAGAGAGTTGTCCTGAGCCATTTCAATTTTGGCTGTTTTTTCGGGTTGACCGTGGAAATGCCAGTTAGCTTGCTGCCTTCGCTGCATGCAGGTCGGCCAGAATGTTTCCCCGGCAGCTGCCGTGTCCCTTGATCCAGCGAATGGAAGCATTGGCTAGGGTCTCGACAAGTTCCTGCTGATCGAGCATCAGTTGCAACTCCGGGTCTTGCGCCAGTCCTTCCGTCTTGCTGCGATTGAGCCGAAGCACCGCGTCCTGATTGTCGGAAAACAAGGCCAGCGGTCGGCCGGGGAACAGGTCTCGTGCCTGTTCCAGCGCAAACAGGGCAGCTTGCAGTTCGAGCTCGTTGCTGCCGATGATCGGCACCGTGCGCGACCTGACTACCGCTTCGCTGTCTGGCGTGGCGAAGAGCACGGCGGCTAGCCCGCCATGTCGTTTCTGGCTGGCGTCGCTGAAAACCTGCAACTGCTCCCCGTACTGCCCGGCGAGCCGAAGAGGCAGCGGAGCGGCCGATGGGAGAATGATGCGGACGGTTTTCTTTTTTCGTCTTCTGGGCATGATGGCCGCAAGGATAGCCGAAAGTGCCGCCCCGAAAAGGCGAAAGCCTCGTACCGGGGGGAGTACGAGGCTTTCTGGACGGCCCGGGGAGGGGGGAGGTGGGTCGGGCCGTCAGGGCTGATGTGTGATCAGCGCATGTGTTCAAGATAAGGGAGCGACGCCCCTACTTCAAGTAACCGTTTGCAACAGTGCGTGTCGTTGTGTGCGGGGCTCTGTCGCAAGGGCGCCGAGCCTGCATTCATCGGTATTCACACGGGCGGCGGTGCAGCTTTCACGCTGCCGGCCGGGCCGTTACGCCGAGTTCCCGGGCATGGTGGCGCAAGTGGTCCTCGACGAAACTGGCGATGAAATAGTAGCTGTGGTCGTAGCCGTGCTGCATGCGCAGTTCGAGCGGGTGTCCGGCGGCCAGGGCGGCGACCTGTAATGCCTCAGGCTTGAGCTGGACGGTCAGGAACTGGTCGCGGTCGCCCTGGTCGATCAGGATGGGCAGTTTCTCCGCGGCCGTTGCAATGAGCTGGCTGGCGTCCCATTCACGCCAGTGCGAGCGGTCTTCGCCAAGGTAGCGGGAGAAAGCCTTTTCCCCCCAGGGCACGGTCATCGGGTTGCAGATCGGCGCGAAAGCCGAAAGCGACTGGTAGCGGCCCGGATTGCGCAGGGCGCAGACCAGCGCGCCATGGCCGCCCATCGAATGGCCGCTGATGCCACGCTTGTCGGAAACCGGGAAGCTCGCCTCGATCAGCGCCGGTAGTTCATGCACCACGTAGTCATGCATCCGGTAATGCTGCGCCCACGGCGCTTGCGTCGCGTTGAGGTAGAAACCGGCGCCATGGCCGAAATCCCAGCCGCCGTCCGGGTCGCCCGGCACGTCATCGCCGCGCGGGCTGGTGTCGGGAGCAACGATGACCATGCCGAGTTCGGCGGCGATCCGGTGGGCACCGGCTTTCTGCATGAAGTTCTCGTCGGTGCAGCTCAGGCCGGACAGCCAGTAGAGCACCGGCAGTTTTTCGCCGCTCTCCATTTGCGGTGGCAGATAAATCGAGAACACCATGTCGCAGCCGAGCGTGGTCGAGCGGTGCCGGTAGCGTTTTGTCCAGCCGCCGGCGCTTTTTTGGCAGGAGAGGTTTTCGAGGGGCATCGCCGGCACCTTAGAAGTGAATGACGGTACGGATGCTCTTGCCTTCGTGCATCAGGTCGAAGGCGGTGTTGATCTCTTCGAGCGGCATGGTGTGCGTGATGAAGGTGTCGAGCGGAATTTCGCCAGTGCGTGCCTTCTCGACGTAGCCCGGCAGTTCCGTGCGGCCCTTGACCCCACCGAAAGCCGAGCCGCGCCAGACGCGGCCTGTAACGAGCTGGAAGGGGCGGGTGGAAATTTCCTGGCCGGCCCCGGCCACGCCGATGATGGTCGATTCGCCCCAGCCCTTGTGGCAACACTCGAGCGCCGAGCGCATGAGGTCCACATTGCCGACGCATTCGAAGGAGTAATCGACGCCGCCATCAGTCATCTCGACGATGATGTCCTGGATCGGCTTGTCGTAATACTTCGGATTGACGCAGTCGGTAGCCCCCAGTTTGCGGGCGATTTCGAACTTGGCCGGGTTGATGTCGATGGCAATGATGCGTGACGCCTTGGCCATCTTGGCGCCGATGATCGCCGCCAGTCCGATGCCGCCGAGGCCGAAGACGGCGACGGTGGCGCCTTCCTCCACCTTGGCCGTATTGAGCACGGCGCCGATGCCAGTGGTGACGCCGCAGCCGAGCAGGCAGACCTTTTCGAGCGGTGCGCTCTTCGGGATCTTGGCCAGCGAGATTTCCGGCAGTACGGTGTATTCGGAGAATGTCGAGCAGCCCATATAGTGGTAGATCGGCTGGCCGTTGTACGAGAAACGTGTCGTGCCGTCCGGCATCAGGCCCTTGCCCTGCGTGGCGCGCACGGCCTGGCAGAGGTTGGTCTTGCCCGACAGGCAGAATTTGCACTTGCCGCATTCGGCGGTGTACAGCGGGATGACGTGGTCGCCGACGGCCAGCGAGGTGACGCCTTCGCCGACGGCTTCGACGATGCCGCCGCCTTCATGGCCGAGGATGGCCGGGAAGATGCCTTCCGGATCGTCGCCGGACAGCGTGAAGGCATCGGTATGGCAGACGCCGGAAGCGATGATGCGGACCAAAACCTCGCCGGCCTTAGGCGCTTCGACATCGACTTCGACGATTTGCAGGGGCTGGCCAGCAGCAAAGGCGACGGCGGCACGGGACTTGATCGACATGGCGGAACTCTCGTAATGGTGACAATGCTGCTGAGTATAATTAGTGCCTGGTTGCGGATAAATTGCCATTCGAGGAATGATTGTTGCTGTATAGGGATAATGGCTTGCGCCGGGGAGGGCACCGAAAATGAGTCGCTGGGGAGGGCACCGAAAATGAGTCGCTGGGAAGGGCTGGATGAATTTGTCGCCGTCGCCGAATGCTGCAATTTCTCGCGCGCCGCCGAACGCCTGCGCCTGTCGTCGTCACACGTCAGCCGGCAGGTGGCCTTGCTTGAAGAACGCCTGCAGGCGAGGCTGCTCTACCGGACCACACGCCGCGTCTCGTTGACCGAGGCTGGCCAGACTTTTCTCGCACGCTGCCAGCGCCTGATCGAAGAGCGCGACGAAGCCTTCCTGACCATCGGCGACCTGCACAGCGCGCCGACCGGCCTGCTGCGCATGACGGCCGCCGTGGCCTACGGCGAGCGTTTCATCGTGCCGCTGGTCAATGAATTCATGGCTGGCTACCCGGCGCTCAAGGTCGAAATCGATCTGACCAACCGCACCCTCGACATGGTGCACGAAGGTTTCGATCTGGCCATCCGCCTCGGCCGGCTCAGCGAATCGAGCCTTGTCGCCACCCGCCTCGCGTCGCGCGCCATGTATCTGTGCGCCGCGCCGGCCTACCTGGAAAAATACGGCCGACCGCATACGCTGTCCGAACTCGGTCAGCACAATTGCCTGATCGGCACCAGCGACATCTGGAGCTTTCAGCATGCGGGGCGCGATTACCAGTTCCGGGCTAGCGGCAACTGGCGCTGCAACAGCGGCCAGGCGGTGCTCGACGCCGCTCTGCGCGGTTTCGGCTTGTGCCAGTTGCCGGACTACTACGTTCTTGAGCCCTTGCGCCGGGGCGAGCTGGTTTCCCTGCTCGATGGCAATCAGCCGCCGAATACCGCTGTCTGGGCCGTATACCCGCAACGGCGCTATTCGCTGCCCAAGGTGCGTTTGCTGGTCGATGCGCTGAAGGCTGGGTTGGCGCTGTGTCCGGAGTATCGGGGGCAGGCTGGTGATCAAACGGTATGAGTCTTTTTCAGTAGCCTGACCGCCCGCCATTTTCCTCGGCAGACCCTGCATCTGCTAAGATTCGGCCCTGATTTTTCAGGCTTCTTCCCTTGTCTTCCCTCCCGGAAATATTCTCTCCCGAAGGCCCCTTGGCCAGGGCCATCAGCGGCTATCGCATCCGCGAACAGCAGCTCGACATGGCCGAGCGCATCGCCGCCGCTATCAAAGGCTGCTCGGTCTTCATCGCCGAGGCCGGCACCGGCACGGGCAAGACTTTCGCCTACCTCGTCCCGGCGCTGCAGTCGAACGGCAAGGTGATCGTGTCGACCGGGACCAAGACCCTGCAGGACCAGCTCTTCAATAAAGATTTACCGATGGTCCGTGACGCGCTCAAGGCTCCGGTCAAGATCGCGCTGCTCAAGGGCCGGGCCAACTACGTCTGCCCCTATCACCTGCAACACGCCATCGCCGACGGCCGTTTCCTGACCCGCGAGGATGCCGCCGATGCCCGGCGCATCTCGGTCTTCGCCAAGACCACGCAGAGCGGCGACAAGGCCGAGTGCATCGAGGTTTCCGAGAACTCGCCGGTGTGGAGCCACGCCACCTCGACGCGCGACAACTGCCTCGGCCAGGAATGCCCGGACTACAAGGAATGCTTCGTCATGCTTGCCCGGCGCGAGGCGATGGCGGCCGATCTGGTCGTCGTCAATCACCACCTGTTCTTTGCCGATGTGATGCTCCGCGACGAAGGCATGGCCGAACTGCTCCCCGCCTGCAACACCGTCATCTTCGACGAAGCCCACCAGTTGCCGGAAGTGGCGACGCTGTTCTTCGGCGACAGCATCTCGACGGCGCAAGTACTTGATCTGGCCCGCGACGTGCGCGCCGAAGCGCTGACCAACGCCCGCGACTGCCTGGCGCTGCCGGAAACCAGCAAGAAGGTTGAAAAAGCCGCCAAGGATCTGCGGCTCGCCGTCGGCGTCGACAGTGGCCGCTTCTCCTACGGTCAACTGGAAGAAAAGCTCGATTTTGAAATCGCCCTGAAGGCGCTCGAAGCCGAGGTCGTCGCCTTCGCCGCCTTGCTCGAAACCCAGGCCGAACGCGCCGAAGGCCTCGAAAAATGCTGGCAACGCGCCACCGAACTCGTTCAGCACCTCAGCCAGTGGCAGAACCCGACGCCCGGCTACGTCCGCTGGGCTGAAGCCTTCACGCATTCGCTGCAACTCAATGCGACGCCGCTCAATGTCGCCGAAATCTTCCGCAAGCAGATGGGCGGCCATCCGCGGGCCTGGATTTTCACCTCAGCCACCTTGGCCGTGCAGGGCAAGTTCCACCACTACTGCGCCGAACTCGGCCTCGGCGAGCCGGATTCCGCCTGCTGGCACAGCCCCTTCGACTACGACAAGCAGGCCATTCTCTACGCGCCGCTCGGCATGCCCGACCCCAACGCCTGGAACTACACCGACGCGGTTGTCGATGCCGCCTGGCCGGCCGTCAAGGCGGCCAACGGCGGCGCCTTCTTCCTGTGCACCAGCCTGCGCGCCATGCGCCGCACGCATGAACTGCTCAAGGCCAAGCTCGAAGACGAAAACATCGACATGCCGCTGCTCGTCCAAGGCGAGGGCAGCAAGAACGATCTGCTGCAACGCTTCCGGCACCACGGCAATTCCATCCTGGTCGGCAGCCAGAGTTTCTGGGAAGGCGTCGATGTGCGCGGCGAGGCGCTGTCGCTGGTCGTCATCGACAAGATTCCCTTCGCGCCGCCCGACGATCCGGTGCTCTCGGCGCGTATCGAGCAGATGAAAAAGGAAGGCCGCAACGCCTTCATGGAATACCAGTTGCCGCGCGCCGTCATCAACGTCAAGCAGGGCGCCGGCCGGCTGATCCGCGACGAGAACGACAAGGGCGTGCTCATGATGTGCGATCCACGACTCATATCAAAGCCGTATGGCCGCCGTGTCTGGCAAAGTCTGCCACCCATGAAGCGAACCCGCGAACTGCAGGTCGTCCTCGATTTCTTCGCCAACCGGTAAAGCGGATGAAAACCATCTTCGAGCAAATGCGCGCCCGGCAGCCGCAGTTCTTCTCCAGCGCCGACATCACCGTCGATGCCGGGCCGATGCAGGCCATGGCCGACATCATCACGGCCATCGAATCGGTCATCGCCATGCCGGCCTACCAGGCGCATGCGCTGGCCCAGTCGCCCGAAATCGCCCGCCTGCCGGTCAAGTCGCGCGGCGTTTTCATGGGCTACGATTTTCACCTGACCGAGACCGGCCCGAAGCTCATCGAGATCAACACCAATGCAGGCGGCGGCCTGCTCAACGCCTACCTGCTCGCCTCGCATGGCCACGCGGAAGAGGGCGCGCGGATTCGCGATGAGTACGTCGCCATGTTCCGCGAGGAATGGCGTCTGGAACGCGGCGACGCGCCGCTGCAACGCATCGCCATCGTCGACGAAAACCCGGCCGAACAGTTTCTCGCCCCCGAATTCGCGCTGTTCAAGGAATTGTTCGAGCAGCACGGCATCGCCGCCGTGGTCGCCGATCCGGGCGAATTCGAGAGCGATGGCCAGCAACTTTTGCATGCCGGCCAGCCCATCGACCTGATCTATAACCGCCTGACCGACTTTGCCCTCGATGCCACGGTCAACCGGAAAATTCGCGCAATTTTCGAATCGGGTGGCGTCGTCATCACCCCGCATCCACGCGCCCACGCCCTCTACGCCGACAAGCGCAACCTCATGCAGTTCTCCGACGAGGCCGCATTGCAGGCGCTGGGTGTCGGCGAGGCTACGCGCCAGACGCTGCTCGCCGGCATCCCGAAAACCGTTGCCGTCACGCCCGAGCAGGGCGAGCAATTCTGGGCCGAGCGCAAGCGCTGGTTCTTCAAGCCGCCCGCCGGTTTCGGCAGCCGTGCCGCCTACCGCGGCGACAAGCTGACCAAGCGCGTCTTCGAGGAAATCCTGCATGGCGGCTACATCGCCCAGGAATTCGCGCCGCCGGCCGAGTATGTCGTGCCCGTCGACGGCGTTGAAACGACCATGAAGGCTGACATCCGCTGCTACGTCTACGCCGGCTGCATCCAGCTCGTCGCCGCCCGCCTCTATCAGGGCCAAACGACCAATTTCCGGACCCCGGGCGGCGGTTTCGCCCCGGTATTCGTCGCCTGAACGGTTAAAATCCGCCCATGAAAGTTTTCGGTATCGCCGGTTATTCCGGTTCCGGCAAGACGACCTTGCTGGAAAAGCTCATCCCCCAGCTGACGGCGCGTGGCCTCAAGGTGTCGGTCATCAAGCACGCCCACCACGGTTTCGACATCGACAAGCCGGGCAAGGACTCCTACCGCCACCGCGAAGCCGGCGCCACCGAGGTGCTGCTCTCCTGCGGCGACCGCTGGGCGCTCATGCACGAGCGGCGCGACGAGGTTGAGCCGACGCTCAACGAACTGATCGGCCACCTCTCGCCGTGCGATCTCGTGCTCATCGAAGGCTTCAAGCAGGAACCGGTGCCCAAGCTCGAAGTCTACCGGCCGGAGAATGGCAAGCCGCCGCTTTTCCCCGAGCGTAACGACATCGTCGCCGTGGCCACCGACGCTGCCATCGACACCAGCCTGCCGACGCTGCCGCTCAACGACTACGCCGCGATGGCCGATTTCGTCATGAACCACCTTAATTTGCAGGCCCGCCCATGCTGAGTTTTGAAGAAGCCCTGGAAAAGCTGCTGGCCGCCGCCCAGCCGGTCGAGGAAATCCGTTCGCTGCCGATTACCGCTGCCGCCGGCCGCATTCTGGCCGTTTCGCAGCAGTCGACCGTAGCAGTGCCGCCGCTCGACAATTCGGCGATGGACGGTTACGCCGTGCGCGTTGCCGACATCACCGCCGCCGGCGTCTGCCTGCCGGTCAGCCAGCGCATTCCGGCCGGTACGGTCGGCACGACATTGCAGCCGGGCACGGCCGCCCGTATCTTCACCGGCGCCCCGGTGCCGGCCGGCGCCGACGCCGTGATCATGCAGGAACGCTGCGAGCATGGTGAGGTTGGCAACACCAGCGGCGTCGTCATCAACCACCTGCCGCGCGAAGGCGAAAACATCCGCCGGGCTGGCGAAGACATTTCACTTGGCGCCGAAATCCTCAAAGCCGGTGTCAAGCTGCGCCCGCAGGAAATCGCCCTGGCCGCCTCGGCCGGCCTGCCCGAACTGCCGGTCTATCGCCGTGTGCGCGTCGGCGTTTTCTTCACCGGCGACGAACTCGTCCAGCCCGGCGAGCCGCTGCCGCCGGGCGCCATCTACAACTCCAACCGCTACGCGCTGCGCGCACTGCTCGAAGGCATGGGCTGCGAAGTGCGTGATCTCGGTGCGGTGGCCGACACGCTCGAAGCCACCCGCGATGCCCTGCGCCGTGCCGCTGCCGACAACGATCTGGTGCTGACCAGCGGCGGCGTCTCGGTCGGTGAGGAAGACCACGTCAAGCCAGCCGTCGAAGCCGAAGGCCGGCTCGACATGTGGAAAATCGCCATCAAGCCCGGCAAGCCGCTGGCCTTCGGCGAAATCCGCAAACAGGATGGCAACACCAGCGGCAAAGCCTGGTTTCTCGGCCTGCCGGGCAATCCGGTCGCCGCCTTCGTCACCTTTCTGACCATGGTTCGCCCGTTCATCCTGCGTTTGCAGGGGGCGACCAGCGTTGCGCCGCGCGTCCTGACTCTGCCGTCCGCCTCGGTGTGGAGCAAGGCGGATGGCGCCCGCCTCGAATTCCTGCGTGCTTCGCTCAACGCGCAAGGCGCCGTCGAGCTGTACAAAAACCAGGGCTCGGCCGTCGTCACCTCGCTGTGCTGGAGCGATGGGCTGGTCCTCAATCCGCCGGGCAACACCATCGCCGTCGGCGACACCGTGCGTTTTGTTTCGTTTGCGGAGCTGCTGTCGTGAGCATCAAGATTCTTTACTTCGCCGGCCTCAAGGAGGCCCTGGGCCTGCCCGGCGAAACCGTCGAGTTGCCGGTCGGCATCGCCACGGTTGGCGCATTGCGTGACTGGCTGGTCGAGCAAGGGCGCGACAAACTGGCGACTGCCAAAAACCTGCGGTGCGCCATCAATCAGGACATGGCGAAACTTGATGCCACAATAAAAGACGGCGACGAAATCGCCTTCTTCCCGCCGGTCACCGGCGGCTGAAAATAGAAAGAACAAAAATGTCCATCCAATGGTTCCCGGGGCACATGACCCAGGCCCGCAAGAAGGCCGGCGAAACGCTGGCCGTGGCCGACGTCGTCGTCGAAGTGCTCGACGCCCGTCTGCCACAGGCGAGCAGCAATCCGATGATCCACGAACTGCGCGTCTTCCGTCAGCGCCCATGTCTCAAGCTGCTCAACAAGGCCGATCTGGCCGACCCCGAAGCGACCAAGGCCTGGCTGGCTTATTTTGATGCCCAGCCCGGCGTCAAGGCCGTCGCCATTTCGTGCAAGAAAGCCAGCGACGTGGCGCGCATCCCCGGTCTGGCCCAGAAGCTGGCGCCGCACCGCAACGACGCCGTCAAGCCGCTGCGTCTGATGATCATGGGCATCCCCAACGTCGGCAAATCGACACTCATGAACGCGCTGGTCAAGAAAAAAGTCGCCGCCGTCGGCGACCAGCCGGCCGTCACAAAGAGCCAGCAACGCATCGACATCAGCAACCGCCTGACCCTATACGACACCCCGGGCATGCTCTGGCCGAAGATCGACCACCCCATCGATGGCCTCATGCTTGCCGCCAGCCACGCCGTCGGCGTCAATGCCTACATCGATGAAGAAGTCGGAACTTGGCTCGCCACCTACCTGCTCGAGGCCTATCCCAAGCTGCTCATGGCCCGCTACGGCTTTGCCACCGAAGGCATGGACGCCGTTGGCGTCATTGAAGCCATCGGCAAAAAGCGCGGCTGCGTGATCAAGGGGCGGGGCGGCGAAATCGATATGGAAAGAGCCGCTGCCATCCTGATCCTCGACTACCGCTCCGGCGCTCTTGGCCGCATCAGCCTGGAAACGCCAGCGCTGCGCGCAGCGCGCCAGGCCGAGTTGAAGGCTGCCGGACGCCTGCCGGCAAATCCCGATCTTGCCGTCGACGAGGAAAACGACTGATTATTTTTGCTGTTCTGGAGAGGCCTTCTATTGCAGCTTCTCAACGGTCCAGTCTATAATCCGCGCCCTGTCAGCCGCAAGGCAGACAGTACCGTTCCTCGATAGCTCAGTCGGTAGAGCGCCGGACTGTTAATCCGTAGGTCCCTGGTTCGAGCCCAGGTCGGGGAGCCATAGAATTAAGCACTTAGCCCAGTTTTCGAACTGGGCTTTTTGCTTTTCTAGCCCACCGTAGCTGAATCGTAGCCAGGTAGTACCGAATTGAGCCGAGAAGCCGCTTCCGCCAGATGATCGGGAGCCAGGTGAGCATACCGCTCCACCATTGCCCCGGTCCGCCAACCGCCCAAGCGTTGAAGCTCATGCGTCGGTGTTCCAGCCTGTCGCTGCCACGTTGCCCAGGTATGCCTCAGATCATGCCAACGGAAGTTATCGATTCCCGTTCGGACGAGCGCCTTTCTCCAGGCACGCGTATTTGCGGTTTTCAACGGCTCCCCCCTGAACGTAAAAACACGCTCTGAGTGCTTCCCCTTCTGGCTAATGATAATAGCATAAGCTACCTCATTCAACGGAATGGCAATAGGGCGCCGGTTCTTCGACTGCCACGCATGAATCCACGCATGGCGCTGTTCCAGGTTGATCTGAGACCACTCAAGCTGGAGGACGTTGCTTTGCCTGAGGCCGGTAGCCAGGGCGAACAGAACCACATCGCGCTGGTGTGCCGGCAACTCAGCCAATAGACGCCCCGCCTGCTCTCGGGTTAGAGAACGTTCACGGCTTGCAGATTCTTTAAAGAGCCTTACCTTCGGCACCTTGTCGATCCATTCCCATTCATCCCTGGCGCGAAGGAGAATCGAGCGAATCAGAGCCAAATAACGGTTGGTCGTCGCCTTGGCCGCTTCCTTGAGCTTGGCCGCCCTGACGCTGTCGATCACATCCAGAGTGATCTCATCGAGCATCAAGGCACCGAGAAAAGTATCAAGCCAGATCAGCTTGCGCTTGTCCTCCTGGTGCGTGGCCTTCTCTGAAGTTTCCTCCAGCCAACGAACTACCGCTTCCTTCCAGGACCGCCGGGCTTTAACCCCCAAACGATTCTGCTCCCACATCTGGGCTTTTAGCCGGTCGTGGAATTCCTGGGCTTGGATTTTGTCGTCAGTCCCAGTACTGCGTTGTATCTTTCGTCCGTCGATGATGATTTTGACCCACCAGCAGGACGAGTCTTGGCGTTTGAAGAGTGACATGTGATGTTCCTTTCATGCGCACCCTGCAACGCTCGCCGCCGGTATTGTGACCGCACGTAGTCCACCAGGTCAATTTCCAGGAAGACCCAACACTTCCCGATCTTGGCCCCCGGAATATCGCCAGCCCTGGCCTTCTCTTGCAATGTGACCGGATGAATCTTTAGGAAGGCGGCAGCCTGTTGCAGGGTGAGCGTCTCCATATCAGCTCCCCGAGGCCTTCCGGTAGGCCCTGGCTTCATCCTCCAATGCCATGGCCTGGCGTTTTGCTTCCTGCTCGGGATCATTGATTGCCGTGTTGTACTGGCGATGTTTCAGCGCAATTTTCTCGGCCACATAGTCATCAAAAGGCATTCCCTGTTCGTAAGCCTTCTTCTCGAGGAATGTCACCAACTGAGCCACGAGGTCATCATTAGCTTCCTTCAGTTGCGTTGCATCGAAGCCATGCTTTGCTGCGTAGGAGAACCAGGTACTTGCTGCCATCTGCAACAGCTTGTCATCGCTCGGGCTACGGGTCGGCGTGAAACGCTTGCCCAAGGGGCCGCCATTGCCTTCCCAATCGATTGACGAGAGCATCAACCACAGAGGATGAATCGGCCAGCGCGACCGGGTTTTATCGTCATCGCTGGGGATCGTCAGGCGCAGCCATTCGGTTGTGGCGTAGTCCCATAGCCCATTCAAGTGATCAAGCACTTGGTAAAGCTTGGAAATGCCTTTCTGAGTCAATACTTCCCGCTTGATCTCGAATTCCAGACGCCACACCAAACCCGAGCCATCCCAACCGGCTTTCTGCCACAGAGGAACGATCCATTCCTTGCCGCTGACGACGATCTCCAGAAGCTTGTTGTAGAGCCGTGCTGAGATGATCCCACCTAGGCCAACAGACCAGCCGGAGAACTGGCCGGAAACGGCGTAGGCGTTGATCAACGAGGCCCGAGTGACCCAGGCATGCCTATCCCAACCTTCCATATCAAACGTGCTTTGGAAATCGACAAACAGGTCGATGCGGCTAACGTTGGCCGACTCCTTGAGTTCACCCAGTTCCGAGAGCAAGGCATATAACTGACGTTCGGCTTCGACCGGGCCGACGTGAGCCAAGAACTTGGCCGCTACCTTGACATAGGCCATCGGCGCTTTATGGCCGGGCCGGGAGAGCTGAATCCGGAAGGCACCATCTTCCAGGATGTAGGGGAACAGCGAGGCCCCTTTCTCCTTGACCTCGAAGATATGACCGGCCAGGGTTAATTGGGCTTTGGCTACTTCGCCAGGATCATTCGATTGGGCGAGTTGCTTGAGTTCCTTGAGGCGTAAATCGGACTCTCGGGAGAGTTCGCCAGGGTAGGAAAGATACAGGCTATCAACCCCCCAACGCAGGGCTTTGAAGCTGTTATCTCCTTCATTGCAGTTATAGGGTGCTGTGTTACTAGGGGGCGCACCCTCAAAGGCAGGTTCCGCCGCTTCACGGTCCCCGTCCGCCCGGTCGCTCCGCTGCCCGGTGCGGGCGGGGCTGCGTGAAGAGGCGGTCGATTGCTGGCTGGGTTGCGAGCCTTGGCCATCGCGGCCAGGATTGTGCTTCTGTGACATATCCGTGTTCCTTTCGGACTTGCCAGGCATGCAATTGCTTCCTGGAACGGATATGAATTAAATAGATCAGTCGAAACGACGCCGACCACCTAATAAACTTTTTCAGGTGGTTGTAACAATGCCTCTTAGCTGAAATTCGCGATATTCCCGCAGGCGATTCCCCAGGTGCTTCTCACTGGCTATACGGTTTTTGTCGCCACCAACCCCTGCTTCATCGCACATTTCCATGATTTCACGATAAGTAAGAGTGTCGAGTAGTCCCGCGCGTTCAAGCATGGAAAAAGCTAGCCAGAGTGATTTGTGGCGAATTTTGCCTTTGTAGGGAGCGGCTTTGAGACGATAGGCCACATCATCGAAAAAATCGCTAGGTGGCTCCATCTGGGCATCCTCGTAACGTTTTCGGAAGTCGGGATCAACGGTCAGAATGCGTTTGTCGATCTGGATTGCTTTCGCGAATGCCTTGTCATTCCCGGCCTTGGCTTGCGCAACCAGAGATGTCAGCTTTTCTCCATGAACCATTACCGATAGGTTTTGAAAAAAGGACGCGAAGAAAAAACAGAAAAAATGCTGTGCTTGTCGAACTGATTCAACTTGCTCCTCTGCCGACATGGCTTTGAACTGTGCTTCTGCCTTTCTTTGTTGCGCAGGAGTCTTGGGAATCTCAATCTGCTCGACTATCTTCCCCAGCGTCTCGCCAAGTTCGATAACGATATTTCCACGCTCCTTCGGGGTGGCAGCTTGTAGTTCTGCTCCGAATGCCTGTATCTCCTCCGTACTCATCCAACCTCTAAGAAGCATTGCCGCCATAACCTCCTCGCTTCGATAGAGCAACGGATAGGCTTCGATTCTCAGACTAGTGATGAGGCTGACCAAGTATGGGGGAAAACGAAGCCAGCCCTGTTCAGATTCGATTTGTCCGAGCAGCCATTCAGCGTCCGGAATACCCGATTTCATGGAGTGGAGCACTGCGTCAGGCGAAATGATTTGATTCATTCGCCAATTTTAATCATTTTGGATACTCAATGACGGAGTTCGACCCAAAAGCATTGGTTAAACGTTTTGTCACAAGGGCAGCACCGCAAGGTGAAGCAGTCACTCAGATTCTGGGGGGGGGCAAAAGGTGAATCGTCCAATTTTCCGATCTACGTTGCTGAATACAAGCAATACAAAAATTGATGCAAATGGATTGTGTCCTGCTTCACGCTCTTGGATTGAAATTCGCGGATAATCAACCTGGCATCAAAAACATCGCTGATGAACTCATTTAAGGAACGGTTATGAGAATACGACAGGTATTTGCTGCGTTTTTAGTGACTGGGGGGCTGTTAAGCAGCTTGGCTCAAGCGTCTCCAGTGACCCTATCGTTTAGCGGTGTCGTTGCCTGGGCAAATGACTCAACAGGGGGGGGCATAAGCTACTCCGATGCAGCTGTTGGTACAACGGCGACAGGTTTTTTGACATTCGATTCAGCTTTTTTCGATACAACCAATGCGGCCGATAATCTTTACGGCCATACAACGACCTATGGCCAAAGAGTATATTACGGCCCGAGTTCTATACCCGGGGCAAGCCAACCCAGCCCTTTACCGATTGCCGCAGGTGCTGTGGTCGGTGGGAGCAGTCTGACTACGGTTCCGAATGATTATTACACTACATTTTTTGGCAGCGTGACGAGAGCAAATCCAGCAAATGCCAATATAGAGAATGATGCTGGAGTGAGAATTGATCAGGCGTATGGTCAGAGAAACAATGGGATGGGACCAGATTTTCAATATGTGTGGCTGTTCACTTACGATCAAAATGGTTCATCAACGGGAATATTCGATTTCGCAACATTTCTTTCAAACCCGGTTATCAATTGGAATTCTCCTGGAGCAACCACTGGTGCGAATATCCGTTTTTCTGAAAACCAGGAATATCACTTAACCGACGTTCAAGTCACCTTGGTTTCAGCAGTTCCCGAGCCCGAAACCTATGTGATGCTTCTCACTGGTCTAGGACTCATGAGCTTGCTGGTTCGTCGCCGCAAGAAGTAATAAGTGGCCTTAGTCACTAGCCAGAAAAGGTCGCTTCGGCGACTTTTTCCCGTTGCTTTGGCAAGTCACCCCAATTGTTCTGAACCGGACCAAGAGGTTTTTCCGGCGAATGGCACTTGATGGCAGGTAGCTGCCTGTGCGGTGTAGCTATATCGTAGCTACGCAACGTAAAACCGGGGCTTTCGTAGCCGTTTTGGTACTGTTTTAGAACATGGCGAGTGTTGCAAGGTGCTGATTTATAGAGATTAAAATTTCAGCCGGTGATTCTGTTAATCCGTAGGTCCCTGGTTCGAGCCCAGGTCGGGGAGCCAAAAGCTTTAAGCACTTAGCCCAGTCTTTGCACTGGGCTTTTTGTTTTTTAGTCCATCGGTCTGGCCCATTTCTGGTTAGGGCTCAGAAGGTATTGATATTTCACCCATCCACAGCCGCCACAAAGCAATTTCAATTTTGGCCATTTTTTTCGGTTGACCGTGGGAAGAACAACGCTGAACTACGGTGTCGTCTGATCCAGCGCTGACCAGATCCGCCAATGCCCGCAGGCCGAGCGGGCGCGGCGTTCGGAGTTGTCCCAGCCGCCGCCCTGGCAGAGGCCTTCCGAAGTTTCGGCTTGGATGATGACGGTTCCCGGTTCTTCGCCGGGTTGGCGCCAACCGCTCCAGCGCTCGCAGCTGGCGCAGCGTTTGCGGTCGACGGCGTGGTTCAGCAAGTTTTGGCTGCCTTGCACGAGGCGATGGTTTGCGTTGCCGGGACAACCGGGCCGCCTGCGCCTATCCAGCCTTTGATACCGGATTTGACGTTGTAGACCGTGGTGTAGCCGGCCTGTTGTGACAGGAACTGGCTGACGGCCTTGGTTCGGTTGCCGCTGCGGCAGATGACGATGATCGGCTCGTTGGGCTTGGCGAAGGGTTTAACTTTTTCGAGCCAGGCCGGGGCGTCAGCGCGGCCTTTTTCGTCGAAGAAGGTGAGCAGCTTGCTGCCGCTCACGATGCCGGTTTCTTCCCATTCCGATTGCAGGCGGATGTCGACGACGGGCACGCCGCTTTGGCTCAGTTTCTCGAACTGGGCGTTGTCGATATCGATGACTTCGGCACGGGCGAGGCCGGTGGCGGCGATCAGGCAGGCAAGAAGCAGGTGGCGCATGGCAATCTCGTTTATCAGGAAACGCTGATTATAGACTTTTAGCTCTATTGATTCATGGACCGCATCGCTGGCTTTCGGGTTCCCCTCCTCGTGGGATAATCCAGCCTTTTTCCGGGGCAGCCATGGCGCTTAAATCCACTATTTTCAAGGCTGAACTGCAGCTTGCCGATCTCGACCGTTCGCATTTTGGCGACTACACGCTGACGATTGCGAGACACCCTTCGGAAACGGATGAGCGGATGATGGTTCGCCTGCTCGCTTTCGCGCTGAATGCCTCGGAAACGCTGACTTTCGGGCGTGGCCTGTCGGCGACGGATGACGAGGCGGATTTGCAGGATCTCGACGCGACCGGAAGTATCGAGCGCTGGATCGATGTCGGCCTGCCTGATGAAAAGCTGATTCGCCGGGCGTGCAACCGTTCGCGGCATGTGATGGTGCTCAGTTATGGCGGGCGGTCGGCAGAAATATGGTGGCAACAAACCCAGGGCAAGGTATCGGGACAGAAGAATCTGCGCGTGCTGTCGCTTAGCGTGGATGAGGGTAAGGCCCTAGCTTCGCTGGCTGCGCGCGGCATGCGCCTGCAATGCACGATTCAGGATGGGGTGGTCTGGCTGGGTGGTGATCAGGAACACGTCGAACTGGCACCGAGAGTTCTCTTTGATAGTGATTCGGCATAGAATCCAAGGACGTTTTTGCGGGCTCCGAGCAACTTTTTTTGAGAGGTGACTATGGCTGCTAATGATGAAGACGAATCAACCGCGGTAATCGTCGGGGTGTTGGCCGGCATCGTGCTGGCCGTTGTGGCGGTGGTTTATGGTGCGAGCGCCGGCAAGAACGTTCAGGCCGCAGCCAAGCCGGTGGTCGAGCAGGGCGAGATCGCACCGGTTGGCGAGGCGCTGACCAAGGTTTATTTTGCTGTCGGCGCTGCCGTGCTGACGGATGCCGACAAGGGCGTCGTCGGCAAAACACTGGAGGCGCTGGCCGCCAACCCGGGCGCCATCGTCCTGCTCTCCGGCTTCCACGATACTTCCGGCGATCCGGCCCAAAATGCCCAGCTGGCAAAGCATCGAGCGCAGTCGGTGCGCGACGCGCTGGTGGCTGGCGGCGTTGCGGCCGAGCGGATCAAGTTCCGCAAGCCGGAATCGACGCTGGGTAATGGTAGCGCGGAAGAAGGGCGTCGGGTCGAAATCCGCGTCCAGTAAGGGTTTTATGTCTGGCGAAGGGCGAGCCTGAGCGGCTCGCTTTTTTTATGTCCGGGATTTGTGTGTCGGGTCCGGACCGGTTCAAAGAATGACGGTTATTTCCTCGCGCCGAACGAGATCGCGTTCCATCTGCAGGCCGTCCATGTCGAGGGCGTCGTGCGCGGCCAGCAGGCCGACCGGGTGGCCTGCTTCATCGACGACGGGAATATGGCGGAAGCCGCCTTCGTACATGAGGTGCAGGGCATGCCCGAAAGGCTTGTCGAGGCCGACGGTCTGGATGTTTCGGGTCATGATGGTGCTGACTGCGGTATTGGCCGGATCGCAGTGGTTCGCGACGACGCGAAAAACGATGTCGCGTTCGGTGCAGATGCCGGCGAGAACGCCTTTGTCTACGATGAGAATGGCCGATGAATGCCATTCCTTCATGATGATCGCGGCTTCACGCACGGTGGTGCCGGTGAGTGTGGTGGGGAATGGCCGTCCTTTGATAACTTCACTAACCAGGCGGTTTGGCATGTTGGATCCTTTCGCTTCGGGTTGAGTAAGTTGCTGCCTTGGCTTAGGACATGGGGCAGTCGGCTAAGTTCGCAGGTACTTATGCTGAATCCAAAATGAATGAAAGTAGATGAGTGGAGAGGACGGCGGCCCTTGGCTTAGCGCTTGATCAGCGTCCAGACAAATTCAGCGCCGGCTGCCAGCAGGTCGATGGCGTCGATGATGCCGGCGTTTTCCGGCTCCTGTTTCAGGCGTTTCTGGCGGGATTTTTCGCGTTCCCGCATCACGATGGCGTCGCCGAGTGCTTCGACGTCACGCGTTGTCCGACGTACTTCGGCGTGCTGGTAGCGGCTTAGCGCCTGTTCGACGGCGGATGGTTCAAGGATGGTGATCGGCGCCCGGCAGTGGCCGCAGGCGTGGTCCTTGCGGATATCGACCGGGGCGCCGCAGCCCATGCAGCGGATGATGCCGACCTTGGCCGAGAGTTCGTCGATTTCGGCCGGATTGAGTTGCCGGACGAACCCTTTTTCGATCATGAACTGGGCGAAGGTGGTGAAACGACCGTGTTTTTGCAGGCAGCGGTGATAGTTGAACTGGCCGCCGTGCTTGGCCACATCGAGGCCGTGCAGGAGTTTTTCGTTACAGCGCGGGCATTTCAGCGGGTCACGGAGCGGAATGCGCTGATCGTCGTGGTGCTCATGCAGCAGCTTGAAGAGGTCGACGATGCCCCCCGGTGTGATCTGCACGCTTTCGAACTCGTCGAACCAGATGCCCTGGCAGCTGAAACACATGTCGAGGATGACTTCGCCATGAAGCAGCCGCTCGAAGCGGTGCTTGGTCATCGTTTGCTGGCAGGACGGGCAGGGGGTTGGTTTCATGGTGAATGGGTACGGTGCAACAGGCGTGACTATAGCGCCGCCTGGCCGTCATGACACACGATGAAAGCGTTTGGCCCCGGCGCTCAGGCAGCGGGGCGGATGCTGCCGAGGTTGAGGGTGACGCCCTTCTTCATCTTGCCGACGACGTGCATTTCGCAGGCCTTGCAGTCGAACTTGAGGATCAGCTTTTCGTTGCCGTTGATCAGCGTCATCGGGTCCGGCTTGAGGTGCTTCACTTCTTTCGGACAGAGGTTGAAGCTGTAGCGCAGGCAGTGGCGCGTGATCATGAGCGAGACCATGCCTTTTTCGTTGCCCGCCTCGTAGGCTTCCTCGATCAGTTTGACGCCGTGTTTCTCGTAGAACTGGCGGGCCTTGGCGTTGAAGACATTGCCGAGGTAGGTCAGTTCCTCCTGCGGGTAGGGTGCGGGGTTGACCGCCCGTGCGGCGCGCGGTGGGCGCGGGTGGCTGGTGATGCGGGCGGCTTCGAGCTGTTCGGTGGCATCACGGCGCAAGGCGTTGATGGCGCTGACGGGCAAAAACCACGGCTGGCTCAGCTTGAGCTCGACCGGCTCTGCAACGAACATGGTGTTGCCGAATTTGCCGAGATTTTCCTGGAGTTTGGCTATTGCCGCTTCAGGGTTCTGGGCCAACTGCCATTCCGATTTTGGCCCATTTTTCCGGTTGACCGTGGCAGTGACGCCATCTTCGTCGGTCAGGGTTAGCGCAAAGCCATCTTCGCTTTCGGTGAGAACCGGCTTGACCGAGATGCGGCGGTCGGCCGATTCCTTCTCCAACGAACGCTCGAATTCCTGGTCGCGGTTGCGGAAGAGGGTGGCGCCCTCGGTCAATTCCTCGGGCATCTCGGCCGGGAACAGCTTTTTCCCCTCCGCGCGGTTGATGCGCATGCCCTGGACGTCGCCGTGGGCGTCATGGAAACAGACACCGTCGCCGTTGTGGAAAGTCTGCTCGGAATTGACGACGATCCAGCCGTCGCCAATCTCGATCACGTCGCCAATCAGCTCGCCGACAAAGGCTGGAGAGTCGAAGGCACCAATGTCGTCCTGGCGGTTGTTGGCAAAGTAATCGGTGTAGCCGCGGTTGAAGGTCTTGTCCGGCTGCGGCGTGAAGGTGTAGGTGCTGCGGCCGCTCGAAGCGCGGGTGAATTCGGGGTTGCTGGCGATGATTTCGTCGAGCAGGCCGCGGTAGTGCGCGGTGATGTTCTTGACGTAACTGAGATCCTTGAGCCGCCCTTCGATCTTGAAGGACGAAACACCGGCGCGGGCCAGTTCGAGCATGTTGTCGGTCTGGTTGTTGTCCTTCATCGACAGCAGATGCTGGTTCTCGGTGATGGTCTTGCCCTTGTCGTCGACCAGCGTGTAGGGCAGGCGACAGGCCTGCGAACACTCACCACGATTGGCGCTGCGCCCGGTGTGGGCCTGACTGATGTAGCACTGGCCGCTGAATGCAACGCACAGAGCACCGTGAACAAAATATTCCAATGAAACATTGGTTTGCGAAGCAATCTTGATAATTTCGTTTAAGCTGCATTCGCGTGCTAGAACGATCTGCGAGAAGCCGGCATCCTCGAGAAATTTAACTTTTTCAGGGTTGCGATTGTCGGTCTGCGTGCTGGCGTGGAGCTGGATGGGCGGCAGGTCGAGTTCGAGCAGGCCCATGTCCTGGATGATCAGCGCATCGGCGCCGGCTTCGTAAATTTTCCAGGCAAGCAGGCGGGCTTCTTCGAGTTCGTCGTCGCGCAGGATGGTGTTGAGCGCGACGAAGACCTTGGCGCGGTAGCGGTGGGCGAAATCACAGAGCCGTTTGATTTCAGCGACGTCGTTGCCGGCACCGTAGCGAGCGCCAAAAGCAGGGCCGCCGATGTAGACGGCGTCGGCGCCGTGCTTGATGGCTTCGATGCCGAAATCGGCGTTCTTGGCTGGGGCGAGGAGTTCGAGCGGGTGTTGAATGCGGGTCATGGCGACTTAGTACGTGAAACGCGGGGCAAGTTCGTCGAGATTGAACTCGCTCAGGATGGCTTCGGCGCGTTCGCGGGCATTTTTGCGCGGATTGCCGCGTTTCGATGCAATGATCAGCTCGTTTTTCATCGAATGTTCCCAGCCAACCAGTTCGGTGACGGTGACGTCGTAGCCGTGCGACTCGAGGAGCAGGCAGCGCAGGACGTTGGTCAGGTGGCTACCGAGCTCGCGGGTGTGGATCGGGTGTCGCCAAAGTTCGGACAGCGGTGTCTTGCCCAGCGATTCGTTCTTTTTGGCGCGCATGGTGGCGGCGACTTCGGCCTGGCAGCAAGGGACGAGGACGATATGGCGGGCGTTCCGGGTCAGCGCGAAACGGATGGCATCGTCGGTGGCCGTGTTGCAGGCGTGTAGCGCTGTCACGACATCGACGCTGGCCGGCAACTCGGCATTGGTCAGCGAATCCTCGACCGTGCAGGCGAGGAAGCGCATCCGCTCAAAGCCAAGCCGGGCGGCCAGTTCGCGGGATTTTTCGACCAGTTCGGCGCGCGTTTCGATGCCGATGATCTCGCCGCTGGCACGCTCCTTGAAATAGAGATCGTAGAGGATGAAACCGAGGTAGGACTTGCCAGCCCCATGGTCGACGAGCGACTCGGCGCCATCCAGCAGCGGTTCGATGAACTGGTAGAGGTGATAGACCTGTTTGAGCTTGCGCCGTGTGTCCTGGTTGAGCTTGCCGTCGCGGGTGAGGATGTGGAGTTCCTTGAGCAGTTCGATGGACTGCCCGCGACGGATTTCAGGAATCTCGGCGGTGGTGTTTGGCTTCTTCATGGGGCGACATTATCGCATTCAAATTTCTATCACTTTCGTGTCAACCGAATCAAAGTCGAGTCGTTATTCGCTTCATGGTGATCAAACACCGCACAACTACGGAGATATAAATGGGCAGTCTGAGCAACGAATCCTTCGAACAATTCCTGGATTCCCTGAAGAAAGCCGGTATTACCATTTCCAACGAAGCCGAACTGCGCGAGCGACTGGCTGAAGCGCAACGCTGGCGTTTCGCCTTCCAGACCCTGGCCGCCAATGGCAAGCTCCTCGGCATCAGCTTCGAGGATCACTCCGAAGGCCGCAACGAAGCCGAAATCAATCGCGCTTTCAACGAATTTCAGTTTTCCGAAAAGTCCAAGGCGGTTTTCTCCGCCAATCTCAAGCACTAAGACTTCCAGTTTCGGCCTTCCGCATCGGCGGGGGGAAGAAAAAAGAACGGGCGCCAAGCGGCGCCCGTTTTGCGTTGTATTTCCGGTGGCAGATGCTTTCCACGGTCAACCGGAAAAAAAGGCCGAAATCGAAATTTCGGCCTTCTATTTTTAGCGGGTAATCGGCTTGTAGCGAATCCGCTTCGGCTTGGCGCCTTCTTCGCCGAGACGACGTTTCTTGTCTTCCTCGTATTCCTGGAAGTTGCCGGTAAAGAAATTCCACTGTGAATCGCCTTCGGCCGCCAGGATGTGCGTACAGATACGATCGAGGAACCAGCGATCGTGCGAGATGACCATGGCGCAGCCCGGGAACTCGAGCAGTGCGTCTTCCAGGGCGCGCAGGGTTTCGACGTCGAGGTCGTTGGACGGTTCGTCGAGCAACAGGACGTTGCCGCCGGCCATCAGCGTCTTGGCCAGGTGCAGGCGGCCGCGTTCGCCGCCCGACAGATTGCCGACCTGCTTGCCCTGATCGGCACCCTTGAAGTTGAAGCGGCCGATGTAGGCGCGCGACGGCATTTCGAATTTGCCGATCTGCAGGATATCGCTGCCCTGCGCCAGTTCCTCGAAAACCGTCTTGGAGCCGTCGAGGCAGTCGCGCGACTGGTCGACGTAGGCCATCTTGACTGTCGGGCCGATATCGACCGTGCCTGCATCCGGCTGTTGCTGGCCGGTGATCATCTTGAACAGCGTCGATTTACCGGCACCGTTCGGGCCGATGATGCCGACGATGGCGCCGGGCGGAATGGTGAAGCTGACGTTGTCCATGAGCAGCTTGTCGCCAAAGGACTTGGTCACGCCGTTGAATTCGATAACTTTGTCGCCCAGACGGTCGCCGACCGGAATGAAGATTTCCTGTGTCTCGTTGCGCTTCTGGTATTCGACGCTGGATAGCTCCTCGAAACGGGCCAGACGGGACTTGGACTTGGCCTGACGGGCCTTAGGATTCGAGCGAACCCATTCCAGTTCCTGCTTCATCGCCTTCATGTGAGCGTCGATCTGCTTGTTTTCCGTTTCCAGTCGGGCTTCCTTCTGCTCCAGCCAGCTGGAGTAATTGCCCTTGTACGGAATGCCGTGACCGCGGTCGAGTTCGAGAATCCATTCGGCGGCGTTGTCGAGGAAGTAGCGGTCGTGGGTGACGGCGACAACGGTACCCGGGAAGCGGACGAGGAACTGTTCGAGCCATTCGACCGATTCGGCGTCGAGGTGGTTGGTCGGTTCGTCGAGCAGCAGCATGTCGGGCTTGGCGAGCAGCAGCTTGCACAGCGCGACACGGCGCTTCTCACCACCGGACAGGTTGCCGATGACGGCGTCCCAGGGCGGCAGGCGCAGGGCGTCGGCGGCCAGTTCCATCTGGGCTTCGGTGTCCGAGCCAGCGGTGGCAATGATCGCCTCCAGGCGGGCCTGTTCCTCGGCCAACTTGTCAAAATCAGCGTCCGGGTCGGCGTAGGCTGCATAAACCTCATCGAGCTTGGCCTGGGCCTGCATCACTTCGCCGAGGGCCGATTCGACTTCCTCGCGCACGGTCTTGGCAGCATCGAGCTGCGGTTCCTGCGGCAGGTAGCCGATCGAAACGCCGGCCAGATGCTGGACCTCGCCGTCGTATTCCTTGTCCACGCCGGCCATGATCTTGAGCACGGTCGATTTGCCCGAGCCATTCAGGCCGAGCAGGCCGATCTTGGCGCCGGGGAAGAAGGAGAGGGAAATATCCTTGATGATCTGACGCTTGGGCGGGACGATCTTGCTGACGCGCAGCATGGACATTACGTATTGAGCCATTGAACCTACCTGTAGTCGTAAATATTAATGATGCGCGAGTCTACGGCCCTTCAAAGCAAATGGCCAGCCTTCCGAAGCTCGGGGGCTGGCCATTTGCTTTGCGCTTAGGTCGAAACTAGAAGTGAAGATTGCCCAGCGGACGGTGCAGCAGCACCGCAGGCGCATCGACCCGCGGGCAGGTGCGAATGTTCCCGATCTGCGAGAAACCGAATTCACGGCGGTAGTACGAGGCATGACGGGGATTCACTTCAATCACCACATCGGTTACGCCGAAAACTGCCCGGGCATACTGGTAGCTGGACCGGAAAAGCGACTTCAGTATTTCCGGGTCGTGGCAATCCGTATCGACAGCCAGTCGGGTGACCTCGCTGATGACACGGGAAGGCTTGCGCAGGGCGGCCAGTTCATCGGCGTAGAGATTGTCGGCGAGCAGTCCGGCAGAAGAGTCGCGGGAAGCGGTCAGGGTTGCCACCAGTTCGCCTTCTATCCAGGCCCCCAGCGTGGCGTGATTCGGATCTTCGATCAATTGCCGCGGCGGTGAAATCCGGTAGCCGCGCCAGGCGTACATGCGACGAACAAGGGCGCTACAGGCACGATGCTGGTGGTAGGTGACAGCCGGGGCAACCTTGAGCTCGGGCGGCTCGAAAGCCTCGCTGGCACCCAGCGATGAGCCAAGCTGCTCAACCAGCATGGATGCCGAGATGAAACCCGGAATGACTCTGGAGCTCGAAGTTATCACTTTTTGCATAGCATTCATTCTATGACTAATAAATAATCCGATCAACCGGCAATGGCGCTGAGCGCCTTGACCGGTTCATCGCGGAGGTGAAATGGAGTCGGTTTCTCGGCCGACAGCGCGTTGATGTCGCCGCACAGTTCGCCGCCTTCGTCGATAACCAGCTTGCCGTAGCGAATCTTGCCGGTGACCTTGCCGGTGGCGTGGATGATCAGTTGCGAGCGGGCCGTCAGTTCGCCTTCGAAGTGGCCGTGGATTTCGGCGATATCGATGCTGACCTTGCCGGAGAAGGAGCCATTTTCGGCAATACGGATCACCCGGCTATCCATCGTGGCCTCGACGCGCCCTTCTACGACCAGTGTGTCGCAGTCGAGAATTTCCGCACCTTTCAGCTTGACGTCGGGGCCGACGATCAATCGGGCGCCCATGACGTTTTCAGCCAGAGATTCTGTTTTTTCCGGCTGAACGACTGGCGCGATGGTGGCCGTGTCCGTGGCAGCTGTGGTTTCCGTTGCCGGTGATTTGAGGTGGCTACTTGCGCTGCCCAGAATGTTATTGACCTCCTTGCGGGTAATGGCGTCATTTCGGTTGTTGAGGATCGGCTTATTGAACATGGTGACTCCCGTTCTGAGGTTGCGATGAAGACTTGTCCGAAATCCTATTGCGATAAGCGTGCCATGTAATTAAAAATCAGTTAAATCAATATGATATGAATATTTTTTAAAGTGGGGTCGTGCTTCAATGGTCGAGGTTGTCGTGAAATTGCGACAGATATTTTTGGAATACTCGCCAAAGGCAGCTAATCTAGTTCATGTGGCTGTCGTGAAATTGCGACAAGGTTGTAACATATTGATATTTAATAAATATATTCTTTTCCGTGAGCGCCGTGAAAAGTGTTTTTTCGGTAGCCCCTCGTTCTTTCCCTCCGGAATGGCGGTTTAAACTTCAGTTTTAAGACACAGAGCGCCGATGAATCGAATTTCATTCCGCCAGGGCATGCTGCTTGGCTTTGCCCTGATCGTTCTGCTGCTGGGTGGCGCGGCCGTGCAAAGCTGGCTGGTTGTCGAGCGGCTGGTCGATCAAAGCCGGCGCAGCAGCGAGCAGGCCATTCAGTTGACGGCCTCGATTCAGGAGTTGGGCGAGCGCACGATCGATATCGAGCGCAGTGCGCGGCAATATCTGGTACTCGACAACCCGGTTTTCCGCCAGCGTTTCGACGAACATCTGAGCCAGTCGCTGGCGGTTGTCGATCGCCTCGATACCCTGGCTGCCGAACCCCTGCAGCCCTTGCTGGGCGGCTGGCGCATGGTGGCCGAGGCGCTGCGCAGCGGTCTTGAGCGCAATATTCCCCAGGGCGAGATCATTCCCTTGCTGGCCAGCAAGGCCGAGCTCGATGGCCTGTTGAAGCAGGCCGGACAGCGCTGGATCGAAGCGCAGAATCGCAAGTCGCTCGAAGATCTCGAGACCAACCGGCTACGGCTGGGCGGGCGCATCGCGCTGGCCCTCTGCGGCGCGCTACTCGTCGCCTTGGCCATGGGCTGGTGGCTGGTCCGGCCGGTGCGCCACCTTGAGCAGGCGATCATCCGCCTCGGGGCGAGCCGTTTCGACGAAGCCATCACCGTCGGCGGCCCGGCCGACTTGCGCCAGCTCGGCAAGCGCCTGGACTGGTTACGCCAGCGCTTGGGTGAGCTGGAGGCTGATCGCGAGCGGGCCTTGCGCCATGTCTCGCACGAACTCAAAACGCCGCTCACCGCGCTGAAGGAAGGTGTTTCGCTCTTGCGCGAGGAGGTTCCCGGGCCGCTGGTGGCTGGGCAGCGTGAGGTGGTCGATATCCTGCAGCACAACGTGATTGGCTTGCAGCAGCAGATCGAGAGCCTGCTGACCCTCAATGCTGCCGCCTTCGAGGCGCGTCGCCTGCAAATCGCCCCGACCCGGCTGCGCAAGCTACTTTCTACCGTCGCCCAGCGCCGCGAATTGCACAGTCAGTCGCGGCAATTGAAGATTCTTATCGAATCCTCGCAGGAAACGGCCATGCTCGACGCCGAGAAAATGACGGTAGTGCTCGACAATCTACTATCCAATGCCATCGACTTCAGCCCAGAAAATGGCGAAATTCGCCTCTCGGTCAGCCATGTCGAAGGTCTCTGGCGTTTCGAGTGTGTCGATCAGGGGCCGGGTATCGCCGAAGAAGACCGGCAACGCATCTTCGAGCCCTTTGTTCAGGGCCAGCGCGTCGCGCCGGCGCCGCGTCAGGGCAGCGGCGTCGGCCTTTCCATCGTGCGCGAGCTGGTGCGCGCTATGGGCGGCACGGTCTATCTCGTTCCGCAAGAAACGGGCGCCCATTTTTGTGTGGAAATACCTGATGAGCAGTAAATACCCAAGCTTTTCCCGCCGTCTCGTGGTTTTCGTTTTTGCCCTTTTTTTCGGGTTGACCGTGGCAGGCTGCGCTTCTGGCCCGCTGGCCAGAAAGTTGCACCTCGAGGACACCAGCCCAGAGGCGGCGCTGCTCTATAACCAGAGTCTGTCACGCATGAGCCCAGCCGAACTGGCCCGCGAACGCTCGGTGCTCGTTGCCGTGCCGCAGACGCCTTTCACGCAGGTCAGGATGGCGCTGCTGCTTGGCCATCCGCGCGTTCAGCAGGATCTGGGCAAAGGGCTGGCGCTGCTCGACAGCGTCCTCAAATCGAGCGAGCCGGCAGCGCTGTCTTTCCATCCGCTGGCCCGCCAAATCGCCGACAACTATCAGGAACGCATGAAACTCGAAAGCCAGCTGGAAAAACAGGGCCAGCAATTGAAGGATAGCCAGCGCAAGAGCACCGAGTTGCAGGAAAAGCTCGAAAGCCTGGCCAACATCGAACAAACACTGATCCCGCGACCGCGCGTGGTCGGCCCGAATGGAGGCAAGCGGTAATGGCCGGCGCCCACGTACTGGTAGTCGATGACGACGAAGACATCCTCAAGCTGCTGACCATGCGCCTGCGCGCCAAGGGGTTCCGCATCACCGCCGTCGGTTCGGCCGAGCAGGCTCTGGCCCAGATCGCCGTCGATCCGCCGCGCGTCGTTGTCAGCGATGTTCGTCTGCCCGGGCTGGACGGCCTGGCATTGTTCGAGGAAATCCGCCGCACCCGGCCAACGCTGCCGGTGATCCTGCTCACCGCCCACGGCAACATTCCCGACGCCGTCGCCGCCACCTCGCGCGGCGTATTCGGCTACCTGACCAAGCCCTTCGACAGCCAGATCCTGCTCGAAAAGATCGACCGCGCCCTGCAACTCTCGGCGCCGACCTCGCATCCCGGCGACGAAACGCGCGCGACGGGGCAGGGCGACAACGCGTGGATGGAAGGCGTGGTCTTTCGCAGCAGCAAGATGGCCGAACTGATGGCTGAAGCGCGCATGGTCGCCGCCTCCGACGCCAGCGTGCTGATCCGTGGCGAAAGCGGTACCGGCAAAGAGGTGCTGGCCCGTGCCATCCATCGCGCCAGCCCGCGCGCCAAGGGGCCATTCGTCGCCATCAACTGCGGCGCCATTCCCGAACAATTGCTCGAGTCCGAGCTCTTCGGCCACGCCAAAGGGGCCTTCACCGGTGCCGGTGCCAGTCGCGTCGGCCTGTTCCAGACCGCCAACGGCGGTACGCTGTTTCTCGATGAAATCGGCGACATGCCGCTTGCCCTCCAGGTCAAGCTCCTGCGCGTGCTGCAGGAACGCGTCGTGCGGCCGGTCGGCACCACCAAGGCCGAGCCGGTCGATGTCCGTCTGCTCTCGGCGACGCATCGCGACCTCGACGTCGCGATGGCCCAGGGACAGTTCCGCGAAGACCTTTACTACCGACTCGACGTCGTGTCGCTCAATCTGCCGCGCCTCGACGAGCGGCGCGAAGACATTCCGCTGCTCGCCCTGCATTTCGTCCAGCTGCTCGCTGGCAAATACGGCAAGCCGGTCAACGGCTTCGCCCCCGAAGCGCTCGAGGCGCTGGCCACGGCCGCCTGGCCGGGCAACGTCCGGCAACTGTTCAACGTCGTTGAACAAAGCTGCGCGCTGACCTCGACACCGCTTATTCCGCTCACGCTCGTCCAGCGCGCCCTGCGTGTGCCGGTCATGGACGCCCTCAATTACGCCGAGGCCAAGCAGCGCTTCGAGCGCAACTACCTCGTCCAGCTCCTCAAGCTGACTGACGGCAACGTCGCCGACGCCGCCCGGCTGGCCGAACGCAACCGGACCGAGTTCTACCGGCTGTTGCAGAAACACGATCTCACGCCAGCCATGTTCCGCAGCGAAGGTGATAGCCCTCCCTCTGGCGGCGAGAAGTCAGCGACGGCTTAGCAAATGCTGAGCCGTTCTTTCCGGCGGTGTGGGCATGGCTGATTTTCAGTTCGCACCAGGAGTGCTGTCGTTGCCGCACGACGGAAAGCCTGTTGCCAAAATAGAAAATTATCCTAATCGATTGATTGTAAATAAAAATAAATTGCTGGCACGGACTTCGCAATAGCTTGTTGGCAATCAACAATAAAAGGGAATAGCGATGTTCAAACGTCACCTCATGGTCGCCTGCTTGACGGGCGCCGCCACTTTTGCCGGCCTCGGCCTTTCCGCCTTCGCTACCGATGACCCCCAAGTGCTGGCCGCCATGGTGGCCAACACCGACGCTCAGGACTCGGCGCTCGTCGATAAGGTTGAAACCCTGTTACGCACTGACGTCGGCCTGGCCGGCTCGCAGTTCCGCATCCTCGCCAAAGCTGCTGTCGTTACCGTTGGCGGCTCAGTGCCCGACGAACATGCGTTGCGTCGGGCTCTGGACCTTGCGAGCGGCGTGCGTGGCGTACGCGAAGTGCGCAACGCCATGGAGGTCGATCTCCCAAAGTAAGGGGAGGGGGCGACTCCAGTTTCCCGAAGGCGCTGCTCAGACTGATTCCAGAGTTACCAGTAGGGCCCCTTCGGCGACTGTATCGCCCTCTATGACATGAATTTGCACCACACGCCCGGCGTGCGGGCTGGGAATATCCAGTGCCACCTTGCCGGTTTCCAGCGTCAGGATGTTGTCGTCCCGTTCCACCATGTCGCCAACTTTTACCAGCAATTCCAGAATGAAAATGTCACCGCTGGCGCACGAGCCGCAACTCGACCAGCACTCGGGATATTTCGGCATGCGAACAAAGGAGAAAGACATCAGCTTTTTTCCGCGGAAACCTTGCATTCTACGCCGGTGTCCGTATAATGCGCCGCTCTGACAGTGCGCCCGTAGCTCAGCTGGATAGAGTACTTGGCTACGAACCAAGGGGTCGGGCGTTCGAATCGCTCCGGGCGCACCAGCAGAACAACCCGCCGAAGGTTGAAAATTTCGGCAGCAGTAGAAGCAAAGTAGTTTAGGTGTGCGCCCGTAGCTCAGCTGGATAGAGTACTTGGCTACGAACCAAGGGGTCGGGCGTTCGAATCGCTCCGGGCGCACCAAACAAAGCTGCACTGCAAAGTGTAAAGGCCAATCTCTGATTGGCCTTTTTGCTTTTTGCGGCGGGAAAATATTAGATGGCTGCGTACTGGAGACTCGGCACGTCAGCGCTGCTACGGCACCAGAAGAGCGCTCAGGCCGCTCCGAACTTGTCCATGTGCGCCTTGACCGCGCGGGTTCTTGCCATGAGCAATCGAACCTTTACTTCGTCGGACAGATCATCATCGGCGGTATTCGACGTCTTGCCAGCCTGGCTGAGGATGTAGGCATCGACAGCCTTCGTCCTCGCCATCAGCAGGCGAAGTTTGATGTGCTCGGGCAGGTCGATGGCATCGTTGTCGTCATCGTCGGATTGATTGTATTTCTTGGCGACTTTGGGCTGACTAAAGGAGCGATGCAGATCCTGATCGTCGATGCCGGAATCGTCATCTTCGTCGTTGGAAGCGTCAAGGCGTTCATGGTCGTCGGCTTTGGCTGCGGCTGTGCTGGCCAGCGCCATTTGTTCGCGGGCAGCGCGGGAGAGCATCGACTTTGCTTTGGCCACCTTGGCTGCTTTGGCGATTCTGGCCTGGCCATGCGTGTTTCGCGGGGTGTAGCTGGTCAGTTCCGTCACCATGGCCGGCATCGGCACCGGGGCAATGGTGACCAGCGCTTCGGCGTAGGGCGGTTGCGCAAAGGTGCCTTCCGGGTGGGAGTCATCTGTCGACGGTTCCCAGGCGTGCACGCTCATGGCGGCCAGGGAAGTCAAAAAGACGAATAGAAGTTTGCGCACTGATATACCTAAAAAACTTGATTTATGAAGACTTAACGCACCAATCGGGTTTTGGTTGTCATCAATTTGAATTTTTTATTCAAAATTTGATGTTTGGCAATGAAATGGGGGTGTTCCATGTGTGGCGAAGCTTCATTAATGGGTGAAGACCCTTGTCCCGTCATTGCCCGGCTCTGTACTCGATTGAGTCGCTTAGTGGACCAGACATGCTTCGAATGTGGCTTCGGCGTTGTCGGCAAAGTTGTACTGAGCAAACAGGCGCTGCAGAACAGCCGATTTCATCCCTGGGTTGGCGATAAAACTGATGCCGATGCGCTGCCCCTGTTTTACCAGCGTCGTGAAAGCGTAGTGCCATTCGCGCGCTTCTTCGAGACGCTCGACGACTTCGTTTTCTTTGCTGATCGCGATTCCAGCGACCTTTAGTGACTCGATGAATTGCGTGGATTCGGTATTCGGATTGCGGATCATGATGTTTCCTGTCGGTTTTGAATTGCCATGCCCACATAACGATCAGACAGGGTTGGCGATGACACGCCGTCTGTAGCAGTTTGTAACGGCGCCTCCGCTTGACGGGAGCTGGGTCCCACCGCATAGTCGGGGCACCTTGAAGACGATGGACACCCCCTCTCCGCAGGATGACGAGCTTGATCTGGCTGTGCGGGTCCGGGCGGATCAGTTGCATCTGCTCTATCAGCAGTCGTTTCCTGCCATTTTCCTCAGTGTCGTCGTGGCCGCCGTGCTGTGCCAGATGCTGTGGGATGGAGGGCGGCATGCGTTGCTGATTGGCTGGCTGGCGCTTATCGGTGCTGGCGGGTTCATGCGCTGGGCCTTGTTCTGGCTGCACCGTCGCCGTCGGCCGGAAGGGCTGCAGATTCTCGATTGGGAGCGCAGTTACGCCGTCACGCTGTTCATTACCACGTCACTGTGGGGGCTGGGCGTGCTGTGGATCAGTATTGAAAGTACGCTGGTAGAACAGCTTGTCTCATTCATGTTCCTGCTCGGCATGGCGGCGGGGGCTTTTTCGCATTATTCGGCGCGGCGCTACATGGTGGTCGGGGCGATGGGCTCGATTTTGCTGCCGACGATCGGCTTGTTCCTGCTCAGCGGGCAATCGATGAAGCTCAGTCTGGGCGTGGCGGCTTTGTTGTACATGGGGCTTCTGGTGCGGGCCAGTACGGTCTTATCCCGAGCGCAGGGTGAAAATTTCGCCCTGACTCACCGTTTGTCGGCGGCCAAGCAGAAAGCGGAGTTGATGGCGCAGACGGATGAACTGACGGGGTTGGACAATCGCCGTGCTTTCTTTGCACGTGGGCAGACGCTGGCCAATTACTGCCAGCGCAACAAGTTGCCGTTGAGTATTGCCATGATCGATGCGGATTATTTCAAGCAGATCAACGACCAGCATGGTCACGCCGTCGGTGATGCCGTGTTGTGCGGGCTGGCCGATCTGTTGCGGCGCAGCCTGCGCAAATCGGATGTGTGCGGGAGGATGGGGGGCGAGGAGTTCGCCATACTCTTGCCCGATACCTCGCTACTCGAGGCGACGGAGCTGGCCGAACGATTTTGCCGGGCTTACGAGGCGACGCCGACAAGCAGCGGTGGCATCGAGGTCAGAAACACGGTGAGTGTCGGCGTGGCGTGCGATGGCTACGATATCGAGCAACTGCTGCAAAGTGCTGATGAGGCGCTTTACCTGGCCAAGGCGGCGGGACGTAACCGCGTGGTTTCCGAACTCAATGTGGAAGCTGCCCTGGCTTGATGAGAAGCGGGGCCTTTGTTGGACATGAAAATGGCGCTTCTATTTGGGCGCCATTTGATATTTCAGCTGCGGGTTTCCCGTAATGGGCCGGAAATGTCATTTCATTTTTGGCCAATATTTCCGGTTGACCGTGGAAATGCGGCTGGGGACGGGGGCGACCCCGGCCTCTCCGGGAAATGCCCATCATCTATTAGCAACTGCTAATATTTTGCATTTGGCGGTTGCCTTGAAGCGTGGCGGGCCCCGCTAATACCGCTGTCGTCATCCTTGAAGAGGAAATCAAGTTGAAAAAAACTTACTGGGTTATCGCTGTGCTGGTGTTTCTGGCGGGGCTTGACTGGTACATCCAGGCGCCGGATTCGCGGTCGCGCGAATTGACGCGCGCCATCGAGGCGCAGGCCAGCCCGAAATTGAAGAATTATCCGTACAAATTCTGGGTCATGAAGGTCAATGGCGCGACGGCGCTGGTCAGCACGCCGCGCAATTTCGACGTTCCGGCGTTCAAGGCCCTGGCCGTTCTCTATCCGGAGATCGATACCAAGAACCCGAACGATCCGGCCTTCATCGCCGCCGAGCAGTTGCTGGGCGAGGTGCAGTCCGAGGCCAGGGCGATTGTGCTGGCCCAGCCGGGCATCAAGGATGTGAGCTGGGAACTGGATCGTGACTGGCTGAGAAAGCACTTCATCGAAGTGCCCGAGAAGCGCTGACCGGGAGGCTTCCCGGCCATAATTCCTCGCTCATTCCTCGTTCAGCGGCCGCCGGAGCGATTTTGTTTTTGGCCGGTTTTTCCGGTTGACCGTGGAGCGCCGCCTGGACGGGCTGCCGGCCTGGCACCGGGCCGTTTGGGTGCGTCGTCAAAGCCGACCCAGTTGCTCGGCGTGCCTTTGCCGCCCCGGCCGCCGGGCATCTTTGGTTTCTTGATCTTCTTGGCAGCGATTGCGGCGGCGCCGGTTAGCGGAATCCGGTGGTCGGGTTCGAAGCCCGGTTCTTCTTCGCGGCTGAGCGTTTGCTTGAGCAGCGTTTCGATGGCGGCGAGCATCGGGGCTTCGTCGGCGCAGACCAGCGAGATGGCTTCGCCGGTGGCGCCGGCGCGGCCGGTGCGGCCGATGCGGTGGATGTAGTCTTCGGCGACGATGGGCAAGTCGAAATTGACGACTTGCGGCAGGTCGTCAATATCCAGCCCGCGGGCAGCGACGTCGGTGGCGACGAGTATCTGCACTTCGCCGGCCTTGAAGCTTTCCAGGGCGCGCAGGCGGGCCGCTTGCGGCTTGTCGCCATGGATGGCGTCGGCCTTGATGCGCTTGGCCTGGAGGATCCCGACCAGTTCGTCGGCGCCGCGCTTGGTCTTGACGAAAACCAGCACCTGGCCCCAGCGCCGGTCCTTGCGCATGAACAGGAAGAGTTCGGTCTTGCGCTTCTTGTCGACCGGCACCATCCACTGTTTGACGGCCTTGACGGTGCTGTTGGGCGGGCTGATTTCGATGGTCAGCGGGTTGCGCAGGCGGGCCTTGGCCAGGCTGCGGATGACTTCGGAGAAGGTGGCCGAGAAGAGCAGGGTCTGCCGCTTCTTGGGCAGGGCGGCGAAGACGGCGTCGAGTTCGGTCGAGAAGCCGAGGTCGAGCATGCGGTCGGCTTCGTCGAGGACGAGCACCTGCACCTTGTTGAGCTTGAGGGCGTTCTGGCTGTACAGGTCGAGCAGACGGCCGGGGGTGGCCACCAGCACATCGACGCCGCGGCGCAGGCGCATCATTTGCGGGTTGATGCTGACACCACCGTAGGCCGCGTAGGTGCTGACGCCACTGTGTTCGCCGTACTGGCGGAAGCTGGCGTGAACCTGTTCGGCCAGTTCGCGCGTCGGCACCAGCACAAGGGCGCGCACGGAGTTGCTGCCGACCTTGATGCCATCGGTGGCCAGGCTGTGCAGGATGGGCAGCGCGAAGCCGGCGGTCTTGCCGGTGCCGGTCTGGGCTGCGGCCATCACGTCGCGCCCTTCGAGAATGGCGGGAATGGCTTGCTCCTGAATCGGCGTCGGCGTCTTGTAGCCGAGCGTTTCGACGGATTGGAGCAGCGTTTCGGCAAGGCCGAGGGTAGCGAAGGTCATGGGCGGGGAGGGGGAAAGCAAATGGGCAATGAAGGGGCGAGTTTAACCCGCCCGTGTAGCGAGCGTTTAAACGCCGGCGGCGAGACCTTTACGCAGCAGCATGTCGACCACTTCGTTGATGCCGCCTTCGCTGGTTTCAGCCAGCGTGCGCAGTTGTTCGGCCAGTTGGGCATCGATCTTGACGGCGAAGGGGATGAGTCCCTTGGCCTGGTCCAGCTTGCGCTGTTCCTTCCGGTCGAGGACGGCGCCCTGGCCGAAACGGTCAGGGGTTCCCGCCTGTTTCATGTTTCGGTCAATCTTGCTGGCAAGGCTTTTGTAGAGATCGGTTCTTTTCATGGGGAGGCTCGGGTGCGTGGCGGTGTGAGTCACCGCCACTGGGTAGCAGCCGGCCGGCGGCAGGCTGACAAGCGTGAAGCGCGACTATCGCCGCGTCAGCAGCAGGCCGCACTCCAGATGGTGCGTGTAGGGGAACTGGTCGAAGACGGCGGAAGCGGCGATCTGGTGCGTGTCTTGCAGCGCCGTCACATTTTCGAGCAGGGTCTGCTGGTTGCAGGATATGTACAGGATGCGGTCGAAGCCGCGGGCCAGTTCGAGCGTTACGGCATCAAGCCCGCTGCGCGGCGGATCGACGAAGAGCGTGGCATGGCGGAAGGGTTCGAGGTCGATATCTTTGAGGCGCGTGAATTCTTCGCGGCCGGAGAGGGCGTTGCTGAACTCCTCGCTCGACATGCGGGCGATGGCGACGTTCTCTACCTTATTGGCGGCCAGGTTGTACTGCGCCGCATGGACGGACGACTTGCTGACTTCAGTGGCGAGAACTTTCTCGAACAGCGGCGCCAGGGCGATAGTGAAATTGCCGTTACCGCAGTATAGCTCGACGAGATTGCCGCCGATGCCGGCCGCCTGCTGGCAGGCCCAGCCCAGCATCTGGCGATTGACGCCGCCGTTGGGCTGGGTAAAGCTGCCTTCGACCTGCTTGTAGCGCAGCTGGCGGCCGTTCAATTCGAACTCTTCGAGCACCCAGTCGCGATCCAGTACCAGTTTCTGACCACGGCTGCGGCCGATGACGCGGATCCCGAGTTCCGCTGCCATCTCTCGGGCAGTAGCCTCCCAGGCTGCATCCAGCGTCCGGTGATAAATCAGCGTAACCAGCATGTCGCCGCTCAACGTGGCGAGAAAGTCGGCCTGGAACAGACGGCGGCGCAGGGTTTCGCTGGCGGCAAGGCGCTCGCGCAGGCGCGGCATCAGTGTGCAGATGGATTTGGCGGCGGGTGGGAAGGTGTCGAGCGTGATCGGCACCTTCGGATCTTCCGGGTCGAACATCGCGTAATCCAGCCGGTCGCCATCGTGCCAGATGCGGAATTCGGCGCGTAGCCGGTAGTGCAGGGGCGTCGAGGCATGGGCGACGGTATTGGCCACGCCGAGCGATGCGAAGGTCTGTTCGAAAAGGGCGAGTTTGTCGGCGAGCTGGGCTGGATAAGTGGCGGGGTCGTAGCAGGGCAGAGGCATGATTTAGCGGGTATTTTGGCGGTGCCAGGCTGAAAACTGGGGTGGCGACCATAAGCGAAGGGCGAAATATACGCTGGTCTGCCGGTCAGGGGGAGTATTGCGCTTGTCGGACATTTGAAACGGCGACGGGTTGTCGCAGATCATCGTCATGGTGGCTTTTTTGGTTTTCAGCCGGTATAAAGTCCGGGTCTCCCGCAGGGACATCCAACATCTTTAGGATTGTCATGAACGTCGCTCCCCGAATTGTGAATGCCCTTGTAGCGCCCCTGTTGTATATTTTGGCGCTGCTTTCGCCCTTGCCTTCGCTGGCCAGTGATCATGGTGGTGGCGGTGCGGCAGCGGAGCCCATGGTGTTCACGGTCAATCTTGGAAAAGAGAACTACCTGCAGTTCGGGGTGATCCTCGAACCCGCCAAGCCCGAAGCTGCAGGCGCCATCGCCGCCTACAAGCCAAGAATCCAGCACGAGATCATCCTGCTTCTGTCCGGCAAGGAAGTGGACAAGCTGCGCACCCTGGAAGGCAAGAAAAAATTGATCGAAGAAATTGTCGAATTGGTCAATCACGCCATCCACGAAGACGAGGATACCGGGATCAAGGAAGCCTTGTTTACCCGATTCCTGATCCAGTAAAGCCGGAATATCGTTGCCAATGAAGTCGTATTCAGCCGCCGTAGAAGCTGCCCTGGATGCCGTGGCCGAGCATCTTCGTCACGCCCGGAGCGCCTTGTTCATCACTGGTGCCGGCATTTCTGCGGATTCCGGTCTGCCGACCTATCGCGGCGTGGGGGGGCTATACGATAGCGAAGCAACCGAAGAAGGGTTGCGCATCGAGGATGCCTTGTCCGGCGAGATCTTTGCCACGCATCCCGAAATCACCTGGAAATACCTGATCCAGATCGAAGAAAATTGCCGCGGTGCCAGGCCGAACGCAGCGCATTACGCCATTGCCTGCCTGGATGAGCATCTCGACCGGGTCATGGTGTTCACCCAGAACGTCGATGGCCTGCATCGTCAGGCCGGGAGCCGCGAAATCGTCGAGATTCACGGCAACCTGCAGGAGCTGGAATGTACCGAATGCAGCCATGAGGAAGCCGCTGCCGACCTGAGCGGCCGGGAAGTGCCGCCCTTGTGCCCGCTGTGCGGTGCAGTCTTGCGCCCGAAGGTGGTGCTTTTTGGCGAAGCCCTGCCCGAGGAACCGCTGGATCGCTTCATCGACGCCTTCCAGCAAGGTTTTGACATCGTCTTTACCATCGGGACATCGAGCATCTTTCCCTACATCACCCAGCCGGTCGTGCTCGCCGCCGGCAGTGGTATTCCCACCGTGGAGATCAACCCGGCGCGAACCATGCTCACCGATATCGTCGATTATTACCTTCCGCTCGGTGCCGCCGAAGCGATGAGCGTACTCCTTGAGAGATTGGGTTTGCAGCCCCGTGTCGCCTGAATATTGGGCAATTTTCAATACATTTTCCTAGCATTTGGTGCGGTGCACAAAAAGCTGTTGACAAGCGTTTTCCTGTGGTTAAAATGGAGTCATGCTGCGGTGCAACATAAAGCCAAGGCGAATAAATCACCCCAACCTCAGGAGAAACACAATGTTCACCAAACCCGAAGATTTCGCCAAGTCCGGTATCAATTCCGTCCTGTTCTTCGCCAACACCACGTTTGATGGCATCGAGCGTCTGGCCCTGTTGAATCTGGCTGCCGCCCGCTCCGTTTTCGAAGGCGCCATGTCCAACGTCAATGCACTGCTTGGCGCCAAGGATGTCCAGTCTTTCGTCAGCATCCAGAAGGAACTGGCTTCGCCGTCCATCGAAAAGGGCATGGAATACTCGCGTAACGTGATCGCCATCGCTTCCGAAACCAAGGACAAGCTGGCCAAGGAAGTTGAAACCAAGGTTGCTGAAAACACCGCCAAGGTTTCCGGTCTGGTTGAAAAGGCGCTGGCCTCCGCTCCGGCTGGTTCCGAAGTTGCCGTCGCTGCCGTCAAGACCGCGATCAAGTCGGCCAACGAAGCCTACGAAGGCCTCAACAAGGCTGCCAAGCAGGCTGCTGAAGTTGCCGAAGCCAGCGTTGCCGCTGCTACCAGCGCCACGATGAAGGCTGCCAACGTCGTTGCCGCTCCGAAGGCTTCCAAGAAGGCTGCCTAAGCACCTTTTGACTGGATATCAAAACCGGAGCCTGTTTTCGGTTGTTGATAAAAAAAGCCCTTGCTTATCAAGGGCTTTTTTCTTTTCAACATTGTAAGGATTTCGTCATGCCACATACCCACGCCCACACGAAGGCTGAAGCTATCCACGAGGCCCTGGAGGTTTTCGAGGAGGCGCATCACCATCAGCCGGATGCCCACGAAAAGGCCCGCCTTGTTTCGGACACGATCAAGGAATGGGAGCATGAAGAGGTTGAAGCGCTGCATTCGGGCGATACAGCGGCCTGATCTGGCTCGCTGAAAAGAAAACCGGGCGGTCTCGTTATCGAGCCCGCCCGGTTTTTGTTTGTTTGGAAGATAGCTGCTTAAGTTAAAGTTTTTGCATTAAATTTTCATTTAAAACATATATAAATCAATATATTAAGCGATTTTATTGATGTAATTTATTCAATACCGTGCTTGGCCCTGAATGCATCGTAAGCCTCGCGGGTAATGCGTTTTTTCGCCAGAGCTTCACTCAACACTTCAATTGCTTTGGCTTTCTTTCCATAAATCATGAATACCTCGGCTTCGTCGAGGGGCGATATGTCGTCGTTTCCCTGCTGCATGACCGGATGATCCAGTGTGGAAAAGGCCGACATCGGCAATGAGTGCGCGTGCAGCTTGCGTCTGGCTCGTTTTTTCTTCTCCATCCGCTTGGCCAGATAGATGCCAATGCCGAAAAATATCCCCGTGACCAGAAGAAACTGGATGATAAGGATCAGGGTGCGAGACATTGAGACTCCAGATAACAGGGGGCCGGGCTGCGTGAAGGCAATGCGCCGGAAAGACACGGACGGGGATTACCGGAGCATATTATCCGGGTTTCTCCGTGTCTTGCCTGTATCGCCGTTTCAGGTCGCTATTTTCGACTGGCCTTGATTGGCTTCCCCTTGCCGCCACGGTTGCCGCGGCAGATTTCCAGGCGTTCGCCCTTGAGTTTGCCGGCTACACCGTCGACGACCGGAATGATGTCTTCCAGGGCTGTCTTGCCGGGATCGGCGTCGATCAGCTTGAGGCCGCGTCCTTTCGGGAGTTGGCGAACTTCATCGATGGCGAAGATCAGCGCCCGGCCATCCCTGGTCACGCAGGCGATTTCGCCTTGCGGTGCCGGTGCGAAAACGACCGGTATTTCGCCTTCGGACAGCGTCATGAAGGCCTTGCCCGCCTTGCCGCGCGACAGCAGGTCTTCACCTTTGCAGCGGAAGCCGTAGCCGCCACTGGCGGCAACCAGATAGAGCATTTCATTCTTGATTGCCATGGCGAGACAGGGTTTGCCGCTATCCTGGAAATCAGCCAGCGAGGTAGCCGGAATGCCGTCGCCCTTGCCGCCGGGAATGTCGGAGGCAGGAATCGAATAGGCGCGGCCCTTGGTGTCGAGCAGGATCAGGTTGTCGACCGTGCGGCAGGGCAGGCAGGCCAGCAGTTCGTCGCCGGAACGGAAGCTCAGTTGCGTCGGGTCGATGTTATGGCCCTGGCGTGAGCGAAGCCAGCCATGTTTCGAGACGATCAGCGTGGTCGGTTCATCGACGATGGAAACCGTCTTGGCATCGGACATGGTGACCTTGTCGGCGGCTTCGATGAAGGTGCGGCGGTCGTCGCCATATTTCTTGGCATCTGCTTCGATTTCGGCAGCAACGCAGGCGCGCAGTTCGCTTTCGGAGTCGAGCAGCTTGTTGAGGCCGGCCGCCTCTTCACGCAGTTTGGCCAGCTCCTCGCCGATCTTGATGCCTTCGAGCCGTGCCAGCTGACGCAGGCGGATTTCGAGGATGTCTTCGGCCTGGATTTCGGACAGCTTGAAGTGGCTGATCAGGTCGGCCTTGGGATCGTCCGATTCGCGGATGACCTTGATCACCTTGTCGATGTCGAGGAGCACCGCCAAACGGCCTTCGAGGATGTGGATGCGCTTTTCGGCAGCGGTCAGGCGATGGCGGGTGCGCCTTTCCACGGTCGACAGGCGGAAACGGCACCATTCGGCAATCATGCTGTACAGCGAGGCCTGGCGCGGCGTGCCATTGACGCCGAGCACCGTCAGATTGATCGATGCGTTGGTTTCAAGGCTGGTGTGAGCGAGCAGCATGCGGACCAGATCGTCCTGGCCCTGGCGCGACGAGGCGGGCTCAATGACGAGGCGGACGGCGTGTTCCTTGCCCGACTCATCGCGCACGCCACTTTCGGAAATCGACGACAGGAAGGCGGCCTTGAGGTTGAGTTGCTCCGGTGTGAAGACCTTCTTGCCGGCTTTTTCCTTGGCGACCGGATTGGAGCAGGCTTCGATTTCCGAGAGCACAGTGGCGGTCGACACGCCCGGCGGCAGTTCAGTGATGACCAGTTTCCACTGGCCGCGGGCGAGGTTTTCGATCTTCCACTTGGCGCGCACGCGCAGGCTGCCGCGGCCGCTGCGGTAGGTGGCGGCGATTTCCTCGGGCGTCGAAATGATCTGTGCGCCACCGGGGTAATCCGGGCCGGGAATCAAGGCCAGCACTTCGTCTTCGCTGAAAGCCGGATTCCGGATGATCTCGACAGCGGCCTTGGCAACTTCGCGCAGGTTGTGGGCCGGGATCTCGGTGGCCATGCCGACGGCAATGCCGGAAGCGCCGTTGAGCAGGCAAAAAGGCAGGCGGGCCGGGAGCAGGGCCGGTTCGTCGTTGGCGCCGTCGTAATTCGGTTTCCAGTCGACCGTGCCTTCGTCGAGTTCGGCCAGCAAGAGCTCGGCAATCGGGGTCAGGCGAGCTTCGGTGTAGCGCATGGCGGCGGCGTTGTCGCCGTCGCGCGAGCCGAAGTTGCCCTGACCATCGACGATGGGGTAGCGCAGGCTCCAGTCCTGCGCCATGCGGACCATGGCGTCATAGACCGACGAATCGCCGTGTGGGTGGTATTTACCGATCACGTCACCGACAACGCGCGCCGACTTTACATGGCGCGGGCTCTTGTACAGGCCCATGCGGTGCATGGCGTAGAGAATACGGCGCTGCACGGGCTTCTGGCCGTCGGCAGCCGAGGGCAGGGCGCGGCCGGTAACGACACTCATCGCGTATTCGAGATAGCGGCGGGCGGCATAGTCGGCCGGCGAGGGGATGTCGCTGGCCGGGCCGGAGGCGGATGGAGGGAGTTCAGGCGGTTCGGCAGCTGATAGCTCGGGGGCTGGTTCTGCGGCGGCTTCTGTGGGCGCCTCGGCTGGCAATCCGGCTTCTGTGACGGCCGGCTGGGCTGGCGCGTCGGGGTCGATTGCGGCTGTTTTGGCGTTGGGGTCGAAAAGGTTGAGCTGGTCTGTCATGGTCTTGCCTGTGCATCCTGAATCAAGTCGGCGGCAAATTTATCACGCTCACGGCTGTTTCGGCTCAAAGACCGGGAATCGGCTGGCTGGAATGCCGTGTGGATGCTATGAATAAAGAGTTCAAACAAGAGATTCGGGCCTGGCCATGGAGCATTCCGGCATGCAGATCGCCCGGCAGTCGCCGGCCGAGGCATTGGCTGCGCTGGATAGTGCACCCGATGGCCTGAGCGTCAGGGAGGCAGCGCGCCGGTTCGACGAATTTGGGCCGAATCGGGTCGAAGCGGCGGCGCGCACGCCTTGGTGGCTCAGCCTGCTCGGCGAATTCACCCACTTTTTTGCGCTGATACTATGGTTCGCCGCCATTCTGGCCTTTACCGCGGCCTATCTGCAGCCGGGCGAGGGCATGTTCGAGCTGGGGCTGGCCATTCTCGGCGTCATTCTGGTCAATGGCAGTTTTTCCTTCTGGCAGACTTATCGAGCCGAGCAGGCGCTGGCCGCGCTGGAAAAGCTCTTGCCACAGAGCGTCAAGGTGCGGCGCGACGGGCAGGAGATGGATATTCCGGCTGACCAGCTGGTGCCGGGCGATATTTTGCTGTTGATCGAAGGGGCCAAGGTGCCGGCCGATTGCCGGCTGCTTGAAAGCTGGGGGCTGCGCGTCAATCTGTCGACGCTGACTGGCGAAACCTATCCGAAGGCGCGCAGCGAGGCGGCCGAGACTGCCGCTGCCTTCGACCCGCTGGCCGCGCACTGCCTGCTGCTGGCCGGTACGCTGGTTGTTTCCGGGGAGGGGCGCGCCGTGGTGTACGCCACCGGGATGCGTACCGAGTTCGGCCACATCGCGCATCTGACGCAATCGACCGGCGATACCGAATCGCCCCTGCAAGGGGAAATCCGCCGGGTGTCGCGGCTGGTGGCGATGCTGGCGCTTGGCCTTGGCCTCATTTTCTTTCTGCTCGGTGAAGCCATCGGCCTGCCTTTCTGGGCCAACATGATGTTCGCCATCGGCATCATCGTCGCCAACGTGCCGGAAGGCTTGTTGCCGACGGTGACGCTGTCGCTGGCCCTGGCTACCCAGCGCATGGCCAAGCGCAATGCGCTGGTCCGCCATCTGCCGGCCGTCGAGACCATGGGCTGCGCGACGGTGATCCTGACCGACAAGACGGGCACGCTGACGCAGAACCGCATGGCGGTGCGTGAATGGTTTGCCGGTGGCCGTCACCACCTCGCGGCCGAGCACTGGCCGGCGGCGCGCGAGCCGCACCTGCGGGCAGTGGCCCGTTATTGCCAGAGCCTGAAATTTACGGATGGCCAGCCGAATGGCGACCCGATGGAGATCGCGCTCTGGCAGTTTGCCGGCGAACTGCCGATGCCCTGGAAATTCGCGGGGGAAATTGCCTTCGATGCCGAGCGGCGGCGGATGTCGGTTTATAGCCGCGAGGAGGAGGGGAGCGGGGTGCTGCTGTGCAAGGGCGCGCCGGAAAACCTCTTGCCGCTATGCACGACCTGGCTGGCCGGCAATACCGTGAAACCGTTCGATGCCGACGCCCGCGAAAATTTTCGCCTGGCCCACGAAGACCTGGCCAGCCGCGGCCTGCGCGTCATTGCCTGTGCCTGGAAGCCGCTGGCCGCCGGCGAGGCGCCAAACGAAGAGGGCATGGCGCTGTGCGGCTTGATCGGCCTCGAAGACCCGCCCCGGCCGGATGTTCACGAGGCGGTTGGCCGCTGCCATTCGGCCGGCCTGCGCGTCATCATGTGCACGGGCGATCACCCGCGCACGGCGCTGGCCATCGGTCGCGAAATCGACATGATCCGCAGTGCGTCGCCACGGGTCATGACCGGCGACGAGGTCCGCCAGATGAGCGCGGCCAGCCTGCAGATTGCGCTCGATGCGCCCGAGGTGATCTTCGCCCGGGTCACTGCCGAGCAAAAAATGATCATCGTCCAGGCCCTGCAGCGCAAGGGCGAGATCGTCGCCGTCACGGGCGATGGCGTGAACGATGCCCCGGCCCTGCGTATGGCCGACATCGGCATCGCCATGGGGCTCTCCGGCACCGACGTGGCGCGCGAGGCGGCCGATATCGTGCTGCTCGACGATCACTTCGGCACCATCGTCAATGCCATCGAGGAGGGCCGGGCGGTCTATGAAAACATCCGCAAGTTCATCACCTACATCCTGACTTCGAACATCCCAGAGCTGATTCCCTACCTGGCCTTCGTGCTCTTTCGCATTCCGCTGCCGCTGACCGTGATCCAGATTCTCGCCGTCGATCTGGGCACCGACATGCTGCCGGCCCTCGCGCTGGGCGCCGAAAAGCCGTCAACCGATGTCATGCAGCGCCCGCCACGGCCGCGTGACGAACGCCTGCTCTCCGGCGGCCTGCTGGCCCGCGCCTATTTGTTCCTCGGACCGCTCGAGGCGCTTGGCGCCATGGCGACCTTCTTCTTCGTGCTGCACGGTTTTGGCTGGCACTACGGCGAAACGCTGGAGCCCGGCGACCCGCGCTATCTGCAGGCCACGTCGGCCTGCCTGATGGCCATCGTCATGGCGCAGATGGTCAATCTTTTCGTCTGCCGACACCCACGCCTGCCGGCCTGGCATTTTCCGCTGCTTGAGAATCGCTGGCTGCTTGCCGGTCTGGCCAGCGAAATCGGCTTGATGGCGGTCATTCTCTACACGCCGTTGGGGAACCGCCTGTTCGGCACAGCGCCGCTGCCGCTCGAAGTCTTCCTCTATGCCTTGCCCTTTGTGCTCTTCCTCGGGCTGGCCGAAGAGGCGCGCAAGTGGTTTGTCCGGCGCGGCTAGGCGGGCGTTTCGCGCAGGCACTCGGCGAGGAAATCGACAAACACGCGAATCTTTGGCGGCAGGTGGCTTTGCGGCAGCCAGATCGCCCAGGCCGTCTGGCCGAAGGGGCCGACTGGCATCCACTCGGGGAGCAGCGCGATGAGCCGCCCGTCGGCGATATCGCGATCCACCGCGTAGTTCCAGACCAGCCCGATGCCCATGTCGGCGAGTAGCAAGTCGCGCACGACCTCGCTGTTGTTGACCACGACATTGCTCGTCACGCGCACCCGTGCTTCCTCCTTGTTTCCTTCGTCGCCGCGCTGGAAACGCCATTCGTTGCCGAATTCGCGCAGGCCGTAGTGCAGGCAATTGTGCTGGGCGAGGTCGGCCGGAGAGTCGAGTTTCAGGCCTTTTTTCCCGTTGACCGTGGAACACAGCCGGTAGCGGACCGGCATCAGTGCTTTGGCGACGACTTGCTCGGGCGGCGAGCGGGTCAGGCGCAGGGCGACGTCGTAACCTTCCTCGACGAGATCGACGAAGCGGTCGAGCAAGGTGAGCTGGAGTTCGATTTCCGGGTAGCGGGCGAGGAATTCGGGAATCAGCGGCCCCAGGCAGAGTTTGCCGAATGTCACCGAGGCCGTGACGCGCAAGATGCCACGCGGCGCTTCGACCAGGCCGGCGGCGAGGCGGGCGCTCTCGTCGAGCAGCGCAACGCCCTGGGCCGCCCGTTCATAAAGCACGCGGCCGGCTTCGGTCAGCGACATGGCGCGTGTCGTGCGCTGCAGCAGGCGCAGGCCGAGTTGTTTCTCCAGCCGGTTGATGCGCTTGCTGACCGCCGATTTGGTCAGGCCCATGGCCCGTGCTGCCGCGGAAAAGCCTTGCGTATCGACGACCCGGACGAAAACGGCGAGGTCGGATAAATGATCGAGCGGGTTGATTGTTTCCATTGGGCAACAAACCGTTATCAGATTGCTGGATTGTATCCAATATCTCTCGGTGGAATGATGCAGGCGTCACGACAAAAGGAGAACCCCATGCCCCTCGTTCAAATCACCCTGTCCGGCCCGCCGCTTGCCCCGGATGCCATCGCCCACCTGCAACGCGAAGCCACGCGGCTCATGGCCGACATTCTGGGCAAGGATGCCGCGCTGACCGTGGTCAGCGTCACGCAATTGCCGCTCGGCGCCAGTTCGGCCGACGGGCGGGCCGTCCCCACCTCGGCCAGCCTGCAGGCCATGATCACGGCTGGCACCAACAGCGCGGCCGAAAAAGCCGATTTCATTTTTGCCGCCAAATCCCTGTTGACCGTGGCAATTGGCCAGAGCCAGGCCCCGGTCTACGTCGCCCTGCACGAAATTCCGGCCGACAGCTGGGGCTACGACGGCGAAACCCAGGCGGCGCGCAAAGCCGGCCAATTGCAGGGAGAAGCAGCATGAGCGCCCGGACCTTGCGGCAAATCGTCGGCGTTCAGCCCAGCCTGCACGCCGGCGCCACACTCGTTGCGGCGAAAACGGCGGTCGTCTTCATCGACTACCAGAACGAGTACCGCCACGGTCCGCTTGCCTTGCCCGATGAAGCGGCGGCCAGCAAGAAGGCGCGGCAATTGCGTGCCTGGGCCGATGAGGCTGGCATTGCCGTCATTCACGTGCTGCACCGCGCCCCGCCGACCGCGCCGATATTCGCCCCCGATTCTGCCGGCTTCCAGCCCCTCGACGGCCTGGCTCCAGCCAGCGGCGAAACGGTCATCCACAAACATCTCCCCTCGGCCTTCACCGGCACAACGCTGGCCGACGTTGTGCAGGAACGGGCTGTCGACACCTTAATCGTTGCTGGCTACATGACCCACAATTGCGTCGACTCGACTGCCCGCGAAGCCTTCCATCGCGGCTACCGGGTCGCCATCGTCGCCGACGCCAGCGCCACCCGCGATCTGCCGGGGCCGGATGGACAGACCATTCCGGCTGCCACCGTGCACGCTGCCGTGCTTGCCGGCCTGGGTGACCGGATCGCCGAACTCGTCGATGTGGCGACGCTGGCGGCGATCAGGGTGGCTTGATGGGCGTTTGAAACCGGTTCGCCGTGACTTCCACGGTGAACCGGAAAAAGGGGCAAAAATTGAAATTCAGGTGCCGGGTTCGTGCCGCCCAAAGCAGTCGCGCGGCCCGCACACCGGTACGACTGTCGTCAGTCAGCGGCCCCTCAGCCAGCCCAGCAACTCATCCTTGCTTGGCATCCGCCCGGAAACCATGACCTGTTCATCGACAACCAATGCCGGCGTTGTCATGATGGGATAGGCCATGATCTTGTCCATTTCCTTCACGTGCTCGAAAGTAGCTTCCATTCCGAGTTCGGCCACGGCATCGCGGGTCAGTTGCTCCAGACGATTGCACTTGGGGCATCCACTTCCCAGTATCTTGATGAGCATGGTGTTCCTCCCTTGCTATGCCTTGCGGCGGGTTTCAATCAAATGCAGGGTGCCGATGATGAGGGCAACAAAGCTGCCGATGACGCCCACCAGCATCCATAGCGACATGCCATCGACCCAGGCGCCATAGGTCAGGCCCGACACCGTTGAAAACACGGCGACCAGCCCGACGTAAGTCCAGGCCCGCAATTTTCCGATGATGGCTGAGGTGATGAGGATGCTTTGCAGCGACAGTTCCGGGTCGGCCATCAGGTAGGCAATTAGCGGCCCCGGGTGCATGCCGAGTGACAGGAACATCTTGGCAATGGGGACTTCGACCAGGGTCGGGAAATACATGAATACCCCGAACACGACACCCGCCAGGTTGGCCAGTACCGTATTCTCGCCGGCCACCGTCCGGATCCATTCCGGCTGGATGAAGACCCGGATGACACCAACGATGAACACGCCAACAACCAGCAGCGGAAATATCATCTTCACGAAACGCCAGGTTTCCCACAGCCATTGCTGCACGTCCCACTCATCAAAGCGCCGGGCCAAGGGGATGAGCGCCAGACAGAACAGCGTCACCGCCAAGCTTCGTCCGGTCACGGTCAGCGCGATGCCGGAAGCACTCGCCTTGAAGCCCAGAGCAGCAAATACGAGGGTCAGTATCGTCAGGCCAAGCGCCACAGGCGTGAAGCGATTGAAGCCTTCATCAACCTTGCCCAGCCCGCGCCAGGCAAAGACACCAATCGCGGCCAACAAGGTAATCAACAGGGCACCCTGCAAGCTCAAGCCTTCGGCACCGATGGCCACATTGACGGGCACCCACTGGTCGAGACGTTGTTGAATTGCCCATGCGCCGTGCCAGGGCAGCTCGGTACTGAACAGCACCGCCTGGAGGAAATCCAGCTTCAGCGTGCCGGAAATGAGCAGGGCGACCAGGGCGCCGACAAAGAGCAGCGTCTTCCCTGGAATGCCACCGCCTTCGGCAAAGGTTTGGGCGTCGGCCATCCGGGTGACATCCGTCTGGCGGAACACGATGGCCATGATCATCCCGATGCCGATACCAAAAGACAGGGCCAACAGAATCCGGGCGATGGCGAACTCGGCGCCTAGCGCGACGCCGGTATAGGCCAGGGCAAGGATGTTGGCCGCCGGGGCGAAGAACAGGAAGGTGATGGCCGGGCCAAGACCAGCCCCTTTCTTGTAGATGCCGGCGAACAGCGGCTGAATGGTGCACGAACAGACGGCCAGCAAGCTACCGGCACCGGCTGCGGCGGAATAGGATTTCCACTTCGGCACATCCGGCCCGAGAAAACGGATGATCGACTGCTGTGGTACCAGGGCGGACAAAGCACCGGCAATGAAGAAGGCAGGCACCAGGCAGAGCAGCACGTGGGCTGCCAGGTAAGAGGCCAGGCTATCGAGGCCTCCCTGAAACGCGGTCATCATCCAGTCCATGCTTGACTCCCTGTTGCCTTGGTTTGCTACGCCGTTTCGTACCACCCCTTCGAGGCGTTCACGACTCTTACCACCAGCAGCATCACCGGCACTTCGATGAGGACGCCGACCACGGTGGCCAGCGCCGCCCCGGACTCGAACCCGAACAGGCTGATGGCGGCAGCCACAGCCAGTTCGAAGAAGTTGGAGGCGCCAATCAACGCCGATGGACAGGCGACGTTGTGCTTCTCGCCGACGGCCTTGTTCAGCCAGTAGGCCAGGGCCGAGTTGAAGAACACTTGAATCAGGATAGGCACGGCCAGCAGGGCGATAACCAGCGGCTGCCTGAGGATGGCTTCGCCCTGGAAGGCAAAGAGCAGTACCAGCGTCGCCAGCAAGGCCGAGATGGACCACGGGCCTATCCTCGCCATGGCGGCATCGAAAGCTGCCTGCCCCTTGGCCAGCAGCGATTTGCGCCAGAATTGGGCCAGCGCCACCGGAATCACGATGTAGAGGACGACCGAGGTCAGCAGCGTGTTCCACGGCACGGTAATCGACGAAATCCCGAGCAGGAAGGCGACCAGCGGCGCAAAAGCAAAGACCATGATGGTGTCGTTGATGGCGACCTGCGAGAGCGTGAACAGCGGATGCCCGTTGGTCAGCCGGCTCCACACGAAGACCATGGCCGTACAGGGCGCGGCAGCCAGCAAGATGAGGCCGGCGATGTAGCTGTCCAGTTGCTCGACCGGCAGCATCGGCGCAAACAGGTTGCGAATGAACAGCCAGCCGAGGAAAGCCATCGAAAACGGCTTGACCAGCCAGTTGACGAACAAGGTCACGCCGATGCCGCGGACGTGCTGTTTCATCTCGGCCAGGGCGCCGAAATCGACCTTGACCAGCATCGGAATGATCATTACCCAGATGAGCAGGCCGACTGGCAGATTGACCTGGGCGACTTCGAGCCGACCGATGGCCTGGAAGAGGCCGGGGGCCAACTGACCAACGGCGATCCCGGTCACGATGCAGAGGAAGACCCAGACGGTCAGGAAGCGCTCAAAGACGCTCATTGACGTGCCTGCGGCGAGTTTGGCGGTCATTTCACATTGGGCGGACATGGCGTTTTCTTAGAGGCCCAAGGCTGCACGAACTGCGGGCACCAGTCTGGCCCGGATGTCGTCACGGACCGCAATGAAGCTTTCCAGGGGCTCGCCATGCGGGTCATGAAAACCAACATGGATGCGCTGTACGGGGCGGGGGAATACGGGGCAGGTTTCCCTGGCGTTGTCGCAGACGCTGACCACGAGGTCAATGTCGTCATTCATTACCGTCTCGACGGTCTTGGGCGTCAGGCTTTCGGTCGGCAGGCCGGCCAGCTTCAAGGCTTCGACGGCACCGTCAGCGACCTTGGGCTGCGGGCTGGTACCGGCTGAGATGGCGCGCACCTGGCCAACGAGGTCATGGTTCAGGATGGCTTCGCCCATCTGGGAGCGACAGGAGTTGCCGGTGCACAGTACGAGCACGGTCTTGAGCTTTGACATCAGGATTTCTTTCCGATTTTGGTGCGGCGCTTCTCGCTGGTGTCACAGCAGGCGGTCTTGGGAAGGCAGGCTTCGCCCTGGCAGCAGTTGCTCGTCAGGAAGGCAATCAGATCATCCATCGTCGGGTAGTTTGCCGAGTAATGGATGAAGCGGCTTTCGCGCTCCCCGGTAATCAGGCCCACGCGGCTGAGGTGGGCCAGGTGGAACGACAGCGTGGCGGGCGCCATGCCCAGTTGTTCGCCAATGGCGCTGGCATTGATGCCTTCCGGGCCGGCTTCCACGAGCAGGCGGAAGATGCTCAAACGAGATTCATGACCCAGGGCAGCGAGAAGTTCGGCTGCGTTTAAAGTTTCCATGATTCGAGTATTGTCGAATCAATGGATAAAGTCCAGTGACGCTTTTGTGACGTATGTCGGAGAGGGTGATGCACAGGCAATTACCGCGATTTGCCGATTCGTTTAGTAAATATCGATACGCTGTTCTGCGGCAGACTGTCCTGGCTGGATTCGGCTCAGCTTGCGCCTGGGCTTGGTCCGTCGGTCAGTCCGCTGTCGAGCAGCCGTTCGCATTCCGCCATGAGCGATTCGGCGATGTCGGAATGATGGTTGGGGTCGAGCGCTTCCATCATGTCGTGGGCCGTGTACATGCCGGCTTCGCGTGACAGGCTGCCCTGGATCTGGCGAGCGAGCTGGTCGCTGAGGGCGGAGAGTTGGCGGCGTTCAGCCAGTGGCAACTTGTTTTTCGAGCGCGATAGCCAATCGGCGGCCAGGCTGGCGCCCTGCGCCTCGGTCAGCCACTGGCCGTGTTCGTAAAACGCCGTCAGGCGCTCGGCGGCCAGGGCAAAAATCAGCGCGACGCGCATGCCGCGTTCGGTCATCGAGGGGCGGGCAGCCTTCTCCCTGGTCATGTGTCACCATCTTTTGTTATCCTGCCGCACCTTATCACGCCCGCCCGGCGGAATGCCCCGAATGCCAATGAACACCCTCGAAGACCTGCGCGCCGGCAAGCTGGCCGGGAGCCGTCGCCTGAAACTGGCCTGCGGATTGACGGAATTCCCCCGCGAGATCTTTGATCTGGCCGAGACGCTGGAGATTCTGGATTTATCGGGAAACGCGCTGGCAACGCTGCCCGATGAGCTGCCCAGGCTGCACCGGCTGCGCATCCTGTTTTGTTCGGACAACCGCTTCACCACATTGCCGGCGGTGATCGGCCAATGCGCCGAGTTGCAGATGGTTGGCTTCAAGGCCAACCGGATTCGGCTGGTGCCGGCGGCAGCCTTGCCGCCCAAGCTGCGCTGGCTGATTCTGACCGATAACGAACTCGGCGAATTGCCACCCGAAATCGGCCGCTGCACCCGCCTGCAAAAACTCATGCTGGCCGGCAATCAGCTGCGCGCGCTGCCAGCCGAAATGGCCCATTGCAACGCTCTGGAACTGTTGCGCATCGCAGCCAACCAGCTGACTGCCTTGCCGGACTGGCTGCTGACACTGCCGAAATTGTCCTGGCTGGCCTATGCCGGCAACCCGTTTTGCCCGGAGGCGCCGCGTCCTGCCGTCGTTTCGCCCATTCATTGGGACGATCTGCAGGTCAAGCATCAACTGGGCGAGGGCGCCTCCGGGGTCATTCATCACGCCGAGTGGCGCTCGGATGGCGGAACGCAGCCAGTGGCGCTCAAGCTGTTCAAGGGTGCGATAACCAGCGACGGTTTACCGCTCAACGAGATGAACGCCTGCCTGACGGCCGGCGCGCATCGGCATCTGATTCCCGTGCTCGGCAAGCTGGCGGCGCACCCGGAGGCGGCCCACGGGCTGGTCATGGCGCTCATCGACAGCAACTTCCGCAACTTGGCCGGGCCGCCCAGCCTCGATTCGTGTACGCGTGACGTTTATCAGGCGAGGGCCAGATTCGACCTCGATGCCGCCCTGCGTATCGCGCTCGCCATCGCTTCCGCCGCCGAACACCTGCACGCCCGGGGCATCACGCATGGTGATCTGTACGCCCACAACATTCTGCATGGCGCCGATGGGCAGGCCCTGCTTGGCGACTTCGGCGCCGCTTCGTTCGTGCCGCCGGATAACCCGCTCGTCGCGACGGCCTTGCAGCGCATCGAAGTGCGAGCATTTTCGTGTTTGCTCGAAGAGTTGCTGGAGCGGATTGGGCCGACTGCGGAGACTTCCACGGTCAACCGGGAAAAAGTCGAAAAATTGAAATTCCTGCAGGCCGACTGCGCGCAGGAAAACGTCTCGGCTCGCCCGCTATTTGCCGAAATCGTTTCTGTGCTCGGCGTGCTGATGCCGGGCTGACCGGCGGCAGCCCGTCCATCGGCCATCAATTCAGGCTCATAACCAGCCGACGCGCTTGAATTTGGCGTAAAGCGCGACACAGGTCACGCTGATGACGGAAAGCGCCATCGGGTAGCCGAATTCCCATTGCAGCTCGGGCATCGCCTTGAAGTTCATTCCCCAGATGCCGGCAAACGCCGTGGCGACGGCAAAAATACCGGCCCAGGCCGCCAGCTTCTTATTCACTTCGCTCTCTTCGATGGTCACCATCGACAGATTGACCTGAATCGCCGTGCCGATGGTGTCCCGGATGTTGTCGAGCGAAGAATTGATCCGGACAAGATGATCGTAAACGTCGCGAAAGTAGTCGCGGCTATTGGCGCAAACCGCCGGCCCACGGCCACTCGAGAGCTTGCCGGTCGCCTCCATCAACGGCGCGACGGCATGCTTGAGGTGGGTGATCTTGCGTTTCAGATCATAGAGACGCTCGATATTGCTGCGGGCAGCCCCCTTGGCAAAAATCTGCTCCTCGATTTCCTCGAGTTCAGACTCCAGCCGGTCCATGATCGGAAAATAGCGGTCGACAACCGCATCCATCAGGGCATAGAGGACAAAGCCAGCACCCTGAACGAGCAGATGCGGCTCCCGCTCGCAGCGATTGCGCACCCCGAGAAAACCCTGCTGGCTATGGTTTCTGACCGACAGAACGTAGTTCTTTCCGACGAAGACATTGACCTCGCCGATATTGAATTCGCCATCGACCTCTTCCAGCAGGTGCATGACGGCGAACACCGAGTCGCCATACTCCTCGATCTTCGGCCGCTGGTGGCCATGCCGGGCATCCTCGACGGCCAGTTCGTGCAGCCCGAACTCCTCCTGCATCTGATCCAGTTCCTGCGCCGTCGCGTCGCGCAGGGCGACCCAGACGAAGCAATCCGGTTTGGCCAGATAGTCGCTGATTTCCTTGACCGCCATGTCGGCCAGGCGCGAGCCATTTTCGTAGGCGACGCAGTTGATCAGCATGCTTTTAACCCCCGTAATTTTAGATAGCGCCTGAACATCCCTAACGGCCCTTCGTCACGATTTGCGGCAAGGACCAGGCGCCGCCCGGTGCGATCAGCCGGCACATGCCCGTGCTGGAAGCCTCGGTCTGAACAAACTGATTGCCGTCCCAGGTCCAGCTATCAGAAGACCAGCAGTCGCCCAGGCCGCGGCCTTTTTGCATGGATGAAATCTCGCTTCCGTTGAGGTCGGAACCCGAGTAGGTGACGAGCACGGGATGAAACGGCGGTTGGGCATTGATGACCCAATAGCCGTAACCCGCGTTGTAGGCGCCCATCCAGCACCGGGCCGAGGCCAGCAACTGGGTGCTGTTCAGGCGCGCGATGGTGAGTCCCTCGGCGGCCAGCGTTTCGTCATCGAAGTCCGGGCAATCGTCGTCCTTGCCGATGGCGGTGCGCAGCGCCTTGCGCAGGCTTTTGTTCTTGGCCAGCTTGGCATCTTCCGGCAAGGTTTTGGGCAAGGGGGCGGCGACAACTTGCTGAGGCGGCAAGGGCGGTAGCACGTCGTCTTCGCCCTTTGGCCCCTTGCGGATGATGGCGCCCCGCGTGCCAAGGCGTCCCTGGAACTCATCCATTTTCAGCAACACGGCAGCGGCGCCCGCGCCGGAGAGTGGCCAGCGGTTGTCACCGGATGACCATTCGATCGTTGTATTGCCGCGCAAGGCAGCGAGCAGAGCGGCGACCTGTTGGGGCGGCAGATCGGCCACCAGGGAATCCTGCGGAACGGTGACCCGGCCTGCCGGACGCTCGTTGATGTGCAAGGTCAACTTGATGTTCTTGGGTAGCGCGGCGTAAAAGGCTTCGTCCTCTTCGCCATAGCTGCCCAGCATCAGTTGCCCCTTGACCGCCTCGCCCGGCCCGGCGGCCCGGGTGAGCAGGACGGAAACGCGCCGCTCCGCGCCATCTTCACTATAACCTGCGGCACGGCAGGTGCGCGTGTTGTCGCAGACGATCTGCCAGTCGTTATGCGAAAAGCTGAGGCCGGGCAAGGGTTCGGCGGCCAGCACGTCGAGCGAGAACAGCGCCAGTGCAGCGAAGGTCAATCGGGATGGATGAAACACGCGTTTGCCCTTTCCGGGGAATCAATTCGGCGCCGAGAGCGCCCGCGAAATCCGTTGCCGTGCCACGGTCGGACGCGGCACCTTGATGTCAAACCAGCTGCGCACGTCCTGGTCGAGGCAGATGCCGTGCATGTAGTTGTAGAGCGCCTTGTTGAGCGCCTTGCCGAGGCGGTCGTGATCGACGCCGGTGGGGTCGATGAAATGTACGTCGTTCTTGGCGAATTTGCCCGGCGGCAGCGGCTGCAGCTTGATGCCGTATTCACCCGGATTCATGCCGACCGGCGAATGCACGGTGCAGGAAAAGCGGTGGAAGAAGCCGGACTGGATGCAGTTTTCGGCAAAGAGCTGGCGCACGTATTCGAGAGCATCGACCGTGTCCTGCACGGTCTGCGTCGGGAAGCCGTAGCGCGTTAAATATTGCATATTTTGTTGTTAGGTTGTCTATATTTGTGCAACAAATTTTACGGTAACGCGGTCGAAATGACGTATTGATGGTGCTTGTACATAATTATGAATTACTAACTAGTAACTATTGGTGGACATACTTCTACATATCAAGGCAAAATCAAGAACATGAAACACCATAAATCAAACATCGAGACCGGGAGTAAGGTTGTCGGAATCGTTCGGTCAACCGAAACGGTTAGCCTCGACCTGCTTCAAGCCGTCGACGCAACTGTGGCCAATCTTGCGGATTACACGAAGATTGTCGACGGTTTGGTGTCCATGCTGCGCACCTCGATAGACGACATCAAAAGTGTTGGCGTAACGGAGGGGGAATACATTGACCCCGACGATATCGCAATAGATGGTATGAACCGCTCCTTGGATCAATTCAAGGATCGTTTGGCCAAGATGGTCCTTCACCGTTCGGAGATCAATAAAGATTGCCGTTTGCGGGACCACCATTGCGAGACCCTTCACGACTCGTACGACCTCGCAATGACTTCTGTCGCTGAGATAATCGAAGTTCTCTCTATTGCGCGAAGTGAAATTATCAAGCATGACTTGGCGGCTGAACCAAGGTGTGAACACTTCGCGACCGTTGAAGACTTGATCGCCAGTCTTCACAAATGACTGTCGTGGGGGGCGGGGGCGTTGTCATAACCTCGTGGAAAAAATCGAAGCGATTCCACAAAGAGTACGACAAACTCAACAACGACATGCGAGACATCGTCGACCAGAAGTTGCAAGACCTTGCTAAGTCACCCCGCCCAGCCGGATTAGCCTTCGAAAAACTCAAGGGATATTCGAACCCCGAGATTTACACGGTTCACGCCACCGGCAACTACAAAATTTCCATGGAAATAGTTTCCGGTAGCGCATTCCTTCGGCGGGTGTGCAACCACGATGAAATGGATTTAGCCCCCTAGTCAGCCGTCACCAGCGGCCGTATCACCGTCATCTGTCCGTTACCAATCCAGAACGCGTTTTGAGCATCAATCACGGTGCGGTAAATCGCCGTGGTCAGTTCGTCACCCGCGGCAACCACCCGGCCGTCGGCGTCGAGTAGTGCGAGGGTAAGCGGTCGACCGTCGGTTCCCGTCGCAGTAATGCCGGTGTCGACCTTGGCGTTGATCTGAATACGGGTCATGCGCCCACCATCATGTCGTTGACGGTAATCCGGCGCAGGCTATCCGCAGCATGTCGGTACACCGTGCCGTCGTCCGCCCCCACCATCCCGACGGCCTGCAGGTCGTCACTGTCGAGGCACCAGGCGCCGTTATCAAGTTCGGGCGGGGTCAGGCTAGACCAGGCCACCACAACGCCGTCGGCGTCGATTGTGGCGAACCTTACCGGCAGTCCGTTGACCAGGGTCGGCACCGCCTCGTTGCCGTGGGGGAATTCAACGACAACGAGGGCGGGCAGGGCACGAATATTTGCGGTTTTCATTCCAATTTCTCCAACGGGTTAAGGTAGAGAAATGTTAACCACAACTTAACTTATCATGTTAAGAATATTCGCTAAATAATTGAATTAATTTGCTAAATTAATTCACTGTTTGCTAAACAGGTTCCACACATCGTTTTCAATGTCGGGGGGTGGCGCACCGTCAGCGAATAGCCGGGCGACTAGCGGGTTGTCGTCTATTGCGATGGCCTTGTCCCGAATCGAAGGCAACATGGTTGCCCGAAAAAGTGCGTCGGCCATCAATACGCGCAACTCGCATTCGTCCGCCTGCGGTAAGTGCCTCGCCGCTTCTGCTGAAAAACGAATGGCCAGGTCCGCGATTACGTCGGCTAGTCGTTTGTCTTTCACGTTCAATAGTTCTTTTGCCATTATTTTGCTCTCCTGTTGGCCGCCGACTACGCGCGCCAATCCGCCTCAAGTGCCATGTACCGTAGCCCGTCCGCGGTAGCCAGCTTGTAATCGTCCGTATTTCTCGGATGTTGAAAACGAATGGTCCGCCCGACCTTTTCGACTCGCCAACCATATTTCAGGGCAAAACCAATGGCGTATAGGGCGTGGTGTGACATATCAGCAAGGTCGTGCGGCACCATGCCGGGGATGGCGGCCAGGTCGATAAATCCCGGTTTTATTTGTTCACCCCCTCCGCCTTTAACCGGCTGAGAACACGCTGCCACATAGCTGCAACCGTGTCGGCTTTGAACTGCGCGGCCTTGACGACTATTTCACGCGCGTTAGTGGTGTCGCCCATCTGCTTCTTCGCTTCCTGCTCCTGCTCAGAAAGTTTCAGTAATTCGGCTTGTGTGAAAGTCTTGATAGTCATGGTGTCGATTCCTTAAAAAGCGCGGGCACTGTCCGCTTCGATCAATCGGAAAATGTTAGCCAGTTGCCCGGCGTCGGATGCTGATGCAACGTTCACCGTTGAGGTGCGGCCGCCGATAGTGATGTTCACCGGCGTCGGTGCCTGGGTTGTCACCTGGGGCGCAGTAGGCGTCAGCAAGTCCAGGCGGGGTATAGCCGGTGTTGTGGTGGCGTTCGTGGTCGTTGTGGCGGCGTTCTTTGCCTGGCCCGCCATAAGCGCCTGCTGCGCCGCGCTGGCCGCAACTTGCGCCGCTTGGAATGACCACAATCGGGGGTTATCGGTCGGCCCCATCTGTGCAAGTCCGTCTTGCATTGCTTTGCTGAAAACACCTTGGTCTGCGGATTTAATTTGCTCGTCCGACAATCCTAGTTTTTTCAACTCGGTGGCCATGTCGAACGAGCCGGTACCACCGACACGCATTCCGCCGGCCTGGGCTGAGTTCATGCCGTTGAGTGATTGCGTCAGACTATCCACGCCGTCCACGCTGTCTCTGGCAGCGTCGCCAATCTTGCGGATTTTTTCGGCCGTACCGTCCGCGGCGTCGCCTGCGTAAAAATAGGCGTCGGCTAGTTCACGCATCCGTTTGGCCGTTTCGCTGGCGATTTCGGCTTCGACTTGCTTAACCTTGGCGCCGGCTTCCTGGGCTTTGAGTTCCGCTTCCTTGGCGGCCGTGAGTTCACCCGATGCGGTTAGTTCATCCCGTTTGGCCTTGACCGTCAGAAGGGCTGCTTCTGCTTCTGCCTTCTTCGCCTGTGCAGTGAGTTCTGACAATTTCACTTCCAGGCGCTTGATTTCGGTCAGGGCCATGATGGCGCCGTACTCGTCACCCCTTGCGCGGGCCACTTCCAGGATGGTGCGCTGTTGCTCGATGGCCAGCTTTACGCCTGCCTGCTCAATGGATAGCTGTCCGGCCTTCGCCCTGGCGTTCTGTTCAATCGCCGTCGTCTGGTCGTGCAGGGCGTCGCGGTAGATTGCTGCGGCGGCTCCTGCGGCGATTGCGGCGGCCTGCTCGTCGTAAAGCGTAGCGATACCGGCGGCGCGCGATGCACGAACCGCTTCGAGGGACTTTTGCGCGGCTTCATTGGCTAGTCGCAACTCGTCGACGCGTGCGCTGTTGTCGGCCAGCGCGGCGGACTCCACAACAAGAATGGCCGCGTGTTGCTGCGCCGAAATGGCTATGGCGGCCGCTTGGTCAGCTTCGGATTTTTTGGCCGTAGCTGCGTCGGTGGCAAGCTGGATAGCCTTCCGTTTTTCTTCGCTGAGTGCACCTTCGGCCTTTGCCGCTTCCTGTAGGGCTATGGCGTTGCTGTTCGCCACGGCCGCTTCAATACGCCGTGCTTCGGCTACTTTTTGCAATGCGTCGGTATTGGCGAGGGCAGCATTAAGAGAAGCCACACGCTTTTCGGTTTCCGTCCCGAGTCCGGCGGCAAGTTCTACGGATGCTTTCGCTTCTGCTGCAACAGCTTCGGCCGATTTCAGAGCAAGTGCGGTGGCCTCTTTCGATGCTGTAGCGACTTTTTGATACGCGTTGACCACGGTCAGCCAGGAAACCGCCTGTTCGTTCGCCGATGCGGAAACGGCCTTTCCACCCTCTGCGAGTGCCTTCTGCGCTTCCGTGGTGTCCTTCGTTGCGCCGTTAGCTTTGTCGAGCGATGCCTGCAGATCGTCGGCGGCTTTCACGACGGCCGCACGCCATGAATTAACCGAATCTATGGGGTGTTTGAAATCGAATGTTGCCAGCGCGCCAAGCGTGATTCCGATACCTTGGCCAAGTAGTGCGAAAGCGCCGGTAAGACCACGAACCGCCGTTGCTACCTGTCCTAAGAATGCGACGGTACCAGCCGCCACGCCACTGTCGCCGATAAACGTCATGGTGTCGGTCATGGCGTTTTTGAGTCTCGCCCATGAACTAACCAGACCGTCGACCTGTTCGCCGGTTTTATAGACCTTGTTCAGACCTTCGGCCAGCTTCGGCAGGAGGTCGACCGATAGCACATTGCCGGTGGCTATCATGTCGTTGAGTTCGCCGACGGTTACGCCGGCAGCGTCCGCGGTAGCCTGCAGGGCACCCGGCAGGCGTTCGCCAAGCTGTTGGCGCATTTCTTCCTGCGACACAACGCCCTTGGACATCATCTGTGCGACGGCCTGCAGCGCGCCCTCGGTATCGGCGGACGAACGGCCTAATTTTGCCATTGCGCCCGACACCGCTTCAAAGATGGCGCGGGTCTGCGCACCTTCTAGCCTTGTGCCCTTGGCCGCGGCGGTCAACGAAATATATGCCGTCGACGTACTCTGCACATCCAGGCCTAGGCGGTTTGCCGTGGATTTTAGATACTCGATTTCGGCGGCCGCGGCTTTGCTGCTCCCCGTGAGAAGTTCAAGGCTACGGCGCAGCGATTCCATGTTGGCGTTAGCCTGAAACCACTCTTGCACGCCGAATGCGGCCAACAGCGGACCGGCCAGCCCGCGAAGTTTTCCGGCCATGCCGCTGAATGCGCCCTCTGCCTTGGCGGCCGATGCCACGGCCGCGTTGCCCGGCTTGCTGACGGCAGCGGTCAACCGTTCGGCTTCGGCTACGGCGGCCCGCGTTGCCGCCTTCGATCGGTTTAATTCGGCAGATGCGGCGGCGGTGGACGCTTTCGCACTGTCGTTTGCCGCGCGATTGTCGAGTACAACACGGTTAAGCCTCGCCAGTTCCGCGGCCTGCTCGGCAGTTGCGTTACGGGCACCGCCGATTGATGCGACGTAGGCAGAAACGGCCGCCCGCGCGTCAAGTAACGATTGTTTCGTTTGGGCTAGGTCAGCATTCGCGGCTTTCGCGGCTTTTGCCTGCTGTCCTTCTGCGGTCGCTGCAGACTCAAGCGCGGTGGCCAGTGCAACGAATTCCGGTGCGGCGTCGCCGCCCGCCGATGCCATTTCCCGCAGTTGGGTCGATAGGTTCTTGATGTTCTCGAACCCGTCGGTTTTTGCGGCGAGGGTTAGAGTTACCCTGCGGTCGTTGTTGGCCATTACATAGCCTCCAACTCGTCGGCCGCCGATTCAGCGCGCGCGATGGCGTCGAATACTGCGGGGTAGTTCGGGGGGCGAACACAGGCCGTTAAAGCGAGAGCCAGGTGCCCCCGTGCTGCTGCAACTATGGGAGTGGACGACGGGTTGCCGGTTAGGGCAACTTCGGCGGCGTCGACTCGCTGTTGGGCGGCGCGAATAAGGGTAACCAAGTCGTTGCGGTAGTCAAACCCCTTCAAAACGAGGGCGCGGGGTTGCTGTCCATATTTGGCGGACAGTTCAGAAATGCGGGTTTCGATAGTCACGGCATGTACCTCGCCAGCAAGGGTTTTAGCGACTCAAAAAGCGCATCCTCATCGGCGAGCATGAGGTCGGCCGCATTGGTGCCCACATTGGCCGCGTAGTGCTGTCGCAGGAGCGCGGCCGCCCGTTTTTGGTTCGCGGTGGCGTTCACGTACAAAATGTGAATCGCCAATTCCAGTTTTTCGGGGGTGGTTTCAATGTTGATCGGGTTCATGCCGGCACCTCATCGTCATTCGGCAGCAAATCCGACAACTCGCTAAATCCCTCTAGCCTGAGTTGCTTTCTTACTAGCTGCACGGTACGCGGACAAATGCCGGCGATGTTCGCAATATCGCCAGCAGTGACACCACGGACCGTCAGGCGATGCACCAGCCCTCCACGGCGTAACGGGGTCATGTCCACCTCGGGGATGCTGATAGTCTCGCCACCGTGGGCGAGGACCAGGGCGGCGAACCCATCGCGGCCGATGATCTTTCGCAAAATATGGCCGTCGTCCCGCGAAGTGTTTGGGATGCGGATTACCTGATTCGGGAACCAGCCGCAAAGAAGCAGGGCATTAGAAACGCCGATTACTTTGGCTAGGCGTTCAATTCGCTGGATGTCGGTGTTTATCGCCATGTCGTTCACCACTTTCCGGACAACAAATGGTTGTTACCGTTGCGCTCGTCAATTTCGAGGGCAGCGGCGAGAGGTACTTGCAGGACGCACGCGCTGTTCGCGTCCGGCCGGCGTTCGGCACCGTCAAGCATGGTTTCCTCGATCAATTCCAGGGCGTATAACTCCCGGCGCAGTTCGGCCAATCGGTCGTCACGCTCGGCTACGGAAAGTCGCATGGCGCCGGTCTCGTCAGCTTTCGCCAGTTCCACGGCGCGTTCGACGATGGTGTCGACTCCGCTTGCGTTAATCACAAGCCCGAGGGTATGGGCCGGCAGTAGCGACGGGGGCAAGTTGTTAACCAACTCATTAAGGGGGGTGCCGCGGGAAATGACGCTGCCGGCGATTGAGATAAACCGCTGATATGGTGCCGCCAGGCTTTCGATGTAGGCGCGCAACTGGCTTGTCAATTCTTCAACCGGCCGCAAAGAGTCTTTTACCTGGGCGATTTCCGTCTTGAGGGAAGCGATTGATGCGCGGATAGTTTTGAGGTTCTGCGCCATGTTAGTTGCCTCCAATCGAAAGGCTGGACGCGCTGCCGGTGATATGTTTCAGCACTTGTTCCGCACCATAGGCCGGGCGGATTTTTGCGTCGGCGGCGGCCTTTGCTGCGGCCTGTCGGGTACGCAGTTCCGCAATGCCGGTATGGAGCAGTTCAAGCTCCTGCACCACGGGCGCCAATTGGCGTTCGATCTGGTCAACGTGTGCTTTGCGGGCGCCGGCTTCCGTGATGTTTTGGGCCACCTCACGACTACGGACGAGAACGCTTTTACGTTCTTCCAGGCGGGCTATAGAGGCGGTGATTTCCGCGTACTCGTTTTGCAGGCGGCGGATTAGTTCGCCGGCGGCGTCGGCTTCGCTACGCAAGGCTTTTGCCTTGAGGCGGGCAGGAACCAGCCAGGCGGTATTGTTTGATTCATTCATTAGATATTCTCCGGTTTGCATTAATTCGGCACCGAAACGGCACCGGACAAATGGATAATATCTACTTAAAAATTATTTATATACGGCCGTAATTTTTGATTATTCTGCCGCAAAATTATTATTGATTGTCGAATTTTTGGCAGGCTGAAAACCGTTGCAGCACAATGAAAGATGGAATATTAATATTGTTGTCTATAGGTAAAATTTAGGCGAAAAATTTACAGGCTCATATTAATTTTCTTTGTTGGCATTTATCAAAAAACTGTCTGGTTTTCCTCTGCCGACTATTTGCCGATGTGGTTTTTTTTTATACTCGCGTGTAGTGCCTGGGGCGTCGAATATCGCTAAATGCTTTTAGCAAATGTTAATCAAACGCTGTGAACCACTATTGGTTGACCATCGGGACTCCGCGGCCCCGTGCGTAGGGGCTTGCTACAGGAGCCTCCGACGGTTTCCAGGGGGCACTAATCATCAATGGCCGTGTCGGTAGGCGCCTGGCCTGTCATATGCTGCCGTGGTAGATTGGTCGCTCGATAATTGAGGCCACCATGAAGTTCTATATCGCGTCGCTGTTGCTTGTGTCGCTTGCTGTAAGCTGCGTTGCTGACACACACAAATGCCAGCAACCAAACGGCAAGTACATCTATCAAAACTGGCCTTGCGACACTAAGCCTGAGATTGAGAAGAAGCCGGTAGCAAAGCCCGACTACACGGCAATAGTTAAATGCGGGGCGCAGTCAGGCGCAGTAAACGTGTCGCGATCTGCAGTCGGTAAAAAGCCGGTTACTGCCGATTGCAGCAAGTAGTTTGTCGGGCGTAATCGGGCAGGGTGATAACTGCCGTGGTAGGGGTGATACGCTGATACGCGTGATACGCCACTTTGCTAAACCCTACAGAATATTTAATGAAACGTTTTGGACTCTTATGGTTAGGAGCGTATCAAGCGTATCAGCGTATCAGTAAGAAAATGCACGTTCGCATTGACTACCAACCACGGCAGACAGCAAACGTGCATTTTTCTACTTACTCAGCGGCGCATTCGTCCAGGTAATCGCGCGCATTCTGCAAACCGACAAGGGCTTTCTGCAATTCTTTGCGGATTGCATCAATATCAGCGTCAAGCCAAATGTCTTTGTTTCTGATAACAGACAGTCTCACCATATTTCCGCCAATCCGTTTTGGCGTACCCATTGAGATAATGCCCGCTTGTTCAAGGGTTCGTCTGTGGCCTGCATTAAGTGATGCGCCTGCCGCCGGGTCACAACCTGTTAGAACAAAGAACAAATCCCCGGCCGTGATTAGGTCGCTAGGCCAATGCGCCACCAGCATTTCGCACCATGCACCTGCAGGGGTCTGACTGGCTTTCGCAGCCGCCTTCTTTGCTGCTGTCTGCTTGGCGTGTGCGCCTGGGTTGAATCCTGATATGTCACGATTGGCCAGCACCTTTGCAACTGCCGCGATAAATTGCGGGTCGTTGAGCGCGGCGTATAGCTCGACGTAATAGGCCGGCGGTTTGGGTAGTGCCTCAGTCGCCACAACCTCAATACGGCGGTCGGTGTTCTCCATAGGGATGGCGCTTAGGTGTTGGCTAAACATGAGCCAGCGGCAGGCGTTGAATTCAACCGACTGCCGGCCATACTTTGGGTTCACTAGGCGGTGTTCTTCCGTAATGATGGATTTCAGCTTTTCGGAATGTTCCCATTGACTGTCCCGGCCCCCTTCCCGAATTTCGTCAACGATGGCCAGCACCTTGCGCGATAGCTGGCCGTTGAAACCGGATTTCATAACGCCGACCAAATCGAGGTTTGGGGCAACTGCGCCCGCCCATACCCGAGACAATACGGACGCCAGCCAATTGCGCCCCATGCCAAAGTTTTTGGCGATGTGGAGCCATGAGGTATGCGGTAGAACGCCGGGGTTCTGTTCAATGTGCGCCAGCCAGTCGAGAAAACGGCCGGCGTCTGCGCCGAATAGAAAGTCCACATGATCGAGGAATAGGCCGGCCGCCTGGGTGTCGTTGACCGTGGTGCTGCGGTCAAAGGGCTTCCAACTGTTGAGCGCGCGGCGCCCTTGGGGGTCGTTGAGCATGAGAGGGCCGCCAGCCTTGAACGTCCGGCAAATAGCGGTTTTACGGCGGGGGGAAGCCGTCCACAATTTGCTTACAGGCGTTTCACGGTCGGGCATGGCCGCCTTGCTGCCGTCGGGTCGGACCTTGGGCGGTTGTGGTGCCATTTCAGTCGACGCGGCGTAGGTGGCCGCCCAATCGCTCAAGGCGAGGTCATAGTGTGGGCTGAATATATCGGCCACCCGCGAACCATCGGAGAGGAAAACGAAACGATTAACGGCGGTTTCCAGGCTGATAACTTCAGCCGTCGGAATGGTGTGTTCACCCTCGCCAATGCGGGCGTTTTCGGCCTTCTGATACTCGCGCCGGTGTTCTTCCAGGGCGGCGCGGCCGCTAGTGAATTTGGCCTTTTCGATTGCGTCCGCGGCTTGCTTTTTCGCCTTGGCGGCACCCGGCGAAACACGGTTGTATTCCTCGTCGGAAACGTCCAGAACGTCAAAACAGTGTAGGTCGTAACCAATCATCTGTTTGAATGCCTGGGTGTCAATGTGCGTGCAGTGTTCGTGCTTACAATCAAATCCACCCTCAAGGTGCCCATTAGTGCCGGCACGTAGCCAGCTTGTCGAGGTGTCTATCGCGTACAAATTATCTCGCGGGGTGTGTTGGTCAGTGTTCGGACATTCGACGTAGACCTTCCGGCCGTCGTGTGACTCCCCGTATATCGGCCAGTTACCAGCGTCCATGTACTCAATAACCCCATCGTGCACGCCGTCAATATCGGCCGCAGTTGCCGACCGGGGCGCGTGTGGGGGCGCCTGCGTCCGCTTCACCTCGATTTCATCGTACCAGGCGGTCAGCGGGTCAAATAGCGCGCCGCTTCGCATGTGGTGCGATTCGTAAAACTCGCCGCGGTTCGGCAGGAAGCAAATTTGACCGCATCCTTCCGATTTACGGTCAGGGGTGAACCCAAGGGCTTCTATTTTGTCGTTGAATACCTTTTGGCAGAGCAACCAATCAGCACCGGATAATGGTGCGGCCAGGGGTATAAAAATCCGCCCTTTCTGACAATCCCGACGAGAAGAACGCGACGCGTACACCTCGAAATCGTGCAGGTCGACAATGTCGCCTAGTACCGCGTCGGCTACTTCGGATAATGGCCGGGGGGCTTTGTCCAAGTCCGCCCACAAAATCCAGAATTCGCCGTTATCGTGCTGCTCGTCGAAAGTGCGAGTGGCAAGGGTCGACGGAATAAACCAGCGGCCGTTTTCTTTAGGCACGCTTGGCGGGTTATCAACCATCGCCCGAATATCCGCCAGCGTTACGGCCAGGTATGGTTTGCGCTTCTTCGCTGCCGGTCCGTTTGAGTGGAATTGACCAAGGCCGGAAACAAATGCGGCGCCGTAAATGTTCGGCAAATTACGGGGATATTCAGGCGCGGCCGCTTGCGGTAGATTGGCGTCGCTCTCTCTACTTTTGCTTGTCCCTTGCCCAGCGGCCGCCCCCGCTGGGTTTTTCGCGTCTGGGGTGGTCATTTCACGCCCCCGTTCAAATTGGCGCGCAGGTAGTCATTCAGTTGGTTGATGTCGTAACGAATGGTGCCGTTCAGGCCGTACCGGACAAACGGAAAACGCTTTTTGTCGTTGCGGTCTTTCCGCAGGGTGGAAACCGAAATGCCAAGTATTTGGGCCGCGACGAATTCGTTTACTAGCGGGGTGGGGGCGGGTGGTGTGGTCGTTTTGGGCATTTTGATGGCTCCGTAATTAAGCCACCGCCTACCCATCCGCCTGGGTCAAACCAACGTGTTTTCTGCAACAGTTCCAACGGGGGTGAACGCGTTGGGTTCCTGTCGACCACGGTACCGGTTACAGATGCCGGCACTCAACAGGCGGGTATAACAAGGCCGCCTCCTCGATAGTCAGAATCTATCCGCAATTATCCGGCTATGTCAAATGGTAGAGTCTTTAGCATATTGATTTAATGCAATTGGCGTACTTTGACCACGCCCACCGAAACGTTGTTGGCGTCGATTTTCTCGACTACCTCAACGTGTAGACCGTCCCGCGCCATGCCTACCAGTTCGCCCGACTTGCGATTGATTGTCAGGCGACGGACAACACCGGTTTTTGAGGTCAGCACGATATCCAGGCGGCCGGGTGTCGCGGGGTCCAGGCCGGCGAAGTGAACCGCGACGTTGGCGAAGGTGTCGCCAATCATCTGGCGGGCCTTCATACGGGCGTCGTAGTCCAGTGCCACCACACCGTCGCGCAGGGTGCGCCAGGCGCTTGCGGTGCCGGCGCTAGGGGTTGATGCCGCCACGGTTAGTTCCGCCGTCAGGAGGTCAGCGCGGGCCTTGTCGCTGGCAATTTCCCGTTCGAGGTCGCGCATCTTTTCAACCAGGGCGCCGGGGAGGGCTACGTCGTCCGCCAGCATGAGGTCGACCAGGCGCTTCAACTTCGTTTCGTTGCTGTCGATGCGGGCCAGCACCTTGACGCGGGCGGTCGTCAAATCTCCCGTCTTGCTGTCGTCTGTGGCCAGTAGGGCGTCGAGGTTAAATTGGTCGCTGCAATAGTCGAGGATGGCATTTTCGATCATGCCGGCCGTGCTGCTTCCGGTGGTCGACGACTTCGTTACGCAATCGGGGCAAAGCAACCGGCGATAGATGGCAGGCGTACCGTCTTTGCGCTCCCGGCGGGTCTGATTCTGTGAAATCAGTTTTAGACCGCACACGCCGCATGTCCCGACTGACAACCCGGTAAAAATGCCGGGGAATTTACTTTTGCCACCGGGCGCCCGCGGTGTCTGTTTCCGTCGGGCGTACTCAAGCTGTAGACGGGCAAAGTCATCGTCTGAAATCAACCGCGGATAATATTCCTCAAGCCGATATTCTTGCCCGTCAGATTTCAGTACGCGAACGCCGATTAGGTCCGGCCGTTGAATGAGTGCGTAAATCCAATTGGTAGAATTCTCGCCGGTGGCGACTAGCTGCGCCTCCTGTAGCGCCTTGGCGATGCGGACGAACCCTTGCCCGTCGAGAAATAGCTTAACCACAAGTCGCATGGCTTCTGCACGTTCGGGTATCAGTTCGGCGGTGTCGCCATTCCAGCGAATCCACCCTGGGTCACGGCCGTTGACGATGCGGGCGCGGCGCTTGCCTGAAACCCAATCCTCGCATTGACGGCGGACGGCCGCTTTAACACGATCGGATTTTCTGGTTGATTCTTCACTGGCTCGGCTCATTATTAATATGGAAATAATGAGGTCCATGTGGTTTTCGTCGACGGATTCTTGACTGTATAGCTTGCCGTCGGAGGGTGTAACAACAGATATTCCGGCGTTGATAATCTGCAAAAGCTGGCCTATGGCAACGCGAGGTTTTGCGCGGGAAAGGCGGTCTAGGCTTTCAACAATCAATGTCGACCCGACGGGTATTTTGCCCTCTTGAATGGCGGCCATGAAAACACCCAAGGCGCCCGATTTAATGTGTTGCTGGTGGAAAGCTGACAGGCCGTGGTCCGCCATTGAAAGGTCGGTGTCTAGGGTAAGGCCGTGGTCTGCCGCCCATCGCTCGGCATACGCTGTCTGTCGGTTGATACTGTCGCCGGTGGCCTGCTTGGCGTCTGAAAATCGCAAGTAGCTGTAGACCTTTGGGGCGGACATATCAACCTTCCTTCTATCGTGTTTTCAATGCCCTCTCAATAAAGTTTCGAGGGACTTTCGTTTTCGGTACCTTCAAATCAAACCAACTGCGCACATCCTGTTCTAGGCAGATGCCGTGCATGTAGTTGTAAAGCGCCTTGTTGAGCGCCTTGCCAAGTCGGTCGTGGTCTACTCCGGTCGGGTCAATAAATCCCACATCGTTTTTCGCAAACTTACCCGGTGGTAAGGGTTTCAACTTGATTCCGTATTCCTCCGGATTCATACCTACCGGCGAATGTACGGTGCACGAAAAACGGTGGAAAAAGCCGGACTGTATGCAACCTGCTGCGAACAATTGGCGCACATATTCCAGTGCGTCCACTGTGTCACAATAGTCCTGTGTCGGGAAGCCGTACATCAGGTAGGCGTGGACGAGCACGCCGGCATCGGTGAAGGCGCGGGTGACGCGGGCGACCTGATCGACCGAGACACCTTTCTTCATGAGTTCGAGCAGGCGGTCGGAGGCGACCTCCAGCCCGCCGGAGACGGCGATGCAGCCGCTGTCGGCGAGTTGCAGGCAGAGTTCGGGCGTGAACGACTTCTCGAAGCGGATGTTGCCCCACCACGAAATGGCCAGATTACGCCGCTGGAGCTCCTCGGCCAGCGCACGCAGGACCTTGGGCGGGGCGGCTTCATCGACAAAATGAAAGCCGGTGTGACCGGTTTCGTCGATGATGCGTTCGATGCGATCCACCAGCGTCTTGGCGCTGGCCGCGTCGTAGCGGCCGATGTAGTCGAGGCTGACGTCGCAGAAGCTGCACTTCTTCCAGTAGCAGCCGTGGGCGACGGTCAGCTTGTTCCAGTGCCCGTCCGACCACAGCCGGTGCATGGGGTTGAGCATGTCGAGCAGCGACAGGTAGCGGTCGAGCGGCAGGCCGTCCCAGGTCGGTGTGCCGACTTCCTCGAAGGGAATGTCGGGCTCCTGGCTGTTGAAATAGCGCACGGCGCCATCGACGCGCGTGAAGGTACGAACGAGGTTGAGGCGCGGGCGTTGGCCCGCCAGGTGCTCGAACAGCGCGAGCAGCGGCTTTTCCCCATCGTCGAGCGTGACGTAGTCGAAGTAGTCGAAAACGCGTGGCTCGGCCAGTTCGCGCAACTCCGTATTGACGTAACCGCCACCGAGGACGATGACGATCTCCGGCCGGTACGCCTTGATCGTCTGGGCGATGCGGAAGGCGGCATAGACCGATCCGGGGAAGGGGACGGAAATGAGCAGGATGTCCGGGTTTGCACGGTCAACGGCAATTTTGGCCAAATTTTGCAAAGTCGTATCGACCAGCGTCGGCGGTGCGGCCAGTGCCGTGGCCAGCGGATTGAAGCTGGCCTGGCTTTGGGCCAGCGATTCGGCGTAGCGGACAAATTCGAAGCGGGTATCAACGGCCTCGCGCAGCACGTCGGCCAGGTCGTTGAGATAGAGCGTGGCCAGATGCCGCGCCCGGTCCTGCACGCCGAGCGAGCCGAAAGCCCAGGCCAGCGGGTCGCCACCATCTTCATCGAGGTAGTTGTCGAGCGAGGCGAAGCGTGGCCCCTCGGGCAGGAAAGCGCGGCTGCAGATGCGGTGGGCAATCGAGCCATCACGGCCTTGCAGCAAGGCGATGGCCGGGCCGATGCTGGCCTGGTAGCGGTCGAACTCGTTGAGGAAGGTTTTCAGCGTGCGCGAACGCTGCTTGGGCGCGATGGCTTCCGCCGCCGTCTTGAGCTTGGGCAGGCCGGCCGGGGAGAGCAGTTCAAGCACGAGGGCCAGCGCCAGGTCGGTCTGTTCGGCCTGAAATCCGCGCGAACGCAGGAAGCCGGTCAGGTAGGCGGTCGCCGGGTAGGGCGTGTTGAGCTGCGTCATCGGCGGGATGACGGAGAGGATGCGGGGGGAGGCGGCGTGCATGGTGGGGCGAATGATAGGGGAAGCGGCGCGCTTGTAAAGGGACTGAAATATTGGCGTGGTCCAATGCCGTCCCCTGGACACCCGCCAAAATTTTCGATGTCGCCATTTAGAGTTACCAGCCAGACCGTTCGCATCCTTTTTCTGATGATTGCCTGTTCATCCATGATGCTTCCCCCGGTCGCATTGGCCGCCGGCAAGGAGAGCGGGGCGCAGCTTGCCGGCGATATCGTCAGCGCCGGGCGTCTGCGTATGCAGTCGCAGCGCCTGGCCAAGCTCTACCAGCAGGCCAGCATGGGCTTGAATGCGGCGCAGGCCGTCCGGCAGATTGACGCATCGACGAGCGATATCGAGGCCGAATTGGGTCGTCTCGGTAGTTCCGCCCGGAAACCCAGTATCAGGCGTGAACTGGCCCGCTGCGAGGGACTCTGGCAGGAAATGCGTACCGTCCTCAAGCAGGCGCTGGCCCCGGCCAGTACCGAGCGGGTCCATCAAATGGCTGACGAATTGATGATCCATGCCGGCAAGCTGAGCATGCTCATCGAAGCCGATGGTGAAGCACCGGTCGGCCGGCTGCTTGACCTGTCCTCGCGTCTGAACATGCTCTCCCAGCGTCTGGCTCGGCTCTATCTGCAGGCGCAGAGCGGCAATCGGTCGCAAAGCGTCGTGGTGGACATCGAGCAGGCACGCAAGGAATTTTCGACCGGCCTCAATGAACTCGATACGGCCCGGGAAAATTCATCAGCCAGCCGCGACGCCCTCGGCCTGGCCAAAAATCAATGGATTTTCTTCGAGAGTGCCATCAACCGCCTGGGGATCGCCGATCGAGGCGATGGCAAGGCCGTGCAGAATGTGGCCACGAGCAGCGAACGGATTGCCCAGGTACTCGATCTCGCCAGCACGCAGTACGCCCGGGATTATACCGACGCTACGCGCCTGCTTCGCTGAAACTGATCAGATCGACCTCGGCAGCTTCCATGCGGAGCGGAATCAGTGCCTGGTAGGCGGCCGAATTGAACCAGCCGTGCGCTGCCTCGGCGCTCGGAAAGCGGATGACGACCGTGTCGGTATGGCGATGTTCGCCGCCGAATACGGCCAGTTTTTCACCGCGAAAAACCAGTTCTGCCTGCCATGGGGCGAGGGTGGCCGGTACTTGACTGCGGTAACTGGCCCATTTGTCGGCATCCTTGACGGTGATGTGACCGATCACGTAATTCATCTTCATTCCCAGGTGCTGGCTGAATTGGTCAGGCTGCGCAGCAGCTCTTCGTCCTTGATGCGCACGGCGATCCCGCTACCGTGCGGAGCAATTCCGGCCGGGAAGGCCAGATCCTGCCAGACCCGGGCTTCGACGACGGCGTTGGCGCCCAGGCTCTTGGCTTGCTCCGCCAGCAGCTTCGTTGCTTTGTGGGTGCTGCCGGGCCAGCGCGCATGAACATTGAGCGGGCCGATGATCTTGAAATCACCCTCGGCTGGCAGGGCGTTCGTCGTCACGAGCGTTCTGCTTTCGACGCCGCCCGAACTGGCGCCCTGGATGCCGGTAGTGACCCAGGGATTGCCGTAGGTCGCCGTGCGATGGTCGAGCAGAATCGACTGCGCACCCGCCGGCCAGCCCGTGATCGTCAGGGCGATGAGCAGAGCGAGGCGGAGCCGGCAGGAAGGCAGCATGGGCTCAGACCAGGCCGAGGCTTTCCTCGACGCCCAGATGCACGTTCATCGCCTGCACGGCTGCACCCGAGGCACCTTTGCCGAGGTTGTCGAGACGGGCGACGAGCAGCATGCGTTCCTCGTTGCCGAAAACAGCGATGTCGACGCGATTGGTGTCGTTGTTCGCTTCGACATTGTAGAAACCGCCTTCGGTAGTCGCCTCGAGATCGACCGGCAGGACGCGGATGAAGGGCTCGCCGGCATAGTAGTCGGCGATGATCTTCTGCACCTCGGCCGGCGTGGCCTTGCGCGTGAATTGCTGCGGATGAATGTAGGCGGTGACGGCCAGGCCCTTGTAGAACGGCCCGACGATGGGCTGGAAGATCGGCGCCACGGTCAACCCGGTATATGCCTGCATTTCCGGCAGGTGCTTGTGGGCGAGCGTCAAGCCATAGGGACGCGGCGCATTGATGCGGGCCGGGCTTTCGTAGTGGGCGATCATCGACTTGCCGCCGCCGGAGTAACCGGTGATGGAGTTGGCAGCGATCTGCGTGGCGGCCGGCAGCAGGCCAGCGGCGACGAGCGGACGCAGTGCCAGGATGAAGGCGCTGGCGTGGCAGCCGGGGTTGGCGATGCGCTTGCTGGCGCGGATTTTTGCGCGTTGCTCCGGGGCCAGTTCGGGCAGGCCGAAGGTCCATGCCGGATTGACGCGATGCGCCGTCGAGGCATCGATGATGCAGGTGTTCGGGTTGTCGACCAGCGTCACCGACTCCTTGGCCGCCTCGTCGGGCAGGCACAGGAACGTGACATCGGACTCATTGATCAGCCGCTTGCGCTCGGCCAGATCCTTACGCTTGTCGGCGTCGATCTTGAGCAGCGCGACATCGCTGCGCTTGGCGAGGTATTCGTTGATCTGCAGGCCGGTCGTGCCTTCCTGGCCGTCGACAAAGACTTTATAGGTCATGGCGGGATGAGGGGGGGTGGTTGTTCAAGTGGCGAATTCTGGCAGATATTTGCCGGTTGCGGACAGCGGATGGCGGCATTGTTGGGCGTCGAATATTCCATTTTCATTTATTGAAAGCGCAATGGCATAATACGGCCCGTTATCTTCAGGGAACGAAACATGAAAAAGCTTGCAGTTCTAGCGTTTGCGCTGTCCGCCGCGTTTGCCGGCCAGGCCAGGGCGATGACCGTCGCGCCGGTCGTCGTCATTGATGAATTCGAGTCCCGTGTGCTCGAACTCGTCAATGTCGAACGCAGCTTTGCCGGTCTGTCGGCGCTGTCCTTCGACGTTCGCCTGCAGGCGGCTGCCGAGGCGCATTCGCTGGATATGGCCACCCATTCGAACTGTTTTACTCACGACAGTTGTGATGGAACGGCCTGGGTAACTCGAATGCGCGGTTATTACCCCACCGGGGGGATTGGCGAAAACATCGCTGCCGGCTACCTGACACCCGAAGAGGTCGTTACTGGCTGGATGAATAGCCCGGGACACAAGGCGAATATCCTCAACAGCTCCTTCAAGGGCATCGGCGTTGGCTACGTTTATGAGGCAGGATCCAAGTACGCTACCTACTGGACTCAGGATTTCGGCACGCTGGCTGCCGCTCCGGTGCCCGAGCCGGAAAGCTACGCTATGCTGCTGGCCGGTCTTGGCGTTCTAGGTGCGGTTGCCAGACGCCGTTGCGTCTGAGTTTTTTGCCGGAACGAAAAACGGGCGCTGCTGGCGCCCGTTTTCATTTGAATGTTTGGCAAGGTGAGCTCTTTTGGCGGCAAACCAATCGGCACTGCAGGGAAGCGTCAGCGCCCCAATTTATGTTTGATCGCCGGTAAAGCCCCCTGTGCAGCCCGCTCGCCTTCGATCATGGCATCGTTACGCGCGGCGAAATCCCATGATTTGACGTAGGGCAGTCTGGGGCGGATTACGATGTCGGCGCCACGCAGTTCAGCCGCACCGATCACGCCGCCCATGATGGTCGTTGTTTGCCAGATGATGGCTGTCATGCTGTCCACTGGCTGGCCTTCTGCCCTGGCCGAGATATCGACGGCGATGACGATGTCGGCGCCCATCTCGCGGGCCGCCTGCACCGGAACAGGGCTCGTCAGGCCGCCATCGACATAGCTCTTGCCGCGAAACTGGGTGGGCTGGAATACACCAGGCACGGCGGCCGAGGCGCGAACGGCCATGCCGGTGTCGCCGGTCCGGAAGACGACCCGTTCGCCGCTGTTGAGATCGGTGGCGACGGTGGCGAAAGGCTTGCCGAGCTTTTCCAGCGGGCGATTGTTCAGGTGCTGATTGATGAAGTCCTGCAAGGCTTCGCCCTTGAGCAGGCCGCGCCCGCCCAGCGTCCAGTCGGCGAAGATTTTTTCGTCGAGCTGCTGAGCGATCTTCTGCATGGCGAAGGCATCGTAGCCAGCCGCATAGAGTGAGCCGACCACCGCGCCGGCACTGGTGCCGACTACGTAATCCGGAACGATGCCGTGCGATTCGAGCATCTTGATCACGCCGATATGGGCAAAACCCCGTGCCGCACCGCCACCGAGGGCGAGACCGATTTTCGGACGGGGAGGGGCCACCGGCTTGGCGGGCTGGAGAACGGAACAGCCACCGAGCAGGAGCAGACTGGCGCCGAGCAGGCGACGCCGCTTGGTAGCGGGGCGTGGCGCGGTTTGATCGGCCATGTTCAATCCAGCACGAAGACCATGCCGAGTACGCCGGCCGAGGTGATCTTGTCGTTGACCGTGGTGTAGGAACCGACACCCAGCGAGTGGTATTGCGAGACAAAGGAGGTCAGGTGGCCGATGCCGAGCAGGCGTTCAACCTGGCTGCGCTCGGCGATGACCTGCTTGATCTTCTCGCGGTGCTTCTCGGGCGAGGGATTGAGCGCGAAAGCGAGGGCAATCACGCCGGCTGTAACGATAACGGGGATGGTGACTGATTTGGCCATGTCTGATCCTGCTGATGGAACGATCCCGAACGGCGGGAAAACTTCAGGCCGGATTTTCCCGGTTTTGCGACTGCCCGGGAGTGACTGCTTGTAACAGCCTTATTCTCAGACGTCCGCCTCGACCAGCCCGCCGTCCTTTTCCATCCAGGCCCGGCGGCCGGCCGCTTCGCCCTTGCCCATGAGCAGGGTGAAGGTGGCGGTCATCTGCTTGATCGTCTCGCGGTCGGCCTGGAAGGGCACGAGGCGGCGGGTATCTGGGCACAGCGTGGTTTCCCAGAGCTGGTCGGGATTCATTTCGCCTAGGCCCTTGAAGCGGGAGACGGTGATCTTGTTTTCCGAGACGCCTTCGTCGCGCAGCTTGGTCAGCGTCTGTTCCTTCTCGGCTTCGTCGAGGCAATAAACCTTGCGCGTATGGCCGCGCGCTTCGACGTCGACGCGGAAGAGCGGTGGCTGGGCGACGTGGATGTGGCCTTTTTCGACCAGCGCCGGGAAGTGCTTGAGGAAGAGCGTGAACAACAGCACCTGAATGTGCGAACCATCGACGTCGGCGTCGGACATGACGATGATGCGGCCGTAGCGCAGGCCGCTGACGTCGATGCTGTCGATCTGCTCGATACCGTGCGGGTCCACGCCGATGGCGACGGAAATATCATGGACTTCATTGTTCTTGAACAGCTGGTCGCGATCGACTTCCCACGTGTTGAGAACCTTGCCGCGTAGCGGCAGCACGGCCTGGGTTTCCTTGTCGCGGCCTTGCTTGGCGGAGCCGCCGGCCGAATCGCCTTCGACGAGGAAGACTTCGTTGCGGGTGATGTCGTCCGATTCGCAGTCGGTCAGCTTGCCGGGCAGGGTGGCGATGCCTGAGGATTTCTTCTTCTCGACCTTCTGTGTCGATTTCATGCGGTTCTGCGCCGCCTTGACGGCCAGTTCGGCGATCTTCTTGCCGAAATCGGCATGGCTGTTGAGCCACAGCTCGAAGGGATCGCGCACCATCTGCGAGACGAGCTTGTAGGCGTCGCGGCTGGTCAGTTTTTCCTTGGTCTGGCCCTGGAACTGCGGGTCGAGGACCTTGGCCGAGAGCAAATAGGTCATGCGGCCGCAGACGTCTTCCTGCGCCAGCTTCACTTTTGCCGGCAGGATGGCGTGGTGTTCGGCGAAGGTCTTGATCGCTTCGAAGACGCCGGCTTTCAGCCCGGCTTCGTGGGTGCCGCCGTCGAGCGTCGGAATCAGGTTGACGTAGCTTTCCGGCTTGCCGCCGCCTTCCTCGAACCAGGCCAGCGCCCAGGTGGCACCTTCGCCGACGGCGAAACCGTTGGCGCTTTCAACGTGTTTTTCGCCAACGAAAATGGGCGCCACCGGCGTGCCGACCATCATTTCGTTAAGGTAGTCGGCCATGCCGTTCTGGTAGCACCAGATTTTCTTGTCCTGACCCTCGATATCGAGTTCGACCGTGACGTTGGGCATCAGCACGGCTTTGGAGCGCAGCAGGTGTTCGAGCTGGGCCAGGTTGATCTTCGGTGAATCGAAATACTTGGGGTCAGGCTGGATGCGCACCGTGGTGCCGGTGTTGCGCTGGCCGCAATCGCCAATCCGGCTCAGTGGTTCGGTGACGAAGCCTGCGCCGAAAGCGATGTGATGCACGCCGCCGCCGCGTTTGATTTCGACTTCGAGGCGGGTCGACAGCGCATTGGTCACCGAAACGCCGACGCCATGCAGGCCACCCGAGAAGCGATAGGCGTTGCCCGATTCGGTCTTGTTGAACTTGCCGCCCGCGTGCAGCTTGCAGAAAACCAGTTCGACGGCCGGCTTGCCTTCTTCCGGGTGGATTTCAACCGGGATACCGCGGCCATTGTCGCTGACTTCGATGACGCCATCGGCGCGGACCGCCACGGCGATTTTCTTGGCATAACCGGCCAGCGCCTCGTCGGCCGCGTTGTCGATGACTTCCTGAATGATGTGGGTCGGGCAGGTCGTCCGGGTGTACATCCCGGGACGTTCCTTGACGGGTTCGAGGTCTTTCAGGACGCGGATGGAGGAGGCAGAGTATTCAGACATTTACTTTTGAATTTTGGGCAAAAAAACCGGTCGACCGTGGAAAGCAGTGCGGGCAGGATTCTAGCCGTTTTCTGGTCAAGCACACCGGTTATGCGCCATGGCATAATCGCGATTCCCTCTGGGCTTGCCGAGGAGACTTTCATGGAAAACAAAATGTCCGAAGCCACATACCAGCAACGGCGTGCTGATCGCCGTGTCTGCACGCATATCGCGCCGCCGCCGTATGAGACCCGCGACGGGCGGGTGACGACCGATCGCCGTTCGGCCATGGACCGGCGTGCCTCGTGGATTCGCGAATTTTCGCTGGAGACGTTCCCCGGTCGGGAATACTGATGGCCGGCGCCAGCCTGCTCGTCCTGATCGACGATATCGCCGCCATTCTTGACGATGTGGCGGTGTTGACCAAGGTCGCTGCCCAAAAAACGGCCGGTGTGCTCGGCGACGATCTGGCACTCAACGCCCAGCAGGTCGCCGGCGTGGCTGCTGAGCGCGAATTGCCGGTGGTCTGGGCCGTCTGCGTCGGCTCGCTCAAAAATAAACTCATTCTGGTTCCGGCAGCACTGGCGATCAGCGCCTTCATCCCGTGGGCGGTGACGCCCTTGCTCATGGTCGGCGGCCTCTACCTGTGTCTCGAAGGTGTCGAAAAGCTGGCTCACCCGTGGCTGCACAGCGCGGTCGAGGACGAAGCGCACCACGCCGAGGAACTGGCTGCGGTGGCCGACGAAACGGTCGATCTGGCGGCTTTCGAGGCGGAAAAGATCAAGGGCGCCATTCGCACCGATTTTGTGTTGTCGGCCGAAATCATCGTCATCGCGCTGGGCACCGTCGCGGCACAGCCTTTCACTACGCAACTGACGGTGCTGGCCGGCATCGGGCTGATCATGACGGTCGGCGTTTATGGCATCGTCGGCGCCATTGTGAAAATGGACGACGTTGGTGCCTGGCTGCTGCTCAAGGGGCGCGGCTTCATGAAGGTCATCGGCAAGGGCTTGCTGCTGGCGGCGCCGAAACTCATGAAGTTGCTGACCATCGTCGGTACGGCTGCGATGTTCCTGGTCGGTGGCGGCATCCTGTCGCACGGTCTTCCGCCGGTGCATCATGGCATCGAGCACCTCGCTGAAATGAGCGGGATGATGAGCAGCGTCGTTTCGCTGTCGCTTGATGCGTTCGTTGGCATCGTTGCCGGCGCGCTGGCCTTGCTTGGCATGCTGGCGTTTGCGGCGGTACGCGGGAAATTCAGGGGAGTTCAGGCATGAGCAAGGCGCTGCGTCTGTCGGAAAAATGGTTTCGCTTCGGGCTGTGGATCGTCGCCTTTGTTTTCGCCAGCTTCCTGATCGGGCTGGGCGGAACAATCGTCCAGAACCTGCCCAAGGTCGAGCACCGCGTCACGCTCGATGATTTCATCGATCAGAAGGCTGCCGCGCCGCTGCGCGACGAGCTCAAGGCGATGCGGGAAAAACGCCAGGTGGCTCAGGATGCCCACGATCAGGCACAACTCAAGCTCAATGGGGCGCGGGCCAACTCGGCTGCTGCGCGCGACACCTTCAACAACTGGCTTGCAACCCGCCATGCCACCAAGCGCCCGGAGCAGGATGCCGAGCTGATCGAACGCACGCAGGCGCTCGATGAACTGAAAATTCTCGAACGCAAGGCGCTGGCCGATGTCGAGCGCCAGCAACAGGGCCTGCTCGATGCCCGTCAGTCCGAAGAAAGGGCGCAGCGCGACCTGCGCGAACTGGAGCGGGCGGCGACGGATAAACTCGTCATCGAGCAGCGCAGCCAGGAGCTGCGCGTCTTCGGCTATCGCCTGGCCCTGACTTTGCCGCTCCTCGCCGTTGCCGGCTGGCTGTTCGCCAAAAAGCGCCAGAGCACCTGGTGGCCGTTCGTCTGGGGCTTTATCTACTTTGCGCTGTTCGCCTTCTTCGTCGAACTCGTGCCCTACCTGCCGAGCTACGGCGGCTATGTGCGCTACGCGGTCGGTATCGTCATCACGGTGCTCGTCGGGCGCTACGCCATCGTCGCGCTGAATCGCTATCTCGAAAAGCAGAAGCAGGCCGAAGCCATGCCCGACGTCGAGCGGCGCAAGGAACTGAGCTACGACACCGCGCTGGCCCGCCTGGCCAAGAAGGTTTGCCCGGGCTGTGAGCGGCCGGTCGATCTGGCCAACACCGCCATCGATTACTGCCCGCATTGCGGTATCTGCCTGTTCTACCACTGCGTCCGCTGCAATGAGCGCAAGAGTGCCTTCGCGCGTTTCTGCCACGCCTGCGGCGCGACGAGCCAGGGCGACGCCGGCTGATTTTGGGGACAGGCGTCGCGGGACGGGATCGTCGGCTGGCGTCAAATTCCACGGTCAACCGGAAAAAACGCCAAAAATTGAAATGCCTGGGTCCAGGCGTCGGGATCCCCGCTTACAAGCGGTAACAATTTGGCGTCGGTTCTTTCCGCTCGTCCCGCGTTAATCACTTACTGCCCCATAACAAGGAGAGAAGTGATGAAAAAAATTATTGCCGGCCTGCTCATTGCCATCAGCCTCAGCGGCTGTTTCCCGGTATTTGTACCGGTTGGGCCCGGTCATCACCATGGCCACCACCACGGTTACTACCGATAAAGCGGCCAAGGTCGGGGCGGGAATTCAGGCCTGAACTTGCCCCGCCCGTTGCTGAATACGAATGAGTACGAACTCGGCCGGCTTGAGTGGCGCAAAGCCGACCAGAATGTTCACCACACCCTTGTCGATGTCGTTCTGTGTTGTCGTGTCGCGGTCGCACTTGACCAGATAGGCATCGCGCGCCGACGTGCCCTGAAAGGCGCCCTGACGGAACAGGCTGTTCATGAAACCATCGATAGCGAGGCGAATCTGCGCCCATAAAGTTTCATTGTTCGGTTCGAAAATCGCCCACTGCGTGCCGCGGTAAAGTGATTCCTCGATGTGGAGCGCCAGACGTCGCACTGGTACGTATTTGTATTCGGAGCCCATGCTGTCGGCGCCACGCAGGGTGCGTGATCCCCAGACAACCGTGCCGTTGGTCGGAAAGCTGCGCAGGCAATTGACTCCGAGCGGATTCAGACGGCCGTTGTCGGCATCGCTCAGCGGCAGGGCCAACGATTGGACGCCGGCCAGATGGGCGTCGGTCCCGGCCGGCGCCTTCCAGACCCCACGATTGCTGTCAGTGCGTGCATAGACGCCGGCTACAGAACCGCTGGGCGGCGTTCGGCGGGGCTGGCCAGGACTCAGCGGATCGGCAATGACCGTCCACGGAAAATACACCGCGGCATGATCGGATTTCGGCAGGCCGGACCCCAACATGGCATTGACCATGGCGTTAACGTCGCTGGCCGAAGGAGGCGCATCGACGATCAGGAAGGCGCGCCGTTCCTCGCAGTAGGCTGAAGCAGCGGCAAGGACACCGGGGTCGGTGACTCCAGGCATGACCAGAAGGTTGAAGAGGTCGGTCTTATCAAGGGCATACAGGCCCAGATGATTGGCGCGGTCGCCGACGAAGGCCGGGTAGATATCGGCCGGCCCGAAAGGTATTTCCGTTCCCCCGGCGAGGATGCTGGAGCCCGGAACGGCCGGGTCAGGCTGCGGCAGCGGGCGAATGCTGGCGACGGCATCGATCTCGACGCCGCCATTGGCCGAACCGAGTTTCAGCACGCTGGCCGCATTGTTTTGGCGCCCGGGCAGAACGCGGACGGACGAAAACTCACCCCGGATTTCGGATTTCAGAAGCAGCGTGTTGCCGCTGCGCGTGCAGGAAAATCGGGATAAGGCGGTATTGCCCGCCGCCTGCCCCTGAACCTTGAGCTTGATCGCCCTGGCCAGCGTGGTGAGCCGCTGGATCGAGGTACGCCCGGCGATATCGGCGGGCACGGAGAGGCTGACGGTGACCGGCGGCAGGCCGTTCACTGCCACCTGAAAATCAGCGTGCGTGGCGTCGAGCAGCGCCTGAACATCGGCCAGCGTGCCACTTCGCGATGACCCTGCTGGCAGCGCCTTGAGCATGGACTGAGGCGTATCCCGGGTGATCGCAACCAGTTGTGAGACGCTATTGACCAGATTGGGCAGGTAGCGGGCGTCGGCTGAGTTCATCGACACGTCGGGATAGCGTTCGACACATCCGTCGCTACGGCGGGTGAAGCTGATATTGAGGCTGTTGTCCGGCGTCGGCGTCAGGTAATCGACACCGACCTCAATCTCGTTGCCCGAAGTGCCGGCGTCGAGCGCCGTTACGGTCAATACCGTGGCTGCTTTCGCGTTAACCAGTGGCAGGTGGGCCGGCGTCGCGCTCTTGACGATGCGGATGATCAGGGCATCGTGGCCGCCGTTGAGAAAAAACTGGCGTACGCCGTAGCTCATTTCCGAGTCAGTCGAGAGGCCGCCAAAAATGCGCTCGAAATCGGCAAAGCTCGAGATCCGGGTCGCCTTGCTCACCGGTCCCCGTGCTGCTGCGCCGAGAAAGGCGGTGACCGATGTGGCGACCCCGGTTATGGGGCGCACGCCGGAAGGAATTTCCTCGATATATACGCCGGGGTAAGCGGGCTGATCAGGCATGACGCGCTCCTTTTCGCAGACGGCCGGTGGCCGTTCGGTCAGGCGTACATCATACGTCTGGCAGGGCTATTCATGCCTGACGGAAGTTTGTTTCCTTGGGCATATCGGTTGCCATCCCAAGCACCGCTTCCGGTAGAGGCTGTTTAGTTCGAACCTGGCTTGCCAGCCTCTTTGTCGTGTTTCAACCAGAAGCGGGTTACATCTTCGGCCGTGATGCGCCCGGTTCTTGCGCCCAGCGCGAGAACCTTGTCGGCATCGCCCTTACGGCCGTAAATGAGATAGACCTCAGCTTCGACCAGTGGACAGATTTCCTCCTCCATGGCGAGCAGTTCGGACTGGTCGGGCCGAGAAAAAACGGACGAGTCGAGTTGCTGGTTGGGCGCCGGTCCGGAATCGGGCTTCCGCGAGAAAGGAAGCAGGAGAGACAGGCTGAGTTGCCGCATGAAGCCGGTGACCGGCGGGAAGTTCGGTGTCTTGTGAGTCATTTTTGCGTTGCTCTAAGATGGGTTCAGGTGCGTGAAAGGCCGAGCGCGAATAGCGCTCAACCTGTGCCGCCAAAGGCTCCCTCGTGCTTCAATCTTGTTTTTCTGGTGTGGGCCGGATATCTGGCCAATGGTGACTGTTTCAGCAATGGGGACTCTTGGTTAAGGTTCTCCCATGCCTTATTGCAACTAGCGGGCCAGTTTGCAAGTGGTTGAAATTTAACGATTAGGCGAATTGCAAGCCGGTTTTTTTGTCGCTGCGTGGCGACGCCTAGCCGTTTGATCGGGCTATCCGCTCTATTGGCAATGAATGCCCGTGTCGCCAAATGGCGACTGATGTTTCCGTTTTGTGCCGTTCAGGCGATCAGCGTGACGACGATTTCCCGCCGATGTCCTTGCGCCCGGTGCTCGAACAGGTAAATCCCCTGCCAGGTTCCCAGCAGCAGTCGGCCGTTGGCAAAGGGAACGGTCAGCGATACGCCGGTGAGCAGCGAGCGGGCGTGGGCGGCCATGTCGTCGTCGCCTTCAAGATCGTGGCGATAAGCCGGGTCGCCATCCGGCGCCCAGCGCTGCATGAGGGTTTCGAGATCGCGGCGGACGCTGGCGTCGGCGTTTTCGGTAATAGCCAGGCCGCAGCTCGTGTGGCGCACGAAAATATGGGCAATTCCGGCGTTGACCGTGGCATTCCTGACCACAGTCGCGATCTCTGCGGTTATTTCAAACGAACCGCGCCCGCGCGTCGTGATGGCGAGGTGATGCTGCTCGGCCATGCCGCCGCTCAGTCTTTCTTGAGCAGGGATTGCAGCGCGGCAAACGGGTTGTGCGTGGCGCTGCCGCCGCGCTTGCTGCTGTCCGTATAGCCGCGGTCGGCCTCGATCTGCTTCTGGTGCTCGTTGTCGTGGCAGTAAATGCAGAGCAGCTCCCAGTTGCTGCCATCGTTCGGGTTGTTGTCGTGATTGTGGTCGCGATGGTGCACGGTCAGCTCGCGCAGGTTAGTCACGGTGAATTCGCGGGCACAGCGGCCGCAGATCCACGGATAGATTTTCAGGGCGCGTTCGCGGTAGCCATCGGCGCGCAGGTCGGCTGCCTTGCGGGCGTCGGCGACGATCTTGTCGAGGCGTTTATGGTCGATTGAACTCATGGCTGGAATCCGTTGTTGTCGGGATGAATATTAGCTGGCGTCTGACGAAGCGCGCTCATGGAGTTCAGATTCCCAGCCGCTTGAAAAAATCCCGGACCATGCTCGGTATCGATTCCACGTCGAGTTCCTTGATCCCGCTGTCGCTGTTGAATTCGTCGTAGAGCCAGTCGCCGTCGACAAAAGAGACACCGGGCGGTGGCGATCGTTCGACGACCGGTTTGCCGGTCAGCGCCTGGCGCATGTAGTCGATCCAGATCGGCAGGGCCAGTGTCGCGCCAAATTCACGGGCGCCCAGCGATTTCGGCTGGTCGAAGCCCATCCAGGCGACGGCGACGACATCGCTGGCATAACCAGCAAACCAGCCGTCGAAGGCATCGCTCGTCGTCCCCGTCTTGCCCGCTACGTCAGGGCGCCCGAGGCGCTGGCCAGCCAGGGCGCCGGTACCGGTATGGGCGACTTCGCGCAGCATGCTGTCCATGATGAAGGCGTTGCGGCCGTCGATGACCCGTTGCTCGTCCTGGCGGACGGGCGGCTGCGCCGTTTCCTGCAGCACGTTGCCGCGACTATCGGTGATCTTCTGGATCAGGTGCGGCGCGACCTTGTAGCCGCCATTGGCGAAGACGGCATAGGCAGCGGCCATTTGCAGCGGCGTGACCGAGCCGCTGCCGAGGGTCATGGTCAGGTCGGCCGGATGCTTGGCGATATCGAAGCCGAAGCGCTGGAGATAATCGCGGCCATATTGCGGCGTGATGGCTCGCAAGAGCCGCACGGCGACGACGTTCTTTGAACGGGCGAGGGCGCGGCGCAGGCTGATCGGGCCGTCGTAACCGTCATCGTTCTGCGGATCCCAGGTTTTGCCATTGTCGCCGGCCGGCAGCGAAAGTGGCGCATCCTCGACCTGGGTAGCCGGCGAATAACCTTTTTCAAGCGCCGCCGAATAGATGAAGGGTTTGATGCTCGACCCCGGCTGGCGCCAGGCGCTGGTGACATGGTTGAACTGCTTGCGCGAGAAATCGAAGCCGCCGACCAGGGCGCGATAGGAACCATCCTCGGCGTTGAGCGCGACAAAAGCCGCTTCGACGTCGGGCATCTGGCTGATTGACCAGCGCCCCTTGGCATCGCGGACGGCCCGGATGACCGAACCGACGCGAATCCGGTTGCCATCTTTGGCGTTGGCCTGCAGGGCGCGGGCAACGAAGCGCAAACCGTCGCCGCTGACTTCGATGGTGTCGCCGGAGGCCGGTTCCGCCCGGACTTTCTTGCCTGAGACTTCGGTAACGACGGCCGCGATCAGGTTGTCGCTGTTCGGGTGCTTGGCCAGGATGCGGTCAATGGCGTCATCGCGTTCGTCTTCGTCATCCGGCAGATCGACAAAATCTTCCGGCCCGCGGTAGCCGTGGCGCTGGTCGTAGGCCAGCACGTTGCTGCGCAGCGAGTTGTAGGCAGCGTTCTGCTCGGGACCGTTGAGCGTGGTGTAAACGTTGAAGCCGCGCGTATAGGCCTCGCCCTGGTATTGCGCATAGACCTCCTGGCGCACCATTTCGGCGACGTGGTCGGCGTGCACCGCGAACAGCTGTCGGTCGTTGACCGCGAGGGGTTGGGCGACCGCCTCGGCGTACTGGGCTTCGGTGATCTTGCCAAGCTGCCGCAGGCGTTTGAGAACCATCACCTGGCGGGCCTTGGCGCGAACCGGATTGACCGCCGGGTTGTGCTTGGCCGGGTTTTGCGGGATGCCGGCGAGCATGGCCGCTTCGGCCAGCGATAGCTCAGGCAGGCGCTTGTTGAAATAGGTGCGCGCCGCGCTGGCGAACCCGTGAGTACGTTGGCCGAGGTAAATCTGGTTCATGTACAGCTCGAGAATCTGGTCCTTGCTCAACGCCGACTCGATGCGATAGGCGAGCAGCGTTTCGGTCAGCTTGCGCTTGACGGTCTTTTCGCGCGACAGGAAGAAATTGCGCGCCACCTGCATGGTGATCGTCGAGGCGCCTTGGTGGACGCCGCCCGTCAAGTCGGCAACCAGGGCCCGCGTGACGCCCCGGTAATCGACGCCGCCATGCTCGTAGAAGCGCGAGTCCTCAATGGCCAAGAGGGCATCCTTCACGACCTGCGGAATTTCCTGGATGGGCACGAAATCACGGTGTTCGTCGCCAAATTCGCCAAGCAGCGCACCATCGGCCGTATAGATCCGGAGCGGAATCTTCGGCCGATAGTCGGTCACGATATCGAGCGGCGGCAGGCCGGGCAGTACCGTCACCAGCATGTAGGTCAGCGTCGCGAAGAGCAGCAGGGCTGCATCGACACCGAGGGCGACGAGCGTGTGTGGCAAGCGCTGGCGGTAATTGGCCGTGGCCAATGGAAGCGTCAGGAATTTGACGATGGTCGAAAAGAAACTCAATTGCGGTCCTGTCATGCTGGCCGGCCAGTCGCCGGGGCTGATAGTTTATCCGCAATGCGCCACGAGGACCGCTGGCCGAGCCACTATCCTGTCCGTAAAATCCCGACTCACCCTTTTATCAGGCGCCACCACCATGCCCCGCATCAAGATCGAACTGCCCGAATCCTTCCGTTTCTCGACTGAAATTCCGATCTACATCGGCCACATCAACTATGGCCACCACCTCGACAATGCCCAGCTGATCTCGCTGGTCTCCGAAGCGCGCGTGCGCTTCTTCAAGTCGCTCGGCTATACCGAACTCGACGTCGACGGTGTCGGCATCGTGGTTGCCGACGTGGCGGCGCAATACCGCTCGGAAGCCTTTCATGGCGAAACACTGGTTGTCGAAATGGGTGCCAATGATTTCAACAAATACGGCTGCGACCTCGTCTGGCGCCTCAGCGACAAGGCCAGCGGCCGCGAAGTCGCGCGTGGCAAGCACGGCATCATGTTCTTCGACTACACCGCCCGCAAGGCAGTCTCGGTGCCGCCCGGCTTCCTGGCCAAGGCTGGCGCCTGATGATTCCGATCCGTTACGTCGAGCCGGTCTTTCGCCCGCCGAGCGAGGCGGAATCGCTGATCCTGCCGGTGACGGATGGCTGTTCGTGGAATAAATGCACGTTCTGCGAGATGTACACGGCGCCACAGAAAAAATTCCTGGCGCGCAGCGAAGATGAGGTGCTCGAAAGCATCAGGCTGACCGGGCAGCGTTACGGCGGTGACATTCGCCGCGTTTTTCTCGCCGATGGCGATGCGCTCGTTCTGCCGACGCGGCGGCTGGTCGCCATCCTCGACGCGATCCGTACGCACATGCCCGCGGTGCGGCGCATTTCCTCGTATTGCCTGCCGCGCAATCTGCGCAAGAAATCGCAGGCGGAAATTGACGAACTCGCGGCGGCTGGGCTGAAGATGGTCTATGTCGGTGCCGAGTCGGGTGACGATCAGGTGCTCGCGGCGGTCGACAAGGGTGAAACCTTCGAGACTACGCGTGAGGCCCTCGACAAGCTGGGCGCGGCCGGTATCACACGCTCGGTGATGATTCTGAACGGGCTCGGCGGCAAGGCTTTGAGCCAGCAACACGCGGAAAATTCGGCACGGCTGGCCAATGCGACGCAGCCGGAATATCTGGCGACGCTGGTCGTCAGCTTTCCGCAGGGCGAGGAACGTTTCCGCGCCGGATTTCCTGGCTGGGAACCGCTGGTTCAGCACGAGCTGTTTGTCGAGATGGAGCGTTTCCTGTCCGGGCTGGAGCTCAAGCGGACGGTGTTTCGCAGCGATCACGCCTCGAACTGGCTGGTGCTCAAGGGGACGCTGGGTGCCGACAAGGTGCGCTTGCTTGAGCAAGTGCGACAAGCTATCGCCGCCCCTGAAGGCGCCCATTTGCGCCCGGCCTGGGCGCGTGGGCTTTAAGCGTCAAATTTTCCATGCCCTTGCCGCAGTCAAGCTGTAAACCCCTGGCTTAGTCGCCGTGCCTTGTTCCGTCCGGCCGCCCGTTTGTCCTGTTGTACTTCAAATTTGAAAACGTCATACTGCCTCGGCAAGGCACTGCGGTTGATTCACCAAATGACTTTTCAGGCAGGGCTGCCGGCCTGTGATTGCGTTGTCGCGGCCATACAGCCATTGAAGCCTGGCCATGAGCTGCCCAGCGCTCAAATATAGTGAGGAAATGATGACCAATAAAATAATTCCCACGCTAGTGTTGGCCGGACTTCTGGCCGGCTGCGCGACGACCGTTACCCACACTTCGCTGACTGATAGCTCACTGTTGGCCCAGGCTTCGTCAGGGGCGCTTGCCATCAGCGACGGGGCCGTCATTACCGACAACGACGCTTCCTTCCTGTCCAAAATCCGCCTGGTCGAGGAGGCTAACTCTACGCTTGACCTCACTTACTATATTTACGCCGACGACGAGAGTTCCTCGGTGCTTTCCGAGGCCCTGATCGCCGCAGCCCGGCGCGGGGTGAAGGTGCGCCTGCTGGTCGATTATCAAACCAATTACAAGCGCCTGGACATGTTTACGGCCATGGAACGACGGGGCAATGCGGGCAAGGGTAGCCTGGCGGTACGTTTCTACAACCGGCCGACGCGGAATATCGTCAAGGATGCCGTTTACATGACCATGGGTTGTGGTCAGGCTGGGGCAGCCAGCAAAGAGGCATGCTCCGCCGACAAGATGGCGGCGGTGGAAAAGCTGTTTGCCGACGAGCAGATTGAAGGCGTGCCGGCCGCAATTCTCAATGCCTCCAACGTCAACACCGGGACTTCCGGGCTGCTGCTTTCGGGGCTCTATGGCAGGAATGCCAACCTGATGGCGCTGGCCATCCAGCAAGGGCAGAATATTGACCCCAAAGCAGCCGGCCAGGCCGGCAAGGCGACTCCCGAGCAAAAGGAAAGCCTCAAGAAGCTCGGCAAACTCTACTGGCAGTCGCGCACGGCTCCCGTCTTTCAGCGTGTGCAGGCGAACCTGGGGCTATTGGTTGCCGAGCAGTTGTACGCCAGCGAAATCGTGCCGGTAAAAAACGAGTTGTTTTCAGCCTTGCCGATTGACCGCAAGTTCAGCGCCGAAGAAAAGCTGGACTGGGATCACATCACCGACTTCACTCACCAGAAACTCCTGCTCGCCGATTCGAGCCGGGTGCAACTGGGTGGGCGCAACGTCGAAAATTCGTACCACATGCACCCCAATCCCCTGATCGAAAAGTATGTCTTCATGGATACCGATCTGGTGGCGACCGTGACGGGCGAGGGTGGCAAGGTTATCGCGGACGCTTTCGACAGTTTGTGGAACTTCAAGCGGATGGTGGCGACCCTGGACGAAATTCGCACCCACGCACCCAACGACGTGCTGTGGAATCTGGAAGCCTATACGACCGCTGAAAATGCCTGCGCCAAAGTGAAGCTGGGTGCCAAACACGATGCCTGCGTCAATGACAAGTTCAAGCTTGCTGCCTTGAGCCTGGATCAGCGCGTCGAAGCGGCGACCCAGCGCATGGCGCAGAATGCCAAGGCTTACAAGACGGCCTACGCTGGAAAAATCCAGCCAAGCCAGCCCCTTGCCGTCGACTCCTCGGCGCGCCTCTTCTACCTCGAGAACCTGCCTTTCGACAAGCGCTTGCCGCCAGCCAGTCGCGTTCGGCTCTACGGCGCCCAGGCTGGCCAGGAGGGCGATTCCGGCAAACACATCACGGAAATATGGCTGCAGGCGCTCTCGGGCATCTGCAGCAAAGCGACCGTCGAGCAACCCCAGATGGTCATTCTGCACAGCGCCTATTTCTTCCCGCCGGCCAATCTGGCATCCAGCCTGGCCGCCCTCGTTGATGGCAAGCAGGATTGTTCGCATGTCACGGTAAGAGTGATCACCAATTCATTAGCCACCACCGACCTGACCCCGGTCAATTTGCTGGCCCGCCACGCCATCAAGGCATTTGCCGAGGTAACTGGTTTGCAGCACGGGACCAGCCGGGCTGCTCGCTTTGAATACTACGAATACCAACCGCCGGTCGGAAACCATAACCTCTCGCTGCACAGCAAGGTGTCACTCATCGGCGACCAGCTGATCGTCGGCTCGGCCAACGCCGACGTGCGCAGCTACATGATGGACACCAACAACGCCATGCTGGTGAACAACGCGCCCAAGCTCGTTGCGGCCTATCGCGGCTTCGTTGACAACATTCTGGCAACGCCGGGAAAAGTGAAGCAGGAAAACAGCTACTTTGTCAGCACGCCCCGCTCAAGCATGATTCAGGAAGACTTGGAAAGTCTGCACGCGACACTCAAGAAATACCACGTGGACAAGCGTCTCGATAGCGAGCAGATGAAGACGCTGGACAGTCGCTTCCTGGGATTATTGAATGCGGCCTACGACCTGACCCGGGCGGCGATCGATCCGAATGCCAGCGAAGCCGCTCGCCGCGACGCTCAGCAGAAATTCAACGACTTGTTCCAGCCGATCTGATCGTCAGGCGATTCGTTGTTATTTGGCTTGGGTTCCCCGTCAGTGCGGAACCCAAGTCAGTCGAAACCATTTCATTTTTGGCCAAAATTTCCGGTTGACCGTGGAAGTGGCTTAAACCGTCTTGCCAACCCGCAAGGCGCTAAAAATAGCCAGCGTCTGCAGCACGGCGATGCCAATCAGCACTTCCCCAAACCGCCGCCCGTCCATCATCCCGCCAAAGATGACCGGCGCCATGGCCAGGCCCAGGTCCAGCCCGGAGTAGACAAAGCCATAGACCCGGCCGTAAGCCGATTTGCCAAAGCGTGCCGTCGCCGCCTTGCGCACCAGCAGGTCGCGTGACGGCCCGGCGAGGCCGGTGCAAAAGCCGATACCGCCCATCAGCGGCAGGATGGCCCAGGCCGGCAGCATGTTGCTGGCAAGCAGGATGGCGAGTAGGGCGGCAACACCCAGCGCGCCGGAGATCAGATATTCGTGGGTGTTTTTCTGGGCAAGGAAGCCGCCCAGCACGATGCCGGCCGCGGCGCCAACCATGTAGGTCGAGAGCGCCAGGGCGGCGGTGGTCAGCGACAGGCCGTAGATCGCCTGCAGGATAGGGCTGGCGAAATTCTGGATGGCACCGAAGGCGGCGGTGACCAGGAAAAAGAACAAGAAGCACAGCCAGACAGCGCGCGAGCCGAGGAAGGCGAAGGTCGGCGAGGGCGCTTCGTCACCTTTCGGGGCGCGATGGTCGTGCGCTTCGTTGATGGTTTCCCGGCGCCAGAAAAGCAGGGCGAGGGCGGCGATCGCGACGAGGCTGGCGGCCAGTGCAGCATTGCGCCAGCCGTAGGCCGTGGCGATGCCGGTCATGAAAACCGGCGCTGCCGCCCAGCCGAGGTTGCCGGACAAACCATGCACCGAAAAGGCGTGGCCGAGTCGGGCCTGCGACACACGGTGGTTGAGCACCGTGAAATCGGCCGGATGAAAAACGCTGTTGCCGAGGCCGGCCAGCGCGGCGGAGGCGATCAGCATCGGGTAGCCGGTGGCGAAATGCAGGACGACGCCGGCCAGCGCAAAGCAGCTGATGCCCCCGCCGAGCACCCGCGCCGCGCCGAAGCGGTCAACGAGAAAGCCGGCCATCGCCTGGCCGATGCCGGAAATGACGAAAAACACGGTCATCGTCATGCCGATGCCGGTGAAACTGAGGTCGAAGTCCTGCATGAGCCACGGGAAAAGCGGCGGCAGCAGCAGGTGGAAGAAGTGCGAGACGCCGTGCACGAAGCCGATCAGGGTAATCACTTCGATGTCGCTGCGCTGGGGCGCGGGCAGGGTAGCGGTCGTCATGGCGAAAGTCCGAGTAAAACGTTAAGGATTACAGTCTAGCTTTGCGACCTATTGACCGTGATGCGATATTCAGACAAAAATTATTGCAATGCAGACAGACCTCACCTTCGACGCCGTACCCCGCCGCGCTCCGACCGCCGAGTTGCCGATGACGGTCAACCTGCGTTGCCCACCGCCCGACGTTTATGTCCCGCCGCATCGCCACGACTGGGCGCAACTGGCCTATCCGCTGCGCGGTGGCATCCGTATTTCGGCGGCCGGCATGACCTGGCTGGTGCCCGCCTTGCGCGCCGTGTGGATTCCGCCGCATATCGAGCACGACTTGCTCATGCTCGGCGAAGTCGAATTCCGCACCGTCTATATCGCGCCGGAAGTGGCCCCGCTGCCGCTCGATGCCTGTTCGGTGATCGAGGTTTCCGACTTGATGCGGGCGCTTTTCGAGGCGCTGAGCGAGGCTGATGGCGACGGCCAGGATGCGTCGCTGCGCCAGCGCCAGGTGACGGCATTGCTGCTCACCGAAATCCGCCGCGCACCGCCGCTCTCGCTGGGACTGCCGATGCCGCACGACCGGCGCCTGCAAGCCTTGTGTCAGTCTCTGATCGACGATCCCGCTTCGGCGCTGTCGCTGGCCGAATGGGCGGCCCGCGTTGGCGCCAGCGAGCGGACGCTGGCCCGTCTGTTCGTCAGCGAACTGAAATTGAGCTTCGGCGCCTGGCGCCAGCAATTGCGCCTGGCCCGGGCCCTCGACCTGATCGGCCGCGGCCGCCCGTACGGCGAAGTCGCCGCGGAACTGGGCTACGCCAGCCAGGCCGCCTTCTCGGCCATGTTCAAGCGCGCCTTCGGCGTGCCGCCAGGGCGCTTCATGCAGGAACGCAGTACGCAGCCTGCGGGCGACCTCCATAACGACTGAGCCGCGAATTCGAAAATCATGCAGCCGGCCAGAAACTGTCGGTGTGTGACGGACACCGCTACACTCCGCCTTTTGCAGAAGGATGCATGACGATGGAACGCTGCCCCTGGTGTGAAGGATTCGACCTCTACCGCGAGTACCACGACACCGAATGGGGCCTGCCGCTGCGCGACGACCGCGCCCTGTTCGAACTCCTGATCCTCGAAGGCGCCCAGGCCGGCTTGTCATGGGCCACCGTGCTCAAGAAACGGGCGCACTACCGACAGGTATTCGACAATTTCGATCCGCACAAGATCGCCCGCTACGACGAGCAAAAAGTCGCCGCCCTGCTGGCCGACCCCGGCATCATCCGCAACCGCGCCAAGATCGCCGCGACCATCCAGAACGCCAAGGCCTATCTGGCGCTGACCGCCGGGGGCCAATCGTTCAGCGATTTCCTGTGGTCTTTCGTCGGCGGCGCTCCGGTGAAAAACGCCCGCTCATCGCTGGCCGAAGTCCCCGCTAAAACCGCGCAGTCCGATGCTCTGAGCAAAGCCCTGACTCGCGCCGGCTTCAAATTCGTCGGCTCGACGATTTGCTACGCCTTCATGCAGGCATCCGGGATGGTCAATGACCATCTGGTCAGTTGTCCGCGGTACGAGGAAGTGCAGGTGGCTTTCGGAAATGACGGGTTATGAGTCAGTATTCAGAAAGGAATAGCGTTGGTCAGCGAGGACAGCGCAGCGACTTAGAGCTGTTTGGCCAACCTATTTTTGCTTCATTCGTTTGAGTAACTCTTCACTTTTCGCCATAGTGAAACACGATCGATGCCAAGGACATTTGCGGCTTGGGCTTTGTTTCCATCGCAATATTTCAGGACATCGAGAATATGCTTTCGCTCCATCTCCGCCAGCGTCTTGATCGGCGCATCAGTAGATGTCCTGGAATTCGCTGGAAGTGCGCTAATCACATTTTCCGGCAGCAAGGTTTCGTCGATTAATTGAGTGCCGCACAGGGCAACCGCACGCTCCAGGATGTTTTCAAGCTCTCTGATATTTCCAGGAAATGCATAGTTCAGGAGATGCATCATCGCACCGTTTGATATCTGCGGAATTGGCTTCCCCATCCGGACAGCATGCCGGGAAAGGAGATGCGCCACAAGGATAGCAAGATCCCCCTTTCTTTCACGAAGTGGTGGAATTTCCAAGCCCAGAATATTGAGGCGGAAATACAGATCCTGCCGCAGAATACCGGCAGTAACGGCTTCGAGTGGATTGCGGTTGGTTGCCGCCAATATCCTGATATTCGCTTTGATCACCTGGCTTCCACCCAGTCGCGAGAATTCTCGTTCCTGCAAAACTCGCAACAGTTTGACCTGGATGGTCGGCGGCATTTCGGTAACCTCGTCCAGAAACAAGGTACCCCCTTCGGCAACTTCGAGCAGCCCTGGTTTTGTGGTTGCCGCCCCGGTAAATGCGCCACGCTCATGGCCAAATAGTTCGTTGGCCAGCAACTCCTCGGAGAGAACGCCGCAGTTGATCGCAATAAATGGCGAAGATGCCCGATTGCTGCGTTCGTGGATGTGCCGTGCAATCAGCTCCTTCCCGACCCCTGTTTCTCCATGAATCAGTACGGTGCAGTCGGTCGGAGCGATTTGAGTTGCCGTGGCCAGCAGGCGTTGCATGACCTCGGAACAGCTAACAATCCGGCTTGAGTTGGTGCTCTGAGCCAGTTCGACCTTCAGGGCGAAGTTTTCGCGCTTTAGTTGCCATTTTTCAAGTGCCTCGTGGACGATTTTACGGACATCGGCAATCCGGAACGGTTTTTCAATGTAGAAGAATGCGCCGGCACGCATCGCTTCAACGGCTGAACCGGCACTGGCATGAGCGGTGATTACGATGACTTCAATAGCCTCATCTCGCTCTTTTATCGAATGCAAAAGGGTGAGCCCGTCTATTCCCGGCATGCGCAGGTCAGTCAGGACCAGTTGATAGTGGTTAGCGTTTATCAAGGCCGTCGCCTGGGCGCCATCAGCAGCACAGTCAACCTGCCACCCCTCGCGTCCCAGAACGTGCATCAAGTTCTGGCGAGCGATCTCCTCATCATCGACAACCAGTATTCGCACTTCATTTGCCATGTGATTCACTTTCGATAACTACCTGCAGCCGTACCTCGTTATTGCTTAGCTTTTGATTCGTGGGATTCTGGTGGTAACTCTGCGGGCGTATCTTCTGTCTCATTTGAATGGCTCTGGTCAGGTACATGAATCCAGACCCTGGTTCCGCCTCCAGGTGCGCCCTCTGCCGTGATGATCCCATCATGTTGCGAAACGATTTCGTGGGCAACGAACAACCCTAATCCGACGCCCTGACCAGTTGGCTTGGTTGTATAGAAGGGATCAAAGATACGTTGGGCCACGGCATCAGTAATTCCCGTGCCATCGTCCTCGATCTCCCAGGTTGTCCCTCGTCCCTCGGGGAATACTTCACGCCACGCACGAATGATGATGTTTCCATCAGCCTTGACAGCCTCCGCTGCGTTCTTGATGACGTTGATTAACACCTGCTGAAAGCGTGTCCGATCGACCATCGCCTCGATCTCCCTATCGGCATCGATTGTGATCGTCACCGTTGGCAATACCTGGTTCCGCAGCAATTCAGTCGCTTCTTTGGTCAGGCGATATACATTCTCCTTGGTCCGGTGCAATGCCTTGCTTTCTGGATCGTTGGAAAGTGAAGAAACTATGCGTTGTGAACGAAGTACCTGATTGTCTATCTGGCTTAATAAGCGTTGAATTTGATCGCTTGGCAGTTCCTGCCATTCCTCAAAAAGAATTTGGCAGGAGGACGATATATTGGAGAGGGGGTTGTTCAACTCGTGCGCCACGCCGGAGAGCATCGTTCCAAGGGCAACCAGACGCGAAGATTGGGCGACAGCTTTCTGGCGAGCTTCCAACTCCTGCAAGGTGTCGTTGATGGATTGTGCCAATGAAGCCACCTCGTCTCCCAAGTCGTTTCCAGCCAGTCGGCCAGTTTCTCCCTTGGCGATCTTTTGAAGGTTGCGCTCTATCTCGCGGATTGGCCGGACGACACTCCGAGTAACCAGAACGCCGATTATCAAACCCAATAGTAGTCCGGCCCAGATGCTTCTTTGTAAATTCGTTTCGTGTCGAAGAAGTGCCGCTTGTACGCTTTGCTGGGCTGCTGCATTTAATCGCTCCCCAACCCTTAGCGCTGCGCTACCTGTTAGGTAAACTGCCTTCAGCAAATCCTGTGGAACGGATTTTTCACCTTCCGCGCGCACAAGTTCAATAAGCCGGTCCCGATAAGCAGATACGGCTCTTGCTTCACCAACGGAGACGGTGTTTTGCCCAACTTCAATATTGCTAAGTAACTGGGTGGCGCTACCAGCTTTATCAATGGCCTCATTGAGATCGGTCTTTTTCTCGTACAGGAGGAAATTCTTCTCCAGGCGCCGAGCATCTCTCAGTATGTCGAAAAACACCACGATATCCGCTTGTTTGCCGAGCTCCGCCCTAAGTAGCCGGAACTGAATCAGCGAATTGACTATGAATCCGACAAAAAGAATTCCTACGACGGCATAGCCGATCAGTATTTTTGCATGGAGTGAAGTCAGGAATCTCATGGTGTTGAAAAATGCATCATGTAAGGTTGCATTATGCAACGCTCGATAATGGTTAGTATTGTCATCGAATCAGGCAGTTGGCTCAGGTAGATGCTTTTATGCAAGTTGCTATTTGCAACGCCGGTCTTGATTGGGTCGAGTTGTATAAATAAATTTGTATATTAATCAGCAGGTTGCGCGCCATGTTTTGTGGCATGCGCTGTGCTAGCAATGAATGATCCATGCCCAGGATGCTTGATGATTCCGACAAGGGGCTGGGATACGTGCCAGGGGTTTGCCAAATCCGCTGGGGTAGATGAACAACTATTTCCAACTGAAATTTCAATGTCTAACAAAATCACTCAAACACTCCTCTTGTCGGCGATTTGCCTTGTGGCAGCCTGCTCCACAACCGGGAATGCACCGACAACGGCCCCAATGCCTCAACCGGCCCCGGATCCGGTTCGTCCGGTTGCCGCAGTAGCCCCGATAGGTCTAACCGCTGCAGAACTGGCTGCCTTGCATGATCCAGCCAATCCACTTTCAAAGCGTAGTATTTACTTCGATCTGGATAGCAACCTCATCAAGCAGGATTACCGTAGCGTCGTTGAAGCACACGGCAAATTTCTGGCCAAAAAGCCGGGGGTGAAGATCGTTGTTCGCGGGAATACTGACGAGCGCGGTAGCAGGGAATACAACGTTGCCCTTGGTCAACGAAGAGCAGATGCCACAAAACAGGCGCTGAGTGCTTACGGTGTTACTGACGACCAAATAGAGACCGTGAGTTTGGGCAGTGAGAAACCGGTGGCCGAAGGTCACGATGAGGCTGCATGGGCAAAGAATCGCCGTGCCGACATCGCTTACTCCGGTGAATAATCATCTGTGGTCTGTTGTGCATACCAAAGCTGATTTGTATGAATGACAATAGACCAACAAGTCGTCAATGGATGCAGCTGACAAGGGGGATTCCTCTTGTCAGCTTGCTTGCGCTCACTGCATGTTCTTCCGATATGCACCGCCAGATTCCTCAGGCTTCTTTGGAGGAGACCCGGGCGGCTACCGGTATTGCGAAGGCTCCCTCTTCTGCCTCTGATACGGCAAGTAGTCCGGATGCACGCAAAACTCCCAATCCCGTCGTGTCGATACATTCGGAGGAGAAGAGCGTATCGGCAGGCAGCAGCATATTTTTTTCAGACGGTGACACTGCGTTAAGCGAGGACAGTAAAGAGGTACTTCGACAGAATGCGGAATATCTGAAGCAGAATCCCAAACGTCTCATTGTCCTCCGCGCCTATCTGGACAGCATCGGTAGCCGATCGTTTTCACTCGCCATCATGCAGGAAAGACTGAACGCTGTCGTAGAAATGCTCCGTGAGCAAGGCGTGCCGAAATCAAGAGTTCGGCAAGTCATGCTTGGTCAGAGAGGCAAGAAGATGGCCTGTGAAACCCCTTCGTGCCAGAGTAGAAGTCAGCGCATTGAGTTGATTTACAAGTAACTGTCCTCGTGATTAGTTGGGGCTTATGCAGAAGTCTTAGCGGGCAGATTGTTATTACGGGCAATGGTTTTTGAACGTTCCAATTGCTCCCTGGACCGCGCATCCTGGTGGCACAAGTGGCGCTAGCACGATGGCTCTGGTTGCAAAATATGAGCATGACGACGTAGATATATTTTTGATGGCAATCGGAGATTTTGAGATGCAGAAAATGAGGACATTTGTCGGTTTGTTCGTTGGTCTGTTTTTTGGCCTGACTGCACTGGAGGTGCTGGCGCACGGTGATGTAACGCCGCACCCGGTTGATACATCTAGCTTGCCTTCGCTCGGCAAAGAATGGGTCTTGCCGAACCCTTACCGCGGAAACGAGAAAGCGGTGGCTGTCGGCGCCATCGGGTATTTGCATAATTGCGCCGGATGTCACGGCCTGAATGCCGAGTCTGGCGGCGTAGCACCCGACCTGCTGCTAGTTACCAAGGATTGTCTGGGCATGGCATCGATGGATCAACAATCCTCCTGCCTCAAGGACACAGATGATTACTACAAGGACATCGTGCTGCATGGCAAGAAGAATGGTGAAGGTCGATTTTTGATGCCCGCATACGAAAGTGTCTTTACACAGGAAGCGGTATGGGCGATCAAGGCTTACACCGACTCACGCGCCAAAGAAGATCTTGCCAAGAAGGCCAAGTAGCCCTCGTCAGCCCCTGGCGCTTCACAATTTGCGGGGCATGCAATCATTTTGGGCGAAGATCTCTATTGCCCTGATTGCCGTGTCATTTTTCGCCAAAATTGTTAGCGCCAGGATAAGCCCAGAACTCTACCAACACCTTGCACTTAGCTGGCTTGGCAGGCAGAAAACTTGAAGCCTCTGTTCGATTGGCAATTTCCAACCCCATTCACACTTAGACCACCCAAAATTCACCTTCCTCGGTTACGAACCAACATTATGAAGAAAACATACTTGCTTCTTGCTGTTTTTCTGATCGCACCAATCGCCGCATCCGCGGCAGACCTCGCCAAAATCGAAGTCTATGCTGCCGGAGTTCTGCAGCACTCTGTTTCCTTCCAGGGGGCAAACTCAAGCGTCAAAGTTTCAAGTTCGGCCGTTCCGAATACAACGCTTGAATTACGCCTTATTGCCCCCGAACCACTAATTGTAGAAGTCAAAGAAACGATAACAGGTGGTGAGATAGCGGAAGCAGTGGGTCGTGTGAAATTGCTGAGGCCAGGAAGCTCCTTTGCTGTTTCCGAGATTAAAGGGGGAAAGTTTCATAGCTCCTATCTTCTGGTTAGACAGGATTAACACTCACAACTCAAACCGTGCCGCCTCAACGTCGGTAACCGGCAGGAAACCTGTCATCCGAATGAGTCAACGCCACCGGCAGCTTTGGGCACGTCGCTGCCATTCATTGACAAGTGGTCGACCGCCGGCTTCGGCCTGAGTTGCTGTCGTACGACGAGTCTTGACTGCCTTCACTCCTCATCCTTCTCCTGCTTCAGAGACGCCAATTTGATGCAGTAACGCAGCCCGTCGGAGCAGGGCCGTCGTTGAAGACGTGGCCGGCGCAGGTTCAGGCCGTCTGGCTCTGGCGAAATTGGGCGACATCGCGGCCCGGCGGGGCGCCGAACATGCGGCGATATTCGCGGTTGAATTGCGATGGGCTTTCGTAGCCGACGTGATGGGCGGCCGAGGCGGCATCGGTGTCACTGATCAGCATCAGGCGGCGGGCTTCCTGCAGGCGCAGTTGCTTCTGGTATTGCAGCGGCGTCATGGCGGTCAGCGCCTTGAAATGATGGTGCAGTGACGACCGGCTCATGTTTGACAGGCTGGCCAGCCGTTCGATGCTGAGCGGATGGTCGAGGTTGGTTTTGAGCCAGTCGATGGCGCGGACGATCTGGTGGCTGTGGCTCCCACTGGCGGCAGCCTGGCGCAGACGCGAGCCGAGCGGGCCGGCGAGCAGGCGGTAGAGCAGTTCGCGCTCAATGATCGGGGCGAGGACCGGGATGTCGGCTGGCGTATCGAGCAATCGGGCGAGGCGTAGGGCGGTGTTCTGGATGTCGACGCTGAGCAGGCCGACGGCAATGCCACGGTCAACGGCATCCACGGCCCGATTTTTGGGCATGGCGGCAGTCAGTTCGTTGATCTTCAGCGGGTCGATATTGAGCGCCAGACCAAGGTAGGGCTCGGCGACGGAGGCCTTGGTGATGCGCGCAAACATGGGTAGATCGACCGACGAAATGAGATATTGGCCGGCGTCGTAATCGTAGGTATCCTCGCCGACCGTGATGCGCTTGGCGCCCTGGGCCATCATCGCGAACACCGATGTCATGATGGCGCAGGTCGGCACGTCGGTGGTCGATCCACGGAAAAGCTTGAGGCTGGGGATGGCCGTGTCGGCGGCACCATCCGTTAGGCAGTGGCGGCTGATGAGGGCCGCGAGTTCGGCGCGCTGGCGCGTCAGTTCGGCATTTTCCATGGCGCTGGAATTATTCGGGCGGGGCGTGGTCAGAACGGCAGTATCCATGACTGGAGCGTAGCGGTTTTGGCGCTGCCCGGCGAGAGGCTGCAGACAGATTCTGGAGGATCAGGCAATAAGTCTGCACGATTGGGTTATCGGTTGCCAGCTAGCATCGCCCACACTATTCGCACAAACGGCCGCCACGGGATGGCTGCCGATCCCATTCCGACGAGGAGCATGCAGATGATCAAACTGACTATTAACGGCAAGGCGCACCAACTCGACGTGGCGCCCGATACGCCGCTGCTGTGGGCGCTACGCGACACGCTGCAGATGACCGGGACGAAATACGGCTGCGGCCAGGCCCTGTGCGGCGCCTGTACGGTGCATGTCGATGGCACGCCGGTACGCGCCTGCACGACGCCAGTGTCGGCGGTGGTCGGGCGCAAGATCAGAACCATCGAGGCGGTCGATAGCGAGCGCGTCGGCAAGGTCGTCCAGGAGGCGTGGCGCAAGCTCGATGTCGTGCAGTGCGGCTATTGCCAGTCCGGCCAGATCATGAGTGCCGTGGCGCTGCTCAGCCAGAACCGCAAGCCGACCGATGCCGATATCGACAACGCCATGTCGGGCAACCTTTGTCGCTGTGCCACCTATGTCCGCGTCCGCGCTGCCATCCACGAAGCTGCCAAAGCGCTGGCCTGAGGAGATAAATCATGAGCGAAATCATCATTGAAAACCTCAGCCGCCGCCGTTTCCTGCAAGGCAGCGCCGGCCTGACGCTGGGCTTTTGCTTGCCGGCCGTCGCAGCCGCTGCTGCTGGCAAATTAGGTGCCGTTGCCACGGTCAACACCGAAATTAACGCGTTTTTGAAAATTGGCGCCGACAACAGTGTCACCGTCATGTCCAAGCACCTCGAAATGGGGCAGGGCACCTACACCGGTCTGGCCACCATTCTCGCCGACGAACTGGATGCCGACTGGGCGCATGTTCGCGTTGAAGGGGCGCCGGCCGATGCCAAGCGCTACAACAACACCTTCTGGGGGCCATCACAGGGCACTGGCGGCAGCACGGCGATGGCCAATTCCTGGGACCAGATGCGCAAGGCCGGCGCCGCCGGGCGGGCCATGCTGGTTTCGGCTGCCGCCAAACGCTGGAATGTCGGCGCGGCAGAGATCGTCGTGCGCGACGGTGTGGTCAGCCATGCCGGCAGCGGCCGCAAGGCCAGTTTTGGCGAACTGGCGCTCGATGCCGCCAGGGAAGCCGTGCCGACCGAGGTCAAACTGAAAGACCCCAAGGATTTCCGCCTGATCGGCAAACAGGCCAAGCGCAAGGACAGCGCGGCCAAAACCAATGGCACTGCGCAATTCACGCAGGACGTTTTTCTGCCCGGTATGCTGGTGGCAGTGGTGGCCCATCCGCCGCAGTTCGGCGCCACGGTGAAGTCCTTCGATGCGAGCAAGGCCAAGGCGATCAAGGGCGTCGTCGATGTCGTGCAGATTCCGCAGGGCGTGGCCGTGCTGGCCACCGATACGTGGAGTGCCAAGAAAGGGCGCGATGCCCTGTCCGTCAGCTGGGACGACAGCAAGGCCTTCAAGCTGGGCAGCGATGAAATTCTGGCCAAATACAAGGAAATGGCCAAAAAGCCCGGCCTGATCGCCGCGAACAAAGGCGACACGGCAAAAACCTTTGCCGGCGCCGCCAAGGTGGTCAGTGCCTCTTTCGATTTTCCCTACCTCGCCCACGCGGCGATGGAGCCGATGAACTGCGTCGTGCACCTCAAGGCCGATGGCTGCGAGGTGTGGAACGGCGAGCAGTTCCAGACCGTCGATCAGGGCCGGGTGGCCGCCGTGTTCGGCCTCAAGCCAGAGCAGGTCAGGCTCAACATGCTCTACGCCGGCGGCAGTTTTGGGCGCCGGGCTTCTACGCACTCTGATTACGTGATGGAGGCTGCGCACATCGTCAAGGCGATCAATGGCAAAGCCCCCGTCAAGCTGGTCTGGCTGCGCGAGGATGACATGCGCGGCGGCTATTACCGGCCTCTGTTCCACCACACGCTGGAAGCGGCGCTCGATGGTTCCGGCAAGCTGGTCGGCTGGCATCACCGGCTGGTCGGCCAGTCGATCCTGACCGGCTCGCCGTTCGAGGCGGTGATGGTCAAGGATGGCATCGACCACGTTTCGGTCGAAGGCGCCTCCAATCTGCCCTACGCCATCCCCAACCTGCTGGTCGATCTGCACACGCCAACTGATATCGGCGTGCCGGTGCTCTGGTGGCGTTCGGTTGGTTCCTCGCACACCGCCTACTCGACCGAGGTTTTCCTCGATCAGGTCGCTGCGGCGATGGGTAAGGACCCGGTGGCACTGCGCCTTGAACTGCTGAGCGAGCACCCGAAACATGCCGGCGTACTCAAGCTGGCGGCCGAGAAAGCGAACTGGGGAACGCCGCTCAAGGCCGCCCCCGGTGAGCGGCGCGGGCGCGGTGTGGCGGTCCATGAATCGTTCAACTCCTTTGTTGCCCAGGTCGCTGAAGTGACGGTCAAGAAAGACGGCTCGATCAAGGTTGACCGCGTCGTTTGTGCGGTGGATTGCGGCACGGCGATCAACCCGGACAACATCCGTTCGCAGGTCGAAGGCGCGGTTGGATTTGCGCTTTCCGCAGCCTTGAGCGGTGAAATAACGCTCAAGGGCGGGCGCGTCGAGCAGGGCAATTTCGATGGCTATCCGCTGCTGCGCATCGGCGACATGCCGAAGGTCGAAGTTCATATCGTGCCTTCATCCGCCGCCCCGACCGGCATCGGCGAACCTGGCGTGCCGCCGCTGGCGCCGGCCGTAGCTAACGCCATTGCCGCGGCAACCGGCAAGTTCCTGACCAAGTTGCCGTTCAATACGACCGAGTTGGTGGCCTGACATGGACAGCCTGGATACGCAGGTACTCGACGCGGCCCGCAAATGGGCCGTGGCCGGGCATCGCTTCGCACTGATCACCGTCGCGCGGACCTGGGGTTCCGCCCCGCGGCCGCCGGGCGCCTGGATGATCCTGCGCGACGACGGGCAGGTGCAGGGCTCGGTTTCCGGCGGCTGCATCGAGGATGACCTGATTCGCCGTGCTGCGGCCGGCGAGTTCAATGGCTCGGCACCACGCTTGCTGTGCTACGGCGTGACGGCCGACGAGGCGCATCGCTTCGGGCTACCCTGCGGCGGCACGTTGGAACTGGTGCTCGAACCGGCGCCGGATGCTGCCTTGCTCGAACAGCTCGCCCAGCGCATCGGTACCGGCCAGTTGGTTACGCGTCGGGTCGAGTTGGCGAGCGGCGCGGTCAGCCTCGAAGGCGGCAGCGCCGGCGACAGCCAGCAGTGGGATGGCAAGACGCTGGTCACGCTGCACGGCCCGGCCTGGCGCCTGCTCATCATCGGCGCCGGACAGATTTCGCGCTACTTGGCGACCATGGCGCAGGCGCTCGGCTATCGTGTCTACATCTGCGACCCGCGCAGCGAATACGCCGATGGCTGGGACGTCCCCGGCACCGAGCGCCTCGCCGCGATGCCCGACGATGCCGTGACGGAGCTCGGTCTCGACCCGCGTAGTGCTGTCGTGGCCTTGACCCACGACCCGAAGCTCGATGATCTGGCGCTGCTTGAAGCACTCAAATCGCCAGCTTTCTACGTTGGTGCGCTCGGCTCCAAGGCTAATAACAGCAAACGCCGCGAACGCCTGCTGCAGTATTTCGACCTGTCGCAGGCCGAAGTAGACCGCCTGCATGGCCCGGTCGGCCTGCCCATCGGCAGCCGCACGCCGCCGGAAATCGCCGTCTCCATCCTGGCCGAAATGACGGCTTTGAAAAATGGACAAAATTTCCGGTTGACCGTGGAAACGGCCGATCCCTACGCCTGCCGGGCCGCATGAGCCAGATTGTCGGCATCCTGCTCGCGGCGGGCAGCAGCCGGCGTTTCGGGGCCGACAAGCGCCTGCATCCACTGCCAGATGGCACGCCGATGGCAATCGCTTCGGCCCGCCATCTGGCTGCGGCTTGTTCGCGCACCATCGTCGTCATCCGCCCTGGCGACACGACGCTGGCCAGCCTGCTCGCCGCGGAGGGGCTGGAAACCGTCATCTGCGCAGCGGCGGAGCAGGGCATGGGCCATAGCCTGAGCAGCGGGGTTGCAGCCAGCCCCAAGGCCGCTGGCTGGCTGGTCGCACTGGCCGACATGCCTTACATCCAGCCGGTCAGCTACCACGCCGTCGTTGGTGCTCTGCAGGGAGGTGCCAGGATGGCCCGGCCAGCATTCCATGGAAAAATGGGCCACCCAGTCGGCTTTTCCGCCGCGCATCTCGACGCCTTATTGGCGCTGACTGGCGATCAGGGCGGAAAATCCATTCTCGAAGCCGATCCGCAAGCGTTGCTGCTTTGCCCGGTTGACGATCCCGGCGTGCTCAAGGATGTCGATGCGCCTCCCCAAATTGACGCTGCGGACTAGCCCGCCGAGGTGCTTTCCAGTTAGTCAGGCAGCAGCCAGAGGCTGCGGGCAGGGCGGTTCTGGGCTATCATTCTGCAATTGCCGAGGACCAACGCGATGAACCCAACACCCCTGACCGATGCCGATCTCGACCGGCTTGAAGAACTGCTCGAAGCCGACGTTTTCCAGGGCGAGGCCATGCGCCTCGACGAAATCCAGGCCATGCTGTGCGCCGTCGTCAGCGCTCCCGAGCCGGTACCCCCGGCCATCTGGCTGACCGAAGCGCTCGGCAAGGGCCTCGAAGCCGGCGGTAACCCCGATGTTGAAGCTGCGCTCGAACTCCTCATGCGCCTCAACAACGACCTCGCCGCCGCGCTGCTGGCCGATGAAACGATCTCCCCGGTGCTCTATCCGCTCGACGAAAGCTGCACCGAATACGACTACGAAGCCTGGGCCGATTCCTATGTATTCGGCGCCGGCCTGGCCGGCGACTGGTACGAAATGGCCGGCAAGCATGCCGACGACCTCTCAGAACTGCTCGAGCCTCTGTTCCTGCTCAACGGCATGCTCAAGGAAGACGCCGAAAAGAGCGGCGAACGCTGGTTTCCACCCGCTGAGGAAGCTCGTCTGGTCGCCGATATCCAGGAAAACCTGCCAGTCATCGTGCAGACCCTGTACAACTTCTGGCGCAACAAGCGGACGGGCGGCGCCGTCCAGCGCGAAGGCGACAAAGCCGGCCGCAACGACCCGTGCCCCTGCGGCAGCGGCAAGAAATTCAAGCAGTGCTGCGGCAGCCCGGAAAAACTGAACTAATGGTTGCTGTGCCGGCTTTCGCCCTGGCATAGGCTGTACGGTAAAAGCCCCGAAAGGGGCTTTTTCTTTTCGTGGCCTGACAGTTTCTGTACGTTGTCCGCCAAACCGCAGTGACTACCGCTCAAGCTATTAGTCGTCATCCGTAAGGGTATGACACCGACCAACGGGGCTGATGGTGGAAACTTTTCCGAACTTGCTGGATTGCCGGGCTGCTTCGAGCGCATCGCGAGCGCTGATCGGCGAGCCACGATGGATATGTACCACGACGTCGCGACCGCTATGAAGTCGGATCTGCGCCATCCAGCGAGTACAGGTCATCTCGGTTGAGTTTGCCAGGGACATTTATACCTCCAGGAACATAAACTAGATTATCGACGGGAGGTATCGTGCAATCTGTATAAAAAGGGTAACTATCGGTGTCAGGATCGACACAAAAAACGGAACCGCGAGGAGTTCCGTTTCAGGGGGACCGGCTTGTCTTGTCTCACCAATGCGAGAAGCCGCGGGTTTGCTTATTTCTGGGACAGAATCCAGGTCACCAGCTTTTTTGCTTCATCCGGGGTGACATTGTTCGGCGGCATCGGGATTTGGCCCCAGACGCCCTTGCCACCGGCCTTGACCTTGGCGGCCAGCGTATCGACGGCGCCCGCATTGCCCTTGTACTTGGCGGCGACGTCCTTATAGGCCGGGCCGACCAGTTTTTTGTCGATGGCATGGCAGGACATGCAGTTCTTGGCCTTGGCCAGCGCTTCGTCGGCAAGCACGTGGCTGGAGACGCCGAGACCAACGGCAAACATCATTGCGATTTGGACAGCTTTCATTTGGATGAACCCTTCGTTGATATTGGGGGTGCTAATGTCGCTTTTGTGGGAGTTTCTGCTTTGATGGGAATCAAAACTCCAGGGCAGTGCTGCTGGAATGCGCCGTTGATTGATGCCTTGAATTGACGACGATCAAGACCCGCCATCCGCGCCAATTTGCTCGGTTGTTTTTCTACTGGGTAAGGCGCTCAAACAACTTGACGGTGGTGTCGACGCTGCGTAGCAGGCGCTCGCCTTCGGCCACGACAAGGCGCGTGTGCTGGGCCTTGGCGACATGGGAAATATCGGGACACAGGGTGCGGATGAATTTTTGCCATTGGCTGGCGACCACACGAAGCTGGGCCGCTACTTCCAAAGGGGTGTTCCCGGTTTTTTCCAGGGCCTGCAGATTGCGCTCGAATTCCATGCTGGACGGCGGTATCAGCGCGGCAATTCTTTCATCCAGGCTTGCCCACTCGCGGAATACGAAGAACTTCCCTATGCGCTGCGACAACATGCGGTTGCGGCCGGCGATATTGACATAATGCGCGGCCGGGAGGCCCCTCAGATCAGCCACATGGCGAGTCAACGCATCGCTCGCTTCAAGTATTTCCTCGCTTAGTTCGAATACCGCTTCAACCCGTTGTACGGATATCTCATCGCCATGCATCAACTCTCTGTATCGCGGCCACAGCGTCTTGATCGGACTGAGTTTATCGGCGAACTCGACCGCCAGTTCGTGCTGGTCAAGAAGGTCCAGGTTGCGCTCAAACTCCTTGTCCAACTGGTGAAGCTTGATGAGCGCTTTTTGTGGAGCAATGCCGGAAACCATCATGCACCACCAGATGGCCATGCGCTGGGAAAGAACCCGCAGGCGGCCACTCATGTTGACCAGCATGCCCACCGACAAGGGCGACTCGGCATCCAGGGCGTTGCCTTTGCGCTTTCGGTAGAAACTGAGCCTCTGCTTCGTGCCACCTTTGACCGTATCGAGCAGGGCGGCGTTCTGAATATGGACGCTGCGGCCGTCGACGACAAGAATGCCGTTGTCGCTGAGCTCGCGAAGGTTACGGGAAAAGGACTCCGGCGTCATATCGATGCGCGCGGCGATCACTTTCTTGCTGGCCTTGAGAACGACCGTTGTTTCTCCCGCCAGCCCGGCTCGCTCACCGGCCATTTCGAGCAGGTAGTCGAGCAAGCGTTGCGCTCCCGTCAGTCCGTAATGATGAGTGACGGCACCGAATTCTGTCGCAAACTGGCGCTGGGCCAGGGCCGTGATGATCCGATTGCTGAGCTCGTAGTGGTTTTGGATGGCGGCGCGCAATTTGCGAATATCGATAGCTACCAGCAGGGTTCGGGTGATGCTTGAGCAGGTGGAGGCATAGTGCGTGGCGCTGAACAGCTCTCCCAGACTCAGGAGTTGTTCACTCTGCACCAGCTCAAGCACTTTGACGGCGCCGCCGGGAATCGTTGCGCTGCGTTTGACGCTACCGTTGAACAACAGGTGCGCTTCACGAATCGGATCGCCGGCCTCGTACACGGTCTTGTTGGCGGAAAGCTCAAGAACCCGGCTCGCGGTGACTAACTCATCAATCACGGCTGGTGCTAGCCCACCGAATAACTGGCTGCCGGAAAGCAATTCGCGCTGGGCACGAGATGGATCTTTAAAGCGGGCGTTCAATGGGTGCGACTTTCTCGGGATATGTCCTGATCTCATACTAAGTAAAACGCAGGAAGGGCAGAACTCCCCAATAGGGGGAGTTCTGCCCCTCCTTTGGTCTTAGTAGACGTCGTGCTGCGTGTTGAAAACGTTGAACTTGCCGGTTGGCGTTACCAGCCTCGGGTCGCGGATGACCGCTTTGAGCTTGCGCGTCTTGTCATCGACCACAACGATGGCCGATTCCTGGTCTTTGCCGTTCCAGACGGAGAACCAGACTTCGTCGCCAGCCTTGTTGTATTCCGGCTGGACAACGCGCTTCGGGCCATCCTTGATGCCGGACCATTCACCGATCGGGATCAGCTCACTGCCTTTTTCAAGGTTGTTGACGTCATAGACAGCAACCGCCTGGCTGATGCCCGGTTCCGGGTTCAGCGTGGTGTCGACCCACAGGTTCTTCGACTTTGGATGGGTCTTCAGGAACAGGGAACCGCCGCCCAGACCTTTCAGCGTACGCACAACCTTCCAGGCGTTATCCGGATGTTTCCTGGGGTCGGTGCCGATCAGCGTGATGCTTTCGTCGCCGAGATGCCCTGTTGCCCAGACCGGTCCGAACTTGGGATCGACGAAATTGGCGCCACGGCCGGGATGCGGCGTCTTGCCAACCTCGACGAGTTTCTCCAGCTTGCCTTCCTTGGTATCGATGACCGCGATCTTGTTGGAAGCATTGGCGGCATCCATGAAGTAGCGATGCGATGACTCGAAACCGCCGTCATGCAGGAATGGCGCCGCTTCGATCATCTTGATCTTGAGGTTGTTCAGGTCGCGGTAGTCGACCGAATAGACCATGCCGGTTTCCTTCACGTTGACGAAGAATTCCGGATTGAAGTGCGAGGAAACGATGGCGGCGACGCGCGGCTCGGGATGGTAATCCTGCGTGCCGACCGTCATGCCGCGGGTAGCGACGATCTTGCGCGGCTTGAGCGTGTCGCCATCCATGATCACGAACTGTGGCGGCCAGTAGGTGCCGGCGATGGCGTATTTGTCCTCGAATCCCTTGGCCTTGGAGCTTTCGACCGAGCGCGCCTCCATGCCGACCTTGATTTCGGCGACGGTGTCCGGTTTTTCCATCCACAGGTCGATCAGGTTGATCTTGGCGTCACGGCCGATCACGAACAGGTAGCGTCCCGACGCCGACATGCGCGAAATATGCACGGCGTAGCCGGTATTCAGGATGCTGACGATCTTCTTGCTGTCACCGTCGATCAGCGCAATCTCGCCAGCGTCGCGCAAGGTCACGGAGAACAGGTTTTCCAGGTTCAGATTGTTCATTTTCTTCTTCGGCCGCTGGTCGACCGGAACAATCACCTTCCACGATGCGTTCATTTCCTTCAGGCCGAATTCTGGCGGTGCAGGTGGTGTCTGCTGGATGTAGCGGGCCATCAGATCGACTTCGTCATCGCTGAGGATGCCGGAAGTTCCCCAGTTCGGCATACCGCCGGCCGAGCCGTACTTGATGAAAACCTTGAGATATTCCAGGCCCTTTTCAAGCGTGATGTCCGGGGTCAGAGGCTTGCCTGTCGCCCCTTTGCGCAACACGCCGTGACAGCCGGCGCAGCGCTCGAAGAAAATGCGCTTGGCCTTGTCGAACTCGGATTCCGACATTTTAGGGGCCAGCGGATTGATGTCCTGGTGCATCTTCACGTCAGCCAGCGGTGAACCGCCTGCCGACTGGTAGTCGCGCATCGCACCATCGCCGTGTGCGGCAGGCGTTTCAGCAAAAGCGAACTGGACAAGTATTGCCAGAAGCGGCAGTGCAGCCAGACCGCCACGTTTGAATTTTCTTGAAATCATGACTCCCTTGGTCCTCTCAGAATTTGAATAAGGACCGGCAATGTCGCAAGCCAGGGCTTTCCTGCTTTGATCAAAATCAAGGGGGGTCTAAAGCACCAAGCAGGGCTGGATCCGGGCAAATTGAGTCTTGATAACGATCAAGCGGAGCCGCGGTCGGGAGTCTGAATCCACGCCAGAGGAGGGGTGAAAGCGACTTGCTGGATCTCGTGGCGTTATTGGCTGGGTGTCGAATCTGCCAGCGGGGTCAGGGCTTGCTGTGCTTGGTTTTGGCGGACGCCTAGCGCTCGGCGATGGCCAGCGGAGTGATGTCGGTGCGACACAAACCTGCCAGTTCGGCTACGACGCGATTGATTCCGTTGCCAAGCAACCACCAGGCTTGCCCGTAGGAGCGCACCGTAACGCCGTGCTCGGCGCACAGTTGAATCGCCTTCTGGCGAAGTTCTTCAATTTTGTTTGTCATGTCAGATCCGTGTTGTGATTGTCTCCAGCGAGGCGGACTCTAACAGTTGTTTATTACAGGTATTTTACGGCCGCCGCCGGCTGGCGATGGGGTCTGCCGTCTTGATGGTCGATGGGCCGTCGTTCCAGAAAAAAGGCCGTTCATCCGAACGGCCTTTTTGTCGTTTAACCGAGGTCGACCGGGATGAATATTCGTGAATCGCCGCGTTCGATCAGGATGGCGGCTTTCTTGCCCGATTTGGCGATGATGCCGCGTAGCTGGTCGATGTCGCCGATGGGCTGGCCGTTGACCGCAACGATGATGTCGCCCGGGCGGATACCGGCCCGGCCGGCCGCGCCACTGGCTTGTTCGACGAGCAGGCCGCCTTTGACTTCAGCCTGGCGCTGTTCTTCCGGGGTCAGCGGGCGGACGGCGACGCCGAGGCGGCCCTTGTCGGCAGAGGGCGCTTCGCTGGATGCCACTTTTTCCTCGCCGAAGCTGCCGACCTTGACGTCGACGTTGCGCGTTTCACCCTTGCGCCAGACTTGCAGGCGGGCTGTTTCGCCGGGCTGCTTGATTGCGACGGCGGCGGGCAGTTCGCCGGAGCTCTCGATGGTCTTGCCGTTGATGCCGAGAATGACGTCACCCGGTTCCAGCCCGCCCTTGGCCGCCGGGCTGCCTTTTTCAACGGAGGCGACCAGCGCGCCGGCCGGCTTGGCCAGGCCGAAGGTGTCGGCCAGCGATTGATTGACCTCCTGGATGCTGACGCCGAGCTTGCCGCGCTGGACCTTGCCGTGGGCGACGATCTGCTTTTCGACATTCATCGCCACTTCGATCGGGATGGCGAAGGAAAGGCCCTGGTAGCCGCCGCTGCGCGAGTAGATCTGCGAGTTGATGCCGATCACCTCGCCGTTCATGTTGAACAGCGGACCGCCGGAATTACCGGGATTGACGGCGACGTCGGTCTGGATGAAGGGCACGTAGCTGCCGTCCGGCAGGTTGCGCGACTTGGCCGAGACGATGCCGGCGCTGGCGCTGCTTTCAAAGCCGTAGGGCGAGCCGATGGCGAGTACCCATTCGCCGACCTGGGTCTGCAGCGAGGTGCCGATCTTGACCGTCGGCAGGTTTTTGGCATCGATTTTGAGGACGGCGACGTCGCTGGCTTTGTCGAGGCCAAGCACCCTGGCCTTGAATTCGCGCTTGTCGCTGAGCTTGACGGTGACTTCCTCGGCGCCGTCGACGACGTGGGCGTTGGTCAGCACCGTACCGTCCGCGGTGACGATGAAGCCGGAGCCGAGGCCATGCAGCGGCTGGTTGCTTTCCGGCATCTGGCCGCGGAAGTGGCGGAAGAATTGATAGAACGGGTCGTTCGGGTCCATTTGCTGGAGATCGGGGCCGCTGGCCGCCGTCTTGCGCGTGCCGGTGACGCTGATATTGACGACGGCCGGGGCATTGCTGGCGACGATGCTGCGCATGTCGGGCAGGCCGTTGGGGATGGCGACGCTGACGGCCGGGGTGGCGACGGCTGTCGCGGCAGGCATCGGCTGGGTGGCGGCATTGGCGTTGCTGAAAGGGGCGTTCTGGCCAATCGCATAGGCGCCGCCGAGGGCGGCCGCAACGGATAGGGCGGCGACGGTCATTTTCAGTGAATTACGTTTCATGATGTCCTCTTGTTAGGCGGGTTTGGGGATTGATCAGCGGTTTCGGCCGTGCAGGGAAAGCCGGTGCGCCTGGGCGGCGCTCGCGTCGGCCTTGACCCGGGCGCCGTGCTCGTTCGGGCTGCGTTTGGCCGGTTCGCGGCTGGCCTCGCCGGCAAACGCCGGGGAGCCGAACAAGGCGCCGAGGGAACTGGCGACGACGAGCGAACGCAGCAGCTTGCGGGTCGATCCGGCAACGCGGCGGGGTGGCGCAAGGCGGGCAGGGGCCTGCATGAGGCCAAGGTGCTGGCGGGATGCCAGAATGAAGCGGGCAAGAGTCTGTTCTTGCCAATGGGGATCAGTCTGCATCGGTCACTCCTTTTGCAAAATCAGCAGGAGTCTAGTTTTGTCCCGTTCGCCGGTTTTTCAATGGGTGTTTTTGCGACGATTTGTATCAATTTCTTACCGGGCGCCGAATGCCACGGTCAACCGGAAAAATTGGCCAAAATTGAAACAGGCTGCCGTATTCCCTACACCGACGCGTCGAGCAAAACGGTATCGTCGTGCGCATAGGCTGGCGCGCAGCAGCACAGGATGATCAACGCCGCATCGCCGGTATTCGTCACGCAATGCGGCGTACCAGGCGGAATCAGCACGCTGTCGCCGGGGCCGATCGGGAATTTGTCGGCGCCCAGCATCATGACCCCCGTGCCGCCGGTGACGTGGTAAATCTCTTCGGTGACCTCGTGGCGGTGCAGCAAGGTCGTGCAACCGGCCGGCACCAGTGCTTCGGCCAGGCTCTGGTTGCGGGCGCCATGGTGGGCCGGGTGCAGCAGTTCGCGGATTTCCGAGCCGTCCTTGGTGATGTAAGGAGCGATCTCGTTGCGCGCGGTCTTCACTTTACTTGCCGCCCCAGGGCTGGATCGGCACGGTCGAGATGGCGTTGGCAGGCGCGCCTTCGATGATCTTGCGGCTGATCGCCATGTAGATCAGGACATTGCGCTTCTGGTCGTAGAAGCGATGGACATCGGTTTCCTTGAAGAAAATCGAGGTGTCGTTGCTGAACACGATTTCGTCTTCAGAGAGCTTGGCGGGCAGGGTGATCGGGCCGATCTGGCGGCAGGCCAGCGAAAACTGCGACGGATCTTCGGCAAGCCCGAAGCTGCCCTTGACGCCGCCGGTGCGGGCCTGGCTGACGTGGCAGGCGACGCCGGGAATCTTCGGGTCGTCGTAGGCGTAGATGCAGACGCGGTGATTGGCGCCAATCAGCTTCCAGGTCGTCGTCGCGCAGCCGATTTCTTCGGCGGCGGCGGGCAGGGACAAGGTGGAGAGTGCGGCGAGAACAAGGGCGGCGGTTTTCATGAGCGTTCCGGTTGGGTTGTACGGCTCGATGATAGCGGAATCATCTTGCCGACGTATTTGGTCAGGATTTTGTAGATGTCGCGGTCGAAGGCCGGGCGCGGGCTGTCGAGCAGGGCGTGCAGTTCGTCCTCCGAAGTGGCGGTGCCGAGGTAGCGCCAGCCTTCGATGAGGTGGATGTCGTCGCCTTCGCGCACCAGTCCCGGGCCGGTGAAGGGCCAAGCAACGAGCTTGAGGCTGACGAGGGCGGAGATCAGGCGAACCGTGTGCTTGGCGTAAGGCTCGGCACCGACGCAAGCGCCCTTGCAGCGCCTGACCTGGTGGCCGAAACAGGGTTTGCCGGGCTTGGCTTTTTCGAATCCGAGCAGGACGTCACACAGCTTGTGCGATTCGGCCAGGGTGCGCAGCACGGTGTTGGCTTCCTTGGTCGTCTTGAACAGGCCGTAGCAGGCGCTGCTCAGGCCGGCGTCGATATCGGCCAGGGCCATCAGTTGTGGGCGCAGCCAGCCTTCGCCTTCGTCGACCAGCGTCCACGTGCAGGCTTCGTCGTTCTTGCGCAGCAGGCGGTTGTGCGACGGTTTCAATTGCTTGACCAGCGCCGATTCCTTGAGCAGGGCGCCGATTTCACCAGCTGTTTCGATCCAGTCGATGCGCTTGACCTGCTGGGCCAGCTCCATTTCCTTGGCGGCGCTATGGTCGCCGGCGAAGTGCGAGAGCACACGCTGGCGGATGTCCTTGGCCTTGCCGACGTAGAGCGGCAGGTTGTTTTCACCGTAGAACAGGTAAACGCCGGGGCCTTCGGGCAAGTCTTCGATGAAGCTGGCGTCGAGATGCGGCGGCAGGCTGGGGTGGGCGTTCTGCGCCTTGAGTGCGGCCTCGATTTGCTCGTTGCTACGGTCAACCCGAATTTTTTGCCAAAATTGAAATATCAATTGGGCGTCGGCCAGCGCCCGGTGGCGGGCATTGGCCTGCAGGTCGTGGCGTTCGATCAGACTGTCGAGATTGTGCCGCTTGTGCTCGGGAAACAACGTGCGCGAGAGTTTGACGGTACACACCACTGGCGCCCGGAAAGTGACGCCGATGCGCTTGAATTCGTTTTTGAGAAAACCGTAGTCGAAGCGCGCATTGTGGGCGATGAACAGCCGGCCTTCGAGGCGCTTGAGGGTTTCGGCGGCGACGGCTTCGAACGGTGGCGCCTCGGCCACCATGTCGTTGCTGATGCCGGTCAGCTGCTCGATGAAGGGCGGAATGAGCATGCCGGGATTGACCAGCTGTTGCCACTCGCGAACGCTGCCGTCGGCATCGACTTCGACGATGCCGATTTCGGTGATGCGGTCATGGGTGGCGGTGGCGCCGGTGGTTTCGAGGTCGACGAAGGCTAGGGGACGCATGGGGTGGATTTTCTCACGGACGGCTTGTTATGGCGCCGCCTATGCCAAAAAACACTACCGGTAGTGTGTTGGTGCTTGCTGGGTGCTGCATCTAGTGTTTTTGTATTGACCATGTCATGCGTCGTCGTTAAACTCGGCGCCGTTGATGGTTCCCTTTCGGGGGATTAAAACGGGAATCCGGTGCCAGGCCGCAAGGTCTGAACTCCGGGGCTGCCCCCGCAACTGTAATCGGCGAGCGCTTCGCCTCACTGCCACTGGTTTTCGGACTGGGAAGGCTGCTGAAGCGCGATGAACCGAGAGCCAGGAGACCTGCCACGACAAATTTCTTTCATGGTTTTGGGGCGGGGTGTCCCTGACGAGAGGTTTTTGCGTGGTCTATTGCCGTTTGTCCGTCGTCTCCAGCCGTTGCCGGGTTTGCTCCCGCTGTGTTGGCCTGCGTACGCCGGCCGGCCACGCACTCGGTTCTCCGCCCCCCGATACGGAGAATCGCCTTGCCATCCAATGTCCAGTCTCTTTCCGCTGCTAACACTTTCGCGCTAGCCGCCCTGCAAGTCATCCGTCGTAACGGCGCGCTCGTTGCCTTCGACGCCGACAAGATCGTCGTTGCCCTGAGCAAGGCCTTTCTCGCTGTCGAGGGCAGCCAGAGTGCGGTGTCGTCGCGCCTGCGCGAGGTCGTTGCCCGCCTGACGCAGATCGTGGTGAACTCGCTGACCCGCCGCCTGCCCGAAGGCGGCACAGTGCATATCGAGGACATCCAGGATCAGGTTGAACTGGCCTTGATGCGCGCCGGCGAGCACGATGTTGCGCGCGCCTACGTGCTCTACCGCGAGCGCCGTGCCGCCGAGCGGGCGAGCCTGGGCGAGGTGGCCGGGGCGCCGGTGCTGCACGTTCTGGTCGATGGCCAGCGCCAGCCGCTCGACATCGCCGCCTTGCTCAAAACCTGCGAAGCCGCCTGTGCCGGGCTGGGCGAAAGCGTTTCGGCGCGGACCATTCTCGATCAGGCGCTGGTCAATCTCTACGACGGCGTCGCCATGGTCGATGTGCAGCAGGCCCTGATCCTCGCCGCGCGCACGCTGATCGAGCGCGAGCCGGGCTACAACGCCGCCACCGCCCGCCTGCTGCTGGCCAGCCTGAGCGCCGAGGTCGTCGGTGCGCCGGTAGCGGTGGAGGACTTTGCCACGGTCAACCGGGAATATTGGCCAAAATTCATACAACGCGGCATCGCTGCCGAACTGCTCGACCCGCGTCTCGCCAGCTTCGATCTGCCACGCCTGGCCGCTGCCTTGAAGCCGGAGCGCGACCTGCAGTTCGGTTACCTCGGCCTGCAGACCTTGTACGACCGCTATTTCCTGCACATCGAAGGGCGCCGCATCGAGCTGCCACAGATTTTCTTCATGCGCGTCGCAATGGGCCTGGCGCTCAACGAAATCGACCGCGAAGCGCGCGCCATCGAGTTTTACGACCTGATTTCGAGCTTCGATTTCATGTGCTCGACGCCGACGCTGTTCAACAGCGGCACGCTGCATTCGCAACTGTCGTCGTGCTACCTGACCACCGTCGCCGACGATCTCGACGGCATTTACCAGGCTATCAAGGAGAACGCCCTGCTGCAGAAATACGCCGGCGGCCTGGGTAACGACTGGACGCCGGTGCGCTCGCTGGGTAGCCGGATCAAGGGCACCAACGGCCAGAGCCAGGGTGTCATTCCCTTTTTGAAGGTGGTCAATGACACGGCGGTCGCCGTGAACCAGGGCGGCAAGCGCAAGGGCGCCGTCTGCGCCTACCTCGAAACATGGCACCTCGACATCGAGGAATTTCTCGACCTGCGCAAGAACACCGGCGACGAGCGCCGCCGCACGCACGACATGAATACCGCCAACTGGATTCCCGACCTATTCATGAAGCGGGTACATGAGAACGGCGAATGGACGCTGTTCTCGCCGGTCGACGTGCCCGATCTGCACGAGAAATTTGGCGCCGAATTCGAGGCCGCTTACGTCGCTTACGAAGCGCAGGCCGCTGCCGGGCAACTCAAGCTGCACAAGAAGCTTCCCGCCGTCCAGCTCTGGCGCAAGATGTTGACCATGCTGTTCGAGACCGGCCATCCGTGGATCACCTTCAAGGATGCCTGCAATCTGCGCTCGCCGCAGCAGCACGTCGGCGTCGTGCATTCGTCCAACCTGTGCACCGAGATCACGCTGAATACCTCGGACGAGGAAACCGCGGTCTGCAACCTCGGCTCGGTCAATCTGCTGGCGCATCTGAAGGACGGCGCATTGGATCAGGCCAAGCTGGCCCGCACCGTGACCACCGCGTTGCGCATGCTCGACAACGTCGTCGATATCAACTTCTACGCGACGCCCAAGGCGCGCAACGCCAACCTGCGGCATCGGCCAGTCGGCCTCGGCATCATGGGCTTCGCCGATTGCCTGTACGAAATCGGCCTGCCTTACGCGTCGACCGCATCTATCGAATTTGCCGACCAGACCATGGAAGCCGTCTGCTACCACGCCTACTCGGCGTCGAATGAACTGGCCCGCGAGCGCGGCCGCTATTCGAGCTTCACCGGCAGCTTGTGGGATCAGGGCATCCTGCCGCTCGATTCCCTTGAGCTTTTGGCCCACGAACGGGGCGGCCACCTTGAGGTGAACCGTGATTCCAGACTCGACTGGAAGGGGCTGGAAGAACGCATCGCCCGCTACGGCATGCGCAACTCCAACTGCGTGGCGATTGCGCCGACGGCGACCATTTCCAACATCGTCGGCGTCTCGGCCAGCATCGAGCCGGCCTACCAGAACCTCTACGTCAAATCCAACCTGTCCGGCGAATTCACCGTGGTCAATGACGCGCTGGTCCGCGACCTCAAGGCGCTCAATCTCTGGGACGAAGTCATGGTTGCCGACCTCAAGTACTTCGACGGCTCGCTGGCCCGCATCGAGCGCGTGCCGGACGAACTCAAGGCGCGCTACGCGACGGCCTTCGAGATCGACCCGGTCTGGCTCATCGAAGCCGCCGCCCGCCGCCAGAAATGGATCGACCAGGCGCAGTCGCTGAACCTGTATCTCGCGTTGCCCTCGGGCAAGAAGCTCGACGAAATCTACAAGCTGGCCTGGCTACGCGGTTTAAAGACGACCTACTACCTGCGCACGCTGGGTGCCAGCCAGGCTGAGAAAGCGGGCGGCCGCGACGAGGCGGCGGTGCCGGAAGAACCGAAATTCTGCTCGATCGACAACCCGGAGTGCGAGGCATGCCAATGAAACTCGACCAACTTCTTCGACGGGTTGCAGCGCAGGCTAACCTGGCTTGCCAGGTTAAGCGCAGCGGCCGTAGCCACAACCCCGAATGCGAGGCATGCCAATGAATCCCAGCCAAAGGAAAACCATGAAATTCCGCCACATTGCCTTGCTCTGTCTAGCCCTCTCGGCCGGGCTCGCCGAGGCCGCCGACTGCCCGCGCATCGTCAGCCAGTCGCCTTACATCAGCCGCGCCCTTGACTGGCTGGGGCTGACCGAGTGCATCGTCGGTGTCAGTCGTTACGACACCCTGGCCCGGCCGGACACCGGCGGTGTCATCGACCCGGATGCCGGAGTGATCGACATGCTGGCGCCAGATCTAATTATCTTTTCGGAATGGACGCCGGCCGCCAAAGTGACGGAGGCGACGCCGTCCGGTGCCAAGGCGCTGCGGGTCGGCGGCTTTCGCGGCATGGCCGGGGTCGAGGCGATGTTGCGCGACATCGGCCGGGCAGCCGGTGTCGCCGACATTGACCGTCGCGTCGATAAATTCGCCGCCGACTGGCGCGCTGCCGCGTTGGTCGACAGCCGCCAGCGCCGCGTGCTGATCCTCTCGGCCTGCAGCGATGCGCCGTATTCCTTCGGCCGGGGCACGACCTTGCACGAAATCTTTTCCGCCGCTGGCTTCGCTGTCGTAACCGACCACGACAGCATCCGGAACTTCAAGCCCGATACGCCGGATGGTGACGTCGCCGCCTGGATAGACCGGCGCCAGCCCGATTTGATCTTTGCCCTGCAAAGCCGCCGGGGCGAAAGCTGCAACCCGGCCATCGCCAAACCGGGCATCCCCATCCTGCCGCTGACCGGCGAGTACTTCACCCATCCCGGCCCCGATCTGCTCAAGGGCCTCGAAGAGCTGCGGCAAACGATGACCGCCTTCGGCGCCTGATAACCCATTTCACGAGAGACCAACATGAACGCCGCTTTTCGCTTCGACGACTGGGATACCCCGGTTCCCACCGCCAATCCGCCTATTCCAACGGTCAACCGGAAATTTTCGCCAAAAATGGAAACTCCCGACGCCGCCAGCCTGGCCCCAACCAACGCCGCCGACAAGCGCATCGTCAACGGCAAGGCCGACATCAACCAGCTCGCCCCGTTCAAGTACCCGTGGGCCTGGGAGTTTTTCCTCAAGGCCAACCGCAACCACTGGACGCCGCTCGAAATCGGCATGGCGCAGGACGTGCACGACTACCAGCACAAGCTCTCCGCCGCCGAGCGCCACGTCTTCGAAAACGTCCTGGCCTACCTGACGACCTCCGACATCCTGGCCATGCGCAATATCGGCCTGGCCGTCATGGAAAAGATGAGCGCGCCGGAACTGCAGATCTACCAAGCCCGCCAGGTCTACGAGGAAGCGCTGCACACCTGGACCTACCAGCACTGCATCGAAAGCCTCGGCCTCGACCAGCAGGAAATCTACAACCGCTACCGCGTCGTGCCCGAAATCCACGGCAAGATCGCACTCGCCAATCGCCGGCTGGAGCGGGTCATGCGTGCCGATTTCGACCTCACCGACCGCACCAACCTGCACGAATTCGCGCTCTCCTATTTCTTCTTTGCCGTGATCTTCGAAGGCTGCTGGTTCTACAACGGCTTCACCCCCGTCTTCGCCCTTCAACGGCGCGGCCTGATGAAAGGCGCCGCCGAGCAGCTGCAATACATCATGCGCGACGAGGTGTTGCACTGCGCCTTCGGCATCCGCGTCATCCGTGAACTATTGATCGAAGAAAACCTGACGCTCGACCCGGACGCCCTGCGCGAGCTATGGGACGAAGCCGAGGCCGCCGAAAGCGCCTACGCCGGCTACATCCTGCGCGAGCCCATCCTCGGCTACAACGCCGAACTGCACGTCCAGCAGTTCCGCTTCATCGCCAACCGCCGGGCCCGCCAGGTCGGTGTCGCCGAGCCTTTCCCCGGCGCCGAAAACGTCCTGCCCTGGCTCGACGAGCAAGCCAATCTGCGCAAGGAGAAGAACTTTTTCGAAACGCGTGTCACCGAATACCAGACAGGCGGGGCGCTGGCCTGGGACTGATTTGGTCTTCGGCAGAAGGCCGAGATTCGGCCTTCTGCCAACGACAACAGGCAGCACGTCGGCCTTGGCGGAGGGGGGGATGGCACTGGTTTTGCGTGGGGGGCTTCACCTCTTTCGTCGCCAGTCATTCCTCAACCATTTCCGTCATCTCACCTAATAATGAGAAAACCCACGCTCTATCAAAGCATCAAGGCCAAGCGCCGCACCCAGTCGCTTGTTATCGGCGTCACCTGGTACACCCCGGAAACCTGGGCAGAGGTCAGGGCGACGGCTGTCGATCCCGACTGTTTCG
>JAAXVL010000024.1 GCA_013335535.1 Azonexaceae bacterium
GCGCGGCAGGTAGCCTCCTCGCGCAACACCAATTTCTTCTTCGGCCGCCCGGTAGGCGTGCCACTTCGAGGTCACTTCAGGACTGTTCAACACCGCTCGTTGCGCTACTTCTTTCAGGGTCGCGGGGGCCGATGTTTGCACCGGTGAAACCTGTGCGATGGCAGGAAAAACAGCCGAGACCAGAAGCGAGACAAGTATTGTTTTTTTCATGAGCAGTGTTTTTATTTGAACAAAAAAACGGCACTTCCTCCGGCCTGTGCAAAATCGCCCCCGCTGCCGAGAAAAATGCCAAAGAAATAGGCGTTTGCGATTATAGGGAAGGCTGTCTGGCTGATTGTAAGAAATGGTAAATCAAGACCAGTTGGCCATTTACACACTCGCCGGCGACAACAGTTTTCCTCGGCGAGCGCGCACGGGTGGCTACTTGATGTTTTTCTGGCTCTTGCCACGGTCAACCGGAATTTTGACCCAAAAATAAAATCGTCGATGCGACTAGCGTGCCCGTATGGGCAAATGGCTCAGTTGCCTTTCAAGCCCTGTAACTTGCGATACAAGGTGCGCTGGCTGACCCCGAGACACGCGGCCAGTTCGACGGTGTCGAGTCCGTCGCGTTCCTTCGCCCAGTTCAGGTAACGCCGCTCCAGCGTATCGAGCTCAATGACCTGGTCGACACGGAATGCATCGTCATTCGCCGGTAAGGCCGGAGGCAAGTCTTCAGCCATATCTTCAAGATGCGGCAGGTCGATCAGATCGCCATCAGCCAGCAAGGTGGCGCGCTCGATCAGGTTGCGCAGTTCCCGGATGTTGCCGCTGTAACGCCGGCCGCTCAGCCAGGCCAGCGCCTCTGGCGTGAACTTTCGGCCCGGCTGGCGATCGACGCGTTCGAGCAGGGAAACTGCCAGCAGGGGAATATCTGCCGGACGTTCGTGCAGGGCCGGGGCATGCACCGGAAAGGTGTTGATGCGGAAATACAGGTCGCGCCGGAAGGTTTCGGCGTGGACCATGGCGCGGAGATCGCGGTGCGTTGCCGCCACCAGCCGAAAATCGGCAGGCAGCCAGTCCAGACCGCCGACCCGCCGATAAGTCCCGGTTTCAAGCAGGCGCAACAGCTTGACCTGAAGGACCAGCGGCAGTTCGCCGATTTCGTCGAGAAACAGCGTCCCTCCCGCCGCTGCTTCGACCAGCCCCTGCTTGCGGTGGGTGGCGCCGGTAAACGCGCCTTTTTCGTAACCGAAGAGTTCGCTCTCGAACAGGTTTTCGGTCATCCCGGCACAGTCGACTGCAACGAAGGGGCCATCCTCCCGGGCGCTGGCTTCGTGGACAGCGCGGGCAATCAACTCCTTGCCGGTACCGGTTTCGCCAAGGAGCAGCACCGAGGCATTGGAATTGGCGACGCGCAAAACCTTTTCCAGCATGCCGACAAAAGCCGGCGAACGGCCGACCAGGCCTTGCGCCGCCGGACGGCTGCTGGCCTGGCGAACGACGCGCATGGTCTCGACGAAATAGACGACCTGTCCGTTTTCGTCTCGAATGGGCGTGGTTTCAACGGCGACGTGCTCTTCGCCGCGCGGCGTGTGGTGCAGATGGAGGACGTGTTGCGGCGCCCCCGACTTCTGGCTCTGCTTGAGCGGGCACGACTCGCCAGCCTGGTCACAGGGCACGTCAAAATGATGCGAAACCTCGTAACAGGTCCGTCCGGTGATCAGGCGGCCGCCCCCAAAATCGCGAACATAGGCTGCGTTGGCCGCAACAATCCGGTAATCGGCGCTCATCACGATACGCGGCTCGGGCAAGCCCTCGAGAAAGGAAATCAGTTCACCCAAGGAATGTTCGCCCATACCACCTCCGTCAATTTCGTCACCCCAGCCCGCCAATATTGACACAATTTGCCAACAAGCACCCTAATGAGATATATAAGCAAATGATTTTTAAGCAACTTGAACCACCAAACACGCAGGCACGCATCTTGATAGTAGGTATCTCTGGAAACCGGCAATACTTGAGCGCCCGCGCCACTGCGTCCCATTGCAGTGGACGGCCTTAGTTGCAATGAGCCCGACTGCGACCATATCCCCTCGCCCCGCAGGCTTGCTTTGCGCAGTCGCTTGTTGCTGTCGGTAGCACCGGTTTCCAACCTTATTTTTCATCTCCACGAAGACGTCAATGAATCAACCCCCAAAAAATACGGAAGAACTCAAACCGGCCAGTGTTTCCTTCTACGAAAAACACAAGGTCATTTACGCTAAACGTGTTCGTGGCTATTTTGACAACTGGCGCATTGCGCTGGTCATTTTCACCCAGGTGCTTTTTTACGGCGGCCTGTGGCTGACCTGGAACGACCGGCAAGCCATTCTTCTGCACCTGGTCGAACGCAAGTTCTACATTTTTGGGGTCGTCTTCTGGCCTCAGGACGTCATCTACCTGACGGCCCTACTGATCGTCTCGGCCTACGGGCTATTTCTCGTCACGGCCATCGCCGGGCGACTGTTTTGCGGCTATGCCTGCCCGCAGACGGTCTATACACAGATATTCATGTGGATCGAGAACTGGGTCGAAGGCGACCGCAACGCGCGGCTCAAACTCGACAAAGCGCCCATGAATGCACGCAAGTTCCGCATCAAGGCGACCAAGCACCTGCTTTGGGGCATCGTGGGCTTGTGGACCGGCTTTACGCTGGTCGGCTATTTCACCCCCGTCCAGGAACTGATCAACAATGTGCGCACGGGTGAACTCGGCCCCTGGGAAACCTTCTGGATCTTCTTCTACGGCGGATTCACGATCCTCATGGCCGGCTTCATGCGCGAGCAGGTTTGCAAGCATATGTGTCCGTATGCCCGCTTCCAGAGCGTGATGTTCGATCCGGACACGATGATCATCACCTATGACGAGGAACGCGGTGAGCCACGCGGTGCACGCAAGAAGAACGCCGATCCGAACGCCCCCAAGCTGGGCGACTGCGTCGATTGCAACCAGTGCGTCATCGTCTGTCCGACCGGCATCGACATCCGCAAGGGCCTGCAGTACGAGTGCATCGGTTGTGCCGCCTGCGTCGACGTCTGCGACCAGGTCATGGACAAGGTCGGTCTGCCGCGCGGCCTGGTCCGTTACTCGACAGAAAACGCCATGGCCAAGCATCAGGGCAAGCAGGAAATCCTCGCCCACATCATCCGCCCGCGCATCCTGCTCTACACCTTCATCCTGGTCGTCATCACCGGGATGGCCGTCTGGTTCCTGAGCACCCGGATACCGCTCAAGGTCGACATCATTCGCGACCGCTCAACGCTCGCCCGCGAAGCCGACGATGGCCGGATCGAGAACGTCTACATGTTGCAGATCATGAACACCGAGGAGCGCTCGCATCGTTACAAGGTGACGGTCGACGGCTTGCCTGGTGCCGAAATCACCGGCGATGTCGAAGTCGACGTGGCACCGGCCACGCTGCAATCGTTCAACACGGTAGTCGCCGTGCCACCCGATGCCGGCAAGACAGGCTCGAACCCGATTCACTTCGAGATCGTGGCCCTGGACAACCCCGACATCAAGGTTCGCGAAAAAGCAGCCTTCCTGCTGCCCAGGTAGCATTCAGGCAGATCGGGACAAAGCGGGAGCGTGCCTCCCGCTTTTTTTCGCCTGTAAATTACCGAAAAGCCCGATCCGGAAAAGCGGCTCAGCAAGCCGACCTGTTGCCCCAAATCGCATAGTTCAGCCCGCCGACAACCCCGGCCAGCAAGGGAATTACCACAACCAGACAACACCGGAGATCAACGGCATGGCGGCGAAACGGCGAACCATCCCGGTTAAATCATGGCGTCAATTTTTCAACATTCCGATTTTGGCGATTTTATCCGGTTGACCGTGGCATCGGCCTTTGGCGGCGATATACTGGCCTCAAACCAATAACAAACGGGAGACCGGGCCACGCCAGAGGGCCCTGCGCCAATGGACACGCTGTTCCTGCTCGCCGTCGTCACCGTCGTCATCGTCCTGGTGTTCGATTACACCAACGGGTTTCACGACGCGGCCAACATCGTCGCCACGGTCATCGCTTCACGCGCCATGACGCCGGCGCAGGCAGTGCTCATTGTCGGTTTCTTCGAGTTTCTCGGCCCCCTGCTTGGCGGCACGGCGGTAGCCAACACCATCGGCACGTTCGTCGCGCTCGACGGCATAGCACCGGTGCTGTCGCTGTCCATCCTGCTCTGTGGCCTGATCGGCGCCATTACCTGGAACCTTGGCACCTGGTATTTCGGCATTCCCTCCTCGTCCTCACACGCCCTCGTTGGCGGGCTGATTGGTGCGGTCATCGTTTCGGTCGGTAGCGACCATGTCGTCTGGGGCTTTGGCGAACTGGCCGAAGGTCACCTGACCGGCATCGTCAAGGTGCTGGCGGCACTCGTCCTCTCGCCGCTGATCGGTTTCTGGTTCGGTTTCCTGATCCATCGCCTGCTGACCGCCCTGCTCGTCGCCGCCAACCCCGCCGCCAACGCCCGCCTGCGCGGCCTGCAATTCATCACGGCGGCTGGCCTCGCCTTCGCGCATGGCGCCAACGACGCGCAGAAAAGCATGGGCATCCTGACCCTCGTCCTGTTCCTCGGCGGCTTCATTCCAGCCTTCGACGTCCCCTTCTGGGTCGTGCTCGCCTGCGCCTCGTCCATCACGCTGGGCATCATGTCCGGCGGCTGGCGTATCGTCCGCACCCTCGGTTTCGCCATCTACCGCGTCCGCCCCATCCACGCCCTCGGGTCACAGTTAACCTCGGCCGGCGTGATCATGGCCGCCTCGCTCGCCGGCGCCCCGGTGTCCACCACCCACGTCGTCGCCACCTCGATCATGGGCATCGGCGCCTCGGAACGGCCGCGCGCCGTACGCTGGGCCAAGGCCAAGGACATCGCCATGACCTGGCTCATCACCATTCCCGGCGCCGCCATCGTCGCCATCCAGGCCTACGCGCTGGTCCATCTTTTCATCGGAGGCACGCCATGAGCGAAGAAAGCAATCCTTCCATCTTCCGCCGCCTGTTCGACCGCGTTTTCCCGAAAATGCCGGATTTCTTTTCGCTGCTCACCGAACAGTGCCAGCACGTCGGCGTCACCGCCGGGCGATTGGTCGAATTCATGGAAACGGGCGATCCAAACGTTGGCCAGCTCATCCGCCAGGACGAGCACGAAGCCGACCGCGTCAAGATCCGCAACCTGCACACGCTCAACGAGGCCTTCTCGACCCCCATCGACCGCGAGGATCTTTACCGCGCCATCATCGACCTCGACGAGATCGTCAATTACTGCAAGACCACGGTCAGCGAAATGGAAGTCCTCGGCCTGGCGCCCGACAAGCATTGCCTGGAAATGGCCATGCACATCAAGCTTGGCACCGATGCGCTGACCCAGGGCTACGCCCGGCTGGCCAAGGACCCCGAGGCCGCCGCCGCCGATGCCGATGCGGCACGCAAGGCCGAACGCCGGGTCGAAAAAAATTATCGTCGGGCCATCGCCGAACTCTTCGTCGGCGACGATTACATCCACATGTTCAAGCGCCGCGAAATCTACCGCCACCTCTCCAACGCAGCCGACCGCATGGCCAACTGCGCCAATACCCTGCACGACACCGTCGTCAAAATGTGCTGACCTAACCGCCTATGCTGAAAACCCTCTCCCGCAGCCTGCTCAAACTCTTCGGCTGGACAGTCATCGACGCGCCGGAGCGTCCGGCCCGAGCCGTACTGGTCGGCTACCCGCACACCTCGAACTGGGATGGCTTCATCGCCCTGTTCACCAAACTGGCGCTTGGCCTTGACGCCCGCTGGGTGGGCAAGGATTCCCTGTTTTGCGGGCCGCTGGATGGAATCTTTCGCCGACTGGGCGGCATCCCGATCAAGCGCGACGTCCGCAACGGCTTCGTTGCCGAAATGGCCGGGCAATTTGCCACCAACCCGAACTTCCTGCTGGTCATCGCCCCCGAAGGCACACGCAGCCTGACCAAAGGCTGGAAAAGCGGCTTCTACCGCATCGCACTGGCCGCCCAAGTACCCGTCGCGCTGGCTTTCGTCGACTACGCCCGGCGTGAAGTCGGCATCCTCACCTATCTGACGATGACCGGCGACCCGGCTGTCGACATTGCCGCCATCGCCGCGCACTACGAGGGCCGGCAAGGCAAACACCCGGAACTCGCCTCGCCGATACGCTGGCTCGAATAGCGACGGCCTATTCGGCGACGAGCACCACTTCTTCGCCAGCGAAACTAACGACTTGGCCGGGTTTCATTTTTGCCCGTTTTCTCGTGTCGACCGTGGCATCAACCTTGACGCGCCCCTCGGCGATGGCCGCATGGGCGGCGCCGCCCGATTCGCACAGGCCGGTGGCCTTAAGCAGCTGGTCGAGCTGGATGTAGTCGCCGCGAATGGCAAAGGTAATGCTCACGATATTTCCCCGATCAGGATGAGATGAACCCGGCATGGCCCGTGGGCGCCGAGGACGATGGTTTGTTCGATATCGCCGGTGCGTGAAGGGCCGGAGATGAAATTGACGGCGCGCGGCAGGCTGCCGTGTTCCGCACGGAGCAATGCGAAAGCATCTTCCATGGTCGCCACGATACGCGAAACGTCGACCAGCGCGATGTGTGTTTCCGGTAGCAGGCTGACGGTGGCCGGCGTATCAGGACCGGACAGCAGCATCAGCGTGCCGGTTTCGGCAATGGCGCAGAAGCAACCGGAAATCCCTGTTTTATCGGCGTCAACCGCAGGACGTGCCTCGACACGCAGGCCGCTCCCCGCCCAGTCCAGACGACCGACATCAGCCGTCGCCACCGCCTCGCCAGCCAGCCCGTTCGCGGCCAGATAGGCGGCGACGGCAGCCGGCACCTCAGCCAGCATGGCGACGCCCGCGACGGTACTCGACAGGTATTCGGCCTTGGCCCGAAAGCGTCCGACGAGATCGGCGCTCATAGTCGGCTGCGGCCCGCGCTCCGCTGATTTCAGCGAAGCGACAGCTGCCGCCCGTCGCTCGGCAAAACGGTCCTTGCCGACGCCGCGCCGGACGCGCTCGAGGATCTCGTCTTTGGCGCTCATGCCACGCGGTTCTTGGGCGCCCCGGCGACGAAGGCTTCGATGTTGTCGATGAGCTGATCAGCCAGGGTCTGCATGGCCGGCCGGCTGGACCATGCAACGTGCGGGGTCAGTAGGAAATTGGGCAAGGCCAGGAGTTCGGGATCGACCATCGGATGATCGCCCGGCGGAGGTTCGGCGGTGATGGCATCAAAGCCGGCACCGGCGATCCAGCCCTCCTTGAGGGCTCGGATCAGTGCCGCTTCATTGACGATCCCGCCGCGTGCCGTGTTGATGAGCAGCACCGAGCGTTTCATGGCCCGCAATTCCGGCTCGCCGATGAGGTCTTTGGTATCCGCCGTCAGCGGGCAATGCAGACTGATCGCATCGGCCTCGGCGAGGACCGTCTCAAACGCGGTGTAGCCGGGACGAACAACCGTCGCCCCCTTGCGCTCGGCCCGCAGCACACGCATACCGAAAGCCTCGGCCAGCCGCACCACGCCATTGCCGAGCGTACCGCTGCCGATCAGACCCAGCGTCGCCCCGTGCAGGTCGCGGATCGGATGATCGAACAGACAGAATTGCTCGGCCCTCTGCCAGCCGCCGGCGAGCAGCGTTTCGCGCCACGCCACGAGGTTGCGCGAAAGCGCAAGCAGCAAGGCCATGACGTGCTCGGGTACCGTGTGTTCGGCGTAACCACGGATATTGGAAACGACGATGCCGCGCGCCCGGCAGGCGTCAAGATCGACGTTGTTGGTGCCGGTCGCCGAGACGGCGATCATCTTGAGATCGGGCAGCGCGGCGACGGCGGCAGCATCGATGGCCACCTTGTTGGTGATGGCAATCGTCGCCCCGGCCAGGCGTTCGACGACCTGCCCCGGCGCCGTTTTGGCATGCTCGACCCAGTCGTGCGCGAAGGCCGGCCGCCGAACTTCGGCAATCAGCGATTCGCCTTCGAGCTGGACGATGCGCAGCATCAGGATGCCTTCATCTCGAACGGGATACCGGCCGTTTCGGCAATGGCGCCGACCTGAACACCGAGCGCAGCTTGACCGGCATAGACGAGGCGGTCGATGCCGGCAGCGCATACGCCTTCGATGGCCGCGGTATCGCCCTGCATGAGATTGAGAACGCCGGCCGGCCAATCGGCTCGCCCGGAAAGTTCGCACAGGGCGTAGGCGGCCGACGGCGCTTTCGGGCTCGGCTTGACGACGACCGTTGCCCCGGCCATGAGCGCCGGCGCCACGATTTCAGCCAGGCCAGCCAGCGGTCGCGAGGCATCGAGGACCAGACCGAAAACACCGGTTTCGCCAACGGAAGCGCCGTGCAGGGCGGCAACCGCCTCGCCCACTTCCGCGGTAGCCCGCGCTTCATCGAAGCCGCAATCCTGCATCAGCAATTTGGCAAAGTGCCCGGTATAGCGGTCGAGCGCGTCACCGAGGCTGGCCAGGCAAATACGCCGCGCCGGCATGCCCATCATCGCCCAGGCGGCCTGTGCCGCCTGCGCCGCGCCGACGGCTTCGGCCGCCTCGCTGGCCCCGCACAGGGGCACGCGACGAATCGCTTCGCCCGTCACCGGGTTGGTCACGTCAAAAAAGGCGTCGGTCACGGTCAAAAAGGCGTGACCGCTGATCCACAAGGGGATGGCCTTCGGGCCTTCGGGGGCAAATTCCATGTTCAGGCTTTCTTTCTTGCTGAGTAAAGTTCTTGAAACGTCCGGCCGGAGGATACCGGCAGATCGCGTCCTGCGGTCCACGCCGGGGCCAGGCCCAAAATGCGGATGCGGCCGCTGTCATCGGCCAGCCAGGACAAATAGCGCGCGGCGCGCCGGGCGAACCAGCGATAGAGCACCGGCTTGCCGGCCAGCCAGGCCCAGGCCGTGAGCGCCAGCCGCTCGGACCACGGGCGCAGGCCGCGCTCGTTCTGCTCCTCGCGCAGGCGATGCATGAGCGTCGGCAGCGGAATTTCGACAGGGCAGACCGCGCCGCACTGGTTGCAGCCGGTGGAGGCATGCGGCAAATCGAGTGCATTCTCGATACCAGTGTACAGCGGCGTCAGCACCGACCCCATCGGTCCGGGATAAACCCAGCCGTAGGCGTGCCCGCCGAGCGAAAAATAGACCGGGCAGTGATTCATGCAGGCGCCGCAGCGGATGCAGCGCAGCATGTCCTGGTAATCCGAGCCGAGCAGATTGGCCCGGCCATTGTCGACAAGGATGAAGACCGTTTTTTCCGGGCCGTCGTGATCACCCTCGCGCTGCGTGCCGGTCAGCAGCGAGACGTAATTGGAGATCGACTGGCCGGTGGCCGAACGCGGCAGCAGGCGCATGAGCGTCGCAAAATCCTCGAGCGTCGGAACGAGCTTCTCGATGCCGGTGATGACGACATGGACTTTCGGCAGCGTCGTTACCATACGGCCATTACCTTCGTTGGTAACCAGCGCCGCGCTGCCGGTTTCGGCAATCAGGAAATTGGCCCCCGAAATGCCCATTTCGGCACTCAGGAAGTGCTGACGCAGCACGGCGCGTGCTTCCTGGGCCATGGCCGGGATATCGGCCGAGCTCCGCGTTTCGAGCGGCCGTCCGTGTTCCTTGGCAAACAGGGCTTCGACCTCGCCTATCGTTTTATGCACGGCCGGCGCGATGATGTGCGACGGCGTTTCGCCGGCCAATTGCACGATGTACTCGCCAAGGTCCGTCTCGACCGGGCGAATGCCGGCTGCCGCCAGCGCTTCGTTGAGCTGCGCCTCCTCGGAGAGCATGGACTTCGACTTGACCGCCTTGGTCACGCCATGGCGCCGGGCGATGGCGACGACGAGCCGGCTCACTTCTGCGCCATCGCGAGCCCACAGCACCTCGGCGCCGCTCGCCGTGGCCCGCTCCTCGAAAATATCGAGCCAGACATCGAGATCGGCCAGTGTTCGATTTCGGATGTTTTTTCCGGTTGACCGTAGAAGTTCGAAATCGAGGCCATCCTCGGCCAGTGCGGCGATACCCTTGGCCCGCTTGCCGACAAATAGCGGCTTTGCTTTCTGCAAAGCGCGCTGCAGCCCAACATTCCGGACTTTCTCCCCGGCCCGGGCGTGAAAATGCATGGCTTGCGAACGACCGGCTGCCGACATCAGCATTCGCTCCCACCCGCCAGCACTTCGGCGATGTGCAAAACACGGGTCGTTTCATCACCACGACGGCGCAAACGCCCCTCGATGTTGATCAGACAACCAAGGTCGCACCCGACCACCGCATCCGCTCCGGCCGCCACGATCGAATCACACTTGCGATCAACAATCTGCGTCGACACCTCGCCAAATTTCACCGAAAAGGCGCCACCAAAGCCGCAGCACTCCTCGCAATCGGGCATTTCCTTGAGGCTCAGTCCCCGCACCTTGAGCAAAAGCTCGCGCGGCTGACGCTTGATCCCCAAGCCACGCAGCCCCTTGCAGGAGTCGTGATACGTCACGCTACCGGTGAAGTCGGGTGTATCGAAGCCTCCCTTCGCCACGTCAGCCAGGTAGCTCGTCAGCTCGAACGTCCTGTTGGCCAGATTCCTGGCCCTGGCCTCCCATTCTGGCTCACCAGCAAACAACTGCGGATAGACATTCCTGATCTGATCGGTGCACGACCCGGATGGAATGACCACTGCATCGTAGCGCTCCAGTTCGCCTATCGCCTTCTTCGCCAGATCGACAGCAAGCCGACGATTTCCGGCGCTCCAGGCCGGTTGACCGCAACATGTCTGGCCTTCCGGTACAAATACCTCGGCGCCCGTCGCCTCAAGCAGACGCAGGGCCGCAAAGCCGACCGAGGGACGCATCAGATCGACCAGACAGGTAACGTAGAGGGCTAAGCGCATGCTAATATTGCGGCGCACAAGAAAATGAAGTGGCTAATGCTACTCAAAGCACACCAATAAAGGAATCCAGTTGTCCGAAGCTGCCAGCGGGCCGGCCAAAACGCCAGGCACCATCCAGGTCATCGAGCGCATGATGTCGCTGCTCGACGCCCTTGCCGCGTCCCCGGATTCGGCAAGCCTGAAACAACTGGCCCAGGCCACCGAACTTCACCCGTCGACCGCGCACCGCATTCTGGCCGCCATGACCGCCGCACGCTTTGTCGAACGTCAAGATGCCGGCACCTATCGACTTGGCATCCGCCTGCTGGAACTTGGCGGCATCGTCAAATCGCGCATCAACATGCGGGAAGTCGCCTTGCCCTTCATGCAGGAATTGCACGAAAAAATCGGCGAGGCGATCAACCTTGGCGCCCGTCATGAAGACGAAATCGTCTATCTTGAACGCACCTCCTCGGGCCGCTCGCTGGTCCGCGTCGTCTATCTGGTCGGTGGCCGCGCCCCGCTCCACCTGACATCGCTCGGCAAGCTTTTTCTTGCAGCAGAGAGCGCCCAGAAAGTGCGAGATTACGCCAAGCGTACCGGCCTGCCCGGCAAGACTCCGCATTCCCTGACCACACTGGTCGCACTGGAAAAGGAACTCGACAAGGTGCGCCGTCACGGCATCGCCTATGATGACGAAGAAGCCGAACTCGGTCTCAAGTGCGTCGCCGCCCCCATCCATGACGATGAAGGCAATGTCGTGGCTGCTCTTTCGGTTTCGGCCCCGGCCGACCGGCACGATCCCGACTGGGCTCGCCTGGTCAAACAGACCGCCGACGCCGTCTCGCAAACCCTCGGCTACACCGGCCCAAAAAAATAAAAGGCCGCTCGCGGCGGCCTTTGCTAGAGAACTCTGGCGATCAGACCCGGCGGCGCTCCACTGCCAGGCTGGCACTTTCCATCCAGCGCTTGATCCGGTTTGCATCACCGACCCGCGTCATCTTGCCCTGCGAATCAAGCAACACGATGACCACCGGACGATCAGCCACCCTGGCCTGCATGACCAGGCAACGACCAGCTTCGGAAATATAGCCGGTCTTCGAAACGCCGATTTCCCAGTTGTCGCTGCGCACCAGTGCATTGGTATTGTGGAAGTCGCGGATACGCCCGTTCAATTCAACCTTGGCTTCCGCCGTCGTCGAGTAATTGCGGATTTCCGGATAGCGCGCGGCAGCAGCAACCATGCGGGCCAGATCATGCGCCGTCGACACGTTGTTGCTGGAAAGCCCCGTCGGCTCTTCGAAACGGCTGTTGTACATACCCAAGGCGTGCGCCTTCTTGTTCATCGCCTGGACGAAGGCGTGCATGCCGCCCGGATAGTGCCGGCCCAGCGCATGCGCTGCGCGGTTTTCGGAGGACATGAGCGCCAGCAGCATGGCTGCTTCACGCGTCATCGTCGTGCCAACCGGCAAGCGGGAACGCGTTCCCTTCAGGCCATCCACATCATCGTCGCCAATGGCGATAACTTCCTGCAGATCGAGTTTGGCATCAAGGACGACCATCGCCGTCATCAGTTTGGAAATTGAGGCAATCGGCACCACCATGTCCGGCTGCTTCTCCAGCATCACCTGACCATTATTTTGGTCGATGACCAGTGCCGAAGCCGAATAGAGAGCCAGACGGCCGGTATCCATATCCGCCAGCGCGGCATGGCGCACGTGCTTTTTTGCAGACTCATGGGCAACGTGCGTTTTAGGGGCAGCGCTGGCCGACGTCGTCTTGCCCGAAACAGCCTTGTTGGCCACTTTTTTCTGGTGCTTTGCCGCAGCCGATTTGGTGTGCACGGGCGACTTCTTGGCTGCCGTCACGTGACCTTTTTTGGTCGTCTGTTGTTCTGCCTTCTTGGCCGGCGCTGCCGACAGCGGCGTTTGGGCTCCGAGCCCCAGCAAGGCTACGGCCAGCAAGGCCGCCTTCATTTTGTGCTTCATTCACTACCTCCTGCCAACATCCCGCAAATTCTACTCCAGTTTAGCAGGAGGTCGTGAAATATCAATAAAAATAGATAGATACAACAACAACTTAATAAACGTATTTATACAGCATCAACCACCGTCAGCGCCGTCATATTGACGATACGGCGAACAGTTGCTGTCGGCGTCAGGATATTGACCGGCTTGGCTGCGCCGAGCAGGATCGGGCCAATGGTCAGATTGTCGCCGGCCGCCACTTTCAGCAGGTTGAACGAAATATTAGCGGCATCCAGGGTCGGCATGACCAGCAGGTTGGCCTGGCCCTTGAGACGCGAATTCGGGAAAGTGCTCTGGCGAATGCGCTCATCAAGTGCGGCGTCGCCATGCATTTCACCTTCGACCTCGAGATCCGGTGCCCGCTGATTGAGGATGGACAGCACCTCACGCATCTTCAGAGACGTCGGCGTATCCTCCGTCCCGAAAGTCGAATGCGACAGCAGCGCCACCTTGGGCTGGATACCGAAATTGCGGATCTCTTCGGCTGCGAGCAGGGTCATGTCGGCCAACTGCTCAGCACTCGGGTCGTAATTGACATAGGTGTCGCCAATGAACACCGTACGCCCCGGCAGCATGAGCAGATTCATTGCGTAGCAGCGATCCAGACCTTGCTGCTTGCCAATGACGCTCTCAACGTAGTCGCGGTGCGTTTCATGGCGGCCGAAGGTACCGCAGATCAGGCCGTCGGCGTAGCCAAGATGAACCATCAGCGCCCCGTACAGCGTGGCACGGCGGCGGACTTCCCGGCGGGCGTAGTCCGGCGAAACGCCCTTGCGCTCCATCAGGCGATGATAAGTCGTCGAGAACTCCTCGAAATGCTCATCAAAGAAGGCGCAGTTGTCGGCATGAATAACCTCGAAATCCTCACCTTCGCGGATACGGAGGCCGGCAGTCTCAATACGACGATTGATTTCGCTGGTCCGCCCGATCAGGATGGGATTGGCGATGCCTTCATCGCGAATCACCTGCACGGCACGCAACACCCGCTCATCCTCGCCCTCGGCAAAGACGATACGCTTGGGCGCCATCTTGGCCTGCGAGAAGACCGGCTTCATGATCATGCCGGAGTGGTAAACGAATTCGTTCAAGCCTTGCAGATAGGCATCCCAATCCTTGATCGGTCGCGTCGCGACACCGGAATCCATACCCGCCTTGGCCACCGCCGGGGCAATTTTGACAATCAGGCGCGGGTCGAACGGATTCGGAATCAGATATTCCGGACCAAAGCTGGCCACCTTCTCACCGTAAGCACGGGCCGCGACCTCCGACTGCTCGGCCCGGGCCAGTTCGGCGATAGCCTTAACGGCCGCCATCTTCATTTCTTCGGTAATCGTCGTCGCGCCAACGTCAAGCGCACCACGGAAGATGAAGGGGAAGCACAGCACGTTGTTGACCTGGTTCGGGTAGTCCGAACGGCCGGTACAAATGATGGCGTCGCTGCGCACGCTCTTCACCAGTTCCGGCGTGATTTCCGGCGTCGGGTTGGCCAGCGCCATGATCAGCGGACTAGCTGCCATCTTGGCGACCATCTCTGGCTTCAGGACACCGCCGGCCGACAAGCCCAGGAAAACGTCGGCGTCGGCAATCACTTCGCCGAGCGTCCGGGCATCCGTCACCTTGGCGTAACGCGCCTTGATTTCGTCCATCTCTTCGATACGGCCTTCATAGACCAGGCCCTTGATATCGGTTACCCAGATATTGCTCGGCGGCGCACCAAGCATGACCAGCAGGTCGAGACAGGCCAGGGCAGCGGCGCCGGCACCGGAAGTGACGATCTTGACCTTGGAGAGGTCCTTGCCGATGAGGTGCAGGCCATTGAGGATGGCGGCACCGACGACGATGGCCGTACCGTGCTGGTCGTCATGGAAGACGGGAATCTTCATGCGCTCACGCAGCTTCTTCTCGATGTAGAAGCACTCGGGGGCCTTGATGTCTTCGAGGTTGATGCCACCGAAGGTTGGCTCGAGGGAGGCGATGGTATCGATCAGCTTGTCCGGATCGCGTTCTTCGATTTCGATGTCGAAGACGTCGATGTTGGCGAATTTCTTGAACAGGACGCCCTTGCCTTCCATGACCGGTTTGGCAGCAAGCGGGCCGATGGCGCCGAGGCCGAGGACGGCGGTGCCGTTGGTGATGACGCCAACGAGGTTGGCGCGGGAGGTGAGCGTGCTGGCTTCGCGCGGATCGGCGACGATTTCTTCGCAGGCAAAGGCGACACCGGGTGAGTAGGCCAGAGCCAGGTCGTACTGATTGGTCAGCTGTTTGATCGGGGTAACCGCGATCTTGCCCGGCTTGGGCTCGCGGTGATAGTAGAGAGCTGCTTCACGTAATTGCCGAGAATCCATGTTTGTCTCCATTTTGTATTGTGAAATGCAATTTCAAATCGCGGAACATAATACCATGCAAAATCAGCGCTTTCACCCGTGGATATCACTTAGACCCACTAAGTCAAGTAGATGTTTACCCTACTTTGATGCATAATTACGGGCTTCCCAGCCGACGGCCTCAGCGCCGCTCGAAGTCTTGGCAGCAGCTCCCGGCGACTGGCGTGAAACCTAGCTATTTCAGTAACTTGGAGAGAGAGACACCGCCATGACCGCACCGCTGAATGCACCTGACTACGTCAAACACGAAGGCCTCAAAAAATGGGTCGCCGAGATTGCCGCCCTGACCCAGCCTGACCGTATCGTCTGGGCCGATGGCTCGCAGGAAGAGTATGACCGCCTGTGCGCCGAAATGGTAGAGGCCGGCACGTTCATCAAGCTCAACGAAGCCAAGCGCCCGAATTCCTACCTCGCATTCTCGGATCCCTCCGACGTGGCTCGCGTCGAAGATCGCACCTACATCTGCTCCGAAAAGAAGGAAGACGCTGGCCCGACCAATAACTGGGAAGCACCAGCCGTCATGCGCGAAAAGCTGAACGGTATTTTCAAGGGCTGCATGAAGGGTCGCACGATGTATGTGATCCCGTTCAGCATGGGCCCGCTCGGCTCTCCGATTGCCCACATTGGCTTTGAAATCACCGACTCGGCCTACGTCGTCACCAACATGCGCACGATGACCCGCATGGGCAAGGCCGTCTTCGACGTGCTCGGCAGCGATGGTGAATTCGTTCCCTGCATTCATACCGTCGGCGCCCCGCTCGAACCGGGCCAGCAAGATTCAAAGTGGCCGTGCAATCCGACCGTCAAGTACATCGTTCATTACCCCGAAACCCGCGAAATCTGGTCCTACGGTTCCGGTTACGGTGGTAACGCCCTGCTCGGCAAGAAGTGCTTCGCCTTGCGCATCGCTTCCAACATGGCTCGCGACCAGGGCTGGCTGGCTGAACACATGCTGATCCTCGGCGTCGAATCGCCGGAAGGTGAAAAGTCCTACGTTGCGGCGGCTTTCCCGTCGGCCTGCGGCAAGACCAATTTCGCCATGCTGATCCCGCCGAAGACCCTCGATGGCTGGAAAATCACCACCATCGGCGACGACATCGCCTGGATCAAGCCACGCGTCGACAAGGATGGCGTCACGCGCTTCTACGCCATCAACCCGGAAGCCGGCTTCTTCGGCGTTGCTCCGGGCACCTCGGAAAAAACCAACTTCAACGCGCTGGCCACGTTGAAGGAAAACATCATCTTCACCAACGTCGCGCTGACCGACGACGGCGATGTGTGGTGGGAAGGCCTGACCAAGCAGGCTCCGGATCACCTGATCGACTGGCAAGGTAACGACTGGACGCCAGAAGACGGCAAGGCAGGCAAGAAGGCTGCTCATGCCAACTCCCGCTTCACCGCCCCGGCCAATCAGTGCCCGTCCGTTGATAGCGCCTGGGAAGACCCGGCCGGCGTGCCGATTTCCGCCTTCATCTTCGGCGGCCGTCGCGCTACCACCGTGCCGCTGGTCTATGAGGCTTTCAACTGGAACTATGGCGTCTACATGGCAGCCACCCTCGGCTCCGAAACCACTGCAGCCGCCTTCGGCCAGCAAGGTGTTGTCCGCCGCGACCCGTTCGCCATGCTGCCGTTCTGCGGCTACCACATGGGGGATTACTTCAACCACTGGTTGAAGATGGGCAAGACCGTCGATGCAGCCCCGAAGATTTTCTGCGTGAACTGGTTCCGCATGAACGAAAAGGGCGAATTCATGTGGCCGGGCTTCGGCGACAACATGCGCGTCCTGAAGTGGATCGTGCAACGTTGCAAGGGCAAGGTTGCCGCCAAGGAAACCGCACTGGGCTGGATGCCGAAGTTCGAAGACATCGACTGGACCGGTCTGGACATCAGCAAGGCCGAATTTGAAGGTCTGACCAACATTGATGCCGATGCGTGGAAATCCGAACTGGCCGGCCACAAGGAGTGGTTCGACAAGATGGGCGAAAAACTGCCGCGCGAATTCACCCTGAAGCGCGAACTGTTCGAAATGGCGCTGTTCAAGAGCGCCACCTGATCAAGGTTTGAGCTTTGATGAACGGCCACCGGGTTTCGAAAACCCGGTGGCCGTTCTGTTTTGGAGAACCACATGTACCGCCCCGCCCAACGCCTGTCCGGCATCGAACCCTTCCATGTCGTTGAACTGCTGACCCGTGCCCGCCAGCTCGAAGCGGAGGGGCGCGACATCATTCACATGGAAGTCGGCGAGCCGGATTTTCCGACCCCGGAGCCAATAGCGAATGCGGCGGTCAATGCAATAAAAAGTGGAAAAACCAAATACACCCAGGCGCTCGGCTTGCCGGAATTACGCGAAGCAATCAGCAACTTCTACTGCCAGCGCTATGGTGTCAGTGTCCCGGCCAGCCGCATTGCCGTCACCAACGGCGCGTCCGGCGCCCTGAATCTGGTTTTTGCCTGCCTGGCTGACCCGGGTAGCGATTGGCTGCTGACTGACCCCGGCTATCCGTGCAATCGCCACATTTTGCGCACTTTTGACGGTCGACCACAGAACATCCCCGTCGGCCCCGAAACCAACTACCAGCCGACGCCAGAGCTTCTTCGCCAACACTGGAAGCCGAACACCGCCGGCCTGCTGCTTGCCTCACCGGCTAACCCGACGGGCACCCTGTTGACGCTGGGCGAGATCGAAGCCTTGGCCGCAGTTTGCCGCGAGAACGACGCTCATTTTCTCGTCGACGAGATTTACCACGGCCTGACCTACGAAATCGAAGCGCCAACTGCCTGCGCGGCCGGCGAGGACATTTGGGTCATCAACAGCTTTTCCAAATACTTTCAGATGACGGGTTGGCGACTGGGCTGGATGGTCATCCCCGAACCTTATGTCCGCGACGTCGAAAAACTGGCGCAGAATCTGGTCCTCTGCCCCTCCACGCCCGCCCAGTACGGAGCACTGGCCGCCTTCGCGCCGGAAACCATCGCCCTCCTGGAAATTCGGCGCGCCGAGTTTCGTCGCCGCCGCGACTTTCTGGCGCCGGCGCTGGAGCAGATCGGCTTTCGAATTACCGCCCGCCCAGAAGGCGCCTTCTATCTTTATTGCGACTGTTCGGCGCTGGCCGATGACAGTTTCACCTTGGCCAAGGATCTGCTGGAGAGAACGGGGGTTGCGGCAACGCCCGGCCTTGACTTCGGCAGCAACGAACCGGAGAAACACATCCGCTTCGCCTACACCACGGACTTAGCTCGGCTGGCCGAAGCCGTGGAACGCTTACGCCGTTATTTCAGCCGGTAAGGCCAGATCCGGATAGCGGCCCCGCAGCGCCAGCCAGTCGAAATACGGCCCCGGATCGGTTTTACGCCCCGGCGCGATATGACAGTGCCCGGCGACGGCAGAAATCGGATAGCGGGTACGCAAGGCATCCAGCAACATCCATAGTGCGTCGTATTGCTCGGCCGTATAGGGCTGAGTGTCCGAGCCTTCCAGCTCGATACCGACGGAGTAGTCGTTGCAGTTCTCGCGCTCGGACCAGCATGATTGTCCGGCGTGCCAGGCCCGCTGGTCACAGCCTACGAACTGGACGACGCGACCATCGCGTCGGATATAAAAATGGGCCGAGACCTGCAATTCGAAAATTGTCGAAAAATAGCGGTTGACCGTGGAATCGAGCCGATTGAGGAAAAAATCCTCAACCCAGTCACCACCGAACTCATCGGGCGGCAGGCTGATATTGTGAACGACGACCAGCGTCACCGACTCACCAGCCGGCCGCTCGCCAAAGTTCGGCGAGGGCAGCCAGCGTACCCCCTCCAGCCAACCGTCAGACTGCCACGACATCACTCGATGCCCAGGCGCTCGAGGCGATAGCGCATCGAGCGGAAGGTGACGCCGAGCAAACGGGCTGCCGCCGTACGATTGCCCTCTGCTTTCTGCAGGGCTTCGAGAATGGCCTGACGCTCGAGTCGGTTGAGGTATTCGTCTAGCGTTTCACTGCCACGCCCCTGCTCCTCGCTACCGGCCATTTCCTCCGGACCAATATGCAGATCCTCGACCTCGATCAAATCACCAGAGCAAAGCGCTGTCGCCCGCTCGAGGATATTTTCCAGTTCGCGAACATTGCCCGGGAACGAGTAGAACGACAAGGCCTTGACCGCACCGCTCGACAGCTTGGGGGGCGAATCGCCAAAGACGCGGCGCAGGATGGCCTCGACCAGCGGCCCGATGTCCTCCATCCGCTCACGCAGCGGCGGCATGCGCAGTTCGATCACGTTCAGGCGGTAGTACAAATCCTGCCGGAAACTCCCCCTGTCGACCAGTTCGCGCAGGTTTTTGTGCGTGGCACAGATGATCCGGACATCAACCGGCTCCTCCGCCACGCTCCCCACTTTGCGCACGCGCTTTTCCTGAATGGCACGCAACAGCTTGACCTGCATGGCCAGCGGCAGATCAGCGACCTCATCGAGAAATAAAGTGCCACCATGAGCCGCCTGGAAAAAGCCTTCGCGCTCGCTGTCGGCCCCGGTAAACGCACCTTTCCGATAGCCGAAGAATTCGCTTTCCATGAGGTTTTCCGGGATCGCTCCACAGTTTACCGGGACGAAGGTGGCAGCAGCCCGCGCGCTTCGGCCGTGAATCAACCGCGCCGCCAGCTCCTTGCCACTCCCTGACTCACCCGAGATATAAATCGGGGCCTGGCTACGCGCCAGCTTCTCGATCATCGTCCGCACCTGCTGCATGCTCGGCGAATCGCCAATCAATGATTGCAGCGGATTTTCGCTATCCTGCGCCCCACCCGGCAGACGCAGGGCCGATTTGACGAGGGTGCGCAACTGCTCGAGGCCGACCGGCTTGGCCAGATAATCGAAGGCGCCGGCCTTCAGGGCAGCCACTGCATTTTCGGCGCTACCGTAGGCCGTTATCACGGCAATTGGCGTTTGCGGATGGTGCTCGGTAATGTAGCGAACAATCTCCAGACCATTGCCATCCGGCAGACGCATGTCGGTCAGGCAAAGCTGGAATGCATCGCCGTCAAGAGCCGCCCGCGCCTCGGCCACCGAGCCGACACACTCCGTCGCCAGCCCCATGCGCACCAAGGTCAAGTCGATCAGTTCGCGAATATCAGCCTCGTCGTCAATGACGAGGACTCGACTCATTTCGCCGCGCGGGCGCCGTTCGGTTCTGGCAACAGACACGTGTCGTTTCTCCCTGCAACAATGAAATGCGCGCCGGAAGACGACTCTGCCAGCGCCAGGCTTGCCCCGTTGGTCGCACACAACTCACGAGCGATGAACAGACCCAGCCCTGTGCCCAACGTGTGCGTCGTAAAGAACGGTTCAAAAATTTGCTCGCGCACGTTTTCCGGAACCCCCGGACCGTCGTCGATCACGTGCAATTCTACCCGGCCATCGCCATAGGCGCTGCCAAGTTCGATTCGAACCGCCCCGGAACCTCCGCTCGAGTGGCGCAAGGCATTGCTGACCAGATTCCACAACACCTGGTGTAAATGGGAACGGTCGAAACACAGCGTGAGCGGCGACGCTCCTTCAATCAGCACGACATCGGGCGACAAACTTTCCGTCGCATTGAAATGCTCGACAAAGCCAGAGCAAAACTCGTCAATGCGAAGCAACTCGGGCTCTGCCCGGCTCTGACGGCCCAGTTCAAGAATATCACCGACAATCCGGTCGAGCCGGATCACATTATCGTTGAGGATGCGCAGCAGGCGCTCCTGCATCTCACCACGACGCTCCTCACGCAACAATTCCCCGGCGTGGCCGATAGCCGACAAGGGATTACGGATTTCGTGGGCAATACTTGCGGTCAACCGACCCAAGGAAGCCAGTTTCAACTGCTGGGCCCGCTCCTTGATCCGCCCGACATCATCAAGGAAAACCAGAATTTCACCACCTGAGCTCGCCGTCCGCTCAAAACGCGCCCGCAGTTCACGTCCATCGACGCCACGAAACAGCAAACCATCTTCGCCGCCATGGGTATCCCATGCCTTCAACGCTTCGGCCAGATCAGGCGCCTGAGCGGCCAACCTGGCCTGGCTATCATCTCCGGACAGGCCAAGCATGGCTCTGGCCACCGGATTGCAATGATTCACCAACCTGCCCTCGGCAACAATCAGCACACCGTCCTGCATCCGCTCCACAACGCACTGACTGATCAAGATCTGGTTTGCAAGAGCCTCGCCACGTCGACGCGCCAAATCCTCGTTGGCCATGACCCTTTGCCCAAGCAATCGAGCAAGAATCGCAGTGGCGAAAAAACCGGCCGATATGAAACCGGCCTGGACAATGGATGATTCCTCAAAACCGTTGTAAGTAATCCCGTATGTCTGGGTCAGCAAAATCGCCAGCGTGGCCAGTGCGGCATAGAACAAGACCAAACGCCCGCGCCCGACCAGACTGGCTGCCGCCAGCGAAACCAGCAACAGGACGCTTAATCCGCTACCCACACCTCCTGCTTGGTACATCAGAAAACTGACCACCCCCACATCGACCACCATCTGAGCCGACAATTGGCGGTTGAATCGACGCTGCAAGTGCGTTGCCAACAATAATCCAGTCAGCGTAGCTGCGATGTAGCCCGCCGTTAGCCCAAACATCATCGGCGACGGCAGCAGATTAAGTCGCAACGTCCAACCGTGAGGGAAAACAATTGCCAAAAAAAACAAGACAGCCAACACCAGCCGGTACAAGTTGAAATACTGGAATGAGCGCCAGTTAGCTTCCCAGGTTGATGAAAGCCAATTTGGCATCATCGATTCACGCTGTTAGCAGCCAACCGATGCGCCTCACTGCAATAAACTCGATCACCGTCCACAAGAGCCTCGCTCTCAGGAAGATGGACGCCGCAATGGGAGCAAGTCAGCATTTTTTCAGGGGCGGCATCCTGCTTTGAGGAGGAGTCAGATCGCTGGGTGGGCTGGCGTTTGGACCACACCCAGAAAACTGCCGCGAGAAACGCAAACAAAAGCAGATATTTCATCATTTACCCCGGAAACAAGGTGCCTTACGGCTTTCGCATGAAGTTGATTCTCCATCACACTTCAATACATTGCCACCATTCCAAACGCAAGCATGAAGCCCTCAAAAACCCAAGGCGAACACAGTGTTGTTATTCAAGGCTAGGCCCAAAAGCAAAAAGCCATCCCGGAGGATGGCTAAGTGCTTTTTTTTGCAGTGTTTTGGTCGGAGTGACAGGATTCGAACTTGCGACCCCTGCGTCCCGAACGCATTTGTCGCTTCGCTCCTCAACAGCTAACGCTGTGCTCTCTACCAAAACCGGCTGAGCTACACCTTTGTAAATACAAGCACTTACAAGTTGAAAACAGCCTAATTTTACAGCACGTAGCAACCAGTTTCAATCAACGAGCCTCCACCATACACTGGATTGTGTATCAATTGTGTTGCGCTCACCTCGATCTCCCAGCCCTCTTTGTGTCCATTTCGAGGGGGGCGGGGGGGAAACTTCCCGGCCCACACAATAAGAGAGTAAGGGCCTGACAAAATTCTGTAGTCTTTTAAAAACAGGGGTAGTTACATGTGGGCACCAGTGGTGAATCTAACACCACAACAGCCCACAAGCGGAGCATCAAGTATCAAACAGCAGAGCGAGGGGTGGTTGCCCAAAGCAAACCATCCCCGAGTATTTCTTATTTATTATTCATATTCTTACTCTATTATTCTTTTAATCCACTATTCTTCTATTCTGTACACATATTATTACCAATAATCAATAACTTAACGAAAGAAGGGTGGCTAACTTTCAGAGTCAACCACCCTACATGACACATGCTAAGCTATTGATTTAACAACAACGGGCTAGTGAATTTGGCTCGAATCCAAATAGGCTTTATCAACTCCCACTCGAGACGCGTAGTAAGCGCGCTTCTCGTCGACAGAGAACGATCTCATCCTTTGATTTTGTTCTGCTGTCACAAGGAATAAATTGAATACCGAATTGTTGCTCTTGTCTTTATCAAGGTGATCAACTTGCAATCGAGGGCGCAGAACGTTCCGTCCATACACATCCGTGTAGACCAAGTCTGTCGTTATATTGCTGTGCAGACTACCAACTAACCGGTGCAAACCGTGAGCGCTTGAATCCGTTGGGTAAGCCGGATTTGTGGCCAGCCATACGTTTAAATATTTCTGTGACCACGACTCTTGGCCTTGGTAACTCCACTGCTGCTGAAGGATCTGATAAATATCAGCTTCACCAAATTTTGCAGCGACCATACCAGTGCAACTTACCAGCACCCGTGGACACGCTCCGCTTGTGCAATACGTTTGCCAATAAGGAAAGTTCCTCGGGTCGCTAGGATCCGGAAATGAATCAAATCCCTGCTGCCGAGCGAACGTGATTAGCTCTCGAATGGAAAACGTTCCAGGCTGCAGAATTCGCATTTCGCCACCATCCCCATTTTTTGGCCGGTTGAGCTGACCTTTCACTGTGCAAGACATGTCATCACCTTCCCTTCTAGGTGGTACAAGCCCAGCTCCAGATCAATTCCAAAATGCCCTTTGTGCATTTGAAGCAACTCAAATACGAGTTCCATAACCGCGCATACATCATTCGCTTTAAACACCAAACCCTGTTCCAGTAGCTGACAGTGAAGGTCAGCGTTTGCAGGGAGAATGTTCCAAACCCATTTGGCCACAGTCTGCTGCACTGATGCCCAAGTAGCGAATAGCTGTTGATGGGTCATTTTGTCGAACGGAAGAAATTTCCCCCCCGGCACATGCCAGCCCTCTGTTTTTTGAGTATGGCCGGCCTGCCCCAAAAGTCTCAGCAAACCCCTTAGCGCAGTAAAAAATGACCGACCATCCTTTACTTCGTATTTTTTCACACACAACACATAAGCCTGCTTTGCTAATTCAGCGTGGCCTGCCGTGGCGATAATTTTCTGTGTTTCGGTGAAATCCCCTTCAGATCGTTTATCAAAGTATCGATTCATCTCTACCCCTTACGCCTTGTTGAGGCGGCGCTGCGCGGTATCGAAGATTTGTTCCTCGTTCATTCCTAGCCGTAAGAGGAAAGCGACCCAATTACGGAATGACCAACTTCCCTCTGGCTTGCAGACCCCCTCCTCATGCTGAAGAAGGTCATGCCAGTGGATTCCATTCACTATGCAGAGCTTTCGGGTAATCCGTTTTGCTGCCGTTGTTGCTGTTTCGTTTGTACACCTCATCAAAGTACCTCACAAAAAATGTCCCCTTTTCGACCGACCTCACCATGAAGCACGGCAGAATCTAGGAACGCAAAAAAGCCCAGCCAATCTCACGCTATTTGTTATGCGCGCAACTGGATGAGCCGAGCCCTCTCCTCAGAGAGAGCAAACTAAATTTTCACGTTTATACTTCTATTATATCAAAAATATATGCCTTTGTCAATATTTGACAGCAGGGCTGAAGCAACTACTATGGGGCTTACAGTCACTTCCCGCAGGCCAGTAGATGGATCAGCTACCTTCAAAATTAAGCCATCTTGAGGTTCTAAAGCTCGTATCCCTGAGCCCTCTAATTGCATTCAAAGACCCTCGTGAGTTCTGGATCGACTATCGCCAGCTTACACCAATCGAAGAATTGAATATTTACTGCAGCACTGCAGACAAATTGCACGAACAAGGGCTTCACTATCTTGGTGATCTAGTTACGAAGCCTGAAACGCAATTAAAGGGAATTGCCTCCTTAAGCTTAGAAGAATCGGAAGATCTAGTAGCTTCACTATTGGCTAGAGGCATTCACCTGCCCGAAGATGATGCGCATTTAGAAGACAGGCCAGATAGACGACAGTCGTACGCTCATGAGATCGAGTTAGTTAAATCTGAAGCTCTAAGCGGGTCACACTTGGCGGCACTTTGCTTGGCAAAATTGGCGGAAGCTAACTTAGTGAATGGCAGTGCTGAAGGGTACTACCGACTTGCGATACAGCTTGGCTCGATACAGGCAGCAAATGATCTTGGGGTTATATTGCACAGAAAGAAATTGCACACTTCGGAAAATCAAAAAGAAGTACTTTCGCTTTATGAAAAAGCAGCCGGAAATAACTTGCCACAAGGCATGTACAACCTTGCTGTCGCAATACTTTGCTTCTATCAACGGAGTGACGAAAACGTCCAAAGTCACCTGGAGCGAGCAAGCTCATTAGGCGTCAGTGAAGCAACTCGATTATTAGAGGCTGGAGCGTACCCAGGACTTCTTCCTTAGCTACTTCTAAAAGGTGTGGGGACACATGAAACGTCCCACATTACTTCACGTAAGCCGATTTAACTGCCATCTCGGCACTTGAAATCACATCCATATGTGCCTGCACCTCTGGATCACCTCGCATCACCGCAAGAAATTCAATATTTAGTTCGCTAAAACTCACCTGCCTCCCAGAGGTGGATATTTTCGGGAAGTGCTCTTTAGAACACTCTTCAACAAGCATGTTGCGAGTTTTTTCGTATGACTCGAACTGCTCCTTTCCCAGATTAACTTTCTTATCTGTTGCGTGAATAACGGCAGCCATTTGTATTTTTGCTAGAAGAGTTGAATGATTAACCATACATCCAGCCAAGTTCTTGAGGGGGTCAGAAGTAGACACCCGACTGGCCTCAAGTTTCTCTAGTGCGACTTTCTTATCTCGCTCTTCAATATTATTTTGGACTCCTAACCATATAACAAGTGCAAAGACACCCACCAACCCCCAGCCACCACTTCCCATATTTGCACCCAAATTTAAGCATTTTGTTGATATGGCTGAAACGAACGAGCGGGCATTCAACCAATTTTGGCAAGCAACACATCTGCCGACAAATGAGTATATCTCTTTAGCATTTGCAACGTCTTGTGACCCGAGATAGATGCAACCTCCATCACGTTAAGGCCCTTCTCAAAGAGTCTGCTAACGCCCTCATGCCGGAGGTCATGAAAGTGCAGATCGTCGATCCCAGAGCGCTCTACGGCCCTTGCAAAAGCTAATTTGACGGCCTCTGCTGTCGTTGCAAACACCCGACCATCAATTGATCTTGGTAAGCCCTCTAGAAGCGCCGTTGCCTTCAGCGTAAGCGGCACTGACCGACCTTCACCATTCTTGGTGTCAATTAGGCGGGCAACACGTCTGTGCAAATCAACGTTGCTCCAAGTCAGAGACAAGATTTCCCCTCGCCTCATTCCTGTCTCAATTGCAAAGACCACTACATGCTTGATCCACGGATTGCGTGTCTTGGTTTGCAGCTCAAAGAGAATTTTCGACTCTTCATCCTCTGATAACCGGCGCTCTCTGCTTTTATTGTGTTTTGGTCGCCTGATCATCTCAACTGGATTAGCGATATGGATGCCCCACTCTTTTCTAGCGGTGTTGATCGCGTGGCTAAGAATATCAATCTCACGATTAACCGTGCTGCCTGTGACTTGTTGTGATCGCTTGTCTCGCCACTCGGCAAACAACTTGCCGGTAAGTGCCGTAGCCTTGTACTGACAAAGTGACTCATCCCGAACAAGTCTATCTATCCGGATGTTTTCGTTTTCTGCTGATTTTTTGAGAGGCGTAACTTCGCGCTTATAGCGCAGTAGAATTTCACCCAAGGTTGTTTTGTCAGCCTCAGACCGATCAAGATATATCCCCTGATCCATTTGTGTTTCGTTCATGCGTGACCAAGCCTCTGCATCCCGCTTGGTATCAAACATCTTCGAAACAGAAGGAAACCCTCTGCGACGGATTTGGACTTGGTAACCCGTTGCTCGCTTGGTGATAGTTGCCATACACAGACCTCTTCGGAGTGTGTAAGAACTGTGTAAATCCAAGAGATAAGCCTCATTACCCTAGAGCGTTATTAGCACCCTAGAAAGGAAAAAACCCACGCAATCTAATGATTTACGTGGGCTTTCCTCTTTGCAGTGTTTTGGTCGGAGTGACAGGATTCGAACTTGCGACCCCTGCGTCCCGAACGCAGTGCTCTACCAGGCTGAGCTACACTCCGACATCAGAAAGAAGCCTAATGGTTTCTCTCAACTGCAAAGAGCGTCAATTGTAGCAGAGCTTTTTTATAATTTGAATCCCCCAAGCACTGAATTGATGCTCTAGCGAAATTTGCTTCCTGAGCGGCACGCTCCCGCGCATGATCAAGAGCACCACTATTTCTGATCGCATCGAGTACAGCAGGAAAATCTTCGCGCCCCCCCTCCTCGATCGCCTTGCGTACGCATGCAGCTTGCTGGGCATTTCCGTGTTGCATAACGTAGATCAGAGGCAGCGTTGGCTTTCCCTCCGCAAGATCATCACCGATGTGTTTGCCGGTGTCAGCCTCTTGGCCAGAATAATCGAGAACGTCGTCAATTAACTGGAAAGCCGTCCCAAGATGCATGCCATATGCAGCCAAGGCAGTCTCAATTTCTGGCGAAGCCTGACCCAGTATCGCGCCGAGTTGGGCAGCGGCCTCAAAAAGCTTTGCCGTTTTGTAGTGAATAACCTGCATGTAGCGCGCCTCGTCCACATCAGCGTCGTGGCAATTCATCAACTGCAGAACTTCACCTTCGGCAATGACATTTGTTGCATTTGAAAGAACCTGCATCACGCGCATGTTGTCGACCATGACCATCATCTGGAACGCGCGTGAATAGAGAAAATCACCGACCAACACGCTGGCGGCGTTACCGAACATGGCGTTGGCAGTATCGCGACCGCGCCGCAGCGCTGACTCGTCAACCACATCATCATGCAGCAAGGTAGCTGTGTGAATAAACTCTACCACCGCTGCCATCTCTTGATGGCGAACTCCCTGATAACCAAGCGCACCAGCCGCAAGCAATACCAGAGCGGGGCGCATACGCTTGCCTCCGCTGCCGATGATGTATTCGGCAACCTGCCTAACCAAAACCACGTCGGAATGCAGGCGATCGCGGATGACCGCATCAACGGCCTTCATGTCGGGCCCAATCAGGGCGTAGAGCTGTTCCAGAGTCACGGCGGCATTTCCTTGATGAAGCGCGGAATCTTAGGTTGCGAAGGTAGTGCAGTCAAGGGTAAGCAATCAGGTATGAGAGATCTTCCTGGTGCTAGTTTGTTAAACTAGTGGGATTCTTAGAAACAAAGGGGACTGCATGGACATTCGCTCAATTACTAGACCGATAATCCATGATCGTGAAGCTCTGGTGGAGTTCGCCGAGGCTCTAATCGAGCGAGCGCCAGAAATCGAACGTGACATTGCGCTCTTGAGAAAATCCCCCACAAATCCAGACATTATTGCCGACCTTTTTCGCGCCGTTCACAATGTCAAAGGGGATGCTTCTCTGTGTAAATTCGACCTCGGCGTTGCCGTCACGCATCCGATAGAAAGCATCCTGGCCCTCCTTCGAAAGGGTGAAATGCAGTTCTCGGAATTGCTTGCGGAAATGATTCTGTTGGCCATTGACCGCCTTGAATTGGCAACTGATGCCGTGCTTTCTTGTAAGCCATTGGACAATCTCCAACTTCCTACACTGGTGCAAGGTCTTGACGTGCTATCCCATAAATCGATGGAACAGATGGAAATAGCCTGTGTTGAATTAATTGAGGCTGTCACCGGTTTTCCTCCGGTAATACCCAATATTTCCAGCCGCGCGCCTCGGCGCCCCCCACCAAACTCCGAACAGAAGAATGCTAGTGCCGATCAGAATTTTTTCCGCTCACTTGCACTGCAGTTTGAAAGCCGTTCGCCCCTGTTCAAGGGACGCACCATGCGCATACTTCGACTTGCTCTGGAGACTAATAAGATAGCCAAGTCCCCTGTTAATCCTGTTCAACTCGAAGCAGCGATCTATGTTCACGACATTGGCATGATGTTTTTACCAGAATCCAATTGGCTAAAAACAGGAAAAATGACTGCAGACGACAAACTAGTGCTAAAAAATCACCCCGGTTTTGCTGCAGGTCTTTTACACAGAATTCCTGGCTGGGAGGCCGCATCTGAAATAGTCGCCCAACATCATGAAATGCCGGATGGTGGCGGGTACCCTAACGGACTCCTCGATACAGAAATTTGCGCCGGCGCGAAGATACTCGCCATTGTCGACGCCTTCGAGGCGGTCATGCTAAAACACATCCATCGTGGAAAAAATCGCTCGGTATTGCGCGCTATCGCGGAAATCAACGCCTGTGACAATCAATTTTCTCCCGACTGGATTCTTCCTTTCAACACAGTTATACGCAAAACTGTAGAAAACTAATGCCTACTATTGATCGCGAACGCCGTTTCGGAGGAGTTAGCCGCCTGTATGGTGCCGACGGTGCCGAACGTTTAACAATGGCTAATGTTTGCGTTGTAGGAATTGGCGGAGTCGGCTCGTGGAGCGCAGAAGCACTTGCTCGCACGGGCGTAGGGAAAATTACTGTTGTCGACCTTGATATGGTTGCTGAGTCCAACACCAATCGGCAAATCCATGCTCTGGGCGACATCTATGGAAAAGCGAAAGTAGACGCCATTTCCGAACGAATACGCGCTATCAATCCTGATTGCAAAGTTTCCTGCATTGAAGATTTCGTTACGCCAGAAAACGTAGAAAGCCTACTCGACCAAGACTACTCGGTGGTAATCGACGCGATTGACCAAGTACGCGCTAAAGCGGCAATGATAGCCCTCTGCAGAAGAACTAAAACGCCAATTATCGTTGCCGGGGCGGCTGGTGGGCAAATCGACCCGACTCAGGTGCGCATAAGCGATCTATGTAAAACAATACAAGATCCCTTGCTTTCAAAAGTTCGCTCGCTGCTGCGTCGAGAATATGGTTTTCCGCGCGATACGAAGAAAAAATTCAACGTTTCCGCTGTGTTCTCAACCGAGCCACTGCGCTACCCTGAGAATGGTTCAGCTTGCGAGACTATCCTAGGCTCTAGCGGCCTAAATTGCGCCGGATTCGGCTCATCCGTCTGCGTCACATCGGTATTTGGCATGGTGGCAGCGTCCGAGGCAATCAGGCTAATCATCAGCCAATAAGAGAACCAAGCTGAGCACTACCCCAAGTAGATAGCTTTGCGGGGGGAATGGTACCCCACTTCTTTAGTTCGTTTTTTTAAGTCTCAAAGCAAAAGCCCCGTTAGCTGTGCTAACGGGGCTTTTTATGGGGAGTCTGGCGTTGACCTACTTTCGCGAGCGGAAGCTCACTATCATTGGCGCTCATCTGTTTCACGGTCCTGTTCGGGAAGGGAAGGGGTGGTACCAGAAGGCTATTGACGCCAGACGTAACTTGTATGCTTGTCGCGGGTGACCGCGCCAAGCGCAAAATGGGGTAGAAGGTTGATTGTTGTGACTGCGAATATGAGTTACTGCAGTGTATTACAAGGTTATAGGATCAAGCCACACGGGCAATTAGTATCAGTTAGCTTAACGCATTACTGCGCTTCCACACCTGACCTATCAACGTCGTGGTCTTCGACGACCCTTTAGGGAGTTCAAGACTCCGGGAAATCTTATCTTAAGGCGAGTTTCACGCTTAGATGCTTTCAGCGTTTATCTCTTCCGAACATAGCTACCCGGCGATACGACTGGCGTCATAACCGGTACACCAGAGGTTCGTCCACTCCGGTCCTCTCGTACTAGGAGCAGCCCC
>JAAXVL010000044.1 GCA_013335535.1 Azonexaceae bacterium
TCTCCGTGATGAGATTGTCGAGCACCAGCGGCACGGCTTCCGGTGTCGGGTAATAGCTGAGAACCATGTGGGCCTGGGTTATGCTGCTTGCAGGCCCGCCGATGCGCGCTCGTACATAAGTCATCCGCAAACGCCCTTCGGCGACGCCCAATTCACGCAGGGTAAAGTATTTCGCAAAGACGAAATCCTCGCAGTCACCGGCGCCGCGCCCCAGGGTTTCCAGCGGCGTCGCCCAGTAATCGGCTTGGGCCCATACCACCATGTCATCGGCAAAGCGGGTGCGCCGATTGAAAAACTCATTGACCCGGCGTAACTGCTCTTCCTCTGCCAAGTCACGCCAGCCACCAACGGAATTGCGCCACAACTCGACCGCGTCCGCCGCCGCCGCCCCATAGCGCTGCAGGGCCACCTGCCGCATCCGCTCTATTTCAAAGCCCCCCCACACCAGCCCCGCCGCCAGAACGCCGGCAAGCCCCAGCGCCACGCGCCGCCGGCAGGCAGCAACGATGGAGCGAAATAAATGGGGACCGGCAAAATGGGACATGGATCGAATCAGGAAACGGCATTTCAAAACCTGGATTGCATAACCAGCATGGCCGGCGACAAAAAGACACGAATAGCATCAGAACAACGGCCGGGCGGCGAAAAAATTAAGTTTTGTCTGCGCCGAACCGTAGATTGTGAATAATTTATTCATTGGCACAAGATCAGAACCTTAGACGAAGCAAAGCGCAAATAATGCGCAACGTCGAATAAAGGCCACGCATAGAATCGCTTCGCCTGAAGTGACAAGCCGGCAAGCTCTGCTCGCTTCACTTTTAATTCGAGCCTTACGATCTCCCGCTAACGAGATGACCATGTTCAAAGCAACCCAGCTTTCCGTCAGTCTGGCCCTGTCCCTCATGGCCATGTCCGCATCCCAGGCCGGCGTACCCGGCACGCTGCCGGATGCCATCGAGAAAGCCATTCTCCGCAATCCCGAAGTCCTGGCCCGTCTGCACGATTACCAGGCCTCCGATGCAGAACGCGACGTTGCCCGCGGTGGTCTCTTCCCGCGGATCGACCTTCAGGGCTACACCGGCCGCGAGCGCCGCGAGACACCGACCAGCCCGTCCGAAAGCTACACCCGCCCCGGCTACCAGTTGCAATTGCGCCAACTCATTTTTGACGGCTTTGCTACCCAGAATGACGTGAAGCGCCTCGGCTATGCCCGCGCCGTGCGCTATTACGAACTGCTCGGCACCACCGACGAAACCGCCTTCGAAGCGGCTCGCGCCTATCTCGACGTGCAGCGCTATCGGGATCTGAGCAAACTCGCTCAGGAAAACTGGGCCATCCACAAGGAAACTGTCGACCAGATCGAACGCCGCGTCAAAGCCGGCGTCGGTCGCCGGGTCGACCTGGAACAAGCCTTCGGCCGTCTCGCCCTGGCCCAGTCCAACTGGCTCACCGAAAGCTCCAACCAGCACGACGTCAGCCAGCGCTACCAGCGTATCGTGGGCGAAGCCCCGGCCGACACCCTGCAGCCGCTGCCCACCTTCAGCAACAAGCTGCCGATGGAAAAGGACATCCTCAAGCTGGCCATCGTCGACAACCCCGGTTTTCGTGCCGCAGTGTCCAACATCCGCTCCTCCCGCGCCCGCATCGACGTTCAGCGCGCCAACAACGTGCCCACAGTCGAACTGCGCGCCAGCACCGGCATGGACAAGAACCTGCTCGGCGTCACCGGTGAGACCAATTCAACGGCCGTTCAGCTGATGCTCAACTGGAACCTCTTCAAGGGCGGCTCCGACGAAGCCCGCATCCGCCAGTCCCACGAGCAGCTCTACAACGCCACCGACCTGCGCGACAAGGCCTGCCGCGACATCCGCCAGCAAACCGCGATTTCCTGGAACGA
>JAAXVL010000025.1 GCA_013335535.1 Azonexaceae bacterium
ATGGGGTCGTGAAAAGAGCCAATCCAACCCGCCAGCGGCTGGCTGCACTCGGCCTGCTCGGCGTGCCGCTGCTGACCTACCCGCTGCTCAGCCTGCCGGGCGGCGAAGTGGGGGGTATTCCTGCGAGCTATCTGTACCTGTTCGGCGTGTGGGCCGGACTCATCGCGCTGGCGGCCTGGGTGGCCGAGCGGCGAGGTTCATAAATGCTTTCCGGCTGGTTCATTGCGTTCCTGGCCGCGGCCTATCTCGGGCTGCTGTTTGCCGTCGCCCGTTTTGGCGATGCGCGAGCCGATGCCGGCAAGTCGATCATTTCGGCCAACGTCTATGCGCTGTCGCTGGCTATTTATTGCACCTCGTGGACTTTCTACGGCAGCGTCGGGCGGGCGACTTCCGGCGGCCTGTCTTTCCTGACCATCTATCTCGGGCCGACGCTGATGCTGTTGTGCGTTGGCGTCATCATCAAGATGATCCGCATCAGCAAGGCGCAGCGCATCACCTCGATTGCCGACTTCATCGCCTCGCGTTACGGCAAGAGTCAGTTGCTGGCCGGTATGGTGACGGTCATTGCGGTGATCGGTGTCGTGCCCTACATCGCCTTGCAGTTGAAGGCGATGGCGGCCAGCGTCGATGTGTTGCTCGACCATTCCGGCAGCGATGTCGATGTCTGGGGGCTCGATTCGACCTTCCTGATCGCTGTAGTCCTGGCCTTTTTCTCGATCCTGTTCGGCACCCGCCATCTCGATGCCACCGAGCGCCACGAGGGCATGGTTGCCGCCGTGGCATTCGAGTCGGTGGTCAAGCTCATCTCCTTCATGGCGGTTGGCATTTTCGTCACTTACGGCATGTTCGGCGGGCTCGGCGATCTTTTCCAGCGGGCGGTGGCGAGTGCCGATCTTGGTCGTCTGTTGCAGCTCGATTCAAGCCGGGCGGGGACGTGGACGGCGCTGATCATCCTGTCCGGGCTGGCCATCATTTTTCTGCCGCGCCAGTTCCAGATCATCGTGGTCGAGAATGTTGACGAGTCGCATCTCAAGCGCGCCGTCTGGCTCTTTCCGCTCTACCTGCTGCTCATCAATATTTTCGTGCTGCCCTTGGCGCTCGGCGGACTGCTGCATTTCGGTACCGGGAATGCCGATCCGGATACCTTCGTGCTGACGCTGCCGCTCGTCCAAGGGGCCGAGGCGCTGGCGCTGCTCGCCTTCATCGGTGGTCTCTCGGCGGCGACCGGGATGGTCATCGTCGAGACTATCGCCTTGTCGACCATGGTCTGCAACGATCTCGTCATGCCCATCCTGCTACGGTCAACCGGAAAAATGGTCGAAAAACGGAAAGATCTTTCCGGCCTGTTGATCGGCATCCGGCGGGCGGCCATCGCCCTGATCCTGCTCCTCGGCTACGTCTATTTCCGTGCGGCTGGGGAAGCTTACGCCCTGGTCGGTATCGGCCTGATCTCCTTTGCCGCCGTCGCCCAGTTCGCCCCGGCCATGTTTGGCGGCATGTACTGGAAGCAGGGCACGCGGGCCGGCGCCGTGGCCGGTTTGCTGGCCGGGTTCATCGTCTGGCTGTATACCTTGCTGCTGCCGTCCTTTGCCAAATCGGGCTGGATGCCGAGCGGCTTCGTCGAATACGGCCTCTTCGGTGTCGGCTGGCTCAAGGCGCAAGCGCTGTTCGGGCTGGCCGGGCTGGACGAGATTTCGCACTGCCTGTGGTGGAGCATGCTGGCCAACATTGGCGCCTACGTCGCCGTGTCGCTGCACTCGAAACCGGATGCCGTCGAGGCGAGCCAGGCCGAACGTTTCGTCGATGTCTTCCGCTTCGATTCGCGTAATACCGAGGCGCGGCTATGGCGCGGCAAGGCGTCGCCGGATGCGCTGGTCGGTCTGCTCGAGCGCTTTCTCGGCGCCGCCCGTGCCGCTCAGCAACTGGCAGCCTATGCCGGCTCGCGGCGGGTGGGGAACTGGCGTGATTTGCCGGCCGACGCCGATTTTGTGCAGTTTGCCGAATCCGAACTGGCCGGTGCCATCGGCTCGGCAAGTGCCCGGGTCATGGTCGCTTCGGTGGCGCAGGAAGAGGATCTTGGTCTCGAGGAAGTGCTCGACATTCTCGACGAGGCAACCCAGGTCCGCGCCCATAGCCGCGAACTCGAGACCAAGCAGCAGGAGCTCGAGGCGGCGACCGCAGAGCTGCGCGAAGCCAACGAGCGCCTGCGCGAACTCGACCGCATGAAGGACGATTTCATCTCGACCGTGACGCACGAATTGCGCACGCCGCTGACCTCGATTCGCGCGCTGTCCGAAATGCTGCACGAAGATCCGCGGCTCGAGCTGGCCGATCGCACGCGTTTTCTTGGCATCATCGTCAATGAAGCCGAGCGGTTGACCCGGCTCATCAACCAGATTCTCGACATGGCCAAGCTGGAATCCGGGCGGGCGGAATGGACGACCGGCGAAGTCGATATGGGTGAAGTGGTGCGCGAGTCGATGGCTTCGCTCGAGCAATTGTTCCGGGAAAAAGACGTGTTGCTCGAGGGCGATATTCCGGCAATGACGCCGGTCGTGCTGGCCGACCGCGATCGCCTGACCCAGGTCATGATCAACCTGCTGTCGAATGCCGTGAAGTTCGTGCCGGGCGGCAGTGGCCGCGTTCAGGTCCGGTTGTCGAGTTCGGCCGGCCAGGTTCGCGTCGAGGTACGCGACAATGGACCGGGACTGACCGCCGAGGAATGCAGCGTCATTTTTGAAAAATTCCGGCAGGGTGGCAACACGATGACGGACAAACCGCAGGGAACGGGTCTGGGCCTGCCAATCAGCCGCCAGATCGTGGAATATTTTGGTGGTAATCTCTGGGTTGAAAGCGCGCCCGGAGCCGGAGCAAACTTCATTTTCACGGTGCCCTTGCCGGCGCCGGACGATAACAGTGGGAGACAAACTGTATGACCAAGAAGATCCTGATCGTTGATGACGAGCCCAACATCGTCATCTCCCTTGAATTCCTCATGAAAAAAGAAGGTTTTTCCGTCGCCGTCGCTAGCGATGGCGACGAAGCCTTGACCAAGGTGGCCAGTTTCGCACCGGATTTGATCCTGCTCGACGTCATGATGCCGAAGAAATCCGGTTTCGAGGTTTGCGAGGCATTGCGCGCCGACCCGGCCAACGCTGGTTTGCTGATTGTCATGCTGACCGCCAAGGGCCGCGATACCGAAGTGGCCAAGGGACTCGCCATCGGGGCCGATGCCTACATCACCAAGCCGTTTTCGACCAAGGATCTGGTCGCCAGGGTGAAAACCATGCTCGGGATCGTCTGAACGCGCACTTCCACGGTCAACCGGAAATAACGGCCAAAATCGAAATCCAAATTTGTTGGAATGCACGCCATGAAGGCTAAACATCGTTTGATCGTTGCGGTGATCGTTCTCGGTCTGCTCATGACCGGGCCCTTCGTCGTCACCTCGCTGCTCGTCTGGCTGGACATGAAGGAAGCCGAGCGCACCATGCTGACCGAGCTGCTGCTGTCCCGGCTGCCGGTTGGAACGATGATGACCCTGTTCGGCTTCGTCCTTGGTGTCGGGGTGCTGCACAAGCTGTTCAAACAGTATGTCGAAGGCCTGTTGCGGATGGCGGAAACGCTGCGCCTGATGCTCGGTGCCAACCGTAATTTCCGCGTCACCATCGAAGGCCCGCCGGAAGTCCAGCAATTGGCGCAGGCGGCCAACGATCTGGCCGAGCAGCGCGATGTGCTGATGGATGATGTAGACGCCCAGATCGCCACGGCCAAGGCCTCGGTCGAGGAAGAAAAAAACCGCCTCGCCGCGCTCATGTCCGAGTTGGCCCAGGCCGTCGTCGTGTGCAATCTCGATGGCCGCATCCTGCTTTACAACAACCGTGCGCGCCTGCAATTCAAGGCCCTGTCGCAGGGACCGACCTCGGTCGCCGGTGGGGCGCTGATCGGTCTCGGCCGTTCGATCTTTTCCATTCTCGAAAAGAGCCAGGTCGATCACGCCGAAGAGGTCATTCGTCAGCGTCTGTCCTCCGGCAAAACGCCCATCTCCAACTTCATCACCACTACACGCGGCGGCCAGTTGCTGCGCGCCCAGATGGTCCCGGTCCTCGCCGCTTCGGGCGAGGAGGGCGAAGCCGCAATGTCGGGCTACGTGCTTACCGTCGAGAACATCACGCGCAGCATCGAAGAGGAAGAGCGCCGGGACCAGGCGCTGCATTCGCTGACCCAGGGCAGCCGCTCCTCCATCGCCAATATTCGGGCGGCCGTTGCCAACCTGCTCGATTACCCTGACATGGAGCCCGAGCTGCGCGAGCGTTTCCTGCGCGTGATCGACGACGAAGTCGCCAAGCGCAGCCAGGTCATCGACCAGACCATGAGCCAGTTTTCCGACGCTATCAAGACGCGCTGGCCGCTCGAAGACATTCTTGGCATCGACATCGTGGCTGCTGCCCAGCGTCGCATCGACGACAAGCTCAAGTTGCCGACCAAGACCGAAGAGATTGACGATGCCCTGTGGATCAAGGCTGACAGCTTCTCGCTCGTGTTCGCGTTGGTCAGCCTCGCTTCCAAGCTGCAGGATCATTACGAACCGCGCGAACTACGCTTCCGTCTGACGTCCGCCGGCAAGCTGGCCTACCTCGACCTGATCTGGGCCGGCCCGGCGATGTCGTCGGAAACCTTTTACACCTGGGAAATGGAGTCGATGCAGATTGGCAGCGAAAGCTCGCCGCTCAGCCTGCGCGATGTCATCGACCGGCATGGCGGCGAAATCTGGTACGAGCGCGAAAAGGCCGCGCACCGGGCCTTCTTCCGGTTCGTGCTGCCGGTCGCCGTGCCCGAAATCGAGAGCGAGCCGGACGAGCGGAGCCGTGGCAAGGGGCGGCCCGAATACTACGATTTCGACCTCTTCAAGTTCGAGGACAAGACCATCGACCTCGACCGCAAGCTGTCCGACCTGACCTACACCGTGTTCGATACCGAAACGACGGGTCTGGAGCCCTCCAACGGTGATGAAATCATCCAGATCGGTGCCGCCCGTATCGTCAATAACCGCTTGCTGCGTCAGGAAACCTTCAACCAGATTGTCGATCCGGAGTGCCCGCTCAAACCCGAGTCGATTCCCATCCACGGCATTACCGAAGACATGGTGCGCGGTAAGCCGAACATCGACGTCATCCTGCCCGCCTTCCACGAATTCTGTGAAGACACCGTGCTGATCGCCCACAACGCGGCTTTCGACATGCGGTTCCTGCAGCTCAAGGAAGAGCGCACCGGCATCCGTTTCACCCAGCCGGTACTCGATACGCTGTTGCTCTCGGCTGTCGTTCATCCCAACCAGGAATCGCACAAGCTCGACGTCATCCTCGAACGGCTCGGCATCACCATCGGCACCCGGCACAATGCCCTCGAAGATGCGCTGGCAACGGGTGAAGTCTTCCTGAAACTGGTCAAGCTGCTCGAAGACAAGGGCATCGTGACCGTTCGCCAGGCGCTGGAAGCGGCCGAGAAAACCTATTTCGCCCGGGTGAAATATTGAGGCCAGCGTGAATACCGACTTTACGCTGCCCTGCCGGCAGCAACTCGAACTGGTGAGCGCGGTGAACGCGCTGTCCAATCTGGATGAAGCGCCTGCACTGGCCGGCCGTCTGCGTGAACACCAGTTGCGCGTCGCGGCCAGCGGTCTCGACGGCCTCGCGGCGACGCAGCTTATTTCCGTCTTCAATGACCGCCTGACTGCCAAGGTCATTGAACTGACTTCCCGCCGGCACCGCCTGCCGCCGGTGGCGTGGTGCTGGCTGGCGCTGGGTTCCGAAGGACGGCACGAACAGACTTTCGTTACCGACCAGGACAACGGCCTGATCTTCAACGCGACCAGCGAGCAGGAAGCCGCCGCCTTGCGCCAACTCTTCCTCCCCTTTGCCCAGGCTGTTAACCAGCATCTGGCCGCCTGCGGCTTTGCCTTGTGCACCGGCCAGATCATGGCCGGCAACCCGGCCTGGTGTCTGTCGCTCGAGGAGTGGCGCGAAAAGTTCATCGACTGGGTGCGGCGCCCCGAACCGGAAGCGCTGCTCAACGCCAGCATTTTTTTCGACCTCCGCCCGCTGTTCGGCGACGTTGCCCTGGGCGAAAGATTGCGCAAGCTCCTGTTATCAATGACGGTGGCCACGCCATCTTTCCAGCACCTCATGGCGGCGAACGCGCTGCAGGTCGAGGTGCCGCTCAACTTTCGTGGCGAGATTGCGGCGGGCGAGGGCGACAGCATCGATCTCAAGAAATACGGCAGCCGGATCTTTGTCGACGCGGCACGCATCTTCGCGCTGTCCTCGGGAACAAAGGCGGTTAATACGGCGGAGCGCCTGCGTCAGGCCGGGCCGTCCGTAGGCTTGCCCGCCAGCGAGATTGCTGCGCTCGAGGCTGCGTTTTCGAATATTTTGCGCTTGCGGCTGGCCCAGCAAATTGAGGCTGCAGGCAGAGGGGAGCCCGCGGGGTATGGCCTGAAACCCGCCGCGCTGCATGATATTGATCGGGCCATCTTGCGCGAGACACTGAAGCAGGCCAGGCGCCTGCAACAGCGTCTCAAGTTAAACTACGCACTCTAGAAAATGAGGTTGTCGTGACTACGCAACAGCAAACAGGGCAGGAAAAAGAGCAGGTACAAGAACAGGCCGTCGGCCAGGTTGAAATGTCGCTGCGTCAGGGTGGGCGCAGCCGAATGGCCGGCAATACGCAGGCATTTCTGCGCAACCATGCCCCGTTCAACAAAATGCAACCGGACGCCTTGCAGCGTTTCGCCGAAAAGGCGCAGATCGTTTTTTATGCTGCCGGCAGCGAGATCGTCGGGCCGGATTCCGGCAAGGTCAGATTCTTCTACCTCATCGAATCGGGCAAGGTGCAGGCGCGCCAGGCCGGTGAAGTGACCGTCACCGAATATTCCATCCTCAGCCTCAGTGCCGGGGAGAGCTTTCCGATCGGTGCCGTGACGGCTGGCCGGCCGTCGACCAATCTGTACACGGCCGTTGAAGATACCTTCTGCTACCAGTTGCCGGCCGATGATTTCCTGGCTTTGCTGACTTCCAGCCCGGAATTCAACCTGTTCTGCACGCGCTACATCGCCAGCCTGCTCGATCAGTCGCGTCGGCAGTTGCAATTGCAGTTTTCCCAGCGCGCCAGCGAGCAGCAAACGCTCAATTCGCCGCTGGCCGGCATCGGTTCGCGCTCACCGATCACCGTCTCGCCCGAAACCCCCTTGCGTGCCGCGCTGGAAACGATGTCGAAAGCCGGTGTCGGCTCGCTGGTTGTTGCCGGCGAAGATCGCAAGCCGGTCGGCGTCTTTACGCGGACAGACCTGCTCGATCGCGTTGTCCTCGCCGAACTGCCGCTGACCACGCCGGTCAGCGAGGCGATGTCGCCCAATCCGTTCATGATCGAAGAGCATGCCACGGCCTACGATGCCATGTTCGCCATGGCGACGCACGGTATCCGCCACGTGCTGGTGACCGATGCCGAGAACAAACTGACCGGCGTCGTTTCCGAGCGCGACCTGTTCTCGCTGCAGCGCGTCGGTCTGCGCCAGATTCGCCAGTCCATCGATGGCGCCCGCAACGTCGAGGCGTTGCAGCAGGCGGCCGCCGACGTTCGCCAGCTGTCGTTCAACATGCTGGCCCAGGGTGTTGGTGCCGAACAACTGACCCAGTTCATTTCGGCGCTCAACGATGCGCTGACGCGTCGAGTCATCCAGCTCAATCTGGAAAACCATAATTTCGACGGTATCGAGTGGGCCTGGCTGGCCTTTGGTTCGGAAGGGCGCGACGAGCAGACCTTCAGCACCGACCAGGATAACGGTATCGTTTTCGCACCGCCGGCAGGCGCTTCGGTCGATGAGCTGAAAAAGCGTTTCCTGGCCTATGCGCTCGACGTGAACAAGGACCTCGACCGTTGCGGCTTCCCGCTGTGCAAGGGCAACATCATGGCCAGCAATCCGCAATGGTGCCTGACGCTCGAGGGTTGGAAGGACCAGTTCGCCACCTGGATTCGCACGCCGCAGCCCGATGCATTGCTCAACGCCACCATCTTCTTCGATTTTCGGGCGCTCTATGGCAAGTCCGAACTGGCTGATGCGATGCGCCGCCACCTGCTGGCGCAGACGGCCTCGAATCCGATGTTCCTGCGCGCCATGGCCAAAAATGCGCTCGACGTCGAACCGCCGCTCGGCAAGATCCGCGATTTTCTGACCGATCTTGAACCTGGTCATCCGGGCAAGATCGACCTCAAGAAATACGGCTCGCGCATCTTCGTCGACGTGGCCCGTATCTACGCCATGGCCAGCGGCGTGCACAACACCAATTCGATCCAGCGCCTGCGCTTGGCAGCGCAGCGGCTGTCTATCCGCGCCGACGAAATCAACGCCGTTCTCGAGGGGCTCAACTTCATCCAGCTCCTGCGCCTGCAGCACCAGTACCTCGAAGGCGAACCGGGCACGCAGGGCGACAACCTGATCGATCCCGATACGCTCAATGAGCTGGACCGCCGCATCCTGAAGGAGTCCTTCCGACAGGCCCGCAAGATCCAGACACGCCTCAAACTCGATTACCAGGTGCAATGACCATGCTCGGGCTCAAGAAATTCCTGTTCCGGGGCAGTGCATCGGCCACTCTGCCGGATGACGTGCGGGCCTCGCTTGAAGTCTGGCGTGCCAGCAAGGCTGCGCCGCTCGACGATCTGCACTTTCACACCCGCTACGTCGTGGTCGACATCGTCAGCAGCGGTTCGAATCCTGACAGCGACCAATTGCTTGGCATCGCTGCCAGTTCGGTGTGGAAGGGGGCTATTCAGCCGGACGACACCTTCTATGTCGATTTTTCAACGCTCGATGGCGAGGGTTCCACGGTCGACCGGGAATTGACCGCGTTTTTGTTGTTTGCCGCCAAGGCGCCGTTGGTCACCTACCACATTCCCTATGTTGGCGGCTTTCTCCAACGCGCTTTCAAGGAGCGTCTGGGAATCGATTTCCAGCCGCAATGGGTCGATCTGGCCTGGCTCCTGCCGTCGATGTTCGAAGACAAGGGCGATACGGTCATGCCGCTGGATCACTGGATAGAGGTCTTCGGCCTCGATGCCGGCACCGGCCGGCGCGATGCCATGGCCAACACGCTGTTGCTGGCGCGTATTTTCCAGATGCTGACGGTTCGTGCCGTGGGCAAGCAGATCGATTCGGCCGCTCAGTTGATCGACGAATCGCGGGCCAGCAGCTTCCTGCGGCGCAACCACTAAAGTCGCCGGATGCTTGCTTCACTGACCAGGCTGCAGCGCTACTACCTGTATTACACCTGCGGCTTCCTGTCATTCATCGGGGCGCTGGCAGTTCTCGAACAGCACGGCATGCCGCCGCGCTGGATCGGCTACGCCTTCCTCTGTTTCACCATTTCGATGTACGCCCTGATCGGCATCGTCTGCCGGACCTCGGATGTGTCCGAGTACTACGTCGCCGGGCGGCGTGTGCCGGCCTTCTTCAACGGCATGGCGACCGGCGCCGACTGGATGAGCGCCGCTTCCTTCATCGGCCTGGCGGGTACCCTGTACCTGTCCGGCTTTCAGGGGTTGGCCTATGTCATCGGGTGGACCGGCGGCTTCGTGCTGGTTGCACTGCTTCTTGCCCCGTACTTGCGGCGCTTCGGGCAATACACCATTCCCGATTTTCTGGGAGCCCGTTATGGCGGCAACGCGATTCGTCTGGTCGCCGTTGCGGCCGCCATCCTTGCTTCCTTTGTGTACGTCGTGGCCCAGATTTACGGCGTCGGCGTCATCACCAGCCGCTTCGTCAGCCTGCAGTTCGAGATCGGCGTGTTTGTCGGCCTGGCCGGCATTCTCGTTTGCTCGTTCCTGGGGGGCATGCGGGCAGTAACGTGGACGCAGGTTGCACAGTACCTGATCCTGATCGTCGCCTACATTACCCCGGTCGCCATCCTGTCCTACAACGTCACCGGCAATCCGGTGCCGCAACTGGTCTATGGGCAGGTTCTCCAGCAGGTCACCCAACTCGAAAACCGCTTGTTCCAGAGCCCGGTCGAAGTCGAGGTTCGAGAACTCTATCGCGAGCGGGCAGATCTCTACGCCCAGAAGATCATGCAGTTGCCGCAATCGCTGAATTTCGAACGCGAACAGCTATCGGCGCAGATCAACAAGCTCAAGGCCAGCGACGCGCAGATGAAGGATATTGTGGCGCTCGAGCGGCAGCACCGGGATCTGCCGCACGATCCTGATCAGGCAAGGGCGCGTTGGGAAAATGCGATGTTTTCCGCAGTTGACCGCAGCAAAACTCCCATTCATCACGCCGAAGCCTTTCCTGGCGAGACGGTCGAGGAGCAGGACATCATGCGCGTCAATTTCCTCGCGCTGATCTTCTGCCTGACGATCGGGACGGCTGCCCTGCCGCACGTCCTGACCCGCTACTACACGACGCCTACCGTCCGCCAGGCGCGCGAATCGGTATTCTGGTCGCTGTTGTTCATTCTGTTGCTCTACATCACCGCGCCAGCCTATGCTGTTTTCGCCAAGTACGAGGTGCTCTCTCACCTGGCCGAAATACCCATTACCAAATTGCCCGGTTGGGTGGCTGCGTGGGCCAAGATCGGGCTGGTCAGCATCGAGGACATCAACGCCGACGGTATCCTGCAACTGGCCGAACTGTCTCTGAATCCGGACGTGATCGTGCTCGCTACCCCGGAAATCGCCGGTATGCCCTACGTGGTCTCAGGTCTGGTCGCCGCCGGCGGTCTTGCTGCTGCGCTGTCCACCGCCGATGGCCTGTTGCTGACCATCACCAGCTCGCTGTCGCACGACGTTTATTACCGAATCTTCCGTCCCGATGCATCGACCCAGTTCCGGCTGGTCATCTCGAAATCGATGTTGCTGGTCGTCGCCATACTCGCCGCCACGGTCGCCGCACAAAAGCCCGGCACCATTCTCTCCATGGTTTCCTGGGCCTTTTCCATTGCCGGTTCGGCCTTCTTCCCGGCGCTGGTTCTCGGTATTTTCTGGGAAAGAGCGACCCGTGCCGGTGCATTGGCCGGCATGGTCGTCGGTATTCTCCTGTCGATTTACTACATCATTCGCGTCGAATTCGACAGCATTCCCATTCTCGGGATCAGCGGTTTTGGCATGGAACCGTGGTTTCACATTCAATCGACTTCGGGTGGCCTGTTTGGTGTCATTGCCGGCTTCATGACGATCATCGTGGTCAGCCTGCTGACCAAACCGGATCCCCGGGCTGCCAGCTTCCTCAATACCATCCGTTTCCGGAACGGAGACGCGCCGTGATCTCGAATGCCGATCTCCACTGGCGTAAAACGCGGCGCCTGACCTTTACCCTCATCTTCTTATGGATTTTCATAACCTTCGGCCTGACCTGGTTCGCCCGAAGCATCAACGAGGTTGTCATCCTCGGCTTTCCGCTTGGGTTCTACATGGCCGCTCAAGGCGCTCTGGTCCTCTACCTGATAATCATCTGGTGGTACAACCGGCAGATGAAAAAACTCGATGCAGAGTTCGGCATCGAAGACGACTGAGCGCCAGCCGTGAGCCAGTTTCTGATCAGCGCCCTGCGAGCCATCGTTGAGATGCTCGGCCTGTGCTTGATCGGGCAGGGGATGTTGTACGTGATTGCGGGGCGGCAGAGGGCAGGCAACCGCGTTTACCAGCTTTTCGCCTTGATCACTCGAGCGCCGCGCCGAATTGTCGCTGCCGTCCTGCCGCGTTCGGCTGGCGGCGGGCTTGTTGGAGGCTCGACCTTCGCCATTGTCCTGATCCTCTGGCTGGGACTCGCTTTTGTCCGAAAGTTTGTTTGACCAAGCGGCCGCTTCTGCTACAATGCGCGGCTTCCGGAGGGGTGGATGAGTGGTTTAAGTCGCACGCCTGGAAAGCGTGTGTAGGGTAATCCCCTACCGCGGGTTCGAATCCCGCCTCCTCCGCCAGTATTCTGCAAAGCCCAATTTCAAAATCTAATCAATAGGTTGTGAAGTTGGGTTTTTTGCATTCGGCACAATTTTAACCAATGCCAGTAGACTTTTTGCCGGCGTTCTCCGGCTGGGGGCTGCAGGCATTGCACAGGGGCCTGCAAATCAATTTAAGGCAGACCACAGGCCACGTGTGGGCGTTCGGATAGTTCGCTCGCCACAAAAGACCGTGAGGAAACGATGAACGGAATAGAGTACTTGGTTGGCTACATCAAAGAGCTAATAGACCACCATACCTATTGGTCGTGGTTCAACTGGGTGGTTCTGCAGGCGTTGTTCTGGGTGTCGATATTGGCCAGTTCCGGGGCGGCTTTTCTCGCTGCCACAGGTACTCCGAAAAAGAACCTCGTCGCTTTCCTGGCGATATTGCCGGCAATTTGCGCAACTGCCGAGAGCAGTCTCAGCTTTAACGGGCGTTATCGCTTCCATGACGACTACATCGCCAAACTGAAATCGATGCAACTGCGACTTAAAGTCGAGTCGGCGGACCCTAAGGCCATTAGTGAGGAACTCCGGAAGTATGAGGAGCGCATGAGTGGCAAGTACCCATCAACCAGTATCGAAGGTGGGGTAGGGGCTGCAAAGACAGCCGGAACCAGCTAGGCAGGAAAGCTCGCCCTGGTTAATCGGGAATGGATATCAGCGCAGCTGGGGGCACATCCGGATATCCGAGCGAACGCGGTGCCGCACCCTTCGGAGCCGAAGCCATTTCCACGGTGAACCGGAAAAATGGGCTAAAAACGAAATCCTGGCAGGGTGCTTATTTCTTCACCAGCCACCACGACATCCAGCGCGATAGTCGTGGCATCACCAGGTAGGACATCGCCAGCGCGACCAGGGCGGTAAAAACGGCGGTTCTGAGCAGGAAAGGCCAGGTGGCGAGGAGAGGGGTGATCAGCCAGAGCAGGAGCGAGACGGTGGGGAAAATGCCCATCCAGCTGACGACGGTCATTCGCCATTTCGCCGGTGGGCGGCTTGCCGGAATGGCGGTTGGTGCAAACCAGGCATCGAGGCCGGTGAGCAGGCGGTATTCCGGATCGCCTTCGGCGACAGCGCGCAATCTTTCCTGCCAGAGGGCGCGCTGGGTTGAGGCGTTCCAGCGTTCGAGGTCGGCTTCCGTGGCGAAGCGCTGGAGTATCTGGTATTCGCCGCCGACGGTTTCCGGCGGGATGAGCTGGGCGGCGAGGTAGCCCGGAAACTTGCTGGCGTCGGCGAACATGGCGCGGATCAGCGCCTCGTAAGCTTCTTCACAACCCGGCTTGGCCTTGCGGCGGACGACGCGAACGAGCGGCTCAGTCATGGCGTATTGCGCTTCAGGCGATATTGCAGTTGCGGGCGGGTGATGCCGAGAACGCGGGCGGCGCCGGCCAGGTTGCCATCGGAGCGCTTGACGGCTTCGGTGAGTAGTTCTTCTTCCAGTTGCTCCAGCGACATGCCACTTGAAATGATCGAATCGAGCAGGCTGGAGCTGCATTTCTTGGCCTTCTCCTGTTCGAGAGAGCCGGATGCCGAAATCGCCGACTCCCACGATTTGGCTTCGCTGACGTGGGTGAAGAGATGCTCGAGTTCGATCCAGCCACCTTGCGGGGCGAGGATGACGCCGCGTTCGATCATGTTTTCAAGCTCGCGTACATTGCCCGGCCAGGGGTAGCCCTTCATGGCCTGCAGCGTCTTGTCGGTGACGCCGAGCAGACGTTTTTCGTGCAGCGTCGAGAAACGGCCGAGCATCGCTTCGACCAGCGGCTGAATGTCGGCGACCCGCTCGCGCAGCGGCGGAATGGTGACCGGATAGACGTTGAGGCGATAGTAGAGATCGGAGCGGAAACGACCTTCCTTGACGGCATTGGCCAGGTCGACATTGGTCGCCGCAACGAGGCGGATATTGACCTTGCGCGTCTTGTCGTCGCCGAGGCGCTCGATTTCGCCTTCCTGCAGCACGCGCAGCAATTTGGCCTGGGCGGCCAGCGGCAACTCGCCGATTTCGTCGAGAAACAGCGTGCCGCCGTCGGCTCGTTCGAATTTGCCCATGCGTGAGCTTTGGGCGCCTGTGAACGCCCCTTTTTCGACGCCGAACAGCTCGGACTCGATGAGGTCGTGGGGCAAGGCGGCGCAGTTGATGGCGACGAAGGGGCCTTGGCGGCGCGAGCTTTCCTGATGCAGGGCGCGGGCAAAGCGCTCCTTGCCGACGCCGGTTTCGCCAAGCAGCAAGACCGTCACCGAGGTGCGCGAGGCTTTGGAAACGAGTTCCTGGGCTTGCTTGAAACCGTTCGAGATGCCTACCAACTGCGATGTCTGGATATTTTGCGTGATGGTCGTGCGGAGGTAATCGACCTGGGTGCGTAGCTCCAGCAAGTGGTTGAGCATGGGGTCGGACTGGAAGTAACTGGCGTGTTCCTCGGCATCCTCCCACTCCTCGAGCGGTTTGCCGACGATGCGGCAGTGGTTGTCACCGCAGGCCACGCATTCGACTTCCTTGAACAGGATGAACTTGCCGACGAAGGCCGAGGTGTAGCCGGAGGCATAGCCGATTTGCGACCAGCATACCGGCTCGTTCGAACGGCCGAATTCCTTCATGTGGACATCCTGTTCCCAGGAGTTTTCCCAGAGGAATTCACCCTCGAAATCGCCGGTTTCGATGTCCATTTTCAGGTTGACCGGCGAAACGCGGACGATGCCTTCGAGCATGTGCAACTGAGGCCCGGTGAAGAACGCGTCCTGCAGCGACTGATGGGCACGAATCCGCTTGGCCAGCTCGGCGTCGCGCACGCCCGAAGCGTAGCCCATGCGGGTCAGGATGCGCCGGGTCTGTTCCTTGCCGACGGAATCGACCAGTTCCTTGCGCAGCGTGCCGAGGGCCGCCGTGTGCATGAGGATCATCCGGTTTTCACCGAGCCAGATCGTGCCGTCGTTTTCGCAAAACTTGACCAGATTTCTCAGGTCGTTGGATTCCGGGTACTGAATCGTCGTCATCTTGTCTCTCTACCGTTGAGTGCTCGAAGGCATCAGCCGGCATTCATTTTTTTATGTCAGCAAGGCCGTTTGGCGGCATTGGCTGGGTACTGAATTTTCAACGAATTGCGCAACAAAGAATTCTCGAGATTATTTCATGGTTTTGAGATTCTGTGGCAATCCGCTTTCTGGCTATTACGTTCGTCAAGTATAGGCGGTGTCTACCGTATGGTAGGCGAGCACTGAAATATCCGTTCCGGATTCGCTCATTTTTTCGTTTGAGGCGGTTGATCAATTGATTAACTGACGGTAAATCGATTGATCAAAACATAATTTTGCGGGGGGCTGGTTTGCCCTCCGATTTTTGGTTGTTCAATAAAATCAGCGCGTTGCGTTTCTGGCACGCTCCTTGAATAAGAGAAGGCCTCGACGCATCGTTGATGGCGTCGTTATCAGGAGAAAGCAGCATGGGGCAAGAGGACATCGTTAAACCGGGAATTACCTTCGACCCGACGCGTCGTTATGTTCGTGTTTGCGAACAGCGGCCGGACGGTTTCATTGAATTCGAATTCGCCATTGGCGATCCGGCGCTCTGTGTCGAATTGATGCTGCCGGAATCTGCCTTTCATGAGTTCTGTCTGGCCAATGCCGTCATTGTTCTTGACCCGGCTACGCCCGGTCAGGGCGACTGGGCGGCACGTTTGAATTCGGCGTCGCAGCAGCAAATATCCGACGCCGGCTAACCATCCCGATAGAGGGAATATAAGAGGAGACATCTATGGAAATTGATCTGCGTACAGTCGCCATCAAGCCGTTGCGACACACCTTCGATCACATCGCACGACGCTTTGGCGACAAGCCGGCCAGCCGCTACCAGGAAGGCACTTACGATATCCAGCAAACGGATATCTTCCATTACCGCCCGATGTGGGAGCCGGAGCTGCAGTTGTTCGACAAGCGCCGCACCAAGGTTCAGATGAAGGACTGGTATGCGCTCAAAGATCCGCGCCAGTTCTATTACGGCGCTTGGACGATTGCCCGCTCGCGCCAGCAGGATGCGGCTGAATCGAGCTTCGACATGATCGAAGAGCGCGGCCTGGCTGACATCGTTCCGGAAGAAATCAAGCAGACCGCCCTGGCTGTATTGGTCCCGCTGCGCCACGTCGAGTGGGGTGGCAACATGGGTAATTCCTATATTTCCGCTTATGGCTACGGCACGGCGATCACCCAGCCCTGTCTGTACCACGCCATGGATCACCTGGCTGTGGCTCAATACCTGACCCGTATCGGTCTGGTTCTGGAAGGTCCGGAAGCCCTCGACACCGCCAAGGATGCCTGGATGGAAGCGGCCATGTGGCAGCCGATGCGCCAGCACGTCGAGAACGTATTGGTCGTTCAGGACTGGTTCGAGATTTTCGTCGCCCAGAATCTGGTGCTCGAAGGCCTTACCTATCCGCTGATCTACGACTACCTCGATGGCGATTTCTCGGCCAATGGCGGCACGGTCATTTCCATGATGACCCGCTTCATGGGCGAGTGGTCGACCGAGACGGCCAAGTGGGTCGATGCACAGATCAAGGTGGCGGCTGCCGAGTCGGCCGAAAACAAGACCCTGATCAACGACTGGGTCAAACAGTACCGTCCGCTCGTTCTCGCCGCGCTCGCCCCGATTGCCCAGCGCGCCTTTGGCGAACAGGCCGAAACGGTGCTCGCCGAAGTGACCGCCCAGTTCAATGCCCGCTGCACCAAAGCCGGCCTCACCGTCTAGGAATCCCCATGTCCAAAGTATTTATCGCCTTTCAACTGAATGAAGACACCCGCCCGATTATCGAGGCGGTGCTGGCCGACAACCCGCATGCCGTGGCCAACGAATCGCCGGCCATGGTCAAGATCGACGCCGAAGGTCAGCTGGTCATCAAGCGCAACTCGATCGAAGAACTGATCGGCCGCGATTTCGACCTGCAGGAACTGCAGATCAACCTCATCACCATTTCTGGCCACCTCGACGAAGACGACGACGAATTCAAGTTGTCCTGGCTGAACTGATTTAGGAGACGAACATGGATATGAACGTTAAAAAGAAGAAGCTGGGCCTCAAGGAAAAATACGCCCACATGACCCGCGGCCTCGACTGGCAGACCAGCTACCAGCCGATGGAAAAGGTCTTCCCGCAGGCGACTTTCGAAGGCATCAAGATTCACGACTGGGACAAGTGGGAAGACCCGTTCCGTCTGACCATGGATGCCTACTGGAAATATCAGGCCGAGAAAGAGCGCAAGCTGTACGCCGTGCTCGACGCCTTTGCCCAGAACAACGGCCACCTCGGCATCACCGATGCGCGCTATCTCAATGCCGTCAAACTGTTCCTGACCGGCATTTCACCGCTCGAATATGTTGCCCACCGCGGTTTCGCCGCCGCCGGCCGCAACTTCCCGGGCGTTGGCCCGCGCGTCGCCTGTCTGATGCAGTCGGTAGATGAAATCCGTCACTCCCAGACGCAGATTCACGCCATCTCGAACTACAACAAGCACTACGATGGTTTCCACGACTTCAAGCACATGCTTGAGCGCGTCTGGTATCTCTCGGTGCCCAAGTCCTTCTTCGACGATGCATTCAGTGCCGGCCCCTTCGAGTGGATGATCGCCATCGGCTTCAGCTTCGAATACGTGCTGACCAACCTGCTGTTCGTGCCCTTCATGTCGGGTGCGGCCTACAACGGCGACATGGCGACGGTGACCTTCGGTTTCTCGGCCCAGTCCGACGAAGCCCGTCACATGACGCTCGGCCTCGAGTGCATCAAGTTCATGCTGGAGCAGGACCCGGACAACCTGCCCATCGTCCAGAAGTGGATCGACAAGTGGGCCTGGCGCGGCATCCGCGTTCTGTCGCTGGTCGGCATGATGATGGACTACATGCTGCCGAAGCGCGTCATGAGCTGGAAGGAAGCCTGGGAAATCTATTTCGAGCAGAACGGTGGCGCACTGTTCGCCGATCTGGCGCGCTACGGCATCAAGGTGCCGGAATGCCTGACCCAGTGCACCGAAGACAAGGAGCACATCTCCCATCAAGCCTGGGCGACCTTCTACCAGTACGGCGGCGCGGCAGCCTTCCACACCTGGATGCCGAACGACGAGGAAATGGACTGGCTGTCGGCCAAGTATCCGAACACCTTCGACAAGTACTACCGCGCCCGCTTCACCTACTGGCGTGACGAGGCCGAGAAGGGCAACCGCTTCTACAGCAATACGCTGCCCATGCTCTGCCAGGTCTGCCAGATTCCGATGCTATTCACCGAGCCGGGCGATCCGACCAAGATCTGCTATCGCGAATCGGAGTACGAGGGCGAGAAGTACCACACCTGTTCGGATGGCTGTAAGCACATCTTCGACGACGAACCGGAGAAGTACGTCCAGTCGTGGCTACCGGTGCACCAGATTTATCAGGGCAACTGCTTCCCGGATGGCACCGACCCGACGGCTGAAGGTTTTGACCCGCTGGCCGCCGTGCTTGACTGGTACCACTTCAACAATGGCCACGATAACCTTGATTTCGAAGGTTCTCGCGACCAGGCCAACTTTGCTGCCTGGCGCGGCATGGCAACCAAAAACACCTGATCGTTCTAGATGAGGGCAGGGCGGCGAAGCGTCGCCCTGCTCGATAAAAAAGGAGACAAACATGGCTGTACAAGCTCTCAAGGATTACAAATTTTCGCCCGCCGACGCCCAGGAAAAGTTCCATGGCGCCCAGTTGCTTTACGTCGGTTGGGATGAGCACCTGATGTTCTGCGCACCGTTCGCCTACTGCCTGCCGCCGAACACCCTGTTCAGCGATCTGTGCCAGAAGTTCATGGCGCATTCCTTCGGCTATCACCCGGACTGGAAGAGTGTCGATTTCAGCAAGGTGACCTGGCTCAAATCCGGCCAGCCGTGGCAGCCGGACATGAGCAAGACACTTGCTGAACTGGGCCTCAAGCACAAGGACGTGCTGCGCTTTCAGACGCCGGGCCTGAAAGGCATCAACGGCACCTGTTCGTGAAGCTGGCTATTCGCTGCTAGTTATTGCGATCGAGTGAAATCCGCCAAGCTGGCTCGAACCGGTTTGGCGGAGTCAGCCCCCCAACGGTTTTACTCGATCCTGAATCCTGACAACTGGATCCTAAAATATGAGTTACGAACTGACCATTGAGCCGCTCGGCCAGACCATCGAAGTCGAAGATGGCCAAACCATTCTCGATGCTGCCCTGCGCGCCGGTATTTACCTGCCGCATGCCTGCTGTCACGGCCTGTGCGCCACCTGCAAGGTGCAGGTGCTGGACGGCGAGATCGACCACGGCGAAGCCTCGACCTTTGCCCTGATGGATTTCGAGCGGGAAGAGGGCAAGACGCTGGCCTGTTGCTGCCGGCTGGAGTCGGATACGGTAATCGAAGCCGAGATCGAGGAAGACCCTGATTCGCGTAACCTGCCGGTGCAGGACTACGAAGGCGAAGTGGTCAGGATCGAAGCCCTGACGCCGACCATTCGCGGCATCTGGCTCAAGCTCGATCGTCCCATGGACTTTCAGGCCGGACAGTACATCAATCTCGAGGTGCCTTCGCTCGACGGGCAATCTCGCGCGTTTTCGCTGGCCAATTCGCCACAGAGCGGCGATATCGTCGAACTGAACGTGCGCATCGTGCCGGGTGGCCAGGTCACCACGTGGCTGCACGAAAAACTGGAAGTGGGCGAGAAGCTCAAGCTGACTGGACCTTATGGCCGTTTCTTCGTCAAGAAGTCGGCCAATGTGCCGCTGGTATTCATGGCTGGCGGCTCAGGGCTGTCCAGCCCGAAGTCGATGATCGAGGACTTGCTGGCCGAGGGCTGCGAACTGCCGATCACGCTGGTTTATGGTCAGCGTAGCCGGGACGAGCTCTATTACGACGCCGAGTTCCGCGCTCTGGCCGAGAAACATGCCAACTTCACTTACGTCCCGGCCTTGTCGAGCGAGCCGGAAGGTTCCGACTGGAGCGGTGCCCGCGGCTTTGTGCACGAGGCGGCGAAGGCCCATTTCGAGAACGATTTCCGTGGCCACAAGGCTTACCTGTGCGGCCCACCGGCCATGATCGAAGCCTGCATCAGCACCTTGATGCAGGGGCGGTTGTTCGAGCGCGACATCTACATGGAGAAGTTCTTCTCCGCGGCGGATGCCTCCCAGCAACTGAAGAGCCCGTTGTTCAAGAACATCTGAGCGGAAGCAGGAGCGAGCAGTGATCTATTACACAGTGCTGATCGAGGAAACCGGCGAGAGCTTCCGTTGCTCGCCGAACGAATCGCTCCTCGTCGGGATGGAGCGCCTCGGCAAGAAGGGCATTCCGGTCGGTTGTCGGGGCGGCGGTTGCGGCGTTTGCAAGGTCGAAATCACGGCCGGCACTTACCTCAAGCGGGTGATGAGCCGCGAGTACGTCAGTGTCGAGGACGAAGCGGCGGATCGTGTGCTGGCCTGCCGGGTCAGGCCGACCAGCGACATCTCGCTCAAGGTGATCGGGAAGATGGCCAAGAACGTCTGCAAAACGCAGGCAGTGGCGACGCCGACGCTCTTCGTTTAGGGAGCGCCAGGCCTTGCCACGGTCAACCGGAAAAAATGGCCAATTTTGAAAAGCGGCCGGCCGGTCTCAGGCGGCCAGCTTTTCGTTGAGCTGGTCTTTCGGGATCGACTGAACGGAGCGGAAGGTGAGCAGGATGTGCTCGCCGAGGAGCGCGGTGGCCTTCTCGGCATCGCGCGACATGGCGGCCTGCAACAGGGCGTCATGCTCGGCGTGAATGTCGCGGGGAATCGGCTGCAGGTAGAGCGACAGGCGGCGATAGCGTTCGGCCTGCTGGTAGAGGATGGAGAGGAAATGTTTGAGCCAGCGAGATGGACAGGCAGCAATCAGCACCTCGTGGAAGATGCGGTTGCGTTCTTCCCATTCTTCCCGGTCGTCGCTGCCGATCCGTTTTTCCTCGGCCTTGGTCAGACGGTGGAAGGCGGCGAGCAAGTCGGCCTCCCAGGCATCGTCGCCCATGGTGATCGACTGGCGCAGGGCCTCGCATTCGAGCATGACGCGGGTTTGGGTGATGTCCTCGAAGTCCTCGAGCGATACCGGGGCGACGCGGAAGCCGCGCTGCCCCTGGCTGACGACGAGGGCATCGGAGATGAGCAGGGAAAGTGCTTCACGCAGGGTGCCGGCACCAACGCCGTAGTTGTCCTTGAGGTGCTCGACGCGCAGTTTTTCACCGGGGGCGAGGTGGCCTTCGATGATGTCGCGGCGCAGTGCGCGGTAGGCGGATTCGACGAGCGTCTTTGGTTCGGCCAGAAGGCCGTCGCTGGTGGATGTGCTGTTAGCCATGACAGTAGGGTTCGGTTAAGTGGTTTGACCAGATGGTGAAATTCTACCCTGACAGAAGGAATTTGCAGGGTTTTTAAAAATCTCGAGAAAAAGTATTGACTTCGAGATTCGTTGTAAATATCGTAATGGTAAATCGGTTGCGCAGATTTTGGTGTGATTGAAATACTCAAAAAACAGGAGAAGACAAATGGCAATGACTGGTGTTTTACGTCCCGGACACGCTCAGATGCGGGTGCTCGACATTGAAGAAAGCGTTGATTTCTATTCCAAGGTGCTGGGCCTGATCGAAACCGGTCGTGATGCCCAGGGCCGTGTTTATTTCAAAACCTGGGAAGAGCGCGATCACAACAGCGTGATCCTGCGTCAGGCCGAAACGGCCGGCATCGACTTCTTCGCCTTCAAGGTTGATAGCGATGCCACCCTGGCCAAGCTCGAGAAGGACCTGAACGCCTACGGCGTCGCCACCAAGCGCATCCCGGCCGGCGAGTTGCTGGAAACCGGCGAGCGCGTGCGCTTCACGCTACCGACCGGCCACGACATCGAGCTGTATTCGCAAAAGACTGCCATTGGCAACGAGATGGGCGAACTCAATCCGGAAGCCTGGTGTGCCTCCGCCGAAAAGGGCATCGCCCCGATCCGCCTCGATCACTGCCTGCTCTACGGTCCGGACATCGAAAAGGCCCAGGCCATCTTCCAGGACGTCCTCGGCTTCTACCTCGTCGAACACATCGCGCTTGATGACAATCAGGATCTGGCGATCTGGCTGTCGTGCTCGACCAAGGCCCATGACATCGCTTTCGTCCGCCATCCGGAGCCGGGCAAGCTGCACCACGTTTCCTTCCTGCTTGAAACCTGGGAACAGGTCCTGCGTGCCGCCGACCTCATGTCGATGAATCGTGTCTCCATCGACATCGGCCCGACGCGTCACGGTGTGACCCGTGGCACCACGATCTACGCCTTTGACCCCAACGGCAACCGTTTCGAAACCTTCTGCGGCGGCAACTATGCCTACCCCGATCAGAAGCCGACGAAGTGGACCATGGATGAAGTCGGTGCGGCGGTGTTCTACCACGACCGCAAGCTCAACGACCGCTTCCTGACCGTGGTGACCTGATGCAGGTCGCTGCCACGATCCCGGGGATTTCAGCCGAGGCGGCGGCTGCCGCCTGTGCGGCAGCCGTGGCCCATGCCAGGGCCAACGGCTGGAAGATCAATGTCGCCGTCGTTGATCGTGGCGGCAACCTGATGGCCTTCCTGCGCATGCCGGGCGCCTTCATCCACTCCATCGACATCGCCATCGACAAGGCCTACACCTCGGCCAGCTTCGGCTTTCCGACCAAGGCGTGGATGGGGGCGATCGGCCACGATGAGGGGATGAAGCTGGGCTTTTCAGCCCAACCGCGGCTGATTGTCTTCGGCGGCGGCTTGCCGGTGGGTTCCGGTGACTGGCTTGGCGGCATCGGCGTTTCCGGCGCTTCCGAAGCACAGGACGAAGAATGTGCGCGGGCCGGCCTGGCGGCCATCGGTCTGGTTTAAGAACAGCAAACAAAATAGGAAAACAAGGGAATGAAGCAGATCCTGAATTTCATCAATGGCGAATTCGTCGCGACCGGGAAGCAGTTCGAGAAACGCACGCCGCTCGATAACTCGCTGATCGGCATGGTCCATGAAGCCGGCAAGGCCGAAGTCGATGCCGCCGTTCAGGCTGCGCACGACGCCCTGGGCGGCCCGTGGGGCAAGATGACCGTGGTCGAGCGTACAGACATCCTCAACAAGGTGGCCGACGAGATCACCCGCCGCTTCGACGAATTCCTCGAAGCCGAATGCGCCGACACCGGCAAGCCGAAGAGCCTCGCATCGCACATCGACATCCCGCGCGGTGCCGCCAACTTCAAGATCTTCGCCGACGTCATCAAGAACGCGCCGACCGAATTTTTCGAAATGGCGACCCCGGACGGCAAGGGCGCGCTGAACTACGCGATCCGCCGGCCGGTGGGCGTCGTCGGCGTCGTTTGTCCGTGGAACCTGCCGCTCCTGCTCATGACCTGGAAGGTTGGCCCGGCCTTGGCCTGCGGCAATACCGTCGTCGTCAAGCCGTCGGAAGAAACGCCGTCGACCGCAACATTGCTCGGCGAAGTCATGAATGCCTGTGGCGTGCCCAAGGGCGTCTATAACGTCGTGCATGGCTTTGGCCCCAATTCGGCAGGCGAATTCCTGACCACCAACCAGGGTGTCAACGCCATCACCTTCACCGGCGAAACCCGTACTGGCGAAATCATCAACAAGGCTGCAGCACATGGTTCGCGCCCGGTGTCGCTGGAAATGGGCGGCAAGAATCCGGGCATCGTTTTCGCCGATGCCGACCTCGACGTCGCCATCGAAGCCACACTGCGTTCCTGCTTTGCCAATTGCGGGCAGGTTTGTCTGGGCACCGAGCGCGTTTATGTCGAACGCCCGATCTTTGACGAATTCGTCGCCCGCATGAAGGTTGGCGCGGAGAAACTCAAGCTCGGTGTGCCGAGCGATCCGGCCACCAACATGGGGCCGCTGGTCAGCCAGGAACATCGCGACAAGGTGCTGTCGTATTACAAGAAGGCCGTCGACGAAGGCGCGACGGTCGTTACCGGCGGCGGCATTCCCAAGATGCCGGGCGAACTGGCCAACGGCGCCTGGGTTCAACCGACGATCTGGACCGGTCTGGACGATAACGCTACGGTTGTCCGCGAGGAAATCTTCGGACCGTGCACGACGATCATGCCCTTCGACAGCGAAGACGAAGTCATCGCCCGCGCCAACAACACGACCTACGGCCTGGCCGCCTCGGTGTTCACGCAGAACATCAACCGCGCCCACCGCGTCGCGGCGCAGATGGAAGTCGGTCTGGTCTGGGTCAACAGCTGGTTCCTGCGCGACCTGCGCACCCCGTTTGGTGGCGCCAAGCAGTCCGGCATCGGCCGCGAAGGTGGCGTGCATTCGCTTGAGTTCTACACCGAACTCAAGAACGTCTGCATCAAGCTGTAAGGCGAAGCAACAGTGACTGCAACTTCTCCCGAAATCGGCCGCCGCATCGTCGCGGGTGGCATCGAAACCAACTATCACGACATGGGTAGTGGGGCGCCGGTGCTGCTCATTCACGGCTCCGGGCCGGGGGTGACGGCGTGGGCCAACTGGCGTCTGGTTCTGCCGGAACTGGCCAAGACCTGCCGCGCCATCGCGCCGGACATGGTTGGCTTCGGCTATACCGAGCGACCAGCCGGCATCGAATACGGTGTCGATGGCTGGGTCGATCAGGCGGTCGGTCTGCTTGATGCACTCGGTATCGAACAGACGGACCTGATCGGCAATTCATTCGGCGGCGCCATTGCGCTGGCCTTGGCCATTCGCCATCCGCAGCGCGTGCGTCGGCTGGTGCTGATGGGCAGCGTCGGCGTGCCGTTTGAATTGACGCCGGAGCTCGATGCAGCGTGGGGTTATGAGCCATCGCTCGAGGCAATGCGTGGTCTGCTCGATATTTTCGCCCATGACCGCAGCCTGGTGACCGACGAATTGGCCGAGCTGCGCTATCAGGCCAGTATCCGTCCGGGTTTTCAGGAGTCGTTTTCGGCCATGTTCCCGGCCCCGCGCCAGCGCTGGGTTGATGCGATGGCTTGCGCCGAGGCCGACATCCGGGCGATCAAGCTCAAGACGCTGGTCATCCATGGCCGTGACGACCGGGTGATTCCGCTGAGCAATTCCCTGACCCTGAACCGCTGGATCGACGACTCGCAGCTGCACGTTTTTGGCCGCTGCGGGCACTGGGTACAGATCGAACACAACCGCGACTTCAACCAGCTGGTCAGCAACTTCCTGGCCGCATAACGAAAGAGCACGAGAAAGCATCATGGAACAATCGCAAATCACCCAACTCGGGGACGAACTCTACGAAGCCCTGGTTGCCGGCAAGACGGTCAGCCCGCTGACCTCGCGCGGCTTCGACATCACCATCGAGGACGCCTACCACATCCAGCAGCAGATGTTGTCGCGGCGCCTAGCCAAGGGCGAGCGCGTCATCGGCAAGAAGATCGGCGTTACCAGCAAGCCGGTCATGAACCTGCTCGGCGTGCATCAGCCCGACTTCGGCTACCTGCTCGACGGCATGGTCTACAACGAAGGCGAATCCATCGAGATGAGCTCGCTGATCCAGCCGAAAGCCGAAGGTGAAATCGCCTTTCTGCTCAAGAAGGATTTGCAAGGCCCGGGCGTCACGGCTGCCGATGTGCTGGCTGCCACTGAAGGCGTCATGGCCTGCTTCGAAATCGTCGATTCGCGCATCACCGACTGGAAGATCAAGATCCAGGACACCGTCGCCGACAACGCCTCCTGCGGCGTCTTCGTGCTCGGTGACCAGCTCGTCGATATCAGCAACATCGACCTCGGCCTGTGCGGCATGGTCCTCGAGAAGAACGGTGAGATCGTCGTCACCGGTGCCGGTGCGGCGACGATGGGCCACCCGGTCAATGCCATGGTCTGGTTGGCCAATACGCTCGGCAAGCTGGGCATCACGCTCAAGGCCGGCGACATCGTGCTGTCCGGCGCGATGGGCGCCATGGTCCCGGTGGTCAAGGGTGACAACCTGCGTATGACCATCGGCGGCCTCGGTGGCTGTTCGGTTCGTTTCGTCTAAGCCGACTGCCCGAAATGGACTTCCAGATACATTCCAAAATTGCCGTAATTTCCGGGTCGACCGTGGGAATCGGCTTTGCGATTGCCACGGAGCTGGCGCGCGAAGGCGCCCGGGTCGTCATTAACGGCCGCAGCCAGAAAAGCGTCGATGCGGCAGTTGCCAAGTTGCTTTCACTGGTCGCCGGCGCCGATGTGCAGGGCGTGGCGGCCGATCTGTCCACGGCGGAGGGCTGCCAGTTTCTGTTCGATGCCTGCCCGCAGGCCGACATCCTGGTCAACAACCTCGGTATCTTCGACCCGGTGCCGTTCGACGCTATTCCCGATTCCGAATGGCAACGCTTCTTCGACGTCAATGTGATGAGCGGCGTTCGTCTGGCTCGCCATTACCTGCCGGCCATGAAGGCGGCCAACTGGGGACGCATCGTTTTCATCTCGAGCGAATCCGGCATCAACACGCCGGGCGAGATGGTCCATTACGGCATGACCAAGTCGGCTCAGCTGGCGGTATCGCGCGGTCTGGCCCAGAGCTGCGCTGGCACCGCCGTCACGGTCAATGCCGTGCTGCCCGGCCCGACGCGCTCCGAAGGCGTCGGCGAGTTCTTCGGAAAACTGGCCGCCGAATCGGGGATCACTCTCGAAGAAATGGAGCGGAAGTTCTTCGCCGAAGGACGCCCGACATCCATTATCAAACGCATGATCGATCCAGCTGAAGTCGCCGCGCTGGTCGCCTACGTGTGCAGCGCAAGAGCCGCTGCGACGACGGGTGCCGCGCTGCGCGTCGAAGGCGGGATCGTTTCCACCATTTGCTGAACCACGATCAATAAGGAAATATTGATGACCCAAAAAATCAAATGCGCCCTGATCGGGCCGGGCAACATCGGCACCGATCTGCTCTACAAACTCAAGCGCAGCCCCTACCTCGACCCCGTCTGGATGATCGGTATCGACCCCGAATCCGAAGGCCTCAAGCGCGCCGCCGAGATGGGCCTCAAGACCTGCGCTACTGGCGTGGATGGCTTCCTGCCACACGTCCTCGAAGACAACGTCCAGATCGCCTTCGACGCGACCTCGGCCTACGTCCACGCCGAGAACTCCCGCAAGCTCAACGCCCTGGGCGTGCTCATGATCGACCTGACCCCGGCCGCCATCGGCCCGTTCTGCGTGCCGCCGGTCAACCTCAAGGAACACGTCGGTCGCCGTGAAATGAACGTCAACATGGTCACCTGTGGCGGACAAGCCACCATTCCCATGGTCGCTGCAGTCTCCCGCGTCCAGCCGGTCGCCTACGGCGAAATCGTCGCCACGGTTTCCTCCAAGTCGGCTGGTCCCGGCACCCGCAAGAACATCGACGAATTCACCCGCACCACCGCCGGTGCCGTCGAAAAAGTCGGCGGTGCCAAAAAAGGCAAGGCCATCATCATCATCAACCCGGCCGAACCCCCGCTCGTCATGCGCGACACCGTGCACTGCCTGACCGAGACCGCGCCGGATCAAGCCAAGATCACCGAATCCATCCACGCGATGATCAAGGAAGTCCAGAAGTACGTGCCCGGCTACCGCCTGGTCAACGGCCCGGTCTTCGACGGCAACCGCGTCTCGGTTTACATGGAAGTCACCGGCCTCGGCGACTTCCTGCCGACCTACGCCGGCAACCTCGACATCATGACCGCCGCCGGTGCCCGCACCGCCGAAATGTTCGCCGAAGAAATGATCAAGGGCACGCTCAAGCTTGAGCCTGTCGTGGCCTAAGGAATAAGGAGAATTAAATGACCCTACGCGGCAAAAAAGTCACCGTCCACGACATGACCCTGCGGGATGGCATGCACCCCAAGCGTCACCTGATGACCCTCGACCAGATGATCAGCATCGCCACCGGCCTCGATGAAGCCGGCGTGCCGCTGATCGAAGTCACCCACGGCGACGGCCTTGGTGGTTCCTCGGTCAACTACGGCTTCCCGGCCCACACCGACGAGGAATACCTCGGCGCCGTCATCCCGAAAATGAAGAACGCCAAGGTCTCGGCCCTGCTGCTGCCGGGCATCGGCACCGTCGACCATCTCAAGATGGCGCGTGACCTCGGCGTGCACACCATCCGCGTCGCCACCCACTGCACCGAAGCCGACGTCTCCGAGCAGCACATCACGATGGCCCGCAAGCTCGACATGGATACCGTCGGCTTCCTGATGATGAGCCACATGAACAGCGCTGAAGGCCTGGTCAAGCAAGCCAAGCTGATGGAAGGCTACGGCGCCAACTGCATCTACGTCACCGACTCGGCCGGCCACCTGCTGCCGGACGGCGTCAAGGAACGCCTCGGTGCCGTACGTGCCGCCCTCAAGCCCGAAACCGAACTCGGCTTCCACGGCCACCACAACCTGGCCATGGGCGT
>JAAXVL010000045.1 GCA_013335535.1 Azonexaceae bacterium
TAGTGCTCGGCGACGTTGAACGCCTCGACCGTGACGCCGAAGGTGTCGGCCACCGAGACAGGCGCGAGGACCGGCCGCACGACGTCGCCGTGGGCCGAGAAGCAGGCCTGGAAGAGGTCGGACTGCTCGCTCTTCGTGGGGATGCCCGTGGACGGGCCGCCGCGCTGGACGTTCACGCACACGAGGGGCAGCTCGGCGATCGAGGCGAGGCCGAGCATCTCGGTCTTGAGCGACATGCCGGGGCCGGACGTCGCGGTCATCGCCTTCTTGCCCGCGAACGAAGCGCCCACCACCGCGCCGATGCCGGCGATCTCGTCCTCGCACTGCATCATCACGCCGCCGTGCTTCCAGACCTCGCGGCCGAAGAAGTGCATGATCTCGGAGGACGGCGTGATCGGGTAGCCCCCGAAGAACTCGCAGCCGGCGAAGATCGCGGCGGCGGCGCACATGTCGTTGCCGTCCACGACCAGCTTGCCCTCCGTCATCGCCCCCCCCGCGGCCTGGAGCGTGCGCGGCTCGCGCAGCGGGTGGGCCTCGGCGTACTGCACGCCGGCGGCGAAGGCGTTCTCGTTGCCCTGCACGACCTCGGCGCCCTTCTTCCCGAACTTCTTCCGGATCCCCGCGAGCCCTCGTCCTCGTCCGCTCCCCCGGGAGGCTGTCGTCATGGGACGTCCCTCGTCGTGCGGTCCCGGCGCCGCCCTGTCCACCGTCCGGGTCGTGGGAAAGGCCGCATATCCCCACACGACATCGAGGAATCGCTCCCGGCTCACCGGTTCGCCATGGGCCTCGGCCAATAGCCTGAGGACCGCCATCTCCTTGGCCGTCAACCACCCGGCTCGCAAGAGCTGTTGCACCAAGCTGGGGATACCGTAGGCGATACGAACCTTGCGGACCCTGCCCGCTGTGAAGGGTTTTCCCGTGCCTGAACGCAGCGAGCGGGAACGATCACCCCGGTGAAAAGTAAAGTAGTCCTGGGTTCAATGGTTGCAGTGCTTCATCGTGGTTCAGGTTAATGGCATTCGCTTTGGAATTGTCTCATTAGGGCAGATCGAAGCAATGGCTTTTGCCAGTGAAAACTCACCAGGCATCGCCGTTTTGAACGAAGAAAACCTTAAAAATGCGGTAAACGAAGCGCGAAAAGTTGCTGATGTTGTGATCGTCATGCCGCATTGGGGGCCGGAGGATGTAGCAGTTCCCAACTGGATACAGCGTGGCCTGGCAAATAAAATTGTAGATGCTGGCGCTGATCTGGTTGTGGGAAACCATACCCACGTCGTCCAGGCGATCCAAGAAATCAAAGGGATCCCAGTGTTTTATGGTTTAGGAAACTTCGTTTTTGACCAGGGTCTGAGGGACCACCGGCAAGGCGTCATCCTACTTGTGCATTTTGAGGGAACTCGCTTCGCTGGGTATGATCTCATCCCGACCCATGTTGATCCTGATGGCCGCGTCCATATTGCCGATCCTGATGAAGCACAAGAAATTCTCCAGCGCATTGAGCAGGCAAGCGAGACAATCGCTCCAGGCCAATGATGGGGATATCCCGATTAATAAACTTCATGGTTTAAACAAAATGCGGCAGTCATTGCGACTGCCGCATTAATGCTCCAATTGAGAAAATTAAGGAACCCGCGTTGCTGTAGCAGTTGGCGACAAAGGAGTCGTGCTTGTTGCAGATGGCAACAGAATGGCGCCAAGTGGTGTAGATGTGGCAGTTGGAACAGGCGTGACGATATTCACCGGTATCTTCAGCAGCGTACCAACCAGAATAGCATTGGCATCGGTGATCTCGTTCTCTTTGAGGATCGCATCGACGGTGCT
>JAAXVL010000012.1 GCA_013335535.1 Azonexaceae bacterium
CGGGCAGCGCAGCGATCTCTTCGGGCGACGGCGGGGTCACGCGCAGGATCAGCTGGGCCGGTCCGTAGGCTTCGGCGATGCCGTCGACGAGCGTCACGCCCGGGTAGTCGGAATCAAGGAAGTGGCTCTCAGCGCCGGCACTCTGCTCCATCAGGAGCTTGCCCCCAAGGGCGGCGAATTTTTTCGCCGTCTCGGGGACGAGCGCGACACGATGTTCTCCCGGCGCACATTCACGCGCCACACTTATTGTTATAGGCATATTGTTGCTTAGTCTTCTTCATTCATGTCCCGACGCGGGACGGTTTCAGGATCAGCAATGATTCCCCGGTAGATCTCGATCCGGTCGCCCGGCTTCAATGCCGCATCGAGCTTGACCAGTCGCCCGAACACCCCGACCTTCTGGGTACCCAGATCAATATGAGGAAACTGTTTGAGGATGCCTGACCGTTCGATGGCCTCCTTGACCAGCGATTCGTCCGGCACTTCGATATTGAGCCAGATCTGCTGGCCCGGCTCGGAATAGGCAACACCGATTTGCATGTCGTCTTACCTCCATCAATTCGTCGTTTGCAAAGGTTTCCCCTTGCTGTCACGACCATAAATACGCGGTTTGAAATAGGTATCGATAATCGGCGTCATGGAGTTCATGAGCAGCACCGCAAAGGCCACGCCCTCGGGATAGCCGGCCCAGGTCCGGATGACGTAGGTGAGCGCGCCGCAACCGAAACCGAAAATCAGCTGGCCGCGCGGCGAGTTCGGGGAGGTCACATAATCGGTAGCGATGAAGAAGGCACCGAGCATCGCGCCGCCGGACAGGATATGGGCGCCCATATCGAGATAGCGGGATGGATCGACCGCGTGCAGGATGGCGGCGGGAATGGCAATGCCCGCCAGCATCGACAACGGGATGTGCCAGGTGATGATGCGCAGGAACATCATCGCCACGCCGCCCGCCAGAATCAGCAAGGCAGCGGTTTCACCCAGACTGCCGGGGCGGTTCCCGATGAATGACAAGGCCGGCGCATGCGGCAGCGATTCGAGCAGGTTGATGCCGCGCGACAACTCGGTCTTGCCAAAGCCCAGCATCGTCGCGCTGGTCACCGCGTCGAACGAATGCGGCACGCCCTTGAGGACGATCAACAAGCCTTCGAGCATGCCCGGAGCACCGGCACTGAACATCGGTGCCGGAGCAACCCAGGCCGTCATCTGGACTGGAAACGAGATGAGCAGCGCGACACGCGCCACCATGGCCGGATTGAACAGATTCTGACCCAGCCCGCCGAAGGCCTGCTTGCCGAGCATCGTGGCGAACAGGCCGCCGAACACGCCAATCCACCAGGGCGCCCAGGGCGGGAGCGATACCGCCAGTAGCCAACCGGTCAGGATGGCCGAGCCATCCTGCAGGACGGGCGCCGCACTCCGGTTCTGCCAGCGCAAGCTGAACGCTTCGCCCGACATGGCCGCAGCAATCGTGATGGCCCACAGGAAAAAGGCCGGCCACCCATAGAGCCAGAAGCCGTACAGGGTAGCCGGGGCCAGCGCCAGCATGACCAGTGTCATGATGCGCCCGGGGTTGTTCGACGTCGTTGTATGAGGCGCAGCGACGGCTATTCCGTACGATTGGCTCATGCTGAAACTCCCTGCTTCTCGGTGGTGGCTGGTGTTGCGGCAGCGGCCTTGGCTGCTTCGCGCTCGGCTTTTCGGCGGGCGGCGGCTTCGGCCTTTTCCCGGTTTTCACGCTCGATGCGGGCGGCCTTGGCTTCGGCCAGACGCTTGGTCGCATCGGTCCGCAACTTGGTCCGTTCGGCCGCCGTCAGTTCCCCCTTGGCGTGGCTGAAATACTGGACGAGCGGGATATGCGACGGGCACACGTAGGCACAGCAGCCGCAGGAGATGCAATCCTGCAGGGCGTAGGCTTCCGCCCCCTCGAGGTCGCCGACCTTGATGCGGGCGGCCATTTCGAGCGGCAGCAGGCCCATCGGACAGGCCTTGGTGCAACTGCCGCAGCGGATGCACGGGCCGGCATCCGGCACGTGCGCCTCGACCGCGTTGAAGGCGAGAATGCCCGAGGCGCCCTTGACGATGGGTATCCGGTCATGGAGCAGCGGCGTACCCATCATCGGGCCGCCGAGGATCAAGCGCGACGGCGCTTCCTTGAGGCCGACGAAGGCGAACAGGTCGCCGATCATCGTACCGAGCGGCGCAAAAAGATTGCCCGGATTGGCGATGGCCCCCCCGTTGATGGTGATGATCCGCTCGACCAACGGCTGCCCGAGGCGGATGGCCTTATGCACGGCGGCACAGGTCGACACGTTGTGCACCAGCACGCCAGTCTCGGCGGCGCGAGCATCGGAAGGCACCTCGATGCCGGTCAGGACCTTGATCAACTGGCGGTCGGAACCCATCGGGTAAAGCGCCGGCAGCGGCCGGATCTTGACCTCGGGAAAGGCCGCGGCAGCCTTCCGCATCGCCGCGATGGCCTCGGGCTTGTTGTCCTCGATACCGACCAGCGCTTCCGTCGCGCCGATGGCGTGCATGACCAGACGGGCGCCATCGATCACCATTTCGGGGAAGTCGCGCATGACGCGGTCGTCGCTCGACAGATAGGGTTCGCATTCACCGCCATTGACGATCAGGGTCTTGACCTTGAGACGCTTGCCCAGCGCGAACTTGGGGGCAGCCGGGAATGTTGCACCACCCAGACCGACGACGCCGGCGGCCGCCGTGCGCTTGGTGATCTCCTCGGGCGCCGCCGAGAACGGGTCGACCAGCGGGTCGGTATCGATCCAGCGGTCTGCACCGTCGGAGTCGATGGTGATCGCCTTGAAGGGCAGGCCCGACGGATGCGGCGCAGTAACCTCGCCAATGGCGCTGATGGTGCCGGAGGCCGACGCGTGGATGGGCGCCGAGATATTGCCCTGCGCTTCGGCGATCAACTGGCCCTTGAGTACTTTCTGGCCGACCATCACGATCGGCCGGGCCATGCCCCCGACGTGCTGGTTCAGCGGCATGAAGATGCGCTCGGGTGTAGGAAAGATGCGCAATGCCACATCGGCTGCCGGGCGCTTGTGGTCTTCCGGATGGACGCCCCAGCTCGGTGTCTTCAGAAAGCGGTCGAGAAATCCCATCGTCGTGTCCTCAGTTGTGGGCGGATGCCGGCTTCGGCCAGGTCCAGTGTTGCAGCGTGACGGGAATCGGCATCATGCCGAGCGCTTCCGTAGGACAAACATCGACGCAGGAGGAGCAGCCCGTGCAGGCTTCGCGGATCACGTTGTGAATCTGCTTGGCCGCGCCGATGATCGCGTCGGTCGGGCATACCTTCATGCAGCGGCAGCAACCGATACAGATTTCCTCGGTCACTTCGGCAATCTGCGGGCCGCTATCGGAGACCTTGGAAAGATCGACCTTGACGCCCAGCTTTGCCGCCAGCGCTTCGGCGGTCGCCTTGCCGCCAGGAGGGCAGAGGGTCACCGGCGCCTCGCCCTTGGCCAACGCTGCCGCGGCCTGGGCGCAACCGACGTAACCGCACTGGCCGCACTGCGAACCGGGCAGCATGGCCTGCAATTCAGCCTCGATCGGATTTTCCTCGACGGCCAGGTAACGCGATGCGACACCGAGTACGCTCCCGAGGGCGAGGCCCATGGCTGCGAGACTTCCTACCGACATCAACATGATGAACTCCTTTTTCCTGCCTGATTTATTGAACGATCAGCTCGTGGCGATGCCGGAAAAGCCCATGAAAGCCATGGCCAGCATGCCGGCGACGATGAAGGCGATTGGCGGGCCGGCGAACAGTCGCGGCACATCGGCCAGCACGAGACGCTCGCGCAGGCCGGCGAAAATGATCATGACCAGGCTGTAGCCGACCGAAGACGCGAAGGCGAACATCGTCGCGCTGAGGAAGCCCATCCTGCCTTCGACGAGCAGCAGCGCAACGCCGAGGACGGCGCAGTTGGTGGTGATCAGCGGCAGGTAGATGCCGAGCATCTGGAACAGCGTCGGCGAGACCTTCTTGATGGTCATTTCGGTGAATTGCACGGCGCTGGCGATGATCAGGATGAAGGTCACCGTGCGCAGGAAGCCCAGGCCGTAGGCATCGAGCAGGTAGGTCTGGACGGCCCAGTCGGCCATCGACGAGACGGTGATCACGAAGGTGGTCGCCAGGCCCATGCCGGCGGCTGTATCGACCCGCGTCGTAACCCCCATGAAGGAGCACAGACCAAGGAAGCGGGCGAGGATCACGTTGTTAACCAGCGCCGCACCGATCATCATCAAGGCAAATTCTTTCATGGTCAGTCCTATACAGTTCCACAGGTTTCGTCAGGGCGCGCCCGGCGCAGGAAGCGCGGGGCGAGATCGCCCCTGGCCGCGAGACGACGCGCATTGAGTCGGGCCGCTAGCAGGCCGAGGGCCAAGCCGCCACTCATGCCGAGCATCGTTGTCAAATCTTCGCCGTAGGCGGCCTGGGTCAGGCCGCCCGCCACCAGGGCGAAGAGCAGGGGCAATCCGTAGGCAGTCAGGGCGGCATTGAGCAGCGCGCGCTCGCTGACCCCGACAACCAGTCGTTCGCCTTCACGAAAGCCCGAAATGCCAGCCGGATTGTCGAGATGAAAACGCCGCGCCTGCAGGCGGCTGGTCACGGTGCCGATCCCCGCCTCTTCCCGGGAACTCACGCCGCAACTGGCGCTCGACGCACAATGACCGCAGCTCGTCGTCTGTTCCGGCTCCAGCCAGGCTTGATCGCCCTCGATGCGCACGACGCGGGCGATACCCTCGACCGAACGCAAGGCAGCGTTCGAATTGGCTGGCGAAAGATTCGGGGTATGGGTGCTCATGATCAAACGGCGTGGGCGCCGGCCATCTGGATTTCCTTGCCGGCGCGCAGGTCGAGCAAGCGCTTGCCAACCACCAGCAACCCGGTAACGATGAAGCCGCCCGGCGGCAGGATCATCATAAGTACCCCCATGTCGGCTGGCAGCAGACGCAGTTCGATGGCCTTGAAGCTCGGTCCGAGCAACAGGGAAGCGTCGGCGAACAAGGTGCCGGACCCAATGATTTCGCGCACGGCACCGATCACGGTCAGGGCGATCGTGAAGCCCAAACCCATGAACAGGCCGTCGAGGAAGGCCGGGAATGGCGGCTGCTTGGCAGCAAAAGCCTCCAGGCGGGCCAATGGCAGACAGTTCGAGACGATCAGCGGAATGAACAGGCCAAGCACCTTGTACAACTCGTGCATCCAGGCATTCATGCCGAGGTCGACGACAGTGACCATGGCAGCGACGATCAGGATATAGACCGGTATCCGCACCTCGGTCGTGATCCGGTTGCGAAAAACCGCGACGAGGTAGCTCGATGCCGCCATCACCACGGCGGTCGCCAGCCCCATGCCGAAACCATTGGTAGCGCTGGTCGTCATTGCCATCGAGGGGCACATGCCCAACAGCATGCTGAACACGCCGTTGTTGTCCCACAGACCATCCTTCATGATCGTCTTGTAGTTACCGTTTGCCATGTCAGTCACCCTTCGTCAGAGAAGTTTTGTTTTCGGCGAAAAATTCGAGCCCGCTGCGGATAGCCTTGAGTACGGCGCGCGGCGTGATGGTGGCGCCGGCGAACTGGTCGAAGTCGCCGCCGTCCTTCTTGACCTTCCAGCGCTCCATTGGCGGGTTACCGACCGAGAGACCCGTAAAGCGCTCGATCCACGGACCCTTCTTGGCCTCGATCTTGTCGCCCAGACCCGGTGTTTCCTTGTGGGCCAGTACGCGGACACCGAGCAGCTTGCCGTCGGCATCGATACCCATCATCAGCTTCATTTCACCGGCGTAGCCGCTGCCGAAAATCTCGTAGGCCACGCCGGTCACCTGACCATTCTTTCTGGCGCGGTACACCGTCAGCTCCTTGCCTTCGGCATTGGTCATGGCCAGCGTATCGGTCACCGGGTTGTTGTCATGGATATCGTCGGGCAGGACCTGGCTCAAGGAACTCTGCTTGTCTTCAACGGCGCGGGCATTGATGTCGTCCAGCGTAATTTCGTCGGTAATCGCCAGCAGCAGACCAAAGCCCAGACAGAACAGGCAAAGGATCAAGCCATGCCTGAACATTTTGGCCTGGCTGGCAACGGGGAGATCGGACGTGGTCTGAGAGGTAGTCATGATCGGCTTGCGAATTGGTTTGATAGCGACATAGCAGCTTCTGTGCCAATAAGTCTGGAAGCCGGTAAGCACCAAAAAACAGCACAAAAGCCTGTTTTTGGTGGCCATGCATCACAAAAAGCGCTTCCGCTCATGAGCCGGAGAGCAACCGCACACAATTGGTGCGCTTTACCCCTCCCCGAATGTCGCAAATGCAACATGAAGTTCGTCGCTTTTCCTCCGAAGCCATGCAGGGAGGGGACTTTGCAGCGATTGCTGCGATGCGGCACAAAACCTGCTAAGCATAGGAAAACGAAATACACAGGAGCTTTTCGATGTCGGCCACACCGCTCGCCCAATCCCGCGCCAAAGCAGCGCAGGAAACCGCACTACCGCCAGAAGCCTATCGCCAGGCGGTCGACCAGGCCGATCTGGCGATTTCGATTACCGACGCCCGGGCCAACATCATGTTTGCCAACGAGGCCTTTGCACGCGTCACGGGCTATAGCAAGGACGAGATTGTCGGCAAGAACGAGTCCACGCTGTCCAATCACACGACCCCGCCTGAACTCTACAATGCCATGTGGGCGGATCTCTCGGCGCAGAAACCGTGGGCCGGCAAGCTGCTCAACAAGCGCAAGGATGGCGCGCTCTATCTGGCCGAACTGAGCATCTCCCCGGTCGTCGATGCCAGCGGCAAGACCACCCATTTTGTCGGCATGCACCGCGACATCACCGAGATGCACCGCCTCGAACGTGTCGTTCGCAACCAGAAGCACCTGATCGAATCGGTTGTCGATGCCGCGCCGATGGCGTTTGCCCTGCTCGACCCGACCGGCCGCGTCGTGCTCGACAACCAGGAATACAAGAAAATGGTCAGCGACCTGCGCCTTAAGGAGCCGGCCCACACCATTCTCGACAGCCTGCTACCGAGCTGGCGCGACACCCTGGCCGACCGCCCACAGGAATGCCTGGTGAACCAGCGCGAAGCGCGTATCGACCGTGCCGCCGGCCGGCCGCGCTGGCTCTCGGTCACCTCGTCGATCATCGACATGCACAGCGACTGCGCCGACAGCTATTTCTGCGCCGAAGGTCAGCCCGGCCTGCTCGTCGTCATGTCCGACATCACCAGCCTGCGCGACGAGCAGGAGCGCGCCCGCGCCTCGGCCCTGCAAGCCGTTCTGGCCGAGGAAGAACGCACAGCGGCGATTCGTGAAGGGCTGTCGGCAGCGATCTTCCGTCTGGAAGAGCCGATGAACGTCATGACTTCGGCCATCTCCGTGCTCCAGCGCCGCGATCCGGCCAGCGCCGCGATCCTGCAGGAAGCGCTAAGCGGCAGCCGCGAGCACCTCGAAACGCTGCGCCAGGTCATCCCGCAAGGCCAGCATGAGATTGTCGTCAGCGTGAACATGAATGAAATCCTCCGCGACGTGCTTGAAGTCAGCACGCCGCGCCTGCTCGCGGCTGGCATCACCGTCGACTGGCAACCGGCCTCCACCCTGCCCGCCATGCTCGGTCGTCCGTTGCAGTTGCGCATGCTGTTCAAGGCGCTGGTCGACAACGCCATCGAAGCGATGAACATCAAAGGCTGGAAGCGGCGCGAGCTGTTGCTGACCAGTGCGCTACGCGACGACTGCATCGTCGTTTCGGTCATCGACAGTGGCCCCGGTATTCCGCACGAATGGCGGCACAAGGCTTTCGAGCCTTTTTTCACGGCCAAGGGCGGTAGCGGCAAGCACATCGGCACCGGCCTGTCGCGGGCTCAACAGGTGGTCGCCGACCATGGCGGCATCATCGATCTCGATGACAGCCCGAGCGGTGGCCTGGCGGCGATCGTCGAGTTCCGCGTCGACGGCGACCCGATCTAATAAAAACAACGAGAACAGCACAGCATGCACGAACACATCATTCACCCCCTCACCGATGAATGCCCGCCGCCCGGTGGTTTCTGTCGAACGCACGAGCTCAACATCCAGCTGCTGGCGGCGCTCTACGCCGTCAGCCGGGTGCTCAGCCGCTCACTCGATTTCAATGAAACACTGCGCGATGTCCTGCGCGTCCTGCACGACGAGGCCGGTCTGACCCGCGGCCTGATCAGCGTACTCGACCCGGAAACCGGCAAGCTCAACATCCGCACCATCTACACGCCGGAAGGCCCCATCCTCGACGACGCCCAGTACGGGCCGGGCGAAGGCATCATCGGGCTGGTGCTCGAAAAGCCGCGCACCATAAAGCTGGTCCGCGGCGCCGATGAACCGCGTTTCATCAACCGAAACGGTGTCTATCAGCCAAACCTGCCTTTCATCGCGGTACCGATCAAGGTCGGTGGCGACCTCAAGGGCGTCCTCGCCGTCCAGCCCGAAGCGCCGGAAGACGGCCTGCTCGAGGAGCGCGCCCAGTTCGTCGAAATGGTCTCCAACCTGATCGGCCAGAGCTTGAGCCTGTCGATGGCCGTCGCCCAGGAAAAGTCCTCGCTGCTCGAAGAGCGCGACCTGCTCCGCCGCACCGTTCGCCACCAGTTCGGCTTCGACAGCATGGTCGGCCGCTCGGCCGTCATGCGCCGGGTTTTCGACCAGGCGCGCATGGTCGCCAAGTGGAACACCACCGTGCTGATCCGCGGCGAAACAGGTACAGGCAAGGAACTGATCGCCAACGCCATCCACTACAACTCGCCGCGCGCCCGCAATGCGCTGGTCAAGCTCAACTGCGCGGCGCTGCCGGAAAACCTGCTCGAATCCGAACTCTTCGGCCACGAACGCGGCGCTTTCACAGGTGCCGTCGAAGCGCGCAAGGGCCGTTTCGAACAGGCCCACGGCGGCACCCTGTTCCTCGACGAAATCGGCGAGGTCTCGGCCGCCTTCCAGGCCAAGATGCTGCGCATCCTGCAGGAAGGTGAGTTCGAGCGCGTCGGCGGCAGCAAGACAATCAAGGTCGATGTCCGCATCATCGCCGCGACGCACCGCGACCTTGAAACTGCCGTCGAAATGGGCGACTTCCGCGAAGACCTGTTCTATCGCCTCAACGTCATGCCCCTCTTCCTGCCGCCGCTGCGCGAACGCATCGAAGACATTCCCGAAATCGCCCGTCACTTGCTCACCAAGATCGGCAACGACCAGAAACGCAAGCTCAAGCTGACCGACATGGCCAACCGCCGGCTGGCCAGTCACGAGTGGCCGGGCAACGTCCGCGAGCTGGAAAACTGCCTGGAGCGCGCCGCCGTGCTGTCCGAGGACGGCAACATAGACGTCGATCTGATCCGCTTCCCGAGCGTCCGCGAACGAAGCAGCCCACGTCCCTTGCGTGCGCCCCCCAGCGCTCCGGCAGAGAATTTCCACCGTTCCACGGTGAACCCGAATTCCGGGGCAAATCCGGAAATCGACATTGACGATCCCAATCTGTCCGAGAAGGAACGGGTCATTGCTGCGCTGGAACAGGCTGGCTGGGTACAGGCCAAGGCGGCGCGCATTCTGGGGATGACGCCGCGGCAGATTGCCTATCGGATTCAGACGCTGAATATTGAGGTCAAGCAGTTCTGATTGGGGGTTCTGCTTAATTGGCTTGGGGTTCCGCCTTGCTGGCGGGCGTACTTTCTTTTGCTTCGCCAAAAGAAAGTAGCCAAAGAAAAAGCGACCCCGGGGGCGGCGCCCTGCGGGTTCCTTCCGCTACTCGGCAGGCCGGGCGGCTGCGGAACTCGGGCTGCGCCCTCAAACAGTCCTCGCCGACAGCCCCCGGCCTTCCTGCGTTGCTCAGCGCCTTCCACGGGGACCCGAAAAACGTCCGCGTCCAACCGTCGTTCCAAAAAAATGGGTTTCCACGGTCAACCGGAAAAACCGCCCAAAATTGAAATCGGCTATCTCGGCACCCAAGCCCGAGCCCGGATCGTTTCACCGGCCCCCTTGAGAGGTGCCCAGTAGCGCAGGGAACCGGCGCAGCCTGCACCGAACCAGGGGAGGCCTTTTCTTTGGCTACTTTCTTTTGGCCACACAAAAGAAAGCACGCCCGCCAGCAAGGCGGAAACCCAAGCAAAAAACAGGAAATCGCCGGCCATACGCTACAAAACAACACCCACCATCCTTGTCCCAACACCCCAAAATCGGCGAAAATTCAGTGTTCTAGGCATTCGCCCGCAATACCCCCCATTTCCCCCAAGGATTTTTCATGTCCAACCCCGAACAGCAAGCCCCGGTCCAGCAGGACGAAAACCAGCTCATCGCCGAGCGCCGCGCCAAACTGGCCGAGTGGCGCAAGACCGGGAAAGCCTTCCCGAACGACTTCCAGCGCGAAAATACCGCCGCCAAGGTCCTCGAAGGCTACAGCGCCAAGACGGCTGAAGAACTCGAAGGCCTGCCGGTCGAGGTCAAGGTCGCCGGCCGCCTGATGCTCAAGCGCGTTATGGGCAAGGCTTCGTTCGCGACCATCCAGGACCTGTCGGGGCGTATCCAGATTTACGTCACCCGTGACCGCGTCGGTGAAGAGGTTTACGCCGACTTCAAGACCTGGGACCTCGGCGACATCATCGGCGTCAGCGGCATCCTCATGAAGACCAAGACCGGCGAGCTGTCCATCCAGGCCGCCGAGATCCGCCTGCTGACCAAGTCGCTGCGCCCGCTGCCGGACAAGTTCCATGGCCTGGCCGACCAGGAAATGAAGTATCGCCAGCGCTACGTCGACCTGATCATGAACGAGGAAACGCGCTTCACCTTCCGCGCCCGTTCGGCCATCGTTGCCTCGATCCGCAATTACATGACCGGCCACGGCTTCATGGAAGTCGAAACACCGATGATGCACCCGATCCCGGGCGGCGCCTCGGCCAAGCCTTTCGTCACGCACCACAACGCGCTCGACATGCAGCAGTTCCTGCGCATCGCCCCGGAGCTCTACCTCAAGCGCCTCGTCGTTGGCGGTTTCGAAAAGGTTTTCGAGATCAACCGCAACTTCCGCAACGAAGGCCTCTCCCCGCGTCACAACCCCGAATTCACGATGATGGAGTTCTACGAGGCGTATGCGAATTACCACACGCTCATGGACTTCACCGAAGGCCTGCTCCGCCACGCCGCCCGCGAGGCGCTGGGTAAAGAAGTCTTCATCTATCAGGGCCGCGAACTCGACCTGTCCAAGCCTTTCCATCGCCTGACCATCAACCAGGCCATCCAGCGCCAGCATCCGGAATTCAGCGATGCCGAGCTGGCCGACGCCGAATTCCTCAAGGCCAAGATCAAGCACTTCGGCGAACCGCTCAAGCCGGGCGGTCTGGGCAGCCTGCAGTTGCAACTGTTCGAAGCCTGCGCCGAAGCCCAGTGCTGGGAACCGACCTTCATCATCGATTACCCGGTCGAAGTGTCGCCGCTGGCCCGTGCCTCGGACACCAATCCGGAAATCACCGAGCGCTTCGAGCTGTTCATCGTCGGCCGTGAAATCGCCAATGGCTTCTCGGAGTTGAATGATGCCGAAGACCAGGCTGCGCGCTTCCAGGAGCAGATGAAGGCCAAGGATGCCGGCGACGAAGAGGCGATGTATTACGACGCCGACTTCATCCGCGCGCTGGAATACGGGCTGCCGCCGACCGGTGGCTGCGGGATCGGGATCGATCGGCTGATCATGCTGCTGACCGATGCAGCGGCGATCCGGGATGTCATCCTCTTCCCCTCCATGCGCCCCGAATAATACGTGGCTGCGCGTGCCAACTCGGCGTTGCCGGCGACCTTGCATAGCGCTGCTATGCGGCGGCCGTCGGCGCCTTGATTTGGCGGCGCTCGCTCACGCATTACCTTTCGACAGATAACGATGCAAATTCGTCAGCTTCAAGTTGCTTGCGACCAAGCGCAGGATCGTCTGGTCCTGCGGGTTTCTTCGCAGGCTGACGAGGAATATCGGATCTGGCTGACCCGGCGGTTTTTGCGGGAGCTGTGGCCGCACCTGGTCGGCTTGATTGGACAGAAGGCTGCCCCCATCCACATCGTCGACGATGCCGCGCAGCCCGAAGCTGGCAGTTTCGACCAGCCGTTCTCCGAGGACAACGCCACCTACCCGCTCGGTTCGACGCCGCTGCTGACCAGCGAAGTCAAGTTCGACACCCTGAGCGACGGCACTTTCAACCTGACCTTCCGCGAGGGCCGGGAACGCAGTTTCAAGCTCCACCTCACGATCGACATGCTGCGAACCCTGTGCGCCATGCTGCATGCCGGCGCCGAGCACGCGCAATGGAATCTGGCCCTAGAAAACGCCCCGGTGACGGCCGTCGTCACGCCACGCAACGAGCACCTTTCACGCCTCCACTAGTGGCCAAGCTGCAGCCCGCCGAAATCGAATTCGTCGCCTACGGCACGCCCTACTCCGCCGCCTTCGACGACGTTTATCACTCAGCCCTCGGCGGCCCGACGCAGGCCCGCCACGTTTTTCTCGGCGGCAACGAACTGCCGCAACGCTGGCAGGGCCGCGACCGCTTCGTCGTTCTCGAAACCGGATTCGGCACCGGCCTGAATTTCCTCGCCACCTGGCTGGCCTGGCGCGCCGACCCGCAGCGTTGCCGGCGGCTGCATTTCATTTCTTGCGAAAAATTCCCGTTGACCGTGGCAGACCTTGCCACCTGCCAGCAAGCCTGGCCGGAATTCGGCGAACTGGCGGCGGAACTGCAAAAACACTGGCCGCCGCTGGTACCGGGCATGCACCGCCTGCATCTCGATGGCGGGCAAGTCATTTTGACCCTGCTGTTCGGCGATGCTTCAACCGAGTTGCGCGCCATCGACGCCTCGGTCGATGCCTTCTTTCTCGACGGCTTTTCGCCGCAAAAGAACCCCGAACTGTGGTCGCTGCAATTCTGCAAGGGTCTCGCCCGGCTCACCGCGCCGGGTGCCACCCTCGCCACGTGGACAGTCGCCGGCCACGTCCGCCAGGCATTGAAAGACGCCGAGTTCGACGTCGAAAAACGTCCCGGCCCGGTCGGCAAGCGGCAGATGCTGGTTGGCCGCTTCCGTTCGCGCCGCCCGGATCGCCATGTCGCACCGACCGACCGCCGGGCCATCGTCATCGGCGCCGGCATTGCCGGCAGCGCCACGGCCTACGCGCTGGCCGCCGCCGGCTGGCAGGTTACCGTGCTTGAGCAGGCCGATGCCCCGGGAACCGGCGCCTCGAGCAACCTGGCCGGCATGCTGCGCCCCTTGCCCAGCGCCGACGACAACCGTCTTTCCCGTCTCACGCGTGCCGGCTTTCTCGCCACCCGCACCCTGCTCGCCGGCCTGCCCGGCGCCCGCTGGTCACCCTGCGGCGTGCTGCATCTGGCCCGCGAACCGGAGCACGAAGCGCAACAAAAGCGCGCCGTCGAACAACTTGGCTTGCCGCCCGAAATCCTGCAATTCGTCGACAAGGACGAAGCCAGCCGGCTACTCGGCCAGCCGGTCAGCATCGGTGGCTGGTGGTTCCCGAACGGCGGCTGGGTGCAGCCACCATCCGTCTGCAAGGCCGCGCTAGCCACTTTCCCTGAAAAAATCACGACGCGCTTCAATGCCACGGTCAACCGGATTTTTCGCCCAAAAACGGAATGGCAGGCGCTCGATGCGGCCGGCAATCTCCTGGCCGAAGCCCCCGTTCTGATCATGGCCAGCGGCGCCGCCGCCCCGCGCTTCGAGCAATTCGCCTGGCTGCCACAACGCTCAGGTCGCGGCCAGGTCAGCCATTTGCCGGCCGTCGCCGGAATGCCGCTCAAGACCGTCTTGTTCCAGGTTGGCTACGCCATCCCGGAGGTTGATGGCACGCAATTGATCGGCGCCTCGCTCTCCTACGAAGACGACGAGGCGGCTGAACGCGCCAGCGACCACGCCGACAACCTCGCCCGCCTGCGCCTGACCCTGCCCGATTTCGCCGCCGGCCTCGACCCGGCCGTGCTGACCGGCCGCGTCGGCTTCCGCCCCATGTCGCCGGACCGCCTGCCCATCGTCGGCGCCGTACCCGATGCCCTGGCCGCGACGCCCAACACGCGGCTGCACAACATCCCGCGCCAGCCCGGCCTGTGGTGCATGCAGGGCTTCGGCGCGCGTGGCATCGTGTGGTCGGCACTGATGGCCGATCTGCTGCTCAGCCAGATCGAAGGCGAGCCACTGCCTCTTGAGCGCGACCTTGTCGATGCCCTCGACCCCGGCCGTTTCATGATCAAGGCAGCGCGCTTCCCGGGCGGCGAACTGGCGGCCGACGAACCCGGTGCGTGAAGACGCGGCATAAGCTTAGATGACATGCTTATTGGCGCCCCACGCCGGGCGCGCTAAGCTAGGCGGGTTTTTTCAAGCCTTTCCTTTTCGACAACAACATCAAGAGAGACACGCATGAAGATCGAAACCATTGCCGTCCACGGCGGCTACTCGCCCGACCCGACCACCAAGGCCGTGGCCGTGCCGATTTACCAGACCACGTCCTACGCTTTCGACAGCACCCAGCACGGTGCCGACCTGTTCGACCTCAAGGTCGCCGGCAACATCTACACGCGCATCATGAACCCGACGCAGGACGTGCTCGAAAAGCGCGTCGCCGAAATGGAAGGCGGCATTGCCGCGCTGTGCATGGCCTCCGGCATGGCGGCCATCACCGCCGCCATCCAGACCATCGCCGAAGCCGGTGACAACATCGTCACCTCGAGCACGCTGTACGGCGGCACCTACAACCTGTTCGCCCACACCCTGCCGCAATACGGCATCGACGTCCGTTTCGCCGACTACCGCGACCCGGCCGCGTTCGAAAAACTCATCGACGGCAAGACCAAGGCGGTCTTCTGCGAATCCGTCGGCAACCCGCTCGGCAATGTCGTCGATTTCGAAAAGCTGGCCGAAATCGCCCACAAGCATGGCGTGCCGGTCATCGTCGACAACACCGTGCCCTCGCCCTACCTGTGCCGCCCCTTCGAGCACGGCGCCGACATCGTCGTCCATGCCCTGACCAAGTACCTCGGCGGCCACGGCAACTCCATCGGCGGCATCATCGTCGATAGCGGCAAATTCCCGTGGGCCGAGCACAAGGCCAAGTTCAAGCGCCTCAACGAGCCGGACGTCTCCTACCACGGCGTCGTCTACACCGAAGCCCTCGGCCCCGCCGCCTACATCGGCCGCGCCCGCGTCGTGCCGCTGCGCAACATGGGCGCCGCCATCAGCCCGTTCAATGCCTTCCTCATCCTCCAAGGCATCGAAACCCTGGCCCTGCGCATGGACCGCATCTGCGAAAACTCGCTCAAGATCGCCAATTTCCTGAAAAACCACCCGAAGTGCAGCTGGGTCAACTACGCCGGCCTGCCTGACCACAAGGACCACGCGCTGGTCCAGAAATACATGGGCGGCCGCGCCTCTGGCATCCTCAATTTCGGCGTCAAGGGCGGCCGCGAAGGCGGCGGCAAATTCCAGGATGCGCTCAAGCTGGTCACCCGCCTCGTCAACATCGGCGACTGCAAGACCCTGGCCTGCCACCCGGCATCGACCACGCACCGCCAGCTGTCGCCGGAAGAACTGGCCAAGGCCGGCGTGTCGGAAGACATGATCCGCCTGTCGGTCGGCATCGAGCACATCGACGATCTCATCGCTGATCTGGATCAGGCGCTCAACGCCGCCTGATTTTTCTTGGCGCCACAAAAACCCGGCCAAGCGCCGGGTTTTCTTTTTTCCAGACCCGCATTTTGTCTTTGTTGCACAAAATGCTTTGAACCCGACCCCGTTTCTTTCCTGCGACCTTGTTCCTGAATTAAAACACCGACGTATCCACTCCCGATGCCCGAACGCAGCAGCCATCCCGACTTCGCTCTCTGCCACAATTGATTTCGGTTAAAGTCAGCCGACATTTGCCTGAGTATGTTAGTCGGATATTTAGCCCTTCCCCCAGGATGAACCGGATGAAAAGAAATCTCTCGCTGCCATTGGCCGCCTTCGTTCTCGCTGCCACGTTCGCGCCTGGACCACTGGCGTTGGCCGCGGAGGATCACCATCATCATCATGGTGAGAGCAGCGCTGCGGTACAAAAACTGCAGTTGAATGCCGGCAAGAAATGGGCAACGGATGTGGCCCTGCGGCAATCCATGGATGAGATCAACCAGGCGATGGCCAAGTCCCTTCCTTTGATTCACAAGGATCGTTTCGGTGATTCCGATTACGCAGCCCTCGCCACCACCATCAATCAGAAGGTCGGCTATGCCATCGAGCACTGCAAGCTCGATGTAAATGCCGATGCCATGCTTCATCTTGTCATCGCCGAACTGATGGCCGGAACAGAGATCATGGAAGGCAAGGCGGCCGGTGCGCGCCATGATGGCGCGGTGCGCGTAAAACGGGCGCTCGAATCCTACGGAAAATTCTTTCAGCACCCTAACTGGAAAGTCGCACGTGCTTGAAGGCAAACAGCATTGGGGATGGTGATGGACGAACTGATCATAAACGCGGTGTACGCGATTGAGCTCTGCGGTGGCGAAGTGCGCTACTGGCAATACCTCGGGCCGGATAGCCGAAGACTGATCTGGTGGCTGGATACCGAGACAAAGCAGGAGTTCAACGAGGCTGGCCTGATGTACGCGTGGTCAATCAAGGGGCTGCACTCAAGCCGAGGCCAACCGGCGTAGTAGCCCTGCCCGGATAAGTAGCTGGCGCGATAGCGGATTCAGCTTGCACCTGATCAATGATTTTCTGCGTCGGCCAGCAGGATGATGTCCAAAATTGGTTGCGTGACTGACTCGTTGAACACGGCGCAAAAGGAAAGCGCCTGGTCGCTAGCCGGCAATGGCCATGAATCCCTGTTCAACGCGACAACAAAAATATCTCTAGACGACCGGTCTATTTTTTGGCAAACTTCTCAGCCATGAATACCCGTCACGACAATACCCGCCAGCACATTCTCGAAACCGGCCTCGGCATTTTTGCTGGGAAGGGCTTTGCCAGCGTCGGTTTGAATGAATTGCTGAAAGCCGCCGGCGTACCGAAGGGGTCGTTCTATCACTATTTCGAATCGAAGGAAGACTACGGCAAGGCACTGCTCGAGGATTATTTCGAGCGTTATCTGGCCGATATCGACAGTCTGTTCGCCGCCGAGGCGGCATCGGGTCACGAGCGCCTGATGCGATATTGGCAACGCTGGCTGGACAAGCAGTGCGATCAATGTGCCGAGCAGAAATGCCTGGTCGTCAAGCTCGCAGCCGAAGTCTCGGACCTGTCGGATGCCATGCGCCTGACCTTGCGCGACGGCACGGACCGTATCGTGGACCGCATCGCCGGGGTCATTGAAGCCGGCGTCGCCGATGCCTCTCTGCCGGCGCTCGATGCCCGGCCGACAGCACAAATGCTTTACCAGCTCTGGCTGGGTGCCAGTCTGCTGGGCAAGCTGCACCGCAATAGCGAGTCCCTGGAAAACGCCATGCGCTTTACCCGCAAATTACTGGCAACTTGAATCATTCATCACCAAACACGGGCCGCATGCTGTTGCGGCCAATTTTTAACCCCGATTTATAGACGACCAGTCTAATTTTAGACAACCATCAGGAGACTCACGATGACCACCCTGTTCGACCCGATCCAGATTGGCGATATCGCCCTTTCCAACCGCATCGTCATGGCGCCTTTGACGCGCAATCGCGCCATCGCCGGCAACGTCGCCGGCCCGCTGACCGTCGAGTATTACCGCCAGCGCGCCACGGCCGGCCTGATCATCGCCGAGGCCAGCCAGATCAGCCCGACTGCCCAAGGCTACCTCGACACCCCGGGCATCCACAGCCCGGAACAGATCGCCGGCTGGCGCCAGGTTACCGATGCCGTGCATGCGGCCGGCGGCAAGATCGTGCTGCAGTTGTGGCACGTCGGGCGCATTTCGCATACCTCGCTGCTGCCCGAAGGCGCCGTGCCGGTGTCGTCGACAGACAAGGTAGCCGACGCCTCGACCTTCACCAAGGACGGCTTCGTTCCCGTTTCCACGCCACGCGCCTTGCGCGACGACGAAATCCCCGGCCTCATCGAGGATTACCGCCGTGCCGCAGGCAACGCCATCGAGGCCGGTTTTGACGGCGTCGAGATTCATGCCGCCAATACCTACCTGATCGAGCAGTTCCTGCGCGACAGCGTCAATGATCGCAGCGGCCCGTACGGCGGCAGCATCGCCAACCGCGCCCGCCTGCTACTTGAAGTGGTCGAAGCCGTTACCAAGGAAATCGGCGCCGGTCGCACCGGCATCCGCCTGAGCCCGATGACCACTTTCACGGCACCGCTCGACAGCGATCCGCAGGCGCTCTACGGCTACGTCGTGGAAAAGCTGGCGCCCTTCGGCCTGGCCTATCTGCACGTGATCGAGGGCGAAACCGGCGGCACGCGCACGCCCGAGGGCAAGGCTTTCGACTACGAGGCCCTGCACCGTGCCTTCCCGGGTGCCTGGATGCTCAACAACGGCTACTCGCGTGAACTGGCCATCGACAATGTCGCGGCCGGCAAGGCCCAGTTGATCGCCTTTGGCCGGGCCTTCATCAGCACGCCGGACCTCGTCCGTCGCCTCAAGGACAACCTGCCGCTCAACGAACTGCAGGCCGACAAGCTGTACGGCGGCGGGGCCGAGGGTTACACCGACTACCCGGCGCTGGCTGCCTGATTTTCAACCGACGCGCGTCCCGACCGGCCCACTACCGGCCGGGAGCGTTCTTGACGGAAACACCATGTTCGAATACCGCCGCTGGCTGCCCGCGCTGGCCTTGATCGTCCTCTCGCTGACCTGGGGCTACACCTGGGTGCTGGCCAAGCAGGGGCTGGCCTTCGCGCCGCCCTTCGCCTTTGCCGCCGAACGCTGCGTCGGCGCCGCCCTGGCGCTGATCATGGCCGTCAAGCTGAGCGGGCGTTCGCTGAAGCTGGTCGCCCCGCGCCAGACCATCGCCATCGGCCTGGCACAAGTCTCGGGTTTCATGATTTTCCAAACCTGGGCGCTGGTCGAAGGCGGCCCGGGCAAGACGGCCGTGCTCATTTTCACCATGCCGATCTGGACGCTGCTGCTGGCCTGGCCCATCCTCGGCGAACGCGTACGCGGCAAGCAGTGGCTGGCGGCAGCGAGCACGCTGGGCGGGCTAATCCTCATCATCGAACCGTGGGACATGCACGCCAGCCTGTTCAGCAAGTTCCTCGGCCTCATGGCGGCGCTGTGCTGGGCGACCGGCACCATCCTGATCAAGCGCCTGCGCGGCAAGACGCCGGTCGACCTGCTGACCCTGACGACCTGGCAGATGATCGTCGGCGCCGTGCCGCTCATCCTGCTCGCCTTGATCGTGCCCGAGCACCCGACCGAATGGAGCAGCAGTTACATCGGCATCCTGATTTTCATGTCGATCGGCAGTACGGCCATGTGCTGGTGGCTGTGGATCTACATCCTCGACCGCGTGCCGGCCTGGGAGGCCAGCCTGTCGGTGCTCGGTACGCCGGTGGTAGCCATTCTCTCGTCGCGCCTGATCTTCGGCGAGGCCTTCAAGACCAGTGAAATCGCCGGCATCGTGCTGATCGGCAGCGGCCTGGCCCTGCTTTCCCTGCTCGGCTGGGCAGCCAGCCGGCGCGACCCGGCAAAACAGATTCAGGAGGCAGCATGACTACCCTGCACGACACCCAACTTTCGATGCTCGACCTCGTCGCCATCCGCGAGGGCGGCACGACGGCCGAGGCGCTGACCATCGCCCGCGATACGGCCCGCCATGTCGAGAAGCTCGGCTTCACCCGCTACTGGCTGGCCGAACACCACAACATGCCGGGCATCGCCAGTTCGGCGACGGCCGTGCTGGTCGGCTACATCGCCGGTGCCACCAGTCGCATCCGCGTCGGTTCGGGCGGCATCATGCTACCCAACCACGCGCCGCTGGTGGTGGCCGAAGCCTTCGGCACGCTAGCTGAAATTTATCCCGACCGCATCGATCTCGGCCTCGGCCGCGCCCCGGGCACCGACCAGATGACCATGCGTGCGCTGCGCCGCGACCGCATCGAAACCGAGGCTGATTTCCCGCGCGCCGTCAGCGAACTGCAGCAATTGCTTGGCCCCCGTTTACCCGACCAGAAGGTCGTCGCTGTACCCGGCAACGGTACCGAAGTGCCGATCTGGTTGCTCGGCTCCAGCCTGTTTTCGGCTCGCCTGGCAGCCGAGCGCGGCCTGCCCTACTCCTTCGCCTCGCATTTCGCGCCGGCCATGCTGTTGCAGGCCATCGAAATCTACCGGCGCAATTTCCGCCCCTCGGCCAAACTCGACAAACCCTACGTGATGATCGGCGTGCCGGTCATTGCCGCGCCAACCGATGACGAGGCGGACTATCTGGCCAGCAGCACCTACCGGCGCGTCCTCGGCATCCTGCGTGGCGACCGGCGCTGCCTGCCGCCGCCAGTCGCCAACTTCCTGAGCGGCCTGCATCCGCAGGAACGTTCGGGCATCGCTGACTTTCTCGGGGCTGCCGTGATCGGCGGGCCGGACACCGTGCGGCAGGGGCTGCTCGCCTTGAAACAGGCAACTGCGGCCGACGAATTCATCCTGGTCAGCGATATCTTCGACCCGGCTCTGCGTCTGCGCTCGCTTGAAATCACGGCTGCCTTGTTCACGCCGGGTGTCAGCTAACCTTCAGCCAGCGCGATTAAACAACCCGGCCCTGTGCCGGGTTTTTTTACGCCATCTCATGCCAATAAATTTAACAATAAACAATAAATTCAATTATTTAAAAATCAAACCCCATACGGAAAAACGATTCACCAAAAACCACACGAACTGTTGACCTGGATCATAATCCGTCACGATTTATGACCAGAGAATGCCCCACGCGGTCACTCTGGAATCCGAATGGCCGACACAATTACATAAGCCATAAAAGGAGATACAGCCATGCAGCAGCCAGTCAGTGAAGTGAAAATCGTCATGTCCGACCCGACGGCACTCGGGGTCTTCGGCCTTTCCATGGTGACCTTCGTTGCCGCCTCGGCCAAGCTGGGTTGGACCAGTGGCGTCACCTACATCATTCCGTGGGCTCTCTTCCTCGGCTCGATTGCGCAGATCTGGGCGTCGATGGTCGATTTCAAGAAGAACAACTATTTTGGCTCCATCGTCCTCGGCGCCTACGGACTGTTCTGGATCGCCGTCGCCATGCACTGGGCGATCAGCCTCGGCTGGCTGGGCGCCGTTGGCGACAAGGCCGACCCGAAACAATTCGCTTTCGCCTGTATCGGCTATTTCATCTTTTCCCTGTTCATCATGGTCGCCGCCTTTGAGGCCAACAAGGTTTTCGCCGCCATCCTGGTCCTCATCAACGTTCTGCTCCCATCGCTCGCTCTCTCCATCCTCGGCGTCAATGCCTCGCTGTTCAGCACCCTGGCCGCCTATTCCGAACTGGGCATCGCCCTGCTGGGTTTCTACGCAACCGGCGCCATCTTTCTCAACAACTTCTTCGGCCGGACCATCCTTTCCCTCGGCGCCCCGCTCGGGCTCATCGCCAAGGGCCCGGCCCTGGTCAAGCCACAGCTCGTCAAAGCCGCTGCCTGACTCGCTTCAGCGCTCATGACAAACCCGGCCAGGCGCCGGGTTTGTCGTTTTTGAGCAGGGCAAAACATTTCAAATTTGGTCGTTTTTTCCGGTTGACCGTGGCAACAACCGGCACCGGTCTGAACCGCACAGCAAACGCCTAGCGGCTACTCGATGGCGCTTTTGTCCTCACCAGCCAACGATGGCGAATGTCAGCGTGCTATTCTGGACTACGTTTCAACGTGATCAACCGGCAAGCGAAAGGAGTTCCCTCCATGCTGACCCCGACTCAGAAACAGACGGCGCAATCGATCATCAACCTCTTTGAGACCGGTGCCGTGCTCGGTGACTATGGCAGCGTCACCGTGATTCCAGGCGATACTGGCCACCTTACTTTCGGCCGTTCGCAAACGACCCTTGCCTCAGGCAATCTGCTCGATCTGTTGCAGCGTTACTGCACCAATCACGGCGCCCGTTTCGGTGAGCGGCTATCGCCCTGGCTACCGCGTTTCGAGGCCATCGACCTGAGCCTCGACAACGAGCTTCGCTTGCATAACCTGCTCCGCGCGACGGCCGACGACCCGGTCATGCGCGAAACCCAGGATCAGTTTTTCGACGCGGTTTACTGGCAAACCGCCGCCCGCATTGCCACCAACCTCGGCATCACCTCGGCCCTCGGCACCGCAGTGGTCTACGACAGCACCGTGCACGGTTCGTGGAAAGCCATGCGCGACCGCACCGTGACGCAATCAGGCAGCCTTGCAGCGCTTGGTGAAAAAAAGTGGATTGCAGCCTACGTCGCGACCCGGCGCGCCTGGCTCAGCAGTCATCCGCGCAGCGACTTGCGCAAGACGGCTTACCGTATGGATGCCTTCCAGCGCCTGATCGAGCAAGGCTATTGGGGCCTGGAACTGCCGCTCGTCATCCGCGGTGCCGAAATATCGCTGAGCACCCTGCGCGCCACGCCACCCGGTTGCTACGATGGCCCGCAGCCTGGCACCCGCTCCATCGCGCTGCAAAGCCCGCTGGCCCGTGGTCTGGATGTTCGTCTCGTGCAACTGGGTCTGTCCGAGCAAGGCGTGCCGATCAAGGCTGACGGCATTTTTGGCCAGACCAGCGCCAACCTGCTCAAGCAGTTTCAGGTCAAGACCGGGTTACCAGCCACCGGCGTCGCCGACAGCAGCCTGATTGCTCGCCTGACTGCCTGAAAAGACCGGCAAACTGACTCAGCCTTGAGCCTCGACATCATCAGCCGGCAACTGCGGTTGCGGCCGGCTAGTGACGTAGAGCACGACGGCACAGGCGCCGAGAAAGGCAACCGTGGCCAGCGCACTCGGCACCCAGGTATCGGCCAGGCCGCGCTCCTTCCACAGCCAGATGAACAAGCCAAAGGCCGGCAGGGCCAGCAGGGCGCAAAAAACGGAGGTGGCCAGCGCCACCTTTTGTCCGATATGTCGTTTCAGATTACTCACTCGACTTCCTCTACCATCAGCCAAATTGAGCGATTGTCACGCGCGTCGCTGGTTGAAAGACTGAGCGCGCCGCTCTGATTACCGCTGGCCTGGCGACCGCTACCGCCGAGTTCTATCCATTCGCCGAGACGCCCGGAAACGGTCGTCGACAGGCGCTGGTTGTTGATGCTGCCATAGCCGCCCTGAGTGGCCGCCTGCTGGCTGATATCAAGCGTCACCCGGCTGCCATTGACGCGCGGCACGGCATAAAAACCGCGACCGACATCCTGATAGACGACGTTTTCATTGATCACCGCACCACCGGGGCCAATGACAACCTGGCGCATCGGGACAGGCAATGAACGGCCAACCTGGATGAATGCCTGGCCGCCTTCGACGGTCTGCACCATCTGCGCCGCGCTCTCGCCGCGCACGCTCTTGGTATCCCAGACATTAGCCTCAACATGACTGCGCCGGGTACTGCCGAGCACGACCTGGCCACTCGCCTCGGCACCACGCGCACTCTCGTCGGCCTGGCGGTTTTGCGAAACACGAATGATCAGACGCCGGGTCGGCTTGTCGATGGCGGCCAGCGCCCGCTTGATGTCCGCCCTGTTGCGTGGTGATGCCTTGAGAAAAAGCTGGTTGTTCATGCCGCTCAGGGTGCCGCCCGGCTCAACCAGGGGCAACAAGGCCGGCAGCACCTCCTCGACATTCTTGCTCTTGAGTTCGATGACTTCCATCTGCTGGGCCCACAGCGTCGTGCTAAACAGGCAGGCCAACAGGCAAAGAATACGCAGCAGCATGGACATTCTCCCGTTGGTGTGAAAGGTCATTCGAGACAGACAGCCACCCGGTAGCATTCAGCCAGATCGTCCGCCACCAGACGGACGACGCCCGGATCGGCGCTCCCCTTGTCGGCGCGCTCCTGCAGAATGCCCATGATCTGTTCCGGTGTCATTGATTTGCGATAAGGACGATTCTGCGCCAGCGCCTGAAAGATGTCGGCCACATTGATGATGCGCGCTTCAATCGGCAGCGCGGCGCCACCAATGCGGAACGGATAGCCATGACCATCCGGTGTTTCGTGGTGCAGGGAAGCCCAGTGCGCGATCTCGGCGATGGCATGCAGTCGTTTGAGAACCCGCAGCGTCCCGTAGCTGTGGCTCTTCATGATGTCGAACTCATGCGCCGTCAGGGCACTTTCACCTTCGATGATCTCGTCGGGAATCTGCAGTTTACCGATATCGTGCAGCAAGCCGGCCACTTCAATTTTCTCGCAGGTGATGGCATCGAGCCCGAGCCTTTCGGCGAGGTGACGCGACAACCGGGAGACGCCTTGAGAATGCTGCTCGGTGTAAGGCGATTTGGCGTCGATGATGCGCGAAAAGATGCTGGCACACTGCTTGAACTCAGCCCAGCCGATCATCTTCAGGTCACCATGCGACTCCATTTCCACCTGGTACTGCTGCACCCATTCAGGCTGCAAGGCCAGCCAGAAAGCCTCTTCCAGCGAAATCAGCTCGAAGGCATCGACCAGCTCCGGCGAAAACAGGCGACCGCGCTCCGCAGCCAGACGGGTACGAATTTCGTCCGCATGTGACAGGACACTCTGGTCGGCATGATAGGGCGCGGCCAGGACGTCTATGCGATCGGCCAGATAGATCAGGTTGGCAAAACGCGCCGTGTCACCCGGCAGGGTCTGTTTTTCCAGCCATTCCCAGGCGCTGTGGTGATAGCGGATGATCGGGGACAGATGTGCCAGGGGCGGGAAATTGGCCAGCAATTGATCGCCACGAATGCAATGCTCTTCCGCACCGGACCATTCGAGATCGACTACCAGGCGATGATGCACACGCGTCGACGACACGCCGCAATCGTGCAACAGGCCAGCATCGTAAAGAATCAGCTGGTCCGCCTCGCTCCACCCCATGCGGATGGCCATCTCGCGGGCCAGCATGCCAACCCGGCGGCCATGCATGACATCGTCGACACCGACGAGATCAACGGTGTTGGCGATGGTCATCACCAGTTGCCGAAGATCGATGGCCAGGTCGGCCGGAAGCAAGGTTTCTGTCATTTGATCAACTTACCGTGTGGGGCAATGCAAGGTATTCCCTCGAGTTCATTTCAGTCAGGCGACTCACGGTGCGGGCAAATTCACTAGCCTGCGTACCCTCCGTGTAGAGCCCTTCGGCCGCACAATCGGCCGTGATGATGAGCTTGACCTTGTGGTCGTAGAAAACGTCGACCAGCCACGTGAAGCGACGCGCCTCCGAGGCTTGGTGCATGGTCATTTTCGGGACATGCGAGAGGAGCACGGTGTGGTAAGCGCGGGCAATTTCGAGATAGTCGTTCTGCGAACGCGGGCCACCGCACAGGGTACGAAAATCGAACCAGATGACGCCATGACCGCGCCGCACGGTGTCGATGTCGCGCCCGAGGACCTCGATATGACCGCCCTTTTTGCCATCCTCGCCGGCGACCATTTTGAAGTAGTCGAGCATCTTTTTTTCCGCTGTCGCATCGGCCGGGTGGTGATAGATCTCGACCTGTTCCAGCGCCCGCAAACGGTAGTCGGTGCCAGCATCGACCTCGAAGACGTCGAGATGCTTGTTGAGCAGCGCGATGGTCGGCAAAAAGCTTTCCCGGTGCAGGCCGTTCGGATACAGCATGTCCGGCGGATAGTTCGAAGTCATCACGATGATGACCCCCTGGGCGAACAGGCCATCCATCAGACGGCCAAGAATCATGGCATCGGCAATGTCGGAGACATGAAACTCGTCGAAGCACAGCAGGCGGACTTCCTTGGCAATCTGCTCGGCCAGCCTCAACATCGGGTCAGGTTCACCCTTGTATTTTTCGAGGTCATGATGAATCTGCTGCATGAAAGCATGAAAGTGAATGCGACGCTTGCGCCGATAGGGCACCGAGTCGTAAAAACAATCCATCAGGAAGCTCTTGCCACGCCCCACCCCGCCCCAGAAATAGACGCCTTTCGGCGGCTTGGGCGGCGATAGCAGCCGTTTGAAGGTGCTGCCACGGTTAACCTTGAAAAAGAGCAAATTTGTATAAAGATTCTGCAAGGCCATTGCCGCCGTCATCTGCGCGGCATCGGCAATATAACCACGGGCATCGAGCAGATTCTTGTAGGCGTCAAGCATGCCCTGCGCGGCGACGTTCAGTTTTTTATGCGGCATGGGGGTGAATCAATATTGGGGTAAAAACGTATTCTGCCAAAAAACAAAGGCGGGTGCGTTTCCGCAACCCGCCTTTTGAGCAGTTGAATTTCTAATTAGAAGTTCAGCGTACGTTTGTCGCAGGCCAGCGCCGCTTCGTGAATCGTTTCCGACAGAGTCGGGTGAGCGTGGCAGATACGGGCCAGGTCTTCAGAAGCGCCGCCGAATTCCATCGTCACGACGGCTTCGGCAACCAGCTCGGAGGCATTGGCGCCAATGATGTGCACGCCGAGAATCCGATCCGTATCCTTGCAGGCCAGCATCTTGACGAAGCCGGACGTGTCGCCCATCCCCAGCGCACGACCGTTGGCCAAGAAGGGAACCTTGCCCGCCTTGTAGGCAACGCCTTCAGCCTTGAGCTGCTGTTCGGTCTTGCCGACCCAGGCGATTTCCGGGGAGGTATAGATGACCCAGGGAATGGTGTCGAAATTGCAGTGACCGGCTTGGCCAGCCATCAACTCGGCAACCATGACACCTTCTTCATGCGCCTTGTGGGCCAGCATCGGACCACGCACCACGTCACCGATTGCCCAGACACCCGGCAAATTGGTCTTGCAATGACCGTCGACCGCGACAAAGCCGCGCTCGTCGAGTTGCAGGCCAACGGCTTCTGCGTTCAGGCCGTCGGTGTTCGGGATGCGGCCGATGGAGACGATCAGGCGATCGGCATCCAGCTTCTGTTCCTTGCCATCCTTGTCGGTGTAGGCAATCGATACCGCTTTCTTGGTTGCCTTGATGTCGCCAATCTTGACGCCCATCTGGATGTTCAGACCTTGCTTGGTGAACAGCTTGTGCGCTTCCTTGGCAACATCGACATCGGCAGCAGCCAGGAAATCCGGCATCGCTTCAAGAATGGTGACTTCAGTACCAAGACGCCGCCAGACCGATCCCATTTCCAGACCGATAACACCAGCACCGATAATGGCCAGCTTCTTCGGCACGGATTCCTGATTCAGGGCGCCTTCGTTATCCATGACAATTTTCTGGTCAACCGGCAGATTCGGCAGGTGACGGGCCTTGGAGCCGGTAGCGACGATGACCTGTTTGGCCAACACTTCTTCAGCACCAACCTTGACCTTCCAGAAATCACCTTCCTTGGCGACGAAGGAACCGTGGCCAGCCAGGAACGTAACCTTGTTCTTCTTGAGCAGCATCTTGATGCCACCAGTCAGTTGATTGACCACACCATCCTTGCGTGCCTTCATGGTCGGCACGTCGATAGTGGCCTTGCCAACCTTGATGCCCTGCGCTTCAAAGCTGTGGCCTGCTTCTTCGAACAGATGCGAGGTATGGAGCAATGCTTTGGACGGAATACAACCGACGTTCAGGCAGGTACCGCCAAGACGGGGCTCACCCTTCGGATCAGCGTACGGATTGGATTCGGCGCAGGCGGCCGTGAAGCCAAGTTGCGAAGCACGAATGGCAGCAATGTATCCACCTGGGCCACCACCGATAACGAGCACGTCAAATTGCTTGGACATGAGTAAACCTTTCAGATTTCAGATGTGCAAAAGCGCCAGCGCCCTTTGCGGGACACTGGCGCCGGCAAACGTCGATTAGACGCCGAGCAGCAGGCGGGACGGATCTTCCAGCGCTTCCTTCATGGTCACCAGACCGAGGACGGCTTCGCGACCGTCGATGATGCGGTGATCGTAGGACATGGCCAGGTAATTCATCGGACGCACGACAACTTGACCGTTCTCAACCATGGCGCGGTCCTTGGTGGCATGAATGCCGAGGATCGCGGATTGCGGCGGGTTGATGATCGGGGTGGACATCATGGAACCGAAGATGCCGCCATTCGAGATCGAGAAGGTACCGCCGGTCAGATCTTCAATAGAGAGCTTGCCATCCTTGGCCTTGGCACCGAATTCGGCAATCTTCTTCTCAATTTCGGCGATGCTCATCTGGTCGGCATTGCGGATGATCGGGACGACCAGACCACGCGGCGAACCGACAGCGATACCGATGTCGATGAAGCCGTGATAGACGATGTCATTGCCATCAACCGAGGCGTTCAGGATCGGGAACTTTTGCAAGGCAGCACAGGCAGCCTTGACGAAGAAGCCCATGAAGCCGAGGCGGACGCCGTGGGCCTTCTCGAACTTTTCGCCGTACTGCTTGCGCAGCGCCATCATCGGACCCATGTTCACTTCATTGAACGTGGTCAGGATAGCGTTAGTTTGCTGCGACTGCAGCAGACGCTCGGCAATACGGGCGCGCAGACGGGACATCGGCACGCGCTGTTCGGTGCGGTCGCCAAGAGCAACAGCAACCGGCGGCGTCGGCATGGCAGCCTTGGCGGCAGCCGGAGCAGCGACCGGACCAGCCTTTGGTGCAGCAGCGACAGCGTCTTCCTTGGTAACACGACCACCACGGCCAGAGCCAGCGACATCGGCGGCAGCAATGCCTTTTTCGTCGAGGATCTTGCGGGCCGACGGGCTGGCCGTACCAGCCGGTGCAGCGGCAGCAGCGACCGGAGCAGGAGCTGCAGCAGCCTTCGGAGCCTCGGCAGCCGGAGCAGCAGCGCCAGCCTTGGCTTCGGTGTCGATACGGGCGATCAGCTCGGCAGAAACAACGGTCTCGCCATCACCCTTGATGATTTCGACCAGAACGCCAGCAGCCGGCGACGGAACTTCGAGAACGACCTTGTCGGTCTCGATATCGATCAGGATTTCGTCGCGAGCAACAGCCTCGCCGATCTTCTTTTTCCAGGAAGCGAGCGTGCCTTCGGCGACGGACTCGGAAAGCTGGGGAACTTGAACTTCGATAATGCTCATAGTGACTCCACTCTGCTGTAGTTATCAGTACTCGATCTTGCCCAGCGCGGACTCGATCAGTGCCTTTTGTTGCTCGTTGTGCTTGGCCAGATAGCCAACTGCCGGGGAAGACGAAGCCGGACGAGACACCAGCAACATCTTCTGCTTGACGCCCAACTGAGTATCCAGATGGTGACGGGAAGCAATCCAGTACCAGGCGCCTTGATTGCGCGGCTCTTCCTGGGTCCAGACGATTTCGGTCGCCTTCGGATACTTGGCCAGTTCCTTCTCGAGGGAATCCTTCGGGAAGGGATACAACTGTTCAACACGCACGATGGCGATGTCGGTAATCTTCTTTTCGCGACGGGCCGCGACGAGATCGTAATAAACCTTGCCGCAGCAAAGAATCACGCGCTTGACCTTCTTGGCATCGATATCATCTACTTCGCCGATGACCCGCTTGAATTCACCAGTAGCCAGCTCTTCCAGGCTGGAAGCGGCATCCTTGTGGCGGAGCAGCGACTTCGGCGTCATGACGATGAGCGGCTTGCGCTGCATGCGAACGCCCTGACGGCGCAGCATGTGGAAAACCTGAGCAGCCGTGGTCGGCACACAGACTTCCATGTTCATCTCGGCACAAAGCTGCATGTAGCGCTCAAGGCGGGCGGAAGAGTGCTCCGGACCCTGCCCTTCGTAACCATGCGGCAACAGCATGACGAGACCACACGCACGCCCCCACTTGGCTTCGCCGGAAGCAATGAACTGGTCAATGACAACTTGGGCGCCGTTGGCGAAGTCCCCAAACTGGCCTTCCCAGATCACCATTTCGTACGGATTAGCTGAGGCGTAACCGTAGTCGAAAGCCAGGACAGCCTCTTCGGACAGAACAGAGTCAAAACACTGGAAGCCAGCCTGCTTTTCCTGCAGATTCTTCAGCGGATAGTAAGTGCCTTCGTCCCAGTTTGTCCGGTTTTGGTCGTGGAAAGCTGCATGACGGTGGAAGAAGGTACCGCGACCAACGTCCTCACCGGAAATACGCACGCCGTAACCGGAAACCAGCAAGGAAGCGTAAGCCAGATTCTCGGCCATACCCCAGTCCACCGGCAGCTTGCCCTCGCCCATTGCTGCACGATCTTCGGCAATCTTCTTGACACGCGAATGCAGGGTGTAGCCTTCAGGGAAGGTGGTCAGGCGCTTGGAAAGTCGCTTGAGTTCCTTCATCGGCACTGTGGTATCACAGGTCTCGATGTAAGACTTTGTCAGGAACGGTGTCCAGTCGATGGTATTCGGATGCTTGTAGCCAGCCAGCACCGGGTTGTACAGAAGCTCACCCTTATCCAGATGCTCGCGATACTGCGCGATCATCTGATCCGGACCGTCGGCAGGCAGGACGCCTTCAGCAATCAGCTTGTCGCCGTAAACCTTGCGGGTACCCGGATGCTTGGCGATGATCTTGTACATCAGCGGCTGGGTGACCATCGGCTCGTCTTGCTCATTGTGACCAAGCTTGCGGAAACAAATGATGTCGACAACGACATCTTTCTTGAACTGCTGACGGAACTCAATGGCCAACCGGGTAACCAGCGCAACGGCTTCCGGATCGTCGCCATTGACGTGGAAGATCGGCGCATCGGCCATCTTGAAGATGTCAGTACAGTAATGGCCAGAGCGGTAGTCACGCGGGTCGCTGGTGGTGAAACCGATCTGGTTGTTGACCACGATGTGCAACGTACCGCCAGTGCCGTAACCGCGGGTTTGCGCAAAGTTGAGCATTTCCTGATTCACGCCTTGGCCAGCCACGGCGGAGTCACCGTGAACGACAACAGGTAGAACCTTGGATTTACCTTCTTCGCCGCGACGAACCTGGCGGGCGTAAACCGAACCTTCGACCACAGGATTGACGATTTCAAGGTGGGACGGATTGAAGGCCAGGGTCAGGTGGCAAGGGCCTCCCGGAGTAGAAACGTCAGACGAGAAGCCCATGTGGTACTTGACGTCACCCGCTGACAGATCGCTCTTCTTCTTGCCTTCGAATTCGGCAAACAGCATCGACGGCGCCTTGCCCAGCGTATTGACCAAAACGTTCAGGCGGCCACGGTGGGCCATGCCGATCACGACTTCATCAATACCCAGCTTGCCACCGACGCGAATAGCTTCGTCCATGGAAACGATAAGCGACTCACCACCTTCCAGAGAAAAGCGTTTCTGGCCGACGTATTTTGTGTGCAGGTAACGCTCGAGGGTTTCCGCTGCGGTAAGACGTTCGAGCAGACGCTTTTTCTGATCGACGCTATAGGTCGGGCGCGAACGGATGCTCTCGAGCCGCTCTTGCAGCCAGCGCTTCTCGTTGTAGTCGGACATGTACATGTATTCGACACCAACGGTACCGCAGTATGTCTGCTTCAGGGTTTCGAGGATATCGCCAAGCTTCGCGGTCTCCGGAAGGCCCTTCAGCGAACCAACGCTGAATGATTGATTGAGATCAGCATCGGTAAAGCCATAAAAAGACGGCTCCAGTTCATCAATTTTCGGGCGCGCCAGACGCTTGAGGGGATCAAGGTCAGCCCAACGCGTGCCCATCGAACGATACGCAGTGACCAACTGACCAACCGCCGACTGCTTCTTGTTGTCGCCGCCAGCAACCGGTGCCGGGCGGAAACCGCCATCCTTGGCGAGTTCGGCAAAGGCGGAAATAACGGGTGCATGCGCAACGTCGCGTGCAACAAAGCCCGGCATCTGGGCCAAGCGGTCAAAGTACTCGCGCCATTCTTCGGGCACTGCAGTCGGGTTGTTCAGGTAATTTTCGTACAGCTCTTCGACAAATGGCGCATTGCCGCCAAAGTACATTGTGCTGTCAAATAGGTTATTCATCGTAGTCATAGGCGTCCCCTCAAGGGTATTTTTTTCCACTGTAGCCACAGATAGCTTGATAACAAGTTTCCGTAGGTAAAAAAAGGGCGGCCACACGGCCGCCCAATTTCTTTCTTAGCCGCGTTGGGCGAGCGGCACTACGTCGCGCTTCGCTGCACCCATGTACAGTTGGCGCGGACGGCCGATCTTGTACTCCGGATCGGTGATCATTTCTTCCCACTGCGTCATCCAGCCGACCGTACGGGCCAGCGCGAAGATACAGGTGAACATTTCGGTCGGGATACCGATCGCCTTCTGGACGATGCCAGAGTAGAAGTCGACATTCGGGTAGAGCTTCTTCTCGACAAAGTACGGATCTTCCAGAGCAATCTTCTCCAGTTCCATCGCCAGTTTGAACAGACGATCGTTCTGCAGGCCAAGTTCGGAAAGAACGTCGAAACACACCTTGCGCATGAGCTTGGCGCGCGGATCGAAGTTCTTGTAAACGCGATGGCCGAAGCCCATGAGCTTGAAGGAGTCGTTCTTGTCCTTGGCGCGGTTGATGTATTCACCGACCTTGGAAACGTCACCGATTTGCTCGAGCATCTGCAGACAGGCTTCGTTGGCACCACCGTGGGCCGGGCCCCACAGACAGGCAATACCCGCAGCGATACAGGCGAAGGGATTAGCACCCGACGAGCCCGCCAGACGAACCGTCGAAGTCGAAGCATTTTGCTCGTGATCGGCGTGCAGCGTAAAGATAGTGTCCAGCGCATTGACCAAAACCGGATTCGGTTTGTACTTTTCGCACGGATTACCGAACATCATGCGCATGAAGTTGGCGGTGTAATCCAGTTCGTTATCCGGATACATGAATGGCGCACCGGTGTTGTACTTGTAGGCCATGGCGACAATGGTCGGCATCTTGGCAACAAGGCGGTTGAAGCTGACATTCCGGTGCTCGGCATCGGAGAAATCCATAGCATCGTGGTAGAACGCCGACAAGGCGCCAACGACCCCGGTCATGACGGCCATCGGATGGGCATCGCGACGGAAACCGGAATAGAACTTGGTCAATTGCTCATGCACCATGGTGTGATTCTTGATGGTGTTTTCAAAAGCATTTTTTTGCTGGGCGTTCGGCAGCTCACCGTTCTTCAGCAGATAGGTAACTTCAAGGAAGTTACAATTTTCGGCCAGTTGTTCGATGGGATAACCGCGATAGAGCAATTCACCCTTGTCACCATCAATGAAGGTAACGGTTGACTTGCAGCTAGCGGTGGAAAGGAAGCCGGAGTCATAGGTGAACAAACCGGTCTTGGCACCCAAGGTGCGAATATCAACGCAATCGTTGCCGTGCGTCGGGGTCATAACCTGGAATTCGACGGGAGCCTGTCCATCGATTGTCAAAATTGCCTTGCGTTCAGTCGTCATGGAGTCATCCCTTTACAGGTGTTGGTTGTAACTGCAATGCCAAAAAAGCGGTCAACATTCCCAAGATAGAATGTAAACCTTACTCAACTCTTACGAATTAGCGCCACCATGTGCGCCAAGCGAGAATCATCGATCTCCGCCTTGCCTGTAAGCAAGTCCCAGAGATCGTAATCCTCCATGTCAGCAAGCTCCACGAATGCCTGTTGCTGATCGTCGCTGAGCTTCTCAAATTCGCCACCATCCAGAAATCGCGTAAGGGTGATATCAAGCTCGAGAAGCGCGCGACGAATACAGCGCCAGCGCAGGCGCTCGTAGTTCGCTCTTTCCATCAGACGGCGCGACGAACCATCATGTCCTTGATCTTGCCGATAGCCTTGGTCGGGTTCAAACCCTTCGGGCACACGTCAACGCAGTTCATGATGGAATGGCAGCGGAACAGACGATACGGATCCTCGAGGTTATCGAGGCGCTCGTTGGTTGCCTGATCGCGCGTATCAGCGATGAAGCGGTAAGCAGCCAGCAGACCGGCCGGACCGACGAACTTGTCCGGATTCCACCAGAATGACGGACAGGACGTGGAACAGCAGGCACAGAGGATGCACTCGTACAGACCGTTCAGCTCTTCACGATCTTCCGGCGACTGCAGGCGCTCACGCTCCGGCGCCGGATCATTATTGATCAGATACGGCTTGATCGAGTGATACTGCTTGAAGAACTGCGTCATATCGACGATCAAATCGCGAATAACTGGTAGGCCAGGCAGCGGGCGCAACACGATCGGCTGCTTGAGGCTGTCAATATCGGTCAAACAGGCCAAGCCATTCTTCCCGTTGATGTTCATGGCATCGGAACCACAAACTCCTTCGCGGCAGGAGCGACGATAAGAAATGGCGTCGTCCTTGGCTTTGAGCTTGGTCAGCGCGTCAAGCAGCTTGCGGTCAGTCGGTTCGAGTTCAACCGAGATGTCCTGCATGTACGGCGCGTCGTCCTTATCCGGATCGTAGCGATAGATACTGAATTGAACCATGCGTTTGCTCATTCTGGACTCCGATTAGTACGAGCGCGTCTTGAGGGCTACGGCCTCGACGGTCAGGGGTTGCATGTTGACCGGCTTGTAGCTGATCGAGTTATCAACCGGCGAGAACAGCGTGTGCTTCAGCCATTCCTTGTCGTTGCGGCCGTTCGGGAACTCAGCCGTATCCGGCGCATCGTCACGGACGTGCGCACCACGGGATTCCTTGCGGGCCTCGGCAGAAATCATAGTGGCCTTGGCAACTTCGATCAGGTTTTCCATCTCGAGCGCTTCGGTACGGGCCGTATTCCAAGCCATAGACTTGTCCTTGATCTCGAGTTGGCGAGCCGCCTTCTCTACCTCGAGAATCTTCTCGACACCCTGCTTCAGCATGTCGCCAAAACGGAACACGCCAGCGTGGTCCTGCATGGTGCGCTGCATGGCCAGACGGGTTTCGTGCACATTGGCGCCGCCCTTGCGATTGTCCAGCGCAGAGATGCGGGCCAAGGTCTTGTCAGCGACATCCTTAGGCAGTTCACGATGGGCGCGACCAGCCTTAAGATCTTCAACCGCGGAGTCACCAGCCGACTTGCCGAAGACCAAGAGGTCGAGCAACGAGTTGGTACCAAGACGATTGGCACCGTGCACCGAAGCACAGGCGCATTCGCCGCCAGCATAGAAACCTGGGACAACGGAATTCACATCGCCATTTTTCGGCGCCACGACGCGACCGGAGTAGTGGGTCGGAATGCCACCCATCTGATAGTGACAGGTCGGGACCACCGGCAGCGGTTCTTTCAGACAATCGACACCAGCGAACTGCAGACCGATTTCGTGGATGCCCGGCAGGCGCTTCATGATGGTGGCCGGATCGAGGTGGGTGATGTCGAGCAGGACGTAGTCCTTGTTGACGCCACAACCACGGCCTTCCTTGATTTCGGTAGCCATGGCACGCGACACTACGTCACGCGACGCCAGATCCTTGGCGTTCGGCGCGTAGCGCTCCATGAAGCGTTCCTTGCTGGAATTACGCAGGATGCCGCCTTCGCCGCGCACGCCTTCGGTAATCAGCACGCCAGCACCGGCCACCCCAGTCGGGTGGAACTGCCAGAACTCCATGTCTTCGAGTGGGATACCGGCCCGCGCCGCCATGCCCAGGCCGTCACCAGTGTTGATGAAGGCATTGGTCGAAGAATAGAAGATACGGCCAGCACCGCCGGTCGCGAAAATCGTGGCACGAGCGTGGAAGATCACGATCTGGCCGGTTTCCATTTCCATGGCAGTAACGCCGAGGACATGGCCTTCTTCATCGCGAATCAGGTCAAGCGCCATCCATTCAACAAAGAACTGGGTGTTGGCCTTGACGTTGCGCTGGTACATCGCATGCAGCATGGCGTGACCAGTACGGTCAGCAGCAGCACAGGAACGACGCACCGGCTTTTCGCCGAAATTGGACATGTGACCACCGAACGGGCGCTGATAGATCTTGCCATCATCGGTACGGTCAAACGGCATGCCGTAGTGCTCGAGCTCAACAACCACTTCGTTGGCCTTCTTGCACATGAACTCGATCGCATCCTGGTCACCGAGCCAGTCGGAACCCTTGACGGTATCGTACATATGCCACGTCCAGTGATCTTCCTCGGAGTTACCGAGGGATGCAGCAACACCACCCTGCGCTGCAACGGTATGCGAGCGGGTCGGAAAAACCTTGGAGAGCACGGCGGTCTTCAGGCCGGCTTCGGACAATTGGATTGCGGAACGCAGACCGGCACCACCGGCGCCAACGATCACCGCATCAAACTTGAGAACAGGAATACTCACGCTTACAGCCTCCAGAGAATCGCAGCAGCCCACGCGGTGTAACCCACCAGCGCAGCAGCGGTCAGGACGTGCAGGGACAGGCGCAGGCCAGTCGGCTTCACGTAGTCCATCCAGATGTCACGCACGCCAATCCAGGCGTGATAGAACAGACTGACGAAGAAAAGGAAGGTCAGGAACTTGATGACGCCATTGGCGAAAACACCCTGCCAAGCCTCGAAGGTCGCGGGACGAACAACCAGCAGGACCGCAGCGATCAGCACCGAGTACACCGCCATGATGACAGCTGTTGCTCGCTGGACAATCCAGTCCTTCAAGCCGTAGTGGGCTCCAACAACATTACGGTTGATCACAGCAACACCCCCCAGAGAATCAGGGTCAGCGGGATACTGACAGCAAGGACAACACCAGCGGACTTGCGAGCAGCCTCCTTCTCGATCCCAATATGCAGATCGAGCAGCAGAAAGCGAACGCCGGCACAGAAGTGATGCACGAATGCCCAAAGAAGGCCAGCCAGAATCACCTTGACAGGCAACAAGCCAGCAATCGACTTGAAGGAGGCAAAACTTTCAGGAGAGCCCAAACTGGCACCGAAGAGCCAGAGCAATACCGGTATACAAAGAAACAAACCCGCACCGCTGACACGATGAAGAATTGAAACTTTGCCCGGCAACGGCAACTTTATTGTAGTCAAGTCCAAGTTTTTTGGACGTTTCTTGATGGTCATTTCTGCCATGAACGTCATCCCTCGCGTGAAGATGCGGTTAACCGCTTTTACGTGGTTTGAAAAGAACTGTAATTATACATTCAAAACTATGTGGAACATGCCTTGCGAGGCGCTTTCCGACCTAATCCCAAAGCACAGCTTTCTCTCACCCCAGATCATTCCGATAGTAGTGTTGCCGCGTGTAATACAGCCCGCGCCGCCACTCCACCGGTTTATTGCCATAGGTGTATGCCGTTCGTTCGACAAGAAGGAGAGGCTCACCCAAAGGAACGCCAATCATGTCGGCACTTTGGGAATCCGCGCCAACTGCTCGCAAATGTTCTTCGGCATGGATCATGCGGACACCGAAATCGCTTTCGAACAAACTGTAGAGCGAGCGTTCGCCACCGCGCAATCGCTCCAACGTCAAGCCACTGAACAAGTCCGCCACCAGATAAATCTGATCGAAGACAACAGGCTCGCCGCTAAAACGCAGCACGCGCTTGACGAGAACCACCTTGCCGCCGACCGCCATACCGAGCGCAGTCGCCACCTCAGGGGTTGCATCAATGATTTCACAAAAGAACGGATCACTGACCGCATGCGTCGCCTTGCCATCATCCGGAACCAGCCTCAGAAAACGATAAAACGAACGCGGATCACTATGCGTCGCGACAAACGTCCCCTTACCCTGACGCCGGACCAGCAGGTTTTCGGCCGCCATTTCATCAATAGCCTTGCGCACCGTTCCCTGACTGACGCTGAATCGTGTCGCCAACTCCCCCTCGCTGGGTATTGCATCGCCCGGACCCCACTCGCCCTCCTCCAGGCTACGAATCAAGAAATCCTTGATCTGGCGATAGAGCGGGCTGAAAGTCGGCGAACTTAGGCGGGAAGCAGGACGGGAAGCGTCACGTGTCATGGTCCAAATTTCAGCACATTTCCGACCCAACGTCCACGAAAAGTTATCTTATATAAGACAGATGATGAATTGACAGCCTGACGCCGAACTTTTACCATCTTGAGTTCTCGTGCCTGCTGACGCAAGGAAACAAAAAAAGCAGCTCGGGCAATCACGAACAATTTCAACCACGCTGTTTCAAACAGGAGCGATACATGTCCAAAGCCCCCATGCGCGTTGCCATTACCGGCGCCGCCGGCCAGATCGGTTATAGCCTGCTGTTCCGCATCGCCTCCGGCGAAATGCTCGGCAAAGACCAGCCGGTCATCCTTCAGTTGCTTGACCTGCCGCAAGCTCAGCAAGCCGTCAAGGGCGTGATGATGGAACTGGAAGACTGTGCCTTCCCGCTGCTCGCCGGCATGGTTGCCACCGATGACCCGAACGTCGCTTTCAAGGATGCCGACGTCTGTTTGCTGGTTGGTGCCCGTCCGCGCACCAAGGGCATGGAACGTGCCGACCTGCTGACCGCCAATGGCGCCATCTTCACCGTTCAGGGCAAGGCTATTGCCGAGAACGCCAAGGAAGACGTCAAGGTTCTGGTCGTCGGTAACCCCTGCAACACCAACGCTTTCATCGCCGCTGCCGCCGCCAAGAAGGTTGGCCGCACCAACCCGAACAACTACCACGGCATGCTGCGTCTGGACCACAACCGCGCCCTGTCGCAACTCGCCGGCAAGACCGGTCGTGCCGTTTCTTCGCTGAAGAAGCTGGTCGTCTGGGGTAACCACTCGCCGACGATGTACGCCGACTACCGCTTCTGCACCTCCAACGGCGACAGCGTCAAGGCTCTGGTCAACGACCACGCCTGGAACAACGACGTCTTCCTGCCGACCGTCGGCAAGCGCGGCGCCGCCATCATCGAAGCGCGTGGCCTGTCTTCGGCTGCTTCCGCTGCCAACGCCGCCATCGACCACGTCCGTGACTGGGTTCTCGGCTCCGACGAATGGGTCACCATGGGTGTTCCTTCTGACGGCTCCTACGGCATTCCGGCCGGCATCGTGTTCGGCTTCCCGTGCGAATGCAAGGGCGGCAAGTTCAGCATCATCCAGGGTCTGGAAATCGACGAGTACAGCCGCGAGAAGATCAACTTCACGCTCAAGGAACTGACCGACGAAGCTGAAGCCGTCAAGGACATGCTGTAACCCAGCATTAGTTCCCAGCTTCATTAAAAGGCCGCGGTAAAATACCGCGGCCTTTTTCATTTCCAGATCACGAATAGCTAACATGCGCCATCCGAAAGCTGTCCTGTTTGCCGGCGAAAAGCCCTTCCCCATCCTTCCTGCGGTCGACCACTACGCCGGCTCGGAAAAGCTGATGCGGAAAGCCCTGCAGTTGCAGAAGGAACTGGGTCCAATCTTCGACATCACCTGCGACTGCGAGGACGGGGCCCATGCCGGCGCGGAACGGGAACATGCCGCAATGGCCGCCAGCGTGATCATGAGCGAGGATAACCTGTTCAACCGCGTCGGCGCCCGCGTCCATGACGTCACCCATCCGCACTGGCGGCAGGATATGGAAATCCTGGTCGGCATTGCCGGTAGTCGGCTGCCTTTCATCACGCTGCCCAAGCCTTGCAGCGCCGGCGACGTTCAGGTTCAGATCGAAGCCTTGCGTGAAATCGAGCAGCATTTTGGCGTTGACCGCCGGATTCCCGTCCATGTCCTCATCGAGACACATGGCGCCCTGCGCGAAGTCTGGGAGATCGCCGCTCTGCCCGGAGTCGAGAGCCTGGATTTCGGCCTGATGGATTTCGTCTCCGGCCACCACGGCGCCATCCCCGGCAGCGCCATGAAAAGCCCTGGCCAGTTCGATCACCCGCTGGTCGCCCGCGCCAAATGCGAGATCAGCGCCGCGGCACTGGCCTGCGGTGTGGTGCCGGCGCACAACGTGACGACCGAACTGAAAGATATCGAGTACATCCGCAACGACGCGCGGCGCGCGCGCAGCGAATTCGGCTATCTGCGCATGTGGAGCATCCATCCCAACCAGATCGTACCCATCGTCGAAGCCATGCGCCCGGACTTCTCCGAAGTGCAGGCTGCCGCCGAAATCCTGATCGCCGCCCAGGACAAGGACTGGGGTCCGATCCAGCACGAAGGAAAACTGCACGACCGGGCCTCCTATCGCTACTACTGGGAACTGCTCGACCGCGCCCACGTTACCGGAATGGAGATTCCTGCCGAGGCGAGGATTCGGTTTTTTGCCTGAAATTCCGGTTGACCGTGGCAGTGAGCCGCCACTGCCCATTCTCTACCGCGACGAGCACATCGTCGTCATCGACAAGCCGCCCGGACTGCTCGTCCACCGCTCGGAAATCGACCGTCACGAAACGCGCTTCGCCATCCAGATCCTGCGCAACCAGATCGGTCAGCACGTCTGGCCAGCTCACCGCCTCGACCGCGGCACATCGGGCGTCCTGCTTTTTGGACTGAGTAAGGAAATCGCCAGCCAGCTCGGGCGCCAGTTCGAAGCCGGCACGGTGGAAAAAAGATATCTCGCCGTCGTTCGCGGCCACCCGCCCGAGTCAGGCAGCATCGACCACGCTCTGTCACGTCAACGCGATGCTTATGAATTTCAGGGCGAACGCAGCAGCACCGAGGCCCAGAGCGCCCTGACGCACTACCGGCGACTGGCAGAAATCGAACTGCCGGTTGCCGTCGATCGCTATCCAAGCAGCCGCTACGCCCTGCTCGCGCTGGAACCCATCACCGGTCGCCGCCACCAGATCAGGCGCCACCTCAAACATATCGCCCACCCAATCATCGGCGATGCCACCTACGGCAAGGGGCGCCACAACCGCTACTTTGCCGAGCACCTGGGCTGTCATCGCCTGTTGCTCGCCTGTATTGGCCTCGCCTTCAACCACCCGGCTGACGGACGGCGGATACAAATAAAAGCGCCAGTGTCCGGCGAATTCGCCGCCACACTGGCGCGCTTTGGCTGGCCTGCCGACGCGGCTTAGGCGATGTTTTCCTCGAGATGCTCCCGGAACTTCTGGTTGCGCTCGAGCTGGACCATGTCCTGACCAAGGGCGTCACGGGCAGAAACCATACCCACCGGCGCACCGTTCTGATCGACTACCGGCACGTGGCGGAAACCGCCATCGACCATGAACTGCAAGGCATAGCCCAAAGGTTTGTCGGCGCGAATGGTTTGTGGATTGGCAACCATGACTTGAGCCAACGTGGTTTTGTCGGGATCCAGACCACCGGCCAGTACCTTGTTGAGCGCATCGCGCTCAGTGAAGATACCGACGATCCGGTTATTTTCAACGACCAGCATGGCACCGACCCGTTTTTGAGCCATCAGGCTGCAAGCTGAGCGCACCGTGCTTTCCTTGGCGGCCGAAACAACGGTTTGACCCGCGATGATGCTGCTGATTATTCGATTTGGCATATTTGTCTCCTGCGTGTTGTAAAAATCTGCGACGCGCCCCCGACAAGTCAGGAAGCGCAGCACATGCGAAGATTACCCCAGCCTGATGACAATCACCGCAATGGCTATAAAGATGATGACCATGCCGATCAGCTCAACGTTCAATGAATTCCCCGATTTTTTTCACGGCGTGAGTTCGTAGACCACGCGTACCCGGGCATCCGCCTTGGCCAGGTCGACAAAACCGATGCCGCCGGGATGAGAAACCACCCATTTCAGCACCTCCTCAGCGGAGCCGACCTTGGCCGGCGGCTGCATCCGCCCTGAAAATACCTGCCTGGACCAGTAGGCGTTGATTTCTGACAAATCCTTGCCAACCAGCAAGCTATAAAAACGCCCCCGGTCCGGATTGTTATCAAACATGTCCACCGGCTGCGCCTCGACACCGTTGAAGTACTGCCGATTGCGACCGAAGAAAACATTGATCACCTCGTTGCGCGTCATGGCTGCGACACCGCACCGGGCGTTGACGACGACAACCAGTTCGGCGCGCACCTCCGCCGCTGGCTGAATCAACAGCCAGAATACCGAGCAGAGAAGGATCAGGCGACGAAGTGGCATCGCGTCAGAAAACAAAATCCACGGTCAGCGAGAAAACATCCATGCGGCCATCCCAGCGCGCCCGATTATCCTGACGATAGGGGAAAAGCGAGGACGCTTCACCACGGATGCCATCCCATTGCGCCTTGACCGCCACATTACGCGCCACATCCCAGCGCATGCCGGCAAACATGGTTTGCTGCTCGGCATGTGAATCCTGCATGACGTAGGCTGCCAATGCGCTCGGTGCATTGCCGCTGCTCTTGGAGAGCACCCAGGAATAGCCGAGATAGGGCGTTACTTCGCTAATCCGGTAGCCTAGTAGTGCGTAGCCACCGTCCGAACTTTGCAGCGCCCGACTCCCCTGTTCGATATGGTTCAGCATCAACTGCGCTTGCCAGGGCCCCCGATCATAGACCACGCCCAGCGAGTAATAATGGGTCCGCGTATCATGCGTTGCCAGGAAGGCCGCATCCTGTGCCGAAAGGGTGCCACCGACCGCCTTTTTCAAGACGGGCGCGATGGGCAAGTCGTTCTTGAATTCAATATTTGCGTAGCTTGCCCGGACTTGCCAGGGGCCACGCTGATATTCGAGGAAGCCGCCAATCATCGGCGAGCCAGCAATATCCCACTGCTCGTCGGCCAACGGAATCCTGCCATCTGAGTGGCCATAAAAGACCTTGGCGCGCAGGACGCTATCCCCAAAAGGAAGGGTGATCGCCGCATCGGCGCCATGAATGCTGTAGAAGGGCAAATACCAGAAGTAATCGCCGGGCGGGCGGACCGTCAGGAAGGAATAACCGACCCAGCGCGAATCGGCCATCATGAAGAACTCCGTGCCCAGCCGGCCGGCGCGCAGACTCAGGTTAGGCGTCGGGTTGTACTTGATGAAACCCCATGAGACATCCGGCGTGAAAGTCTTGTCGTAGCGATAGCGGCTGGTGGCCTGCACCACTGCTTCCAGCTGCGGCATGATGTGCCAGGCCGCCTGCAGGCCGAACACGCTGTCGATCTTGGCGCTCCAGTCCTGGCCGATGCCACGCGGCTGCGAAATATCACGAACGAATTCGACATTATCGCTTGTCGTTCGGGCCAGTCCAAAGGTGCCGAATCCATTGATGCTGAAAGTCGAATCGGCGTCGGCCATGGCTGGCGAGGCAAGGCTGATGGCTGCCAGGCCGGCAAGCGTCAGAAACCACTGACCGGGCAAAAACGCCAGTTCGCCTCGGCGAAACAGATTGGCAATCGTCATGATGTCGAGATTTTCGTCAGCGCTCGAAGCGGACTGACAACGCGGGAGAGGTCATTCCCGCATCGCCCGGTTGGCGGTTATTCCGGCAAGGCAATCTTCTGATCGGTACTGAACTGATAGTCCTTGAAGATATGTTCAGCCTTCAGCAACTGGTAGCTGCCATCCTCCGCCTTGCGCGTCGTGTCCTTGAGGCGGTAGGTCAGGTGGCCGCAGGTCCAGATGTCGAAATTGCGCATGTGGGTGCACAGGCAGGTCTTGTCCATCACTGCAATCTTGCGGGCTTCGGGATGCAGCGCTACTTCACGATTGTAGGACGTGACGTAGGCACACTTGCCATTGGCGTCGAGCAGGTAACCGTAGGCTTCGCAGTTCGGACGGATGCCGGCGCCAATACCCGGGCTGCCCTTGATCATGCGCATCGGGTAGCCGGTCGGGGAAATCTGGTTGACCTCGATATCTTCTTCGCTGGCCTTGAAGTATTCCTGCTTGACCTTCTCGGGCAGGCCACACTCTTCGGAGACGGTAAAGCGGGTGGCAACCTGTACGGCAGCAGCCCCGGCTTCGAGGAAGGCCGTCGCGTCGGAACCGGTGAAGATGCCGCCGGCCGGGATGACTGGAATATCGAGGTGCTCGTTCTTCAGGAACTGGATCACTTCGGCGACGATAGTCGCCAGGTCGTACTGTGCCCAGTCCATGCCAAAACCGAGGTGACCACCAGCCAGCGGGCCTTCAACGACGATGTAGTCAGGCAGGCGGCCGGTACGCGAACTCTTTTTGAGGAACAACTGCAGAGCGCGCACCGAGGAAACGATGATGCCGAGCTGGACATCGCGGAAACGCGGATGCCCCTCGATCAGCGCGAAGGAGCCGAGGTGCAGGCCGGCCGCCAACGTGATGCCTTCGATACCGGCATCCATGGCAGCTTCCATGCGAACCTTGAGCGTCTCTTTCGGCGCATTCATGGTCAGCTTTTCCATGCAGTTGATGAAGATCATACCGTCGCCCTTCTTGCGCGACATGGCTTCTTCAACGTGCAGACGGGTGGCTTCGACGAGCTTGCCGAGATCGAACTTGACGGCGGACTTGTCCTCGTTCTCGACGTTGTATTTGTAGAGGGCGAGCTTGTCCTTGACGAACTTGGTCTTGTAGCGACGATCCGAAACGGTCTTGATCATCGCGTCGGAGATGTGGCCGACGCCCCCGAGGCGGGCGACTTCGACAGCCAGGTCGGCGCTCGAAATATCCACCCCCATGCCGCCGATCATGATTGGTACTAACTCGTGCTTGCCAAGGCGCAAGCGGAAATCGTCCACACGCTTCATCATTGTCCTTATGAATACAGGCCGGTCCCCTCGCTCGCGGCCAAGTAGCGGATTTTACGCCAATGTAAGAGCCGATGCGTGACGAGCCGGGGATAAATCAAGTTTCGCCGTGCCGACTGTGGCTAAACTTGCTACTTCGATCGATTCCCTGACAATAGGTTCTCATGCGCTTTTCGACTCACCCGCTCTGGCTGGTCGGCTTCCGGCCATTCTTCACGCTGGCCTGCCTGGCCGGGATGATCCTGCCGGTTGCCTGGGCCCTGATTTTCAGTGGTGCCATGGCTGCGCCGGTCGCCACCTTCACCTCTGTCCAATGGCACGCCCACGAGATGTTCTTCGGTTTCGGCTGGGCCGTGCTCGGCGGCTTTCTGCTCACCTCGACCAAAAACTGGGTCAGCATTCGCGGCTACCACGGGCCGGCGCTCATGTTGCTGTCTGCCGCCTGGATCATCGAACGGATCGGCATGAGCTTTGGCGGCAGCTGGCCACCCGCGCTTTTTCTGCTCAGCAACAACCTGTTCCTCGGCAGCATCGTCGCCATGCTGCTTTGGACGCTGATCCGCCATCGCAGCAAGGACAGTTACCGCGACAACGCTTTTTTCATGGTTTTGCTGCCCGCCTTCATGGTCGCCAAGTACCTGATGCTGGCCGGCGGCGAATTCCCGGCTGGCTACAGCATGGCCATAGCCCTCTTCCGGCTGGCTTTCCTGGTCATGCTCGAACGCACGCTGACCGGCTTCATGAAGGCCGCCTTTCAGGCCCAGATCCTGCGCCACCGCGTACTCGACATGGCGATCAAGGTACTCGGCCTGCTGCTCGTTGTCGAATTCGCGATGCCTCGACCGCTGACTGCAGCCATCTCATTGCTCCTGGCGACGCTGCTCGCCATCCGCTTCGTCTACTGGAAGCCGCATCTCGCTTTCAGGCGCATCGAGCTCGGTATCATGTACGTCGGCTACCTGGCCATCGTCGGCCAACTACTGATCGAAGCGCTCGGCCATGTGGTCAATATCGTCTGGGTCGGCTCGGTGTCGGTGCACCTGTTCACCTTCGGCGCCATGGGCGCGATCATTCCAGCCATGATCATCCGCATCGCCAAAGGCCACACCGGGCGCAAGGTGGTCTTCGACGGCGGCGACCGTCTGATCCTCTACATCATGCTGCTGGCGCTGGCTTTCCGCGTCCTGCTGCCACAACTGGTGCCGGCCGCCTATCTGGGCTGGATACACGCCGCCGCCACCTGCTGGCTGCTTGCCTTCGGCCTGCTTGCCTGGCGCGTCGTTCCAATGTTGTGGCGACCCCGCATCGACGGCCGCGAACACTGATTGGAGCATGGCCTCGAACAACGCCAGCGGCGATGGCCAACCCGAGGGAAGCCGCCATCCAGCGCTTGCTGACGCTGAATCTGGAAAATGACGTCGGCGGCTCAGTCATTCCCGCCCCGATCGATGAAACCTTGTTCGCTACGTAATTTTCATCAAATCCCGGTTCACCAAGGCAATTCCACGGTGAACCGGAAAAAACGGCCAAATTTGAAATGCTCAGGCCGACTCCTCGGCCGGCAGTTCCGCCTGATCCATGGCCCGGAACATCGAGCAGCGTCGGAAAACGGCTTCCGTCGGCGGCACGACTTTCTGGCTGCAGTATTTCGCCACCAGCTTGGCCAGCCCCTTGATGTCGCGACCAGATGCTTTCGGGAAAATATCCGGCAGGCGGTCGCGCAGTTCCGGTGGCAGATTGAGCCCGAATTGCGCGGCCATGACGTCCCATATTTTCTTGCGGTCGACACGGTCCGGCGGATAGAAACGGATCAGCGCGATGCAGCGCGAGACGATGGCTTCATCGATGTCATCCACCCGGTTAGTGGTCAGGAAAAGTAGTCCGTTGAAATATTCCAGCACGCGCAAAAACACGCCGACGACAGCGTTCATTGTGATGTTGTCATCGCGCTTCTTGATGTAGACGTCGGCCTCGTCGATGAGCATGACCGCCCCCCAGCGCTGGGCGCGGGTCAGCACTTCCTTGAGCGCCGTTTCCATGGCTGCGACGTTGAGCCCGAGCTGGCCGGAATGCACGCGATAAAGCGGCCGGCGGATGATCTCAGAATACACCTCGGCTGTCAGCGTCTTGCCCACGCCGGGTGGCCCAGCACACAACACGGTCGTCCCGCCCGACTTGCCGGAGACGATGTCGTCCATCAGCACGTCCATCTCGGCGGTCAGGATGTCGATGAGGTCGGTCTGCTCGGGCGGCAGGACGAGCTTGGTCTTGAGTTCCGGCTGGTAGGCATAGGGCTGCATGTCGTCGACGTGCACCCAGACGTAGTGGTGCAGATCAAGGTGGAACATGAGCATGTAGAAATGCACGGGCAGTTCGGTAAACAGGCCCTTGGCGATACCTGCCTGGGTTTCCTCGATCTCGGCCTCCTCCTTGCCGGACAACCGCAAATTGCGCTGCACCCGGCGCACGAACTTGGCCAGGATGTCGCCCGTTGCATCGAGCGCCAGCACGCGTTCGCCGAGGATGCTCTCGTCGTTCACGAGCCGCGCCGGGCTGCCGGTCGATGACAGGATGATGAGGTCCTTGCGCGAATAATCGGTGTCGCGATGGGTCGCCGTCGGATTCTCGGCAAAGTAGCCGACGCCCGTCCCGGAAAACTGCGCGCCGTACTGCCCGCGCCAGTCGAAATAGCGTTCGACGCCTTCGTCGTAACTGGCCAGCAAGGCCGGCGTTTCCTTGACGAAGCCCTTGGCGGCGAAGATTTCGGGAATCGTCCGCCCCGCAATATCGGGGCCGGAAATGCGCAAGGTCGCCGTGGCCAGCCGTGCCTTGGCGTTGGCCTTGAGCTCGACGAAGATCTTGCCGGTTTCCTCCTCGGAAGGCGGCGTGAAGTCGAGCCGCGTCACCACGTAGGCCAGCGGCTTGCCGGTAATGCCGGCCGAAAACAGCCAGCCGCGTGAAGCATTTTCTGCCAGATAGCGGGCAATGGCCGGCACCGCCATTTCCAGCTCCTCGGCCTCGAAGCGCCGGCCGCCTTCGTGCAGCGCCTGACGCAAGGTGGCGATCTGCGCTGCCCGCGCCCGCAGCTCGCTGTCGCCGGCTGCATAGAGGCTTTGCAGCAGATCGAGCTCGCCGTCCTCCAGCTGGTTGAAGCCAAGCTCGACGCGATTGCCAAAGCGCAACTGCTCGCGCACGAACTCCAGCCGGGGAAAAGATCGCATCATCGGTTCGATGTGCCGGCGGTCGATTTGCAGCTTCATTGGGGAAAAGCTCCATCAAGAACGATTCTCCCAACATCAGCGAATTTCGTGCCGAGCCAAAAAAGATGAAAAACAGCCTAAAACCAGCTACTTGATAAAAACCGAACCTTGTCGCGCTTGCGACAATGAGCGCCAAGACACCTCCGATCAAATCCCCACAAACCCCCTCGCGCTCGGCTCGGTCGGTGCGAATCAGGGTTTCCATCGCCGTCTCCGGTAAACGTCTGTATTGCCGCCGCTCAGGTTTCGCCATGCATCCGGCTCACGGTAATCCATGGGATACTCCGCCCCCAGCAATTGATCGGAAAACGCATGACTGCACCAGCCCAGAAACCCGGACTTCACCCGCGCAACAAGAATGCGGCCGGCTACGATTTCGCCGCGCTGACCGCCGTCGCGCCGGGCCTGGTCAAGCATGTGATCACCACCAAGGCGGGCACGCCGAGCATCGATTTCGCCAATCCAACGGCCGTCAAAGCCTTCAACCGCGCCCTGCTCGCCCTGCATTACGGCGTACGCGGCTGGGAAATCCCGGCCGGTTACCTGTGCCCGCCGATTCCGGGCCGCGCCGACTACATCCACCACGCCGCCGACCTGCTCGCCACCAGCAACAAGAAAAACATCCCGACCGGCGCCGGCGTGCGCGTACTCGACATCGGCGTCGGCGCCAACTGCGTCTATCCACTGATTGGTTTTGCCGAATACGGCTGGCACTTCCTCGGCGTCGATATCGACGAAGCCGCGCTGGCTAATGCGCAGATGATCCTCGGCAAAAATCCGGAAGCGGCCGAAGCTGTCGAACTGCGCCACCAGCCAGTCTGGGAGAACATCTTCACGGGTCTGCTGCGTTCCGGCGAAAATTTCGAACTGAGCATCTGCAATCCGCCCTTCCACAACTCGCCGGACGACGTCCACGCCGTCAGCCAGCGCAAATGGAACAATCTCAACAAACCCGGCGCCAAGAAAGGCGCCGCCCAGCCGCGCCTCAACTTCGGCGGTGGCGGCACCGAACTGTGGTGCAACGGTGGCGAACGCGCCTTCGTCAAACTGATGGTCGAGCAAAGCTGCAACATCCCGAAACGGGTCATGTGGTTCACCAGCCTGATCTCGCAAGGCGACAATCTGCCTCACATTGAAGCCGCGCTCAAAAAAGCCAAGGTCGTCGAATCGCGCATCATCCCGATGGCCCAAGGCCAGAAGCAAAGCCGCCTGGTTGCCTGGACCTTCTGCGGCAATGGCGAACGCGAAAAATGGCGCAAGGAACGCTGGTCGTCCGCACCGGCTTACGGCACCACGGCGCCTGACGCACAACCGGCCTTCGCGCCCGCCGAGGCCGCGCCGCCGGCAACCGACCCCGTATAATTCGCGTTTTTCAGCCTGGAAGTTTGCCCGTGTCCGACCGCCTTGCCGTCCTGCCCCAATACCTGTTACCCAAACAGGCGCTTACCGTGCTCGCCGGCAAACTCGCCAGCAAAGAGGCTGGCGGCCTGACGACCAGCGTCATCCGCTGGTTTGTCGGTCGCTATGGCGTAAACATGGCCGAGGCAGCCAACCCGGACATCGCCAGCTACAAAAGCTTCAACGAGTTCTTCACACGCCCCCTCAAGGACGGCGCCCGGCCCTTCGCCGATGCCGATTTTCTTTGCCCGGTCGATGGTGCGATCAGCCAGTTCGGCGCCATCGAGCGCGATCAGATTTTCCAGGCCAAGGGCCACAGCTACTCGACGACAGCCCTCGTTGGCGGCGACCGCAAGCTGGCCGAGAAATTCGAGAACGGCAGCTTCGCGACGCTCTATCTGAGCCCGCGCGACTACCACCGCATCCACATGCCTTGCGCCGGCAGGCTGACGCGGATGATCTACGTGCCCGGCGCGCTGTTTTCGGTCAATCCGACCACGGCACGCGGCGTGCCCGGTCTGTTCGCCCGCAATGAGCGGGTCGTTTGCGTCTTCGAATCGGAATTCGGCCCCTTCGTGCTGACCCTCGTCGGCGCGACCATCGTCGGCAGCATGGCCACCGTCTGGCACGGCACGGTCAATCCGCCGCGCCCCGGCGTCGTGCGTGAGTGGCGCTACGACGAGCAGAACATCGTTTTGCAGAAAGGCGACGAAATGGGCCGCTTCCTGCTCGGCTCGACGGTCGTCATGCTCTTCCCGAAAAACACCCTGGCCTTCAATCGGGAATGGGCGCCGACCAGCGCCATCCGCATGGGCGAGGCAATGGGCGGCCAGCCGGCCTGATTACTGGAAGGCGCCCGGCGCCAGCAGGCTGCTGGGTCGCATCGGGCGGCTGCCCACCGGGAACTTGAACTCGGCGACCGGCATCAACTCGATTCCACGTGCCTGACCGGGCGGCCTGATGGCGCCGCGTAGCGGCGACATATTGGTCAGGCGCAGCGGTACGCCGCCAAATTCGATCAGCTCCCCACGCGCCACCTGCCGGTTGCCATCGAACCGCCCCTGCACCGGCTTGTACAGATCACCAGCACCGACCAGCAGGTTGTTGAGCACCCAGACCTCGACTTCAGCCCCGAACTTGTCGGCGTTGAGGTTCAGGAAACGTCCAGCGTGATAGTCGTTGATCAGGGTGTTGTGCGCCATGTACAACGCGTTATCGGGCCAGCGCCGGCCTTCGGCGCCGTAGGAAACGATGCTCGGGTTGTCCGTCCCGGCGCTCTGGCCGATCGCGTTACCGATCACATAGGCGAGCCCGCCATTCGGGAACTCCAGTTCATACGAAGCCCGGCCGCCGGCGCCATCAACCAGCATGTTGTACAAAATATGATTCTCGCGCGCCCGCGACTTGACCAGATGGCCGAGATAGCCGTTCTGGAAACGGCTGCCGCGCAGCACGAACTTGCCGATCCCACCGACGTAGAGCAGATGGTGCAGATCGCCCGAATGGCGCGGCGCATCGCCGAATTCGCTATCGATGATTTCAAGGCTCTGCTCCGGGAAGTTCGCGGTCAGGATGCCCATTTCATTATCGAAAAAGGCGCAGGCGCTGATCGTCAGGTCACCCTTCTCGAAACGGATACCAGCACCGTTGAGGCTGGCCACCCGGGCACCACGGAATTCGATGTTCTCGATGCGCACCTTGCCGCCGCGCACGACCCAGATCGCCTTGCCCTCGGCGCTCTTGCCATCGGCCAGCATGACCGGCCGCGCACCAGAGCCGCGGATGATGATTTCATTTTTGGCCCAAATTACCGGTTGACCGTGGTAATCGCCCGGGCGGATTTCGATGACCTCGCCATCCTGCGCCAAGCGCGCCGCCTCGGTGATCGTCGTGATCTTCTCGCCCGGCCCGACCACCATCGTCGCCGGCTTGCTGGCGGCCGCAGCCTGTTTCGCATCAGCCGCCACCGTTTTCAGCTGACCATCCGGCGAACGGCGGATTTCGCCGAGATAATCCGGTGCTGGCGGCAACTTGTCGGGAATCTGCGCCATCGCGCAGGCGGCCGGCAAGGCCAGCATGCCGAGGAGGCCCAAAATACGGAGGCAGCGACGATCTATTTCTGGCATGGCATCCTCCATTGATTGGCTGGCCAATCGGCTGTTCGGAATTAATTTCCGGGAACTGCGATAAGACGGCAGTAGCCATGCATTTGTCAACCAGCCAAGCCGTGGCAATATTCGCCTTCCGGGCCAGATGGCCAAGACCACGATCCCGGCCCTTCGTCCCAACCAGGAGATCTTCATGCCCAGTGCTGCTATTTCGCCCCCCCGCGGCCGTCTCGCCCAATTGCTCGTAGCCGGCCTGCTGCTCGTCGCCTCGACCTTCGCCAGCGCCGAAGCGCCGCAACAGAAAACCCAGGTTCCCGGCTACTACCGCCTGATGGTCGGCTCCTTTGAAGTCACCGCACTGTTCGACGGCACGATCAACCTCGACGAAAAGCTGCTCAAGAACATGCGTACGCGCGACATCGAGCGCCTGATTGCCCGCCAATTCCTGCAAGGGCCGGCCGTGCAGACCGCCGTCAACGCCTACCTGATCAATACCGGCAGCAAGCTGATCCTCGTTGATGCCGGCGCCGCCAAACTCTTCGGCCCGACGCTGGGCAACATCGTCGACAACCTCAAGGCGGCCGGCCATACGCCGGAACAGGTCGATGTCGTGCTTGTCACCCACCTGCACGGCGACCACGTCAATGGTCTCGTCTCGCCCGACGGCAAGGCTGTCTTTGCCAACGCCGAAGTCTGGTCGGCCAAGGCTGACAACGAATTCTGGCTGAGCGAGGAAGTCGCCGCCAAGGCCCCGAAGGAAGCCCAAGGCTTTTTCAAGATGGCCCGCGACGCCGCCGCACCGTATCGCGCCAGCGGCAAGTGGAAGACCTTCAACAGCGACGGCGAACTGCTGCCCGGCGTAAGCGCCGTCGACACCCACGGCCACACGCCCGGCCACGCCAGCTACCGCTTCGCCAGCAACGGCCAGAAATTGCTGATCCTCGGTGACCTCGTCCATAGCCACGCCGTTCAGTTCGCCCATCCGGAAGTCGCCATCGAGTTCGACACCGACGCCAAGCAGGCTGTCCTCACCCGCAAGCGCGTCTTTGCCGAAGTGGCCAAGCAGCGCGAACTGGTCGCCGGCATGCACCTGCCCTTCCCCGGCATTGGTCACGTCCGCAAGGAGGGCAAGGGCTACGCCTGGGTTCCGGCCGAATTCTCGCCCCTGCCAGCAAAGTAAGCGCCATGCAGATCTGGGTCGATGCCGACGCCTGCCCCGGCGTCATCAAGGAAATCATCTTCCGCGCCGCCGAGCGTCGGCAGATCCAGACCGTCCTGGTCGCTAACCAGATGCTGCGCACGCCACCGTCGAAATTCATCCGCGCCATCCAGGTACCGAGTGGTTTCGACGTGGCCGATGCGCACATCGTCGAGCAAGTCACGGCCGGCGATCTTGTTGTCACCGCCGATATTCCGCTTGCCTCGCTGGTCATCGAACGGGGCGCCCACGCACTCAACCCACGCGGCGAACTCTACACCACGGCGACCATCCAGGAACGCCTGACCATGCGCAATTTCATGGAAACGCTGCGCAGTGCCGGTGTCGAAACGGGCGGACCAAATGCCTTCAGCCAGGCCGACCGGCAAGCTTTCGCCAACCAGCTCGACCGCTTCCTGGCGAAAATACCGATCGTCTGATCGGCCTCAAAATTGAAATGAAATGAAATGATCACGGGCCGGCCCTCAGCCCGACCCCATCGTGCCTTTAACTTACCCGGAACCCCATCACGTTGCTCATCAAGAACAACTGGGGCTGGGCATCCAGCCAGTCCCGCGCGGCAGGAAGCGTAGGGCAGATTTCGGTTTGATAGGAAGCCAGGCCAACCTCGGCCGGAATATTGATGGCCTGTGCCGCCAGGGTTTTGTCGGTCGTCACGAAAACCACACGGCAATTCGGATGCGAAGCATAGGCGCCGAACAGGAGCGCGGCATACTCGGTCAGCACATCCTCGGTCAGGCCATGTTTCGTTACGTCCGAGAAATCGTTGATGACATAACGAGCCTCATCAAAGCGAAAGTCGCTCTGAATATTCTTGACGGCCTCGATGAACTCCCAGCCAGGAACAACCCCTGAAAACTGATTGACCACACCTTCAGGTTCCCAGACGATCTCGTAAGCCATACACCACCTTGGTAAAGGGTTAAATCGCAACGACCGCGACGATTCTATTCGTTCAAGATAGTACATCCCACACTATCTGTTCAACATCTAGTGCAAGCCATAGGTATCCCGTATGGCTATATCTTTCGACAGTCCCGGAAAAGAAAAAATCCCCTGCCGGTTGCCCGACAAGGGATTTTTTACGGTCGCCCGGAAATTCCGGCCAAAACCGAAATTACATCTCGACGGTTGCCGCCTGTTCGACAAACTCCGGAATCTGGTCGAAGTTCATGTAGCGATAGACTTCACCGGCCTTGGCGTTCACCAGCTTGATCTGCTCCATGTATTCCGGAACCGTCACGATGCGGCCGGCCAGCGCGCACATGGCGGCCAGTTCGGCGGAACCGAGATAGACCTGGGTGTCGATACCGAGGCGGTTCGGGAAGTTGCGGGTCGAGGTGGAGATCGCGGTCGAACCCTTGCGGATCTGCGCCTGGTTACCCATGCACAGCGAGCAGCCCGGCATTTCCATACGGGCGCCAGACTTGCCGAGGACGCCGTAGTAGCCTTCTTCGGTCAGGATCAGGGCATCCATCTTGGTCGGCGGAGCGATCCACAGACGGGTCGGGATGTCGGACTTGCCTTCGAGGACCTTGCCGGCGGCACGGAAGTGGCCGATGTTGGTCATGCAGGAGCCGATGAAGACTTCGTCGATCTTGGCACCGGCAACTTCGGAGAGGACCTTGACGTCGTCCGGATCATTCGGGCAGGCCAGGATCGGCTCGGTGACTTCAGCCAGGTCGATTTCGATCACGGCGGCGTACTGGGCATTGGCGTCAGCCTTGAGCAGCGTGCCGTTGGCGATCCAGTCTTCCATGGCGTTGATGCGGCGCTTCAGGGTGCGGGCATCCTGATAGCCTTCGGCGATCATCCACTTCATCAGGGTGATGTTCGACGTCATGTACTCGACGATCGGTTCCTTGTTCAGGGCGATCGCACAGGCTGCGGCAGAACGCTCGGCGGCAGCGTCGGAGAGTTCGAAGGCTTGTTCAACCTTGAGATCCGGGAGGCCTTCGATTTCCAGGATGCGGCCGGAGAAGACGTTCTTCTTGCCCTTCTTCTCGACGGTCAGCAGACCAGCCTTGATGGCGTACAGCGGAATGGCGTTGACCAGGTCGCGCAGGGTGATGCCATCCTGCATCTTGCCCTTGAAGCGGACCAGCACGGATTCCGGCATGTCCAGCGGCATGACGCCGGTGGCGGCGGCAAAGGCGACCAGACCGGAACCGGCCGGGAAGGAGATGCCGATCGGGAAACGGGTGTGCGAGTCACCACCGGTACCGACGGTATCCGGCAACAGCAGGCGGTTCAGCCAGGAGTGGATGACGCCGTCGCCCGGACGCAGCGCAACGCCGCCACGGGTCGAGATGAAGGACGGCAGTTCGCGGTGCATGCGGACGTCGACCAGCTTCGGATAAGCGGCGGTGTGGCAGAAGGACTGCATGACCAGATCGGCGGAGAAGCCGAGGCAGGCCAGGTCTTTCAGTTCGTCGCGCGTCATCGGGCCGGTGGTGTCTTGCGAACCAACGGTGGTCATCTTCGGCTCGCAGTAGGTGCCCGGCAGAATGCCAGTCACGCCGCAGGCCTTGCCAACCATCTTCTGGGCCAGCGAGTAGCCCTTGCCGTCGTCGGCCGGGTTTTGCGGCAGACGGAACAGGGTGCTTTGCGGCAGCTTGAGGAATTCACGGGCCTTGGTCGTCAGGCCGCGACCGATGATCAGGGGAATACGACCGCCAGCGCGGACTTCGTCGAGGATGACGAGGGTCTTGAGCTGGGATTCGGCGATCACGGCACCGTTCTTGGTGGCGGCAACCTTGCCGGTGGCCTGATCGACCTTCAGTTCGATCTCATCGCCCATGTCCATGGCGCTGCAATCGATTTCGATTGGCAGGGCGCCGGCATCTTCCATCGTGTTGAAGAAGATCGGAGCGATCTTCGAACCGAGGCAGAAACCACCAAAACGCTTGTTCGGCACAAACGGGATGTCTTCGCCGGTAAACCACAGTACAGAGTTGGTAGCGGACTTGCGGGAAGAACCGGTACCGACCACGTCACCGACGTAGGCGATCAGGTTGCCCTTGGCAGCCAGCTTTTCCAGTTGCTTCAACGGGCCGCGCGAACCCGGCTCGTCGGCTTCGATACCCGGACGCGGGTTCTTCAGCATGGCCAGCGCGTGCAGCGGGATGTCAGGACGCGACCAGGCATCCGGTGCCGGCGACAGGTCGTCGGTATTGGTTTCGCCGGTGACCTTGAAGACGGTCAGCTTCTGCGAAGCCGGGACTTCCGGACGCGAGGTGAACCACTCGGCGTCAGCCCACGACTGCATGACAGCCTTGGCGTTGGCATTGCCGGCCTTGGCCAGCTCGGCGACATCGTGGAAGAAGTCGAACACCAGCAGGGTCTTCTTCAGGCCTTCGGCGGCAACGGCGCCAACCGCACCATCAGCCAGCAGGTCGATCAGCGGCTTGACGTTGAAACCGCCCAGCATGGTGCCGAGCAGTTCGGTGGCTTTTTCCTTGGAAATCAGGGCACAGGCTTCTTCACCCTTGGCAACCTTGGCCAGGAACTCAGCCTTGACCTTGGCGGCATCATCCACACCAGCCGGTACGCGGTAGGTGATCAGCTCGACCAGGGCGGCTTCTTCGCCCTTCGGCGGATTCTTCAGCAGGGCGACCAGTTCAGTGGTCTGTTGCTTGGACAGGGGCAGCGGGGGGATACCGAGGGCTGCACGCTCTGCAACGTGGGCGCGATAGGCTTCAAGCACGGCGACTTCCTTTCGTAAAGGGTTGCTCTGGGAAACGAATATTCTACGACAACGGCGGTACCCTGATGGTTCGAAAACAAGGCTACCAACCGTGACTTGCGGGTCTTATATATTTTATATGTTATATCACCCACAAGGCTAGACCCGGATAGCGCAAAACGCGGCCCGTCGACAAATTGCCCATTTTTTAGGCACAACCCCTAAAACCCTTGTCGCTCAATGTTTTGCGACATCTGTCCCGAGCTTATCCACAAGCTTGTCCGACGCGAATGGGGATAAAGAGGACTTATGGAAGCCGCACTCCGTCCCCGGATTTGCTGCGGCGCATCAATGGCTTGTCGAAAATCGAGCCGACTGCGCCGGTAGCGGACAACGTCCCTTTTCATTTTTGGCCATTTTTTCCGATTGACCGTGGCAGCCAGCCTCGCGCGCTTTGCCCTACAATTTGTGCCATCACCCAACCGGCCATCAACATGAAATTCCAAGGTACCGATACCTACGTCGCGACGCGCGACCTGACGCTGGCTGTCAATGCCGCCGTCGCCCTGCAACGCCCGCTGCTCATCAAGGGCGAGCCGGGCACCGGCAAGACGCTGCTCGCCGAGGAAGTCGCCCGAGCCCTCGGCATGCCTCTGTTCCAGTGGCACATCAAATCGACGACCAAGGCGCAGCAAGGCCTCTACGAATACGACGCCGTGTCCCGCCTGCGCGACTCGCAGCTTGGCGATCCGCGCGTCGAAGACATCAGCCACTACATCGTCCATGGCGTGCTGTGGCAGGCCTTCGAGTGCGACGAGCCGTCGGTCGTCCTGATCGACGAAATCGACAAGGCCGACATCGAATTCCCAAACGACCTCCTGCGCGAACTCGACCGCATGGAATTCCATTGCTACGAGCTGCACCGCACCATCAAGGCCAAACACCGGCCGCTGATCATCATCACGTCGAACAACGAAAAGGAGCTGCCCGACGCCTTCCTGCGCCGCTGCTTCTTCCACTACATCAAGTTCCCGGACAAGGAGACCATGCAGCGCATCGTCGCCGTCCATTTCCCGGTGCTCAAGCACGAGTTGCTCAAGGAGGCGCTCGAAGTCTTCTTCGACCTGCGTGAAGTGCCCGGCCTCAAGAAAAAGCCCTCAACCAGCGAACTGATCGACTGGCTCAAGCTGCTGCTGGCCGAAGACATCCCGCCCGAAGCCCTGCGCGCCAAGGAAGCGAAGGACGCCATTCCGCCGCTGCACGGCGCCTTGCTCAAGAACGAGCAGGACGTCCATCTCTTCGAACGCATCGCTTTCATGGCGCGTCGCAAGCAGCCGTAAATGCTCGTCGATTTCTTCCTGCACCTGAAGGCCCGCCAGCTGCCGGTGTCGACCAACGAACTGCTGGCCCTGCTCGAAGCCCTCGAAGCGAGGTTGGTCAGCGCCAGCCTCGATGATTTTTACCTGCTGTCGCGCACCATCCTGGTCAAGGATGAAGCGCTTTACGACCGCTTCGACCGTGCCTTCGGCGAGTATTTTCGCGGCATCGAAGCCCTGCCCGGCTTCGCCCCGGAAGTGCCGGAAGAATGGCTTGAACTCGCCGCCCGCAAGCACCTTTCCGAAGCCGACCGCCTCAAGCTGCAGAAACTCAGCTACGAGAAAATCTTCGAGCAACTCAAGGAGCGGCTGGCCGAGCAGAAGGAACGCCACTCGGGCGGCAGCAAGTGGATCGGCACCGCCGGCACCTCGCCCTACGGCCACGGTGGCTACAACCCTGAAGGCGTGCGCATCGGTGGCGAATCGGTCGGCAACCGCACCGCCATCAAGGTCTGGGACCAGCGCGAGTTCCGCAACCTCGACGACAGCGTCGACCTCGGCATCCGCAACATCAAGGTCGCCCTGCGCCGGTTACGCCGCTTTGCCCGCAAGGGCGCCGCCACCGAACTCGACCTCGACGGCACCATCGCCGGCACCGCCCGCAACGGCGGCTGGCTCGACCTGCATCTACGGCCGGAACGCCACAATGCCGTCAAGGTGCTGCTCTTCCTCGACATCGGCGGCTCGATGGACGACCACATCCAGGCCTGTGAGGAACTGTTCTCGGCCGCCCGCGCCGAATTCAAGCATCTCGAACATTTCTACTTCCACAACTGTGTCTATGAAGGCGTCTGGAAGGACAATCGCCGCCGCCACGGCGAAAAGCTGTCGACCTGGGACGTCATCCACACCTACGGCCCGGACTACAAGCTCGTCTTCGTCGGTGATGCCAGCATGAGCCCCTACGAAATCGCCCGCCCCGGCGGCAGCGTCGAACACTGGAACGAAGAAGCCGGCGCCGTCTGGCTCGAACGCCTGCTCGCCACCTGGCCCCACGCCGCCTGGCTCAACCCACTGGCGGAAGCGCACTGGGGCTACACGCCGTCGATCCAGATGATCGAGCAACTGCTCGGCAAACGCATGTTTCCGCTAACCATCGACGGCCTCGAGCGGGCGATGCGAAGTCTGTCGAAGTAGCTCTGGCATGCAAACCCGGTTCGTGTGAAAAATACCCACACAGAATCGGATTGGACGTAATATCTCCGCGCATAACTTTCGGCGCTGCTCCATGTTTGGCAATTTCTCCACTGCATTCCTGATCATCTGTCTTGGCCTGAGCACAGCGGGATGCGCTCCGGTGATCATTTCGGCAGCCGGCGTCGGCGTCAGCGCGATCTACTCCCATCACAGCAACGGTCAGGCGTCGCGGACCTTTACCGCGCCGCTGCCTCGCGTTCACACCGCCGTTCTGGCCGCCCTCAGGAAGATGTCGATCAAGCCTGGTCCCACCGAAAAACTGGAGCAAGGCGAACGCATCACAGCCAAGGCCGGCGGCCGCACTATTGAAATCGAACTCGAAGTTGTGACCCCCAGCACGACCCGCATGCGCACGATAGCGCGCAACGAAGGTGGACTGACGGTCGACTCGGCGACTGCCACCGAAATCACCAACCAGACCGAAGCGGCTGTCGGCCGCGGCTGAGCGCATCGGCAACGATGCGCCGTTGAAAACCTAGAGCGGTTCCAGCCCGCAGCGCTTGCGCGCCTTGTTGCAGGCGGCGTGCTCGGTATCGAATTCGCGGCACGGCGACGGGCGAACGTCGTAGATCGTGCAATTGACTGCCACGCCTACCTCGCCGGCCAGCGCCACGCAGCGCGGCGGGCTGGCATCGGTGCCGCACAGGCGGACGATGGCCGGCGTCACGGGCACCGTCATCTCGACCGGCACCCCTTGCCCCCAGGCAAAGGCACCACCGGCCAGCTCGGCCGGATGGAAATCGACGCGCAGGCTGGCGCAGCAGGCGCCGCAGGTCTGGCAGACGCTCATGACAAATTTACCCGGCAGCGCCACAGTTCGTGACCAGAGGCGAGATATTTTTTCTCGAAGGGCGTCATCGGATTGTCCGTTTGCCACGGTTCGGCAACGACCGTCTGGCCGCTGAGCAGGCTCAAGGCCAGCGCCATTTCCTCGATGTAGATGCGCCAGTTACTGCGGCACTCGACTTCGCCACCCAGTTCGCGCCACACCGGAAACACCGCGTGCCCCTGCCAACGCCGGGCCAGATGGCCGATCTTCGGCCACGGGTTCGGGTAGAGGTTGTAATGGCGGGCCAGACGAACGCCATTGTCGGCCAGCAGACGCCAAAAATCGACCAGATCGGCGCGGATCAGCGCGGCATTGGCCGGCATCGGCAAGGGCTTGCCGCGGCTGATGCGGTCGAGCGACTGATCGACGCCGAGCACGAAATGATCGGGAAAGGTCTCGGCGATGCGCTGCGTACTCCAGCCGACACCGCAGCCGGCATCGAGAATGAGCGGCGCCTGCGGATTCCAGGCGACACGTGCCGCCATCGCCGCGGTAAAAGCATCGCGGTTGTAGTCGGCGACCGGTTTCCTGAACGGATGCGCCATGTGCCGGCGGACGAGCGTCTCGAGATCGGCGTGCGGGCCGCCCTGGGCGCTGGAAATGAAACGTGAGTTTCCGGAAACAGCGCCAGACATCACGCCGCCAGCCTTTCCGGTGTCAGCAGACCTTCGGCGATGAGCGCCGCATCGATCTCCGCGGCACCCTTGATCGGCCGCAGGCGATCATAAAGCGCGCCGGCCTCCGGGTAATTCCGGCGCAGCATGGCCAGCCACTGCTTGAGACGGCCGCCAGCATGTACCGCCACCACCTTCTTGCGTACACCCAGCCAGTATTCGCCGACCGCCTGCCGGATTTCATCCCAGCCGCCAGTTGCCTCGCCGCGTACCCGGCGCGCCAGCAACGGGTCGGAAACCGCGCCGCGGCCAACCATGATGTCGACGCAACCGGTCGCTGCCTGGCAATTGCGAAAATCCTCGACGGTCCACACCTCGCCGTTGGCGATGAGCGGGATATCGATGGCGGCGCGCACCCGGTCGATCCATTCCCAGCGCGCCGGCGGGCGGTAGCCGTCGACCTTGGTTCGGCCGTGCACGATCAGTTCATCGATGCCAGCGGTAGTTAGCGCCAGGGCGTTTTCAACGGCCCGGCTGGTGTCGTCGATACCGAGGCGCATCTTGGCGGTAAACGGAATATGCACCGGAACCACGGCGCGCACGGCGCTGGTGATTTCGTGCAGCAACTCGGGCTCGCCGAGCAAGGCGGCGCCACCCCGATGGCGATTGACCGTCGGCGCCGGACAACCGAAATTGAGATCGATGCCGGCTGGATCGAGCGTCACGAGCCGCGCCGCATTCTCGGCCATGAGAATCGGGTCGGAGCCGAGCAGTTGTACGCGCATCGGCGTGCCGGCCGCCGTCTTGCTGCCGTTGCGCAGTTCCGGGCAGATCCGTTCATAGGTCTTGGCCGGCAGCACGTTGGCCGAAACGCGGACAAATTCGCAGATGCCCCAGTCGTAGCCGCCGATGGCCGTTAGCACGCCGCGCAGCAGGTCGTCGGCGAGCCCTTCCATCGGGGCGAGAAGAATGCGGGACATCGAAAATTCCGGGCAAGGCGTTGAAGTGGCTCGCATTATAATCCGGCCCCATGCTGCGCTTCGTTCTCGATACCAATGTCGTCCTCGACCTCTTTCACTGGGGCAACACCGACGCCGTGCCAATCATGGCGGCGCTGGAGGCCGGGGAAATTCAGTGTGTCGTCGATACCCGCACGCTGGATGAACTGCAGCGCGTACTGACCTATCCGCAACTCAAGCTAACGCCCGACATGATGGCCGAGCGTTATGCCCGCTACACGAAGCTGGTCGAGGTTTTCCCCGCAGGCGAAGCCCCCAAGCTGCCGCGCTGCAAGGATCGGGACGACCAGAAGTTCCTCGAACTGGCCGCCCGCTGTGGTGCCGACATCCTGGTCAGCAAGGACAAGGCCTTGCTCCGCTTGCGCGGGCGAACGACGCTTGGCTTCCAGATCGTCAAACCGGCCGCAGCCTGCCAATTGCTGGCAAAATAGGCCATGAAATAATTAGTGATGCAAAGCCAGCCGGCGCTTGATAAAATTAAAACTAATAATACTTTTGTAATATAAAAAGAATATTCCGCCGACAGGCTCACGCAAGCGCCCGTTTGAGCAAGGAGATTCAGCATGGTGAATGTGGTCTGGATGCAAGCGGGCGCCTGCAGCGGCGAAAGCATGGCCTTGCTCTGTGCGGACAGGCCCAGCCTCGAAAACCTGCTGCAGCAATATGACCTGAATCTGCTCTGGCATCCGTCACTGACTGCCGATGCCCGCTTCGGCCAGGTGCTTGAGGCGATCACCAGCGGCCGCAAAAAACTCGACATCCTGTGCATCGAAGGCAGCCTGATGACCGGGCCGGACGGTAGCGGCCAGTACGATACCTGGAAAGGCCGGGCCAAGATCGACATCATTCGTGAACTGGCGCCGCTGGCCACCCATGTCGTGGCGATGGGCACCTGCGCGGCCTTCGGCGGCGTGCATGCGGCAGGGCCGAATCCGACTGACTGTACCGGCCTGCAATTCCTCAAGGACCAGCCCGGCGGCCTGCTCGGCGCCAACTGGCGGGCGCGTAGTGGCCAGCCCGTCATCAATGTCGCCGGCTGCCCGGCCTATCCGAACACGATGACCAAGGTGCTGGCCATGCTGGCCGAGGGCGCAACCCTCCAGCTCGACGCGTTCAACCGGCCGGCCGCCTTCTTCGCCAGCCTCGTCCATCAGGGCTGCACGCGCAACGAGTACCACGAGTACGACATGGAGGACGAGGTACTCGGCGGGCGCGGCTGCATGTTCTTCACCCTCGGCTGTCGCGGCCCGCAAACCGTGGCGCCATGCAACACCGAATTGTGGAACGGCCACAGCAGCAAGACGCGGGCTGGCGTGCCCTGTTTTGGCTGCACTTCCCCGGATTTTCCGGCCAACCGCGACCTCTTCGTCACACCCAAAATCGGCGCCGTGCCGAAATTTCTGCCGCTCGGCGTCGCCCGCGCCAAATACATGGCCTACAAGAACCTGGCTCGCGCAGCCGCACCGGAGCGCGTCATCAATCGGGAGATGGAGCCGTGACCCGCGTCACCGTCGATATCGATCTCAACCGCGTCGAGGGCGACCTCGAATTCCAGCTCGACCTTGAAGACGGCGTGGTTGTCGATGCGCGCTGCATCGGCACGCTATATCGCGGTTTCGAGCAGATCCTGATCGGCCGGGCGCCGCGCGACGCGCTGGTCATCACACCGCGCGTCTGTGGCATTTGCGGCACGGCCCACCTCTACGCAGCGACGCTGGCGCTCGAACAGATCGCCAGCATCACGCCGCCGACCCATGCCGTGCTCGTCCGCAACCTGTGCCTGATGGCCGAAACGCTGCAAAGCGACCTGCGCCAGAGCTTCCTGTTTTTCACGCCCGATTTCTGCAACCCGCTCTATGCCGACCATCCGCTGGCGGCGGAACTGGCTGAGGCCTTCGCCCCGCTCAAGGGCAGCGTCGTGCGCGGCTGCCTGAAAAGCACGCGCGAGCTGGTCGGCATCGTCGCCATCTTCGGCGGCCAGTGGCCGCATTCGACCTACATGCTGCCCGGCGGCATCACCCAGCCGGCCAACGCCCGCCGGTTGATGGACACCCGCGACATTCTGGCCGGCGTGCGCTCCTGGTTCGAGCAAGCCGTCATCGGCGGCGACCTCGACGAATGGCTGGCGCTGGACAGCAGCGAAGCCCTGTTCCGCTGGATGGCCGCCAACCCGGCCCGCCAGAGCAGCGCCGTCGGCCTGTTCACCCGTTTCGCCCGCGACATTGGCCTGCACAAGCTCGGCGCCGGCACCGGCCACCTGCTCAGTTACGGCGTCAATCACCGGCCCGAAGGCACCGGTAGCGAACTGCCGCCCGGTTTTTTCAATGCCGACACGCAACAGCTCGAGCCACTCGACCACCTGCAGATCAACGAACACGTCCGCCACAGCTGGTTCCTCGATTACCCCGGCGGGCGTCACCCGTGGGCCGGTGAAACCATCCCCGACCACCAGCCGGGCGGCGACCGCTACACCTGGGCCAAGGCGCCGCGCTATGGCGACAAGGTGGTGCAGACCGGCCCGCTGGCCGAGTTGCGCATTGCCGGCGAACCGCTCATTACCGACCTGCTGGCCAGCGAAGGGGACAACACCTGGCTGCGCCAGTTCGCCCGCCTGCGCCGGGCCGGCTGGCTGCTCAATGCCACGGTCAACACGAAAAAACAGCTAAAAATGAAATGCGAGGAACCACACTTCATCGACCCGAAAATCGACGTCTGGCCGGATGGCGAAAGCTATGGCCTGGTCGAGGCGGCACGCGGCGGGCTCGGCCACTGGCTACGCATCAAGGATGGCGTCATCGACAAATACCAGATCGTCACGCCAACCGCCTGGAACGCATCGCCGCGCGACAGTGCCGGCCGCCACGGCCATTGGGAACAGAGCATCATCGGACTCAAGGTTGCCGACCCGGAAAATCCGGTCGAGATCGGCCACATCGTCCGCTCCCACGACCCCTGCCTGGTGTGCACCGTCCATTTCATCGGCAGCCACAAAAAAATGCATTTCAATGTCTGAGCGCATGCGCATCCTCTGTTTCGGCAACCCGCTGCACGGCGACGACGGCTTCGGCCCGGCCGTCAGCCTGGCGCTCAAGCGGGTGCCCCTGCCGCGCGAAGTCCGTGTCATCGACTGCGGCACGCGCGGGCTCGACGCCCTGCATTTCTTCGAAAACTGCCCGCACGTGCTCATCGTCGACGCGATGGCCGGCCCGCAACCGGGCAAACTGCACCTGCTCAACCCGCACAGCGTGCCGGTTGAAAACACGGGCAGCGGTGGCCACGGCGCCGGCATCGGCTATCTGCTGGCCGCTGTCCACGAGACCATACCCAATCCGCCAGTCATCGAGATCATCGCCGTCGAAATCGGCCCGGTCAGCGCCTTTTCACCGGGCCTGTCGCTGGAGGTGGCGGCGGCAGTCGCCGAGGCCATCGACGTGGTTCGCCGCTGCCAGTCGCCCGCTACCTTCGGCCAGGAATGCGAGTTATCGAGCGAACTGGCCAACGAACTTGATGTCCTGCGCCAGGCCAACCACGCGCTGGAAAGCGAACTGATCAAAAGCACCGAAGCGCTCGAACTGCTCATCGCCGCGCAGGAAAAGCAGCAGGACGAGCTGCAGCTTCGCTCGCAGGAACTGGCGCAACTGCACGGAGCGCTGGAGCGAGCCATCGGCACCATGGCCGAAATCTTCGTCATGCTCGGCCCCGACGGCCGGGTCATCCGCGCCAACAGCCTGCTCGCGAGGGAACTCGGCTACGCACCCGAAGCCCTCGTCGGCCACTATTTCGAAGACTGCCTGCCTGAATCCGGCCGCCAGCAATTGCACCGCATGCTACCGGCCAACCACGGCACGCCGCTGCTCCTCAACGCCATTCGCGCCGCCGGCGGGCATTTCGAGGCCGAACTCAATTTCCGCCGGGCCGAAGCACCGGCCGACGACGAGCGCAATACGCTGCCCTATCTGGTCCACGCCAGCCTGATCCACAGCCACGCCGGCAAACTGGAGGGCGCCGTCGTCGTCTCGAGCAATATCGCCGTGCTCAAGGACCGCGAAAAGGCCTTGCGCGACAACGAGCGCCAACTACACGAAACGGCAGAAGACCTGCGCAATCACCGCGACAACCTGACGGCGATGATCGAGGAGCAGACGCAGGATCTGCGGGCCGCCAAGGAACATGCCGAGCAGGCCAGTCAGGCCAAGAGCAACTTCCTGTCCAACATGTCGCATGAGGTGCGGACGCCACTCACCGCCATCCTCGGCCTCTCCGACCTGTGCCAGCGGACGCCACTCAACGGCCAGCAGGCCAAGTATCTGGCCAAGATCCGTCTGGCCGCCAACCACCTGCTCGGCATCATCAACGACATCCTCGATTTTTCGCGCATCGAGGCCGGCAAGCTCGAAATCGAGCAGGTGCCTTTCAACCTGCCGGCCGTGATCGATGAAATCACCGACCTGCTCATCGAGCGCATCGAAGACAAGGGGCTCGAACTCTGCGTCGATATCGGCCCCGACGTGCCCGGCAGTTTCTTCGGCGATCCCCTGCGCCTCAAGCAGGTCATCATCAACCTGCTCGGCAACGCCATCAAGTTTTCGGAAAAAGGCACGCTGCGCCTCGAATGCCGGCTTGAATCCGGCGACGACAAGCTGTCCCGGCTCCGCTTTTCGGTTTGCGACGAAGGCATCGGCATTTCGCCCGCCGAGCAGGGCATGCTGTTTTCCGCCTTCAGCCAGGCTGACACCTCGACAACCCGGCGCTACGGCGGCTCGGGTCTCGGACTGGTCATTTCCCGGCGCCTCGTCGAACTGATGGACGGCCACATCTGGCTGGAGAGCGAACCCGGGCGTGGCAGCGCCTTCCATTTCACCGCCAACCTGCGCAAAGCCCCGGAAAGCGGGCTTACCGCCACCGAACTCGGCGCACGCATGGCGGCCCACGCCGGCCGCACCGTACTGGTTGTCGACGACAACCCGCAGCTGGCGGAAAGTCTGGCCAGCCAGATCCGGCGACTCGGCCTGCAAGCCGAAATCTGCCGCGATGGCGAAAGCGCGCTGAGCCTGCTCGCCAGCCCCTCGGCCAATTATCTGGCAGCCCTGATCGACTGGCACATGCCAGCGGGCATGAGCGGCATCGAGACCATTACGGCCATCGACAATATCCTCGGCCAACGGGCGCCAGCCCTGATCCTGCTGGCGCCGCACGACACTGCCGCCCTGACCTCACCGGAAAATTCCCCGATCAGCGCCACGCTGCTCAAGCCGAGCAGCGTGCTGCGCCTCTATGGCGCCCTTGCCCTTCCGCTGCACTTGCCGCCCCTGCCGTCGTCCCCGCTGGCCCGGCTGGCCGATTTTTCGAGCGTCGCCCACCTGCGTGACGCCGACATCCTGGTTGTCGATGACGTCGACCTCAACCGCGACCTGATGCAGGAACTGCTCACCACGGCGGGTCTCAAGATCCGCCTGGCCAGCGATGGCCGGCAAGCCATCGCGAGCATCCGCCAGAAACGGCCGGACCTGGTGCTTATGGATTGCCAGATGCCGATCATGGACGGCTTCACTGCGACCCGCCAACTGCGTGCCGAGCCGGATTACGCCGACCTGCCGATCATCGCCCTGACGGCCGGCGTACTCGAGCACGACCGGTTGCAATGCATCGAAGCCGGCATGAATGCCCACATCACCAAGCCAGTCGATCTCGACAAGCTGCTGCGCCTGATCGCCACGCTGCTCAAGCCCGTGGCGCTTGCCGAGACGCCCGCCGCGCCAGCCTCTGCCCCGGCCATCGCCCCAGATGCCGCGGCGCTTTCCCTGCCCGACCTGCCCGGCATCGACGTGGAAAAAGGGTTGAAACTGATGGGCAACCGGATCGGCTTTTACCGGAACATGCTGATCAAATTCCGCGACAGCTACGGCACCAACTTTGCCAGCGACCTGCGCACCGCCCTCGCCAACAATCAGGCCGCAGACGCCCTGCGTTTAGCCCACTCGCTCAAAGGTATTGCGCGCAATCTTGGCATGGACGATCTGGGCGACTTGGCCGCCACCGTCGAGACCGAGCTGAAAGCGCCGGCGAGCCGCCGGCTAGCGTCGATGCTGGACCCCCTGTTCGCCGAAACAGCGCGTATTTCGGCCTTGCTGCAGCAGCTCGGGGAATAAGCGGCGCCAGCCTTGCAGGCTGCGGCCACCCCGGCTTGCCACGGTCAACCGGAAAAAACGGCCAAAATCAAAAAGCGGCCTCACGCCACCCGGCGGCGGAAAACCCAGCTCGTTGCGTCCGACACCTCGGGCGCGAACGCATAGCCATCGTCAGCAAAATCCTTGAGTTCTTCCGGCTCGCTGAGCCGATTCACCACGGCGTAGCGCGTCATGAGACCGCGCGCCCGCTTGGCGTAGAAGCTGATGATCTTGTACTTGCCGTTCTTCCAGTCCTCAAAAACGGGCTGGATGACCGTGCCGGCGATCTTGCGCCCGACTGCCGCCTTGAAATACTCCTCGGAGGCCAGATTGATAGCCACCGGCCGCGGCATGCCGGCCAGCTCGGCGTTGATGGCCTGGAGCAGGCGCTCGCCCCAGAAAGCGTAGAGATCCTTGCCGGCCTTGTTGGCGAACCTAGTGCCCATTTCGAGCCGGTACGGCTGCATGAGGTCAAGGGGCTTGAGGATGCCGTAGAGGCCGGACAGAATGCGCACGCGCTGCTGGGCGAAGTCGAGATCGTCGGCACTCAGCGTTTTGGCGGCCAGACCGTCGTAGACGTCGCCATCGAAAGCGAGCGCCGCCTGCTTGGCGTTGTCCGGCGAGAAGGGCAGCGACCAGTCGGCGTAGCGGTTGAAATTGAGCAGCGCCAGCGGGTCGGAAAGATCCATCAAATTGGCGATGTCGGCCGGCGACAGCTTGCGCAACTGCTTGATCAGCTTTTCCGAGTCCTTGAGCCAGGCCGGCTGGGTGAAGGTGGCGACGTGCGGCGGCGTCTTGTAATCAAGCGATTTGGCGGGCGACAGGAAGATAAGCATGAGCTGACTCGAAGGTTTGTGCTGTGCGCCATTTTACCGGCTGGTAAAATTCCATCTTTGAATTTTCTGGACACCCGATGAAACGCACCCGCTTTGGCTCGCGCGACCGCCTTTCCCGCGATGCGGCCGAACTGCAACGTCTGGCCATCGGCCTTTCCGAATCCGGCGGCAAGCTGGAAGACGCCTACTGGGAAGCGCAACTCGCCGAAGTCGTCGACAGCCTCCTCAAAAACGGTGCCGAGGACGACATCAATACCGCGCTCGACCGCCTGTTCGAGGCCAACCCACGCGCCCACGACGAACTGGCCGACATGGTCGAATCGCGCGCCGAAACCAACCGGGTCGAAGCCCAGGGCCAGGAATACGACATCCAGCTCTTCGCCGCACCGATCCTCGCCTGGTCACGCTTTTCCATTCCCGCCAGCGCGCTGCCCAAGAGCACGCTGCAGGCGCTGCACGTGCACCTCGGCGCCCACGTTTTCGGCGGCGATGCCCGCGTCGCGCTGGCCGATTTCCTGTTCAGCCCAGATCAATTGCCGCGCAGTTTCTGCGACACCTGGCAACTGACCAAACTGCTCGGCGAAGCCGCGCTGGCCGGCAAGCATCTCGGCATCGACACCACCGGCATGGCCGAAACCAACCGTTTCCTGTCTGACGTCCGCTACGTCGTCGGCACCGTCGTCGTGCCGCGCGGCAAGCCGCTGTTCCGCTGGAACGAAAAGGACGGCAACAAGGAAGCGGCACTCAAGGAATGGATCAAGCAGGGCAGCCCGAATATCGAGCCGCTACTCACCGGCTGCGCCTGGCAACCGCTCTTGCCTGATTCCTACCACGCCTCCTGCCGCAACGCCGACCGCCTGTCGCGCCCCTATTCGCTCAAGGCCTCGGTCGCCTTCCTGCAAAGCATGCTCGGCCTCATGCCGGCCGACATCCGCGCCGTCGTCGGCCCGTGCTACGACCGCCGCATGGAGGAATACCGCGTCGGCCTCGGCCCGACGACCGGTGACGAGGTTTATCACGGCATCGTCTGGCCGCTGCTCGGCGCCGAAGACGAAGCGACCGACGCCGCCGGCGAGATCGAAGCCGTGCTGCGCGAAGCCGGCGTCAAGGACGTGCTCTTCCTCGACCATCACTTCCCGATGGAATTCTGCGACGACTGCGGCGCCCCGCTCTTCCCCAACCGCGAAGCCGAACTGGTGCACGCCGAAATGCCGGAACAACCGGCGGCCGCGTCGCAAGTCCTGCATTGATGAGCAAACCGTCGAACGCCGACTGGCTGGCGCGCAGCCAGGCAGCCGTCTGGCACCCGTGCACGCAGATGCAGCACCACGCGCAGACCGGCACGCCCGGCCACCTGCCGCTGGTCCCCATCGCCCGCGGCGAAGGCGCCTGGCTTTACGACTTCGACGGCAAGCGTTACCTCGACGGCATCAGCTCGTGGTGGACCAACCTCTTCGGCCATGCCAACCCGCGCATCAACGCGGCGCTGCGTGACCAGCTCGAAACGCTCGAACACGTCATGCTGGCCGGCTTCACGCACCAGCCGGTGGTCGAGCTGTCCGAACGGCTAAGTGAGCTGACCGGCGGCGCCCTCGGCCATGCCTTCTACGCCTCGGACGGCGCCTCGGCCACCGAGATCGCGCTGAAAATGAGCTTTCACTACTGGCGCAATGTTGGCCGCCCGGAGAAGGCCAAATTCCTCTGCCTGCAAGGCAGCTACCACGGCGAAACGGTTGGCGCGCTGGCCGTCACCGACGTCGAAATCTTCAAATCTGCCTACGCACCGCTCGTCCGCGCCGCCACGGTCATCCCCTCGCCCGACTTCCGCCAGGCCGAAGCCGGTGAATCGCCGGCCGACGTCGCCCGCCGCGCTGCTGCAGCACTGGAAGCTCACCTTGAACGTCACGGAGCAAACATCGCCGCCCTGATCGTCGAGCCCTTGGTCCAAGGCGCCGCCGGCATGGCGATGTACGACCCGGAATACCTGCGCCTCGCCCGCGCCCTCTGCGACCGCCACGAAGTGCACCTGATCTGCGACGAAATCGCCGTCGGCTGCGGCCGCACCGGCACTTTCTTCGCCCACGAACAGGCGGCGAATGATGGCAACCCCATCCGCCCCGACCTCATGTGCCTGTCGAAAGGCATCTCCGGCGGCTACCTGCCGCTCTCCATCGTCCTGTCCAGCGACACGATCTACAACGCCTTCCTCGACGATTCGGTCGCCCGCGCCTTCCTCCATTCGCACAGCTACACCGGCAACCCGCTGGCCTGCCGTGCCGCGCTCGCCACGCTCGACATTTTTGCCACCGACGACGTTCTCACGGTCAACCGGAAAAAAGCGCAAAAAATCGAATCCGCCCTCGCCCCGCTGGCCGACCACCCGCAGGTAAAACACCTGCGCCAGCGCGGTATGATCGCTGCCTTCGACGTCGCCACCGACGACCCGCACTTCTCCCGCAAGTTCTACCGCGCCGCGCTGGAACACGAAGCGCTGATCCGGCCGATCGGCAATACCGTCTACCTGATGCCGCCGTATATCGTCAGCGACGAGGCAATCGAGCACCTGGGTAAGGCAATCAGCGAATCCCTCTGCGAAACCCTGGGAATGTCAGTGTAAAAACCCTCAGAAGAATTACTACGTTTGTCATATATAAATGTCAAACGAATTGGAATTTTCTTCATCCGGACAGATATTTTCGGGCGATGCGTTGTCCAACTCGAGATAGCGCCATTCCGAACCTTCTCGCTTGTTCGCGGTTTGGTGATGGCCACGCGCTTTGAGGAGTCGCCATGGACACCCCCAACGATTTGCCGCCAGCTGGCGCACCGAATAGAACTTCTTGCCCCGTCTCGCCAATGCTTGCCGTCGGTCCGCAACTCGGGGAAGACTCTTTCCGTCGGGTGGTCGAGTGGGCACCCAGTGCCATGGTCATGATCGACCTCGACGGCATCATGGTGCTGGTCAATGCCCAGACTGAACGAATGTTCGATTACGGCCGCGACGACCTGATCGGAAAATCCGTCGAAATTCTGGTTCCCGAACGTTTCCGGCAACATCATCGGATTTTCCGTACTGGCTATTTCGACGACCCGCAGCCGCGCCCGATGGGTGTCGGTCGCGACCTGGCCGGTTGTCGCTCCGATGGTACGGAATTTCCGATCGAAATCGGCCTCAATCCAATTGCCACCGAAGCCGGCGTCATGGTTCTGGCATCGATCATCGACATCACCGAACGGCAACGCGCCCAGCAACGCCTGGAAGATGCCTTACGCGAAAAAACCGTGCTGCTCAACGAAGTCCATCATCGGGTCAAGAACAACCTGCAGGTCATCACCAGCCTGCTCAACCTGCAGGCCGACTTTGCCGCCGATCCGCGCCTGCGGGCGATTCTGGCCGAGAGTTGCGGGCGGGTGAAGGCCATGGCGCTGACCCACCAGCTGCTTTACGAACGGAAAGACTTTTCCCGTCTTGACCTCGGGGATTATCTGGACCGTCTGGTTCAATCGATCCGTTCCAGTTACCGGGCAACCGGCGAACGCGTCAGCCTGCGCATGGTGCGACCGGAGACCGATGTGCAGATCGACCTCGAGCGGACGATTCCCTGTGGTCTGCTGGTCAATGAACTGGTCACCAATTCATTCAAGCATGCGTTCAAGGGGGAACGTCGGGGCGAAATTGTCATCCAAATAGAGGCAGAGGTGGATGGTTTGATTTGTCTCAGCGTAGCCGACAACGGCATTGGCTTGCCACCGGACATTGAGCTGGCTCAGGGGTCGTCTCTGGGCTTGCAACTGGTTCAACTTTTCGTCGAGCAACTGCACGGCACCCTGACTATTGAACGAGCCGAGGGAACGCGGTTCTCCATGTGTTTTCCGAAAAGCATTGCGACGAAGGAGCTTTCATGAGCGCGCGTTTGCCAATCAATCTGATGCTGGTTGAAGATGAGCGCATCGTTGCCTTTGACTTGAAGCGCCAGCTGCAAGGCTTTGGCTATAACGTCGAAAGCGTTGTCGCCAGCGGAGAACAGGCGATCAGTCAGGCAGCCGAGAACAAGCCCGACCTGGTGCTGATGGATATTCACCTTGATGGCACCATGGATGGGATCGAAGCCGCCGCCACGATTCGCGCCAACCATCAGATTCCCGTGGTTTTTCTGACCGCCTACGCCGAGGACGACACCTTGCGCCGCGCCCTCGACAGCTGCCCCTTTGGCTATCTGATCAAACCGTGCGAAGGCCGGGAACTGCATGCAACGATCCAGATGGCACTGGCTCGCCGGAGTGATGAAATGGCAGTCGAACAAAGCGAACAGCGCCTGAAGCTGGCCCTTGATGCTGCTTCGCTGGCGGTCCTTGAATGGAGCCCGGGGTCGAACCGCCTGAAAGGCGATGCCCACCTGGGCATGCTGCTCGGCCATCAGGCGCAACCGCTCGATGAGCCGTGGGAAGCATTCATCGACAGAATCGACGAAGCCGACCGGGAACGGGTCAGCCAGGCGCTGACTGCCAAGCTGTTGAGCAACGACGCCAGCAGTGTCGAATTTCGCCTCACCGGCGATGGCCTCCCCATCCGCCGCATGGAAGCCCATGCCAAAGCCTATGGCAAAGAGGCCAGCGTTCAGCGCGTCGTCGGAATACTCCAGGATGTGACGAAGCGCCATCAGGACGAGGCCATGCTGCGCCAATCCAGCGTCGTTTTCCACACGACGGCCGAGGCTATCCTCATCACCGACGCCAATCGCCGGATCGTTGCCGTCAATACCGCCTTTACCCGCATCACCGGATACGAGGAAAGCGAGGTCATCGGCCTTGACCCTGATACTCTCCAGCGAGTCAGTCCACCCTTTGAACGATACGAAGACAGCTTCCAACCTGGCGCTGCCGGTTTCTGGCAAGGCGAGGTACGCTGCCACCGTCGCGACGGCAGTGCCTTCCCGGCTTGGCAAAGTGTCAGCGTCGTGCATGACGCCAATGACAAGGTGACTCACTTCGTGACGGCATTTTCTGATGTCACGGCAATCTACGATGCCCAGCAAAAGCTCCGGCACCTGGCCCATCACGACCCGCTGACCGGCTTGCCCAACCGGTTGCTGTTCGAAGAACGCCTCCAGTACGCCATCGAGCAGGCGATGCGTAACGACCAACGTTGCATCTTGCTCTTTCTCGACCTTGACGGCTTCAAGGTGATCAACGATACGCTCGGCCACTCGGTTGGCGACGAACTGCTGCGTATCGTTGGCGACAGATTACGGGTTGTCCTGCGCAGCAGCGACACGATCGCCCGACTGGGCGGCGACGAGTTCGTGATTCTGGCCGGCAGTTTCAATCCCGACTACGCGGCCCGGCTGGCAGAGAAAATCCTCGACCAGTTGCGCCTCCCGCTCACTGTTTCCGGAGAGCATCTTTCCGTCACCGGCAGTCTCGGGATTGCCGTGTATCCCGACAACGGCATCGACAGCCAACAACTGATGCGCGCCGCCGACATGGCCATGTATACGGCCAAGGCCGAGGGGCGTAACCGCTATCACTTTTACGCAGCAGACATGTCCGAGCGGGCACATCAACGGATGACCATTGAACAGGGGCTGCGTCGCGCCCTGGCTACCGATGGACTGGTCGTGCACTATCAGCCGCGCGTCGATCTGGCCAGTCGCCGGATAGTCGGGGTTGAAGCACTGGTCCGCTGGCAGCACCCGGAACAGGGAATGATCTCTCCTGCCAGCTTCATTGGCATCACTGAAGAGTCTGGAATTATCGAACACCTGGGACGCTGGGTACTGAATCGTGCCTGTACCGAAATGCTTGAAGTCATCCAGGGGAACCCGGCCGGCGAAATCTTCCACGTTGCCGTCAACGTATCGGCACGGCAATTCCTCGGCGTCGATTTTGTCGCGATTGTCCGTGCTGTACTCAGCGAAACCGGCTTCCCGGCCAGTGCACTCGAACTGGAAATTACGGAAAGCACCCTGCAGGCAACGGAGCGAAGCCTGTCCATACTCCACGCCCTGGAAGAACTCGGTGTCGCCGTCAGCATCGATGACTTCGGGACCGGCTATTCGTCATTGAGCGTCCTGCGCGACCTGCCCATCCAGCGCATCAAGATCGATCGTTCGTTCATCGTCGATCTCCCCGCCAGCCAGAATCAGCGGGCGGTCGTTGAAGCCATCGTCGCACTGAGCAAGGCCATGTTCATGCAGATTACCGTCGAAGGCATCGAGCACGCAGACCAAGCCACGATTCTCCAGGAACTGGGTTGTCAGGAAGGTCAGGGCTTTTTGTTTGCCCGCGCGCTTCCCCTTGTCGATTTGCAGAAACTTCTAGACAAGGGATTGGTCGGGGAATGATCCTCATGCATTGCGGCAGCCGGCACCGCGTCACATCCGATACCCCGCCCGATTCCCCTCCTCGCTGCCAAGATTCGAGATGAAAAGAACCACTCGCGCTTCATGACTGTTGCGAAAAATCCAAGGAGTCGACCTCCGCGCTGATCGCCAACGAGCAACGCAAGAACCTCTCGACCGGCCGTTTGCAGCGTGCCGCGGATGAAAAGCGCGACTTTCCCGCAGGTCTGCGGGAAAATATGGCCCCATGACTTCCCGCTCCCTCGAAGACCGCCTCGCCAGCGAACTGGCTGACCTAGAAACCGCTGGCCTGACCCGTCGGCGTCGCGTCCTGGAATCGCCCTGTGGCCGGCTTGCCACGGTCGACGGCAAAAACGTGCTGAATTTCGCGGCCAACGACTATCTCGGCCTGGCCGGCAATGCCGAGATCGCCCGGGCGCTGGCCGACGGGGCGCTGCACTGGGGCGCCGGCGCCGGCGCCTCGCATCTGGTCAGTGGCCACCTTGCGCCGCACGAAGCGCTGGAAAAGGAAATCGCCACCTTCACGGGTTTTCCGCGTGCCCTGACCTTCTCGACCGGCTATCTCGCCAACCTCGCCGTGACGCCAACGTTTGCCGGGCGCGGCGATGCCGTGTTCGCCGACAAGCTCAACCACGCCTCGCTCATCGACGCCATGCAACTGGCCAAGGCCAACGGCGCCGATGTCCAGCGCTACGCACACAATGACGTCGCGGCGCTGGAAAAGCTGCTGGCTGCCAGCACGGCAAAACACAAGCTCATCGTCACCGACGCCGTGTTCAGCATGGATGGCGACCTCGCGCCGCTGCCGCTCATCTTCGCGCTGGCCGAGCGTTACGACGCCTGGCTGGTCATCGACGACGCGCACGGCTTCGGCGTTCTCGGCCCGCACGGCCGGGGCAGCCTGGCCCATTTCAACCTGCCGGCCTCGCCGCGCATCCTGCTCATGGGCACGCTGGGCAAGGCGGCTGGCGTCGGCGGCGCCTTCGTCGCCGGTTCCGAAACCGCCATCGAATACCTGCTGCAAAAAGGCCGCAGCTACATCTTCACGACCGCCCAGCCGCCGGCCATCGCCTGCGCGCTGGCGAAAAGCCTGAGCATCATCGAAAACGGCGATGCCCTGCGCGCCAACCTCATGGCCCGCATCGGCCAGTTGCGCGACGGACTGGCCGGTCTGCCACTCCAGCTGCTACCCTCGCCAACTGCCATCCAGCCGCTCATCGTCGGTGAAAACGACGCCGCCGTAGCCCTCGCCAAAGCCCTCTGGGAACGCAACCTGTGGGTACCGGCCATTCGCCCGCCGACGGTGCCCAAAGGCACGGCGCGGCTGCGGATTTCCGTCTCCGCCGCCCATACGGAAGCCGACATTGCCCAATTGGTCAGCGCCCTCAAGGAACTTGCATGAGCGCGCCGCTCGTTTTTCTGCCCGGCTGGGGTCTGGGCAGCGGACCGCTCACCGCCACGGTCAACCGGGAAAATGGGCAAATTTTTGAATTGCCTGGCTACGGCCAGGCACCGTTGATCGCCGATTTCCACGCCGCCGTCGACGACATCGCCCACCGCCTGCCAGCCGGCAGCACGCTGGCTGGCTGGTCTCTCGGCGCAATGCTGGCGCTCGCCGTGGCCGCCCGCCATCCGGGCCAGGTCGGCAAGCTGATTCTGGTCGCCGGCACCGCCTCCTTTGTCCAGCGCGACGGCTGGCCGCACGCCATGGCACCGGCTGTACTGGCCGATTTTGCTGCCGCCATCGCAGCCGATGCCAAAACCCATCTGGCCCGCTTCGTCACCGGTTTCAATCGCGGCGACGCCCGCGCCAAGGCGGTGACGCTCGAACTGCTCAAGCAAGCCGAACCGCAGCCCGCCGGCGAAACGCTGGCCACCGGCCTCGACTGGCTGCGCGACATCGACCTGCGCGAACTCGCCCCGCAGGTCACGGCGCCGACCCTGCTCATCCACGGCGCAGCCGATCCGCTCATGCCGCTCGCCGCCGCCGAAGCGCTCGCCGCCCTGATTCCCGGTGCCAGACTCGCCGTCTTCGACGACTGCGCCCACGCGCCCTTCATGTCCCGGCCGGACGATTTTGCCGCCACCGTGCGCCCATTCCTGCATGACTAGACCTTCCAAGGCACGCATCCGGCAATCCTTCGAGCGCGCCGCGCCGACCTACGACAGCGCCGCCGACATCCAGCGCCGCATCTGCACGCAACTGGCCGACGGCCTGCCGGACATTAGCCCGACCCGCCTGCTCGATGCCGGCTGCGGCACGGGTTTCGCGCAGGCCGACCTGCAGGCCCGCTACCCGGATGCCCACCGCGTCGCCCTCGACCTCTCGCCGGCCATGCTCGGCAAAATCAGCGCGCCGTGCTGCCGCATTGCCGGCGATCTCGAACACCTGCCGCTGGCCGACGCCAGTCTCGACCTCTACTGGTCCAGCCTCGCCGTACAGTGGTGCGACCTCGCCACGGCGCTGCGCGAAGCCCACCGCACCCTGCGTCCGGGCGGTCACGTCGCCCTGGCCAGCCTCGGCCCGGCGACCTTCCACGAGCTTCGCCACGCCTTCGCCGACGTCGATCACTACCGCCACACCCTGAGTTTTCACAATCCGGACGAAATCCGGAAAATTGCCGTCAATCTGGGCTTTGCCACGGTGAACCCGAAAAAAGGCACAAAAATCGCACACTACGCCGACTTCAAGACGCTGCTTCGCGCCGTCAAGGCCATCGGCGCCAACCAGCTCGGCGACGGCCGGCGCACCAGCCTGATGAGTCGCGCCACCTTCCAGCGTGCCGAAGCCGCCTACGAACAGCTGCGCACCTCGGCCGGCCTGCCGCTGACCTACGACGTGATCTACCTTTACGCCAGCAAATGAGCGCCCAAAAATGAGCCCCGCCTATTTCCTGACCGGCACCGACACCGAGATCGGCAAGACTTTCATCACCTGCGCCCTGCTCCAGCGCGCCGGGCTGGACGGCCTCAAAGCGGCCGGCCTCAAGCCCATCGCCGCCGGCACCGATGAGGCCGGGCGCAACGACGACGTCGAAGCCATCCGTGCCGCCAGCAATGTCGAACTGCCGCGCCAGATCATCAACCCGTATTGCTTTGCGCCGGCCATCGCCCCGCACATCGCGGCAGCCGAAGCCGGGGTCGGCATCGAATTCGAAGCAATCAGGATGAGTTGCGACGAAGTCCGCCAGCAGGCTGATCTGGTCATCGTCGAAGGTGTCGGTGGTTTTTGCGTGCCCCTCGGTGCCGGGCAGAACACCGCCGATCTGGCCGTCAACCTTGGCCTGCCCGTCATCCTCGTCGTCGGCATGCGCCTCGGCTGCATCAACCACGCGCTGCTCACGGCCGAAGCGATCGCCGCCCGCGGCCTGAAGCTGGTTGGCTGGGTGGCCAACCGGATTGATCCGGCGATGTCGCGTTTCGATGAAAATCTGGCAACGCTGCAAACGCTGTTGCCGGCCCCGCTGCTCGGCGTCGTGCCGTTCGGGCCACCAGGCGGCGCAACTGGCGCCGCCGCTTTCCTGAAACTACCCGGCGCTTAAAACCGCCGCTATTTCCCGCAGGCGCAGCTGCAGGCCGGCCACGGCCTCGGCCTGATCGGCGACCAGCCCATCGCGTGCCCGCAGTTCGACCGTGCAGGCATCGGCCGCACCCGCTTCGTCCGAAAACGTGGCCATCAAACCCTTGACGGTATGGGCCTCACGCCGCAGCACGGCAGCATCGCCCGATGCCAGGGCGGCAGCCAGGGCAGTGCAATTGCTGTCGACATCCTGCACAAACATGTCGACCATCATCGCGAAAATCTCTTCGTCGCCACCCAGGCGATCAAGAATCGACGCTTTGTCCAACACGAAAGCCCCTGCCATATTCATCTCCATTCAGCCCGCCTGCCCATGCAGGCAAGCGGCCGGGATCAATCAAATTCAGATCTGCGGCATCTCTTCATCGCGGAAGCGCTGGCGGATATCCAGCACATGCTCCCAGCCGGCAAGGAAGGCCTCGACGCACATCGGATCGAAATGCTTGCCACGCCCGTCTTCAAGAAACTGGCAGGCATCCTCCAGCGACCACGCGCGCTTGTAGGGGCGCTCCGAAGTCAGTGCATCAAAGACGTCGGCCACCGCCACGATCCGCCCGAACAGCGGGATCTGATGGCCTTTGAGGCCATTCGGGTAGCCTGTTCCGTCGTATTTTTCATGATGCGAGATCGCCACTTCGGCCCCGGACTGTATGACCTCTGAACGGCTGTTCTTGAGCAGTTCCTGGCCAAGCCGCGCATGCCCCTTCATGACCTCGAACTCTTCATGCGTCAGCTTGCCCGGCTTGAGCAGGATGTAGTCGGGAATGCCGATCTTGCCGACATCGTGCATCGGCGCCGCTTCGAGAATCAGCTTCTGTTGCGCAATGCTCAGATCAAGACCGAGCGCGATGATCTGCGAGTAATGCGCCATGCGCTGGATGTGGGCGCCGGTTTCCGGATCGCGGAATTCAGCCGCCCGCGAGATGCGGAAAATCAGCTCCTTCTCGCGCTCACGGATTTCGGCGGTGCGCTCCTCGACCAGCGAACTCAAATGCTCGGCACGGTCCGCCAGATATTTCTGACCGGTACGCAACGACAACATGTTGCGGGCGCGGGCCGAAAATTCGATGCGGTCGATCGGCTTGGTGAGAAAATCGTTGGCGCCACCGAGCAAGGCATCGTAACGAATGTCCTTCTGATCGTTGGCCGTAATCATCAGCACGGGAATCTCGTTGCGACCGTGCAGGGCGCGGAAGGCGCTGATGAATTTCAGTCCATCCATGTCCGGCATCATGTAATCGACGATGACCAGGTCGGGCACATTGCTGCGACACCACTCCAGCGCCGCCAGCGGATGATCGAACAGCGTCGGGCTGCAGTCGCCCAATTTGAGCACCAGCGCCTTTATCAGCGTCAGATTGATGTCACTGTCATCGATGATCAGGACGTTGTGCATGGACTCCCCTGCTTGCCGGATAGTTGTTTTCCGCAGTATATAATGCCTCGCCATGAAACTGCTCTTCGACCTCTTCCCTGTCATCCTCTTCTTCGGCAGCTTCAAGTACGCGGAAAAGAGCCCCGAACTCGCCGCCAGCTGGATGAGCTCGCTGCTCGGCTTCGTCCCCGAAGACGTCAAGCTGGCGCCGATCCTGCTCGCCACCGTCGTCGTCATTGCGGCAACAGTCGCCCAGATCATCTGGGTGCACTTCCGGCACGGCAAGGTCGACAAGATGCTCTGGGTCAGCCTCGTTCTCGTCGTCGTCTTCGGCGGCCTGACGCTGGCCTTCCAGAACGAAGCCTTCATCAAGTGGAAACCGACCATCCTGTACTGGGTGTTCGCCGGCAGCATGGCCTTCAGCGCCTACGCGCTCAAGAAAAACGCCATCAAGGCCATGCTCGGCGAGCAACTGACCTTGCCCGAGCCGGTCTGGGCCAAGGTCAATCTGTCGTGGATCGCCTTTTTTCTGGTCATGGGCGTCCTCAACCTGGTCATCGCCTTCAATTTTTCGACCGATACCTGGGTCAATTTCAAACTGTTCGGCGGCATGGGCCTGATGCTCGTTTTCGTGATCGGCCAGGGCATGCTGCTATCAAAATACGTCGAGGAAGAAAAGTAATGCTCTACGCCATCATCGCCGAAGACAAGGCCGGTACGCTGGACCAGCGCATGGCCGCCCGCCCCGCCCACGTCGAGCGCCTGCAGGCCCTGCAGGCCGAAGGCCGCCTGATCCTGGCCGGCCCCTGCCCGGCCATCGACTCGCCCGACCCCGGTCCGGCCGGCTTTTCGGGCAGCCTCATCGTCGCCGAATTCGCGTCGCTGGAAGCCGCCCGCGCCTGGGCCGACGTCGACCCCTACATCGCCGCCGGCGTCTACGAAAAAGTCGTCATCAAGCCGTTCAAGAAGGTCTTGCCGGCGTGAGCGTCGAAACCATCGAACTGCTGCGTCAGCGACTGGCGATTCTGCAGCCGGAATCCGTCACCATCGTCGATGACTCGCATCGTCATGCCGGCCATGCCGGGGCACGCGAAGGCGGCCACTACCAGTTACAAATTGTTGCACAGGTATTTGCCGGGAAAAGTACCATGGCCCGTCATCGCTTGATTTATGATGCGGCAGGTGATTTGATGCGCGGCAGGATTCATGCGCTCAGCATCCGCGCCGACGTACCCGGCGACGTATAATTTTTTGTTACTCCCTCCATCCAAGGATAGATACATGCTCAAGCTCTCCCGTCTGGCTGCTCTGCTGATCGCCGGCGCCATCGTTTCTGCCCCGGCCTTTGCTGCCGAGAAGGGCAAGGCTTTCGCCACCGTCAATGGCCAGCCGATCTCGCAAAACGTCTATAACGCCTTTGTTGAAGAGCAAAAAGCTCAGGGCGCCCCGGATTCGGCCGAACTGCAAAACGCCGTCAAGGAAGAACTCGTTCGCCGCGAAATCCTCGCCCAGGAAGCGAAGAAGAAGGGCCTCGACAAACCTGCCAACATTCAGGGCCAGATCGAACTCGCCAAGCAGGCCGTGCTCATCCGCGCCTTCCTGACCGACTACGTCAAGGCTCACCCGATCAGCGACGCCCAGCTCAAGGCCGAATACGAACTGATCAAGACCAACCTCGGCTCCACCGAATACAAGGCCCGCCATGTGCTGGTCGAGAAGGAAGACGAAGCCAAGGCGATCATCGCCAAGCTCGACAAGGGCGAGAAGTTCTCCGAACTGGCCAAGGCATCGAAGGATCCGGGCTCCAAGGACAAGGGCGGCGAACTCGGCTGGAGCTCCCCGAACGCCTACGTCAAGCCGTTTGGCGAAGCACTGGGCAAGCTCAAGAAGGGTGAATACACGAAGGCCCCGGTCAAGTCTGATTTCGGCTACCACGTCATCCAGCTCGACGACTCCCGTCCGATGACCCCGCCGCCGTTCGATCAGGTCAAGCCGCAACTGCAGCAGCGCGCCAGCCAGCAACAGGTTGAAAACCTGGTCAAGGAACTGCGCGGCAAGGCCAAGGTCGACTAAACCTTCGCCGAGATGCGAGAATGCCCACCTTGCGGTGGGCATTTTTGTTTGTAGGAGACGCGTGTGTTCAACAGCCTGAAAAAACTGTTCAGCGGCAAACCCGGACAAACCGGCACCCCGAGCTCCGTCCCCGCCACGCAAACAGCAGCCAACAGCACCCAGTTTCTTCGCCGCGAAGCGGTTTTCGACCGCAACAATCGTCTTTCCGGGCATGTTTTTACCCTGCAGGAATCGACCCCCCTGGCCGATGCCGACGCAGCGCCCCAGCGCAGCCTTGACGAAACACTGCTCGACACGCTGAACACCAGCACCGACGCCTGGAATACCAGCCTCGCCTTCATTCCGCTCAGTTCCGCCAGCCTCGACCTACCTGCGGTCGACCGCCTGAAATCGTCAAATATCGTGCTGCTCGTCCAGTTGGCGGCGGACGCCGAAGCGGACATCGTTTGCGAAGCCATCGACCGGCTGCACGAGCGTGGCTTGCTGATTGGCGTTTTCCGCCAGCCAAAGAACCCGGCCTTTGCCAGGGTGATTCAACTGGCTGATTTTGCCGCGATTGATATCGGCGCCAACGAGGCCGATACGGCCCGCGATTTCTCCGCAGCGGTTCGGGCCAGCGCGGGCGAACGCCCCAAGAGGCTGCTGGCCTGCAATGTCGAAACGCTGGATGACCTGCGCTTCTGTCACCAATGGCATTTCGACAACTTCCACGGAAAATTTGCCAGCACGGCACCGACTACCCAGACCGAAGGCGGTGATCCGCACAAAGCCCTGTTGCTCAACATCATGCGGCTGGTGCAGGGCGATGCCGAGACAGCCGAAGTTGCGGCAGCGATGAAGCAGGACCCCCTGCTCAGCTTCCGCATCCTGCGCTACCTCAATTCGCCAGCCCTCGGTCTGAGCAATCGCATCGACTCGCTGGCCCAGGCACTGGTCATACTCGGTCGCCAGCGCCTGACCCGTTGGCTTTCGGTACTGCTTTTTTCGGTGCGTGACCCACATTTTGGTGACTGGCTTCTGGTTGAAAATGCGCTGACCCGCGGCCGGCTCATGGAAGTGCTGGGCGAACAGTCGATGCCGGGCGTAGCGCACGACCCGCTGTTCCTGACCGGGATTTTCTCGTGCCTGGGTGAGCTGTTGCACCGTCCACTCGCTGAGACACTCAACGACATGCTGCTGGCCGACGACATCAGGAACGCCCTGCTCGAGCGCAGCGGCCCCTATGCGCCACTGCTGGCAGTAGCCGAAGCGAGCGAGGATTTCGATCTGCCACGCATGAAGGAAACGGCGCTGGCCGCCGGTGTCGACCCGGCCACGGTCAACCGCGCCCTCCTCTCGGCCACAGCCTGGGCCAGTGAAGTCACCGAATACTGGGAATAGTGCCGGCGGCTGACTTTCGCCAGAAAACTTGATGCAGGTTTAGGCCGAAATTGGCCGGCAATGGCTAAATCCGCTGCAATGGCCATTCGTCTTTTTTTCGCCGCGCTCAGCCTCGTTCTTTTGCTGCCAGCTCGCGCCGACCAATCCCTGCAAGCCTGGATCGATACCGCGCTGCCCGGCACCGTCCTGCGCCTGCCGCCCGGCATCTACCGTGGCCCGGCTAGCATCACTAAGCCCCTGGCACTGGAAGGCAATGGCAAGGTGATCGTCGATGGTGGCGGAAAGGGTACGGTACTCACCATCAAGGCCGACCGCGTGACCATTCGCGGCCTGACGCTGCGCGCCAGCGGCAATTCGCACGATGCCATCGACGGCGCCATCATGGTGGCAGAAGGGAGCGGCCTGCTCATCGAGAACAACGTGATCGAGGACGTGCTGTTCGGCATTTCGCTGCACCGGACGACTGACAGCGTCGTGCGTCATAACCGCATTCGCTCGCGCCCGGTCGATTCGGCCGACCGTGGCGACGGCCTGCGCCTCTGGTACAGCACCGGCAACCGCATCGAAAACAACGACATCGGGCAGATTCGTGACATCACGGTGAGCAATTCGCCCCAGAACCGCTACACCGGCAACACCATCCGCGACAGCCGGCGTGCCTTCAATTTTCTGTTTTCGCACCGAAGTCTGGTTGACCGTAACGTTCTCGACCGGAACTCGACCGGCATCATCGCCCTCAACTCCAATGGTCTGATCATTCGCGGCAACCGCATCCTGCACGCCATGGACGCCTCCGGTGCGGGCATCGCGCTCAAGGAAACCTCGGCGGCGCTGGTCGTCGACAACGAAATCGTGCACTGCGCCCACGGCATCATGGCCGACTCGCCGATGGACGCCATCAACCGCATCGTTTTCATCAACAACCTGATCGCCCACAACATCACCGGCATCTACTTTTACGGCGCCAAGGGCGGTCACATCGCCATCAACAACACTTTCCGCAGCAATTTGTGGCCGGTCACCATCATCGGCGATGGCGACCCGATGAACGATACCTGGTGGGGCAACGCCTGGGATACTTATGAGGGCTTCGACCTCGATGGCGACGGTTTCGGCGACAAGCCACACGAACTGCACGTTTACGCCGACCGCCTGTGGATTGAAACGCCAAGCGCCACGTTTTTCCGCAATTCGCCCGTGCTCGAACTGCTCGACTTTCTCGAACGCCTGGCGCCTTTCTCGGCGCCTTCCCTCATCCTGCGCGACACGGCACCGCGCATGCAGCCGGCCAAAAGCTACAACTGATATTCGTCACCGCCGCCCTGCATGGCCATTTCGACGACACGCTTCGACAGATGCGGCGCAAATAGCGAAATCAGGTCGTAGTCGTAGCGGCGCAGGTAGGTGCCGCGGCGCAGGGCTAGCCGTGTCGTGTTCGATTCGAACAGATGGGCGGCATCGATCGCCACCAGGCCGATATCGCGCTGGGCATCGAAGGCGAGCCCCGAAATGATGCCCAACCCGAGACCGAGGCTGACGTAGGTCTTGATCACGTCGGCATCGAGGGCGGTGAGCGCCACATTCGGTTGCGCCCCGATCCGCTCGAAGGCCCGATTGATGCGCGAACGGCCGGTAAAGGCCGTGTCATAGGTAATCAGCGGCCATTTGGCCAGTTCATTGAGCGATATAGGCTGCGACTTGAGGATCGGGTGGCCTTCCGGGGCGATCACGCAATGCGTCCATTGCCGCACTGGCAGCGTGATCAGTTGCGGATACTGGTCGAGCGACTCGGTGGCGATACCGATGTCGGCCTCGCCGGCCACCACCCATTCGGCGATCTGGATCGGGCTGCCCTGGTGCATCTCGAGTTTGACGTCCGGGTGTTGGGCGACAAAATCACGGACCACTACCGGCAGCGCATAACGCGCCTGGGTATGCGTTGCCGCCAGCACCAGCCGGCCAGCACTCCCCGTCGCGAACTCGCTGCTCGCCCGCTTGAGATTTTCCGCCTCGCGCAGGATGCGTTCGGCGATGCTCAGCACGGTCTTGCCCGGCTCGGTCACACCGGTGAAGCGCTTGCCGCTGCGCTCGAAAATGGCGATGCCGAGTTCGTCTTCAAGCAGTTTGACCTGCTTGGAAATGCCTGGCTGCGAGGTGTAGAGCGATTCGGCCGCCTCCGAAACATTGAGCCCCTGGCGCTGAATTTCGACGATGTAGCGTAGCTGCTGGAGTTTCATGGCGCACTTAATAACTTAACGATATAACAATCTAACCCAATATTCTTTTTGATTCAATTCGCCGCTGTTAACATGCCTGCCATGGATTATCTTTACACCCTTTCCGGCTTTGCCGTCGGCGCCATTGTCGGGCTGACCGGTGTTGGCGGCGGCTCGCTGATGACGCCACTGCTCGTGCTGCTGTTCGGCGTGCCCCCGGCCACGGCCGTTGGCACCGATTTGCTCTACGCCGCGATGACCAAGGCGGGCGGCACCGTGGCGCATGGACGGAAGGGGCATATCGACTGGGCCGTTACCGGCCGGCTGGCGGCTGGCAGCATCCCGGCGGCGGCCATTACGCTCTTCATCCTGTCGCAACTGCCCAAGGGCAGCAATGTCATCGGCCAGATCATTTCGCACGGCCTCGGTTTTGCGCTCATGCTGACCGCCATCGCCATCCTGTTCGGCCGCAAGCTCCGCGACTACGCCAGCAAGCACGAAGCTTCGCCGCTGCGTCAGTGCTGCCTGGGCAAGATCACCGTCGCCGTTGGCGCCATTCTCGGCGTGCTCGTCACCATTTCTTCCGTTGGCGCTGGAGCGCTCGGCGTTGCCGCACTGTTTTTCCTTTACCCAAAACTTTCCCCGGTTCGCATTGTCGGATCGGATGTTGCCCATGCCGTGCCGTTGACGCTGGTCGCCGGTCTCGGCCACTGGATGCTCGGCGGCGTTGACTGGTCGCTGCTCGGTGCGCTGCTGCTCGGCTCGCTGCCCGGCATCTGGCTGGGCACTCAAATTTCCGCCAAGGTGCCGGAGCACATCCTGCGCCGCCTTCTGGCCGCCATGCTCGTGCTGATCGGCACCAAGCTGGTTTTTGCCTGACGTTTTCCCCAAGGACGTTTCATGTACAAATACGATGCCATCGACCGCCAGCTCATCAATGAGCGCGTCGACCAGTTCCGCGATCAGGTCCGCCGCTGGAAAGCCGGTGAACTGAACGACGACGAATTCCGCCCGCTGCGCCTGCAGAACGGCCTCTACATCCAGCGCCACGCGCCGATGTTCCGCATTGCCGTGCCTTACGGCATGGTGAATTCGGCCCAGCTGCGCACGCTCGGCCGGGTTGCCAGCAAGTATGACCGCGGCTACGGCCACTTCACGACGCGCCATAATTTGCAGCTGAACTGGCCAAAGATTGAGGACGTGCCGGAGATTCTGGCCGAACTGGCCGAAGTCGAGATGCACGCCATCCAGACCTCGGGCAACTGCCTGCGCAACATCACCACCGACCAGTTCGCCGGCGTCGCCGCCGACGAAGTGATCGACCCGCGCCCGCTGGCCGAAATCCTTCGTCAATGGACGACCTTCCACCCGGAATTCGCCTTCCTGCCCCGCAAGTTCAAGATCGCCATTTCGGGGACGAAGGAAGATCGCGCCGTGACGTGGTTCCACGATATCGGTCTGCAACTTCAGCAGCAGAACGGCGAAGTCGGCTTCCGCGTCATCGTCGGTGGCGGCCTCGGCCGGACGCCGATCCGCGGCCAGGTCGTTCGCGAATTCCTGCCCTGGCAGCACATCCTGACTTATTGCGAAGCCATCCTCCGCGTCTATAACCGCCAGGGCCGCCGCGACAACGCCTACAAGGCGCGCATCAAGATTCTCGTCCAGGCGCTCGGCGTCGAAGCCTTCGCCCAGTTGGTCGAAGAAGAATGGGCGCATGGCAAGGACGGCCCGGCCACTCTCACGCAAGCCGAATTCGACCGCGTTGCCGCCCACTTCGGCGCGCCGGCCTACGAAAAGCTGAGTGCCGACGATGCTGGCCTGAACGAAAAGCTGGCATTTGAAAAATCGTTCAAAAACTGGGTTGACCGTAGCACCCACCCGCACAAGGTACCGGGCTACGCTGCCGTCACGCTGTCGCTGAAAAAACACGGCGTCGCGCCGGGCGACATCACGTCCGAACAGATGGCCGCGGTTGCCGATCTGGCCGACCAGTACAGCTTCGGCGAACTACGCATCAGCCATGAGCAGAACGTCATCCTGGCCGACGTCAAGCTGGCCGACCTCTACGCCGTCTGGCAAAAGGCCAAGGAATTCGGGCTCGCCACGCCGAACACCGGCCTGCTGACCGGCATCATCTGCTGCCCGGGCGGCGATTTCTGCGACCTGGCCAACGCCAAGTCCATCCCCATCGCCAACGCCATCCAGGCCCGCTTCGACGACCTCGACTACCTGTTCGACATCGGCGAGATCGACCTCAACATCTCCGGCTGCATGAACGCCTGCGGCCATCACCACGTCGGCCACATCGGCGTACTGGGCGTCGACAAGAACGACTCCGAGTTCTACCAGGTCACGCTGGGCGGCCGCCAGGGCAACGATGCCAGGCTCGGCAAGGTCATCGGCCCCTCGTTCGCCGCCGATGAAATGCCCGACGTCGTCGACAAGATCATCCAGGTTTACATCGAGAGCCGTCACCCCGACGAGCGTTTCCTCGACACCTTCGATCGCATCGGCATCGACCCGTTCAAGAACCGCGTTTACGAAGGCCGTGCCCACGGCAAGGCCAAAGTTGCACAACAGGAGGCCGCATAATGGCGCAACTGATCAAGAACCGCGCCGCCGCGGCCGATAGCTGGACAACCCTCGCACTGGCCGAAGGCGAAACGCCGGAAACGGTTGCCCTGCCGGCTGGCGACGTCATTTTCCCGCTCGCCGTCTGGTTGGCGCGCAAGACCGAAATCATCTCCGGCCACAAGCGCATCGGCCTGCTCATCCAGCCGGACGAGCGCGTCGAGGATATCGCGGCCGATCTCGACTACTTCATCGTCATCGCCATCAATTTCCCGAAATTCGTCGATGGCCGTGGTTACTCGACAGCCAGCCTGCTCCGCCAGCGCTACCAATATCAGGGCGAACTGCGTGCCGTTGGCGACGTGCTGCACGACCAGCTTTTCTTCTATCAGCGTGTCGGCTTCGACAGCTACGCCCTGAAGGACGGCAAGAACCTGGTGCATGCCATCGACGCTGGCTTCAAGCCATTCAGCGATGCCTACCAGGCCTCGACCACCCAGCCGCAACCCTACTTCCGCCGCCGCGCCTAGGAACAGCCATGTCCCCAAGCCTGCTCAACGTCACACCCGAACTGACCGCCAGCGTCGCGACCAAGACGGCCGCCGTCAACGCCCTGCTTGCCGACATCGCCGCCAACTGGTCGACCGCAGCCTTCGCCAACAGCCTGGGCGCCGAAGACATGGTGCTGACCGACCTCATCGTCAAGGCCAAGCTGCCGATCGAAATCTTCAGTCTCGACACCGGCCGCCTGCCGCTCGAAACCTACGACCTGATGGACGCCCTGCGCAAGCACTACGGCCTCAAGCTGAAGATCTATTTCCCGCAGGCCGAAGAGGTCGAATCCTTCGTCCGCAACCACGGCATCAACGGCTTCTACGACTCCGTCACCCTGCGCAAGGCCTGCTGCCACGCCCGCAAGGTCGAGCCGCTCAAACGCGCCCTGGCTGGCAAGCGCGCCTGGATCACCGGCCTGCGCGCCCAGCAAGCCACCACGCGCACCGGCCTGCCCTTCCGCGAATACGACGAAGGCAACGGCCTGGAAAAATTCAATCCGCTGTCGGACTGGACCGAAAAGGAAGTCTGGACTTACATCAAGCAGAACGACGTGCCCTACAACGCCCTGCACGACAAGTTCTACCCCAGCATCGGCTGCGCCCCCTGCACCCGCGCCATCTCGCCGGGCGAGGATGTTCGCGCCGGACGGTGGTGGTGGGAGAATCCGGAAACCAAGGAATGCGGCCTTCATGTGAAAGGCTAACGCAGTTCAAGACCAGCATAACCCGGCTCGATGCCGGGTTTCTTTTGGCTACAGTCCGGCTCTCTGGCGGGATTGGAGATTGACCTCAGTACGCAGGATTGCCACGGTCAACCGGAAAAAATGGGAAAAAACGAAAGGCGCCCTTTCGACCCCCAGAGTCGAAGCAAGAAGCCTACTTGGCGAAAGGCCCAGTGCACCATTGAGACTCGCAGGGAACACCATCCCCGTCTCCATCCATCTCCGTATTCGGGCAGTTCCTCAGGAAGTACGTAGCCTCCTCGCAGGAGGTCATTTGCGAACAGTAACGCCTGCCATCGCAACTGAAGCGACCGGCAATCGTGGCTGACGAACGCTGGACGGCCTGAACCTGCGGACCTTTCGACTTTGGCTGCAACGCCAGATAGCCCATGTAGCCCAGCGCAGCGACGAGACAGACAGAAAGCAAGGTACCGAAGAAGGAGCCTTTGCTTCCTGGCTCAGAGCGAGGGGCGCCACGAGACGGTTTAGATCTTGCTGGTTTTGCCTGGGCGGAACGATGCACATTCACGGCGTTCTTCTTGCCGTCAGCATTGAGGGCAACCTCAAAACTTAGCGCTTCGCCAATAACCGGTTTGCCACCTTGACGGGGATACTTTGAAATATGGACAAAGATATCTTGGCCGCCATTAGCCGGGGTTATGAAACCGAAGCCCTTCTCGTCGTTCCAGGTCTTCAGCTTTCCATCGATTCGATTATCCATGCGTCCAGCATCCGAGTGCCCAGACGTAATTATCACATGTCATCAATCAGATGAGATCAGGTTCGATTGGTATCTAATCCAGCAGCAAATGCTGCTCGCCAATATTCCCAATCTCCGCATCAGGAACCCCGGTTTCCCTTGCAAACTCAGGCCAGTTCCTGATCGCCTCCCTGACCTTCCTGATCACCTTCGGCGCGGTGCCGACCTTGAAGCGGTCGGCTTCGGCCAGCAGGTCGGCTTCGCTGAAGTTCTTGAACTTCCCGTTCACCGACATGAGGTGCTGGTTGGTCCATTCTCCGGCCGGGTTGTGGGCGAAGGTGATGTCGTAGGCGGGGGACAGGGCCCAGGTTTCGTTGGCTTTTAGCCGGAACGAGATGTTCTTGGTGTGGTCGTCGCAGTTGCGCGCCATGACGTTGAAGGTCATGCGCCGGAAGGCCTCTTCTTTCTGCTCGTAGGGCAGGCCGAGTTTGTCCATGACCAGGAACAGTTGCGAGTAGGCGTTGGTGCCTTTTTTCTTGTAGTCCAGGTGGTCCATGGCGCACAAGGTTTGCATGTGGTGGCGGATGGTGCCGTCTTCGCGGTCGAAGCGGCGCGTCATGAAGTGCGCCCGGCCGTTTTCTTCGAGCAACCGGCATTCCATCATCTCGATGCCGGCCGCCCTGGCCATCAGGTAATAGGCCTGCTCGATGCGGCCGTAACCGCCCGAGGCGCCGAGTTCGAGGTCTTTGCCGATGCCGTCGAACTTGAGCAGCCAGTGCTCGAACCCCTCGCCGGCTTCGAACTGCCCGGAGCGCACTTCGTTGGTCGTCCGGTTCCAGGCGATGACGGCCTTGGCGCGCGCGCCGCCGGCCGAGGTGCCGACGTCGATGATGCTGCGTAGCGCGGCGTCAGTCTGCTCGTCGTCTTCAATCGTCCCGGCGACGGCCTTCCGCGCTTCGCTGACCAGATCGCTCAATTCAATGGGCGTCGGCTTCTGGCGGATGGGCCCGCGCCCCGGCTTGAAAACCATGGCACCCATGGCGCGGTTGCCCATGTAGGCGAGCCGGTCGATTTCCGACACCCGGTCGGCCGGGATACCGCGGTCGGCCATGTATTTATTGATCAGGGCGTTGCCGAAATCGTCCGGGAGCGCGTCGCTCAACATCGCCGGCAACGCCTTGAAGGTTTCGCGCGGCAAATCGGTAAAGATGTAGGGCTCCTCGCGCAACGGCATGCGCAGGGGTGAGGGCTCGATCCCTTTGGCGATGAAGCGTGGGTCGTAGGCAAAGGCGTAGAAACCATAGGTTGGATCGAGGGCGACGGCACCCATCAACTGACCCCACAGATGAACTTCGACACGGTCGACGTGTTTGTAAGGCGCAGCGCGGGGACGACGGGGCTGGGACGGGTTAGCCATGGGAGCCTTTCAGACGTGCGTCATTTCGTCGGGGACGATTTTGCGCGGACAGACGTTGCCCGCAGCCGCTCGCGGCGGGCGCGAACCATGTTCAGAGGATTGATCGTGGCGGTCGGCGCGAGGAGCGTCAGCCAGTCTTCCCGACCCAGCGCACGCACCACGGAGAGCAGGCTGGCGGTACTGGAACCGGCACCCGCTTCGAGATTCTGCAGCGCCCGGCGACTGATGCCGGCCCGCTCGGCCAGCAGGGTCTGGTCGATATTACGGCTCAGCCGCAGCTTTTTTACCTGCTCGCCCAGCAGGGCTTCGAGTTCGGCTAGGGTATGGCTGGCTTCCATATCAAATCTCCATAACGCGCATTATTTAGCGCATTAAAAACAAAATACGAAACTACGCGCATCTTTTGACGCACAATACCATATAATTGCTTTTCTATTACGCGCACTATATTGCGCTCAAACTAAAATAATTAACTTTACGCGCACCATTATGCGCTTATTAAAAAACAACAAAATAGACATCAGGGCCATCCGTACAGGGAATCCGACACCCGCCCCCGAATCGTCAGCCTTGCGCAAAACCCCGGATTGCCACGGTCAACCGGAAAAAATGGCCAAAATAAATATATCCGAGCCTGCACTTTGCTGCCTTTGCCAGACAGCGCAATCGACCGTCGCCACTGGCGTCCCGCCACCGAGGGGAGAAATGCACACCGCATTTTCAAAATAACTGAAGATTTACCCGGAGACACTGATTGCGCGATCATACAAACGGGTTACGATTGCATCGTTTCTCCAACAACTAAAGCACTACGTCGGGCGGATTTCTTGCCTGACAGATTCATAAAGCGCCAGCTCCCCCAGACTCATGTCCAGCATCGATCCGCAACAAAGTTACCTGCTCAAACCCCGGCCACAGCGCTGGAAATTTCATCTCCTTCTTGGCCTCATCGTTGTCGGCACCGCCCTCGCCGGCGTTGCCTGGGTGGAACTTCAGGAGTCCTTCCTCCAGGCCAGCCATTTCGCCGAGCGGGCGAAAACCTCGACGTGGACCGTTGAGCCCGGCGCCGACAAGGACATCTGGCTGCCTAGCGCCGGCCCCTACGAGCAACGCCTGGGTTATGCCCAGCTCAACGCCTTCCTGCCGCGCCTGACCGGGGCCGGTTTCACCGTTGCCGCCCAGGCCCGCCAGTCCGAAGGCTTTCGCGCCATTGTCGGACGCGGTCATTTCCCCATTTATCGCGAGAAGTCGCGGGCCGGCCTGACCATTCTCGACCGCAACGACCAGCCGCTCTACGACAGCCAGTACCCGCGCGTCCAGTACGCCAGCTTCGAAGCCATTCCGCCCGTGCTGGTCGAGGCGCTGCTGTTCATCGAAAACCGCGATCTGCTCGACGCCAATTCCCCGAAACACAATCCGGCCGTCGACTGGGGCCGCCTGACCCGCGTCGCAGCCGGCCAGGCGGCGCGCCAGGTTGGCCTGGGTGGCGGACGAGCCGGCGGTTCCACGCTGGCCACGCAGATCGAGAAGTTCCGCCACTCGCCCGGCGGCCGCACGCATGACAGCAAGGACAAGTACCACCAGATGATGTCGGCTGCCCTGCGCGCCTATCTGGACGGTGAGGAAAACCTGCCGGCCCGCCAGCGCATCGTGCTCGACTTCGTCAACTCCGTGCCACTCGGCGGCATCCCCGGCTACGGCGAGGTCAATGGTTTGGGCGACGGCCTGTGGGCCTGGTACGGCCAGGATTTCGGCCAGATCAACCAGCTGCTCGCTGACCCCAAGGCCGATCTCACCGAAAAAGCCCGCGCCTTCAAGCAGGCGCTCTCGCTATTCGTCGCCCAGCGTCGGCCGTCCGGCCTGCTCGGCGACACCACGGGGCGCCTCAATGCGCTGACCGACAGCTACATCCGCCTGCTCGCCGACGACCAGAAAATTCCCGCCGACCTGCGCGAAGCGGCGCTCCAGGTGCAGATCAACCCGGCGCGGCAGGCCCGGCCCGGCGAGGAGGTTTCATTCGTCGAGCGCAAGGCGGTAAACGAAATCCGCGGCACGCTGGGTGAGCTTCTCAACGTCGAGAACCTCTACGCCCTCGACCGCTACGACCTGACCGTGCACAGCACGCTCGACGGCCCGAGCCAGCAGGCCGTGACGCGCACCCTCAACCGTCTGGCCGACCCGGCTTTCCTGGCCTGTGCCGGCCTCAAGGAAACCCGGCTGCTCGACCGGGGCGACCCCAAACAGGTCAATTACAGCCTGACGCTCTACGAACGGACGCCTACCGCCAACGTCCTGCGCATCCAGGCCGACAACCTTGACCAGCCGCTCGACATCAACGCCGGCACCAAGCTCGATCTCGGCTCCAGCGCCAAGTTCCGCACCCTGGTCTCCTACCTGCTGGTCGTCGCTGACCTGCACAAACGCTATGGCCAGACGCCGCCGGAAGAGCTGGCCAAGCTCAAGCAACACCCCGCCGATCGCCTGAGCAACTGGGCCATCGACATCCTGCGCACCAAGCCGGAAACGACGCTCGAGCAACTGCTTGAAGCCGCCATGGAACGCCGCTATTCGGCCAGCCCCGGCGAAACCTTCTTCACCGGCGGCGGCATCCATCGCTTCGGCAATTTCAAGCACGAGGATGACGGCAAGGTGCCGAGCGTCGCCGAAGCACTCGAACAATCGGTCAATCTCTCCTTCGTCCGCATCATGCACGACGTCGTCCATTACCACGCCTACGAGGCCGTCGATGCCCCGGCCCGCGGCCTGCGCGACAAGGATGACGACGATACCCGCCAGGCCTTCCTCAACCGCTTCGCCGAACGCGAGGGGCTAGGCTTCCTGCGCACCTACTGGCACAAGTACCGCGACGTGGCGCCGGAAGATCGTCTCGAAGTGCTCAGCGACTCGGTGCCATCCCGACCGGTGCCACAGGCCGCCGCCTACCTGAGCGTGCTGCCGAAGAGCGATTTCGACAGTTTTGCCGCCTTCATGCGCAAGCAGCTTGGCGAGCGGGCCGGCACCGACGCCGGGCTACGCCGCCTGTTCGACATGCACGCCACGCGCCAGTACAGCCTGGCTGATCAGGGCTACCTGGCCCGCGTCCATCCGCTCGAACTGTGGCTGGTCCGCCACCTGCAAAGCGAGCCGAAAGCGACGCTCAAGGACATCGTGCCGGCCAGCGTCGAGGCCCGCCGCGATGCCTCGAAATGGCTGTTCGCGCCACGTTTCAAGCACGCCCAGCAGGTGCGCATCGACATCGTCGTCGAAGTCGCCGCCTTCGAGCGCATCGCCGAAGAGTGGCGGCGCCTCGGTTACCCCTTCGAACATCTGGTGCCCTCGCTGGCTACCTCGATCGGAAGTTCGGCCGATCGCCCGGCCGCCCTCGCCGAGCTCATGGGCATCGTGGTCAACGACGGCATCCGCCGGCCGACCGTGCGCATCGACGAACTCCGCTTCGCCGCCAACACGCCGTTCGAAACCCGCCTGCAGAGCCAGCCCGAAGCCGGCCAGCGCGTCATGCCGGCCGAAGTTGCCCAGGTCACCCGGCGCGCCCTGCTCCGCGTCGTCAACAGCGGCACCGCCCGGCGCATCAAGGACACCTACCGCGACCACGAAGAAAAGCCACTGCTCATGGGCGGCAAGACCGGCACCGGCGACCACCGTTCCAAGGTCATCGGCGCCGACGGCGGCGTGCGCAGTGCCAAGGTCATGAACCGGGCCGCCACCTTCGCCTTCTACATCGGCGACCGTTTCTACGGCGTCGTCACCGCCTTCGTTCCCGGTTCGAAGGCCGCCGGCTACGACTTCACGTCGGCGTTACCGGTGCAGATCATGAAGGAAATGGAACCAGCCCTGCGCCCCTTGATCGCCGACCGCCCGGCCGCCGAAGGCAAGTGCAAGGGCTGAGGCAGACGTCCTGTCCCTGAAACCCGGCTGCGGCCGGGTTTTTTATGGGCACCGGCGTACCAACTTTGCCACGGTGAACCGGAAAAAACGGCGAAAAATGAAATGTGCCGCTCTCCGCTGTCAGTGTGAAATCCCGCCAGCAGGAAAGCGCGAAAACACTGGCAAAAATTAAATCAAGCTGCGGTTATCCACGCTTTGCTGCATCGCAACAAAATGGTAGTCTTGTGGCCATAAGATATAGCCACAAAGGCGAGGAAAACAGCATGAGCGAAATTGATCTGAAACGATTCTTCCTTGAGCAGGTACGCCTGTTCGAGAACTTCCCGGCCGACAAGGTCGAGGAAATCGTCATCAAATCCCGCCTGGCCACCTACGAGGGCAACGAAGCCATCCTCGAAACCGGTGACGAAGGCCGTTTCATCGGCATCATGATCAGCGGCCACGCCGAAATCTCGATGACCGACAACACCGGTACCCGCGCCGTCATCACCCAACTGGGCGTCGGTGACGTCTTCGGCGTCATGTCGCTGCTCACCGGCGACCGCATCGTCGCCGACGTCATCGCCGGCAACCGCTGCTTCGTGCTGATGATCCCGCAGGACGTCTTCAACACGTACATCCTGACCAACCCCAAGGCTGTCGGCTACCTGTCCCGCCTGCTCGCCGACCGCACCCGCGCCATGTCGGTTGATCTGGTCACCGCCCAGGCCAATGCCATCGTCCGCTCGCGCGACCCGTACGCGCTTTCGCTGCAGACCAACGAACCGGGCAAGGTCGTCGTCCTCAATGTCGGCATCAGCCAGATTCATTTCGGCATCTACAACACCGAGGAAAGCGGCGCCGATGTGCACGGCATCATCGACCACGCTGACCAGCAGGTCACGCGAATCAGCGTCAAGGTCGGAACCCAGCAAAGGTCCGTCGACCACGCCCCGTTCAAGCTCTCCGACCTCTTCAAGGTCATGCAGGAAGCGACCGCCCTGCTCGGCGACGCCTTCATCTTCCACCCGGAAGAGGTTACCGCCATCGGCCATCGCGTCGTCCATGGCGGCAACAAGTTCTCGAGCTCGGTCGTCATCACGCCGGCCGTGATCGCCGACATCGAGGAACTGTCGGTCTTCGCGCCGCTGCATAACCCGGTCAACGTGGCCGGCATCCGCGTCGCCCTCAAGCTCTTCCCGAACGTACCGCAGGTTGCCGTTTTCGACACCGCTTTCCACCAGACGCTGGCACCCTACGCCTACCTCTACGGCCTGCCCTACGACCTCTACAAGCAACACGGCATCCGCCGCTACGGCTTCCATGGCACCTCGCACCGCTACGTTTCGCTGAAGTCGGCCGAAGTCCTCAAGCGCCCGCTCGGCGAGCTCGAAATCGTCTCCTGCCACCTTGGCATCGGCGCCTCGCTGTGCGCCATCGACCACGGCCGCTCGATCGACACGACCATGGGCATGACGCCCTCCGACGGCCTGATCATGCCCAGCCGCTCAGGCAGCATCGACCCGGCGGTGATGATCCACCTCATGGAAAAGCACCACATGTCGCCCGAGCAGCTATCGACGCTGATCAATACCGAGAGCGGCCTCAAGGGCATCTCCGGCATTTCGAGCGACATCAACGAAATCGAGGCCGCCGCCGCCGACGGTCACCACCGCGCCCTGCTCGCCCACAAGGCCTATTGCTACCAGGTGCGCAAGAACATCGGTGCCTACGTCGCGGCGATGGGCGGCATCGATGTCCTGGCCTTCACCGGCGACGTCGGCGAAACGAGCGCCACGGTGCGCAGCCTGGCCTGCCAGGGTCTTGAATTCATGGGCATCAGGCTCGACGAGGAAAAGAACCGCAATCTGGGCAGCGTCGACAACTTCGCCATCATTTCGGCCGATGACTCACCGGTCACCATCCTCGTCGTCGCCAATGACGACGAACGTCTGGTCGCCTGGGAAACCCTGCGCTCCATCGAGCGCAATGCGCTGCTGCTGGCCGCCAAGCCGGAAGAAGCTCCGATTCCCGTCGAAATTTCGGCCCACCACGCCCACCTGTCGCAAGCCGACGTCGAGAAACTGTTCGGACCCGGTCACCAGCTGACACCCATGCACGAACTGTCGCAACCCGGCCAGTTCGCCTGCGAGGAACAAGTCCATCTCGTCGGCCCCAAGGGGCGGATCGCCAAGGTTCGCGTGCTCGGCCCGACGCGCAAGGAAACCCAGGTCGAGATCGCCATGACCGAGCAGTTCAAGCTCGGCATCCAGCCGCCCATCCGCCAGTCCGGCGACCTCGCCGGTACGCCGGGTGTGACGCTGGAAGGACCGTTCGGCAGCACGAGCATCGAGCGTGGCGTCATCTGCGCCCAGCGCCACATCCACATGACGCCGGAAGACGCCATGCGCTTCCATGTCCGCGACAACTACGTCGTCCGCGTGCGCATCGAAGGCGAACGCCAGCTGATCTTCGGCGACGTCGTCGTCCGCGTGAATCCGGCCTTCCGCCTGGCCATGCACATCGATACCGATGAAGGCAACGCCGGCAACATCCAGACCGGGATGCTCGGCTACATCGAGGAAATCCAGAGCCGGCACTGATCGGCTCCGCGCACAATGGCCGGCTTGTCCGGCCATTGCTTTTTCTAGAACCAGATTTCCGGATAACGCCGCGAGCGCGGCAGGTTGTTGATCAGCAGGGCGACGACGAGAAGGATCAACGGCCCGAGTGTGGCCGGGGCCAGCACATACCAGAAGCCCAGCTTATGGATTTCCGGCGAACCGATCACGGCGATCAGCGCCGTGGCACCACCCGGCGGATGCAGGGTACGCGTCGCATGCATGAGGGCAATGGCCGTCGCCACGGCCAGGCCCGGCACCAGCCAGGGCACCTGATGAAACAGCTTCCAGCAGATCACCCCGGTCAGCGCCGACAACATGTGGCCGCCCAGCACGTTGCGCGGCTGGGCCAGCGGGCTGCGCACAGCGCCATAGAGCAACACGGCCGAGGCGCCGAAGGAGCCGATGAGCAGCACGAGATCGCTGCCGGCAAAAATGAACTGGCCGGCCGCGGCCAGCGTCGTGATGCCGAGGAAGGAACCGACCCACGACCAGAAAATTTCTTCGTTGCTGACCCGCGGCGGGCTGCCACGCGTCGTGCCGCGCATCTTGCGCCAGTATTCACGCCAACTGCTTTCCAGCTTCATTCGGTGTCACCACCCTTGTCTTCCGCCGCCTGCAACATCTGCAAGCGGGCCAGGGCATGGCGCCAGGCGAGGTGGTAGACCGTGCGAAAGTCCTCGGTGCTGATGTCGAGATAGCCGGAAACATGGCTCAAGGCATCGAGGATGTCTTCGTCCGACAATTCCAGTTCGAGTGCCTGCTCGAGTTCGCTCCTGGCCGGAATACGTTCAGTCATGGTTCTCCTCCATCCGCGCCCGAACAGGAACGCACGGGGCGGCCGGCAGCAGCCCGTACGGCGCCCGCAACAGGTCGGCCAGCGTGTAGCCGTCCAGAACGAGGAACATGGCGCTCAGGGCCTCGTTAAAAATGCTGGGCAGGCCGCACCCACCGAGAATCCGGCACGATGAATTTCCGCTGAAGCACTCGGCCAGCGCGAAGTCGCCTTCGGACTGGCGAATGACGTCGCCGACGCCAATCGCTGCGGGCGGGCGAGCCAGCCGGATGCCGCCTCCCTTGCCGCGCAAGGTCTCGATGTGGCCATTCAGGCCGAGCTGGTGCACCACCTTCATGAGGTGAGCCTTCGAGATGCCGTGGACCGCGGCAATCTCGGCGATAGTGACCAGCCGGTCGTTTTGCACGCCGAGATACATCAGGACGCGCAGGCTGTAATCGGAAAAGGTACTCAGGCGCATGGCTTTTTATAAGATATATTTTTGATATTGCTTCGGTCGGATTTGGTTGGTAGCATCAAGATATATTTTATTTATATCTTATGCCTGCCTGCGGCGCAATCCGTTCGCATGGTTGTCCCCGAAAAGAAAATGGCCAAGCCTTCCCCACGCAAAATCATTGAAATCAAGCCTGTCGTCGATCCCGATGCCAAGGTTTATCCGCGTTCGATCAGCGGCCCCTATACCCGCTGGCGCTGGATTTTCGTCTGGCTGACCCAGATCATTTTCTACGGCCTGTGCTGGCTGCCCTGGCATGGGCGGCAGGCCGTGCTGTTCGACATCGACACGCGCAAGTTCTATTTCTTCGACCTCGTGCTGTGGCCGCAGGACACGATTTATCTCGTTCTGCTCATGATCCTCGGCGCTTTCACGCTCTTCCTGTTCACCGCCGTGGCCGGGCGATTGTGGTGCGGCTATACCTGCCCGCAGACGGTCTACACCGAGATTTTCCTGTGGTTCGAAAAGATGATCGAGGGCGAGCGGCCGCAGCGCATCAAGCTCGATGCGGCACCGTGGTCGGCCCGCAAGCTGGCTATCAAGAGCGCCAAGCACGCGACGTGGCTGCTCTTTTCGCTTTGGACCGGGGTGACCTTCGTCGGCTATTTCATGCCGATCCAGGAACTGGTGCATGACCTCGTGACCTTCTCGCCGGGTGCCTGGTCGCTGTTCTGGGTCATTTTCTATGCCTTCGCCACCTACGGCAACGCCGGTTTCCTGCGCGACCAGATGTGCCGGCAGATCTGCCCCTACGCCCGCTTCCAGTTCGTCATGTTCGACCCCGACACGCTGATCATCGCCTACGACACGGCACGTGGTGATGCACGCGGTCCGCGCGCCAAGGGGGCCGATCCGAAAGCTTTGGGGCTTGGTGACTGTGTCGATTGCGGCATTTGCGTCCAGGTCTGCCCGACCGGCATCGACATCCGCAACGGCCTGCAGAACGAATGCATCGGCTGCGCCGCCTGCATCGATGCCTGCGATCAGGTCATGGACAAGATGGAATACCCGCGCGGCCTGATCCGTTATTCGACGGAAAACGCCGTCACCATGCGTTTCACGACGACGGAGATCATTCGCCGTGCCGCCCGGCCGCGGGTCATCATCTACACCGCCATTCTCGTCGCGCTGACCACGGCCACGGCCTGGTCGCTGGCGACGCGCATCCCGCTGAAAGTGAATATCCTGAAGGATCGCAATGTCCTGTCACGTGAAGCGGACGACGGCTCGATAGAAAACTCGTATCGCTTGCAGATCATGAATACCGGCGACCAGACGCGAAAATTCCGGATCAGCATCGCCGGCTTCGAAGGCGGACGCCTGACCAGCGACAGCGAAATAACGATTCCGGGTGGCGAAATAGGCACCCAGACGGCGATTGTCAGCGCTGAACCGGGCGCCACGCCGTCCGGTGCGGCGCCGATCACATTCAACGTGGCCGATATTGCCGACCCGAAGGTTGCCGTGACGGAGAGTTCGAAATTCTGGATGCCTTGAGCATAGAATGAGCTAAGCCGCTACGCTGCAGAAAAAACCGTTCTCCGAAAGGAAGCAGATCATGACCAACGAACAACTGAAGGGCTTCATCACTTCGCCACTGCCGTTCTTTGGCGTCACCAAGCAGGGTGACGTGCTGGCCCGCTACGTCCCCTACGGCCCGGTGTTTCGCTGGAGCTGGAACCAGATGGTCCCGATGCCCGTGCAGGGCAGCGACCTGATCTGGCTGCTCCATGCGGCGGACGAAGAAGCGCATTCGATCACCGACACTGAAAAGCCCAAGAGCAGCAAAGGCAACAACTAGGCTGCGGGCGCCGGGTCAGGCGGGCTCAGCCAGCCTGACGCATCTGCGCCACAAGCCACTGGCCGATGGCCCAGACCTCTTCCAGACAAACGGAATGCGGCATCGGGTATTCGTGCCAGGCAATTTCGTAGCCACGTTCAAGCAGCAAGTCCCGGGCGGCCAGCCCAAGCGCTGGCGAAACAACATCGTCCGCTGTGCCGTGGGCGGCGAAGATCGGAATGGCGCGATTGGCCGCGGCCGAATCTTCGGTCAGCAGCGCCGGTGACGGGATGTAGGTCGACAGGGCGATGACCCCGGCCAGCTTTTCGGGATGGGTCAGCGCCGTCGTGTAGGCCACCGCCCCACCCTGCGAGAAGCCGGCAAGGAATACACGGTCAACCGGAATTCCGCGGCTTTTTTCGCGTTCGATAAGGTGCCGCACGGTGTCGCGGGAAGCGGTGATGCCCGCCTCATCGATGCGTCGGCTGGTGCTGTCGAGCGAAATGATGTCGTACCAGGCGCGCATGACGTAGCCGCCGTTACACGTGACCGGAATGTAGGGCGCGTGGGGAAAGATGAAACGCACGGCCGGAGCCTTCGGCAGGCCGAGTTCAGGGACAACCGGCACGAAATCCGAGCCGTCGGCACCCAGACCATGCAGCCAGATCACCGCGTACTCCGGGTTGGCGGCGGTTTCGACTTCAAGCGGTGGCAGGTCGATTTCCAAGTGTGTCTCCTCGCATTCGTCAGGTGGTCAGTATGCGGAAACTGGCTCGCCCTGACCAGCGGCGATCAGCGAGCGACAAGGCCCAGCGGCAGGCGCAGGTAAAACTCGGTGGCTTGTTCGCCAGCGCGCACGGCGATCTCGCCACCATGGGCGAGCGCGATGGAACGGGCGATGGCCAGGCCGAGGCCGGTGCCCTCGGAGCCCGCATCGAGCCGAACAAAACGGTCGAAGACCCGGTGCAGCGCATCGGCCGGGATCGGTTGCCCGGTGTTGGCGATGGACAACTCGGCCATGCCGTCGACCGACCCGAGCTTGACGACAATCGAACCACCGGCTGGCGTGTGATGAATGGCATTGACCAGCACATTGCCGATGGCGCGCTCCAGCATGAGCTGGTCGCCGCTCACCGTGATGTCGTCACCGACCAGTTGCAGGCTGACATTTTCGGCGAGCAAACCGTAGTACTCGATCAGCCGCTCGCACAGCGGGCGCAGCGCGAGCGGCTCGCGCTGCGGCACGAGCAGGCCGTGGTCGGCCTTGGCCAGCAACAGCATGTCGGCAATGATCCGCGCCAGGCGTTCGTACTCCTCGAGGTTCGAGGCCAGCAGCTCGCGGTATTCGTCGGCATGGCGCGCCTTGCTCAGCGATACCTCGGCCTGCATGCGCAGGCTGTGGATCGGCGTGCGCAGCTCGTGGGCGAGATCGGCCGAAAAACCCGACAGGCGCTTGAACGACTCTTCCAGGCGGCCCAGCATGGCGTTGAAGGCTGTCACCAGTTCGGCCAGCTCCGGCGGCACATTCTGCTCCGGGATGCGCTCGGCCAGTTGCCCGGCCGAGATACGCCCAGCGGCGCGGGCGATGGCGCGCACGGGGTGCAGGCCGCGACGAACGACCAAGGCGCCGACGATGGCCGTGAGCAGGGCGGCAGCCAGAATGGCCAGGCGGAAATCGTGCTGCAACTCGTCGAGGAAATCGGTGTGGTGGCGAATGTCGCGGGCGACGACGATGTGCGCCGTTTCGCCCCAGGCCGTCTCCATGTCGGCAGCAATGACGCGGTACTCGGCATCACCCAGCACCAGACGGACCGGCGTCCGGCCCAAGGCCACATTGGCGGCGGCCAGCGGCTCAGCCAGCTCGGGCGTTGGCCATTTGAAAATTGGCCCATTTTTCCGGTTGACCGTGACAATCACCCCATGCTCGCCAATCAGGGCATCGCCGAGCCGCGCGGCAAAGGCTTCTGCCGATTTTTCCTGCGAGCCAACATGGCCGATCAGCGCCAGCTTGCCGAACAGGTCGTGGGCATCGAGTTCGGCCATGTGGGCATCGGCGGCGCGACTGAAATAGATGCCCAGCGCCGCGAAAACGACCGTCGCCAGCAGCGCGAAGGCCAGCGACAGACGCAGCGTGATCGAATGCCGCCAGCCGCGCACGATCAGCGAATTTCCATCACGTAACCCATGCCGCGCAGGGTGTGGATGAGCTTGGGCGAAAAATCGTCATCGACCTTGGCGCGCAGACGGCGAATGGCGACCTCGACGACGTTGGTATCGGAGTCAAAATTCATGTCCCAGACCTGCGAGGCGATGAAACTGCGCGCCAGCACCTCGCCCTGCCGACGCAGGAAGAGCTCGAGCAGCGCGAACTCCTTGGCCGTCAGGTCGATGCGCTGGCCAGCCCGGGTCGCCCGCCGCTTGAGCACATCGAGATCGAGATCAGCCATACGCAGGGTCTCGCCTTCCTTGGCCCGTCCCCGGCGCAGCAAGGTGCGCACGCGAGCCAGCAGTTCGGAGAAGGCGAACGGTTTGACCAGATAATCGTCGGCCCCCAGTTCGAGTCCCTTGACCCGATCCTCGACCTGGTCGCGCGCCGTCAGGAAGAGCACCGGCAAGTCTCGCCCGGCGGCGCGCAGGGCCTTGAGCACCTGCCAGCCGTCCAGCCCCGGCAGATTGACGTCGAGGATCAGCAGGTCGTAGTCGCCAGCCAGCCCCTCGTGCATGCCATCGAGCCCGTTGCGCACAAGATCGGTCGTGAAACCGGCTTCGGACAACCCCTGTTTCAGATAATCGCCCGTTTTCGCTTCGTCTTCGACGATGAGGATTTTCATGCCGGCATTTTGCCCGAGATGGCCCCGCATTGTCTGGCCACAGTCGGGGCCATTAGTCTATTCGGGCTATTTTCGCAATGACGTCCTGCTTTTATCATTCGGTATCAATATTCAAACAGATTACAGATATGCAAAATCAAATAAACTCATTGCTGAAAAAGAGCCTGACCGCGCTGGCCATGACCCTCGCCGCAGTCAGCGCCCACGCGACGACAAGCGACACCACGCTGGGCAACACCCGCACGATCACGGAAAATTTTGATGGCGGTTCCACTCTGAATGGCTATTTCAACACCTCATTCAGTACTGATGATTACCTGAGGCTGTCTAATGGCCTTGTCGGCAATCAAACATCCACCCTGGCATTCTCGACGCTGGCTTCCAGCAATGCCACCGTCGATTTCTACTATGCATTCTGGAGCCCTAACGGCACCCCAGCCACGGTCAGCATCGACGGTCAAAGCTGGAGCTTGAGCCCAACCAGCAATATTCTTTCGATAGGTCTAACCAACCCGGGCGCCACGTCGCAACTGCGTTCGGATTATTTTTCTTTTTCACTGAACAATCTGGCTGCCGGCCAGCACAACCTGAGCTTCTCGACCGGTAGCGGCACCCTGCGGACACTGAAAGTGGACGATATCAAGATCACGCTGTCGGTCCCCGAACCGGAAACCTATGCCATGCTACTTGCCGGCCTGGGCGTGCTGGGCGCTGTGGCCAAGCGTCGCAAACAAGGCTGAACGAAGTCCGCTCCCCCAAAAGGTCGCTAACGCGGCCTTTTTTGTTTGCATTGCCAGCAATTTAAACGCAGGTCAGGCGACCCCGTCGCCGGGATAGCCGATACACCGCCTTCCAGCGCCGCAGCGCATGTGCAAACAGGCCGCGACGGATGCCCCGCAGGCTGAGACGAAACGCCAGCAACCGCGCGCGCGTCCGCTGATAGACGGGGTGCTGGTGCAGGGTGGAAAACACATAATTTTTGAAGCGGACGACTACGGTATAGCTGCGGGCGAACCAGTCGATTTCCATCAATTGCCCCTTGGTCAGCGCAAAAATCCGCGCCACCAGGGCCGTCCCGACAACCTTGGCGGCGAGAAAGGTACCAACACCCAAAAGAGGCGCCCCGTGCCCCAGGAAATAAAGACCGAGCAGTTTGAACGGCAGCAGCACGGCGCCGGGAATCAGGAAGCACACCAGGGCCAGGTAGCGCGGGGCGCGCGCAATCCACGCTTCGGCCAGACGCAGCACCGGCAGCCGGCCGATTCTTGCCATGACGTGTTCCAGCGGCTCCCACAGCCATTCCCAGAACCACAGAAGCAGTGCGGCCACGATGATGAAAGGGGGCGTCAGCAGGCGTTTCAGTTTCGATTCCATGCCATTTCTCGGTAAGGTGCAGCGAAAACATACTGGAATCCCGAGCTTTCGCCTGCACAATCAGCGTGACCGCTTGTAACAGGGCGTTACGCCCGATTGTTTGCCACTCCCCGCTCCGCTATGCTGCGCCCCCGCGCCGGTTTAGCCGCCATCCGCCATTTGACTGTTCCTCATCCTGCCCCGACTGCCACCATGATCGTCCGCCCCCATTTGCACTGGTTTCGTCTGCTTTTCGTCTGGCGCGGCTCCGTTCTGCCTTACATCCTGACCCGTTTGCTGCTCGTTCTCGCAGTATCCGTGCTCAGCGTCCTGAGCCTGGACTGGTGGATGAATGCCCATGCCGCTTCGGCCCTGTCGATTCCGCCCTTTACCCTGATGGGTGTGGCGCTGGCGATTTTTCTCGGTTTCCGCAACTCGGTCAGTTACGACCGTTACTGGGAGGCCCGCAAGCAGTGGGGCGCCCTGCTCATCGGCGCCCGCTCGCTGACCCGCGAGGTAGCCAGCTTCGCCTCAAGCGAGAGCGAATTGCCGCGGCGTGTGGCGCGCACCCTGTCGGCCTTTGCCTTTGCGCTCAAGCACCAGTTGCGCGGCACCGACCCTGGCGACGATCTGGCCTGCCGGCTGGATTCGGCCGTCTTGGCGCGGGTCGGTACCGCCCGGTTTGTGCCGTCCGCCCTGTTGCTCTGCCTGGCTCAGGACCTCGCTGCCGCGCAGAAAGCCGGCGTGCTCAGCGACCTGCAATTGCAATCGCTTGATCGCAACCTCAATCTGCTGACCGAAGCGTCGGGTGCCTGCGAGCGCATCGCCAACACGCCCATTCCCTACACCTACCGCGTGCTCATGAACCGGACCGTGATGGTCTATTGCCTGTTGTTGCCGATCGGCCTGAGCACTTCGATCGGCTGGGTGACGGTGCTGGTCGCCCCGTTCATCGCCTACACCTTTCTGGCGCTCGATGTCATCGGCGAGCAGATCGAGGAGCCTTTCGGCAAGGAGCCGAACGACCTGGCACTGGCCTCGATGTGCCACGGCATCGAAGTTTCCGTCTGCGAGCTTGTCGGCGAAACGCCGCGCAGTTCGCCGCCGCCCGTGATCGACTACGTCGTGACTTAGGCTTTGCTGAAAACCTGCAACAAGCCGCAGATTACAAATTTGTAATCTTGCCGTCAGGCGCGCGTCGACCGTAGCGGCGCACTATCGGCGCATTCTCCCTCCAAGGAATCGCCATGCGCCTGCTATTTGCCCTGATGCTCTCCCTCAGCTTGCCTGCTTTCGCCCAGCACGATCACCACGCCGGCCAGATGGCGGCAGCCAAGAATGCGCCATTGACCGATGGCCAGGTCAAGAAAGTTGATGCCAAGGCCGGCGAAATCGTCATCCAGCACGGCCAGCTCGACAGCATCGGCATGCCGCCGATGACCATGGCCTTCGGCGTTGCCGACAAGGCCTGGCTGGGCAAGCTCAAGGCCGGCGACAAGATCAGGTTCGCGGCCGAGATGAAGGGTGGCAACGCCATCGTCAGCCGCTACGAGATGGCGAAGTAAGCGCATCGCCGATGCCTGAGATCATCCCCAACTGGCATCCGGCGGTCGTTCATTTCCCGATTGCCCTCGCCGTCACCTCCACGCTGCTCTTGCTACTTGGCCGTTGGCGCCCGGCCAATCCGACTTTCACGGCGAGCGGCCGCCTGCTTGTCCTAGGCGCCGCCCTGAGCGCCGGTTTCGCGGCGGCGCTGGGCTGGTACGCTTTCCAGACGGTTGAACATGACGGCGCCGGTCATCTGGTCATGCTCAGCCATCGCAACTGGGCGTTGGCCGGCACGGCCGGGCTGATCGCACTGGCCGCCTGGGATGGCCTGCGCCAACGCGCTGAACGCCCGCCGCATGCGGCTTTGCTGCCGATCATGCTGGTCCTTTCGGGCAGCCTCGGCGTCACCGGCTGGCTGGGCGGCGAAATGGTTTATCGGCATGGCATTGGCGTCTCGGCCTCGGCTTTCGCCGTGCCGGAAGTGGCGGCGCCGACCACGACAGAACTACCAGCGGCAGCGCCGGCAACCGTTGCCGAAACGCCAGCGCTCGCCCCCAACGAGCACATTCACAATGATGGCAAACGCCATCGCCATTGAGGCTGCCCATGAAACGTCCGCCGCTTCTCACCACTTTCCTTGCCCTGCTGCTGACTGCGCTGGCCGCCCATGGCGCCGAGCCGTTGCCCGGCGCCAGCGTCGAATCGCTGCTGGCCGCTGCCCGTGAGCACAGCCCGGATGTCCGCATGGTCCGCCTCGAAGCCGAAGCGGCGCGCGAACGTATCCAGCCGGCCGGCGCCCTGCCCGACCCGGTGCTGCGCATCGAGCTGGAAAACATCACGCGCAACGGCAGCCAGAATGCAACGCTCGATCCAACGCGGACCGGCGACACCAAATACACGCTGATGCAGCCGCTGCCCTTCTGGGGCAAGCGCGACCTCAAACGCGACGTGGCCAGCGCCGAAGCGGAGCAGGCCAGCGGCCGCGCGGCCGACACCTGGGCTGAAGTAGCCAGCCGCATCAAGAGTCTCTACGCCCAATACTGGCTGACCGGCCAGTCGCTGCAACTGACCCGCGAGAACATCGAACTGACCCGTCGCCTCGAACAGATCGCCCAGGCCCGCTACGCCGGCGGTTTGGCGGCGCAACAGGACGCCATCCGCGCCCTGCTCGAGCGCAGCGCGATGGACGCCGAACTGGTCGGCATGGAAAGCGAGTTTCATCACCTGATGGTTTTCCTCAACGCCATGCTGGCCCGCCCGAGCGGCGCGGCGCTGGCTGAACCGGCGGCGCTGCGGACTATCCCCGCCCGGCTCGATGGCAGCGTACTGAACGACCGCCTGATCGCCGCCAACCCTCAACTGGCCATCGAAACCGCCCGTGTCGGCGGCGCCGAGAAGAGCCGCGAGCTGGCCTACCGCAACCGCTATCCCGACCTGACGCTCGGCGTCGCGCCGATGCAGGTCGGCAACCGCGTCGATGCGTGGAGCCTGATGCTGGAAATGAACCTGCCGCTGCAACAAGGCACCCGGCGCAGCCAGGAGCGCGAAAGCGAACGCATGCTGGAAGCCGCGACGGCGCGCAAGGAAGCGCTCGGCCACCGACTGCAGGGCGATCTGAACGCCGCTTTGAGCAATCTCGAAAGCGCCCGGACGACCGAGCAGATCACCCGTACCCGCCTGCTGCCGCAGGCCGAACTGACTTTCAAATCGGCGCTGGCCGGCTACGAGAACGGCAAGGTCGATTTCGCCACCCTGCTCGACGCCCAGCGCCAAATCCGCAATGCCCGCCTCGCGCTGCTGCGCGCCCAGGCCAGCCAGCAACTGCGGCTGGCCGAGATCGAACGTCTGCTTGGAGAAGACCTGTGAAAAGCGGCTACACCCTGATTTTCATCGCCGTCGCCCTCACCATCGGCGGTTTTGCCGGCGGCTATCAGTTTGCCCAGCAAAAAACGGATGGCGCGACAGCCGTTGCCACGGTCACCCCGGAAAAAGGGCAAAAACCAAAATTGCTGTATTACCGCAACCCGATGGGCCTGCCCGACACTTCGCCAACGCCGAAGAAAGACCCGATGGGCATGGACTACATCGCGGTCTATGAAGGCGAGGCCGATGCTGCCGGCGACAGCGGCCTGAAAATCAGCGCCGAGAAAATCCAGAAAATGGGCGTCAAGGCCGAGCCAGCAAAGCTGCAGGTGCTCGACAAGAACGTCCGCGCCAGCGGCCGGATCGAGATCGACGAAAGCCGCAGCTACACGGTGACCGCCAAATTCGAGGGCTACATCGAGCGCCTGCACGTCAACACCACCGGCCAGCCGGTCGGCCGCGGCCAGCCGCTGTTCGAGGTGTACAGCCCGGAACTGGTCTCGGCCCAGCGCGAGTACGCCATCGCCGCGCAAGGCGTCGGCCAGCTCAACGAGGCCGGCGGCGAAGCGCAATCGGCGATGAGGCAACTGGCCGACTCCAGCCTGCAGCGGCTGAAGAACTGGGACATCTCCGACGAGCAGATCAAGGCCCTGGCCCGCTCCGGCAACGCCAAACGCACGCTGACCTTCCGGGCCCCGGTGGCCGGCATCGTCACCGAGAAAAAGGCCGTCCAGGGTATGCGCTTCATGCCCGGCGAAATGCTTTACCAGATCGCTGACATCTCGTCGGTCTGGGTCCAGGTCGATGTCTTCGAGCAGGACATTGCTGCGGTGGTTGTTGGCCAGAAGGCGAAAATCAGGATCAACGCCTATCCCGGCGAGGTGTTCGAGGGGCGTATCGCCTACGTTTATCCGACGCTGAAGGCGGAAACGCGGACGGTGCCGGTGCGCATTGAGATGGCCAATCCGAAGGGTCGATTGAAACCGGCGATGTTTGCCGAGGTGGAGATTCCGGTGGCCGGTGCTGTGTCGGTCGTCACCGTGCCGAATTCGGCGGTGATTGATAGCGGCAGCAAGCAGGTGGTTATCGTGCAGTTGGCAGAAGGGCGCTTTGAGCCTCGGGCTGTGAAGCTTGGTGCGCGGGGCAGCGAATTTGTGCAGGTGCTTGATGGCGTCAAGGAGGGGGAGATGGTGGTTTCGTCGGCCAACTTCCTGATCGATGCCGAGAGCAATCTGAAGGCGGCGCTCGGCGGGATGCAGGCAGCCGACTCGGCTCCTGCTGCCAAGCCAGCGGCTGTTGGCCACAAGGCGGTGGGCGTGCTGAACGCCATTGATGCGTCGGCCGGGACGGTGACAATTTCGCATGAGCCGGTAGCGAGTTTGAAATGGCCGGCGATGAAGATGGATTTTGTGTTGGCGAATGCTTCGCTGGTGGCGGGTTTTAAGCCGGGGACGGCGGTGGCGTTTGAGTTTGTTGAGAGGGGACCAGGGGAATGGGTAGTGACCTCGGTGGTGGCGAAATGAGCATTGGAATTGCTCAAACTGGGGGTTCCGCCCTGCTGGCGGGCGTACTTTCTTCTTGCTTCGCCAAGAAGAAAGTAGCCAAAGAAGAAGGCGACCCCGAGGGCGGCGCCGGCTACGCCGGTTCCTTCCGCTACTCGTCGTGCCGGGCGGCTTGCCAGAACTCGCCTTCGGCTCAAACATGGCAAGCCGAAAGCCCCCGGCCCGCCTGCGTTGCTCAGCGCCTTCCACGGGGACCCGAAAAACGTCCACGTTCAAGCGTCACTCTGCAAAAAATGGGCTTCCACGGTCAACCGGAAAAATCGCCCAAAATTGAAATCTGCCATCTCGGCACCCAAGCTCAACCCCGGCTCGTTTCACCGGGCCCCTTGAGAGGTGCCGAGCAACGCAGGGGCTGGCGGAAAAGGGGCGAGGACTGTCTGAGGGCGCAGCCCGAG
>JAAXVL010000046.1 GCA_013335535.1 Azonexaceae bacterium
TTTGACCCTTAGGTTTTCTTCAATCGGAAATCAAAGGGGCCGTGCTGACCCCTTTGGTTGCCGGGAATAAAAGGGTAACAAGAACAATAGAGTCAGACACGATTATTGCCCCCGCCCGGTCATGAATATCGTGTCCGACCCCATTTATTCGTGTGAAATGAATTTCGGCTAAGCTTCGATAAGCAGCGATTCATTTGTGCCAGCAGTCGACGAGCTGGCCGGTTTCGTATCGAAGGTTGACCGACTGGTTTTTCACCAAAGGGCTCATCATCGCCGGCAAGCCAGCACAGGGCATGCGGGGTAGGGCTGCTTCGGCCGATCGCATCGCGCCCCGACGGACGGATTTTGATTTGAATTCAAGGAGAGAAAGTTGAACAGCAAATGGGTATATGCCTTCAGCGAAGGCGACGGCAAGAACAAGAAACTGCTCGGCGGCAAGGGCGCCAACCTGTGCGAGATGACCCAGATCGGCCTCAACGTCCCGCCGGGCTTCGTCATCTCCACCGATGCCTGCCTCGCCTACCTGGATGATGCGGAGCACACGCTGCCGATTGGCGTGATGGACCAGGTGCGCCACCACATGGCGGAAGTGGAACGTGCTTCCGGCAAGGTTTTCGGCGGCCGCGACAACCCCCTGCTGGTGTCGGTGCGTTCCGGCTCGGCGATGTCGATGCCGGGCATGATGGACACCATCCTCAACCTCGGCCTCAACCCGGAGACCTTGCAGGGGCTCATCGCCCAGACCGGCAACGAGCGCTTCGGCTACGATGCCTACCGGCGCTTCATCCAGCTGTTCGGCAAGGTCGCCCTCGGCGTGCCCGAAGAGGACTTCGACGCCGAGTTCAACGCGGTCAAGGCGGAAGCCGGCGTCAAGCACGACGTCGGCCTGTCCGCTGCCCACCTGGCCGACATCGCCGAACGCTTCCTCGCTGTCGTCGAGCGCGTCACCGGCAAGCCTTTCCCTGCCGACCCCTACGCACAGCTGGAAATCGCCATCAAGGCGGTATTCAATTCCTGGGGCGGCAAGCGCGCCGTGGACTACCGGCGCGAGTTCAGGATCACCCCGGAGATGGCCAACGGCACCGCGGTCAACGTGGTGGCCATGGTGTTCGGCAACATGGGCGACGACTCGGCCACCGGCGTCGGCTTCACCCGCGACCCCGGCACCGGCGAGAACGTCATGTTCGGCGAATACCTCACCAACGCGCAGGGCGAGGACGTGGTGGCCGGCATCCGTACCCCCAAGCCGGTGGCCGAACTGGAAAGGGAAATGCCCGACCTCTACCGTCAGCTGGTGGAGCTCAGGAACCAGCTCGAATTCCACTACAAGGAAGTGCAGGACTACGAATACACGATCGAGAAGGGCACCCTGTTCTGCCTGCAGACCCGCAACGGCAAGATGAACGCCGCCGCCCTGGTGCGCACCTCGGTGGAGATGGTCAAGGATGGCCTGATCGACCAGACCCAGGCGCTGATGCGGATCCAGCCCGAGATGCTGGAACAGCTGCTGTTCCCCCGGCTGGACCCGAAGACCCAGGCCAGGCCCGTCGCCCGCGGCCTGCCCGCCTCACCGGGCGCGGCCACCGGCATTGCCGTGTTCGACGCCGACCGCGCCGAAAAGCTGGGGCGCGCCGGAGAAAAGGTCATCCTGGTGCGCGAGGAAACCAAGCCGGAGGACATCCACGGCTTCTTCGCCAGCCAGGGCATTCTGACCAGCCGCGGCGGCAAGACCTCGCATGCCGCCGTCGTCGCCCGCGGCATGGGCAAGCCCTGCGTGGCCGGCGCCGAAGGCATCCACG
>JAAXVL010000047.1 GCA_013335535.1 Azonexaceae bacterium
GCGAGCCATTCGTTCTGATGGCCTCGATGGGTTACCTGTTTTGGCTGGATGCGCGACTGGCATTGCTCAGTCTGGTGCTATTTCCGGTGTGCATTGTCCCGGTCGCGCTCTTCGGTCGGCGTGTCCGGCGCTTCGCGCGCGAAGGACAGCAGAAGCTGGCGGACATTACCTCGACGCTTCAGGAAACGATTACGGGTGTCAAGATCGTGAAGGCCTACGGCATGGAAGAGCGGGAATCGCGTCGGTTTGCCGAGCAGGCAAAGGCTGTGTTCGGCCGAGTGATGAAGGTGACGCGGGCGAGCGCGGCGATTGATCCCATTGTGGTATCGATCTCCTTCGCCGGGCTTTCGCTGGCGCTTGTCTACGCGCGCTGGATAGGGATGTCGTTCGACGAGTTCTTCACATTTGGCGCGGCGCTGGTGATGATGTATCAACCGGTCAAAAAAATCAGCAAGCTCAACATGGCCATTCAACAGGGTTCGGGCGCGGCCGAATACTGGCGGCTCATCGCGCCGTTGCGACGGTTCTGGCAACAATGCCGGGGCTATGATGACGTGGAGCAACGAGTCGGCAACTTGATTGACCAGGGGTTTGCCAAGCGGATTTCCTTACCCGAGCGCATGAGGGTGTTGAGGGCGAAGCAGACCGTCTCGCCCAGCACCGCGCGGGAAGAACATCATGCCATATTGACTTCGGGCCTTATTCCGTATGCCTTTGAATTAACAGATAAAACGAGCATGGCTTTTGCAATCGAAAGCCGTCATCCTTTTGCTGACAGACGACTGGTGGAGTTTTGTCTGGCGCTGCCGCCCCAACAGAAGTTGCAACAGGGTTGGATTCGCATGATTGTACGGCGCGCCCTGTCGGACGTGCTGCCGGAAAAAATCACTTGGCGCGGCGGCAAGACGGTCAATAGCCCAGCGGTGACCGCCGCTTTTGGCGAAGTGAAGGCGACGCTGCTGCAAGAAATTATCATGAGCGATCCGGGTCCCTTGGAAGCGTATGTCAACATAGTGGCCTTGCGAGAAATTTACCAGCGTTATCAGTCAAAGCAGGATCTTCATGATGAGTTGTTGATCTGGCAGGTGGTGACGTTGGCGTTATGGCTGCGCTACACGGGTTTAGGCGGCTAAGCCTGAATAACCGGTTGACAAAATTTGACAATTTGAAACGTCATAGAGTCGTTCGCTATGAGTATAATTGATTTTATCCCATACACTGGTTTGGGCTCAGCATGATAAACGCTGGCAATTGAACGATCATCTTCATCTCTCGCAATTGTTGTAAAAGAGCGAGATATAGAATATCAGGTATGGTAGGGAACGCAGAATATATCCTGTCAATTCCATTTTTCCAGTTGGATCGCATGCTTATTCAGAGCTGCGTGGATGCGGTTCTTCACTGCTGTGCGCTGCTTGGTCAGGGCCATGCGCGTGCGCGGCAAGCCCTCCAGGTCTCTCTCTCGGCGCAGGAATTCCAGGTGATCGCGAGTCGGGCCGCCGCCGCCGTCCCCGTGGCCAAAGGCGAAGACCATGGAGCTGATGCGCAGGCAGGACCACCTCAAGGGGTTCATCCTGATGTCTCTGGTCAACAAGAACATCCCGCGTTCACAGCGCGGGAACAAGCGCGTGCGGCTCGGCGACGTAATGAAATCGAGGGACGTGCAGAAGATCTTCACGTTCGTCGCGTTCCGGGAGGACGACCCCGCATACCGAACGGTACCCCGGGAGCTCCCGGTGCTGAGCCGGCTCGTGCACCCCTCGTCGAAGACCTCGAACTGGAGCATCAGGCTGCCGA
>JAAXVL010000048.1 GCA_013335535.1 Azonexaceae bacterium
TCTGTTCCGATCAGCTTCTTCTCTCTCTTGGGCGATTGCTTGGAGCCGCGCTTTCAACTGACGCTTGCTCTCAGCGTCAAGTATCTCGTCGGCGTCGGGTTTGCCGATGACAAAGTCGTCGTCGCTGATGTCGCCGAGAAAATAGTGGACCCGTTCGAGAAACTGCGGCAGCTTCTGCCTATCCATACGCTCGCCCAGGCGCTCTTCCAGCATGTGGGTCACTTCTTCCCGCCATTTTGCGGTGTCCCAAGGTCTTCGGCCTACGCACAAGATGGCGATGCGTTCGGGCAGTCGTCCCGCGACATCCAGGTTGTAGAGCGACGGTAGCAGCTTGGTGCGGGACAAATGACCCGTTGAGCCGAAAATCACGAATACGCAGGGATCTTGCATGGCAGCACGCTTTCCTATGTTCGGGTACTGGTGGAGAATATACCTGGTTAAACCGCCCCTGAACAAATTCGATCAAGTCTCTATGACTCATGGCAGCTGAGGATTGACGAATGGATCATGATAGATTCATGAGAGCCATCGAATCGATCGACCGGGCCCATTGCGAGGATCCCAACCAGGAGTTGTGGGAGGGGTGTGTTTATCCCAAAGAACTGCTGTACAGTCAACGCATGACTGCTTGGCTGCAGCAATTGCAGCCGGATGCCCCAGAAGCCCTGCGGTTGGCGGCGCGGGCACAGCATTTACGGCGCTGGATGGTGGCGCGGGGAGATTATCCTGCGACCCGTGAAGGCTATCTCAAATGGCGAAGCCGGCTGTACGGGTTTCACGCGGAACAGGCGGAGAGCTTGCTACGGCTGGCGGGATATGACGGGGATACCATCGCGGTGGTGAAGAAAATCGTGGCGAAACGGGGCTTGAAACGTGACCCGGAAGTGCAGCTGATTGAGGATGTGGCCTGCCTGGTTTTTTTGGAGCACTATTTTCCCGCCTTTGCCGGCGGACAGGATGAGGACAAACTGATCGGTATCGTGCGCAAGACTTGGCTAAAGATGTCCGAAGTCGCCCGTGCCCAGGCGCTCGAACTGAAACTGCCGGAAACCTTGCAGGTGATCGTGGTGAAAGCATTGACTCCCGAAGGGCCGCTCCCCCCTCAATGAAGGCTGATTCGGGCGTCGGACATGGCGCCATTTTTTGTAACGGAAAGCCATGGTCGCCGGCCTTTTTGATCTGAATTAATCGAGACGCTCGGGACTCTTTCATGGAGCGTTCCTCGCTCACGCGCTTCGCCTGGCTCTCTATCGTCGCGGCGATCGTCCCGATCGGGCTGACGGCGGGTGCCTATTACCTGACCGGCTCGGTCGGTTTGCTTTCGGACGCGTTGGAATCGCTGGTGAACCTGGTCGCCGCAATGATGGCTTTGGCTATGCTGATTGTCGCGGCGCGCCCACCCGATGAGCGGCATCATTTCGGTCACAGCAAGGCCGAATACTTTGCCAGCGGGCTCGAAGGCGCTTTCAAGTACCTGCAGACTTACCCTTATACATGCTGGGAACAGAGGATCACCAAGGCGGTGGGAGCATCCTTCTACCACTCCCTGAGACCTTATCTGGACAAGGCGTTTGCCTGGGATGGCAGCCAGGAGTTGGTTGGCAAGACGCTGGCCCTTGCGGCGGAACATCAGGCCCCCAACGGGGGCATGGCCTACTTTGTGCCAAGAGATGAATACGTCGATCCTTACCTCAGCGCCTTTACCGCCCTGGCCTTCAACTGGCTGCGCCAGAAGGGATGGAACCCACCCGGGCCGGTGCAGGACAAGCT
>JAAXVL010000049.1 GCA_013335535.1 Azonexaceae bacterium
TCACGCGGGTCGGGTCGGAGCAGAAGGCCATCCGGAAGTCGGGCCGGAACGACCTCTCGCGCGCCACGTCCGCCACGATCGCGCGGTTGGCGGAGCTGGACGCCCAGATGAACCTGCATATCGAGGAAGATTAGCAAAAGATCATCCAGATGAGAACTCCAGATGGGCTACCCCCGCGCGCCAGGAAGTGGCTGCGGCGCTACCAGAATTCTGACCAGGCTAAACAGCTTGCCATACAAGACTGGCTGTTCAGGCGCCGCCAACAGGCCAGCGCAGACCTGGATCCAAACGCGCCGCTCAAGCTGAAAAAGCCTTTTCGCCCGAGCCGGCCGTCACAGATACCACGCCTCCGCCTGCGCCTCCGCCTCCTCCAGTTGGCGGCTGACGCGGGCTTCGTTGGCGCGGGCCGCGTCGAGGGCGGCGCGGGCAGTTTGGAGATTGGTGAACTCGGGACTGAGGAGCTTATTGCCTAACAACGCCTCCTTGAAGCTGAGCAAATCACCAGCCGTCGAGTACCCACCTCCGGCGGGCGTGCCTTTGACCGGCATTAGCGGCGTATTGTCTGCCAACTCACCCGTCTGGTTGCCTTCAGCATCCTGGGTCGTATAACCGATCGCCAGGTTGGGCACGGGGGTATCCAAGTCGAACGCATCGGTGTTGACCATACCAGCGAGAGCGTAAACATTTTCCCGAACGTAATCAAAATAGCTTTGCCCAGTAATTTTCTCAATGATCAGTCCCAGCACAATATAGTCTTCGTTGCTGTAGGCATATTGCGTACCGGGTTCAAATTGCAGCGGCTTATCCACAAATAGAGGCAGGTAACCCGCGACAGTCTTGAGCTGCTCGGGAGGGGTGGTGAAGAAGTCGCCAGTGAAGCAATCGCCCATCCCGGCTGTATGGGTCAGAAGCTGATCGATTGTGACTTCAGCGGGAACTTCCCGATTAGGATAATCCGGTAAAACGTCAATGATTCTGTCGCCCACAGATAACTTGCCTTGCTCGACGAGCTGCAGGATGGCGACTGCGGTGAACATCTTGTTCATAGAGCCCAGGTTGAACTTCGTGTCCACCAGATTGGCCGGAACGGATGGGGTTTCACTGGAGACGGCCAAGTGGGCGAACATCATCACCCAGTTCGGGCTGGGGCTCATGTCGAAATTCGCCCCCCAGATCAACATTCTCATGACCAGCTTTCCTCTGACCATCTTCCTGGGCCTTTTGTTCATGAGCTTCTCCGTGCTCGTCTGGGGAACCTCCATGGAGCATATCAACAGGGACCTGTTTCAGTTCCTTCGGAAGCTGATTGAACCCAAACCATCGGGAATGTAGCAGGCGAGACTTTAGCCAAAATTCTGACAAAGCAGGACTTTTGACATTACTTTGAGGACAAGCCTTGGCCAGTGCACAGGAAAAGACAGAGAAACCTACTGGAAAGCGCCTGCGAAAGGCCCGCCAGCGCTCGGCCCAGGCCTGGTAGGGGTCGGGCAGTTCCTGTGCGGCTTCCATCAGCCCGAAAGCGGCATCGCGCAGTTCGCTGATGGTCGGGAAAAAGGCTTTGCGGCTGATGTGTTCCCGCGCCGCAGCCAGCAGAATCGGCCCCGGGATGTCGGCCAGCATTTCGGTGTATTCGTCTGCCGTTGGGGGCAGCAGGGTAAAGTTGGGGTAGGCGGTGGATTGGTCGGTGGATTTACCGATACCGTTAGGGTTGACAAAGCGTTGCCAAATCAGGGAATCAATTTGTCTCTGAAGAATGCGGTGCTTTCAATA